>NZ_LYMK01000019.1 GCF_002157355.1 Variovorax sp. JS1663 | reverse complement strand
CCTACGAATACCGCCTGCAGCCTGGCGATGCCAATGGAGCCGGGGAGAGCTGGTACCTGCGCTCCACCAGCACCATCATTCCACCGGCACCGCCAGCACCGCCAGCACCACCGGCACCACCGGCACCACCCGCCCCCGTTGACCCGTCTGCGCCAGTACCGCCTCCGGCCCCTGCTGGTTCGTCATCCCCGGCCCCGGTCCCGTCAACAGCTGCCCCCATCCAGGTGCCCACCTACCGAGCCGAAGTGCCCCTGTTCGCGGCTCTGCCCGAGCAGCTGCGCCAGGGCAGCCTCGCCATGCTCGGCAGCCTGCACCAGCGCACCGGCGACGATGACGTGAAGACGGGTGGCGCCGCAGCAGCGCCCGGCAGCGGCGAGCGCCGCGCCTGGGGCCGAGTCCTCAGCACGGGCCGCAGCATCCAGCAAGGCGGCACCGTCAGCCCCCACAGCGAAGGGCGCTTGAGCGGCCTGCAAGCCGGCACCGACCTGTGGACCGATGGCCATTGGCGAGCCGGCCTCTACGCCGGCCAGCTCGACGGCGACATGCAGGTCAGGGGCTTCGCCCGCGGCATCGCGAACCTGGCCGTGGGCAGCAACGACCTGCGCAGCCAGTACCTGGGCGGCTACGCCACCTACAGCGGCGACAGCGGCTTCTACGCCGACGGCGTGCTGCAGGCCGGGCGCCACCGCTACGAGGTCAAGCCCCAGGCCATCTCGTTCCTGCGCACCAAGGGCAAGGGCAGCAGCCTGAGCGCCTCCCTGGAGATCGGCCAGTCCTTCGAACTGGGCCAGGGCTGGCAGATCCAGCCGCAGGCGCAGCTGGTGCACCAGCGCCTGGACCTCGATGACGTGGACATCAGCGGCGCGCGCGTGCGCCAGGAGCGCGAGGGCAACTGGCTCGCCCGCGTTGGCGTTCGCGTCAAGGGCGACATCGCCACCAGCGCAGGCCGGCTGCAGCCCTATGCGCGGGTGAACCTGTACCGCACCTCGGGCGGCCACGACAGCACGCGCTTCATCAGCCCGGCCGCCATCACCGCGATGGCCAGCAGCACCGGCAGCACCTCCACCGAACTGGCCGCGGGCTTCACGCTGGCGATCAACGGCACGACCAGCCTCTACGGCGAAGTGGGAAAGCTGTGGGCCTCGGGTGGGGACACCCGGGCGAAGTCGCAGCTCAACGCCTCGGCGGGGCTGCGGGTGCGCTGGTAGACGAGCGCGCTGAACGGAAGCTGACCGACGTCCTCGCGATAATCGGCGCTCTTCAAAGGAGCGCGCGTGGATATCGTTTTGCTGGCCAAGGCCGCCGTCATGGGCATCGTCGAGGGCCTGACGGAGTTTCTGCCCATCTCGTCGACCGGCCATCTGATCCTGGCCGGCTCGCTACTGGGCTTCGACGACGAGAAGGCCAAGGTCTTCGACATCGCCATCCAGACCGGCGCGATCCTCGCTGTGATCATCGTCTACTGGCAGAAGATCCATTCCACGCTGGTCGCGCTGCCGCGGCAGCACAAGGCGCAGCGCCTCGTGCTCAACGTGCTGATCGGCTTCCTGCCGGCCGTGGTGTTGGGCCTGCTGTTCGGCAAGCTCATCAAGGCGCACCTGTTCACCGCGGTGGTGGTTGCCAGCACCTTCATCATCGGCGGCTTCATCATCCTCTGGGCCGAGAAGCGTCCGCCCGGCGCGGTGCGCATCGAGCATGTGGACGACATGACGCCCTGGGACGCACTCAAGGTCGGCCTGGTGCAGTGCTTCGCGATGATTCCGGGTACCAGCCGCAGCGGTGCCACCATCATCGGCGGCATGCTGCTGGGCCTGTCGCGCCGCGCAGCGACCGACTTTTCCTTCTTCCTCGCCATCCCGACGCTGATCGGCGCCGGCGCCTACAGCCTCTACAAAGAGCGGGCGCTGCTGTCGTCGGCGGACATCCCGCTGTTCGCGGTCGGCCTGCTGTTCTCCTTCGTGAGCGCCTGGCTGTGCGTGCGCTGGCTGTTGAAGTACATCAGCACGCACAGCTTCGTGCCCTTCGCCTGGTATCGCATCGCCTTCGGGATCGTTGTGCTGGCCACCGCGTGGAGCGGGGCGGTCGTCTGGGCCGAGTAGCGCCGGCAAGATCGATTGCGCCATGAAAAAGGCCCCTCGAAAGGGGCCTTGCTTTTGTGCTGCTTGCTCAGGGCACGTTGGCAGTCAGTGCATGCACCGGCTTACCCGATGTCGGGTACGAGCCGTAGTACTCGACGGGGACGCCACTGGTCCCTTGCACCGAGGTGCTCTGCGCCCAGGCCGTCCAGCTGCCGTTGTGGAACAACGTGTCGGTACGGTAGGTCGCGACCTTCTTGTCGTTGTAGCACATGAGCAACTGGGCGTTGGACTGGTTGCTGTAGTTGTCGATGTCCGCCAGTCCGACCGGATCGGCACACTGCTCGATGCTGGTCTTGTACTGGAGACCGATGACACCGCCCGCCCCGCTGCTGTTCAACCGCACGAACCCCACGTCACGGCCCGGACGACCGACGAACCAGAAGCCGCTGTTCAGGTCGACGTTGCCGGTGCGCTTCATCCCCAGCATCGTGGCGATGGAAGACACGTACGGCAGGCCCGCCACGGTAGAGCGCGCGGAGATGTCGCCGGCCGCGCAGCTCTTGTTGTTCGCCGTTCCCGGCAGGCAGCCACCCACGCCCATCACGTGCACCGTGCCCTGGCCCGCGGCGCTGTTGGTCACCACCCAGTTGAAGGGCTCGCCAGGCGTTTGCGGCGCCGGGCGGGTGCCCGTGAACTTGATGGCGGCGACCTGGTCGGCAAATGCCACGGTTTTCACCACGGGCAGGGTCACGCCCGACAGCGCCATCGTCTGCGGCCACTGGCTGTCGCCGAGGCCGAGGTTCGCACGCTCACCGCGTGTGTGGTTGGCCCCGTAGTAGCTGTCGTACACCCAGGCGAACAGCGGCTTCAGATCGAAGTACACGACTTTCTTCTCGCTCTTGCTGCCGACGGCCAGCAGGCCGCCACGGGCGATGCGCCCGCCGTTGACGCCGCCGTCGCGCAGCTCCAGGTAGTGGTCCTTCACCGGGGAGTTGGCGTAGCCGATGGCGCGGGCATCGGCGCCCAGCATCTGCCAGGGGTGCATGCCGGTGTTCACCGCCACCGAGGTCGGCGCCGACATGCCGGGGATGTCCACGTAACCCAGCACCTTCAGGAACGAGGTGTTGCCCTGGTTCGGCAGGCCGGGATAGGCTTCGCGCCATTCCTCCCACCAGCGGTAGGCCAGGTTCGTGTCCGTCCAGGGCACGCCTTCCGCCGTGCCGGCGGTGATGATCACCGCGACCTGGCCCTTGCGGGTGGCCTTGTCCCAGACCGGGACGAACAGGAACTCCGCCTTGTTGGTCATCGCCCCGGCGACCGGCAGCTTGCCGGGCGCCAGCTTGACGCTCACCTTGTTGGCGGCCGTGTTGGAACCTACGCCGAAGATCGTGCCGTCAGCGGTGCCGATCAGACGAGACGTGCCGTTCTCGCTGCTGATGTCGTTGCTGGAGGCCACGAACATCGGCTTGACGTTGCCGGCAGGCAAGACGCCCGAAGAGCGATAGCTGCTGAAGTTCGCATGCTCGACCTGGAAGCCACGCTGCCACTGGGGCTGCGGCTTCAGTTGCCCGGTGTTGTTGGTGTACCCCGAGGTCTGGAGCGACACCACCCCGGAGCCCGAGGTGGCCCCGAAGGTCACGACATCCGTCTGCGAGGTGGAGTAGGCGCCGCCATCGCTGCCGGTGGCACTGCCGTGCTCGTAGATGCTCCCGATCTGGCCGGCGTTCTGAGTTCCGCCCTTCTGGATCGTGAAGTGCGGACGCTCATAGAGCTTCACGCCCCCAGCGTCGGTAGCGGCCTTGCCGCGTGTGTAGTCGATCCACCCATCCGTACCGGCGGCGGCATACATTGCATCCCAGTTGGCGGTGTTCAGGCTGCCATCGGAGTTGACGATGTCCCCAGCCACGGGTGCGGGTGCGGGTGCGGGTGCGGGTGCGGGTGCGGGTGCGGGTGCGGGTGCGGGTGCGGGTGTGGGTGCAGGTGCAGGTGCAGGTGCAGGTGCAGGTGCAGGTGCAGGTGCAGGTGCAGGTGCAGGTGCAGGTGCCGGAGCGGGCGCCGGGGAAGGTGCGGGCGCCGGAGCGGGGGCCGGTGCCGGTGCAGGCGCTGCAGCACCATCGGAATAGCAGGCCTTGACGACGAAAGGCGCCGGATCACGGCCGAAGAAATCGTTCGTGCACTGCCCGGTGCCGGTCACCGACTTGGTGACCCACGAGTTGTTGGCGCCGTAACGCACCTGCGTTGCGGACGCGACGGTGAACGAGGCACCTTCGCTGGCCAGACGGAGGCCTGCCGCGGGCGCGGGCGCCGGGGCGGGGCTCGGAGCGGGAGCAGGGGCCGGCGCGGGGGCCGGTGCCGGGGCAGGCGCAGCGCCGGTCTGCACGTAGCAGGCCTTGGCCACGTAGGGCAGCGGGTCGCCGAAAGTGGCGTTGTTGCAGGTCACCGTGCCCGAGAGCGTCTTGCTCGTGAAGGTGGTGTTCGCGCCGTACTGGACGACTGTCCCGGCGCCCACGGTGAATCGTTGATCCTCGTTGGCGATCTTGGTCCAGGTCGAGTCGAGCGCCTTGTCGAGCGCCACGCCTTCCTTGGCCGTCGCTGCCGAATCGGTCGGCGAAGAAGAAGCGGTTGTCGTCGCTGCGGCCGTATCCGCGCTCGCCGAAGCGGCAAATCCGCCGCCGTTATTTCCTCCTCCACCGCCGCAACCGGCGAGTGCGCCTGCTGCTACAAAAAGCAGAAGCGCGCTTTTATCCATGACTTTCAAGCAAATCTTTCCAATATTGATGAACTTGGGGGTTGTACGGGTAAACCCTCTGTAGGGCAATTTCTCTTGCACTTCTTTTCCCGTGTGTAAAGTGCTCCCCCAGAAGCGTGTTACTAAGGTTGTGCTTTCTAACCATTGCAACGCAACTTCCCCACGTTTTCAGACACCGTGTTGCCACCATTCCGGAGGCCGTGGGCGTGCCTCGCCAAAAAAACGGCCCGCACCGAGGCGGGCCAATTTCCATGAGTTGATGAAAGATGCCGGCAGATCGGGCCGCGTTGGCTATGCGGATGTTGAGGGGCCTCTCACCTGGATGCCGGGGATCATCAGCGCGTCACGGCACGTTCGAGCTGTGCACCGCCATCGGCTTGAATGGCAGCGCCAGCTTGCCGGCGAACTCTCCCTGGTAGGTGAGCGTCGGGCAAGCCCCAGCCTGGGTGCAGAAGCCGCTGCTCTTGTCAGGGTAGATCACGTCGCCGAAGCGGTAGTTGGCAATGCTCGCACCCGAGTAGTCGGCGACCGTCAGGACGTCGCCCTTGGTCGAGTAGTTGTCGGCCATGGTGACCATGATCGGATCGACCCGCGAATCCTCCATCGTGCGCAGCACGCTGCCGGTGGACATGGTCTCGCCGGTGGTCGCGAGCTTGACCCAGCCCCAGCGGCGGTTGGCCCGGTCGGTGAAGAGAATCATGTCGTTGATCGGATCCGCCACGCCGCTGTAGTCCTTGGCGGCCGCCAGGTGCGTGATGTTGTCCCCCACGCCCGTGACCGTTCCCACCTGCTGGATGTCCGCCGGCGCCGGGGTCGTCGGCTTGACGCCGGCGGCGTAACGGCCGAGCGAGAACAGCTGCAGTTCCCCGCCCTCCACGGCGATGGCGGCACGGGCGTAGTGCGGATCGGCGGCCCAGAACGGATAGGCGGAGATCCGGGCCTGGTCGTCCTTGCTCCAGTAGCTGCGGGTCGCACTGGTCCACACCGCGGTCGGGCGCCTGGCCAGCGTCGTGGTCTTCACCACCACTGGCATCGCCTGCGGCTTGTCGGCCAGCAGGTACGGCCACTGGCTGGCAGCCAGTCCGACGTTCTGTGTCTCCAGGTTGGAGGCGGCGCTGCCCAGGTACATGTCGTTCGTGTACTTGAACAGCGGCCCGAGGTCGATGAACGTCGCGCGCTTCTCGCTCTTGGATACCACCACCGCGACCCCGCCCTTGGCGTAGCGCTCGTAGTCCTCGCCGCCCGGCAGCATCTTCGCCCGGTTGTTGGCCATCGGCGAGTTCAGCAGCTGGAAGTTCGAGATGTTCCCGGACGCGTCGTACTTCAGCATGGACGTGTACGGGTGGACGCCGGTGGTCGTGGCGATGGCGGTGGGGGCCTTCATGTCCGAAGGCAGATCGACGTAGCCGATGACCTTCATGAACACGTAGTTGCCCTGGTCGGGGAAGCCCGGATGCATCATGTCCATCCAGCCGTGCCACCAGTCGTAGCGGGCCTGACCCGGCTTCCAGTCTTGCGGGGCTGAGCCGAGGGAGACGACCGCCACCTGGCCCTTGGTGTTCGTCGTGTCCCATCCGGACACCAGCGCGAACTCGCCGCCGCCGGTCACGGCGATGCCGGTGGGCACGAAGCCAAGCTTGAACGAGGTCGAGGCGCGGTTCTGTGCGGTGAGCGTGCCCACCGTGAACATCTTGGCCGACTTGGTCGGGCTGCCCTGCGTGGCCACCAGCGACAACCGCGTGGCCGGGGAGTCGGCGGCATTCTCGCCCCGGTGCTCGGCCACTGGCAGGTCGGCTGGATCGTTCTTCACCAGCACGCTCTGGGCAACGTAGTCGTCGATGGAGGTCGGCAGCAGCCGGGGCTGTTGCCACAGCAGCTGCGGGCGCTGCTGGAAGGTGCGCCGGTCGGTGGCCGAGTTCTGGAGCCAGGCCACCGCACTGGTGACGGTCTGCGTGGCGGTTGGCACGCCGATGGCGGCAGCGTGGATCGACACGTACATGTTGTTCGTCGAGTCCTCGCGGCCCAGTTGGTAGATCGAGCCGATGCCGCTCATGATGCCGACGTCCGCGCGCTCGGGCAGGGTCGTGACGCCGCTCTTGCTGGCGGGGGCTCCGTACTTGTAGGTCACGCCTGCGTCGGTGTTGAACTTGTAAGCCATTGCCGCGTAGGCGCTGGGCACCACCGTGCCTGTGCTGTCCACGATGTCTCCGGACAGGGCCGCGCCGGGAGCCGGTGCGGGCGCAGGTGCAGGTGCGGGTGCGGGAGCCGGTGCGGGCGCAGGTGCGGGTGCGGGAGCCGGTGCAGGTGCAGGTGCAGGTGCAGGTGCAGGTGCAGGTGCAGGTGCAGGTGCAGGTGCGGGTGCGGGTGCGGGTGCGGGTGCGGGTGCGGGTGCGGGCGCGGGCGCGGGCGCCGCACCGGCGGAGATGCAGGACTTGGCCGTCATGAAGGCGGGGTCGCTGCCGAAGAAGGCGTTGGTGCACGCTGCCGTGCCGGTGACTGACCTCGTGATCCAGCGCGTGTCTGCGCCGTACTTCACCAGCGTCGGGACGGGCACGGTGAACGAGGCACCTTCGTTCGCGAGCACTGCACCGGCAGCAGGAGCGGGCGCGGGCGCTGGTGCGGGAGCGGGTGCCGGGGCTGGTGCAGGCACCGGCGCGGGGGCCTGCACGTAGCACGCCTTGGCCACGTAGGGCAGGGGATCGCCGAAAGTGGCGTTGTTGCACCCCACGGTGCCGGACAACTTCTTGCTGGTCCACGAGGAATTCGCGCCGTACTGCACCACCGTCAGCGAGGCGAGGTTGAAGCTCCGGTCTTCGTTGGCGACCTTGACCCAGCTCGAATCGAGCTTGCTGACCGGCTCCGCCTCCTTGTCCGCGATGGCGGGGTTGGCGGGCGCCGCCGCGGCAGCAGCCGAAGCTGGCGGCGTCGTATCCGTGCTCCCCTGCGGGAGCCCGAAGCTGCCGCCCGGGCCGCTTCCTCCGCCGCCGCAGCCGGCGAGTGCGCCTGCTGCAACGCACAGCAGAAGGGCGCTTTTGTCGATCTTTCTCACACTGTCTCCTCATTGACCGGAAGTTGAAGAAAAGGAATCCCCTGCGCCACCGAAAGGCGCAAAGAACCTGGCGAAAACGGAATGGCGAAAAGGGGCCGGCCCGTGGAGGGCCGGCGCGGACTCGGCACGTCGGGCGTGCTGGATCTGCTGGCGGGTGCGGGCCTGGTGCGGCCGGCGATGCGGGCTGCGCTAGGCAGCGATGGGGTGGATCAGACTTCGAAGCGTCATCTTGAGCCTGGTGCCAACCGACGCGCGGCATGGCCGTGCCGCCCTGGCAGGGGTCGGGCAGACCTGCGTCGCAGCCCAGGTGTCTTCGTGGTGCGCCGAGGCTGCGCGGCGGGTCTCGGGATCGGCCAGCATGATGGAGGCCATGAATGCGGATTGGCCTGCGGCCTTGGAGAGGGCGCTCAACTTGGCCCAACCGAGCCAATGGCCCTCGGTCGGGCTGACGTCGAGCTGTCCCAGCAGGGAGCGGCTGACGTCGAGCAGCGCACTTGCAGAGGTCAGGCAGAAGTACACGGCCGACGGGGCTGGTTGCTCCCGGTAGTCCGTTCGTTGGAAAGGAGGGGCAGTGAACTCGTCCTGCGGCAGGCATTGCTGCCGCGTGGCCATGCCCTGCAGCTCCGTCAGCATCTGCTCGATGCTCTGCAGGGCGCGTTGCATCAGTTCGGTTTCGTGTGGCGTACAAGCCATGGCAAAGCTCCTGATCAAATCCGAATCAATCTGACTGAAAGATCGTTTCTCCTGTTGACAGTGTTGTCGGCGGAGAAGAATTCGAATAGGTCCGGAAGAGCCAAGTGGCCGGTTGGCGATGGGCCAACTGTTTCTTGGCCTTGGTGCAGGCGGGAATAGCCCGGCCGGCCGCGTGGCGCGGCCTGCACTGGCGCAACGGCGCAATGGGCTTCGTGGTGTGGTGGGCCGGATGGCGCTTCCGGCGGAGCAGGGAAGCGGCTGCCGCCGCCGCTCAGATCAGCTTTTCTTCGGGCGTCGAGATCTTGCGCAGCGGGCTGTGGCGCGTCGCGGGCATCTTCAGCGGATGCTCGGCATAGGTGTCGTCCCAGACCGGGTCCTCGATGCTGTCGAACACCTCGCGCAGCTTCTGGCCCCAGCTGTTGTGCACCATGCGGTAGTAGGGGTTGTCGGCGTCGATGCAGACCACCTTGTCGGTCTCCAGTCGGTTGGCCTCGTAGACCACCAGGTCCAGCGGCAGGCCGACCGAGAGGTTGGACTTCATGGTGGAGTCCATCGACACCAGCGCGCACTTGGCTGCTTCGTCCAGCGGCGTGTCGGGCGTGAGCACGCGGTCGAGCACCGGCTTGCCGTACTTGGACTCGCCGACCTGGAAGTAGGGCGTCTCGCTGGTGGCCTCGATGAAGTTACCCGCCGCGTAGACCAGGAACAGGCGCATGCCCTCGCCCTTGACCTGGCCGCCGAAGATGAAGGAAACGTTGAACTCCAGCCCAGCGTGCTTGAGCGCCTCGGCGTCCCGGTCATAGACGTGGCGCACCGCCGAGCCCAGCACGCGCGCGGCGTCGAACATGCTCCTGGCGTTCCAGATGGTGATCGGCTCGCTTTCCTCGCCGTCCTCGCGCACCTCGTGCAGCTCCTCGATCTGCAGGATCTCCCGCACCGACTGCGAGATGCTCAGGTTGCCGGCCGACAGCAGCACCATGACGCGGTCGCCCGGCTGCTCGTAGACGATCATCTTGCGGAAGGTGCTGATGTGGTCCACGCCCGCGTTGGTGCGCGAGTCGGAGAGGAACACCAGGCCGGCGTTGAGTTTGATGCCTACGCAGTACGTCATGAGGTCGTCTCGCACGAATCGGGCCATCAGCCGTGTTCGCGCGCGTGGAGTTTCTTGAGTGTGTAGAGTGCTTCGAGCGCCTCGCGCGGGCTCATGGTGTCGGGGTCGAGCGCAGTCAGCGCGGATTCTACGGCGCTGGCCGGCGGCGCTTCCACCGCCGGCGGCGGGGCGAACAGGTCGACCTGCGCGCGCGCCTGCTGCTGCTGGCCTTCCAGCGCCTCCAGCGCCTGCCGCGCGTGGTTGACCACCGCGGCCGGCATGCCGGCCAGGCGCGCGACCTGGATGCCGTAGCTCTTGCTGGCCGGCCCGGGCTGCATCTCGTGCAGGAACACGATGTCGCGGCCGGCCTCGGTCGCACTCACGTGCATGTTGACCGCGCCGTGGTGGTCGGCCGGGAATTCGGTCAGCTCGAAGTAGTGGGTCGCGAACAGGGTGAAGGCGCGCGTGCGGTCGTGCAGCTGGGCGGCGATGCCCGCGGCCAGCGCCAGGCCGTCGAAGGTGCTGGTGCCGCGGCCGATCTCGTCCATCAGCACGAGCGAGTGGGCCGTGGCGCCGTGCAGGATCTGCGCCGCCTCGGTCATTTCCAGCATGAAGGTGGACTGCGCATTGGCCAGGTCGTCCGCCGCGCCGATGCGGGTGTGGATGGCATCGATGGGCCCGAGCCGGCAGGCGTCGGCCGGCACGTGCGAGCCGATGGAGGCCAGCAGCACGATGATCGCCACCTGCCGCATGTAGGTGGACTTGCCGCCCATGTTGGGGCCGGTGATCACCTGCATGCGCTGCTGGGGGCCCAGGCGCGTGTCGTTGGCGATGAAGGCGCCCGATGATTTCTCGGCCAGCCGTGCCTCCACCACCGGGTGGCGGCCCTTCTCGATCTCGATGCAGGGGTGGCCGACGAAGCGGGGGGCGCGCCAATGCAGGGTGTGGGAGCGCTCGGCCAGGGCGCAGAGCGCATCGAGCGCGGCCAGCGCGCCGGCCAGGCGGGTGAGCGCGGGGACCGAGGCCTGCAAGGCATCGAGCAGTTGCTCGTAGAGCCACTTCTCGCGCGCCAGCGCGCGGTCCTGTGCGGACAGCGCCTTGTCCTCGAAGGCCTTGAGCTCGGGTGTGATGAAGCGCTCGGCGTTCTTCAGCGTCTGGCGGCGGCGGTAGTTGTCCGGCACCTTCGACAGGGCGCTTTGCGTGACCTCGATGTAGAAGCCGTGCACGCGGTTGAATTGCACCCGCAGGTTGGAGATGCCGGTGCGTTCGCGCTCGCTGGCCTCCATCTGCAGCAGGAAGGCGTCGCTGTTCTCGCTGATGGCGCGCAGCTCGTCGAGCTCGGCATCGTGGCCGTTCGCGATCACGCCGCCGTCGCGCACCAGCGCAGAGGGTTCGGGGTGAATGGCTGCCACCAGCAGTTCGACGCAGCCCGGCGGCGGCGCGAGGTGGCCGGCCATCCGGGCGAGCAGCGCCGAATCCGCGGTGGACAGGGCGGGCGCCAGTTCCTCGGCCTTGGCCAGCGCCATCCGCAGCGCGACCAGCTCGCGCGGCCGCACCTGGCGCAGCGCGATGCGCGCGGCGATGCGCTCGACGTCGCTGGTGTTCTTCAGGCGCTCGCGCAGCGCCCGCCAGGGCGCCATGGTGGCGCCGGGTGGCGTGGCCTGCAGCGCGGCGATGGCTTCCAGCCGTGCCTGCGCGTCGCCGCGGTCGCGGCGCGGCGCGAGCAGCCAGCGCTTGAGTGCGCGGCTGCCCATGCCGGTCATGCAGGTGTCGAGCAGGGAGAAGAGGGTGGGCGCGTCCTCGCCGCGCAGGGTCTGCACCAGTTCCAGGTTGCGGCGCGTGTTGGGCGGCAGCTCGATCAGCTCGCCATCACGTTCGACCGCGAGCCGCTGCATGTGCGAGAGCGCACGGCCCTGGGTGTGTTCCGCGTAGCCCAGCAGCGCGGCGGCGGCGGCGTGCGCGTTCGCGAGCGCCTCGGCGCCCCATGCCGCGAGGCTGTTGCTGCCCATCTGTTCGCACAGTTTGCGCTCGCCCAGGCCGCCGTCGAACTGCCAGGCCGGCCGCACCGACAGGGTGAAGGCGGCGCCGTTGCGCGCGGCCTTCAGGCGCTGCTCGAAGCCGGGCGTGACCTCCGCGCTGTAGAGCAGCTCGCTGGGCGCGATGCGGGCGATCCAGGCTTCCAGCGCATCGGCCGGGCATTCGGCCAGGCGCAACTCGGCGCCGGTGACACTGAGCCAGGCCAGGCCGCAGAAATTGCGCGTGCCGGCATGCACGGCCAGGAGCAGCGAATCGCTCTTGTCGTGCAGCAACTCGACATCGGTCAGCGTGCCGGGCGTGACCACGCGCACCACCTTGCGCTCCACCGGTCCCTTGGCTGCGCCGACCTCGCCGACCTGCTCGCAGATGGCCACCGATTCACCGAGCTTGATCAGCCGTGCCAGGTAGGTGTCCACCGAGTGGAAAGGCACGCCGCACATGATCACCGGCTGCCCGGCCGACTGGCCGCGCTGTGTGAGCGTGATGTCCAGCAGGCGCGCGGCCTTCTCGGCGTCGGCGTAGAACAGCTCGTAGAAGTCACCCATCCGGTAGAACAGCAGGGTGTCGGGGTGGTTCGCTTTCAGGCTCAGGTACTGAGCCATCATGGGCGTGTGGGGGGCTGTCGGGGGGAGGGTCATCAGGAGACGGGAGAGCGAATGCGCGGCCTGCGGAACGGGCGGCCCCGCATCATAAAGAACGCGGCTTGGTGAATCAGCCGACGGCGATCCGGACGGGCTTCCCGATCCGGCTCAGCATCTCGACCAGCGTATCAATGGTGAACTTGGCGGTCTTCCTGCTGACCACGTCGGACACACGCGGCCGCGACACCATCAGGATTTCGGCCGCCTCGGCCTGCTTCAGGTCCGTGATTCAAAGGAGGGAAACGTTGGGCGCGGCAGCCAGCAGGTTCACACCTGCCCGCGCCGCCGCCGCGCGACACGCACGGCGTCCACCCAGGTGTCGATGTTGAAGCGCTGGCCCGATTCCGCGATGCGTGCCCCGGTGATCGCATGCAGCGGGATGCGGTACATGTCGCCCGGCATCTCGCCATGCCCGGTCAGTATCTTTTTCTGGATGTCCAGGTGCGAAACCTGCATCGTGCACTCCGCCTTGCGACCGTGCGGATCGACATAGCGCACGCGGATGCGCGGCTGCTCGTCGACGACGGAGTGTTCGCCCTTGCCCTGGATGAACCACTCGGGCAGGGTATCTGGGGCTGCGTCACTGGCGTGGGTCAGATTGCCGCGCACCGTCGGGATCTCCAACGGCACATGGCCCGAGCGCACCCGCGCCGCGGCGATCCGGCGTCCGGCCTCGCGCCGCTGGGCGACGCGGCTCCAGGTGATCCACATCACCAGGAACAGCACCAACACGCCGGCCACCAAGGCCAGCAGTGGCCAATGCGCAAACCCCAATTCCATCGCAGAGCCCCCCGCCATCACTAGTCAATAAGTATTCAAACTTTTATTTTGGTGGTGAGGTGGGGGGGTGTCAAACCTTGGCGCGGCATAGCGCGTTCGGCCAGTTGCGCGCGGGCGTCAGTCCTCGTGGGTGTCGTGCGTGGCGGCAGTGCCGCGGCGCCAGTAGCCGGAGGCACGGGTCCATTTCGGGTTGGCGCTGCGCTCCCCCACCAGGTGGGCACGCAAGGCCTTGGCGGCGGCCGATTCGCAGGCGATCCAGGCATGGAAGTCGCCGGCCGGCAAGGTGAGCGTGCGCAGCCTTTCCAGCAGCGGATTGCCGCCGGACGCCGTGTCGCCGCGGTGCACCCAATGCAGATCCAGGCTGGCCCGCGTCGGCAGCGGAATGCGGTCGGCCTCGCCGTCGATCTCCGCCAGGACCAGCACGCGCGCGCCCTCCGGCAACTCGGCCAGGCGGCGCGAGATGGCGGGCAGCGCGGTGTCGTCGCCGATCAGCAGGTGCCAGTCGAAATCCGTCGGCACGATGAAGGAGCCGCGCGGTCCGCCCACGCCCAGGACGTCGCCCACGCGGGCGCGCTCGGCCCAGCGGGTGGCGGGGCCGGCCTCGTGCAGGGCGAATTCGAACTTCAGCGTGCCGGCCGCGGCATCGTGGCGCAGCGGCGTGTAGTCGCGCATGGCGGGTTTGCCGCCGGCAGGCCACACGGGGCCATCGGGGCCGGCCGTGGGCAGCACCAGCGCACCTGTCTGCTCGTCGGGGAAGAAGAGCTTGGCGTGGTCGTCGAAGCCGGGGCTGGTGAAGCCTTCGAGCTCGTCTCCGCCGAGCGTGATGCGCACCAGGTGCGGGGTGACGCGCTCGACGGCGCGCACCTCGAGCCGGCGGAAGCGCAGTTCGTGGCGCACGCGGCGCGGCAGGCGGTCGGGAAGGGCGGGTGAAGACAGGTCGGTCATGTGGATCAGATCCGTTCCAGTTGCTGGGCGGCGCGGTCGAGCACCGCGGCGAATTCGTGGGCTTGTTGTTCGGTGAGGGGTTCGCGGGCGAGGCGCAGGCGCATCGCAAGCTTCAGGTTCTCGATGGCGCGCACCACCTGCGGCGGGCGGCCGGCGCGCGGGCCGGCGCCGTCGACGCCGCCGTCCATGCGGGCCATCATCTCGTCGGTGGTTTCGCGGTTGGCGGCGAGGAACTCGCGCCCGGCGGCGGTGATGGTGTAGCGCTTGCGGCTGCCGCCCTCGGCGGTGTCGACGCTCACATGGCCCAGTTCCTCGAGCAGGGTGAGGGTGGGATAGACGATGCCGGGGCTGGGGCTGTAGCGTCCGCCCAGGCGTTCCTCGATGAGCTTGATCAGCTCGTAGCCGTGGCTGGGCTTCTTCGCGATCAGTTGGAGCAAGACGAAGCGCAGGCCGCCGTGACCGAAGATCCGGCCGCCACCGCGGGCGCCGCGACCGCCGCCGATGCCGTCGCCATGGTCGCCGCGGGGGTGGCCGTGCAAGAAGCGCGGATGATGAAGAGCGTGCATGGAGAAGCTTTCTTGAGTATATCGGATATAAAAAAGATATATCTAAATAGAGTCGATGTCAAGCGCGAACCTGTCGGGTGGGCTGGTGGGAGCGGCCGATGACTGGTCCGCGCCAGACCTACGTCGCCCGGATCAACCGCGTCATCGACCACATCGATGCGCACCTCGGCGACCCGCTGGACCTCGCCACGCTGGCCGGGGTGGCGCATTTCTCCGCGTGGCATTTCCATCGCGTGTTCCAGGCGATGACGGGCGAGACACTGGCCGATCGCGTGCGCCGCCGTCGGCTGGAGGTGGCGGCCGCGCGCCTGCTCGGCCTGCCGCCTGAGCCGGTATTGGCCATTGCACTGGACGTCGGCTTCGGCTCGGCGCCGGTGTTCACGCGCGCCTTCAGCGCGCATTTCGGCAGCACGCCGACGCAGTGGCGGCGCGGTGCATTCCGCGGCTGGGCCGAGCGCCACCGTGTCGCGCTCAGCAAGATTCATCAAGCCGACAGCAAGTCGCATCAAGCCGTGCTGGCGGCTTTCCGACAGGATGAGCGCTCATGGCCGCGGGGCCATGTGCCTTATCCAGGAGACAGCGACATGAAAGTGGAACTCAAGACCGTGCCGCCGGTGCGCGTGGCCTATATGCGTCACGTCGGGCCCTATGGCGAGTCGAACATCCCGCGCCTGTGGCAGCGCTTCGCTGCCTGGTGCGGCGAACAGGGGCTGATGGCGCCGCGCCGCACGATGTACGGCCTCAGCCACGACAACCCCGACGTCACACCGCCGGAAAAATGCCGCTACGACGCCTGCGTCGAGGTGGACGAGGGCTTCAGGCCCGGCGGCGAGATCGGCGTGCAGACCATCGCCGGCGGCCGCCACGCCTGCTGCGAATTCAGTGGCCCGCCGGCCGAGATCCACCAGGCCTGGATGCGCCTGTGCGAGTGGCTGCCGGACAGCGGCTGGCAGGCCGCCGACGGCCCGCCGCTCGAAATCTACGGGCGCGACTTCGTGATGGACGAGGCGACAGGCGCCTTCAGCTGCACGCTGTGCATGCCGGTGCGCCCGCTTTGAGATGACACTGCATCGATGACGTGCACCACCTGCCTTTTCGGGGAACACCGCGGAACCGGCTTCGCCGGGCCGATGGTGCTGCCCCCGGAGAGGGGGTTGGCGGACCACACGAAGTGGGGGAGCCTGGGGGGAACTATCTCTGGGGCATGTTCTTGACCGAGTAGCCCAGGCTCACGGTCGCATCCTGCGGGATCGGCGGCATGCTGTCGTTCCACAGCTGCCAGGCTTCGCGCATCGCGGCCAGGCGCTCGGGCTCGCGCTCGGCCTGGTTGGCCCGCTCGCGCTCTTCGGCGGGGATGTTGAACAGGTACTCGTTGCCGTCGACCTGCAGGTACTTCCAGTCGCCGTCGCGCAGCGCGCGCTGGCCGCGGTGGTTCATGCGCCAGTGCAGCGGGCGGTGGAAGCCCGCCGACGCATCTCGCAGCACCGGCATCAGCGAACGGCCGTCGAGCGGATGGTCCGGATCGGCCTGCGCGCCCGCGGCGTCGAGCATGGTGGCGGACCAGTCCATGGTCATGCAGTGCTGCGCGCTCTCGCCGCCCGCGCGGATCACGGCCGGCCAGTGCGCGATCCAGGGCACGCGGATGCCGCCCTCGGTGAGGTCCATCTTGCCGCCCACCAGCGGCCAGTTGTCGGAGAAGCGCTCGCCGCCGTTGTCGCTGGTGAAGACCACCAGCGTGTTGTCGGCCAGGCCCTGCTTTTCGAGCGCCGCCATGATCCAGCCGATGCCCTCGTCCATGTGATGGATCATGCGGCGATAGATGTGGATGTTGCCGCCGGCAAGGTCGAAGAGGTTGTTCTTCACCGCCGGCGCGCGGTCCCCATCCTCGCGCGTTTCCCAGGGCCAGTGCGGGGCGGTGTAGTGCAGGCTCAGGAAGAAGGGCGCGTCCTGCACGGCCATGCGCTCCACGTAGTCGACCGCGCGGCGCGAGAGCAGGTCGGTGAGGTAGCCCTCCTCCTGCCGGTCTTCCTCGCCCGACCAGAGGTCGTGCCGGCCGCTCGAGTCGCAGTGCGTGAAGTAGTCGACGCCGCCCGACATCGGCCCGAGGAATTCCTCGTAGCCCGAGCGCAGCGGTCCGAAGGCCGGCGGGAAGCCCAGGTGCCACTTGCCGATCAGCGCGGTGCGGTAGCCGGCATCGCGCAGCAGCGAGGGCAGGGTGGGGTGCTCCGGCGGCAGGCCCAGGGTGGTGCTGCCGCGGCTCTTGCTGTTGATGGGCTCCTCGGCCGCGCCACGCAGGCGGTACTGGTAGCGCGCCGTCATGAGCGCGAAGCGGGTGGGCGAGCACACGGGCGAGTTCGCGTAGCCCTGCGTGAAGCGGATGCCGTTGGCGGCCAGCCGGTCGAGCACCGGCGAGACCGGGCCGAAGGCGGCGTCGCGGCCGCCGTAGCAGCCGAGGTCGGCGAAGCCGAGGTCGTCGGCGACGATGAAGATGATGTTGGGGCGTTGCATGGGTTTCAGGGCTGGTAGCCGGATTTCTGGACCACCGGCGCCCACTGCGCGCGGTAGGCCTTGAGCATGGCGGCGGTCTGCTCCGGCGTGCTGACCACCGGGGTCATCATGGATTCCTTGAAGCGCCGCTGGGTCTCGGGGTCCTGCATCACTTCGCGGATGGCCTGCGCGAGGCGCGCGACCTTGTCGCGCGGCATGCTCGCCGGCGCGAAGAAGGCGTTCCAGCCCAGGGCCGTCAGGTCGAGCCCGGCCTCCTTGAAGGTCGGCACGTCAGGCGCGAAGGGCGAGCGTTTCGAGCCCGACATCGCCAGGATGCGCACCTTGCCGGCCTGGTACTGCGGGATCACCACGTCCAGAGTGTCGACCGCGATCGGCACCTGGCCGCCGATCAGGTCCGTCAGCAGCGGGGCGGAGCCTCGGTAGCCGATCACCTGCGTCTGCACCTTGGCCTTCTCGCCGACCATGAGGCCGAAGAAGTGCGGCAGGCTGCCGGTGGCGGGCACGCCGACGTTGGCCTTGTCGGGATTGGCGCGCATCCAGGCCAGCAGGTGCGGCAGCTCGCGCACGGGTACCGCGGTCGACACCGACAGCGCGAACTCGTAGTCGTTGACGTGCGAGACCGGCACGAAATCGCGCTCGGGGTCGTAGCCGTTGTCCTTGAAGACCAGGGGCGCCACGACCATCACGGCCGGGTTGGCCACCATGAGCACGTTCTGCCCGGCCGGCACGGCCTTGGCCTGCTGGGCCGCGAGGCGGCCGCCGGCGCCGGTCTTGTTGTCGACGACGACCGGCACGCCGAGCTTGGGCCCGAGCTTGTCGCCCACGATGCGGGCCACTCGGTCGGTGGCGCCGCCGGGCGCATAGCCCACGATGATGCGCAGCGGCCCGTCCAGCGGTTGGGCAAAGGCGGCGCCGGCCAGCAGTGTTGCGGCGATCAGGCCGAGCGAGCGGCGAAGGGTCGGGATCAGCATGAAAGAAGGAGCTCCATTCAGTCGTTGGCCTGGAAGTTCACGGCCCGCATGATGCCGCCCCAGCGCGCCGTGTCCTCGCGCATGGTCTTCACGAGTGGCTCGGGGCCGTCGCCGACCGGGTACATGCCGTTCTGCAGCAACTGCTGGCGCACCTCGCGCGACTGGACGGCGCGCGTGAACTCGGCACGCAGCTTGTCGACGATGGGCTGGGGCGTCTTCTGCGGTGCGTAGTAGGCGAACCAGGCGGTCGCGATCACGTCCTTGTAGCCGGCCTCGACGAAGGTGGGCAGGCTGGGCATCAGCGGCGAGCGCTTGTCGCCGCTGGTGGCCAGCACCTTCGCCCGGCCGGTGGTCAGCATCTGCTGCGCGCCGCCGACGGTGTCGAAATACACCGGGACGGTGCCGCCCATCAGGTCCTGCCGGGCGGGTGTGGAGCCGCGGTAGGCGACGTGCG
The DNA here is from genome assembly GCF_002157355.1 of Variovorax sp. JS1663. GTDB lineage: Bacteria > Pseudomonadota > Gammaproteobacteria > Burkholderiales > Burkholderiaceae_C > Variovorax. The sequence continues at coordinate 102,582 of NZ_LYMK01000019.1, read as the reverse complement.
TCATCTTCAGCCCCGCGGCGCGGTTGAGCATCTCGCCGAGAAAGTGCGAGGGCGTGCCGGCGCCGTAGGAGGCGAAGCTGAGCTTGTCGCCCTGGCCCCTGGCCCAGGTGATGAATTCCGCCAGCGTGTTGGCCGGCACGTCCTTGTGGACCGTGAGCGCCAGCTCGAAGCGCGCGGCGTTGACGATCGGCACGAAGTCCTTGATCGGGTCGTAGGACAGGTTGCGGTAGGCGCTCGGGAACATGGTCATCATGCTGGCCGTGCCCAGGAGCAGGGTGCGGCCGTCGGGCGCCGCGTTCTTCACCGCCTCGACCGCGATGCGGCCGGCCGCGCCGGAGCGGTTGTCGACCACCAGCGGGCCCAGCGAGTCGCGCACCTCATGCGCGATGGCGCGCGTCAGCACGTCCTGCGTGCCGCCGGCCGGCACGCCGATCAGCACCTTGATCGGCTGGCCCGGGGTGAAGGCCTGCGCGTGCGCGAGCGGGGCGAGCGCGATGCCGCCGAGCAGGGCGAGGGCGCCGCGGCGGTCGAGGATGGGGTCGGTCATGAAGCAAGGTCTCCGGATGTCGTCGTGCTGTGGGGATACCGGGGCTGGCTGGCCCTCGGCCCGATCCACTTTAGAGTCGCGTCATTCGATTGATCAAATCAACCATCCCCCGGACTAACCCCCAGATGACATCCTCCCCGCCTCGACCGCTGGTGGAGAAGCAACTGCTGCTGCGCGCGCATCCCGCGGGCGATCGCCGCCAGGTGCTGCTGCAGCTGTCCGAACGCGGGCAGGCGCTGTACGACGCGCTGTTCCCGCTCGTGACGCGCATCAACGCCGACCTCATGGAAGCGCTCGATGCCGGTGAGGCGGCCCGCCTGGACGAGGCGCTGCGCCGGCTGCAGGCACGTGCCGAGCAACTCGCGAGCGAAGCCGTGCTGCCCAAGGCCGACCGCGGTCGGCGCGGCGGCGGAAGCCGTTGAAGCGCTGCGGGCACGGCTGGCCTCAATCGACCTTCATGCCCGTGGCCTTGACGATCTTGCCGTAGCGCGCGTGGCTGGTGGCCAGGTGCTGCGTCGCGGCGCTGCCGGTCTCGCCGACTGCCACCATGTCCAGCGTGGTGAGGCGCGACCGGATCTCGGGCTGCGCCAGCGCCGACGCCAGGGCGGTGCGCAGCGTCTGCATCACGGGCTCGGGCGTGGCGGCGGGGACCATCGCGAGGTACAGCACCTCGAACTCCAGGTCCTTCAGGCCCAGCTCGCCCACCGTCGGCACCTGCGGCAGCAGCGGCGAGCGCTGGCGGCCGGTCACGGCCAGCGGCCGCAGCTTGCCCGCCTGCAACTGCGGCAACAGGCCGGGCGTGGCGACGATGCCGGCCTGCACCTCGCCCGAGAGCATTGCCATCACGGCCGGTGCGTTGCCCTTGTAGGGCACGTGCGTGATCTTCGCGCCGGTGGCGTTCGCGAAGATCTCGGCCGCGATGTGGCCGGGGCTGCCGTTGCCGGCCGAGGCGAAGGTGAAGGGCTGCGCCTTGCCCGCGGCGACGAACTCGGGCAGCGTCTTCGCGCCCACCGAGGGGCCGACGCCGAAGGTCAGGCCCGAGGAGCTGAAGATCATCAGCGGCTTCAGGTCCCTGGCCGCGAAGGGCATCGTGGCGTAGAGGTGCGGGTTGATGGTGAATGTGGTGTCGATCGACAGCAGCACCGTGTAGCCGTCCGCCGCGCTCTTGGCCACCAGGTCGGCACCGATGTTGCCGCCGGCACCAGGCCGGTTGTCGACCACGAAGGGCTGCTTGAACTCCTTCTGCAGCACGTCGCCCAGCGCGCGGCCGAGGATGTCCAGCGGGCCGCCGGCCGGGAAGTTGGTGATGAACTTCACCGGCTTGGCGGGGTAGGCTGTGTCGGCATGGGCGACAGGGCAGAGGGCCAGCACGGCGCAGGCGGCCACGAGGCCGAGGCGGCGCAGCGCGCCGAATAAGGTGGGGTGGGTCATGGTGTCTTGTCTCCGGGTTCAGTGGCGACTCTAGGAGCGCGCTTCCCGCGGCACAACTGAAAGCTCTTCTGCCAGCTATTCCAGATGGTTATATTTCCAGCATGCACGCCAGAGGGAGCGCACGTTGTCAGCCATGAACTTTGCGCGGCTCAAGCTGCGTCACCTGCAGTGTCTGGTCATGGTGGCGCAGGAGCGCAACCTGGTGCGCGCGGCCAAGGCACTTGCCCTTACGCAGCCGGCCGTTTCCAAGACCATCGCCGAGCTGGAGGACATCGTCGGCCGCCAATTGCTGCTGCGCCGACGCCGCGGGGTGGAGCTGACGCCGGCCGCCGAGGTGCTGGTGCGCCATTCTGTGGCGGCGCTGCGTGGTCTGCGCGAGGGCCTCGGCCTGGCGCTGGAGCAGCCAGAGCTCGACCAGCTGCAGGTGGCGGTGGGTGCGCTGCCGAACATGGCAGCCCACCTGCTGCCGGTGGCCGTCGCGGCGCTGCACGCCCGGGCGCCCGCCCTGCGCGTGCGCGTGGCCAGCGGCACCAATGCGCAGCTGATGACGCAACTGCGCCAGGGCGAGATCGACCTCGTGCTCGGCCGCCTCGCGCAAGCCTCGGCGATGGCCGACCTGGCCTTCGAGCAGCTCTACAGCGAGCCGCTGCTGCTGGTGGCGCGGCCTGGCCATCCGCTCGCGGCGCAGCGCCGCCCGAAGCTGGATGCCCTGGCCGCCTATCCGATGGTGATGCCGGTCTCGGGCACCTCGATCCGTCACACGGCCGATGCCTTCCTGGTCGCGCAGGGCATGGCACTGCCGCGCTGCCTGGTGGAGGCGACTGACACCAGCTTCGCCGTGGGCCTGCTGCAGTGCGCCGACGCGGTGTGGTTCGCGCCCCAGGGCGCGGTGGAAGGCTTTCTCGCGCGGGGCGAACTGCGCCGGCTGGCCATCGACACCGCGAGCACCGAAGGGCCGGTGGGCCTGACGATGCGGCGCGGCGGCGAGGTGGGGGAAGGCGCGCGCCTCCTGATCGAGGCGATCCACGAGGCGGTGCGCCGGCGCGGCGGCTGAAACGCGCTCAGGCCGCGGCGGGTTCCGCGGGCATCGCGGGGGCGGCCGGCGTCGTCTCGCTCTCGATGCGCAGCCGCGGCAGGCACTGCGGGTACTCGCGCTGCATGAAGTCGATCAGCCCCTCGCGCACCGTGCAGCGCAGGTCGAAGGCCAGCGAGGACGAGGCCGCGGTGCACAGCACGCGGATCTGCATCGTGCGCTCGGTGGCGTCAGTCACGCGCAGGTTGAAGAAGCGGCCGTCCCACTCGGGCGCCGACTTCACGATGCGCTCCACCTCCGCGCGCAGGGGCGCCAGCGGCATGCCGTAGTCGGCGTAGATGAACACCGAGCCCAGCAGCTGCGAGCTGCTGCGGGTCCAGTTCTGGAACGGCTTCTCGATGAAGTAGGACAGCGGCAGGATCAGCCGCCGGTCGTCCCAGATGCGCAGCACGACGAAGGTTCCGGTGATCTCCTCGACGCGGCCCCATTCGCCCTCGATGACCAGCACGTCGTCGATGCGGATCGGCTGCGCCAGCGCGATCTGCAGGCCGGCGATCAGGTTGCTGAACACCGGCTTGGCGGCCAGGCCGGCCACGATGCCGATCACGCCGGCCGAGGCCAGCAGGCTGGCGCCGACCTGGCGCGCACCCGGGAAGGTCATCAGCATCATCGAGGCGCCGGCCACCAGCAGCACGCTGTCGGCGGTGCGCGCCAGCACGCGCGTCTGCGTGAGCACGCGGCGCGCATGCAGGTTGTCGGCCACGTCGTGCGGGTTCTGGGCCAGCACGCCATCGGCGATGCCATTGACGGCCCGCACCGCGAGCCAGGTCGCGGCGGCGATCAGCAGCAGGCCGTTGAGATGGCGCACGCCGGCGATGAAGCGCAGGTCGTCCGGCGCGGCCTGCCACACCATCTGCAGCGCGATCAGCGGCAGCACGAAGCGCGCCGGCACCTGGATCTTGGCCAGCATGGTGTGCAGCACCGGCATCGGGCGCGCCAGGCGCCGCAGCACCATGCCGCCGACGCGGTGGATGAGCAGCGCCAGCGGCACGGCGATCAGGGCGGCCAGGCAGGGCCCGAACCACGGATGGGCGAACAGCATGTCCTTGTTCATCAGGCAGTCTTGGGTATCTCTTGCGGGGAAGTTTGAAGAATGCGCGCCGCGTCGTCGCGCAGCTGTGCCGAGATGCCGATCGCCATGTCGAGCCGCCGCAGCAGCCAGGGGCTGACGTCGTTGTCGAAGGGGTCGGGCAGCGGGATCGATTCGGCCACCGTGGTGGCGGCGGCGCTCCCGGGCATCGTCGGGCCGGTGGTGGGGGTGCTGCCGATGTTGGCCTCGATGCGCGCCGCGGCGCGCTGCAGCGGGCCCTCGATCTCGGCCGGCGTGAGCCGGTCGCGCCGCAGCACCAGCATCGACTTGACGGCGCTCAGTTGGGCCAGCAGCTGGTAGCTGTGCGCCTGCAGGTGCTCCAGCGGTTCCATCGGCGGCTGCACCGCACGCGGCTCCGACAGCGATCGCTGCGCGGCCTGCACCAGTGCCGAGAGGCTGTCGAAGGCCTCGCGGCGCGCCAGGCGCCATTCGAGTTCCGGGCTGCTCTGCACCGCACGCAGCTGGCCCAGACCGAGCGCGAGCCGCGCATGGCGTGCCTGCGCGGTCAGGCAGCGGGCCACCAGCGAGGGGATCTGGCTGCGCTCCCACGAGGGCAGCACGTAGCAGAAGGCCCAGGCCACGCCGGCGCCGATCAGCGTGTCGGCCACGCGCTCGAAAAGCCCGAAGGTGGGGCTCATGCCGACGTTGAGCTGGTGCGCCTGCAGCAGGCCCAGCACGGTGGCGGCGACCGAGGTGACCAGGTACTTGCGCACGGCGAAGCCATGCGCGACGGCCTGCGCCAGGGTCATGGCGACCAGCGCCGCCAGCGCGCCCGGATGCGCCGACAGCAGTGCTACCGCGACAACGCAGCCCAGCAGCGTGCCGGCCACGCGACTGTTGCGCCGCTCCAGCGTCTGCGAGAGGCTGCCGCGCAGCACCACCACGATGGTCAGCAGGATCCAGTAGTCGTGCGAACCCCACGGCAGCAGGACCGCGATCGCATAGCCGGTGGCGATGGCGAGCGCGGCGCGGATCGCATGGCGCAGTGGCGGCGCATCCCAGCGCCAGAGCGTGAGGAAGGGCATGAGCGACCATTCGGTAGGGCTCACGAACATCTGCCAGTTGGCGCGCACCACCGCGAGGTTGGGCTCCTGCTCGCCGCGCGCCAGTCCCACCAGCCGCAGCACCTCGTCGTTGATGTGGCCGATGCGGCTGGCCAGCCCGCGCGCGAGCATGGCGGGCGTCGGGCCGCGGGCTGCAGCAGAGGGATGGGCAGGATCGTCGTCCAGGTGGATGGCCGCCAGCTCGGCGCGGCGGTCGCGCACGGGGTCGGGCTGCCGGCCCAGCAGCATCGCGTCGGCCAGGGCGGCGGTTTCGTCGGCGAGCTCCTCGAGGATGCGCTGCATCTCGCACAGCGCCGCCGCATGGCCGGGATGGGACTTGAGCGCATCCAGGTCCAGCTCGGAGGCCAGCAGCATGTCGCGCAGCTCCAGCACCGTCACCAGCATGCCGGCGAGGCGCTGGCGGCGCGGCGTGCGCGGCGATTCCAGCACGATGTCGCGCGTGGCCTGCAGCTGGTCGGCCAGCGCCGCCTGCGCGCCCAGCAGCTGGCCCAGCAGCGGCGCGGGGACCTCGCGCACGTCGCCCGCGTCGTCCCGCGGCGTGAACTGGCGCGCCTCGGTGCGCATCAGCGCGGACAGGGACAGCAGCAGGTCCGCCATCGCCTGCACCCGGTAGCGGCCGTTGAGCGCGTGGTTGGCCAGCAGCGCGTAGAGCACGTAGAGCGCTGCGCCCAGCCCGAAATGCAGCGTGCGCTCGACGGCCTCGTGCATGCCGGTGGGCGCCGGCGTGGCCATCGAGAAGATCATCGAGAACATGATCGCGATGGCGATCGGGATGCCGCGCTTGCCCCAGGCCATGGCCACGAAGGCCAGGAAGGTGGCGGGCACCAGCAGCAGGCCGAGCCGCAGCGGGGCCGAATGCAGCAGCTGCACCAGGAAGAAGAGCGGCAGCCCGACCAGGGACGAAGGCACCATCTGCCAGAACTTGCCGCGCCGCGGGCCGGGCAGATCGGGCGGGGCGCTCACGATCACCCCGACGCCGGCGGCCGAGGCGGCCGCGGTGCCCAGCGCCAGGTGCACGCCGCCGGAGATCAGCAGCAGGCCGAAGGCGACCGACAGGCCGTTGGCGACGTAGAAGGACAGCGCCACCCGCAGTGCGTCGCGACCCCGTTCGGTGGCGGTGGCAGTGGCCCCGCGCTGCGCCCGCATCACTCGGCGGGGGTGTCGCCCGGTGCGGGCGCGACAGGGGAGGTTTCGCGGCGCAGGCGGGTGAGCTTGCGCGGGGCCGGTGCCGCTTCGCCCTCGCGCGCAGACTCGGCGTTCTCCGACAGGTGCACGGTGCTGCGCGCATAGACGCCGCCCGCGGACGGATCGACCGCCCGCACGCGCTCGCTGGCGGCCAGCTTGTCGTCCACGCTGGCGAATTTGGAGTACTTGGCCAGCAGCGGCACCAGCTGGCCGTAGATCCGCGGCGCGCCCGCCAGGCATTCGCGCTGCTCGAGGAAGTCGGGCTCGCCGGTGAAGTTGCCGACCAGGCCGCCGGCCTCGGTGACCAGCAGCGAGCCGGCCGCCACGTCCCAGATGTTGAGCCCGGTCTCGAAGAAGGCATCGCTGAAACCGGCCGCGACGTAGGCCAGGTCCAGTGCCGCGGCGCCGGGCCGGCGCAGCCCGGCCGCGCGCGGCATCAGGTCGGCCATGATGGCCAGGTACTGCTTGAAGTTGTCGCCGCTGCGGAAGGGGAAGCCGGTGGAGATCAGGCACTCGGCGAGCCGCACGCGCTTGCTCACGCGGATCCGCCGTTCGTTCATGAATGCGCCGCGGCCTCGCGTGGCGGTGAACAGGTCGTTGCGGGTCGGGTCGTAGATGACGGCGTGCTCGATCTTGCCCTTGATCGCGAGCGCGATCGAGACGCAGTAGACCGGGAAGCCGTGGATGAAGTTGGTGGTGCCGTCCAGCGGATCGATGATCCAGACGTAGTCCGAGTCCCTGGCGCCGTGCTGGGTGCCGGATTCCTCGGCAAGGATGCCGTGTCCCGGGTAGGCGCCGAGCAGGGTGTCGATGATCGCCTGCTCGCTCGCGTGGTCGACTTCGGTCACGAAGTCGTTGACCTGCTTCTGCGAGACGCGCACCGCCTCGATGTCGAGCGCGGCCCGGTTGATGATGGCGCCGGCGGCGCGGGCGGCCTTGACGGCCACGTTGAGCATGGGGTGCAGGTTGGGAGACGGCATCGGATGGGGGGAAGAACGGCGGGCGGGGCCCGTGGAGGCTGCCCGGCGATGCGGGCGGCGAGAATCATGGATTTTACCGGGTCGAGGCCCTGCCGCCCGGCCCTCCGCTCCTTGGCCCTCCCATGCGCACCCGCTTCATCCTGATCCAGACCAGCCATGCCGGCAACGTCGGCGCCGCCGCGCGCGCCATGCGGACCATGGGCTTCGACGACCTGGTGCTGGTGGCACCGCGCTGGGCCAACGTGCTGCGGCGCGAGGAGACCATCCAGCGCGCCAGCGGGGCACTGGACGTGCTGGCCAAGGCGCGCATCGTCGACACGCTGGACGAAGCGCTGGACGGCGTCACCCACCTGTGCGCCACCGCGATGGTGCCGCGCGACTTCGGGCCGCCCACGCGCAGCCCGCGCGAGCACCTGGGGCCGCTGGCGCAGCAGCAGGAGCAGCACGTCGCCTTCCTGTTCGGCTCGGAGCGTTTCGGCATGCGCAACGAGGACGTGTACCGCTGCCACGCGGCGCTCAGCATTCCCACCGACCCGGATTTCGGTTCGCTCAACCTGGGCGCTGCGATCCAGGTGATCGCCTACGAATGGCGACTGGCGCTGGGCGGCTTCGCGGTGCGCGAAGTCACCGCGCCGGTGCAACCGGCCGACGCGAGGGCCGTGGCGGGGATGCTCGAGCACTGGGAGCGCTCGCTGGTGCAGGTCGGCTTCCTGGACCCGGAGGCGCCCAAGAAGCTCATGCCGCGGCTGGCGCAGCTCTTCAACCGCGCGCAGCCCACGCCCGAGGAGATCCACATCCTGCGCGGCATCGCCAAGGCCATGGCCGACGCGGCGCAGGGCGGGGCCTACAAGACCCCATCGCGGGTACGCGATGAGGGCAGCCCTTAGACTGCGCAGCCCATATCGTCATCACCGGAACATCGATGTTCTCGCGCCTGCGCTCCGACATCCAGTGCATCCTCGACCGCGATCCGGCGGCCCGGTCGCGCTGGGAAGTGCTGACCCTGTACCCCGGCCTGCATGCGATCGTGCTGCACCGGCTCGCGCACTGGTGCTGGGGCCATGGCCTGAAATGGGTCGGCCGCTTCGTCTCCTACGTGTCGCGCTGGCTCACCGGCATCGAGATCCACCCGGGGGCCGTCATCGGCGATCGGGTGTTCTTCGACCATGCGATGGGCGTGGTGGTGGGCGAGACGGCCGAGATCGGCGACGGGTGCACGATCTACCAGGGCGTGACGCTGGGCGGCACCTCGCTCTACAAGGGCACGAAGCGGCATCCGACGCTGGGCAAGGACGTGGTGGTCAGTGCCGGTGCCAAGGTGCTGGGCGGCTTCGTGGTCGGCGACGGCGCCAAGATCGGCAGCAATGCCGTGGTGATCAAGCCGGTGCCGGCCGGGGCGACGGCCGTCGGCATTCCGGCGCGCATCATTCCGGGCAAGGCTGCGACCGGTGCAGATGCGAACGAGGCGGGCGGGAAGTTCGCGGCCTACGGGATCACCCAGCAGGACGATCCGCTCTCGCTGGCCATGCGCGGGCTGATCGACAACGCGTCCAACCAGGAGCACCAGATCGCGATGCTGTGGCAGGCGATCGAGACGCTGTCGGCGCAGGCCAGGAAAGACTGCGTGCCGGAAGACGCCGCGACCACGCAGTGCTTCGAGAAGCAGCGGCTGACCGAGCTGGTCGGAAAGTGACGGGCCGGCTCAGCGGGCCCGGATCGCGGACTTCGGCCTGAAGGCCTTGCACACGGTCTCGTCCGTTTCCAGGTAGGGCCCGCCGATCAGGTCGATGCAGTAGGGCACCGCCGCGAAGATGCCCGGCACGACCTGCGTGCCGTCGGGGTTCTTCAGCCCCTCCAGCGTCTCGGCGATGGACTTGGGCTGCCCGGGCAGGTTGATGATCAGGCTCTTGTCGCGGATCACCGCCACCTGGCGCGACAGGATCGCCGTCGGCACGAAGCGCAGGCTGATCTGCCGCATCTGCTCGCCGAAGCCCGGCATTTCCTTGTGCGCGACGGCCAGCGTGGCCTCGGGCGTCACGTCGCGCAGGGCGGGGCCGGTGCCGCCGGTGGTCAGCACGAGTGAACAACCGGCGTCCACCAGCTCGATCAGGGCGGCGCTGATGTGTTCCCGCTCGTCGGGGATCAACCGCGGCTCGAAAGCGATGGGGTTGCGCAGCGCCCGCTGCAGCCAGTCCTGCAGCGCTGGCAGGCCCTTGTCCTCGTAGACGCCGCTCGATGCGCGGTCGCTCACGGAAACGATGCCGATGCGCACCGGGTCGAAATTCGAAGCCGTCATGAGTCTTCCTCGCGGGCCTGGGCCGCCGCCTCGGCGGCGTGGTCGTCGGTGCCGTGCACCTCGAGCTGCGCGCGCAGCAGCTGGAACAGCTCGCGGTAAGCCTTGCCCTGGCGCTGCGCCTCGCCCCGCGGGCCGTCCTTGAAGTCCTTGCGGGCCTGGCGCACCAGCGCGCGCAACTGCTGGGCATCGGTGCCGGGGTGGGTCTCGATCCAACCGCCCAGCGCGTCGTCGTCGGCGATCAGCCGGTCGCGCCAGCGCTCGGCATCGTGCAGGATCGCCGCCTCGATGGCGGGGCCGCGGTCCTGCTCGTCGAGGGCGGCGCGGATGGCATCGAGCGTGGCCGCATCGAGGCCGCGCATCAGCTTGCCGATGAATTGCATCTGGCGGCGCTTGCCCTCGAAGTTGGTGATGCGCTTGGCCTCGTCGATCGCCTCGGTCAGCTTCTCGCCGAGCCCCAGTTTGTCGAACAGGCCGGCGCGCAGGCCCATCAGGGCTTCGCCGAGGGCCTGGAGTTCGGCGCTCTCGCGCTTGAGGTCGGTCTTGCTGGCCGTGTCGCTGCCCTTGAGCTCGCGCTTGAGCTCAAGGTCGAGTTCGCTGCCTTCGGCCACGAAGGTGCCGCGGACGAAGTAGCCTTTCTTGGGTTTGCGGGGCATGGGGGACTCGTTGTCGCCCCCTCGGAATGAGGGGCGCAAGTATCATAGTCCTCCACATGAGCACATCCTCCTCGCGCGCCGACACCGGCTTCGCCTACAGCCGTCCCTTCTTCGAAAACCTGGTCGACACCGCCCTGGCGCATGCCAGGAAGCTCGGCGCCACGGATGCCGGCGCCGAGGCCTCCGAGGGCTGCGGCCTGAGCGTCTCGGTGCGCAAGGGCGAGCTGGAGAACGTGGAGCGCAACCGCGACAAGTCGCTCGGCGTCACGGTCTACGTGGGCCACCGCCGGGGCAATGCCAGCACCTCCGACTTCTCCGAGGCGGCCATCGCCCAGACCGTGCAGGCGGCCTACGACATCGCGCGCTTCACGGCCGAGGACCCGGTCAGCGGCCTGCCCGACGAGGCCGACATCGCCACCGAGCAGCCCGACCTGGACCTGTTCCATCCCTGGGACATCACGAGCGAACGGGCCGCCGCCCTGGCGCTGGAATGCGAGGCCGCGGCGCTGTCGACCGACAAGCGGATCACCAACAGCGAGGGCGCCGGCGTCTCGGCCCAGCAGAGCCACTTCTTCAGCGCCCACACGCGCGGCTTCCGTGGCGGCTATGCGAGCTCGCGCCATTCGATCTCGGTGGCGCCCATCGCCGGCAAGGGCGACGACATGCAGCGCGACGCCTGGTACAGCTCGATGCGCTCGGCCGATGAACTGGCCAGCCCGAAGGCCGTCGGCCGCTACGCGGCCGAGCGGGCGCTCAGCCGTCTCAAGGCGCGCAAGATCAAGACCACCGAATGCCCGGTGCTGTTCGAGTCGCCGCTGGCGGCGGGGCTGCTGGGCGCACTGGTGCAGGCGACCAGCGGCGGCGCGCTCTACCGCAAGAGCAGTTTCCTGTTGGACTCACTGGGCAAGCCGGTGCTGGCCTCGCACCTCGACGTGGCGGAAGACCCGCACATCCCGCGCGGCAAGGGCAGCTCCGCCTTCGACGACGAGGGCGTTGCCACGCGCAAGCGCAAGGTTGTCGACGCCGGCCGGCTGGAGGGCTACTTCCTGAGCACCTACTCGGCGCGCAAGCTGGGCATGAAGACCACCGGCAATGCCGGCGGCTCGCACAACCTCACCCTGCGCTCGCGCCGGACAAAGCCGGGCGACGACCTCGACGCCATGCTCGCCAAGCTGGGCACCGGCCTCTTCGTGATCGAGCTGATGGGGCAGGGCGTCAACTACGTGACCGGCGACTACTCGCGCGGCGCCAGCGGCTTCTGGGTCGAGAACGGCCAGATCGCCTTTCCGGTGCAGGAGATCACCATCGCCGGCAACCTCAAGACCATGTTCATGGGCATCGACGCCATCGGCGCCGATGCCTACAACTATGGCGCCAAGACGACCGGCTCGGTGCTGGTCAACCGGATGAAGGTGGCGGGCAGCTAGCCTGCTCTTCTCTAGTCCCGCCCGGCCTCGATCATCTTGCGCGCGAGCAGCGCGGGATCGGTGAAGCACAGTTCGTGGCTGCCGGGGCACTCGACCAGCCGGTACAGGCCCAGCCGCTCCGACAGGCGCGGATGCCAGGGCAGGCTGTGGGGCAGGGCGATGTCCTGCTGGCAGTTCAGGTAGGACTTGCCCACCTGGAGCTCCGCCAGCTCGGTGCGCAGGGCCACGGGCTCGGTAAAGGTCCGGTAGGGGTGCGGGTTGAGCAGCCCGTATGCACGCTCGGCCGTGGCCAGGTCAGCATCGTTGATGAAGGCGTCGCGCCAGATCGGGAAGGGCAGCGTGATCGCGCCGTCGTTCTGCGCCGCGATGCCGTCGAACAGGGCCTTGTAATGGGGTGGCACCAGGTCGACCAGGGACTGCCCGGCCAGCGGCACGAAGGCATTCCAGTACACCAGCCGGCGTACGCGCTCCGGCACCAGGTTCATCGCGCCCGAGATCACCATGCCGCCATAGCTGTGGCCGACCAGCCGCACGTCGCGCAGGTCGCGCTCGCGGATGAAATCGGCCAGCGACTGCACGGCATCGCTCAGGCCGGTGGTCGCGCGTGAATCCCCATTGCGGTTGCCGGCCAGCGTCGGGCAGTGGACGGCGTGCCCCTGGGCGCGGATGGTCTCGGCCACGGGCTCCAGCAGTTCGCCCGTGTGCCATGCGCCGTGGACGAGAACGTAGGTGTCCGCCATGTCAGTCTCCGCTAGGTTGTCAGGGCTGCAAGGTAGCGGGGGCACGTCCGGGTTGCTGGCCGTTGCGTGCCACGCACGTGGCCGTTGCGCGTCAGCCCGCCGCGCCAGCGATCGATCGGCGATAGAGGCCCGGCGTCAGGCCGTACGCGGCACGGAAATGACGCACGAAGTGCGAGGCGTCCAGGTAGCCGCAGCGGCGCCCGATCTCGGCCACGTCGAGGCGGGCGAAGCGGCCGGAGGCCAGCAAACGGGCGGCCTCTTCCATGCGCAGCCGGCGCAGCGAGCGGGCGAAGCTCTCGCCCGGCACGAAGGCGCGGTGCAGGCTGCGCAGGGACAGGCCCAGCGCGTCAGCCACATCCTGGGCGACCAGGCCGGGTTCGCCGAGGCGCTGGCGCAGCAATTCCATGGCACGCTGGCGGGTGCCGGCGTCGCCCGCATCGGACCGCGCGTCCGCGCCGGGCATGGCCAGGCTGAGCAGCACGCCCAGCTGGTCGGTGATCAGCATCGGCGGTAGTCCGGGCGCCGCGGCGAACTCCGGGGACAGGTTGGCCAGCAGCCCCCGCAGCGCCAGGCCCCAGCCCTGGTCGCCCGGAATGCGCCGCGCCACGCTGTCGGAGCCCGCGGGCAGCCAGCGTTCGGCCCAGGCGATGGGCAGCTGCATCGATGCGCAATGCACGCCCTGGCCGAAATGGAATTCGTAGCGCTCGCGCGAATCGACCAGGACCGCATCGCCCGGGGCCAGCGCCGCCTCGCGCCCGCGCTGGGCCACGCCCCAGGGCCGGTCGAACTGGCTGAGGAGGTAGTAGAAGTTCTGCCGGCTGCGGCCGATGGCCGAATGGGTGCGGTAGACGTGCTGCGCACTGGCCTGGACCCGGTTGACCCCGATCGCGCCCAGCGGCTGGTGCAGCAGGCTGGCGCCGAAGTCCTCTCGCTGCGAGCTGGTGACGTCCATCTCGAGAAAGGCCTCGCAGACCGCGCCGACCCAGTAGTCCAGGCGCTGCGAACGAGGCACGGCATCCGTGCTCCACCGGCGTGCGGGATTGTCCATGGCGCGGTCTCCAGGCCCGAGGGGCCGGCCCGGACTATAGAGGAGCGGCTAGGCGCCGGGAAGCGGGGCGGACAGGGCAGCGCGCACCTTGTCGATCGCGCGGACGTAGGGCGGGGTGAAACCGTCCAGCGGCGCGTCGGCCGCCAGCCAGACGAAGCGGAAGACAAGACCGTCTTCCTCCGGGCTGCCCATGGCCACATGCTCGAATTGCTCGGGCAGTGGGCCCTGGGCGCGCATCAGGAACAGGTGCCAGAGCTGGGCGTGCCTCTCCACATTGCCCTCGATGCCGGCCTCGCATTCGCGCTCCAGCGTGCCCAGCGGCTGCAGCACGCCTTCGTAGGCAATGCCCGATTCCTCCAGCAGTTCCCGGCGCACCGCATCCTCCGGCGCTTCGCCCGGCTCGATGGTGCCCTTGGGCAGCTGCATGCCGCCATCGCCAGGATGAAAGAAGACCAGCAGGCGGTCCCGGTCGTCGACCAGGCAGGCGCAGGCCTTGAGGACCGGTGACTGCGGCACGCTCACAGGGGTACCTTCGCCTTCGGCTGCGGTATTCGCCTTGGGAGCGGACCAGCGGCTCATGCGCCCGAGAGCGCGGCCTTGACGGCGGCGCTGACCTGGCCCATGTCGGCCTTGCCGGCCAGGCGAGTCTTCACGGCGCCCATCACCTTGCCCATGTCGCCCGGGCCCTTGGCGCCGAGTTCGGCGACGATGGCCTTGACCTCGGCGGCGATCTCCTCCGCGCCCATGCGCTGCGGCAGGTAGACCTCCAGCACCTTGATCTCGGCCGTTTCCTTGTCGGCCAGGTCGGCGCGGCCACCCTGGGTGAAGGCGGCGACCGAGTCCTTGCGCTGCTTCACCATCTTGTCGATGACGCCGACGATCATGGCGTCGTCGAGCGCCACGCGCTCGTCGACCTCTTTCTGCTTCATCGCGGCCATCAGCAGGCGGATGGTGGCCAGGCGTTCCGAGTCCTTGGCGCGCATCGCGGTCTTCATGTCTTCGGTGATCTGGTCCTTGAGGCTCATGGCGTTCTCTTTCTCGGTGGGCGAAAAATGACAAGAGCCGCGGCAGGATTTCCCTGGCGCGGCTCGTGGCTCTTGATTGGTTACCGGCTTGGAGGCCGGTTCAGCGGTGCCAGCTCAGTACAGCTTCTTGGGCAGCTGCATGCTCCGCACGCGCTTGTAGTGGCGCTTGACTGCTGCGGCCTTCTTGCGCTTGCGCTCGGCGGTCGGCTTTTCGTAGAACTCGCGGGCGCGCAGATCGGTCAGCAGGCCGAGCTTTTCGATGGTGCGCTTGAAGCGGCGCAGGGCGACGTCGAAAGGCTCGTTTTCTTTAACGCGGATGGTGGTCATTGATAAATCGGTTGCTTGAATTTTGGCCTGGGGAAGATCGGGGCCCCGGGCCGGGTTTCCTCAACACGAAAAGGATGGGCCGTTGAGGGAAGGCCAAAGTTAGCCCGTGATTATAGCGTGATCGGCATTGGCCGCCAGGGCTTCCGCACAGGCATGCGCACTGGCCCAGGCCCACTGGAAGTTGTAACCGCCCAGCCAGCCGGTCACGTCCACCACCTCGCCGATGAAGTAGAGGCCGGGCTGCTTCGATTCCATGGTCTGGGAGGACAGGTCGCGGGTGTCCACGCCGCCGGCCGTGACTTCCGCTTTCTTGTAGCCCTCCGTCCCGCTGGGCGTGATCTGCCAGCGGGCGATGCGCTCGGCCAGCGCTGCCAGCGAGCGGTCGGCCGCCTCGTTGATCGGGCGCTGCAGCGCGGCGTCCTGGCCCACCCAGGCATCGGCCAGCCGCGCCGGCACCAGGCCGGCCAGTTCGTTGGCGATGCGCTTGCGGGAGCGCTGCTTGGCTTCGGCCAATGCCGCCTGCGTGTCCACGCCGGGCGCGAAGTCGATGGTGAGCGGGGCGCCGGGCTGCCAGTAGCTGGAGATCTGCAGCACCGCCGGGCCCGAGAGGCCACGGTGCGTGAACAACAGGTCTTCGAGGAAGGCGGTTCGCTCCTTCTTGCTGCCCGTGGCGATCTGCACCGGCAGCGCCAGGCCGGCCATGTCGGCGTACGGCGCCCAGGCTTCCCCACCGAAGGTCAGGGGCACGAGGGCGGGCCGGGGCGTGACCACGCGCAGGCCGAACTGGGTGGCGATCCGGTAGCCGAAGTCGCTGGCGCCGATCTGGGGAATGGACAGGCCGCCTGTCGCCACCACCACCCGGGGCGCCCGGACCTCGCCCCGGCGGGTCTGGAGGCGGTAACCCTCGTCGGACGCGAAGGCGATCTCGTCCACGCCGCAGGGCTGCCAGTGCGTCACGCCCCCGGCTGCGCATTCCGCCAGCAGCATGTCGATGATCTGCTGCGAGGGCCCGTCGCAGAACAGCTGCCCCTTGTGCTTCTCGTGGTAGGCGATCCCGTGGCGCTCGACCAACCCGATGAACTGCTGCGGCGTGTAGCGCGCCAGCGCCGAGCGGCAGAAATGCGGGTTGCCGCCGATGAAGTGACGCTGCGGCGCGCGCACGTCCAGGTCGCGGTTGGTGAAGTTGGCGCGGCCGCCGCCGGAGATGCGGATCTTCTCGGCGACGCGCTCGGCATGGTCGAGCAGCAGCACCTTGAGGCCCCGCTGGCCTGCCAGCCCCGCGCAGAAAAGTCCTGCAGCGCCGGCACCGATGACGACGACGTCGAACGCGTCCGCGCCCTGCATCAGCCCTTCCACACGAAGGGAAACTTCAGCTGCTTGAAGAAGCCGTTGGGCACGTAGTCACCCACCACGCCGTAGCGCTCGGGCCAGAGCCGCGTGCTCTTCACCGCGGTGCCGAACAGGTAGTCGAGGAAGGCGTAGTGGGCGGCGTAGTTCTTGTCGATCGCCTCGTCGTCCTGGCTGTGGTGCCAGTGGTGGAAGTTGGGCGTGACGATCACGTAGCGCAGCGGCCCGAGCCGCACGCTCACGTTGCAATGGTTGAACACGGCCTGGAAGCCCACCACCACGATGTAGGCGTCGATCACCTCCTTGCTGAAGCCCAGCACGTAGATGGGCGCCAGCACCAGGGTGCGGGTGATCAGCAGTTCCAGGATGTGCTGGCGCGAGCCGGCCAGCCAGTCCATGCTCTTCACGCTGTGGTGCACCGCATGCAGGCGCCACAGCAGCGGCACCTCGTGGTAGGCGCGGTGGGTCCAGTACTGCACCAGGTCGGCCACCAGGATGATCAACAGCAGCCCCACCCAGAAGTTGAGCCCCGCAATCCAGCCGCGGATGCCGTCGTTGGCGGCCCAGCCGAAGAGCTTGTGCACCAGCAGGTTGGTGGCCAGCAGCACGAAGCCCACGATCATGTGGTTGACCACGAAATGGTGGAAGTCGGTCTGCCACTCGGCGCGAAACACCGGCTGCTCCTTGCGGTGGGCGAACAGCTTCTCGATGAAGATAAAGATCAGCGAGGAGCCCAGCAGGTCGAGGATGAACCAGTCCAGCCCGATGTAGGGCGTGTTGTCCGCGAAGTCGTTGACCGGCACCTTGTGCCCGCCCAGCAGCGCCGCTGCCGCCACCAGCAGGAAGGCGAAGGAGGAGAGCCAGCGCGAGCGGTTGAAGATGATGTTTACCAGCGACAGCCCGCCCGCGATCACCATCGCCGTCAGCAGCACCATGCGCATCACGTCGACGTTGTAGCTGCGGCGCAGCTCGGGCGTGCTCAGGTACTGCGGGAAGTGGAAGACCAGCACGCCCAGGAAGCACAGGATCGCCAGCGAGAAGGCGATGGTGCCGGTGACCAGGCCACGGCCGCGCTGCAGCTCGCCGTGGCTGTCGACGAATTCGCCGAGTTTTTCGAGCTCCCGCATGTCCTTCTCCGCCTGTTGTTGTCCTGGGCGGGAATTTTAGTGGGCCGTGGCAGCCGATTCAGGTGCCGAAGCGCGTTGCCGGCAAGCCCGCGGCCGCGATGCCGCGCAGCACGTCTCCGACGACGATCACCGCCGGGCTGCCGAGCCCGGCCGCCGCCAGGTCGAGCGGCAGGCGCGCCAGGGTCGTCGTGACGTGGCGCTGCTGCGGCAGGCTGGCATGCTGGATCACCGCCACCGGCGTCTCGCCGGGCAGGCCGTGCAGCAGCTGCTCCTGGATATGGGCCACGCCCGAGACGCCCATGTAGATCACCAGCGTGAGCCGCGCATCGCGCGCCGTGGCAGACAGCTGGCGCCAGTCGGTCGGGTGCTCGGCAGCGGCGTGGCCGGTCTTGGCATGCCCGGTGACGAAAACCACGCCTTGCGCATGATCGCGGTGGGTGAGCGGCACGCCCAGGGCCGTCACGGCGGCCAGGCCGGCGGTGATGCCGTTGATGACGCGCACCTCGATGCCTTCCTCGCGCAGGTGCTCCACCTCCTCGCCGCCGCGGCCGAAGATGAAGGGGTCGCCGCCCTTGAGGCGGACCACCGTTTCGCCCTCGCGCACCGCGGTGATCATCAGCCGCTCGATGAAGGCCTGCGGCGTGCTCTTGCAGCCGCCGCGCTTGCCCACGTGGACGATGCGCGCACCGGGCCGGGCATAGGCCAGCACCTCTTCGCTCACCAGGTCGTCGACCAGCAGCACCGTGGCGGCCTGGATGGCCCTGACGGCCTTGACGGTCAGCAGTTCAGGGTCGCCGGGCCCGGCACCGACCAGGGTGCAACTGCCGTGATGGGACAAATGATTCATGCGCGCTCCAGCTCGTGGGTCAGTTGCAGGACCTGGCGGACCTGCTGTGCGATGGCCTCCGGCACCGGCGCCTGGCCCGCCAGCACGCGGCGGGTGTAGTCGGCGGTGGTGGCGATGTCGATCTCGGCCGGCAGGCCGGGCACCTCGGACAGGGTGCCGGGCTGCTGCGCCTGCAAGGGGATGCGGCGCCCGCGCACGAAGCCGTCGACCTGGGCAGTGCGGCGCGGATCGGCCGCGCTCTCGCCCTCGAGGCCGCGCGAGAGCAGGGCGGTCATGTCCATCAGCTCGAAGGTGGCGGCCATGGATTCGGCATAGGCCGGGTGGGTGTAGCTGCCGACCACCACGCTGTCACCCTCGCAGGGCTGCATCAGCTTGACCACGCTGTGGCCCGGATTGCGCAGGCCGACCACGCGGCGCACGTCGAGCAGCCGCTTGAGGCCGGGGCTGAGCAGCTCGGTGGGCGCGAACGCCACTTCGCCGTCGGCGATGGGCCGGACCGCGCGCAGCGGCGGCACGTCGAGCGCCGCCAGCACGTTGGACGAGAGCACGCGCGCCGATTCGGTGGCCGCGCCATGCACCAGCACCGGCAGCCCTTCGCGCGCCAGCAGCAGCGCCAGCAGCGGCGTGAGCACCGGCAGCTTGCGCGCGCCGTTGTAGCTGGGCAGCACCACGGCCGGCCGGCCCGCGGACGGGATGCGCGCCAGGCGCGCATGCGTGGCATCGAGGAAGCCGGCCATCTCTTCGGGCGTCTCGCCCTTGATGCGCATGGCCAGGCAGAACGCGCCCATCTCCAGGTCGCTGATGCTGCCGTCGAGCACCTGGCTGAACAGGTCGCGGGCCTGCTCGCGGTCGAGCGGCTTCGCGCCGCGCGCGCCGCGCCCGATTTCCTTGATGTAGTGGCTGATTCCCATGGGTGCCCGGATTGTCCCGCAAGGCTTATGCCTGATCGGGAGGCCGCTTATGCCCCGGTCGGCAGCAAGTGCACTGGCCGTCATGGCTGCAACGCCAAGGCCGGCGTGGTGCCCGCACGCACCATGCGCTTGAGCTCGGGCAGGCAGGAGCCGCAGTTGGTGCCGCACTTCAGCGCGCCCTGCAGCGTGGCCAAGCGCTGGTCCTCGGTGCCCGATGCAGCGGCGAGGCCGTCGACGATCGCTGTCTGCGTCACGCCGAAGCAGCTGCACACGACTTTGCCGCGCGCGGCCACGCCGGCTGGTGCGGCCGAGCCCGGCTTGAGCAGCTGGCGTCCATAGGACTGGGCCGGCAGGCGCTCCTGCAGCAGGGTCCTGATCCAGGCCTCGGCGCGGGTGTCGCCGGCCAGGAGGAAGGCCTCCAGGTGGGCATCCTGGCCCTCGCGCACCAGGCGGGCGGTGCGGCGCTGGCCATGCTTGCGATCGACGTAGCGCAGGCTGTCCTGGCCGCCGAGGCCCAGCAGCCGCTCGATGCGGACCAGCAGTTCGTCGGGCGGCGCCTCGTAGGCTGCGGCGCGGAACAGCACGCCGCCGCGCTGCGGCACGCCTTCCTGCAGGGCTCCGGCCGCACCGAAGGGCACGCAGCTCGCGAAGGGAAAGGCGGCCATCAGCGTGCGCAGGGCCTCGCGCGCCTCCAGGGACGTGTCCTGCGGCAGCCATGCGAGGGCCAGCAGCGACCAGGGCATCTCGGCCTTGAGGATCTTCACCGCCGCGTGCTTGAGCTCGGGCTGCTTCGAGTCGGGGCAGAAGGCAGAGGTGGTCAGCGCATTCACGCCGGCGAGCAGCTCGCCGGTGCTGGAGCTGCCGCTGATGAATTCGCTGCCCCAGTGCATGGCGATGAAGGCCTGGCTCAGGCCCAGATCGGTGCTGCCCGCCGCCGGCAGCAGGATCGAGCCCCGGCGCGAGGTGACGTGCACCAGGTCGCCGTCCTTCAGCTGACGCCGCGCCATGTCCTGCGGATGCATCTGCACCGTCGGCTCGGGCACGTGGCCGAACAGGCGGCCCAGGGTGCCGGTGCGGCTCATGCCGTGCCATTGGTCGCGCAGCCGGCCGGTGTTGAGCGAGAAGGGGTAGCGGGCCTCGCGCGCCTCCGCCGCCGGCTTGTAGGCCACGTCGGCGAAGCGCGCGCGGCCGTCGGGCGTGGGGAACACGCCGTCCTCGTAGAGGCGGGCCCGGCCGCTGCTCTCGCCCTCGCGCAGCGGCCACTGCTGCGGCGCGGCGTCGAGCATGGCGTAGCTCATGCCGGTGATGTCGAGGTCGCGGCCGCGCGTGCTTTCGCGGTGTTCGTTCCAGACCGACTCGGCATCGGCATAGGGGAACAGCGTGTCGGCGCGCCCGAGCCGGGCTTCGAGGCGCCGCGCGAACTGGACCCCGATCACCCAGTCGTCGCGCGTCTCGGCCGGGCGCGGCACGGCATTGCGCACGCGCGAGACGCGGCGCTCGCTGTTGGTGACGGTGCCGTCCTTCTCGCCCCAGGTGGTGGCCGGCAGCAGCAGGTCGGCGAAGTCGCAGGTGGCGGTGGTGGAGAAGGCTTCCTGCACCACCACGAATTCGCAGCGCTGCAGGGCCCGGCGCACGGTGGCCTGGTCGGGCATGGACTGCGCCGGGTTGGTGCAGGCGATCCACAGCGCGCGGATCTCGCCGTCGGCCGCCGCCTGGAACATCTCGACCGCGGTCTTGCCGGGCTTCTCCGGCACCGAGGGCACGCCCCAGAGCGCGGCCACCTCGGCGCGATGCGCGGGATTGGCCAGGTCGCGATGCGCCGACAGCAGGTTGGCCAGCCCGCCCACCTCGCGCCCGCCCATCGCGTTGGGCTGGCCGGTCAGCGAGAACGGGCCGGCACCCGGCTTGCCGATCTGGCCGGTCGCGAGGTGCAGGTTGACCAGCGCCGCGTTCTTGGCGGTGCCGGAGGAGGACTGGTTCAGGCCCTGGCAGTAGAGGCTGAGCGTCGCCGCCGAGGTGGCGAAGAGCCGCGCCGCCTCCAGCAGGTCCTCCCTGGCGATGCCGCAGACCTGCGCCACCCGGTCGGGCGTGCAGTCGCGCACGGTGGCCTTGAGGGCGTCGAAGCCGCTGGTGTGGGCCGCGATGTAGGCCGCATCGGTCCAGCCTTCCCACAGCATCAGGTGCAGCATGCCGTGGAACAGCATCACGTCGGTGCCCGGCTGCAGCGCCAGGTGCAGGTCGGCGATCTCGCAGGTGTCGGTGCGGCGCGGATCGGCCACGATGATCTTCATCGCCGGGTTGGCGGCCTTGGCGTCCTCGATGCGGCGGAACAGGATCGGATGGGCCCAGGCCGTGTTGCTGCCGGCGATGAAGAGGCACTGCGCGTGCTGGAAGTCGTCGTAGCACGCCGGCGGCGCATCGGCGCCCAGCGTCTTCTTGTAGCCGGCCACCGCGCTGCTCATGCACAGGCGCGAGTTGGTGTCGATGTTGTTGGTGCCGATCAGGCCCTTGGCCAGCTTGTTGAAGACGTAGTAGTCCTCGGTCAGCAACTGGCCGGAGACGTAGAAGCCGACCGCGTCGGGGCCGTGCTCGCGTATGACGCGGGCGAAGCGGTCGGCGGCGGTGTCCAGCGCTTCGTCCCACCCCAGGGCCTCGGGCGCGGTGCCGCGCTGGGCGCGCCGCATCGGGCGCAGCAGGCGCGTCTGGCGCGTGACGGCGGCGCTGGCCGTGAGGTGCAGCGTCGAGCCCTTGGTGCACAGCCGGCCGAAGTTGGCCGGGTGCTCGGGGTCGCCGCGCACGCCGGTGATCTGCGCGCCATCGGATTCGATGATGACCCCGCAGCCCACACCGCAGTAAGGACAGGTCGAGCGCGTCTGCCTTGGCTCCCTCTCCCTCTGGGAGAGGGTGGGGGTGAGGGCAATGGGCGTGTCCATGGGAACGCTCGGTGCCCTCACCCTAGCCCTCTCCCAGGGGGAGAGGGGACAAGACCACGCGCCTTGCGGGACCGGCGACCGGTCGCTCCAGGTTGGTGGCATGCGTGGCGAGCTCGTCCGCATCCAGGTGCACCACCCCGTCCAGCACCTTCACCGCGAAGCGCGGCGTGCAGCCGTCGTCGGGCGCCTTCGCGCAGCCGTCGTCCAGGCCGATGGACCAGTTGTGCAGCGGGCAGGCCACGCTGGTGCCGAACACGATGCCCTGCGACAGCGGCCCGCCCTTGTGCGGGCAGCGGTCGAGGAGGGCGAAGACCTGGTCCTCGGCATTGCGGAACACCGCCACTTCGAGGCCTGCGGGCCGGGCGACGCGCCGCGCGCCGAGCACGGGGATGTCGTCGACGCGGCAGATGGCTTTCCATTCGCTCATGGCTGCTTTCCTTCAGGCTGCTTGCGGGGTGGCGGCATCGACGGCGGTCACATCGGCGACGGGCTGGAACTGGCGCACGTCGACCGCGGCCTGGCTTGACTGGAACCACGGGTCGGGCTCGCCGTCCAGCGCGAACTGCAGGCGCTCCCACAGCGTCCGGCGGCCCTCGGCGTCTTCCAGGATGCGCTTCTTCACATAGTCCAGGCCCACGCGTCCGATGTAGTGCACCGTGCGCTCCAGGTACCAGCCCTCCTCGCGGTAGAGCTGCAGGAAGGCGCCCGAGTACTCCATCACTTCCTCGGCCGTCTTCACCTTGACCAGGAACTGCGCGACCTCGGTCTTGATGCCGCCGTTGCCGCCGACGTAGAGCTCCCAGCCCGAGTCGACGCCGATCACGCCCACGTCCTTGATGCCGGCCTCGGCGCAGTTGCGCGGGCAGCCCGAGACGGCCAGCTTGACCTTGTGCGGCGAGTACATGGCCCACAGCGCACGCTCCAGGTCCTTGCCCATCTGGGTCGAGTCCTGCGTGCCGAAGCGGCACCACTCGCTGCCCACGCAGGTCTTCACCGTGCGCAGCGACTTGGCATAGGCGAAGCCCGAGGGCATGCCGATGTCCTGCCAGACGCCGGCCAGGTCCTCCTTCTTCACGCCCAGCAGGTCGATGCGCTGGCCGCCGGTCACCTTGACGGTCGGGATCTTGTACTTGTCGACCGCGTCCGCGATGCGCCGCAGCTCGTCGGCCGTGGTGTGGCCGCCCCACATGCGCGGGATCACCGAGTAGGTGCCGTCGCGCTGGATGTTGGCGTGGCTGCGCTCGTTGATGAAGCGGCTCTGCGGATCGTCCTTCGCCTCCTTGGGCCAGGTCGAGATCAGGTAATAGTTGATGGCAGGACGGCAGCTGGAGCAGCCGTTGGGCGTGCGCCAGCCCATGCCGCGGTAGACCTCCGCATGGGTGAGCCAGTGCTCCTTGCGGACCGCGTCGCGCACGTCCTGGTGGCTGGCGTCGGTGCAGCCGCACATCGCTTTCTTCTTCGGCGCGGCGGAGTAGTCGCCGCCGGCGGTGAACATCAGGATCTGCTCCACCAGCCCGGTGCAGGAGCCGCAGGAGGCGCTGGCCTTGGTGTGCTTCTTGACTTCCTCGAGCGTGAACAGGCCCTTGTCCTTGATCGCCTTGCAGATGGCGCCCTTGCTCACGCCGTTGCAGCCGCATACCTCGGCCTCGTCGGGCATGCTGGCGGCCTTGCTGTGGCCCTCGTGGCCGGTGTCGCCGATGTTGGACTCGCCGAACATCAGCTTGTCGCGGATGTCGTGCACGCTGCGGCCGTCGCGCAGCAGCTTGAAGTACCAGCTGCCGTCCACCGTGTCGCCGTAGAGGCAGGCGCCGACCAGCTTGTCGTCCTTGATCACCAGCTTCTTGTAGACGCCGCCGAAGGGATCGCTCATCACGATCTCCTCGCAGCCCTCGCCGCCCATGAAGTCGCCGGCGGAGAAGAGGTCGATGCCCGTGACCTTGAGCTTGGTGGAGGTGAGCGAGCCCGAATAGCGGCCGATGCCGAAATGCGCCAGGTGGTTGGCCGCCACCTTGGCCTGCTCGAACAGGGGCGCCACCAGGCCGTAGGCGACGCCGCGGTGCGCGGCGCATTCGCCGACCGAGTAGATGCGTGCGTCGGTCACGGTCTGCATGGTGTCGTTGACCACGATGCCGCGCTCGCAGTGCAGGCGCATCTTCTGGGCCAGGTCCACGTTGGGGCGGATGCCCACGGCCATCACCACCAGGTCGGCCGCGACCTCGGTGCCGTCCTTGAAGCGGATCGCCTTGACGCGGCCGTCCTCGCCGCCGACGAGCTCCTGCGTGTGCGCGCCGATCGCGAACTTGAGACCGCGGTCCTCCAGCGATTTCTGAAGCAGCTTGCCCGCCACGTCGTCGAGCTGGCGCTCCATCAGCCAGGGCATGACGTGCACCACGGTCACGTTCATGCCGCGCAGCATCAGGCCGTTGGCGGCTTCCAGGCCCAGCAGGCCGCCGCCGATCACCACCGCGTTCTTGTGGGTCCTCGCGGTCTCGATCATGTAGTCGGTGTCGGCGATGTCGCGGTAGGCGATCACGCCTTTCAGCTCCTTGCCGGGCACCGGCAGCATGAAGGGGTTGGAGCCGGTGCACATCAGCAGGCGGTCGTAGGCGGCCTCGGTGCCGTCCTCGGCGCGGACGATGCGCCTCACGCGGTCGACCTCCACCACCTTCTTGCCGGCGTGCAGGGTGATGTTGTTCTCGGCGTACCACTCCCAGCTGTTGAGGATGATCTCGTCCACCGTCTGCTCGCCCGCCAGCACCGGCGACAGCAGGATGCGGTTGTAGTTGGGATGCGGCTCGGCGCCGAAGACGGTGATGTCGTAGAGCTCGGGCTCGATCTTGAGCAGCTCCTCGATGGTGCGCACGCCGGCCATGCCGTTGCCGACCATCACGAGTTTCATCTTCTTCATCGGTGGACCTTTCTGGACTCAATCAAAGTGGGTCAAAGCGGGGGCATGGCGTGCTGCGTGGACAATCGCGCGCCATGAGCTTCGAGGTGGAGATCGGCTACAGCAGCCATCGCGGGCCGCGCCCGCAGAACGAGGACTTCGCCGGCGCCGTGCATGCGCCGCGCGGGGAGGAGTCGCGCGGGCTGATCGCGGCCATCGCCGACGGCGTGTCGTCCGGCGGCCATGGCCTGGAGGCGGCGCAGACCACGGTGATCGGCCTCCTGGGCGACTACTTCGCCACGCCCGACACCTGGGAGCCGACGGTCGCCATGGACCGCCTGATCGCCGCCCAGAACGCCTGGCTGGCCGACCACAACCGGCGCCGCCGCCAGGACAGCGCGATGACCACGCTGACCGCGCTGGCCCTGCACGGGCAGAGCTACACGCTGGCCCACGTGGGCGACACGCGCGCCTGGCGCGTGCGCCAGGGGGAGGGCGCTGCCATGCCGCTGACGGTCGACCATGCACTGGACCATCCGGACCTGCGCAGCCGGCTGACGCGCGCCGTCGGCCTGGACGACCACGTGCGCGTCGACTACATGCAGGGCGAGCTGCGCGTGGGCGACTGCTTCGTGCTGAGTACCGACGGCGTGCACGGCGTGCTCAAGCCTGCGCGCGTGGCCGAGCTGGCGCTGGCCACGAACGCGCAGCAGGCCAGCGATGCGCTGGTCGATGCCGCGATCGCCGCAGGCACCCGCGACAACGCGACTGCGCTGGTGATCCGCGTGCTGGGGCTGGATGCGCGCCAGCTGCACGACGAGCTGGGCGATGCGCGCCGGCTCGCGCCGCCCGCCGCGCTCAAGGTGGGGGAGCTGCTGGACGGCTACCAGATCACCGCGCTGGTGGCCGACACCGGCGTGCACCGGCTCTACCAGGCCCGCGATGTGCAGACCCGCGCGCTGGTGGCGATCAAGACGCTGCATCCTTCGCGCGCCAGCGACCCCGAGGAGCGTGCCATGCTGGCGCACGAGGCCTGGCTGGGGCAGCGGGTGGGCGCCGCCCGGCCGCCCGAAGGCGCCCGCGCCGCAGCCCGCCAGGGCGAAGGCCATCCGATGAACTCGCGGGGTGAGCCCGGCTTCGTGCGCGTGCATCCCCGCGCCGACGAGGCCAGCGCGCTCTACACCGTGTTCGACTGGCATGGCGGCCGCACCATCGAGCAGATGCGGCAGGGCGGCGCGCGCCCACCGGTGGCCCAGGTTGTCGCGGCCGCGGTCCAGATCTGCAAGGCACTCGGCCGGCTGCACCGTCACGGCGTGGTGCACCGGGACATCAAGCCCGGCAACCTGCACCTGGGCGACGACGGCCACTGGCGCATCCTCGACCTCGGCGTGGCGCTGTCCGGCCGCGAGGGCGCAGCGCAGCGCGAGCTGCATGCGGGCACGCCCAGCTACATGAACCCCGAGCAGTGGGAGGGCGCCTTGCCCGACGCCGGCAGTGATCTGTTCGCGCTCGGCGTGGTGTTGTACCAGTGGCTGGGCGGACGCCTGCCCTACGGCGAGATCGAGCCCTACCAGGGCGCCCGCTACCGGCGCGATCCGGTGGCGCTGTCGCGCATCCGGCCCGACGTGCCGATCTGGCTCGACCACCTGGTGCGCAAGGCGGTGGCGCGCGATCCGCGCCAGCGCTTCGAGACGGCCGAGGAGATGCTGCTCGCGCTCGAGCGCGGCGCGGCCCGTCCCATCGGCGCGCCGGGCGCCACGCCCTTGATCCGGCGCGACCCCGCCTCGCTGTGGAAGATCGCGCTGGCCATCTCGCTGCTGCTCAACGCGCTGCTGGTGTTCTGGCTGCTGTTCCTGCCGCGCTGAGCGCAGGGGGAGGGGACGGCGGGGCTGCATCGCGTTCAGCCTCCGATGCCCCGCCGCAGGGCGCGGCCGCGATCGACCACCGGCGCCGTGTGCGTGGTGCGTGCGCGGCCGCCCTTCTCGGCCCAGGTGCGCGTCCAGCGGATCTGCATGAAGCGCATCACGCCCAGCATCACCAGCGCCAGCACCGAGAACAGCACGAAGCCCCAGAGGTAGGTGCCGAAGTACTGCTTCGACAGACCCATCGCGTTGGGCACCACGCCGCCGCCCAGGGCGCCGATCTCGCCGATCATGGAGCCGGCCACCGCGGTGGTGGTCGGCCAGCGCAGCGGCACCAGCTGGAACAGCGCGCCGTTGCCCGCACCCAGCGCGGCGAAGCAGACGATCAGCAGCAGCGTGGTGACGGCCAGCGAGCCGGCGCTGAAGCCGATCAGCGCCAGCGTCACGGCGGCCACCAGCAGCACCACCGTGAGCGTGTTGACGCCGCCCCAGCGGTCCGAGATCCAGCCGCCCATCACCCGCACTGCCGCGCCCATGAAGGCGGCCAGCATGGTCAGCTGGCCGGCCTGCACCTTGCTCACGCCGAACTGGTCGTAGTAGTACGACGGCAGGAAGGTGATGAGGCCGATGAAGCCGCCGAAGGTGATGCCGTAGATCAGGCTGAAGGCCCAGCCGTCCTTCTCGAACAGGCAGGCCACGTGCTCGCGCAGGCTGGCATGGCTGTCGACGTCTGGCGGCTCCTGAGCAAACACCATCATCACCACCATCGGCACCAGGATCGCCACCGCCGCCACGCCGTAGACCGCCTGCCAGCCCAGCCACTGCGCCAGCGGCGGCGCCACCAGCACCGACAGCGCCGTGCCCACGTTGCCGGCGCCCACCAAGCCCATCGCGAGGCCCTTGTTCTGCGGCGGGAAGGAGCCCGAGCCCAGCGACAGCGCCACGCCGAAGCTGGCCCCCGCGATGCCCAGCAGCACGCCCATGGCCAGCAGGTCGTTGAAGCTGTGCACCATGAAGAAGCCGAACAGCATCGCCACCGCGATCAGGCCCATCTCCACCAGGGTGGCGTTCTTGCGGCCGATGTATTGCGCCAGGATGCCCAGCGGGAAGCGCATCAGCGCGCCCGCGATGATCGGGATCGACAGCATCAGGCCCTTCTGCGCCGGGGTCAGCTGGAAGGTCTCGCCGATGAAGGGGGCCATGGCGCCGTTGAGCACCCAGATGCAGCACGAGAACGTGAAGTACAGGAAGGCTGCGAAGAGCGTGGGCGAGTGGCCGGAACTCAGGAAGGTCTTGAAGCGGGTGGACATGGCGGTGGGTTCGTCAATGCGACATGCCGCCGCGCGGCGGGAGCGGGACCGCGCGGGTGGGCAGGGGCATGGGGAGGAGTCCGCCGGGAACCGGCGGCGCTGAAGGCGGTGAGGTGCCGGCGCTGCGGCCGGGGACTTCACCAAAGCGGTGCTTCGTTACACCACGCCTTCCGCGATGCAAGACCCGTGCCTGCCCGGCTTGGCCTATGCTGCGCGCGCACCCTCCGCCAGCGATTCGCCTTTCATGATCCGTCTGCTGCTTGTCCTGCCCCATGTAGAGACCGACGCCGAGCCGCTGCTGCGCCTGCTGGCGCAGGCCGATGCGGCGGCCATCGGCACCGCCACCTGCGACACGCTGGTGCAGCAGGCCTCGATGTTGGTGCCTGAGCAACTGCTGGTCCACCAGCCTGCGTCGATCGCCGGGCTGCGCGCCGCCTTGCAAACGGCCTGGGCCGGAGCACCGCCCCATCCGGTCAGCCTGGTGTGCGGTCCGCTTGCGCCGTCCCAGCACGAGGAACTGGTGGACGCGGGCGTGCATGCCTGGTCGCCCGCCGCGGCGCTGGATGCACCGGCCCTGCGCGCCCTGCTGGCGCGCGCCCAGGCACGCTGGCGGCGCGAGGCTGCGCTGCGCGACACACTGGCTCGCTCGCTCGCGCACCTGGACGAGCGCAAATGGGTGGACCGGGCCAAGGGCCTGCTGATGTCGGCACGCGGCATCGACGAGGACGCCGCCTTCGGCCTGCTGCGCGGTGCGGCCATGCACGCCAACCTGCGCGTCGGCGAACTGTCGCGCTCGGTGGTGGAGGCGGCGCAGTGGGCGGAGGCGATCAACCGCGCCGGGCAGCTTCGCATGCTCTCGCAGCGGCTGGCGCGGCTGGCCGCGCAGGTGCTGGCCGGCGTCGAGGCGCGCCGCAGCCGTGCATTGCGCACCGAGTCGGCCGCGCGGGTGCAGGACAACCTCGCTCATCTTGCGGCCCTTCCGCTGGACGAATTGAGCAAGGTGGCGCTGGCCGCCGTGCGTGCGGCCTGGGAAGCGCTGGATGCGGCGCTCAACGCGCGTCTGTCGCCGGCTGCCCTGGGCGCCATCGACGGCAGCGCAGAGGCCTTGCTGGCAGCCGCCGAGGCGCTGACCGACGCGCTCGAGTCCTCGGGCGGGCGGCGGGCGCTGCGCATCGTCAACCTGTGCGGCCGGCAGCGCATGCGCGCGCAGCGCCTGGCCAAGGACGCGCTGCTCGCGTCCCTGCTGGGCGGCGGCGAATGGCACTTGCGCCTGGCGCCTACGATGGACGCCTTCGAGGCCTCGCTGCTGGAACTGGAGCGCGCGCCGCTGAGCTCGCCCGAGATCCGCGCCGCGCTCAGCGGCGCGCGCGACGAATGGCTCAGGCTGGTGCGCGGCGTGCGCCAGGCCGACCGCGCCGAGGGGCGCGCCGATCTGGTGCGTGCCAGCGAGGTGCTGGCGGACACCTTCGACCGCTTGACCGCCTCGTACGAACACAGCCTGCAAGTGATCATGTCCTGAACCCTTCGAATCCGCGGCCGGTGAAGACAGGCCAGTTCGAGGAACACCGCGCAATTCAGGCTGCCGACTTCTCCACGTGCGCCTGGCGCGTGTAGAGGAAGTCGATCACCGCCTTGCGCGCGTGCACATACACAGGGTCTTCCGCCAGTGCGACCCGGTCGCGAGGTCGCGGCAGGTCCACGGCGAGGATTTCGCCGATCGTGGCGGCCGGGCCGTTGGTGAGCATGACGATGCGGTCGGACAGCAGCACCGCCTCGTCGACGTCGTGCGTGACCATCACCACCGTGCTGTGCGTCTTCTGCACGATCGCCAGCAGTTCATCCTGCAGCTTGGCGCGGGTGAGCGCGTCGAGGGCGCCGAAGGGCTCGTCCATCAGCAGCACCTTGGGTTCCATCGACAGGGCGCGGGCGATGCCCACGCGCTGCTTCATGCCGCCGGAGATCTCGCCGGGGCGCTTCTGCGCAGCAGCACTGAGGCCGACCAGCGCGAGGGCCGCTTCGGTGCGCGCCTTCAACTGCGCCTTGTTCTCGGTCGCGGAGAACACACGCTCGACCGCGAGGTAGACGTTCTCGTAGCAACTGAGCCAGGGCAGCAGCGAATGATTCTGGAATACCACCGCGCGCTCGGGGCCCGGGCCCTTGATCTCGCGGTTGGCGCACAGCAGCGCACCCAGCGTGGGCGTGCTCAGGCCGGCGATCAGGTTCAGCAGCGTGGACTTGCCGCAGCCCGAATGCCCGATCAGCGTGATGAACTCGCCCTTGGCAACGTGCAGGTCGATGTCGCGCAGCGCCAGGAAGCTGCCCTTGGGCGTCTTGAAGCGCTGCTCGACGCCCTCGATCTGGATGTACTTCTGATCACTCATGCCTTCACCTCTTCGAATGTGAATGCGGTGGCGATCCGGATCAGCGTGAACTCGAGCACCAGGCCCACGATGCCGATCACGAAGATGGCGATGATGATGTTGGCGACGTTGAGGTTGTTCCACTCGTCCCAGACCCAGAAGCCGATGCCCACGCCGCCGGTCAGCATCTCTGCCGCCACGATCACCAGCCAGGCGGTCCCGACCGCGAGGCGCACGCCGGTCAGCATGTAGGGCAGCACGGCGGGGAAGAGGATCTTGGTGAGGATCTTCCACTCCGACAGGTTGAGCACGCGCGCCACGTTCATGTAGTCGCTGGGCACGCGCTGCACGCCCACGGCGGTGTTGATGATCATGGGCCAGATCGAGCAGATGAAGATGGTCCAGATGGCTGCCGGGTTGGCGCCCTTGAAGACCAACAAGCCGATCGGCAGCCAGGCGAGCGGCGAGACCGGGCGCAGCAGGCTGATCAGCGGATTGAACATGCGCGCCAGGAAGCCGAAGCGCCCGATCGCGAAGCCGGCCGGGATGCCGACCGCGGCCGCCAGGCCGAAGCCCAGCGCCACGCGCTGCAGCGAGGACAGCACGTTCCAGCCCACGCCCTGGTCGTTCGGCCCCTTGCTGTAGAAGGGATCGCTGAAGACCGTGACTGCCTGCTGCCAGACGGCGGCCGGCGACGGGAAGCCGTTGCTGCTCTTGAGCGCGACCAACTCCCAGACCAGCACCAGGAGCGCCAGCCCCAGAACCGGCGGCAGCACGCGCAGCCAGATCCAGCTGAAGTCGCGCGGCGGGCGCTCCTCGGGCTCCTTGTGGACGGGCTGTGCGGCCGGGACCGCGGCAGGCGCCGCGGTCCGGGCGAGGGCCGGGGCCGCGATGTTCCGCGTGGCGGCCGGAGCCGCCGCGTGCCCCGTGGCCGCATCGAGCGGCGAATGAAAGACGGCACTGACCATGATGCGCTCCTCAGACATGCAGCTTGAAGGAATCGGCGTACTGCTTCGGGTTCTTCCCGTCCCACACCGTGCCGTCGATCAGCTTGCTGGTGCGCAGCACGTCCTTGGGCACCGAGGTCTTGGTGGCAGCCGCGGCCTGCTTGTAGATGTCGATGCGGTTGATGTCGGTGGCGACCTTGAGGTAGTCGGGGTGGTCCTTCAGCAGGCCCCAGCGCTTGTGCTGCGTCAGGAACCACATGCCGTCCGACAGGTAGGGGAAGGTCGCCGCGCCGTCGTTGTAGAACTTCATGTGGTTCGGGTCGTCCCAGTTCTTGCCCAGGCCGTTGGTGTAACGGCCCAGGATGCGCTGGTTGATCGCATCCACGCTGGTGTTGACGTAGCTCTTGTCGGCGATGGTCTCGGCCATCTTGTTCTTGTTCTGCAGGCCGGTGTCGATCCACTTGCCGGCCTCGAGGATGGCGGCCGTCACGGCGCGCGCCGTGTTGGGGTACTTCTTGACGAAATCGCCGGTGGTGCCCAGCACCTTCTCGGGGTGGTCCTTCCAGATGTCCTGCGTGGTCACGGCCGTGATGCCGATGCCGTCCATGATCGCGCGCTGGCCCCAGGGCTCGCCGACGCAGTAGCCGTCCATGTTGCCCACGCGCATGTTGGCGACCATCTGGGGCGGCGGCACCGTGATGACCTTGGCGTCCTTCAGCGGATTGATGCCGTTGGCCGCCATCCAGTAGTACAGCCACATCGCGTGGGTCCCGGTGGGGAAGGTGTGGGCAAAGGTGTAGTCGCCCTTCTCGGTGGCCATCAGCTTGCCCAGCGACGCGCCGTCGACCGCGCCCTTGTCGGCCAGCTTCTTCGACAGGGTGATGGCCTGGCCGTTGTTGTTGAGCGTCATCAGGATCGCCATGTCCTTCTTCGGCCCCGCTGTGCCCATGTGCACGCCGTAGATCAGGCCGTAGAGCACGTGGGCCATGTCAAGCTCGCCGTTGACCAGCTTGTCGCGCACGCCGGCCCAGCTCGCCTCCTTGCTGGGCACGATCTTCACGCCGTACTTCTTGTCGAGGCCCAGTACCGAAGCCATCACGACGCTGGCGCAGTCGGTCAGGGGAATGAAGCCGATCTTGACTTCCTCCTTCTCGGGCTTGTCCGAGCCCTGGGCCCAGACCGCGGCGCGTAGCGCAGGGTCGATGCCGATCGCGCCCACGGCAGCGGCTTGCAGCACTCGGCGTCGGCTCAGTTTCGGTTTCAGCAGGTCGTTCATGGGGCGGGCTCCGGTTTCAAAGACAAGAAGAAAACAAAAAAGGCGTCCGCACCGCGCAGGGGCTGCTCGAGAACGAGCCCTTGCGGGATGGGGACGCCTTTGTCCGGTTCGGTAGGCTGCATCCGCCGTTGAATGCCGCCTGCCTGGTCTATGCAAACAGCGTGCCAGTGCGTATTGCTATGAAATTCATAGCGATTGATGGCCGTTTGGCGAGGGTTACGCTCCATTCGGCTTTCGCTCGATGGCCGGCACTCTTGTCGTGCGGCGCACCAATCGGGAACGAAGCGCTCAGCGCCTGGGCTCTCCTGGCAGGTATTCCGCCATGGCCAGCACCGATTCGGCGACCTCGACCAGCCGCCGCCCTTGGCTCATCGCCGTGCGCCGCAGCATCTTGTGCGCCTCTTCCTCGCTCAGTCCGCGGTGCGCCATCAGCAGGCCCTTGGCGCGCTCGACCAGCTTGCGCTCGTTGAGGGCTGCGCGCACGGTGTCGAGTTCCTCGCTCATGGCCTGCAGACGATGCGATTGGTCCTGGACCATCTCGAGGATCGAGCGCTCCAGTTGCCGGCCGAAAGGCGCGGCCGCGCCCGCCGTCCGGGGGGGTGTCTCCTCCATCGGGGGCTCGTCGAAGAAGGCCGCGGAGGGCGTACCTGCGTCCGCAGGCAGTCGCGAGAGCAAGGCTTCGTGCGCCTCGAGCTCGGCTCGGGCCTGCGCGATCCTGCGCTCGCAGATCAACCGCAGGTCAGCCGCCAGGCGTTCCTCGATGGACTGCATGGCGTCGATGCGGCGACTGCAGCAGTCGAACCAGGCGGCGCTGAGTTCGGGGTCGAGGGCCACGCCGGCGGGCGCGGCGCAGGCGATGCGCCGCAGCCGCTCCTGCTCGGCCCGCTGGGCGGCCGGCTGGCTGCCCTGCCAGAGTCCGGCCATTCCGTCGCCGGCGAACTCGACGAAGACCTGAAAGCAGCGCTCCTGCGATT
The DNA here is from genome assembly GCF_002157355.1 of Variovorax sp. JS1663. Taxonomy (GTDB): domain Bacteria; phylum Pseudomonadota; class Gammaproteobacteria; order Burkholderiales; family Burkholderiaceae_C; genus Variovorax. Next base: position 68,895 of record NZ_LYMK01000019.1, on the reverse strand, counting down.
CGATCAGGTGCAGCCACTGCTGCTGGCGGTCTGCGTCGTTGCGACCCGAGGCGAAGGCGGCGGCGCCGCAGGCGCGCTCCTGGCCGGCGAATTCCTTGCCCTGCATGAAGTTGAACATCGCCACCAGCAGGCGCGAGATCTCGGGATCGGTGGCGCCGTCAGCCGCCTCGAAGACCACTGCGAGCAGGCCGCTGACGAGCTTGACGAAGGCGGCCGTCGCCTCCGCGGCCGTCAACTCGCCAGCGCCGATCCGGCGGCGCAGGGCGGGGAGGGCGTCCAGGCCGGGCAGGACCCAGGCGATGCGGCTGAAAAGCCGGGCGCCGTTGCCAATGCTGCCCGCATCCGCCTCGAGCCGGTCGAAGCAGGCGCGCACCGCCTCTTCCGCGTGCAGGCAGGCCGTGGCCTGCTCGGTGCGCTGGTCCGCGAAGCGCTGGCCGGCCGAGGCGAGGAACACGTTGGAGAGGCCGCGCTCACGCTGCAGCGCGTGGATCAGGCGCCCGATGGTGGCGACCAGCGCGCTGGTACGGGCGAGCTGGTCGAGTTCGTCGATTTCGCGCCGCAGGGCGGCGATCAGGAAGCTCAGGCCGGATTTCATCGTGGTGGCAGCGGGTCGTCGGCCCGCCGTACGGGCATGCAGCAACATTCGTGCCCCGGTCCGGCGGGCCTTCTACACTCGCCGCATGCTTGTATTGGGAATCGAGTCGTCCTGCGACGAGACGGGGGTAGCGCTCGTCGAGGCGGGCCAGGGCGGCCTGCCGCGCCTGGCCGCGCACGCGCTGCACAGCCAGATCGCGATGCACCAGGCCTATGGCGGCGTGGTGCCGGAACTGGCGAGTCGCGACCACATCCGGCGCGTTCTGCCGCTGGCGCAGTCGGTGCTCGCGGAAGCGGGGCGCGCGCTGGCCGATGTCGACGTGGTCGCGTACACGCGCGGCCCGGGCCTGGCGGGGGCGCTCCTGGTGGGCGCGGGCGTGGCCTGCGCGCTGGCCGCCGCGCTCGGCAAGCCGGTGCTGGGCGTGCACCACCTCGAAGGCCATCTGCTGTCGCCCTTCCTGAGTACCGATCCGCCCGAATTTCCCTTCGTTGCGTTGCTGGTGTCCGGCGGCCACACGCAACTGATGCGGGTGGACGGAGTAGGGCGTTACGAGTTGCTGGGCGAGACCATCGACGACGCGGCCGGCGAGGCCTTCGACAAGAGCGCCAAGCTGATGGGCCTGCCTTACCCGGGCGGCCCCTGGCTGGCGAAGCTGGCGGAAGCGGGCGATCCGGCCGCCTTCAAGCTGCCGCGACCGCTGCTGCACAGCGGCGACCTCGACTTCTCCTTTGCCGGACTCAAGACGGCGGTGCTGACCCAGACGCGAAAGCTGGGCGTCGAGTTGGAGGCGCGCAAGGCCGACCTGGCGGCCTCCACCCAGGCGGCAATCGTCGAGGTGCTGCTGAAGAAGTCCCTGCGAGCGATCGAGGAAAGCGGTCTGAAGCGGCTGGTGGTGGCGGGCGGCGTCGGCGCCAACCGCGAGTTGCGGACGCAGCTGGATGCGGCCTGCGCGAAGCGCGGCGTGCGGGTGCACTACCCCGAGCTGCACCTGTGCACCGACAACGGCGCCATGATCGCCATGGCCGCCGCGATGCGCCTGCAGGGTGGCCTGCAGGAAGCGACCGAACGCTATGCCTTCGACGTCAAGCCGCGATGGCCGCTGGCGTCGCTTGGAACGTCGGAGCCGCAGTTCGGCTAGCCGCGCTCTTCCTGCCGGCGAGCGAGGGCAGCGGCAGCACGTCCAGCATGCGGCGCCACAGCTGGGACCACTGCGGCCAGTCGTGCCCGCCCTCGGTGGTGAACACCTGGTCGGCCGGCAGGGCGTCGGCCAGCAGGCGATGGTTGGCCGCGAAACGGTCGGCCAGGCCGAAGCCCAGGTACAGGGGTGGCAGTTCCTTGGCCGGCTTGTCGGTGGCGTACTGCTGCAGCCAGGGCCAGAGCTTGCGGTCGACTTCCTCGTCCGGCGGCGGACCCTCCGGCGCCTTCCAGGCACGCAGGCCGCCGGCCTTGTGGATCTCCGCGCCGAGCGGGCGCCGGCCCAGGTAGGGCGCCAGCGTGACGATGCCGTCGACGGTACCCGGCCTGGCCAGTTCGTGGATCAGCGCGCCGAAGCCGCCGATCGAGATGCCCACCAGCCAGACGGTCTTGTAGCCCAGCGCGCGCTGCGGCTGGAGCACGTCATCGTGCAGCCGCTCGATGAAGCTCTGGTCGTAGTAGTAGGAGACGTCGGCATCGACCAGCAGGGCATCGGCAGCCAGGTCGCGCTCGCGCACGGCGCTGATGAAGCCCTCGCGCTCGAATTCTTCAGGCTTCAGGAATGCCCCAGGCAGGAAGACCAGCAAGGTGTCCGAGCGCGAATCGTCGAAGGCAGGCTTCAGGTGCGTTTTCATGTGGCTCCGTCAGTCGCCCACGACCCGATGCGGAAGACCGCAGCAAGGTTCGGCAGGCGAGCAACTGGAAAAAGGTAAGAAGAACGCCACTAAATGTGACGTTATTGGCACATATTGTGAGACAAGGAATAAAAAAGGCCGGCAACAAAAAGTTACCGGCCGGTCGCGGTTCTTGCGTGTTCAGCATTTCTGAAACACGCCGTTCGCCTCGGTATCAGTTGATCTGCAGCTGCGCCACGTTGCTGACCGGAACGAGCTTGCCCAGCTTCAGGGTGAGAACGCCGTTCTCGAGCTTGGCCTCGCTGGCGGCGACGTCGATGTCCTGCGGCAACTCGTAGGCAGCCTTGAACTGGCGCTTGGCGTCGGCCTTGCTCTCGATGCGGACCACGGCGCCTTCGATGCCGATGCTGAGGTCTTCACGGGCGAAGCCGGGGACGTCCAGGGTCACGGTCCAGCTCTTGTCGTCCTGCTCGACGTTGAGCGAGCGGCGCGCGGTCGAGAACGCGTCGTTGACGAAGCGCTCGAAGCTGCGGTCGAAGGTACGCGGCGCGAAGGTGCGAGTGCGAAGGGCGGGTGCAAAAAACAAAGACATGGTGGGTACTCCTGAATGAACACAATGGGGACGAGAGATGTGCGTCCCTTACACTGCGCGGCCTTTCAACAGAGTGCCGCTTGCCACCCATCTAGGCGCGGCGGGAGGGCTTTCAAGATGCGTTCAATCAGCTTTATTTGCCGTCGCCGGGCCTTGAAATTCGCGGCCTCGACGCTATGCGCGGTGGCCCTGCCAGCCTTGCACGCGCAGCCCGTGGCGCCGATCCGGCTGGCGCTGATCGAGAGCATGAGCGGCCCCTTCGCCAACACCGGCGAGGCCGTGTTCCGCAACCTGTTGTGGGCGGTGGAACGGGTGAATGCGCGTGGCGGCATCAAGCTGCCCGGGGGCGCCCGCTTCCTGCAACTGGACCGCTACGACAGCAAGGGCCAGAACGAGGAGGCCCTGTCCGCGCTGCGTGCCGCGATCGACGATGGCGCGCGCGTCGTGCTGCAGGGCAATTCATCGGCCACCGCCGCTGCGCTGGTGGACGCCATCGAGAAGAACAACGAACGCGACGCCGCGCGGCGGGTGCTCTTCCTCAACTACTCGGCTGTCGACCCGGTCCTCACCAACGAGCGCTGCAGCTTCTGGCATTTCCGCTTCGACGCACATGCGGACATGCGCGTGACGGCGCTGATGGACGTGATGAAGAGCGATGCCTCGCTCAAGCGCGCCTACCTGATCGGGCAGGACTACAGCTTCGGCCAGGCGGTGCTGCGCGAGTCGAAGCGCCAGCTCGCCCAGTTGCGGCCCGACGTGCAGATCGTCGGCGAGGAGCTGCACCCGATGGGGCGGGTGAAGGATTTCGCGCCCTACGCGACCAAGATCCTGGCGAGCGGCGCGCAGGCCGTGGTCACCGGCAACTGGGGCAACGACCTCACGTTGCTGGTGAAGGCGGCGCGCGAGGCCGGTTTCAACGGCAGCTTCTACACCTTCTACGGCAATGCGCTCGGTGCGCCGGCCGCGATCGGCGACGCCGGCATCGGCCGCGTGGTCGCGGTGGCCGACTGGCTGCCGAACGTGCAGACGCGCGAGTCGGAGGCTTTCTACCGCGCCTTCCGCGAGCGCTTCCCGAAGCCGGCGGACGACTATGTGCACATGCGGATGCAGCTCCTGGTCGAGGCGCTGGCGCAGGCCATCGAGCGCGCCGGCAGTGCCGACACGGTGGCGGTGGCGCGCGCGCTGGAGAAGGCCGAGGTCAGCCTGGCGGGCCAGGGCGGCCGCATGCGCGCGGCCGATCACCAGTTCCAGCAGACCCTGGTGGTCGGCGTGATGGACCGGCAGGGCAGCCCCGGCGTGAAGTTCGACGTCGAGGGTTCCGGTTATGGCTTCCGCGTGGTGCGGACCATCCCTGCGGAGCGCGCCGAGATGCCCACCAACTGCAAGATGCAACGTCCCTGATTTGCCAGAGAAGGAAAACGCGATGCGCGAAGCCATCCAGAACCTCGAAGCCTCCAAGATCCGCGAGGTTGCCAATGCCGGCATGGGCCGGGCCGACGTGCTGGCCTTCTGGTTCGGCGAGGGCGACGAAGTGACGCCGGAGCCGATCCGTCGGGCGGCCATCGAATCCCTGCAGCGCGGCGAGACCTTCTATGCCCACAACCTCGGGCTGCCCGAATTGCGCGAGGCGATCGCCCGCTACATGAGTGGATTGCACCCCGCCATCGACGCGGGGCGCATCGCCGTCACTTCCGGCGGCGTGAATGCGCTGATGCTGGCGGTGCAGGCGCTGGTCGACGCCGGCGACGAGGTCGTGGCGGTCACGCCCGTGTGGCCCAACCTGACGGCGCAGCCGGCCATCCTGGGCGCGCGCGTGCGCAGCGTGCCGTTGGTGCCGAGGGCTGGGCAGTGGACGCTCGACCTGGACGCATTGCGCGCCGCGGTGACGCCGGCCACCAAACTGCTGGTCATCAACGCACCCAACAACCCGACCGGCTGGACGCTCACGCGCGAGGAGCAGCAGGCGATTCTCGATCACTGCCGCCGCACCAGCACCTGGATCCTGGCCGACGAGGTCTACGAGCGGTTGTACTACGAGCCGACGCCAAACGGCTGCGCGCCGAGCTTCCTGGACGTGTCGGTGCCGGACGACCGGCTGGTCGTGGTCCACAGCTTTTCCAAGAGCTTCCTGATGACCGGCTGGCGCCTGGGCTGGCTGGTGCTGCCGCCTACGCTGGTGGAGGGCATGGGCAAGCTGATCGAGTTCAACACCTCCTGCACCAGCGTGTTCACCCAGCGCGCGGGCATCGCGGCGCTGGGGGTGAGCGGGGAGGTCACGCCGCGGGTGGTCTCGCACCTGAAGGCCTGCCGGGACCGCTTGGTGCCCTTGCTGGCCGAGGTGCCCGGGGTGCAGGTCGCGCCGGCGCGCGGCGGCATGTATGCTTTCTTCCGCCTGGAGGGCTTTGACGATTCGTTGGCGCTCGCCAAGCGCCTGGTGGCCGAGGCCGGCCTGGGCCTGGCGCCGGGCAATGCCTTCGCGCCCGAGGCGCAGGGCTGGCTGCGCTGGTGCTTCGCGTCGAAGGACCCCGAGCGCCTGTCGCAGGGGGTCGAGCGGCTGCGCGGTTGGCTGGCTTCCCCATCGCGCGCCTGAAAGCCCCCGATCCGGGCCCAAGAGGCCGCCGATGTATACTCCCAAGGCTTTGCATGCCGCAAGGCGCACGGCGGGTGCAGTTCCAGCGCCCACCGCAAGTCAAACATCCCGGAACAAGGAAATCACTCAATGATCGCAGCCTCCATCAAGGCGGAAGTTGTCAAGGACAACGCCCGCGGCGCCAACGACACCGGCAGCCCCGAAGTGCAAGTTGCACTGCTGACCGCCCGCATCAACGAACTCACCCCGCACTTCAAGACGCACGCCAAGGACCACCACGGTCGCCGCGGCCTGCTGCGCATGGTGAGCCGCCGTCGCAAGCTCCTGGACTATCTCAAGTCCAAGGACATCGACCGTTACTCGGCGCTGATCGCCAAGCTGGGTCTGCGCAAGTAAACCGATTCGCATGAAGAAACGCCTGGGTTAGTCCGCTAGCTCAGGCGTTTTTTACTTCGCGAATCAATCCAGGAGTGCCGTACAGAGCGAAGCTGTGTCATTCCAATGAAGCTTGAAGCCGAGCTTCCCTGGAATGGCATCGTGTTCTGAAGGCGCTCTCCTCCCGCGGAGCCTGCGATGACCGCAGGCCGACCCGCCAACAAAAACAGGAGCAAGACATGAGCCTTTTCAACAAAGTCACCAAGACCTTCCAATGGGGCGACAAGACCGTCGTCATGGAAACCGGCGAGATCGCGCGCCAAGCCAGCGGCGCCGTGCTTGTCGACATCGAAGGCACCGTGGTGCTGGCCACCGTGGTCGCTTCCAAGACCGCCAAGCCCGGCCAGGACTTCTTCCCTCTGACGGTCGACTACATCGAGAAGACCTACGCCGCGGGCAAGATCCCCGGCAGCTTCTTCAAGCGCGAAGCCAAGCCCAGCGAGCTCGAGACCCTGACCTCGCGCCTGATCGACCGACCGATCCGTCCGCTGTTCCCCGAGGGTTTCCTGAACGAGGTGCACGTGGTGATCCACACCGTGTCGCTGAACCCCGAGGTCGATGCCGACATCGCCGCCATGATCGGCGTGAGCGCCGCGCTGTCGATCTCCGGCATTCCGTTCAACGGCCCGATCGGCGCCGCGCGCGTGGGCTACATCAATGGCCAGTACGTGCTCAACCCGGGCCAGACCGCGCGCAAGGAATCGCAGATGGACCTGGTCGTGGCCGGCACCGAAGCGGCCGTGCTGATGGTCGAGTCCGAGGCCCTGCAACTGAGCGAGGAAATCATGCTCGGCGGCGTGGTGTTCGGCCATGAGCAGGCCGGCGTCGCGATCAACGCGATCCACGAACTCGTGCGTGACGCCGGCAAGCCGGTGTGGGACTGGCAGCCGCCGGCCGAGGACGAAGCCTTCGTTGCCAAGGTCAGGGGCCTGGCCGAGGAAAAGCTGCGCGCCGCCTACCAGATCCGCAGCAAGCAGGCCCGCACGCAGGCCCTGCGTGAAGCCAACGCGAGCGTGATCGACTCGCTCAAGGAAAGCGGCGAGGCCTTCGATGCAGGCAAGGTCAGCGATCTGCTGTTCGCCATCGAATCGAAGATCGTCCGCGGCCAGATCCTCTCGGGCGAGCCACGCATCGACGGCCGCGACACCCGCACCGTGCGGCCGATCGAGATCCGCAACAGCGTGCTGCCGCGCACCCACGGCTCGGCGCTCTTCACCCGCGGCGAGACGCAGGCGCTGGTCGTGACCACGCTGGGCACCGAGCGCGATGCGCAGCGCATCGACGCGCTGGCGGGCGAGTACGAGGACCGCTTCCTGTTCCACTACAACATGCCTCCCTTCGCGACCGGCGAAGTGGGCCGCATGGGCTCGACGAAGCGCCGTGAGGTCGGCCATGGCCGCCTGGCCAAGCGCGCCCTCGTGGCCTGCCTGCCGACAAAGGAAGAGTTCCCCTACACCATCCGCGTGGTGTCGGAGATCACCGAGTCCAACGGCTCCTCGTCCATGGCCTCCGTCTGCGGCGGCTGCCTCTCGATGATGGACGCGGGTGTGCCGATGAAGGCCCACGTGGCCGGCATCGCCATGGGCCTGATCAAGGAAGACAACCGCTTCGCCGTGCTGACCGACATCCTCGGCGACGAGGACCATCTGGGCGACATGGACTTCAAGGTGGCCGGCACGACCAACGGCATCACCGCGCTGCAGATGGACATCAAGATCCAGGGCATCACCAAGGAGATCATGCAGGTCGCCCTGGCCCAGGCCAAGGAAGCGCGCATGCACATCCTGGGCAAGATGCAGGAAGCGATGGGTGAGGCCAAGGCCGAAGTGTCCAGCTTCGCGCCGCGTCTGTTCACAATGAAGATCAACCCCGAGAAGATCCGCGACGTGATCGGCAAGGGCGGCTCGGTGATCCGCGCGCTGACGGAAGAGACCGGCACGCAGATCAACATCGAGGAAGACGGCACCATCACGATCGCTTCCACCGATCCGGCCAAGGCCGAAGAGGCCAAGAAGCGCATCGAGCAGATCACGGCGGAAGTCGAGATCGGCAAGGTGTACGAGGGGCCGGTCACCAAGATCCTGGACTTCGGCGCGCTGATCAACCTGCTGCCCGGCAAGGACGGCCTGCTGCACATCAGCCAGATCGCGCACGAGCGCGTCGAGAAGGTCACGGACTACCTGAGTGAAGGCCAGATCGTGAAGGTCAAGGTGCTCGAGACCGACGACAAGGGCCGCGTCAAGCTGTCCATGAAGGCGTTGGCCGAGCGTCCGGCCGGCATGGAGTTCAACGATCGCCCGCCGCGCGAGGAGCGTGGCGAGCGGCGCGAGCGTGGCGACCGCCCGCCCCGTGGCGAGCGCGCGCCGCGCGCCGACAACCCCGTCGAGGCGTCTGGCGAACAGGCCGTGGCCGTCGAGCAGGACGCGCGTCCGCAAGAGCCCAACGGCGGCGATCGCCAGGCTTGAGAGGCGAGGGCGGTGGCGCCTTCGCCGTCATTGCAACCCGCGCCCGTTCGCAAGGACGGGCGTCTCAGCCGAGAGATGCATGAAAGCCATTGAAATCACTTCCTTCGGTGCGCCCGAAGTGCTGCGCCAGGCCGAGCGGCCGGCGCCGGTCGCCGGCGCGGGTGAGCTGCTGATCCGCGTGGCCGCCAGCGGCGTGAACCGGCCCGACGTTTTGCAGCGCACCGGCAACTACCCGGTGCCGCCCGGTGCTTCGGACCTGCCGGGACTCGAGGTCGCCGGCGAGATCGTCTCGGGCGATGCCGTGGCCATGAAGGAAGCCGGCTTCGCGGTCGGCGACCGCGTGTGCGCGCTGATCGCAGGCGGCGGCTATGCCGAGTTCTGCGTGGCGCCGGTGGCTCAGTGTCTGCCGGTGCCCAAGGGCTGGAGCGATGCCGAGGCGGCCTCGCTGCCCGAGACCTTCTTCACCGTCTGGAGCAACGTGTTCGACCGCGGTCGCCTGCAAAAAGGCGAGACCCTGCTGATCCAGGGCGGCACCAGCGGCATCGGCGTGACGGCGATCCAGCTGGGCAAGGCCTTCGGCGCGACCGTGATCGCGACCGCGGGCAGCGATGACAAGTGCGAGGCCTGCCGCAAACTCGGCGCCGACCATGCGATCAACTACAAGACGGCCGACTTCGCCGAGGAGGCGAAGCGGCTGACGGGCGGCAAGGGCGTGGACGTGATCCTCGATATGGTGGCCGGTGACTACGTGGCGCGCGAGATCCAGTGCCTGGCCGAGGATGGCCGCTTGGTCATCATCGCCGTTCAGGGCGGGATCAAGAGCGACTTCAACGCGGGCCTCGTGCTGCGCCGGCGCCTGACCATCACCGGCTCGACGCTGCGGCCGCGGCCGGTCGCGTTCAAGGGTGCAATCGCGAAGTCGCTGCGCGAGAAGGTCTGGCCGCTGCTCGAGAGCGGTGCGGTCAAGCCCGTCATCCACAGCGTCTTTGCTGCGGGTGGCGTGCCGAGCGGTGCGGCGCAGGCGCATACCCTGATGGAATCGAACCAGCACATCGGCAAGATCGTGCTGACCTGGTGAGTGACGAAGACATGACGACGAAGAAGAAACTCATCGCCGGCAACTGGAAGATGAACGGCAGCCTGGCCGCCAACGAGGCACTGGTCAACGCGCTGTGTCAGGGAGTCGGCACGCCGGGATGCGAGGTCGCGGTGTGCGTGCCGGCGCCATACCTGGCGCAGGTGCAGGCGCTGGTGGCCGGCTCGCCGATCGCGCTGGGTGCACAGGACCTGTCGGCCCAGCCGCAGGGCGCCTTCACCGGCGAGCAGTCGGCCGCGATGCTGAAGGACTTCGGCGTGCGCTACGCGATCGTCGGCCATTCGGAGCGCCGTCAGTACCACGGCGAGACCGACGAGGCCGTGGCCGCCAAAACGGCCGCGGCACTTGCCAACGGCATCACGCCGATCGTCTGTGTCGGCGAGACGCTGGCTGAGCGCGAGGCGGGACACACCGAGGAGGTGGTCAAGCGCCAACTCGCTGCCGTGATCCATGTCAACGGCCATTGCATCAGCGAGATCGTGGTGGCCTACGAGCCGGTGTGGGCGATCGGCACCGGCAAGACGGCGACGCCTGGCCAGGCGCAGGCCGTGCACGCTCTGCTGCGCGCACAGCTGCACCATGCCGCGAACGAGCACGCGGCGGGCATCCGCATCCTCTATGGCGGCAGCATGAATGCCGCCAACGCCGCCGAGCTGCTGGCCCAGCCCGACATCGACGGCGGCCTGATCGGCGGCGCCTCCCTCAAGGCCCCCGACTTCCTGCAGATCATTGCCGCGGCCCGCTGAAGCGGCCCGGCCCCAACGAATCCCGGAGTAAGAACGAAATGAACGTGGTCTTCAACATCCTCGTGGGCGTGCAGATGCTGTCGGCGCTCGCGATGATCGGCCTGATCCTCATCCAGCACGGCAAGGGCGCCGACATGGGCGCGGCTTTCGGCAGCGGCAGCGCCGGCAGCCTGTTCGGCGCCAGCGGCAGCGCGAACTTCCTCTCGCGCAGCACCGCCGTCCTCGCCGCCGTCTTCTTTGCCTGCACGCTGCTGCTGGCCTACTTCAGCCACAGCCGCCCCACGGGCGGCGGCAGCCTGATTGAGCGCGCCGCGATCGGGGCCTCGGCGCCCGCGCCGGCACCTGCGCCACCCGCTTCGGGCCCAGCCTCGCATATTCCGACCGGCAATGCACCCGCCGCGCCGGCTGGCGGTGCGCCCGCACCGGCGACGCCTGCTTCGGGCGCTGCGCAGATCCCGACCAAGTGAACGCAGCAGTCGTTTTCGACCCTGCTCCAGCGAAAACGACTTCATTTCAGGGTAAACTCTAAAGCTGTCCGGAAAGCCAAAACCGCATCAGGTTCCTCATGCCATCCGGACATAGAAAAACCGCCGTCGTGGTGAAATTGGTAGACACGCTATCTTGAGGGGGTAGTGGCGAAAGCTGTGCGAGTTCGAGTCTCGCCGACGGCACCAAATCTCGCCGGCAGGAGGCTTCATCTTCCTGTCGGCGACAAGCGGTAAAAGACCCCGATGAACCTCGAAACCTACCTCCCCGTCCTGTTGTTCATCCTGGTCGGAGTGGGTGTTGGCGTAGCACCTCAGGTTCTCGGTTACATCCTCGGCCCCAATCGGCCCGACGCCCAGAAGAATTCGCCCTACGAATGCGGCTTCGAGGCCTTCGAAGACGCGCGCATGAAGTTCGACGTGCGCTATTACCTGGTGGCGATTCTCTTCATTCTTTTCGACCTCGAGATCGCCTTCCTCTTCCCTTGGGCGATCGCCCTCAAGCAGATCGGTCCGGTGGGCTTCTGGGCCATGATGATTTTTCTCGCCATCCTCGTCGTGGGCTTCGTCTACGAATGGAAAAAGGGTGCGCTCGACTGGGAATGACAAGGAATCCGAACAATGGCCATTGAAGGCGTCATGAAGGAAGGCTTCGTCACCACGACCTACGATTCGGTGGTGAACTGGGCCAAGACGGGATCGCTCTGGCCGATGACCTTCGGTCTCGCCTGCTGTGCTGTGGAAATGATGCACGCGGGTGCCGCGCGCTACGACATCGACCGCTTCGGCATGCTGTTCCGCCCGAGCCCGCGCCAGTCCGATCTGATGATCGTGGCCGGCACGCTGTGCAACAAGATGGCGCCGGCCCTGCGCAAGGTCTACGACCAGATGCCCGAGCCGCGCTGGGTGCTCTCGATGGGCTCCTGTGCCAATGGCGGCGGCTACTACCACTACAGCTATTCGGTCGTGCGCGGCTGCGACCGCATCGTGCCGGTCGATGTCTACGTGCCTGGCTGCCCGCCAACCGCCGAGGCGCTGTTGTACGGGATTATCCAGCTGCAGCAGAAGATCCGCCGCACCAACACGATAGCGCGTGCCTGAGAAGCGAGAGACGATGACCGACTTTGCGATTTCTCCCGAGGCACTGCAGAAACAGATCCAGGAAACGCTGGGCGCCAAGGCCAAGAGCGTCACCGTCGCGCTCGGCGAGGTGACCGTGGTCGTGGCCGCTGCCGACTACCTCGAAGGCGCGCGGCTGCTGCGCGATGCGCCCGGCTGCCGCTTCGAGCAGCTGATCGACCTGTGCGGCATGGACTATTCCGACTACCGTGAAGGCGAGTGGGAAGGCGAGCGCTTCTGCGTGGTCTCGCATCTGCTGTCGGTGAGCCTCAATCAGCGTGTCCGTCTCAAGGTCTTCGCCCCCAGCGAGGACCTGCCGGTGGTCGATTCGCTGACCGGTATCTGGAGTTCCGCGGGCTGGTTCGAGCGCGAGGCCTTCGACCTCTACGGGATCGTGTTCGAAGGTCATGACGACCTGCGCCGCATCCTCACCGACTACGGCTTCATCGGCCACCCGTTCCGCAAGGACTTCCCCGTCTCCGGCCACGTCGAGATGCGCTTCGATCCGGAGCAGAAGCGCGTGATCTACCAGCCGGTGACCATCGAGCCGCGCGAGATCACGCCGCGCGTGATTCGCGAAGACAACTACGGCGGCGGCCTGCACTGACATGGCGGAAATCAAGAACTACACGCTCAACTTCGGCCCCCAGCATCCGGCAGCGCACGGGGTGTTGCGCTTGGTGCTCGAGCTCGACGGCGAAGTGATCCAGCGCGCGGACCCGCACATCGGCCTGCTGCACCGCGCCACCGAGAAATTGGCCGAGACGCGTACCTACATCCAGTCGCTGCCCTACATGGACCGGTTGGACTACGTCTCGATGATGAGCAACGAGCACGCCTACTGCCTGGCCATCGAGCGCTTGCTCGGCCTGGAAGTGCCGCTGCGCGCGCAGTACATCCGCGTGATGTTTGCCGAGATCACGCGCCTCTTGAACCACCTGCTGTGGCTGGGCGCGCACGGGCTGGACTGCGGTGCGATGAACATGCTCATCTACTGCTTCCGCGAGCGCGAGGACCTGTTCGACATGTACGAGGCGGTCTCGGGTGCGCGCATGCACGCGGCCTATTTTCGTCCGGGCGGCGTCTACCGCGACCTGCCGGACGCGATGCCGCAGTACAAGGTCAGCAAGATAAAGAACGCCAAGGCGATCGAGAAGCTCAACGAAAACCGCCAGGGCTCGCTGCTGGACTTCGTCGACGACTTCTGCAAGCGCTTTCCCAAGATGGTCGACGAGTACGAGACGCTGCTCACCGACAACCGCATCTGGAAGCAGCGCACCGTCGGCATCGGCGTGGTCTCGCCCGAGCGTGCGCTCAACCTCGGCTTCACTGGCCCGATGCTGCGCGGCTCCGGCGTCGAGTGGGACCTGCGCAAGAAGCAGCCCTACGACGTCTACGACCGCATGGACTTCGATGTGCCGATCGGCAGGACGGGCGACTGCTACGACCGCTACCTGGTCCGTGTCGAGGAGATGCGCCAGGCCAATCGAATCATCCAGCAATGCTCGGCTTGGCTGCGCGCCAATCCGGGCCCGGTGATCACCGACAACCACAAGGTGGCCGCGCCCGCGCGCGAATCGATGAAGGCGAACATGGAGGAGCTGATCCACCATTTCAAGCTCTTCACCGAAGGCTTCCACGTGCCCGAGGGCGAGGCGTACGCCGCCGTCGAGCATCCAAAGGGGGAGTTCGGCATCTATCTCGTGAGCGATGGCGCCAACAAGCCCTACCGCCTGAAGATTCGTGCCCCGGGCTTCCCGCATCTGGCCGCGCTCGACGAGATGTCGCGCGGCCACATGATCGCCGACGCGGTCGCGGTGATCGGCACCATGGACATCGTCTTCGGCGAAATCGACAGGTGAGCGAACGCATGACTCCCGACACCAACCAGAGCACCCAGCCGCCGCTGCCGGCGGCCATCCTGGATCTCTTCGCGCGCGAGGTCGCCAAGTACCCGCCGGCCGGCAAGCAGTCGGCCGTGATGGCCTGCCTCACGATCGTCCAGAAGGAAGAGGGCTACGTCAGCACCCAGCGCGAGCGCGAGATCGCGGCCTACCTCGGCATGGCGCCGATTGCGGTGCACGAGGTCACGACCTTCTACAACATGTACAACCAGCAGCCGGTGGGCCGCTACAAGCTCAACGTCTGCACCAACCTGCCGTGCCAGCTGCGCGACGGCGCCGTGGCGCTGGCGCACCTCGAGAAGAAGCTGGGCATCCGGATGGGCGAGACCACGGCCGACGGCATGTTCACCCTGCAGCAGAGCGAGTGCCTGGGCGCCTGCGCCGATTCGCCCGTGATGCTGGTCAACGATCAGACCATGTGCAGCTTCATGAGCAACGACAAGCTTGACCAGCTCATCGACGGCCTGCGCAACGCGAAGGCGGAGGGCGCGCAATGACGCCAGAGCAAGTCCTCTCCCAGTTCCAGGCCACCGGCGTCCAGACCTGCTTCCACGACCGCCACATCGAGCCCCAGATCTATGCCGGCCTGGACGGCACCAACTGGCGCCTGGCCGACTACGAGGCCCGCGGCGGCTACAAGGCGCTGCGCAAGATCCTGAGCGAGGGGCTGACGCCCGAGCAGGTGATTGCCGAGGTCAAGGCCTCCGGCCTGCGTGGCCGTGGCGGCGCGGGTTTCCCGACCGGTCTCAAGTGGAGCTTCATGCCGCGCCAGTTCCCGGGTCAGAAGTACCTGGTCTGCAACTCCGACGAAGGCGAGCCCGGCACCTGCAAGGACCGCGACATCCTGCAGTTCAACCCGCACATCGTGATCGAGGGCATGGCCATTGCGGCCTACGCGATGGGCATCAGCGTGGGCTACAACTACATCCACGGCGAGATCTTCCAGACCTACCAGCGCTTCGAGGAAGCGCTGGAAGAGGCGAGGGCGGCCGGCTACCTGGGCGACAAGATCCTGGGCAGCGGCTTCAACTTCCAACTGCATGCGTCGCACGGTTTCGGCGCCTACATCTGCGGCGAAGAGACGGCGCTCCTCGAATCGCTGGAAGGCAAGAAGGGCCAGCCGCGCTTCAAGCCGCCGTTCCCGGCCAGCTTCGGCCTCTACGGCAAGCCGACCACGATCAACAACACCGAGACCTTCGCCGCGGTGCCGTGGATCATCAACAACGGTGGCGTGGCGTATCTGGAGTGCGGCAAGCCGAACAACGGCGGCACCAAGATCTACTCGGTCAGTGGCGACGTCGAGTTGCCCGGCAACTATGAAGTGCCGATGGGCACGCCTTTCTCCAAGCTGCTCGAGCTCGCCGGCGGCGTGCGCAAGGGCCGCCAGCTCAAGGCTGTGATTCCCGGCGGTTCCTCCGCGCCGGTGCTGCCGGCCTCGATCATGATGGAGTGCACGATGGACTACGACTCCATCGCCAAGGCCGGCTCCATGCTGGGCTCGGGCGCGGTGATCGTGATGGACGACAGCCGCTCGATGGTCGAGTCGCTCAAGCGCCTCTCCTACTTCTACATGCACGAATCCTGCGGGCAGTGCACGCCCTGCCGCGAAGGCACGGGCTGGCTGTGGCGCGTGGTCGACCGCATCCACAACGGCCACGGCAAGGCCAGCGACATGGACTTGCTGAACTCCGTCGCCGACAACATCCAGGGCCGCACCATCTGTGCGCTGGGCGACGCCGCGGCGATGCCGGTGCGGGCCATGATCAAGCACTTCCGCCACGAGTTCGAGGCCTTGATCCCGGGCTACGTCCCGAAGGCACCCGTCAAGGCCTGAGCGAGAAAACACGAACATGGTTGAAATCGAACTCGACGGCAAGAAGGTCGAAGTGACCGAAGGCAGCATGGTGATGCATGCGGCCGACAAGGCTGGCACCTACATCCCGCACTTCTGCTATCACAAGAAGCTCAGCATCGCGGCCAACTGCCGCATGTGCCTGGTCGACGTCGAAAAGGCGCCCAAGCCGATGCCGGCCTGCGCCACGCCGGTGACGCAAGGCATGATCGTGCGCACCAAGAGCGACAAGGCCATCAAGGCCCAGCAGTCGGTCATGGAGTTCCTGCTCATCAATCACCCGCTGGACTGCCCGATCTGCGACCAGGGCGGCGAATGCCAACTGCAGGACCTGGCGGTGGGCTACGGCGGCTCTTCCTCGCGCTACGAGGAAGAGAAGCGCGTGGTGTTCCACAAGGACGTGGGCCCGCTCATCAGCATGGAAGAGATGAGCCGCTGCATCCATTGCACCCGCTGCGTGCGCTTCGGCCAGGAAGTGGCCGGCGTGATGGAACTGGGCATGTCCCACCGCGGCGAGCATTCCGAGATCGAGACCTTCATCGGCGGCTCGGTCGATTCCGAGCTCTCGGGCAACATGATCGACATCTGCCCGGTGGGCGCGCTGACCAGCAAGCCCTTCCGCTACAGTGCTCGCACCTGGGAGCTGTCGCGCCGCAAGTCGGTCAGCCCGCACGATTCCACCGGCGCCAACCTGATCGTCCAGGTCAAGAACAACCGTGTGATGCGCGTGGTGCCGTTGGAGAATGAAGACGTCAACGAGTGCTGGATCGCGGACCGCGACCGCTTCTCCTACGAGGCCCTGAACGGCCCCGAGCGCCTCACGCAGCCCATGCTCAAGCAGGGCGGTCAGTGGCAGCAGGTCGACTGGCAGACCGCGCTCGAGTACGTGGCCAATGGTCTCAAGCAGATCAAAACGGACCATGGCGCGCAAAGCATCGGTGCGCTCGTCAGTCCGCACAGCACGCTGGAAGAGCTGCACCTGGCCAAGCTGCTGCTGCAAAGCCTGGGCAGCACCAACATTGACCACCGCTTGCGCCATGCCGAGTTCGGCGCCGCCGAGGGCGTGCGCTGGCTGGGCACCTCGATTGCCTCGCTGTCGCAACTGCAGCGCGTGCTGGTGGTCGGCACCAACCTGCGCAAGGACCATCCTTTGTTCGCGCAGCGCATCCGTCAGGCGGTGCGCAAGGGCGCGACGCTCAGCGCGCTGACCTCGGCAGAGCTGCTGGCCGACGACGAGGCCTGGGCCATGCAAGTGGCGAATCCGGTGCGCGTGCCGGCCCAGGATTGGGTCGATGCGCTGGCCGAGATCGCCGCCGCCGTGGCCGCGAGCAGCGGCGCCGTCGCACCCGTGGCCCGTTCGACCGAGCCTGGTGACCGGGCGAAGGCCATCGCCGCCTCGCTGCTCGGTGGCGAACGCAAGGCCATCCTGCTCGGTAACGCAGCCGCCCACCACGCCCAGGCCGGCGCGCTCCTGTCGCTGTCGAACTGGCTGGGCGCACAGACTGGCGCCAGCGTCGGCTACCTGACCGAGGCGGCCAACACCGTCGGTGCGCAACTGGTCGGCGCGCTGCCCGGCGAAGGCGGGCTGAATGCGGGCCAGATGCTTGCCGGCTCGCTCAAGGCCGCGCTGCTGCTGAACACCGAGCCCGTCTTCGATTCGGCCGCCGGCGCCGCTGCGGCCGATGCGCTGACGCACGCCCAGATGGTCGTGACGCTGAGCCCCTTCAAGGCCAACCTGGAATTCAGCGACGTGCTGCTGCCCATTGCGCCCTTCACCGAAACCCCCGGCACCTTTGTGAACGCCGAAGGCCGGGTGCAGAGCTTCCACGCGGTGGTGAAGCCGCAGGGCGAGACTCGCCCTGCCTGGAAGGTGCTGCGCGTCCTGGCGAACCTGCTGGGTCTGCAGGGCTTCTCCTTCGAATCGGTGAGCGAGGTGCAGGCGGACATCGGCCTGGCTGCGGGCCTGCTGCCGGCCGGGAAACTCAGCAATGCGACCGCTGCGCGCGCCGATGGCGAACGCAGCGCCGATGCCCCCGCACCGTCCGTCGCCCGCATCTACCAGCTCGACTCGATCGTGCGCCGCGCACCTTCGCTGCAACTCACCGCCGATGCACGGGCCGCGCAGGAGGTCTTCGCATGATCGACAGCCTGCACGGCTTCGGCCTGGGCCTGATTTCGGCCCACTGGTGGACCGCGATCGCCTGGCCGGTCATCTGGACCCTCATCAAGATCGTGGTGGTGGTGCTACCCCTGATGGGTGCGGTCGCCTACCTCACGCTGTGGGAGCGCAAGGCCATCGGCTTCACCCAGATTCGCGTGGGCCCCAACCGCATCGGGCCGCTCGGCCTGCTGCAGCCCATCGCCGACGCGCTGAAGCTGCTGACCAAGGAAATCATCCTTCCCACGGTCGCCAACAAGGGCCTGTTCCTGCTGGGGCCGATCATGACCATCATGCCGGCTCTGGCTGCCTGGGCGGTCATTCCCTTCGGCCCCGACGTCGCGCTGGCGAACATCAACGCCGGCCTGCTCTTCGTCATGGCCATCACTTCGCTCGAGGTGTACGGCGTGATCATCGCCGGCTGGGCCTCGAACTCGAAGTACGCCTTCCTGGGTGCGCTGCGCGCCTCGGCCCAGATGGTGAGCTATGAAATCGCGATGGGCTTCGCCTTCGTGGTGGTGCTGATGGTCTCCGCCAGCCTCAACATGAGCGACATCGTGATGGGGCAGGGCAAGGGCATCTTCGCCTCGATGGGCGTGGGTTTCCTGTCGTGGAACTGGCTGCCGCTGCTGCCGATCTTCCTGGTCTACTTCATCTCGGGCCTGGCCGAGACCAACCGCCACCCCTTCGACGTGGTGGAGGGCGAGTCGGAAATCGTCGCCGGCCACATGATCGAGTACTCGGGCATGAGCTTCGCCATGTTCTTCCTGGCCGAGTACGCCAACATGTGGCTCGTCTCCATCCTGACGGTGATCCTGTTCCTCGGCGGCTGGCTTCCTCCCTTCGAGTTCCTCGGCTTCATTCCGGGCTGGATCTGGCTCGGCCTCAAGACCTTTGCCGTGGTCACCATGTTCCTGTGGGTCCGCTCGACCTTCCCCCGCTTCCGCTACGACCAGATCATGCGTCTGGGCTGGAAGATCTTCATTCCGGTCACGCTGGTGTGGCTGGTGGTGGTCGGTGTCTGGATGCAGACCCCGTTCAACATCTGGAAGTAATCGCCATGGCTGCGAACACTGTCACGACCAACGCGCCGTTCTCGCTCAAGGACTTCCTGTCCAGCTTCATGCTGGTGGAACTGTTCAAGGGCCTGGCCATCACCGGCAAGTACGCCTTCAGCCGGAAGATCACGGTTCAGTTCCCCGAGGAGAAGACGCCGCTCTCGCCGCGCTTCCGCGGCCTGCACGCGCTGCGCCGCTATGAAAACGGCGAGGAGCGCTGCATCGCCTGCAAGCTCTGCGAGGCAGTCTGCCCGGCGCTGGCCATCACCATCGAATCCGACGTGCGCGACGACGGCTCGCGCCGCACCACACGCTACGACATCGACCTGACCAAGTGCATCTTCTGCGGCTTCTGCGAAGAGAGCTGCCCGGTTGACTCCATCGTCGAGACCCACATCTTCGAATACCACGGAGAGAAGCGCGGCGACCTGTACTTCACCAAGGACATGCTGCTGGCCGTGGGCGACCGCTACGAAAAAGAAATCGCCGCCAACAAGGCGGCCGACGCCAAGTACCGCTGACGCGGACCTGGCCCGAACCACAAAAACGAAACCGATCATGGACATCAAGACCGGTCTGTTCTACCTGTTCGCCGCGGTGCTGCTGTTTGCAGCCTTCCGCGTCATCACCTCGCGCAACCCCGTGTATGCGGCGCTGTACCTGGTGCTCGCCTTCTTCCAGGCTTCGGCCATCTGGCTGCTGCTGCGCGCCGAGTTCCTCGCGATCTCTCTGGTGCTGGTCTACGTGGGCGCGGTGATGGTGCTGTTCCTGTTCGTGGTGATGATGCTCGACATCAATGTCGACGCGCTGCGGCAGGGTTTCTGGAAGCACTTCCCGCTCGCCGCGGGCGTCGGCGCGCTGATCGCGCTTGAAATGGCTGCCGTGCTCATGGGCGGCTTCCGCCTGGCCGAGCCGCGCCGCCCGATGGCGACCGGCCCCGAGAACTCCAACACGCTGGAACTGGGCAAGCTGCTCTACACCGAGTACCTCTACCCGCTGGAGATCGCCGCCGTCATCCTGCTCGTGGCGATCGTCGCCGCCATCGCGCTGACGCTGCGCACGCGCAAGGACAGCAAGTACGTCAACCCGGCCGACCAGGTCCGCGTGAAGGCGCGCGACCGCGTGCGCGTCGTGCAGATGCCGGTGACCCGCGCGGCTCAGCCCGCGGTCGAGGATTCGGCTGCGGCCGGGGAGACCAAGGCATGACTCTCACGCTCGGACACTTCCTGTCGCTCGGTGCGATGCTTTTCGCGCTGTCGGTGATCGGCATTTTCCTGAACCGCAAGAACTTGATCGTGCTTCTGATGTGCATCGAGCTGATGCTGCTGGCGGTCAACGTCAACTTCGTCGCCTTCTCGTACTTCCTGGGCGACATGCACGGCCAGATCTTCGTGTTCTTCATCCTGACCGTGGCCGCGGCCGAGTCCGCGATCGGGCTGGCGCTGCTGGTGCTGCTGTTCCGCAACAAGTCGAACATCAACGTCGACGAATTGAATGCGCTCAAGGGCTAGGACATTCATATGAGCGCAACTCTTTCCGCATCCGCACTGCTCGCGGTTCCCCTGGCGCCGCTGGCCGGCTCCGTGCTCGCGGGCATTCTCGGCACCAAGTTCGGTGGCAACCGCATCGGCCGGACTGCCTCGCACTCGCTGACTATCCTGGGCGTGTTCATCGCCTTCGTGATCTCGGCCATGACGCTCAAGAGCGTGGCGATCGACGGCGCCCGCTTCAACGAGACCATCTACGAATGGATGGTGGTGGGCGGCCTCAAGATGGAGGTTGGCTTCCTGATCGATGGCCTCACGGCCATGATGATGTGCGTTGTGACCTTCGTCTCGCTGATGGTGCACATCTACACCATCGGCTACATGGAAGAGGACGAGGGCTACAACCGCTTCTTCGCCTACATCTCGCTCTTCACCTTCTCCATGCTGATGCTGGTGATGAGCAACAACATGCTCCAGCTCTTCTTCGGCTGGGAGGCCGTGGGCCTGGTGTCCTACCTGCTGATCGGCTTCTGGTACAACAAGCCGACCGCCATCTTCGCCAACCTGAAGGCCTTCCTGGTCAACCGCGTCGGCGACTTCGGCTTCATCCTCGGGATCGGACTGATCGCCGCCTACGCCGGCACGCTGAACTACGGCGAGGCCTTCGCCAAGGGCGGCGAGCTGGCGAAGCTGAGCTTCCCCGGCACCGACTGGATGCTGATCACCGTCATCTGCATCTGCCTGTTCATCGGCGCGATGGGCAAGAGCGCGCAGTTTCCGCTGCACGTGTGGCTGCCCGACTCGATGGAAGGCCCGACCCCGATCTCGGCGCTGATCCACGCGGCCACCATGGTGACGGCCGGCATCTTCATGGTGACGCGCATGTCGCCGCTCTTCGAGCTGAGCGACACGGCCCTGAGCTTCGTGCTGGTGATCGGCGCCATCACTGCGCTCTTCATGGGTTTCCTGGGCATCATCCAGAACGACATCAAGCGCGTGGTGGCCTATTCCACGCTGTCGCAGCTGGGCTACATGACGGTGGCGCTGGGCGCCTCGGCCTACTCGGTGGCGGTGTTCCACCTGATGACCCACGCCTTCTTCAAGGCGCTGCTGTTCCTCGGTGCCGGCTCGGTGATCATCGGCATGCACCACAATCAGGACATCCGCTGGATGGGCGGCGTGCGCAAGTACATGCCCATCACCTGGATCACCTCGCTGCTGGGCTCGCTGGCGCTGATCGGCACGCCGCTGTTCGCGGGCTTCTACTCGAAGGACAGCATCATCGAGGCGGTGCATGAGAGCCACCTCTGGGGTGCCGGCTTCGCCTACTGGGCGGTGCTGATCGGCGTTTTCGTCACGGCCTTCTACTCCTTCCGCATGTACTTCCTGGTCTTCCACGGCAAGGAACGCTACGACCAGAACCCCGACGCGCACCATGACGACCATGGGCACGGCCACGACGATCATCATCACGATCACAAGCCGCACGAGACGCCCTGGGTGGTCTGGGTGCCGCTGGTGCTGCTGGCGATTCCCTCGGTCGTGATCGGCTACATGACCATCCAGCCGATGCTCTACGGCGAGTTCTTCAAGGACTCGATCTTCATCGACGCCGCGAGGCACCCTGCGATGAAGGAACTGGCCGAGGCCTTCCACGGACCGATGGCCATGGCCCTGCACGGCCTGACTGCGCCGCCGTTCTGGCTGGCGCTGGCCGGCGTGGTGCTGGCCTGGTACATGTACCTCGTCAACCCGGCGCTGCCGGCGGCGGTCCAGCGTGCCTTCAGCCCCATCTACAAGCTGCTCGACAACAAGTACTACATGGACTGGTTCAACGAGCACGTCATCGCGCGCGGCACGCGCGCCCTGGGCACCGGCCTGTGGAAGGGCGGCGACCAGGCGATCATCGACGGCGCCATCGTCGACGGCTCCTGGAAGGCGGTCGGCCGCATCGCCGGCGTGGTGCGCTGGATGCAGTCCGGCTACATCTATCACTACGCCTTCGCGATGCTGCTGGGCATCTTCATCCTCATGACGTATTTCGTCTGGTTCAACAGATAAGCCGCCGGGAGAACAAGAAAAATGGGTATGTTGAGCCTCGCCATCTGGGTGCCGATCGTGTTCGGCGCCGTGCTGTTGGCCATCGGGCGGGACCAGCACGCGGGCATCGTGCGCTGGATCGCGCTGGTCGGTTCGATCGTGAGCTTGCTGGCCACCGTGCCGCTGTTCACGCGCTTCCAGAACGGCACCGCCGCGATGCAGTTCGTCGAGAAGACGCCCTGGATCGACCGTTTCAATATCCACTACCACGTGGGCCTCGACGGCCTGTCGCTGTGGCTGGTGCTGCTGACGGCCTTCATCACGGTGATCGTGGTGATCTCGGCCTGGGAGGTGATCACCGAGCGCGTCAACCAGTACATGGGCGCCTTCCTGATCCTGTCGGGCCTGATGATCGGCACCTTCTCGGCGCTGGACGGCATCCTGTTCTACGTCTTCTTCGAGGCGACGCTGATCCCGATGTACCTGATCATCG
The DNA here is from genome assembly GCF_002157355.1 of Variovorax sp. JS1663. GTDB lineage: Bacteria > Pseudomonadota > Gammaproteobacteria > Burkholderiales > Burkholderiaceae_C > Variovorax. Next base: position 45,951 of record NZ_LYMK01000019.1, on the reverse strand, counting down.
GCATCTGGGGCGGTCCTAAGAAGATCTACGCTGCCTTCAAGTTCTTCATCTACACACTGCTGGGCTCGCTGCTCACGCTGGTCGCGCTGATCTACCTGTACAACAAGTCGGGTGGCAGCTTCGACATCCTGACCTGGCACAAGCTGCCGCTGTCGGGCACCGCGCAGACCTTCCTGTTCTTCGCCTTCTTCGCGGCCTTCGCGGTGAAGGTGCCGATGTGGCCGGTCCACACCTGGCTGCCCGACGTGCACGTGGAGGCACCCACCGGCGGCTCCGCCGTGCTGGCGGCGATCATGCTGAAGCTGGGCGCCTACGGCTTCCTGCGGTTCTCGATGCCGATCGCGCCCGATGCCGCGCACGAGTGGGCCTGGCTCATGATCGCGCTGTCGCTGATCGCGGTGATCTACGTCGGCCTGGTGGCGCTCGTCCAGCAGGACATGAAGAAGCTGGTGGCCTATTCGTCGGTGGCCCACATGGGCTTCGTGACGCTCGGCTTCTTCATCTTCAACGACTTGGGCATTTCCGGCGGCATCGTGCAGATGATTGCGCACGGCTTCGTCTCGGGCGCCATGTTCCTGTGCATCGGCGTGCTGTACGACCGCGTGCACTCGCGCCAGATCGCGGACTACGGCGGCGTGGTCAACACCATGCCCAAGTTCGCCGCCTTCGCGCTGCTGTTCGCCATGGCCAACTGCGGCCTGCCCGCGACCGCCGGCTTCGTCGGCGAGTGGATGGTGATCATCGGTGCGGTCAAGGCCAACTTCTGGCTGGGGCTGGGCGCTGCCACCGCTCTGATCTTCGGCGCCGCCTACACGCTGTGGATGTACAAGCGGGTCTACCTGGGACCGGTGGGCAACGACCACGTGAAGGAGCTGGACGACATCAACGCCCGCGAATTCCTCATGCTGGCGCTGCTGGCGATCGCCGTGCTGTGGATGGGCCTGTATCCCAAGCCCTTCACCGATGCGACCAATGCCTCCGTGGCCGAGCTGCTGCGTCACGTGGCGATTTCCAAGCTGCCCTGAGTCCAGCCTGACACGAGAACGAGATGATTGACAAACTCAGCTGGATGACGATCTACCCCGAGGTGGTGCTGCTGGTCATGGCCTGCATCATCGCGCTGGTCGACCTGTCCACCACCGACACCCACCGCACGCGCACCTACGTGCTCACTCTGCTCACGCTGGCCGTCGTGGCCGTGCTGACGGGGATGCAGGCCACCGATGCCAAGAGCCACTACGGCTTCGGCGGGATGGTGGTGAGCGATCCGATGGGCAATTGGCTCAAGTGCTTCGCGAGCGTGGCGCTGATGGTCACGCTGGTCTACGGCCGGCCCTACGCCGCCGACCGCGGCATGCTGCGCGGCGGGGAGATGTTCACCATGAGCATGTTCGCGCTGCTGGGCATGTTCGTGATGATCTCGGGCAGCAACTTCCTGGTGATCTACCTCGGCCTGGAATTGCTTACCCTGTCGAGCTACGCCCTGGTGGCGCTGCGGCGGGACAACGCGGTGGCCAGCGAGGCGGCGATGAAGTACTTCGTCCTCGGCGCCATGGCCAGTGGCTTCCTGCTGTACGGCCTGTCGATGATGTATGGCGCCACCGGCTCGCTCGACACCAACGAGGTGTTCAAGGCCATTGCCAGCCGCAAGGTCAACCACCAGGTGCTGGTGTTCGGGCTCGTGTTCATCGTGGCCGGTCTGGCCTTCAAGATCGGCGCGGCGCCGTTCCACATGTGGGTGCCCGACGTGTACCAGGGCGCGCCCACGTCCGTCACTCTGATGATCGGCGCGGCGCCCGAGCTCGCTGCCTTCGCCATCATCATCCGCCTGCTGGTGGAAGGGCTGCTGCCGCTGGCCATCGACTGGCAGCAGATGCTGGCGCTGCTCGCCATCGCCTCGCTGCTGGTAGGCAACCTGGCGGCCATCGCGCAGACCAATCTCAAGCGCATGCTGGCGTACTCCACGATCTCGCAGATGGGCTTCATGCTGCTGGGCCTGATCGCCGGCGTGGTCAACAACAGTACGTACAACGCCCAGTTCGCCTACAGCGCCTCGATGTTCTACATCGTGACCTACGTTCTCACCACGCTGGCGAGCTTCGGCATCATTCTGCTGCTGGCGCGCGAAGGCTTCGAGAGCGAGGAGATCACCGACCTGGCCGGTCTCAACCAGCGCAGCCCACTTTATGCAGGCGTGATGGCGATCGCCATGTTCTCGCTGGCGGGCATCCCGCCGCTGGTCGGTTTCTACGCCAAGCTGGCGGTGCTGCAGGCGCTGATCGCGTCGGGGCAGGGGATGTACATCGCGCTGGCGGTGTTCGCTGTCGTGATGTCGCTGATCGGCGCCTTCTACTACATCCGCGTGGTCAAGGTCATGTACTTCGACGCGCCGATGACGGCCAGCACGGTCTCCGCGCCGCGTGATGTGCGTACGGTGCTGACGCTCAACGGCGCGCTGATCCTGATCCTGGGCATCGTGCCGGGTGGCCTGATGGCGCTGTGCGCCGACGCCATCGTGGCCACGCTGGCCGGCTGAAGCGGGCCAGGTCCGCTCCGTCCCCGTGTCGCAGAGTGCGTCAGTCTGGGTGGTCCTGCTGGTCGCGCTGCTGGCCGCCAACCTGCCTTTCCTGAACGAGCGCCTGCTCGGCCTCGTGCCGCTCGGGGCCAAGCCGAAGAAGTCGCTGGGCCTGCGGCTGCTGGAGCTGGTGATCCTTTATTTCCTGGCCGGGGGCATCGGGCTGCTGTTCGAGCGCCGTGCTGGCCAGATCGCGCCGCAGGGCTGGGAGTTCTACGCTGTCACCGGGGCTTTGTTCCTGGTGCTGGCCTTTCCTGGCTTCACTTGGCGCTACTTGCTCAAGCACCGGAATTGACATGGACGACGCACATCTGAAGGAAGAGGGCACCGCCAGCGAGCTGCTCTTCAAAGGCAATTTCCTGCATGCCAAGCGCGACACCGTGCGCCTGCCGGACGGCAAGAGCGCCACGCGCGAGTACATCGTCCATCCCGGCGCGGTCGTGGTGGTGCCCCTGCTGGACGACGGCCGGGTGGCGATGGTGCGCCAGTACCGCTATCCCATCGAGCGGGTGATGACCGAATTCCCTGCCGGCAAGCTCGACGACGGCGAGGACCCGCTCTACTGCGGCCAGCGCGAGCTGCTGGAAGAGACCGGCTACAGCGCGCGCGAATGGGCCCATGCCGGCGCCATGCATCTGGCGGTGGCCTATTCGACCGAGATCATCCATATCTACTTCGCCCGCGGCCTCACCCTGGGCAACCAGCAGCTCGACCACGAGGAGTTCGTCGAGGTCTGCACCGCGACGCCGGAGCAGTTGCAGGCCTGGTGCCGCGACGGCACCGTCTCGGACGCCAAGACCCTGACCTGCACCCTCTGGCTCCAGAACGTCCTGTCCGGCGCCTGGACCTTGGATTGGCAGAGCGACGCAACGGCTGCGGCAAGCCGATAATCCGCGCATGAAGGTCCTCAACCTCCAATGTGCGCACGGCCACGGCTTCGAGGGCTGGTTCGCGTCCAACGGTGATTTCGACACCCAGCTGGCCGGCGGGCTCGTGGCCTGCCCGATGTGCGGCGACACCGCCATCACCAAGCTGCTGACGGCCCCGCGCCTGAACCTCGGCAATGCCAAGCCGCCTGCCGAGGCGACCGCCCCGGCGGCGCCTGACGCACACACGGATTCGCCCGAGGCACGCTGGATGCGCGCGGTGCGCGAGGTCATGGACAAGACCGAGGACGTCGGCACCCGCTTCGCCGACGAGGCCCGCAAGATGCACTACGGCGAGGCCGAAGAGCGTGGCATCCGCGGCCAGGCAACCCGCGAGGAGGCCCGGGACCTGGCGGAGGAGGGTATTTCCGTCTTCTCGCTGGCCCTGCCGCCTGCACTCAAGGAAACGCTGCAATAGGCGCGGCGCTTGCTCTTTCTCCTTCCGTGGCGAACTGCAGCGCGGCCAGCCGCGCATAGACCCCGTTCTGCGCCACCAGCGCGGCGTGCGTGCCCTGTTCAACGATCCCGCCGTGGTCGAGCACGATGATGCGGTCGGCCTTCTGCACCGTCGCCAACCGGTGGGCGATGACCAGCGTCGTGCGGCCCGCCATCGCCGACTCCAGCGCCGCCTGCACCATGCGCTCGCTTTCCGCGTCCAGCGCGCTGGTGGCCTCGTCGAGCAGCAGCAGTGGCGGGTTCTTCAGGATGGCGCGCGCGATCGCGATGCGCTGGCGCTGCCCGCCCGACAGGCGCACGCCGCGCTCGCCCAGAAAGGTGTCGTAACCCTCGGGCAGAGCACGCAGGAAGCCGTCGGCAAAGGCGGCGCGCGCCGCCGCGTGGACCTCCTCCGCGCCGGCGTCGGGGCGGCCATAGCGGATGTTCTCGAAGGCGCTGGCCGAGAAGATCACCGCGTCCTGCGGCACCAGCCCGATGCGCGCGCGCAGCGCGTCCAGGCCCAGGTCCGCCAGCGGCACGCCATCGAGCAGGATGCGGCCGGACTGCGGGTCGTAGTAGCGCAGCAGCAATTGGAACACCGTGCTCTTGCCGGCACCGCTCGATCCCACCAGCGCCACCGTCTCGCCGGACGCTATGTCCAGGCTGAAATCGCGCAGCGCCGGGATGCCGGGCCGTGATGGATAGTGGAAACCGACTCCTTCGAAGCGCACGGTGCTGCCGGCGGCGGGGACCGCCGAGTGCGCCGGCTTTGCCGGTGACACGATTGCCGGCGTCGCATGCAGCAGTTCCATCAGCCGCTCGGTCGCCCCGGCCGCGCGCAGCAGGTCGCCATAGACTTCGCCCAGCACGGCGGCCGCGCTCGCCAGGATGATCACGTAAACCACCGTCTGCCCCAGGTGACCGGCCGTGATGTCGCCGCGCAGCACCGCCTGGGTGCCCTGGTAGAGCCCCCACAGCAGGGCGGCAGAGGTAGCGACGATGATGAAGGCCACCAGCACCGAACGTGCCCGGGTGCGGCGCACGGCGGTGCGGAAGGCGTTGTGGGTGGAGGCGTCGAAGCGGGCCGCCTCGCGCGACTCGGCGGTGTAGCTCTGCACCACGGGAATCGCGTTCAGCACCTCGGCCGCGATCGCGCTCGAATCCGCCACCCGGTCCTGGCTGGCGCGCGAGAGCCGACGCACGCGCCGTCCGAACCACATGCTGGGCAACACCACCAGCACCAGGATCCCCAGCACCTGGACCATCACGTAGGGGTTGGTCCAGACCAGCATGGCCAGTGCGCCGACCCCCATCACCGCGTTGCGCAGGCCCATGCTGAGCGAGGAGCCGACCACCGTCTGCACCAGCGTCGTATCGGCGGTCAGCCGCGACAGCACCTCGCCGGTCTGGGTGGTCTCGAAGAAGGCCGGGCTCTGGCGCAGGACGTGCGCATAGACCGCGTTGCGCAGGTCCGCCGTGACCCGCTCCCCCAGCCAGCTCACGGTGTAGAAGCGCGCCGCCGAGAACACGCCCAGCGCCACGGCGACGGCGAAGAGGGCGAGGAAATGGCCCCGCAGCGCCATGGCCTGCGTGCCGCGGTCGGCGCCGACCAGGCCGCCGTCGATCAGGCTGCGCAGCGCGACCGGGAACACCAGCGTGGTCGCCGCCGCCAGGACCAGGAACAGCCCGGCGAGCACGATCTGGACGCGGTAGGGCCTCAGAAAAGGCGCCAGGCCCGACAGCGAGCGCGGCGAGGCCTTGGCGGCAGGAGCGGAAGCGGGAGAAACCATTGGGACCGCATTCTAACGAACGCTTGCCTTTTCAAAGGTCGCCTTGACAATTACTGTCATGACAAATATTATTTATGCATGCCTGCTTCCACCGATCCCCCTGCCGTCGCTTCGCTGCCAGAGCCCGGGGGCAAGGCGGCCGATTTCTATCAGCCCGATTCGTACCGGGCCGAGGAAAGCGTCGGCCACATCATGCGCCGCATCACCACCACGCTCGCGCAGACCGTGGGCAACCGGATGTCGGAGCCGAGCGGTCCGACCTTCCCGCAGTGGGCGCCGCTCTACAAGCTGCACCTGGGCCATGCCACCACGGTCGCCGAACTGGCACGCGAATGCCAGCTCGACACCGGCGCCATGACCCGGCTGCTCGACCGGCTGGAGGCCAAGGGCCTGTGCCGGCGCGTGCGTTCCCTGTCCGACCGCCGCGTGGTCAACATCGAGCTGACGGAAGAGGGCCGCGCAGCCGCGCGCCAGGTGCCCCATGTGCTGTGCAGCGTGCAGAACGAACTCCTCGCCGGTTTCACCCGCGACGAATGGATGCAGCTCAAGGGCTACCTGCAACGCCTCCTCGACAACGCCCAGGCCGTTACGGCCCGTGGAGAAAAGAATGACTCCGTTTCTTCCTGAATTCGCCCGACGCCCCGCCACCGTGCTCGCCGCCGCGGCGGCGCTCTTCCTGGCCGGCTGCGCCGACATGGGCCAAACCGGTTCGCACGCCAGCCTGCGTGATGCCGCCTCGCTGGGCCTGACGAGCGAGGCCGCGGCGATGGCCGTGCCGACCGTCGACAGCCAATGGTGGCTGGGCTTCGGCGATGCCCAGCTCAACGGCCTGGTGGACCAGGCGCTGCGCGGCAATCCCAGCCTGCAGGTGGCACGTGCCCGCCTCGAAAAGGCCCAGGCGGCGGTCGGCGTGGCCGAAGCGGCCGACAAGCCTCAGCTCAACGGCCAGCTCGACCTCAACCGCCAGAAGTTCAGCGGCAATTCCATCTACCCGGCCCCTCTGGGCGGCTCGATCCAGAACCTCGGCACGCTGCAGCTCAACGCGAGCTGGGAGCTGGACTTCTTCGGCAAGAACCGCACCGCCATCGAGTCCGCCGTCGGCAGCGCCAACGCCGCGGCGGCCGACGCCGAGGCCGCCCGCGTGCTGCTGGCCGGCAATGTGGCGCGCGCCTACGTGCAGTGGGCACGCCTCGATGACCAACTGGCCGTGGCCCAGCGCACGCTCTCGCAGCGCGAGGAAACGCTCAAGCTGGTGCGCGACCGCGTCTCCGCCGGGCTGGACACGCGCCTGGAGCAGTTCCAGAGCGAAGGGGGCCTGCCGCAGGCGCGCCAGCAGATCGAGGCGCTGAACGAGCAGATCGTCATCGCGCGCAATGCGCTGGACGCCCTGGTGGGCCAGCCCGGCGCCACCCGGGCGCTGGGCGCGCCGAAGCTCGACAGCCTGCGCCCGATCGCGCTGCAGCCCACCATCCCGGCCGATCTGCTGGGACGGCGCGCCGACATCGCCGCCGCGCGCTGGCGCGTCGAGGCCGCGAGCAGCGACGTCGCGAACGCCAAGACCCAGTTCTATCCCAACATCAACCTGGTGGCCTTCGCCGGCTTCTCCGCCATCGGCTTTGGCCAGCTCACCAAGGCGGGCAGCGAGCAATGGGGCGTCGGCCCGGCCGTGCGTCTGCCGATCTTCGAGGGCGGACGCCTGCGCGCCAACCTGCGCGGCAAGACGGCCGACCTCGATGCCGCCATCGAGAGCTACAACGCCACCGTGCTCGACGCGGTGCGCGACGTGGCCGACCAGGTTGCGAGCGCCCAGTCGGTCACGCGCCAGCAGGCCGAGCAGGCCGCCTCGCAGCGCGCCGCCGAGTCCGCCTACGACATCGCCGTGCAGCGCTACGGCGCCGGCCTGGGCAACTACCTCAACGTGCTGACGGCCGAGACCACCGTCCTCACCGAGCGCCGCCAGGCCGTCGACCTGACCGCGCGCGCCATCGAGACCCAGGTGGGCCTGGCGCGGGCGCTGGGCGGCGGCTGGCAGCCGCAGCGCCAGGCCACGGCCACCGCCACGGCTGACTCCGGCAAGACGGCGCCCCGTCATCCCTGAACATTGCGCGAATCCGAAGGACATTCCATGGAAAGCAACAACACACCCGAAGCGAACGTTCCGGCCGAAGCGCCGGCTTCCAACGGCAAGCGCCGCCGCGCCCTCACCGCGCTGGCCGCAGTCGTGGCAGTGGCCGGCGTCGGCTGGGGCGTCTATGAATGGCTGGTCGCCAGCCGCTACGAGTCGACCGACAACGCCTACGTGCAGGGCAACGTGATCCAGATCACGCCGCAGATCGGCGGCACCGTGATGACCATCATGGCCGACGACACCGACCTGGTGAAGACCGGCCAGCCGCTGGTGCAGCTCGACCCGGCCGATGCCAAGGTCGCGCTCGAGCAGGCCGAGGCCGCGCTCGGGCAGGCGGTGCGCCAGGTACGCACGCTCTATGCCAACAACGGCTCGCTGGCCGCGCAGGTCTCGCTGCGCCAGGCCGACATCGTCAAGGCACAGAGCGACATCGCCCGCGCGCAGGACGACCTCAAGCGTCGCCAGGCGCTCACGGGCAACGGCGCGGTCTCGAAGGAAGAGCTCAATCATGCCGAGACCACGCTGGCCAACGCGAAGAGCGCGCTGGCGGCGGCTCAGGCCGGCGTGGTGGCGGCGCGCGAACAGCTGGCCAGCAATCAGTCGCTGACCGACGGCACCAGCGTCGAGCAGCATCCCAGCGTGCAGGCTGCGGCTGCCAAGGTGCGCGAAGCCTACCTGGCGACGCAGCGCGTCGCGCTTCCCGCGCCGGTGGAGGGCTACGTGGCCAAGCGCACGGTGCAGCTCGGCCAGCGCGTCGCGGCCGGCACGCCCATGATGTCGATCGTGCCGCTCGACCAGCTGTGGGTCGATGCCAACTTCAAGGAAGTCCAGCTGCGCAACATCCGCATCGACCAGCCGGTGAAGCTGGTCGCCGACGTCTACGGCAAGAAGGTCGAGTACACCGGCCATGTCGCCGGTCTCGGCGTGGGCACCGGCTCCGCCTTCGCGCTGCTGCCGGCGCAGAACGCGACCGGCAACTGGATCAAGGTGGTGCAGCGCGTGCCGGTGCGCATCGCGCTCGATGCAGAGCAGCTCAAGGCCAACCCGCTGCGCGTGGGCCTGTCGATGGACGTGGAAGTCGACGTGCGCCAGAAGGGCGGCAAGATGCTGGCCGATGCGCCGCGCGCCGCCGCGCTGGCCCAGACCCAGGTCTACAGCCAGCTCGACCAGGGCGCGGACGCCGAGGTCGATCGCATCATTGCGGCCAACCTGGGCCGCAGCCCGGCGCCCACGGCCACGCCCGCCAGGCCGCCCGCTGCGGCTGCGCCGGTCGCCGGCCCGCGCACGCACGTGAACCCGATCTGAAGGCGGGAAACGACGATGGCGACCGCCGCACCGCCCGCCACACCGCCTGCCGCTCATCCGCCGCTCGAGGGCGCGGCCCGCGTCTGGGGCACGATCGCGCTCTCGGCTGCGACCTTCATGAACGTGCTCGACACCTCGATCGCGAACGTGTCGCTGCCCGCCATCTCCGGCGACCTGGGCGTGAGCTCCACGCAGGGCACCTGGGTCATCACCAGCTTCGCGGTCGCCAACGCGATCGCGGTGCCGCTGACCGGCTGGCTCACCCAGCGCTTCGGCCAGGTGCGCCTGTTCCTGGCCAGCGTACTGCTGTTCATCATCAGCTCCTGGCTGTGCGGGCTGGCACCCAACATGACGATGCTGATCGCCTTCCGCACGCTGCAGGGCTTCGTTGCCGGGCCGATGATCCCGCTGTCGCAGACCCTGCTGCTGTCGAGCTACCCGCGCGCCAAGGCAGGCCTCGCGATGGCGATGTGGTCCATGACCACGCTCGTCGCGCCGGTCATGGGGCCGCTGCTTGGCGGCTGGATCACCGACAACATCTCCTGGCCCTGGATCTTCTACATCAACATCCCCGTGGGCCTGCTCGCGGCCGGCATCACCTGGGGCCTGTACCACAAGCGTGAGAGCGCCACGCGCAAGGTGCCGATCGACGGCATCGGCCTCGCGTTGCTGGTGCTGTGGGTAGGCTCGCTGCAGCTGATGCTCGACAAAGGCAAGGAACTCGACTGGTTCCACTCGCCCGAGATCGTCGCGATGGCGGTGGTCGCCGGCGTGGGCTTCGCCTTCTTCCTGGTCTGGGAGCTTACGGACAAGCACCCGGTGGTGGATCTGTCGCTCTTCAAGCGCCGCAACTTCTGGTCGGGCGCGCTCGCGACCGCGGTCGCCTACGGCCTCTTCTTCGGCAACGTCGTGATCCTGCCGCTGTGGCTGCAGCAGCACATGGGCTACACCGCCACGCAGGCCGGCATGGTCCTGGCGCCGGTCGGCCTGCTGGCGATCGTGCTCTCGCCCATGGTGGGCATCACCGTGGGCAAGGTGGATCCGCGCCGCTACGCCACCTTCTCGTTCCTGGTGTTCGCGCTGGTGCTGTGGATGCGCTCCAACTTCAACACCCAGGCCGACTTCGGGACCATCATGATCCCGACCGTCATCCAGGGCATCGCGATGGCCTTCTTCTTCATTCCACTGGTGACCATCACGCTCTCGGGCCTCACGCCCGACCGCATCGCGGCCGCCTCCGGCCTGTCGAACTTCGCGCGCATCACCGCGGGCGCCATGGGCACCTCCATCTCCACCACCCTGTGGGAGAACCGGGCCGCGCTGCACCACGCGCAGCTGGCCGAATCGGTGAACCAGGGCAGCCAGGCCACCGCCAGCGCGATGGCGGGCCTCTCGGCCAACGGCTTCTCCGCCGACCAGGTGCTGGGGCAGCTCAACCGAATGGTGGACCAGCAGTCCTTCATGCTCGCGGCCAATGACGTGTTCTACGCATCGGCAGTGCTGTTCCTGCTGCTGATCCCCTTCGTCTGGCTGGCCAGGCCGGTGCGCAGCCCGGGTGCCGCCGACGCCGCCGCAGGGGCGCACTGATCCCTTTCGCCGCCCGGCGTTCCCGCACCGCAGCATAGGCATTTGCCCCAGTAGGCAAGTCCTGCTGCGGCTGCAAACAATGCGTTCCGCGCAGCCATGTTGGCGCGTTCAGATGGACCGCATGACCGACCTTTCCCCCCTGTATCCGGGCGACCTCGAGAGATGAGCGACATCATTCTCGAGACCCGCCAGCTCACCAAGGAATTCAAGGGCTTCACCGCCGTCAGCAACGTCGATCTGAAGGTGGTGCGCGGCTCCATTCACGCCTTGATCGGGCCCAACGGCGCCGGCAAGACCACCTGCTTCAACCTGCTCACCAAGTTCCTCGAGCCCACTTCGGGAACCATTCTCTTCAACGGGCAGGACATCACCGGCGAGCGCCCCGCGCAGATCGCGCGCCGCGGCATCATCCGCTCGTTCCAGATCTCCGCCGTGTTCCCGCACCTCACGCTGCTCGAGAACGTGCGCCTGGGCCTGCAGCGCGCTCTCGGCACCTCCTACCACTTCTGGAAGAGCGAGAAGACCCTGGAGCCGTTGAACGAGCGCGCGCGTGCGCTGCTGGCCCAGGTCGGCCTCGAGGAACTGGCGGATGAACTCACCGTGAACCTGCCCTACGGCCGCAAGCGCGCGTTGGAGATCGCCACCACCCTCGCGATGGAGCCCGAGTTGATGCTGCTGGACGAACCCACGCAGGGCATGGGCCACGAGGACGTGCACCGCGTGGCCGAGCTGATCAAGCGCGTCTCGGCGGGCCGCACCATCCTCATGGTCGAGCACAACATGAGCGTGGTGTCGACCATCGCCGACACCATCACCGTGCTGCAACGCGGTGCCGTGCTGGCAGAAGGCCCGTACGCCGTGGTCTCGAAGAACCCGCAGGTGATGGAGGCCTACATGGGCACCACCGAGGGTCAGCTCCAGGGAGCCCACTGACATGGCCGCGGCACTGGAGATCAAGGACCTGCACGCCTGGTATGGCGAATCGCACGTGCTCCATGGCGTCGACATGGTCGTGCAACCCGGCGAGGTGGTCACCCTGCTCGGCCGCAACGGGGCGGGGCGCACCACGACAATGCGCGCCATCCTCGGGCTCACCGGCGCGCGCAAGGGCAGCATCAAGGTCCACGGCGCCGAGACCATCGGCATGCCCACGCACCGCATCGCGCACCACGGCATCGGCTACTGCCCGGAGGAACGCGGCATCTTCGCCAGCCTCTCGGCCGAGGAAAACCTCCTGCTGCCGCCGGCCCTCAAGGGATCGGACAAGGGCATGTCGGTGGAGGAGATCTACGCCATGTTCCCCAACCTCGCCGAGCGCCGCAACAGCCAGGGCACGCGCCTGTCCGGCGGCGAGCAGCAGATGCTGGCGGTGGCGCGCATCCTGCGCACCGGCGCCCGGCTGCTGCTGCTCGACGAGATCTCGGAGGGACTGGCTCCCGTGATCGTGCAGGCCCTGGCCCGCATGATCCACACCCTGCGCGGCAAGGGCTACACGGTGGTCATGGTGGAGCAGAACTTCCGTTTTGCGGCGCCCCTGGCCGACCGTTTCTACGTGATGGAGCACGGCCGCATCGTCGAGGCTTTCGGCGCTTCCGAACTCGACGCCAAGATGCCGGTGCTGCACGAGCTGCTCGGCGTCTGACCCACTTCCCTCATTTCACTGCTCGAAGGAGACAACACCATGAAGACTGCATTCACCGCGATCGCACTGGCCATCGGCGTCCTGGCACTGGCTTCCGGCGCGCAGGCGCAGGAGAAGGTCAAGATCGGTTTCGTCACCGACATGTCCAGCCTGTACTCCGACCTCGAGGGCAAGGGCGGCGCCACCGCGATCGAGATGGCGATCGCCGACTTTGGCGGCAAGGCCCTCGGCCAGCCGATCGAGCTGGTGACCGCCGACCACCAGAACAAGGCCGACATCGCCGCCTCCAAGGCGCGCGAGTGGATCGACACCGCCGGCGTCACCATGATCTTCGGCGGCACCAACTCCGGCACCGCGCTCGCCACCGCGAAGGTGGCGCAGGAGAAGAAGCGCGTCTACTTCAACAATGGCGCCGCCAGCTCCGCGCTCACCAACGAGCAGTGCAGCCCCTACACCGTGCACTACGCCTACGACACCGTGGCCCTGGCCAAGGGCACCGGCGCCACGGTGGTGGAGCAGGGCGGCAAGAGCTGGTTCTTCCTGACCGCCGACTATGCCTTCGGCCACGCGCTGGAGGCCGACACCAGCCGCATCGTCAAGGAGAAGGGCGGCACCGTGGTCGGCACGGTGCGGCATCCGCTCAACGCCTCGGACTTCTCTTCCTTCCTGCTGCAGGCGCAGAACTCCAAGGCGCAGATCCTCGGCCTGGCGAACGCGGGCGGCGACACCATCAACTCGATCAAGGCCGCCAAGGAATTCGGCATCGGCAAGACCATGAAGGTGGCTGGCCTGCTGGTCTTCCTGAGCGACATCCACAGCCTGGGCCTGAAAAACACCGAGGGCCTGCTGCACACCACCAGCTGGTACTGGGACCTGAACGACGACACCCGCAAGTGGGCCACGCGCTACTTCGAGAAGAACAAGCGCATGCCCACCGACATCCAGGCCGCCGACTACTCCGCCACCATGACCTACCTGAAGGCGGTGGAGGCGGCCAAGACCACCGACGCCGACAAGGTGATGGAGCAGCTGAAGAAGATGCCGATCAACGACTTCTTCGGCAAGGGCCAGATCCGCGCCGACGGCCGCTACGTGCATGACATGTACCTGGTGCAGGTCAAGACCGCGTCCGAATCGAAGAAGCCCTGGGACTACCTGAAGGTGATCAAGACGATGCCGGGCGACCAGGTCTTCACCACCAAGGCCGAGTCCAAGTGCGCCCTGTGGAAGTAAGCACAGCCCATCAGCAGCAGGAACAACACATGAAGAAATTTGCACTGTCGGCCATCGTTGCAGGCATCGCGCTGGCTGCCGGCGCGGCGCAGGCCCAGGTCAAGATCGGCTTCATCACCGACATGTCCAGCCTCTATGCCGACGTCGAGGGCCGCAACGGCGCCACCGCCATCCAGATGGCGATCGACGACTTCGGCGGCAAGGTGCTGGGCCAGCCGATCGAGCTGCTCACCGCCGACCACCAGAACAAGGCCGACATCGCCGCGTCCAAGGCGCGCGAGTGGGTTGACACGGCCGGCCTGACCATGCTCTTCGGCGGCACCAACTCCGGCACCGCCCTCGCGATGTCGAAGGTCGCGCAGGAGAAGAAGCGCGTCTTCATCGTCAACGGCGCCGGCACCTCGGCGCTCACCAACGAGCAGTGCAGCCCCTACACCGTGCACTACGCCTACGACACCGTGGCCCTGGCCAAGGGCACCGGCGGCGCGGTGGTGGCGCAGGGCGGCAAGAGCTGGTTCTTCCTGACCGCCGACTATGCCTTCGGCGCCGCGCTGGAAGGCGACACCGCCAAGGTGGTGAAGGAGAAGGGCGGCACGGTGGTGGGCGGCGTCAAGCACCCGCTCAACGCCTCCGACTTCAGCTCTTTCCTGCTGCAGGCGCAGAACTCCAAGGCGCAGATCCTCGGCCTGGCCAACGCGGGCGGCGACACCATCAACGCCATCAAGGCCGCCAAGGAGTTCGGCATCACCAAGTCGATGAAGATGGCGGGCCTCCTGGTCTTCATCACCGACATCCACAGCCTCGGCCTGAAGAACACCGAGGGCCTGCTGCTCACCACCAGCTGGGACTGGAACATCGACGACAAGACCCGCGCCTTCGGCAAGAAGTTCTTCGACAAGACCAAGCGCATGCCCACGGACATCCAGGCCGCCGACTACTCGGCCACGATGACCTACCTCAAGGCGGTGCAGGCGGCCGGCACCGCCGATGCCGACAAGGTGATGGCGCAGCTCAAGAAGACGCCGATCGACGACTTCTACGCCAAGGGCCAGATCCGCGAGGACGGCCGCTTCGTGCATGACATGTACCTGGTGCAGGTCAAGAGCCAGGCCGAGTCCAAGCAGCCCTGGGACTACTACAAGGTCTTGAGCAAGCTGCCCGGCGACCAGGTCTTCACCACCAAGGCCGAGAGCAAGTGCGCTCTCTGGAAATGACGCCATCCCCCTGACCTCGCTCGCTGCAGCCACTCACCCATGCAAATCTCGCTGCCCGCACTGCTGAGCCAGCTCCTCCTGGGGCTGGTCAACGGATCGTTCTACGCGATCCTGAGCCTCGGGCTCGCAGTGATCTTCGGTCTGCTCAACGTCATCAATTTCGCGCACGGCGCCCTGTTCATGCTGGGTGCGGTGCTGACCTGGATGGCGATGAACTACTTCGGGGTCAACTACTGGGTGATGCTGCTGGCGGCGCCGATCGTCGTCGGCCTGTTCGGCGTAGTGATCGAGCGGCTGCTCCTGCGCTGGATCTACAAGCTCGACCATCTCTACGGCCTGCTGCTCACGCTGGGCATCACGCTGCTGATCGAGGGCGTGTTCCGCTCGGTCTACGGCGTCTCGGGCCTGCCCTACGACACGCCCGATGCGCTGGCCAGCGCCACCGACCTTGGCTTCATGATCCTGCCCAACTACCGGGCCTGGGTGGTGGTGGCCTCGCTCGTCGTGTGCTTCGCGACATGGTTCGTGATCGAGAAGACGCGCCTGGGCGCCTACCTGCGCGCCGGCACCGAGAACCCGCGCCTGGTCGAGGCCTTCGGCGTCAACGTGCCGCTGATGGTCACGCTCACCTATGGCTTCGGCGTCGCGCTCGCCGCCTTCGCCGGCGTGCTGGCCGCGCCGGTGATCCAGGTCTCGCCGCTGATGGGACAGAACCTGATCATCGTTGTGTTCGCGGTGGTGGTGATCGGCGGCATGGGCTCGATCATGGGCGCCATCCTCACCGGCCTGGGCCTGGGCGTCATCGAAGGCCTGACCAAGGTCTTCTATCCCGAGGCTTCCTCCACCGTCGTCTTCGTGATCATGGTCATCGTGCTCCTGATCCGCCCGGCCGGCCTGTTCGGCAAGGAAAAGTGAAGCGCAGCGCATGATGAAGAACAACAACGTCTCCGCCATCCTCTACGGCCTGCTGCTGCTCGGCCTGGTCGCCGCGCCTTTCCTCGGCGCCTACCCGGTGTTCGTGATGAAGCTCATGTGCTTCGCGCTGTTCGCCTCGGCCTTCAACCTGCTGCTGGGCTTCACCGGGCTGCTGTCCTTCGGCCACGCGGCCTTCCTCGGCGGCTCCGCGTACATCGCCGGTCAGGCCATGAAGGTCTGGGGCCTGACGCCGGAACTGGGCCTCATCGCCGGCACCGTCACCGGCGCGCTGCTGGGCTGGATCTTCGGCGTGCTCGCCATCCGCCGCCAGGGCATCTACTTCGCGATGATCACGCTGGCGCTGGCGCAGATGGTCTTCTTCTTCTGCCTGCAGGCCAAGTTCACCGGCGGCGAGGACGGTCTGCAGGGCGTGCCGCGCGGCAAGCTCTTCGGCGTGGTCGACCTGCAGAACGACCTCGCCATGTACTACGTGTCGCTGGTGGTCGTGGTGGCGGCCTTCCTGCTGATCGTGCGCACCATCCACTCGCCCTTCGGCCAGGTGCTCAAGGGCATCAAGGAAAACGAGCCCCGCGCGCTTTCGCTGGGCTACGACGTGGCGCGCTTCAAGCTGCTGGCCTTCGTGATCTCTGCCGCACTGTCCGGCTTGGCCGGCTCGCTCAAGACCCTGGTACTGGGCTTCGCCACCTTGTCGGACGTGCACTGGACCGCCTCTGGCCAGGTGATCCTGATGACCCTGGTGGGCGGCCTGGGCACGTTGTCGGGCCCGCTGGTCGGCTCGGCGGTGGTGGTGCTGCTGGAGAACAAGATCGGCGAGCTCGGCAACGGGCTGGCGAAGCTCACGACCATCGACTGGTTCAATACGCTGGGCGAGTCGGTCACCATGGTCACCGGCCTGATCTTCGTGATCTGCGTGCTGGCCTTCCGGCGCGGGATCATGGGCGAGATCATCGCCTTCGTTTCGCGGCGACGGTAGCCATGTGGCAGTCCGCGGAGCGCTATCCGGATCCCGCCATCGAGATTCTCGACCCGCGCTTCGCCAGATACCGCCTGATGAGCGCCGCCGTCGAGCGCCTCGCCACCGGCTTCCGCTGGGCCGAGGGCCCGGTGTGGTTCGGCGATGGCCGCTGCCTGCTGTGGAGCGACATCCCCAACAACCGCGTGCTCCGCTGGGACGAGGAAACGGGCGCGGTGAGCCACTTCCGCAAGCCGTCCAACTTCGCCAACGGCCACACGCGTGACCGCCAGGGCCGGCTGCTGAGTTGCGAGCACGGCACGCGCCGCGTCACGCGCACCGAGTACGACGGCTCGATCACCGTCATCCTCGATCGCTTCGAGGGCAAGCGCCTCAACTCGCCCAACGACATCGTCGTCAAGTCGGACGACTCGATCTGGTTCACCGACCCGCCCTTCGGCATCCTCGGCCACTACGAAGGCCATGCGGCCGAGCCCGAGCTGCCGACCAACGTCTACCGGGTCGACGGCCGGACCGGCGAGGCCGCCGTGGTCACCGGCGACGTGAACCGCCCCAACGGCCTGTGCTTCTCGCCCGACGAAAGCCGCCTCTACGTGGTCGAGTCGGGCATCACGCCCCGGCGCATCCGCGTGTTCGACGTCAGCGCCGACGGCGAGGGCCTCGAGAACGACCGCGTGTTCGTGCAGGCCGACCCCGAGGGCTCGCCCGACGGCTTCCGCTGCGACGTGGACGGCAACCTGTGGGCCGGCTGGGGCACGGGCGAGGGCCGCGACGGCGTGATGGTGTTCGCGCCCGACGCCACACCGATCGGCCGCATCGCGCTGCCGGAGCGCTGCGCGAACCTCTGCTTCGGCGGCCCGGCGCGCAACCGCCTGTTCATGGCCGCGAGCCAGTCGCTCTACGCGCTCTACGTCAACACGCAGGGCGCGCGCGGCGGCTGAAACGGCGTGGGCCTGTCAGGCCCGCCGCAACAGCCTGCGCAGCGTCGTCTTGAGCGGACTGGCCCCGAAGATCAACTGCGAGTACGAGACGAACAGCGGACGCGGCAGCAGCAGGCTGCCGTAGTAGTACATGCGGTACTGCCGTGGACCGCTGCGGGTGTCAGGATGGCGCAGCACGCGCAGCAGCAGGCCCAGGTCCTTGCCCTTGCCGGACAACCAGCGCTCCAGGAAGCGCAGCCACAGATGGCCGCCCTGGTCGTCCAGCGGCCGCCACAGCACCGAGGCGCCGGGCCGGGTGCGCTCGATCTGCGCGCGCAGCCAGGCGTCGAAGCGCACAGCCCGCTCCCGCGTCGCGTGGACCTGCGCGGCCGACACCATCGAGCCCTTGGTCGCGGAGGCGCCATGCACGCGGTAGCGCGTCAGGGGCTCGGCGAGATAGACGCAGGGGCTGAGGAGGGCCGCGGCGGTGCACAGCTGCAGGTCCTGGTACATCAGCCGGTCGTTGTCCAGCGGGCCGATGGCGTCCAGAACATCGCGGCGGAAGGCCAGCCCCGAGGTCAGCGCGAGCACGGGGCAGGATGCCGCGTCCAGCGTCTCGGACGCCAGCCAGCCCTCGGGCGCCACGCCGCCGGGGTAATAGGGCGCCAGGCCCAGGTCGGCCTGCGTGTCCGAGAAGCGCTGCATGGCGTTGTGGACCCAACCCGGCAGGTGCCCGTCCACGCGCCGGCCCAGTGCGGCGAGCACCTTCTCGATGCGCTGCGGTGCCATGGTGTCGTCGGCATCGAGCAGCAGCACGACGTCGCCGGAGCAGGCGGCCAGCGCCGCGCTGGTCGCGGCGCAGATGCCGCCGTTGGGCTGGTGGATCGGGCGCACCTGCGGGTGGCGCGCCGCGTAGGCCTCGAGCACCTGGGCGGTGTCGTCGGTCGAGCCGTCGTTCACCACCACGATCTCGTCGGCGGGCACGGTCTGGGCGAGGCAGCTGTCCAGGCATTCGGTCAGGAAGCGGCCGTAGTTGAAGCAGATGATCGCGACGCTCGACCGCGGCGCGGCCGGCAGCGGGGCCAAGGCCAGCGGCTGGATCGCCAGGCGGCTCGGCGCAAGGGACGGGATCGCTTCTGCCTTCATCGCATCAGCCCGAAAAAAGACCCGGAGGGCGGCTTCCGGATTGTGCCCGGGCGGGTTACGCAGGCTTCGTGCCACCCCGCGCCGCGGCCGTGCCCGACCTTCAGTAGACGTCGCGCCGATAGCGGCCTTGGGCGATCAGCGCTTCCAGGCCTTGCCTGCCCAGCAGCTCGCCGAGCGCCGCGTCGACGCCGGGGGCCATGCCTTCGAGGCTGCCGCAGACATAGACCACCGCACCTTCGTCGATCCAGTGGCGCAGCTCGTCGGCCGCCTCGCGCAGGCGGTCCTGCACGTAGAGGCGCTGTGCCTGGTCGCGCGAGTAGACGAGGTCGGTCCGAGCCAGCAGGCCGCGTGCCTGCCATTGCGCGACCTCATCGGCGGCGATGGCATCGTGCGCGGCCTGGCGCTCGCCGTACACCAGCCAGTTGCGGCCATGGCCGCGGCGCGCCCGTTCGCGCAGGTGCGAGCGCAGGCCCGCGAAGCCGGAGCCGTTGCCGATGAAGATGCAGGGGCGCTCATCGTCCACCAGGGCGAAGCCCGGGTTGGCAGCCAGGCGCAATTCGATGGGCGCATCCAGCGGCGCATGGGCCGTGAGCCAGCCCGAGGCCACGCCGAGGCCGTCGTCGTGTTGCGCCTGCCGCACCAGCAGTTGGATGCAGCCGTCGGCCGGAAGAGAAGCCACCGAATAGCTGCGCGGCGACAGCGGCGGATGCGCGCGGCCGTCCGCGTGGCGCGGCAGCACCTCGACCAGCGCGCCCGGCGCCCAGTGCATGGGGCCGTCGCGGCCGAGCGTGATCTCGAAGAGCGGCTCGCCCTGGCTGCCCGCGTTGAGAAGGGTGCGGCCTTGCAGCTGCCAGGTCTCGAAAGGGCGCGGCACTGCATCGGCCGGCTGCGCGGGCCAGGCATCGGCGTGCAGGCCGAAGATGCCGGCGAGGGCGCGCTGCCAGCGGCCGATCGCCTCGGGGCTGCCGTCGTCGACCTCGACCATGGGGAACAGCGCCTGCGCGCCCTGGCTGCGCAGGTCGTGGTCGAGCTGGCGGCCGAAGCCGCAGAAGCTGGCGTAGTGCCAGTCGCCGAGCGCGAGCACGCCGTAGCGCACGTGGTGCAGTTGGGCGCCCGCCTGCTGCGCGAAGCCGCGCGCGAAGGCGCGGGCGCTGTCCGGCGGGTCGCCGTCGCCGAAGGTGCTGACCACCCACAGCACCCGGCGGAAATGCAGCAGCGCGTCGACGCTCAGCTCGGCCAGGGCCTTGACCACGGTGCCGACGCCGGCCGAGCGCAGCGCGGCCGCGGTCTGGAGGGCGACGCGCTCGGCATGGCCGGTCTGCGTGGCGAAGGCGATCAGCACCTGCTCGGCGCCGGGTGCGGCTGCCGGTGCGGCCGGGCCGAGCCGGGCGCGCTCGGCGCGCACTGCGCGCTTCGTGCGGCGGCGGCCGAGGTACAGCATCCAGCCCGTGATCGCGAACAGCGCGAGCCCCAGGGCCGCGAGCGTCATCACGATGCGTCCCGGCAAGCCCCAGTAAGTGCCCATGTGCAGCGGATAGACGCTGTTCACCAGCCGCCCGGCGAGCGGCTTGTCGGCATAGCGCTCGTGCCGGCTGGGCTCGCCGGTGGCGGCGTGCAGGTAGAGGCGGTTGCGCGCGCGCTCGTGCTCGGGCGCGGCGCGCAGGTAGGTGGCCTCGACCTGCGAGGCCTGCCGCGCGGGCAGGCGCAGCGTGACCTGGCTCCAGTCGCCGGCGGTGGTCTGCTGGAAGCCGCGCCACACGCGTTCCAGGTCCAGCCGGACCGGGGCGGCATCGCTCCCGGCCGCACCGCCCTGCATGCGCTGCGTGCGCACCGCGCGTCCTTCGCCGGCCGCGTCGTCGATCCACGTCCGCAGCGCATCGAAACCCCAGTAGAGGCCCGTGGAGCTGGACACTAGGTAGGCCAGCAGCGCTACCGTACCGGCCACCGCGTGCAGGTTCCACAGGAAGGCGCGGCCCCGCAACGCGAAGTCCAGCCGCAGCCAGCTGCGCCAGGCGAGCGGCCGGCGCGGCCAGCGCAGGTACAGGCCCGAGAGCGCGAGCACCAGCAACCCCGCGGCCAGGGTGCCGGTGACCGGCTTGCCGGTGTCCCGCGGCAGCAGCAGCCAGCGGTGCAGGCTTTCCACGAACTCGAAGAAGGCCTCGGCGCGGGGCTCGGGCAGCAGAGTGGCGCGATAGGGGTTCACCAGATGCGTCTCGCCGCGGGCCGCGCCGGGCGCGGGCGCGAAGTTCACGCGGGCCGGGCGACCGGCTTCGGCGAAGACTGTCAGCGTTGCCACCCGCCGGCCCGGCTGCGTCGCCTGCAGGCGCTCCAGCAGCTCGGCCGGCCGCAGCGGCTGCGCGCCGGCCTCGGCCGGCACGCGGCGCAGGGCAGGGTCGATCAGGTCGGTGATCTCGGCGCGGAAGGACAGGGTCGCGCCGCTCAGGCCGATGACGAGCAGCACCGAGCCGGCCGTGAGGCCGATGAACCAGTGGATCTGGAACCAGGCGCGCCGCAGAAGAGCCATGGGGGAACCGGTGGTCAGAGATCGATCTTGAGCGTGGCCTTGACCGTGCGCGGCGTGCCGACCGCCAGGCGGGTGCCCGCCGCGGCCCAGTAGCGCTTGTCGCCCAGGTTGTCGATGTTGAGCTGCCACAGCGTGCGCTTGCCGAACAGCTGCGTGACGTAGCGCGCGCCGGCCGCGAAGATGGTGTAGCCGCCGATGAAGCCCTGGTTCAGGTCGTCGATCGGGCGACGGCCCGTGTAGTAGGCGCCGCCGTTGACCGAGAGGCCCGGCACCGCCGCGATGTCATAGGACAGGAAGGCGCTGGCCGTGCGCTTGGCCGTGTTCTCGGGCATGCGGCCGTTGTACTGCGCGTTGATGTCGCGGAACGCGGCGTCGAGCGTCTGCGCCGAAAGCTGCCACGCCAGCTGCCGCGTGAGCCGCCCCTGCGCCGAGACCTCGAGGCCGCGGTAGCGGCTGCGGCCGTCGGCGACGAAGGTGTTGGCGCTGTTGGTGTAGGCGCCGGGGCGGTCGATGTCGAAGAGCGCCGCCGACAGCAGCGTGCCGCTGCCGGTGAGCCAGCGCAGGCCGAGCTCCTTCTGCTTGCTCACGCCCGGTGGCATGCGGGCGCGGCGCCGAGCGTGAGCTCGTGCTGCAAGCTCCCGGTCGCGAAGGTACCGAAGAGTTCGGTGCGCAGCAGCTCGGAGCTTTGCTCCAGGTGCTGAACGTTGCCGCTGATCCGGCCGGCGCCGGTGAGCACGTTGTAGTTGCCGAAGATCGCCAGGCGCCGGTCGCGCTCGGCTTCCGAGCGGCCGGCTTCCACCATCAGCGCCCAATTGCTGCCGAGCGAATAGTCGGCGCGCACCTGCGCGGTCTTGACCTCGGCCTCGAACTCGGCCCACGGCGGCCCGAGCAGCTTGCGCGGATCGGGCAGGGCCGGCAGCGGGATCAGGCCGTTGACCGCGGCGAGCCGGTTGATGCCGGCCTGCTCGGTGATGCGCTTGCGGTAGTACTCCAGGTCGGCCTTGAGCGTGAGGCGGCTGTTCACCCGCCAGTCGAAGGCGGCCGACAGGAACTTGCGGTGGCCCTCCACGTCGTCGATGGTCGAGCCCACCCGCCCACCGGCCGCGTTGATGCGCAGGCCGTACTGGTTCTGTTCGCCGAACTGCCGGCCCAGGTCGACGAAGGCCTGGGCCGTGCCCTCGTCGCCGACCGTCATGCCGACCGTCGAGACCGGCGTGCTGCCGGCGCGCTTGGTCACGAGGTTGATCACGCCGGCCGGTGAGGTGAAGCCGTAGTAGAGCGCCGAGGCGCCCTTGAGCACCTCGACGCGCTCCTTGTTCTCCATCGGGATCTCGGAGACGTTGGGAATCGCGAGCGAGCCGTTGAGGCGGAAGTTGGTGCGGTTCTCGACCGCCAGGCCACGGATCACCAGCTGGTCGAAGGTGTCGCCGCCGTTCTGCTGGCGCGTGACGCCGGCCGTGTTGCGCAGCACGTCGTAGATGCCCGTGGCTGCCCTGCAGCTCGATCACCTCGCGCGTCACCGTGTTGACGGTGGCCGGCACGTCCATGATGTTCGCGCCGCGGAAGGTTCCGGCCTCGACCGTGTTGGCGACGAAGCCGCTGGCGCGCTCCGACTGCACGGTCACGGTGCCGAGGTCGCCCGTGTTCGCGGGGGTGGGGGAGGCCTGCGCGTAGACCAGCGGTGCCGCCAGGACCAGCGGCATCGAGACGAGGAGCTTTTGCATGGATCGCCGCGCCGACGCGGCAGCGATCCCGGCGACGGCATTTCGGACAGTTGGATTCGGCCGGGATTGTAGATCAACAAATGAGAAAGATTCTCATTGACGGCCTGCCAAGTGTCTCCGACGCGGCGCCCGGCCGCTGCGGCACTCAGGCCAGCGCCGGCGCGTCGGTCTCGATGCCCATGGCCTTCAGCGTGTCCGCCACCGCCGCCACCGCGCCCGGGATGCCGGCCTCGCCGAAGTGGCCGATGCAGCCGCGCGGAAGGTTTCCACCTGGGTCAGCCTGCCCGGGTAGAGGATGTAGCCGCGCTTCTTGACCTCCTGGTAGAAGGTCTTGAAGTCGTAGCGCCTGGGCAGATGGCTGCGGGCACCTTGTCACGAGACCTCGGCTGCCTCGGGCGTCACGCCCGATGGGGCCGTTCTGCGCTAGTCTGCCTGCAGCACGCCGCGGCGGATCTGGTCGCGCTCGATCGACTCGAACAGCGCCTTGAAGTTGCCCTCGCCGAAGCCCTCGTCGCCGGCGCGCTGGATGAACTCGAAGAACACCGGGCCGAGCTGCGTCTCGGAGAAGATCTGCAGCAGCAGCCGCTTCGTGCCGCCCTCGGTGGAGCCGTCCAGCAGGATGCCGCGCGCCTGCAGCTCGGGCACCGGCTGGCCGTGGCCGGGCAGGCGCTTCTCCAGCATCTCGTAGTAGATGTCGTTGGGCGAGGTCATCAGCGGAACGCCCGCCATCTGCAGCGCATCGACCGAGGCGATCAGGTCGTCTGTGAGCAGTGCGATGTGCTGGATGCCTTCGCCGTTGAAGGCCATCAGGTATTCCTCGATCTGGCCCGAGCCCTTGGCCGACTCCTCGTTGAGCGGAATGCGGATCCGGCCGTCGGGCGCCGTCATGGCCTTGGAGGTGAGCCCGGTGTACTCGCCCTGGATGTCGAAGTAGCGGATCTCCTTGAAGTTGAAGAGCCGCTCGTAGAACTCGGCCCAATAGGCCATGCGGCCGCGGTACACGTTGTGCGTGAGGTGGTCGATGATCTTCAGTCCATGGCCCGCGGGATGGCGCTCCGCGCCCTCGATCCATTCGAAGTCGATGTCGTAGATGGACCGGCCTTCCTCGAAGCGGTCGATCAGGTACAGCGGCGCCCCGCCGATGCCCCTGATGGCGGGCAGGCGCAGTTCCATCGGCCCGGTGGGGATGTCGATGGGCTGGGCACCCAGGTCGAGGGCGCGCTGGTAGGCATGATGCGCATCCCTGACGCGAAAGGCCATGCCGCAGGCCGAGGGACCATGCTCCGCCGCGAAGTAAGCGGCGTGGCTTTTGGGCTCGCGGTTCACGACGAAGTTGATGCCGCCCTGGCGGTAGAGCGAGACGTCCTTGGAGCGGTGGCGCGCCACCTCCTGGAAGCCGAGTGCCTTGAACACGGGCTCGAGCACGCCGGGCGTCGGTGACGCGAACTCGACGAACTCGAAGCCCGCCAGGCCCATGGGGTTGTCGAAGAGATCCGTCATTGAAAAGCTCCTGTTGCCGTCTGTCTCAGTCCAGCGTCACGTTGGCCTTCTTCGCCAGCGCCGCATAGCGCGCCGCCTCGCTCTTGAAGAATTTCGCGGCGTCCTCGGGCGAGGTCGGCTTGACCACGTTGCCCTGCTTGTTCATCGCATCGACCACGTCGGGGCTCTGGAAGGCCCGGACGAAGGCGTCGTGGACGCGCTTGACCTCGGCGGGCGGCATCTTGGCGGGGCCGACCACCGCGAACCAGCCCTCGACGTCGTAGTCTGGCAGGCCTTGCTCGGCGATGGTGGGAACGTCGGGCGCCGCGGGCGAGCGCTTGCCGCTGCACAGGCCGATGGCAGTGACCGCGCCGCTCTTGATGTGCTGCTGGATGGCCGGCAGCGCGACCACGCCGAACTGCACCTGGCCCGCGATCAGGTCCGTCACCATCGGCCCGGTGCCCTTGTAGGGAATGTGGCGCACCTTCACCGCGGCCTGCTCCAGGAAGAGCTCGGCGGCCAGGTGGATGATGGTGCCGTTGCCTGAAGAGGCGTAGTTGTAGTCATCCGGCTTGGCCTTGAGCAGCGCCACCAGTTCCTTCACGTTCTTCGCGGGCATGCCCTTGCCCGCCACCAGCACCAGCGGCGTCGCGCCGATCACGCTGATGGGCGTGAAGTCGTTGATGGCGTCGAAAGGCATCTTCTTGTAGACCGCCGGGTTGATCACGTGGTTGTTCGAGAACAGGCCCAGCGTGAGGCCGTCGGGCGCCGCCTTGGCGACGGCCGAGGCGCCGGTGATGCCGCCGGCGCCCGGCAGGTTCTCGATCACCACCGGCTGGCCCAGCGTCTTGCCCAGCGCCGGCGAGGCGGCGCGCGCGATCGTGTCCACGCCCGAGCCGGCGCTGATGGGCAGCACGAGGCGCACGGGCTTGTCGGATTGCGCGAAGGCGGGCAGGGCGGTGGCGGCGAATGCGGACGCGCCGAGGCCCAGCAGGGTGCGGCGGGACATCTGATTGTTCATGGTCTTGTCTCCTGAAGTTGTGCTTGCTCGATGATCAGCTTGTCAGGCCGGCTGCCGGGATGCCAGCCGCGAGAGGATCTCCTCGTTGTGCTCCCCGGCTTTCGGCAGCGGCGAGCGCACGCCCGGGCGACGGCCGCCCATCAGGAGCGGCAGCAGCACCACGTCGGTCGTGCCGCCGTCGTCGGTGGTCATCGGCACCAGGCCGCCGCTGGCCTTGAGATGCGGGTCCTCCACCAACTGCTCGGGCCGCATGATCGGCGCATAGGGAATGCCCGCGGCCTCCAGCTTGAGCGAGAGTTCCTCGATGCGATGATGAACCAGGATCTCGCCCAGCGTGGCGAGCAACTGCGGACGCACCGCCACGCGCGCGGCGTTGTCGGCGAATTCCGGTCGGTCGAGCAGGTCGGTGCGCTCCAGCACGCGGCACAGCGTCTCGAACTGCTTGTCGCTCACCGCGCCGATGAAGAGCTGCTCGCCCGCTGCCAGCGTGAATACGTCGTACACGCTCCAGGCCGACACGCGCGAGGGCATGGGCGGCGGCGCCTCGCCGGTCATCAGGTACTGCTGCATGTGCTGCGAAGACAGGAACACGCAGTTCTCGAACAGCGCGCTCTGGATCTCCTGGCCCTTGCCGGTCAGATCGCGCTCGCGCAGCGCGGCCAGCACGCCGATGGCGCCGAACATGCCGCCCATGATGTCGTTGACCGAAGTGCCTGCGCGCAGCGGCCGGCCCACCGGGCCGGTCATGTACGACAGGCCGCCCATCATCTGCACCACCTCGTCCAGCGCCAGGCGCTTCTCGTAGGGGCCGGGCAGGAAGCCCTTGTGCGTGACGTAGATCAGCTTCGGGTAGCGCTTGGAGAGCGTGTCGTAGTCGAGGCCGAGCTTCTTCATCAGCCCGGGACGGAAGTTCTCCAGCACCACGTCGCAGTCGCCGGCCAACTCGGCCGCGGTGGCGCGGCCTTCGTCGGTCGTGATGTCCAGCACCACGCTCTTCTTGTTGCGGTTGAAGCTGCGGAAGAAGCCGATGCCCAGGCCCGGCAGCTTGCGCGTCTTGTCGCCACCGGGCGGCTCGATCTTGATGACCTCCGCGCCGAGGTCGGCCAGGATCATCCCGCAGGTCGGGCCCATGACCATGTGGGTGAATTCGACGACGCGGATGCCGGCGAGGGGGAGCTGGTTGTCTTGGGCGTTCATGAGGGGAAATCCAGTCAATGGGAAAGCGCGGCTTCGCGCGGGAAGGTCTTGGGCAGCCCGGCCTGCCACAGCGAGCCGTGCAGCGTCTCGCCCGCCAGCCAGCCTGCGACGCGCTGGCGCAGGGCCAGCAGCGCATCGATGTCCACCCCGGTCGCGATGCCCATGCTGCCCAGCATGTAGGCCAGATCCTCGGTCGAGACATTGCCGCTCGCGCCGGGCGCGTGCGGGCAGCCTCCGATGCCGGCCAGGCAGGCGTCGAAGCGGGCGACGCCCACCTCCAGCGCCGCGTAGACATTGGCCAGGCCCAGGCCGCGCGTGTCGTGGAAGTGGCCGCACCAGAAGCGCTCGCCGGCGATCTCGACCGCCTCTTCGAACAGCTCGCGCACCATGGCCGGATCGGCGTAGCCGACGGTGTCGGCCAGGCTCACGCGGTCGGCGCCGGCGTCGAGCAGCGCCTGCATCAGGCGCAGCACCTCGCTCTTCTCGACCCGGCCCTGGATGGTGCAACCGAAGGCGGTGCCCACGCCGCCTTCGATCAGCGTCTTCGACCCGGCCGCATCGCGGGCCGCGCGGATGCGCGCCACCTCGGCCACCACCTCGTCGGGCGTCTTGCGCAGGTTCGCCAGGCTGTGGGCATGGCTGGCCGACAGCGGGACGATCATCAGGTCGGCCTTGGCCGCGATCGCGTTCTCGGCACCGCGCAGGTTCGGAACCAGCACCGAGACGAACAGGCCGGGCAGGGTCTTGGCGAAGTCCACCAGCTCGGCGGTGTCGGCCAGCTGCGGCAGCAGGCGCGCCGGCACGAACGAGCCGACCTCGATCTCGCGCTGGCCGGCGGCGTGCGCGGCGGCGATCCATTCGCGTTTGTGCGCCGTGTCGAGGATGGTTGCAATGCTTTGCAGCCCGTCGCGCAACCCGACTTCGCGGATCACGGCAGTGGATGGCATCTTGGGGGTTGCGCTCGTCACGGTTCTCTCCTGGCCGGTGGCCGTCTTGATGGGGAGACTTTAGGGATTCCGGAAGATAAGGAAAAGCGGTATTGTGGAACGCTCATCGTTCCGGCCTGGAATGGCTAAGGCCCATGCACGACCTCGACCTCACCACGCTTCGCCTCTTCGTGACCGTGTGCGAGACCCGCAACATCGCGCGCGCCGCGGAGTTGCACCACATCGTTGCATCCGCGGTGAGCAAGCGCATCGCACAGCTGGAGAGCATCGTCGGCAACGCCGTCGTCGAGCGCAACCGAAGGGGCGTGGTCCCGACCGGGGCGGGGGAGATCCTGCTGGAGCATGCGCGCGCCCTGCTGGCCGGCCAGGACCGCGCTGCGCGGGACATGGCGGCCTATGGCAAGGGCATCAAGGGCCAGGTGCGCGTGCTCGCGACGGTCTCCTCGATCGCGGAGAACCTGCCGGACGACATCGCGAGCTTTCTGCAGATCCCGGCGCATCGCGACATCCGGGTCGACATCGAGGAATCGCTTAGCCGCGACCTCGTGCGGGGCATCCGCGAAGGCCTCGCGCCCGTCGGCGTGTGCTGGAACGCAGCCGATCTGGAAGGCCTCCAGACGCGGCCGTACCGCAGCGATCGGCTCGCCGTCATTGCGCCGCCGGAGCATCCCCTCGCGCGACGGAAACAGGTCGCCTTCGAGCAGACGCTGGCCTTCGATCACGTCGGATTGCCCGCCAACACGGCGGTGCACACGATGCTCGCCCGGGCCGCCGCCATCATCGGGCAGCCGCTGAACTATCGGGCGGTCGTGTCGACCTTCGACGCATGCCTGCGATGCGTTCGCGCCGACCTCGGTATCGCCATCGTGCCGCACGAGATCGCCGAGCCCATGGCCGCGGTCTACGAGCTGAAGCTCATCGGGCTGACGGACCGCTGGGCGCGACGCGATTTCGCCATCTGCTTCAACGACGAGAAGCGCCTGTCGCCTGCTGCGGGGCTGCTCGTGGCCCACCTGGCGAAGCTTGCGGGCGCTCGTGCCGCCGCGGAGGAATCCGAATGATCCGCGCCCGAGATCCCGTGCGGGCCTCCTTGCTCCGGCGGGGCAGCCACTCGATCAGGTCGTCCGCGAAACCCGCCGCGGCAGGTAGAAGCTCGCGCTCATGGGCAAGCGGGTGCCGTGCCCGGAGCAATCATCGAGCTCGCGGCCATGTGCGAGTGCCGGATCTGGTATGCACCGGCACACAGAGCAGCGGCCGTGAGACCTGAGCAGCCCTGCTCTGAACGCCTGCTTCGGGGGCGGTGTCAGGGACCGCAGTGGGGCCCTAAGCTGACTGTCGCTGGTCCTCGATAGCGGCCGCTCGTCAAGGTCGTTTGCGTGCTGCACCGCCGCCGGCTACTCCGGAATTTCGCATCGGGCCAACGCATTCAACAGAGCATCTCCGAGCTCCGGCTCAGTGGGATTTCCGACAGGACAAGGCGAAGTTCCGGAAGGTCCGTGAAGCCGCGCTGTTCGCCTGTCGGCCCGCCGTTGCGACTCGGCTTCAACACAGTTTCCTCGGACCGACGGACCCCTACGCAACGCGCACCGCGCACGAATGCACTCTCCGAGCGCACTCCCGCCGCATCCAGCCTAGGTTTGGACAGCCCGGTCCAAACCGTGGGGTGCGCGACACCATCCATCGACTGGCCAAGAGCTCTGCCAACCGCCGCGCCCAGCTCAAGCGGGGAGGCGTTGAGCGAAAGAGTGACGTAGTCAGGCATGGCGAGCCACAGGCCCGATGTTGTTCGGGATTCAGGGTGAACCAGAAATCGGTCTTTAAGCTGGAACAGGCTGGCTCTTTGCATGGCAGGTCGTTGTAGTGGGCCTAGGTTCATCAATCACGGCGCGTGCCTTGCTATGGCCGCTTGTGGCCGCATGCGGTTGGCCAACGCTTGCCACGGGCGCACCCCGATCGCAGGGCCGCGGCGGAGGACTTCGCTGCACGCTGAAGCGCCGATATCCATCAGGTCAAACCGCGCAGCGTGACGGGCTTGATCTTCAGCCGTTGGGCGTTACGGCCAAGGACGTCGTCGAGCGTCGCCATGCGCTTCGCGCCTGCGGCTTCGGCACACGCTAGGTGGAGCGCGTCGCCGGCACGCAGAGCACTCGCGGCATCCAGTACCAGCTCGGCCGCTCGATGAAAGTGCGCCGGCTCAACCGGCAACAGCCGCAGGTCGGCAGCCACCATGCGTTCGAAGCGCGACCAGGCGCCTTGAGCGTGTTGCGCGTCGATCGCGCCGGTGCGCTGCTTGATGCCAAGCGCGCTGGCGAACTCCGGAATGCACCAGGCCGCGGCGACGAGTTCCGCCTTCTCGCTCGAGTACCAAGCGGCGGCGGCCGCGCTGTGGGCCTCATTCACAAACAGAGGCACGAGCACGCTGGTGTCGACGTAGACCATGTCAGTACCTGGCATCGCGGCGTACTTCTTCCATCACGGGGGCGCTCATCGGCATGGCTTTGCGCGCCTCGGTCAACTCGAGAGCGAACGCCTTGCGATCCCACTGCGCTGGCCGGATCGACAGGGCGCCATCCACGGTGATCTGCGCGTCGACGGTTGCGCCTTCGTGCAGGCCGAGCCGGCGCACGACCTCGGACGGAATCCGAAGGGCTAGGCTGTTGCCCCACTTTGCCACTTGCAGGTCCATGATGTATATCCCTTCATGGATATACATGCTACTTTCTGACCGCAAGATGTCAAGCGGGGCGGGCCCGGCTGTCCGAAACGTTCTCGCCCTGCATCGCCGGCCCAAAGTAGTAAAGGAACAGAGTCCAATTGCGGCCACGGCCGCAGCCGTGAGATCCGTCGCCGCACATTGGCGCACGAGTCTTCTTGTTCGGCGCCGAACGTGCCGCGCAGGGTCCGCTCTTCCTTCGAGCGCAGCGGACCGGCGGCGCTCTACGGCGAAGGCGCCAGCAGCGACACGACCTTCTCCACCCTCGGCGTGCGGGCAAGAATGCAGGCGAGCGACAGCACGCGCCTGCGCGGCAGGCCGGGCTGGCGCCATGCGTTTGGCGACACGACGCCGAACACCACGCATGCATTCGGCGGCAGCCTGCCGTTCACCTTGGCCGGCGTGCCGCTGGCGAAGAATGTCGCGGTGCTGGAGGCGGGTATCGAGACGCAGCTACGCCCGAACCTGACGCTCAGCGCCTCCTACTCAGGGCAGTTCGGTAATGGCCTTCAGGACCACGGGGCCAAGGTCGACTTGACCTGGTCGTTCTGAGTGGGCGCGCGTTCGGTCGCAAGGTCGAGAGGGCGGCAACAGCAGGAGGGCGCAGCAGGTATTCGGGGGAAGGGGGCTGCGTTGTAGCAGGCCAGCTGCGCAGTTCTTAGTCAAAATTGACCACATCTTTCGGAAACCTACGTCCAATTCCTCTGGAAAAAATCCATCTCCCGTGGCGCATAGCATCAAAAGAGTTACACTTCGTGTACATAGTGCGCTGCAGACAATGTCTGGCCTTTTCGATTGGCCCAAAAAATACGCTGCATTTTTTGGGCGAAGGATTTCCAATGTTCAACTTGCGGATTGTTGCGCGATCCCTCCATCTGCTGGCCGCAGGCGTGGTTGTTTGCGCTGCCCTTCCTGCCGCCGCGCAGACCTTCCAGGTGGCGAACTCGACCGCCGGCCGACAGGTGACAGCCGCCCCGATCAATCAGATCGTGGCCAACCTGAACGCCGGCATCAATAACGCGCAGTGGACGGCCACGGTGGCGAACAACCAGGCCAACTATGCGACCCAAGTCGGCAACAACGCCCAGGCCACAGCCAACTGGGCTGGGGACGTTGCGAACTACGCCAGCAACACCGCTGCTGACGCGTGGAACCGAGCAAACAACGCCCAGGCTACGGCGAATGCGGTCGCCGGGCGCGTGGATGCGGCGTGGAACCTGGGCATTTCGGACTGTGCCCTTGCGTTGGGTGGGATTCAATGGATTGCGTTCTGTCAGGCGGTGAATCCGCGTCCTTGGTAGAGCGGATCTACGCGACACGCCGGGCGGCCGCGATCTAGCATTCTGGCTCCGGCCAAGAAGAAAGCCGCCCTGAGGCGGCTTTCTTCTTGGGTGCGTCCAGCTCAAGCCATGAGGCGATTCTTCATGGCGTAGTAGGTGAGGTCACTGTTGCTGGTCAACTGCATCTTCTCAAGGACGCGAGAGCGATAGGTCGCAACAGTTTTGGCGCTGAGGGCCGGTGACTTCGCGATTTCGACGGCGGAGCTCCCCTGAGCGAGCTTCATGAACACTTGGAACTCGCGTTCCGACAGAGTCTCATGCGGGGCCTTGGCCGGCCCTTCCCTCTTGTCGATGAGCTGCTCCGCCAGGGATGCCGAGAGGTGGGTGCGGCCCGTGGCAACCGCGCGAAACGCATCCAGAAACTCCGCCCGCCGCGCATCGGCCTGAAGGTGCCCTTTGGCGCCCGAGCGAATTGCCTGCACGACCAGTTCGTCTGGGGGTACATCCGAGAGCACCAGGACAGCCAGCTCCGAGCAATGCTCGCGAGTCTCCCTGAGGACGTCGACCGCATGCGACAGGGAACAGATGAGCACCCGCACATCCTCTGTCCGCACAAGGCTCACCACTTTTCCTGGGTCGCCCGTATGTCCGGCAAAGCGTAGATCCGGAAGCCCGGCCAGGAACAGCTCGAGCCCCGCGCGAACGATAGGCCTGCGATCTAGGATTCCCACACTGATCATCTTCTCTCCAATGAAACGCGCCATCTGCAAGAGGGCACGAGACCCTCCTGGAGATGGCGCAGCGCTGAGCGGCTAGTGCGAGAGCTTAACTGCCCGTGGTGAACGAGAACGTCTTGGTGAAGGCACCGGTCGAGTTGGTCGTGATCGCGGGGTTGGTGCCGGTGCTCACCCAGTTGGTGCCGTCAAAAGTCAGCGTGGTGTTGTTGCCGACGATGCTCACTTCGTACTCGGTGTTGGGGCTCAGCGGCGCATCGGGCATCAGAACGGCTTGGCTCGGGTTCAGCATGCCGTTGGCGTCGTTTGCCTTCGTCATGACGGGGCGCAGGGCCACGACCGTGCCGCTGACCTTCGCCTTCATCGAGGCGCTCGAGATGGCGATGCCCTGACCCGGACGAACTGCGATCAGGATCGGCTGTCCGATGGGGTTGGCATTCAGATCGCGACCCGGGATCGGGTTTGGAGTCTCGTTCCTGAGCGTGTGCGCCGTGCCGATCGTTCCGTCGCACGGGTACGTCTGGACCGCCGCGCTGCTCGGCTTTTGCGACGCAGCCCCCTGCGCGAGGCCCAGATTGAATTGGTGGATCGAACGTGGGCCGAAGGTACCGGTGGTACCCGTGGCGTCGCTGCTCTTGATCGAGATGCCGATGTCCAATTCGGGGCTCAGGAGGCTGAGAGCATGGTAGGGAGCACTCAGCAGCCCGCGAAGAGCTTGCACGCCGAGGCCTGTGATCAGGTTGGCGCCGCCGCCGGTGATGTCCGCGTTGTCGTCGAGAACGAGCAACGTTGAATAGCCCGCAGCATTGGCGCGGTCAAGCGCGTTGTTGCCGGTGAAGAACGGATCGCTCGGGTCCTGGAAGTGGCCGGCCTTGTTGTTGCGAAGCAGGTAGTTCGCATGACCGGAGGCGGCCGTGTCCAACGGAGTGCTCTGCTGCAGAAGACCGAAGCCGCAGTTCTGACGCTCAGCGTTGAGTTTGGCGAAGGCTGCCAACTCCTCCGAGCCGGCCGTGTAGGTAGCGGCATTGATGCTCGTCACGAGCGTCGAATCGCCAGAGGTGGGCGGCGGGGGGGCGGCCGGAAGCTCCGGAGCCGGATCGGCTGCGGGTGCCGGTGCCGGCGCCGCTGGCGCGGGTGCCGGCGCAGGAGCTGGGGCCGCGGCGATCGGCAGGAATCCACCACCACCGCCTCCACCACCGCCGCCGCCGCAGCCCACCAGGGCGAGGGTGACCAGGGCCAGAGCGATCGGAGAGAGAACCTTTTTCTGCATGAATGCTTCCGAGTGATTTAATGACAATTCATAGTATCGATGCGGACTCAATTCGCGCTAGAGCAACGCGCAAAAAAAACCGCGCGAGCCATCGATATGTGCCAGGGCACGTATCAAGTAGGTACTACTTTGACGCTGTTGAGAGCGTCGGGCTTGTTGTCAATGAGCCGCAGCAGCTCTTGGCTTGAGGCCGATCCTCACCGCGCATGCGTCGCTGCAGATGAACTGCGAGCGGCCCGCGACTGCCCGCCAGGATCTATCGGCGGGAAATGCCGGGCGTGTGGAGCGCTAGCCGCGCGGCGCTGTCTGCTCGGCCTCGGCATAAGCCCCAAGAGGCGCGTCCGCGGTCTGGTCGTGCAGTCGGACCCGGCCTTCCTCGCGAGGGCTCGTGAGAGAGCCGGTCTGGAAGGCCATGTTGGCCATCGTGAGCGCCGCGCCTCGTCGATTCGACAGCTCGGCGAAGACGGCCCCGCTGTCGGTCGCGTAGCAGTTTCCCAGGCGCGCGGCGCCCCCGAACTGCCTGCTGCTGCTGCTTGCTGCTGGCTGCGGTGTGTGGCCAGCGAAGATCCGGCCGATGCCAGGAACGCCCCGCGAGTCACCGCGCTTCAGGCGCTCGCGGCCGCGCAGGCACGATTCCAGAACGTCAGCATCGCCATGCTCCAGGCCTGCGACGAAGTCCTCCCAGTCCATGCCGCGGGGCACCTCGCCGTGAAGCACGGCAACGCAGCCGCGAGTGCTCTCGACTTCCATGGCATAGGGGAGGGCGGCGAATCGCTTCAGCAGCTCGACCCGCTCGTTGGCCGTGAGCTTGGCGATCCAGCCCATGCCGTTGAAGTTGATCCGCGAGAGCACTTCGAGCGTCTCGTCCGGATCGTCGTCGTTGTCCATGTGGAGATCGTTGACATCCTCCCCGCCCTGAAGGACGGGGATTCCTGCTGACGTGACCTGGGCCTTACGCACAGGTTACTCCTTCGGAGGGTTCCTGCTTCGCCGGGGCTGCGCGCTTCGTCCTTGCGGACGCCGCGCGTCTGACCACCCCTCCACAGGCATCGGGCTTCAGTGTCGAAGCCCAGACCGCGTGCCCCGCGGCCAGAATGTTCCTTGCGGCGTTGATGTCCGCATGTTCGGTGTGGCCGCAGGCCACGCAGGCGAAGACGCTTTGCGTCTTCCGGTTGTCGGCCGACTCGTGGCCGCAGATGCGGCAGGTGCGGCTGGTATAGGCCGGATTCACGTCCACCAGCTGGCCGCCGACGGCGGCGAGTTTGTACTCGAGCTGGCGCCTGAACTCGCCCCACGCAGCGTCAAGGATCGAGCGATTGAGGCCGGCCTTCTGGCGCACGTTGCGCCCCGGCCTGTCCGCGCTACCGCGGGCCGAGGCACTCATCGCCACAACGCGCAGGTCCTCGATCGCGATCACAGGATGCTCGGCCGCCAGGCCACTCGTGAGCTTGTGCAGCCAGTCGCTGCGCTGCTGCGCGATGCGCCTGTGCAGCGCGCGCAGCTTCACGATGGCCTTCTTGCGATTGCATGAAGCCTTTTGCTTGCGGCTTACGCTGCGCTGGTAGCGCGCGAGGCGCCGCTGCTGTGCGGCCAGCGCCGCCAGAGACGCGATCAGCCGTTCATCCGAGAGGCCCGCGAAGTTCGTGACGCCCACGTCGATGCCGAGCGTCGGCGCAACGTCGGCGGCCGGAAGGACGGCGGGCTGCAGCGTCTGGATTGCCACGTACCAGCGGTCTCCCTCGCGGGTGATGCTGGCGTTGCGCAGATCACCTTCGACCGTCCGGCTCATCCGCATGCGCACCCAGCCGAGCTTCGGCAACTGAAGGCGGCCGTTGGCCGCCTCCAGCTTGAACTGCTTGTTGTCCGGAAATCGAATGCCCGGCTCCTCGCCCCGCTTCTTAAAGCGGGGGTAGCCAGGCTTCTTGCCCGCCTTCATATTCGCGAAGAAAGTCTGGAATGTTGCGTCCAAGCGCTTCAAGACCTGCTGCTGGGGATGCACAGGGCCATCGGCCAGCCACTGCGTCTCTGGCGCGTTGCGCCAGGCCGTGAGCCACTTGGCCATAGCCACGTAGTTCGCGTAGGGCTCGCCGCGCTCGCGGCGTGCCTGCTGTTCGGCGAGAGCTCGATTCCAGAGCCAGCGCAGCATGCCCGCGTAGCGGGCCAGCTGTCTCTCCTGCGCGGGGCGCGGACGGAGCTGGAAGCGGTAGGCGCGGAGGGCCGAATCGATGGACATGTGAGGAACAGTATGGAGAGGCGTCAGCGCTACGCGCAAGGTCGCGAAGACAGATCGCTTAGAAATTCCCGCGACTCCATTGCAGACTGAGCAGCGCCGTACAGGAAGGGACGCCTGCGGCGTCCACGCTTTCCTTCCCCGCCCTGAAGGGCGGGGTTGACGCGCATTCTGGTCACGGCGTCTCAGCGACCGGGAAGGGCGATTCGCCGGCGAGGTGCCGAAGATCGAACTGGGGGCCGAACTCGCGTGCGGGAGGAATGTCTTCCCCCACGATGCAGTGGCTTTCGATGATACGCATCGCCTCGTTCAATTCGTCTTTCCGAGAGCGGCTCCCGAGTAGAACCGAGCTGTCGGCGGCGCGCCGGGACATCAGTGACTCATGGCGGGCATGTGCGTAGGTCCAGAGCGCGCGCACCAGCTCGGCGGATGCGGCTGGCGAGAGGCGGGCCTTGCGATACTGCTTGCGGTCTGCGAAGACAATGTCGAGGGCGTAGGGGCCCCATTCGGGAGGCATGCCCGTGCTGGTCGCTGTGATCGAAGTGGGCATGCCGGCCTTGGGGGCTGGCGCGCTGGCGGTTTCGGGCTCGCTGAAGAGATCGAGGCTGGTGGGTGTCATGAAAGTCCTTCGAATGCCCGATGTCTGGCGGATTTGCTCGCCTCTTTCGTTCGCATTAGAGTATCGTAGCGGAACAGAAGAGGTTCGGGGAATCACGTCTTCGCTCTTTCCTCTGTAGGCTCGAAGATCTCTCTCCCCGGAAGCTGTTTCTCTGGCGCAACAGCCTCGCCGGAACAAGCCTTGGCGCATCAATCAACGGGCCGGCCGGGGCGCCCCGATGAGGCGACGCGCGGTTTGGTAGGCTCGGCGCCCAGGAGGAAGGCGTTCGAGTGAGATATTCAGCCAAGCCGATCGAGGACTACGGGCGGTTCGTCGACGGTGAG
The DNA here is from genome assembly GCF_002157355.1 of Variovorax sp. JS1663. Taxonomy (GTDB): domain Bacteria; phylum Pseudomonadota; class Gammaproteobacteria; order Burkholderiales; family Burkholderiaceae_C; genus Variovorax. Next base: position 9,080 of record NZ_LYMK01000019.1, on the reverse strand, counting down.
TTTCGCGGGCCCAGCACGCTCCCGGCGCTCAAGCACGACCTGGAGGCGTGGAACCTCGCCTACCTGTCTTTCAACTTCGATGCGAAGCCGGTGTGCCCGTTTCCCGAGTTCGGCCACCTGGTGGCCATGACCATGCGGACGGACCTGACGACCGGGATCTCGCATCCCGCCGGCGTCCCGCTGCCGCGCCAGCTCACGGTGCGTCCGTTCCTGCGCCAGCGGCCGCGGGAGTTCGTGAGCACGATGCTGGCGCATCCCATGGTGCGCAATCTCCCGCTCTTCAAGGGGTTCGGCGAGGACTGGATCAAGGTCATCTTCGAGCGCAGCTGGATCGGCGGGGAGGTGGCCGACGACGGGCTCGAGGAGGAGGCTGGTCTGCTGGAGATGCGGCGCTTGATGGACCGGCTTTCCGGGCAGGTGAGGTGAGTGAAAGCGAAACGCGGTAATTCCGGGGGATCGACGAATCTGAGAACCCGTGGCAGGTGCCGTGAGGAACCGGCGACGAGTCCTAGAAAAAAAGTCCCTGACTGCCTATTCTGTGAGCACCCCAAGGGAAACCACGCTAGATGCGGTTCCGAGTGGTTGCTCATGGACTTGTCCACAGAGCTGTCCACCGGGCACGGGGAAAAGAGGGCCTTGACTTTTCGTTGCTGCGCCGCGCGGAAAGGGTGTCCGCCAACGGTCGATACCACCAGGCGGGCGGCGCCGCCCCTGATCTGGATCAGCAGCGAGGACGATCCTCGAGGCATTCCTCGGCTTCCTCGTCCCCGCTCTCTGAACGTTCGTCACCTCGCACCTTGATCCGCGTCACCTGCGAGAGCACCGCCGCGTCCTCGGTCATGTCCGGGCGCGGCATCTTGAAGACCGGCTGCTCGAGTTTGCCTTCGTTGAAGCGGTAGAGGTATCGCACTTCGACCAGGCTGCCCACGGCGGGCATGGCCTCGCTCGGCGGGATCGTCACGTTGCCCAGGTCGACCATGGCGCCGGTGTCGTCGCGCAGTCCCACCGCGACCGAGCGCTGGGCGTTCTGGCGCAGCACCAGGCATGTAGCCGTCTCGGTGAACTTGAACTTCAGGCTGTCCTCGCTGCGGCCGGCTTCGAAGGGGGCCTCCAGCCGCTTGAAGACGAAGCCTTCGCCGTTCGACGCGAGGATCTCGGCGGCGCGGCGGCGCTTGTCCTCCGTGGCGACGCTCAGTTCGAGCACTTCCATCCATGGGATGGCGCTGGCGATCTGTTCGAGGTGGTTGAAGCGGGTGAGGAACGGGCGGCCCCGGAAGTCCTGGCCCTTGGACTCGAGCAAGTCGAAGGCCATGAAGCGGTCGCCGACGTGCTCGCCGGCGATGACGGTGCGGCCGTCCGAGTAGAGTTCGCTCCAGTTCTGGGGGATGTCGACGAAGAGGCCGCGCCGGTTGGTGCCGCGCACCGTGGTGCCCTCCAAGATCAGGATGCGGTTCTCGCCATCGGCCTTCTGCTGCAGACCCCAGTTCGTGTCGCGCATGAGCAGCTCGGCCTGGTCCTCGGTGATCGCCGTGGGCAGCTGCGGCAGCTCGCCGCTCTTGCGCCCCGCGAGGTCGCTCGCGGTGTAGAGCGTGCCCGACTGGTCCGGGGTGTAGCCTCCCGAGGTCTTCTCGCGCACCAGCTTGTCGTAGATCTTCCTGGCCGCTTTGTAGGCGAGGGGCGTTGCCGTCTTGGTGCCGGTGCGCAGGGTGCCGCCGCGCGGGCCGTTTCCATAGTCGACCACCCAGCCCGCGTCCTTTTGCCGCAGGTGTGCCTGGTACACCTTGTCGGATCCGTTGCCCGTGTAGAAGAGAAAGCTGGATGCGGGTGCATGTTCGAGAGTGGACATCGTTCGCGTGGCGCCAGGTGCGTTCAGGTGGGCTCAGGGAAAAGGATGGCGGCGAGGGCAATCACGACCGTTTCGCCGCCGAGCATGCGCGTGTAGAGGTTCTCGCGGCCGGGCTCGTCCAGCTGCATGAGGCCCCAGTTGACGAAGCGTGCACCGGCGTTCGTCAGGCCGAGGTAGTTCGGGAAGACCTCGGAGGGGCGCGCCTGGTAGCCGGGTTTGTGCTCGGGGTGGAGCTTGTCGCGCCCGGCAATCCAGGCCTTGCAATCGCGCTCGGGGTGCCTGGAATTGCTGCGGTTGAACTCACGCGCGCAGTTGGTCTCTTCGTGGTCCATCACGCGCCAGACGACTTCTGCTGGCTCTCCCATGGCCTCGCCGATGCGCCGCCGCGCGTGTTCATCGATCAGGGTCTTACTCGGATCCATTGCTCTACTGCCTTCACAAATTCATCACTTGAACGGACGACGGCCGTGAGCCAGCCGGCGGCAGCCGCATCGTCCAGAAAGTCTTGTTGCTCGTCGCTTACCGTTCCGCGGTTGGACTTCACTTCGATCGCCAGGCCGGTATATCGGCCGGTCGGGCTCGGGAATGGAAGGATCCAGTCCACGACGCCCTTGCGCACGCCCATGGCGCGCATTCTTCCGGCCTCGCCCCGGCTGCGCAGGCCGCCGTTGGGCACGTGCATGAGCCAGCGCAGGAAGGGATAGATCCCCTCGTGAGCGAAGACCCAGTCCGCACAGGCCCGGTGAATCTGGTCCTCCGTCGGGTGGCCGTTTGCCAGTGCTAGCTTGCGGGGCTTGCGAGGTCGGACCGGGCGTCAACTTCCGGCGCCAGCGCCAGCGAGGTTGTCTTTGGTGCGGACGTCTCCAGCGCCAGCGAGCCGCCACGGACTCGCAGGTGTTCTGGCGCAACCGATCGGAGGAGTTCGCTGTCGGGCGAGCCCGCCGGGGCAAGGCCCATTCGCGCGCGATATTCGGCTGCGCTCATGCGCTGGAACGCGGCGCTCACTGCTTGGCCTTCCAGGGATTGCTCTTCGGCGGGGGCGCCTTGAACTCGCGGGTCTTGAACTGGACCACCAGGTCGTTCTCGTCGAGCCAGGCCTGGATCATGTCGGCCTGCACTTCCGCCGGGCGGATTTCCTTGTCCGTCCTCATGACGATCCGGCCTTCCGATTCCTGAAAGACGGTGGTCACGACGAGCGAGTCGAGCGCCAGGAGCTGGCGCGGCAACTCGACCGTCCGCACGGCGAGGTGGCCCCTTGCGCAGCGATCGGACGACGAAAGCACCTCCGGCGAGCGCGCCGACGAAGCCGCTCGCGGTGGCGGCGGTGAAGAGCGCGATGACGGGAATGTCCAGCACCGCGATCAGCCGCGGGGAGTGGAGCTGCGCTCGTCGTCCTGGTCGTCTTCGGCCCGCTGCGCTGCCTGAGCATGCAGGTCGCCCAGCATTGCGCGCCCACTTGGCGCCGACGCTCGCGTTCCTCGGGCGACATGGGGGTGTTGCCGATGGTCAACGGGGTGCCGTCAGGATTGTTGACCATCGAGAGCGATTTCCGGTCCCAGATGACGAAGGCGAACGAGTGGCGGGTGACGACCTGGATGCCACCGAGTTCTACAAGTCTATGGGGGTACCCGTCGCTGTCGAAGAGAGGCAGTGCCCAGTCGATCTCCTCGCCGTTGGTCAAGGGGTAGTAGGAGGCAGCCACGGCTTCAGCATTCGGGCGCGAGGCATCCGCGGGCGCTGCGCCGACCTTGCGGACCTCGGCCGGCTTGTGATCGTCTTCCAGCCGAATCAGGGTTTCCTGGGCCAGCCATTGGAACCCGTTCCACGCAGCGTCGATGTGACCCTCGACGTAGCCGGTGCCGGCGCGCTCTAGAAGTTTGCACACGTCGCTGTCGGGCAGGCCTTGGAGCAGAGTGGAACGGAGGTAGCCTTCGAAAGGGGCGCGAAGGGCTTCGATCTCAGGGGTATGGAGCCGGCGAGGGTCCAGGCGTTGAGTGGTCATGTGATTCCGGAGGAGGCGAGCGGTCAGGCCGATGCCATTGCGGAAGACGCCGGGGCCGCCTTCATGGACTTGCGGCAGGCGAGGTAGCCCTTCACGCTGGTGTAGAAGAAATAGACGTTCTGGGCGACGACGCCCCACACGGGCGCGGTCGGCGCGGTGAACGCCCAGACGATCCAGAGAACGTTGGCCACGAGCCAGGCCATCCAGCCCAGGTACGACCACCGGTCATAACGCGCCACGAGCAGGCTGCCGGCCATGCTGATGGCGGCGCAGACGATGTCCATGGTGATTGCTATGCTGAAGACGGTCATACAGGGCTTCGAGATTCGATGCAGGGGAGGGTCTCCATCGATCGAGATCCACAGGGATTCTGCTCGACTTCAGAAAAAGCTTGTGAAATTGTTAGTTCGCAACAGAATACCGACACAGACACGAATACCGCAAGGCAGACTGTGGCGCGACTCCCTTCATTTCTCTCCAGACGCTCCGGCCATGCCGGTCCTCAAGCAACTATTGCGCTGGCCCCGGCTTCTGTCGGATCGCCGGCGAGCAGGTCAGTGCACTGCATCGCCGTGGACCCGCGTGCGGTGATGGGCACATCGGCCCGCTGGTTCTCAACGGTCGAGGAGGCCGACCAGGCGTTCCTGAGGATGTCGAACTCGCCAGCAATGGAGGCGGCCACCCTCGAGCGCTTCAGGCTTCTGGTGCCGGCCAGTGCGACGCGCGAGAAGGTCGACGAAATGGTGATGGCCGCTGTCCGCTGGGACGCCTATGTGCCCATCGTGCGCAGGGAAGGGGACCGGCGCGCCGCGAACGATTCAGCGCCGGCGCCGCTGGGAAGCTACGAGCTCGGGTGGCCGTACGACGCGGATCCGGATGTTGGAATCAGGCCTCGATCCGGCTAGGCCGTTTCGCGGGTGGCAGCGGCCTTTGCGACCGCAATCATGTCCTTTAGCGCCGTATCACGATCGAGCTTCGTCAGGTGCATCGGGTGGTTGATGCGCCAGGCGGGAATGCCATCAAGCTCGAAGCGCAGCCGGGCGCCTTCATTCTCAACGGCAACAGGACCCATTCGCTCACCGAAGTGGCTCTTGAGCTGGGTGTCGAAGGACGGGTTCGTTGCAAAGCAGATGACGTGCGGCCGAAGAATCCTCAACTGGGCGTCCAGAAGCTCTCTGGAGAGGCGCTTGATGGCCTGGTACGCGTCGGGGAAGTTCTTCGCAATGGTCGTTGGCGAGGCACTAGCATGGCTGGCCGCGAATAGATTGCACCAGCCAAGAGCACCGGCAACACCACCCATGCGCTGGTTGCCGCGATTCAAAAACTGGAGGAACTTGTGCTTCCCCGGTTTCGCCAACAGCAACCCGAGGTGGGCGTCGGCGGAGCGACGAACATAGTCGGCTATCGGCGTGGTGGACAGATCGACCTTGTTCAGCCACCCCTTTGGCGCGCGCCCCACAACGATGATTCGGCCAAAACTCTGGCAGTAGCCGAGGGAGGCCTGGGGAAGGAACACGCCCGAGCGGCCCGGCAACCCCAGGAGCAGTGCGAGCGCTGACGGCGTGACGATCCGACAGTGGGCCTCGTGCAGCTCCTCATTGAGCAGCACGGCGTCGAGTCCCTTGGAGCTAGGCATGCTTGGCGGCGGCGTGGCGGTGGCGTGGATCTCTTGATGGCTGAGCATTCGGCCTACCCCTGCTGAAGCTTCTCGCGAATCGCCCGCGCCGTAAACGTCGTCTTCATCCCCAGCTGATTTGATACATCCGCGTCGTTCATCCCACGATGGATCAGCCGCGCCGCATAGGCGTTGCGCACGAACTGCGGGCCGTGGAACGCGGCCTGGTGGCCCAGCTCCTCCAGGGTCCGCTCCACGCAGCTGGTCACGACGCGCTCGGCTAGGTCCGGGGCGATCGGGCTGCGCGCCGCGCCGAGCCCGCCGGCGACCACGTCCCCGGCCGCTGCGATGTCGATCTGGCCGAGAAAGAGGCGGTTCGAGGCGCGCGAGCCCTCCGCGATTGCCCGGCGAGACCGGACGACCCGAAGCTCAGAGCGCATATCGATCCAGCGCGCGAGGGCGGCGGCGAGCTGGCGCTTCCCGACGACCGTCCGCGCTGCGACTTGCCGGTGTCCAGGTGAGCGGATCACCACCGTGCCGTCTTCCAGGAAGGAGATGTTCCGCGGGATGAGCTTGCAGACCTCGGACAGCTTCAGGCCGCATTCAGCGACGAGGAGCCGCAGCGCGAGGTTGCGCGCGGGCGTCCACCCCTGGCGCAGCTGCGCGCGCTCTTCGACGAACATCCGGGCGGCCATCTTCTCGTAGGCCGCCAGGAACGTCGGGCCGGCAGGCAGCGGTGGGTCGGTCTCGATGCGGCTCTCGGCCTTCCTGCGCTTGCCTTCGAGCACGACCGCTGCGGGGTTGGTGCGCAGGACACCCGATGCCTCCAGGTGCGTGAACACCCGGTTGATCTCAGCCAAATAGGTGCGCATGGTGCGCACGCTGGCCGGCGCGCTCTTGCGACCGCGCAGCGATGCGAGAAAGTCCTCGATGTGGGCCTGCTGGACCTGGTCGAGCTTGAGCGACTTGGCTGCGAGCCACCGGCAGAACTTGCCCCAGAAGGACTGGTAGAGCTTGTTGCTGTGCTCCGTGTAGAGCGCTTCGCCGTTGCTCTCGTCCCCTGCGTGGCTCCAGCTCAGCGTCGAGCGCCACTCCTTGTGCGCCTGGAGCGGGTTCTGCAGCCAGGGGAGGCTGCGTGCTGTGGAGTTCGTGACGGTGCGGGCCATGTCGCCCGAGGATAAGGGTCGCGCACTGCATCGAAGCCTGCGCGCGCTCTTACCCGTTGCGGGGAAGCATCAGCAGCGGGCACATGCCTCATCTGGCACGAGTTGAAGCCGACCGTCGCTGATCAAAGGGTCAGAACGAACAGAATGAGGCCACCGAACCAATAGAGTCGGTCCGCAAAGCGGCCCGATTGGGTTGCCTCTTCGGCGAGACAGGCCGGCGGAGATGTCAGGTCCCGGATACTCCCGTCTCGGCTGTCTCCGGCGCGGCGGATGTCACAACAGGCGCCGCAGCCTTCGTGGTCGTGCGCAGGCTACGGGTCTTGGCGGCAGGGTGGGACTTGACATCCTTGGAGGCGGCGGCCTTCTTGGCAGCCTTCGCAGCCTTCGCAGCCTTCGCAGCCTTGGGTGCAGCCGCTGCTTTCTTTGCGGGCGCGGTCTTCTTCGAAGCAGCACTCTTCCTGGCGACAGCGTTCTTTGCAACTCGCTTCGCCGCCTTGATTTCGGGGACTGAGGCAGAAGTGGGAGCCACCTTCTTGATGCGAATCGACTTCTTCGCCGGAGCAGCAACGGTGCGGGCCTTGCGGGTGGCCTTCTTTGCCACTGCAGCGACAGGCGCCGCGGCTTCCTTGGCGGAAGGCACTGTGACGTCGCCAGGTTGGTCGATGAGGAACTTGTCACGGCTGCGAGCCGTGGCAATCCAACTCGGGGCCTTGCCGAAGCCCGTCCAAGTCTTGCCCGTCTTCGGGTCGCGGTACTTGGGAATACCTGCGCCCTTGCGAGCTGCCTTGCCGCCGCCGAGAGCCTTGCCCGCGGCTGCCTTCAATGCTTTGGCTCCGCGGCCAAAGAGCTGTTCGACCGTGAGGCCAAACGTTGCAATCGACTCCCTGATTTGCGCAACCACCTTGGTCGCTTCAGCTGCACGGAGCGCGGCAGCTTCCTTTTCGAGTTTGGCGATGGTGGCTTTGATTTGCGCGTAGGACTTCGTCATTGAGTCTGGAACGTTTGATTGATGGAGTCATCGCCTGACGTTTTGAACGTTGGCGACAGAAACGTGTGAATTGTCGATGAACGTTGTGGAAAGAATTGCAATCTTCAAACGCACGGCTGCCCGAATTCTAGCCAGAGCTTATCGCGAAGGAGGCGGGTCGGGGAAGGCCCGCTTGCCGCCAGCCTTGGCTGTCTGCCGAGCGCGTCCACGCCGAAACCTATCAAGGCGTCTCGGACCATGGGGGGCTTTCTCTTCGGATTCACTTCGCGGCACGGGCCGCATCGGCTTGTCGCTCGGCATCGAGCAACACGCGGGAGAGGCGCACGCCGAGCGCTTTGCAGACGCCGGCGGCTTTCGGGAAGGTGGGCTTCCGGCCGTTCTCCATCTCGGAGATCGAGGACACCGAGAAGCCGGTTAGACCGGCCAGCTCCTGCAGCGTGAGCGACTTGTTCAGGCGACGCTGCCTCAGGCAAGCCCCGAACAAGGCGGCATCGAAGCCCATGGGAACGGTTGCTCGCTTCATCAGATCTGGCTGCGCATGGCCCGCGCGATCTCGGGCCAGGACGCGCCCATGAAGTCGTGCACGTCCACGGCGAACGAGCGCCACTGGCGGGTCAGCTTCGACTTGATGGCGATCTCGGGCCCCTGGCTCGCAAAGAGGTCCAAGCCGGCCCAGGCGAGCACGACGCGCGGCAGCAGGGCGCTCTCGCCGAGGTAGCTGGCGCCTTCGGGCTGCAGGTCCCGCATGGCCGGGTGCAGCGAGCGGTGCACCTCGCACAGGACGCCGACGGCCGAGTGGCGGCCGAGCCGGTCCTTCAGGCGCCGCGCGCCGCGCTTGTACTTGCCCGATTCGAGGGCGTCGGCCCAGAGGGCGGCGATCTCGGGCTTCATCTGGGTGCCGGGCTCGGGCACGCCTGCGCCGCGCACGCTCGGGCAGTTGAGCGACCGCATCGCCGGCGTGATCTCGGTGGCTGGGTGCCGGTGCAGGCCGGGGCGCTGGCGGCGCACGGGCGGCAGGCCGTCCATGCTGCGGATCGTGCAGGAGGAGTCGGCCGGCGCAGTCGGCGCGACGGGGATCCGCCCGAAGAGGTGGCGGGAGAGAAGGTCGGCTGCGGAGCTCAATTCAGTTGTCCGAGTTGGGTGGGTTGAAATGCGGGGCGGTCCGGGTTGCTCACGTCGCAGCCGCGCGCGCCGCGCTGCAGGCCTTCGCCGTAGGCGCGCAGGGCGGCGACCGCGATCAGGATGGGCGTGGCCACCCACAGGCTGGAACTCACGAACTGCCACGCTGCGTCCTCGCCGGCCCGCAGACTCAGCAGGTAGTAGGCGATCCAGGGACTCAGGGCGACGGCGGCGATGAATGTCTTCATAGGTGCAGGTGCTTTGGGGGCTTGGTTCCTCGCGGGCTATCCCCGCGGGTGGTGTGGCGCCAGCTCGGACGGGTGGGGGGGCTGTTGGCGCGCGGG
>NZ_LYMK01000018.1 GCF_002157355.1 Variovorax sp. JS1663 | reverse complement strand
TCCCGTGTGAAAGTAGGTCATCGTCAGGCTCTTACAGCCCTCAAAAAGCCCAACCCCGCAAGGTTGGGCTTTTTGTTTTAGAGAATCGAAAACTCGCGCATCTACTGAATTAATGTCCGCCGAGTGGCCGAGTGCGCTTGGCTTCGAGGCGCTGTTGTTGCAAAAAGGCCAGTAATCGTGCTTCGGCGGCATATAGCCGGCGAACACTTTTTTTCTTGTCCGTCAATTCAGCCCAAATCTCCGTCATTCCCCCCGCATCCTCCGCCAGCTTGGCGCCGAGCGCCAACACGGCAGGATGCACATAGGCCTTCTTGCAGACAGCGGGCGTATTGCCGAGCTGCTTGGCGACCGCGCCCAGGATTTCCTTAGCGCTGTAGCGCTTGCTCGTCGCAACGTCGGCGCTGTCTGCACTGCACGCCAAGCGCGTGAGTTCAAGCGCCTGCACCGTACCGTGCCAAGTACGGAAGTCCTTCGCCGTGAAGTTATCGCCGGCCGCCTCTCGCAAGTACTCGTTGACGTCGGTGGAGGTCACGCTGCGTACCTCCCCGTCTTCAGCCTGGTACTGGAACAACTCTTGCCCGGACAACTGCTGGCAGCGACGTACCACGCGAGCGACACCTGGGTCATCGACTTCTGCTTCATGAAGGATCCCGCTCTTGCCGCGAAAGCGCAGTTTCAGAGACGAGCCACGGACGGCCACATGCCTGTTGCGCAACGTGCTGAGCCCATAGGAGCGGTTGGTACTGGCGTATTCCTCGTTGCCTACGCGCAGGAAAGTGATATCGAGCAATCGCACGATGGTGGCAAGCACAGTTGCCCGCTGCGGTGAAGCCTCCCTGCCGCCCGCGCGCAAATCGCGCACCACGCGGGCGCGAATCTTCGGCAATGCGCGGCCGAACAGTTCGAGGCGCTCGAACTTCGTCTCGTCTTTCAGCAGTCGCCATTCGGCGTGATAGCGATATTGCTTGCGGCCGCGAGCGTCGACGCCGGTCGCCTGCAGGTGCCCATTGGGCAAGGGGCATATCCAGACATCTGTATAGGCCGGCGGAATCGCCAATCGCTCGATGCGTGAGATCTCGCCGGTATCGCGCAGCCAACGTCCCTCGGCATCCCGATAACGGAAGTGCGCGCCATGCCTGACGCGGCTCAGCCCGGCCATTCCCGGCTCGATGTAGACGAGGCCGTTGGCGAGCGTTGCAGGGCGAGGGCGGGAAGGAGCGGCCATTGGACTTTGCGAAAATGACGGACGTAGCGTGCGTTTGCCAAGGCGCCGCGGCGAGATGGTGCGCGCCGCAAGCGGCTGTAGGACGCAGGGCGCGCCGCGAGTGCGATGCCATCTCTCTTTTATCTACTGCTATCGGAAAGTCGATGTCCTCCATCTGGTCGTCCCGCCTGCCTGTCCTGGCCTTGTCTGCTGTAGCCGTGCTGCTTGCGGGTTGTGCATCCACGCCGCAACCCGCAGCCCGGGTGCCGGTCAAGGTTTTCGTTGCCGCCATGTTCGAGATCGGCCAGAACACCGGCGATCGCGCAGGCGAATTCCAGCACTGGTACGAGCGCTACTGGAAAGGCGCCACGCCGATCAACGTCCCTGGCGCGATGCAGCCGGTCTACTGCAACGCAGACGGCGTCTGCGGCGCCGTGCTCGGCATGGGCAAGGTGAACTCCTCCGCCTCGATGCAGGCGATCCTCCTGCATCCCAAGTTCGATTTCTCCAAGACCTACTACGTGCTCTCGGGCGTGGCCGGCACGCCGCCCTCGCGCGGCACCATCGGCGAGGTCAACTGGGCCACCTGGCTGGTCGACTACGACCTCGGTCACCGCTGGGCCCCCGAGGAGAACAAGCCGGGCGAGCCGACCTTCATGCCGCGCAAGGGCTACGAGGAATACAGGCGCTTCAAGCTCAACCCGGAGCTCGTCGGCTGGGCGATGACGCTCTCCGCCGACACGCCACTGAAGGACTCCGAATCTGCCCGGGCCTACCGGCTGCGCTATCCGCAGGCCGCGGCGCGTCGCGCGCCCTTCGTCGGTACCGGCACGCACATGACGGGCGACACATTCTTCCACGGCCCCGGCATGTCCAACCAGGCGCAGTACATCGCCAAGCTCTACGGGGCCGACGACTACGCGATCACCGAGATGGAAGCCGCTGCGATCACGCTGGTGATCAAGCGTACGCACGGCAGCGATCGCGTGATGAGCCTGCGCGGCGCCGTGAACTTCGACCAGGGCAACCCGCGCGAGACCACGCTGCAGCACCTGGATCCGGCCCCCGGCGAAACTGCCGGCGGCTTTGCCGAGACGGTGGAGAACATCGCGCTGGTCGGCACGCGCGTGGTCGATCACATCGTCGCCAACTGGCCCCAGTGGCACGACGGCGTGCCGGCACTGAAGCGCTAGGCTAGAAAAGCGAAGCGGTCATCGCGGCTTCAGCCTCTGCACGCGCGGTGCTGCCAACCTGCGCCATTCGTGCCTCCTGGCTCCCGGCCTTCACCAGCGCGCCCACGCGCACGCCGAGGAGGCGCAACGGCCGCTCCAGCGGCACGCGCTTGAGGCAGCGCCCTGCCGTCAGCCGGATGGTCTTCGCATCGGCGGTGAACTGCTCGATGGTCTGGTCGCGCGTCGCGATCTTGAAGTCGTCATAGCGCAGCTTGATGCCGATGGTCTTGCCCACGTAGCCTTTGCGTTGCAAGTCCTCCGCCACCTTCTCGCACAGGTGCGTGAAGATCGCGCCCAGTTCGGCGCGGTTGCGCACCGCGTGCAGGTCGCGGTCGAAGGTGGTCTCGCGGCTCATTGACACGGGCTCGCTCTCGGTCACCACCGGCCGCTCGTCGCGTCCCCAGGCCATCTCGTGCATCCAGGCGCCGGTGGCCTTGCCGAAGTTCTCGATCAGCCACGAGCGATCGCGGGCTGCGAGTTCGCCGATCGTGCGGATGCCGAAACGCTGCAGCTTCTCGTCGGCCTTGGGTCCGATGCCGTTGACCTTGCGGCAAGGCAGCGGCCAGATGCGCGTCTCGAGGTCGCTCTCGTAGACGATGGAGACACCGTTGGGCTTCTCGAACTCGCTGGCCATCTTGGCCAGCAGCTTGTTGGGCGCGACACCGATCGAGCAGGTCAGCCCGGTGGCCTCGAGGATCGAGCGCTGGATCCGTCGCGCCAGCACCCGTCCCCCCTCGAGCTGCCCATCAGGCACCACGGTGAAGTCGATGTACACCTCGTCCACGCCGCGGTCTTCCATCACCGGCGCGGCGTTGGTGATCACCTTCTTGAAGATGCGCGAGAAGCGTCGGTACTCGTCGAAGTCGACTGGCAGGATGATGGCCTGTGGGCACAGCTTGGCCGCCTTCATGAGCCCCATGGCGGAGCCGACGCCGAAGGGGCGCGCCGGGTAGGTCGCCGTGGTGATCACGCCTCGCCCCACGTAGTCCCTCAGCAGCGGAAAAGTTTCGACCGGAATGTCGGCCAGCGTGCCGCCTTCCGGCACGTGTCGCAGGGCCTCGTCTTCGCGGCGCCGGCTTCCGCCGATGACCACCGGCAGACCCTTGAGCTGCGGATAGCGCAGCAATTCCACCGAGGCATAGAACGCGTCCATGTCGAGGTGGGCAATGCGGCGGATCGGGGCAATGGTCACGGCAAGGATTTTGAACGCTGGGGAAGGGCTCTGGTGTGCCGGGGCCATCGATGCCATCATGTCGGCCATGCAAATCGTAGCCACCATGTTCTGGCGCCGGCTCGACCTGCCCGGCCACGATGCCTGTCGCCTGGAGAAGCACGGCGACGGGTGGCAACTCGATGGCGCGGCCGTGTTCCGCAGCGAGAACGGGCAGCCGGCCCGTCTGGACTATCGCGTGCACTGCGACAAGGCCTGGCATGCGAAATGGGGCCGCGTGCGCGGCTGGGTGGGTTCCCTGGCGGTGGACTTCGCGATCGCACGCGCCGGCAACGGCGGATGGACCCTCAACGACCAGGCCGCGCCGGGCTTGGCGCATTGCACCGACCTGGACCTGGGCTTCACGCCTGCCACCAACCTGCTGGCCCTGCGCCGTCTGAACCTGCAGGTCGGCGAGAGCGCCGAGTCGCCTGCCGCCTGGCTCGATCTCGACGACGAGGGCCTGAGCGCGCTGGTGCAGACCTACGAGCGCCGCAGCGAGACGGAGTACTGGTACCAGGCCGCCCGCTTCGACTACGAGGCCCTGCTGGTCGTCACGGCCGATGGCTTCGTCACGGACTACCCCAAGCTCTGGCAGTCCGAAGCCTGAAGCATCGCGCGCGAAGGGCTCAGTGATCGTGGTGCAGGTAGCTGGCCTGCCGCGGCAGACGCCAGCTCACCAGGAAGGCGATCACCATCATCGCCGTCACGTACCAGAAGAAGGCCGACTCGTGGCCCAGTGACTTGAGTCCCAGCGCCACGTACTCCGCCGAGCCGCCGAAGATCGCATTGGCCACCGCGTAGGCCAGGCCCACGCCGAGCGCGCGGACCTCGGGTGGAAACATCTCCGCCTTCACGATGCCGCTGATCGAGGTGTAGAAGCTCACGATCGCCAGTGCCAGGATGATCAGCGCGAACGCGGCCACCGGGCTCGTCACATGCTGCAGCGCGGTCAGGATCGGCACCGTCGCCAGCGCTCCCAGCGCGCCGAACAGCAGCATGTTGTTGCGCCGGCCGATGCGGTCCGACAGCGCGCCGAAGGGCGGCTGCAGGCACATGTAGACGAACAGGGCGCAGGTCATCACGTAGCTGGTGGTCTTGATCAGGTACTTCTGCATGTAGGTCGTGAAGGTGTAGAAGATCGGCGAGCCGCCCGCGGTGAAGCCCAGCACGGTGACGAAGGCCGCTTTGTGGCGCCGGAACAGCCCGGCCAGCGTGCCGGCCTCCTCGTTGTTGCGGCTCTCCGCACTGGAGGTCTCCTGCAGCTGGCGCCGCAGCTGCATCGCCACCACCGCCGTCAGCGCGCCGATCACGAAGGGGATGCGCCAGCCCCAGGCCTTGAGCTCGGCCTCGCTCAGCAATTGCTCGAGGATCACGATGACCAGCACCGCGAGCAGCTGGCCGCGGATCAGCGTGACGTACTGGAACGAGGAAAAGAAGCCCGCGTTGGCCCTTGAGCGCCACCTCGCTCATGTAGGTGGCGGTCGTGCCGTACTCGCCGCCCACCGACAGGCCCTGGAACAGCCGTGCCGCCAGCAGCAGCGCGGGCGCCCAGGCGCCGATGCTGTCGTAGGTGGGCATGCAAGCGATGGCGAGCGAGCCCGCGCACATCATCGTGACCGAGACCACCATCGAGAACTTGCGGCCCTTGCGATCGGCGATGCGGCCGAACAGCCAGCCGCCGACGGGCCGCATCAGGAAGCCCGCTGCGAAGACGCCCGCCGTATCGAGCAGCTGGACCGTCGGATCGGATTTCGGAAAGAAGGAGTCGGCGAAGTAGATCGCCGAGAAGGCGTAGACGTAGAAGTCGAACCACTCGACCAGGTTGCCGGAGGAGGCGCCGGATCGCGAAGATCCGGCCGTGTTGTCAGCCGGCGCCTTGCCCGGGTCGCCCGCGTGGATCAGTCGAACAGCGCAGCGTGCCCCGCCACCAGTGCGCGGTTGCGCTGCCGGTCGAGCGCGATCTCTCGCGCGAAGGACTCCATGCTGCCGCCCGCCGGCAGGTTGTGCGCCTCCCGCAGCCACAGGCGCAGCGGTTCGGTCTCGAGCATGCGGTTGATCTCCGCATGGAGCCGCTGCACCACCGCCGCTGGCGTGCGCGCGGGTGCGAAGAGGCCGAACAGCGACACCAGGTTGGCCTGCGGAAAGCCGAGTTCCGCCAGCGTCGGCACGTCGGGCAGCACGTCCAGCCGCGCCGGCGCGCCGACCGCCAGCGGCTGCAGCCGGCCGCTCTCGATGTACTGCAGCTGCTGCGCGGCTACATTGGTGGACAGCACCTCGAACTGCCCGGCCAGCGCATCCTTCAGCTGCGGGCCGCCGCCTTGATAGGGGATGTGCGTGATCGCGGCGCCGCTCTGGGCGCGCACCTGCACCAGCACCATGTGTCCGACGGTCGCCATGCCCGAGCTGGCCCATCGCACGGCGCCGGGCTGGGCGCGCGCCAGTGCGACCAGTGCGTCGAAGCCGCGGCCCGCGAAGGCCGGCGTGCCCACCACCAGCACCGGCGTGCGCATCACGCTGACCACCGGCACGAAAGCGCGCAGCGGGTCGTAGCGCACGCGCGTGAGCAGCGGTTGCAGCGTCAGCGGGCTGATGGCCGAGAAGGCGAGGGTGCGGCCGTCCGGCGCCGCACGTGCGAGCACCCCCATGCCGACGGCACCGCCTGCGCCCGCGCGATGCTCCACCAGTACCGGCACGCCCAGGGCCTGCGACAGCGGCTCGGCCAGCACGCGCGCCATGCCGTCGCTGACGCCGCCGGGCGGGTAGACGACCAGCAGGCGCAGCGGACGATCGGGCCACGCCGCGGGCGCGGCCAGCGCGCCCGGTGGCAGTGGCCAGCTCAATGGCGAGGCGCAGGCCGCGAGCCCCCATCGTCCCAGTGTGCGGCGCTGCAGCTTCATTCGGCGGCGGCGCGCTCGCGCAGCAGCGTGGCGAAATGCAGGGCCGGCAGGTTGTCCTCGCCCTCGCGCGACACGAGCGTGAGCGGCGCATCGAGAGGCGCGCTGTCCGCCAGGGCGGCATAGCGGATCGCATGCGGATGCACCCCGCCCATGGAGGCCGGCACCACCGACAGGCCGACGCCGGCCGCCACCAGGTTCAGGTTGGTCATCATGCGATCTACCTCGGCCACCACCCGCGGCTGCAGGCCCTGCGCCTGGCACAGCGCCAGCAGATCGGCGTAGAGGCCCGGCGCGCCGGGCCGCCGCACGAGGATCAGCCCTTCCTCGCACAGCTGCGCAAGGGACAGCGGCGCGCGCGGGTCGTTCCCGTCGTCGTTGGCGAGGCGGTGATCGCGCGGCATCGCCACCAGCACCGGCTCGCGCAGCAGTGTCTCGAAACGCAGGCCCTCGGGTCGCGCCACCGGCATGCGCAGCAGCCCGCAATGCAGGCGTCCGGCGGCGAGCGCCTCGGTCAGCTCGGCGGCATTGTTCTCGCGCAGTTTCAGCGCGACGCCCGGATGGCTCTGCCGGAAGGCGCGCAGCGCGTCCGGCATGAAGCGGTGCGCCGCCGCCGAGCTGGTGAAGCCGATGGCGAGCTCGCCATCCTGCCCCCGCGCCACGCGCACCATGCGTTGCTTCATCGCGTCCATGTCCTGCAGCATGCGCAGCGCTTCGGTCTGGAAGCGGCGGCCCGCGTCGGTGAGCGCCATGCCACGCGGATGGCGCTTGAACAGGGCGATGCCGAGCTCGCGCTCCAGTGCCTTGATCTGCAGGCTCAGCGGCGGCTGCTGGATACCCAGCTGCTCCGCGGCGCGGGTCATGTGGCCAGTCTCAGCCACGGCCGCGAAGTAGCGGAGTGCTCTCAGGTCCATATGTTTTTCATATTGATAGGGTTGCTTTATTTTATTTGACCCTAAGTCACTGCTGATTCATCTTCGGAGCCCCCATCAAGAGGTCCCGCGAGGCCTCGCTCCGGAGACATGTTCATGCCGTTTTTTCGCTCTTGCTGCCCATCGCTTTTGGCCCGCGCATTTCCCCTGTGCCTGGCCCTGATCCTTGCCGCCTGTGGCGGCGGCGGGGGTGGCGGCTTCGCCGGCCTTCCGGCCGCGCCGGCCCCCTCCGGCGGCACGCCATCGCCCGATTCCGATCCACCCGCGGCGCCGCCCGCGACGGTCGCGCCCAAGGTTGCCTGCACATCGCTCGCCGGCATGGACATCGCGGCCGGCCGCATCGGCCTGCCGACCCAGGGCGCGAACGTGGCCAGCGCGGTGGAGGTCGCCGCCGACGAGCCCGGCAACGCATTGGGCGCACATTGCCGGGTCCGCGGCAGCATCCGGCCGATCGACCCGAACGCGCCGCTGATCAACTTCCAGCTCAACCTGCCGCAGCAGTGGAACCAGAAGCTGATCCACTTCGGGGGCGGTGGCTTCAACGGCCGGCTGATCGATGGCACCGAGACGGTCCGCTTCGGCCCGCCCGACAAGCCCGCGCCGTTGGCGCTGGGCTACGCCACCTTCGGCGACGACTCCGGCCACCAGAGCAGCAGCATCACCGATGGCCGCTTCGCCGCCGATGACGAGTCCCTGGCCAACTACGGCGGCCAGTCGCTGAAGAAGACGCACGACGTCGTCATGCAGCTCGTGCAAGCGCATTACGGCGGCGCGCCGAAGAAGACCTACTTCCTCGGCACCTCCACCGGCGGCCGCGACGCGCTGGCCTACATCCAGCGCTGGCCGGCGGACTACGACGGGGTGATCGCCAACGAACCCGCGCTCAACTACAGCGGCACGCGCCTGTCGAACGTGGCGGTGGGGCGTGCCCTGTACGCCAATGGCGGCGCCGGCTGGCTCAACATCGCCAAGACCCTGCTGGTCCAGCGCACCGTGCTGCAGGCGTGCGACCGGCTCGATGGCGCCGTCGACGCCATCGTCAGCAACGTCGAGAGCTGCCGTCTGCTCAACGCGCAGATCCTCGCATCGCTGCGCTGCAGCGGGGGCACCGACAACGGCGACGGCTGCCTCTCCGATGCGCAACTCGCCACCGTCCGCACCATCGAATCGCCGCTGGTGTTCAACGGCTATTCCCTCGCGAACGGCGTGACTCGCGCCGGCGGCTACAACCTCCTCGAAGGCGCGCTGGTGGCCGGCCCCTACACCACGCGCAACCTGGGCACGCGGCCCGTGCCTGCCAACCCCGCGACCTCCGCCGACGCCAACATGTACGTCACCGGCGACCAGTGGGTGAAGTTCTTCGTCACGCGCCTTGAAGCCTTCGACTCGCTGGGCTTCGATCCCGTGGCACCCGGTTCCTGGTCGGCGCGCGTGGCCGAGGTCTCGGCGATCACGGATGCCACCAATCCGCAATTGAGCCCCTTCCTGGCCCGCGGCGGGCGGCTGATCCTGCTGCACGGCCTGGCTGACGAAGTGATCAGCCCCAACTCCACCATCGACTACTACCAGCAGTTGATCGCCACCGTCGGCGCCGATGCCGTGGAGCGCAGCGTGCGCTTCTACACCGTGCCGGGCATGGGCCACGGCACCGGGGTCTTCATCCCGTCCTGGGATTCCCTCGCGGCGCTGGAAAGCTGGGTCGAAGGCGGCCTCGCGCCGGCCACCGGCGTGGCGATGGACACCGTGGCCGGCAGCTTCGGCCGCACGCGCCCGCTGTGCCGCTTTCCGGCCTGGCCCAAGTACCGCGGCAGCGGCAGCCTCGACGCGGCCATCAACTACAGCTGCGTCCAGGAGGTGGGCGATCCGCTCGCCTGCCCCCACCTGCCCGGCGCAGCCACCCACTACAAGGGCGGCAACAGCCTGGGCGAGGAGCTCGACGTGCTGGTCGACCCGGCCACGCTGGCCTACACCGTCACCATCGACGCCAGCCTGGACCGTGCCGCCGGCACGCAGCGCACCGGCACGCTCACTGCCCAGGGGCAATGCAAGTACGCCAGCGCCGAAAACGGGGCGGTCTTCAGTTTCGCCGCGGGTGGCGTGCTGCAGGGCGGCGTGGCGGCGCCTGCCGGCGGCAGCTTCACGCCGCTCATCGCCTTCCAGAACAGCTTCGAGAACGCCGCTACGCCCACGGTCTTCAACCCGGTGGCGAACATCTTCAACGCGGCCGGCGCGCAGCAGGGCGCGGGCGCTGCCACCCCCTATGCCGGGGCGGTGCGCCTGCGCAATGCGGGCACCTTCCAGTACTGCCGCGACCCGGTCACCAATGGCTTCATGAGCTACGACCCCAACTGCACGCAGACCGAGAAGGGCTACATCAGCTGGGTTGCGGCGCGGCAGGCCTTCGATGTACGCACCACCTCGCCGAGCGGCGGCGCCACCACCACCGGCGGCACGCTCACGGGCTCGATGGTGATCGGCCTCGTCGGCGGCAGCGCCGTGCCCCTGCACCTGGTGCGCGAATCGGCGACCAACCGCGGCATGCGCCTGATGGCGCCGCAGCAGAGCCTGGCCGCGGGCGCGGCCGACGGCCTCTACGCCATGGCCAGCGTGCAGGGTGAAACGCGCGAAGCCACGGTGGCGGGCAGCGGCTTCAACCTGGGCGGCGCGGCAGCGGGCCTGAGCTACGACACGCCCGTCCCGGGCGTCGCGCAGGCCGACGCCGGCCGGCCGGGCCACTTCATCTTCAACCAGGGCGTGCTGGCCTTCGTCTCCTCGTCGGGTGCGAGCGCGGCCCTCGACATCGGAGTGCGGCATTGATGATGACCCAGAAGAACCGGATCCTTCCCTTCCTCTCCGGCCTGGCGCTTGCGTGGAGCGCTCACGCCGCGCCTGCGCCTGCCGGCTGCCCCGCGCCGGTCCCCGCGTCGGCGCGCTGCTTCACCGGCCAGGACGGCGCCGGCGCCTTCTACTGGATCGCCATCCCGCGCGACTGGAACCGGGTGCTGGTCATGCACGCGCACGGCGGTCCCGAAACCGGCCCGCCCGAGTCCGAGCGCAGCCGCAAGGACCTGGAGCGCTGGGCCGTCACGGTCGAGGCCGGCTATGCCTGGGCCGGCTCCACCTACCGCCGCGGCGGCTACGGCGTGACCATGGCAGCCGAGGACACCGAGCGGCTGCGCCGCCTCTTCGTCTCGCGCTTCGGCGCGCCGCGGCGCACGCTGCTGCACGGCCAGAGCTACGGCGGTGGCGTTGCCTCGAAGGCGGCCGAGCTCTATCCGGCTGGCGCCTACGACGGCGTGCTGCTCACCAACGGCGTGCTCGGCGGCGGCAACAGCGCCTACGACTTCCGGCTGGACCTGCGCGTGGTGTACCAGCAGGTGTGCCGCAACCATCCGCGCCCCGAGGAGCCGCAGTACCCGCTGTGGATGGGCCTGCCCAGGGATTCGAAACTCTCGCGCGCCGAGCTGGCGGAGCGCGTCAAGGCCTGCACCGGCGTCGGCGCGCCGGCCGCGCAGCGCACGCCCGAGCAGGCCGCGCGCCTGAAGACCATCCTCACCGCCGTGAAGATCCCGGAGCGCACGCTGGTCGCGCACCTCAACTGGGCCACCTGGCTGTTCCAGGACCTGGTGCAGGAGCGTCTGGGCAGCCGCAACCCCTTCGGCAACATCGGCGTGACGTACCAGGGCGCGGGCGATGACGCGGCGTCGCTCAATGCCGGCGTGGCGCGCTACGCGGCCGACCCGCAGGCCCAGGGCGCACTCGCCGTCGACAGCCTGCCCACCGGACGCACCCGGCTCCCCACGCTGACCCTGCATGCGATCCACGACCCCACCGCCTTCGTCGAGCTGGAGAGCGCGTACCGCGCCATCCGCGAAAACGCCGGCACCGCCGACCGGCTGGTGCAGACCTTCAGCGACGAATCCGAGCACAGCTACCTGAGCGATCCGCAATATCCGGCGCTCTTCGCCGCGCTACTGGACTGGATCGACAAGGGCGAGAAGCCCACGCCGGCCTCGGTCGCCGCGCGCTGCTCGGCCTTCGAGCCGGACTTCGGCGAAGGCGGCAAGTCGCGTTGCCGCATCCAGCCCGGCTACCAGCCCCCACCGCTGGCCTCGCGCGTGCCGCCGCGCTGATCAGGCCCTCAGAACGTGCCCGGCAGCAGGATGCTCGAATCCACCTGGTCGATCTGCGTGCGTCCGCAGAAGGCCATGGTGATGTCCAGCTCTTTCTGGAGGATCTGCAGCGCCCGCGTCACGCCCGCCTCGCCGAAGGCGCCCAGGCCGTAGAGGAAGCTGCGCCCGATCAGCGTGCCGCGCGCGCCCAGCGCACGCGCCTTGAGCACGTCCTGGCCGCTGCGGATGCCGCCGTCCATCCACACCTCGATCTCGGTGCCCACCGCCTCGGCGATGGCCGGCAGCGCTTCGATGGAGGAGGGCGCTCCGTCGAGTTGGCGCCCGCCGTGGTTCGACACGATCAGCGCATCCGCGCCGCTGGAGGCCGCCAGGCGCGCGTCCTCCACGTCCAGGATGCCCTTGAGGATCAGCTTGCCGCCCCAGAGCTTCTTGATCCACTCCACGTCGGCCCAGCTCAGCGCCGGATCGAACTGCTCCGCCGTCCATGACGACAGCGAGGACAGGTCGCCCACCCCCTTCGCGTGGCCCACGATGTTGCCGAAGCTGCGGCGCTTCGTTCCCAGCATGCCGAGGCACCAGCGCGGCTTGCCCGCGAGGTTGATCAGGTTGCGGAGCGTGGGCTTGGGCGGCGCCGTCAGGCCATTCTTGATGTCCTTGTGCCGCTGGCCCAGGATCTGCAGGTCCAGCGTGAGCTGCAGGGCCGAGACGTTGGCCGCCCTGGCGCGCTCGATCAGCCGCTCGATGAAGTCGCGGTCGCGCATCACGTACAGCTGGAACCAGAAGGGATGGCGGTCCGTGTTCTCCGCGATGTCCTCCAGCGAGCAGATGCTCATGGTCGACAGCGTGAACGGGATGCCGAAGGCCTTGGCGGCGCGCGCGCCCAGGATCTCGCCGTCGGCATGCTGCATGCCCGTCAGCCCGGTGGGCGCGATCGCCACCGGCATCGCCACTTCCTCGCCGACCATCGTCGTGCGTGTGGAGCGGCCCTCCATGTTCACCGCCACCCGCTGGCGCAGCTTGATCTTCTGGAAGTCGGCCTCGTTCGCGCGGTAGGTGCCCTCGGTCCAGGCGCCGGAATCGGCGTAGTCGTAGAACATGCGCGGCACGCGCGACTGGGCGATCACTCGCAGGTCTTCGATGCAGGTGATCTTGGACAGGTCGGGCACTCGGGGTCTCCTTCTTGGGGTGCACTGGGGCCTCGATTATCGCGGCGCCCCAGACCGGCACGCCTGTTGCTTGCCTCTGGCACATGGGCTGCGCGCCTGCCTCGACCTTTCCCAATTCCAACAGGAGCATCCGAATGAATCGCAACGACGTCACCGAGAAGATCGTCACCGCCAAGGTGGCCAAGGGCATCCAGTGGGCCGAAGTCGCCGAGAAGGTCGGCCTCTCGAAGGAATGGACCACGGCCGCCTGCCTCGGCCAGATGACGCTCGACCAGAAGCAGGCCGCCATCGTCGGTGAGATCTTCGGCCTCACGGCCGAGGAGCAGAAGTGGCTGCAGGTGGTGCCCTACAAGGGCTCGCTGCCCTCGGCGGTGCCCACCGATCCGCTGATCTACCGCTGGTACGAGATCGTGAGCGTCTACGGCACCACCATCAAGGAACTGATCCACGAGGAGTTCGGCGACGGCATCATGAGCGCGATCGACTTCAGCATGGACATCCAGCGGCAGGCCGATCCGAAGGGCGACCGGGTGAACGTGGTGCTGTCCGGGAAGTTCCTGCCCTACAAGACCTACTGAACCAGACAGGGAGCGGCGCATAGGGTGCGCCCCCGGTTTGACACGGCGCAAGTCTTGCTATCCTGCCCCGGGCTCCTTGCGGGCCTGCGACGGGCCCTCGAACGGCGGAGGTGCAACGCAGCAGAAATTCTCAACGGCCGGATCGCAGGGGATGCGCACCATGAAACTCCACAAGGCCCTCACCCTCTTCCTCGTTCTGGCCGCCGGTGCCACATTGGCCGCTGCCGAACCGGCCATCGTCTACGACATGGGCGGCAAGTTCGACAAGTCCTTCAACGAGGCGGCCTACCGCGGTGCCGAGATGTGGAAGAAGGAGAGCGGCAAGCCCTACCTCGACTTCGAGATCGCCAACGAAGCGCAGCGCGAGCAGGCCATGCGCCGCATGGCGGGGCGCGGCGCCAACCCGGTGATCGGCATCGGCTTCTCGCAGGGCAGCAGCCTGGAGAAGGTGGCCAAGGAATTCCCCAGGCTCAACTTCGCGATCGTCGATTCGGTGGTCAAGCTGCCCAATGTCGAATCGATCGTGTTCAAGGAGCACGAGGGCAGCTTCCTCGTCGGCATGATGGCGGCGCTGGCGAGCAAGAGCGGCAAGGTCGGCTTCGTCGGCGGCATGGACATCCCGCTGATCCGCAAATTCCAGTGCGGCTACGAGCAGGGCGCGAAGTACGCCAACCCCAAGGTCGAGGTGAGCTCGGTCATGACAGGCACCACGCCCGCTGCCTGGAGCGACCCGGCACGCGGCAGCGAGCTGGCCAAGGCGCAGTTCGCCAAGGGCGTCGACGTGGTCTTCGCCGCCGCCGGTGGCACGGGCTCGGGCGTCTACCAGGCGGCCAAGGACGCGGGCAAGCTGGCCATCGGCGTCGACAGCAACCAGAACCACATGCAGCCCGGCACCATGCTGACCTCGATGGTCAAGCGCGTCGACGTGGCGGTGTACAACGCCGCGAAGAAGCCGACCCCGGGTGTCACGGCCCTGGGCCTCAAGGAAGGCGGTGTCGACTACGCGCTGGACGAGCACAACGCCAAGCTCGTGAGCGCTGACATGAAGGCCAAGGTCGACGCTGCGAAGGCCGACATCATCGCCGGCAAGATCAAGGTCGTCGACTACATGGCCGACAACGCCTGCAAGCTTTGAGCGGGAGCCCCGCGCCCGCGGTGCGCATGACGCGCATCGACAAGCGCTTCGGCGCGGTCCACGCCAACCGCGACGTCACGCTCACCGTGCCGTCCGGCACCGTGCACGGCGTGGTGGGCGAGAACGGCGCCGGCAAGAGCACGCTGATGTCGATCCTCTACGGCTTCTACCAGGCCGACAGCGGCGAGATCGAGATCGAAGGCAGGCCAGCGCAGATCCGCGGCTCGAACGACGCCATCGCCCTGGGCATCGGCATGGTGCACCAGCACTTCATGCTGGTCGAACCTTTCTCCGCGCTCGACAACATCCTGCTCGGCGCCGAGCCGCACTGGCGGCTGCCGAACGCGCGCGCGCAGGTGCGCACGCGGCTGGATGCGTTGATGCAGGGCAGCGGCCTGCAGGTGCGGCTGGACCTGCCGGTCGAGCAACTGCCGGTGGGCGAGCGGCAGCGGCTGGAGATCCTCAAGACTCTGTTTCGCGGCGCGCGCATCCTGATCCTCGACGAGCCGACGGCCGTGCTCACGCCGCAGGAGACCGAGCAGCTGTTCGACACGCTGCGCGCCCTGCGCGCGCGCGGCACCACCGTGCTGCTGATCACCCACAAGCTCAAGGAGATCATGTCGCTGTGCGACGCCGTGACGGTGATGCGTGCGGGCGCCGTGGTGCTGGACTGCGCCATCGCCGACACCAGCGTCGACGCGCTCGCGCAGGCCATGGTCGGACGGCGCGTGCAGACGGGGCGGGTCGCAGCGTCGACGCAGATGGCGAGCGGCGCTCCGCTGCTCGACGCACGCGGCTTGAACTGGCGCGACGCGCAGGGGACGCCGCGCCTGGACGATGTCTCACTGCAACTGCGCGCGGGCGAGATCGTCGGCATCGCGGGCGTCTCGGGCAACGGCCAGAGCGAGTTGCTCGAAGTGCTGTCGGGCATGCTGGTGCCGCAGGCCGGCACGCTGGCGCTGGGGCCGCAAATCTTCACGCCGCAGCATTGGCTCGACCCCGAGGCCGCGCGCGAGGCCGGGCTCGCCCATGTGCCGGAGGACCGGCATCGGCGCGGGCTGGTGCTGCCCTTCGCGGCCTGGGAATCGGCGGTGCTCGGCTACCAGCGCCGGCCGCGCTACAACCGCCACGGCTGGATGCGGCACGCGACCATGCAGGCCGACACCGCGCAGATGATGGACGAATACGACGTGCGCCCGCGCAACGCGCGCCTGCGCAGCTCGAAGTTCTCCGGCGGCAACCAGCAGAAGCTGGTGCTGGCGCGCGAAGCCGCACCCAGGCCGCGGGTGCTGCTGGTGGGCCAGCCGACGCGCGGGGTCGACATCGGCGCCATCGAGTTCATCCATGGCCGCCTGCGCGCCATGGCGGCCGGCGGCGGGGCGGTGCTGGTCGTGTCCTCCGAGCTCGACGAGATCCTGGCGCTGGCCGACCGCGTGCTCGTGATGGCGGGCGGCCGCATCGTCGGCGAGCGGCCGGTCGCACAGTGCGACGAGACCACGCTGGGCCGCCTGATGTGCGGCGCGTTGGACGAGGTCGTCCAGACATGAGACGCCGGGGCGCTCCCAAGTCGAATGGCACCGCAGCGCGCAGTGCGGAGGTGTTGTCGTGACCTCGCCCGGCGCCGAGCCGCCACGCTGGATCGACCTGCTGGTCCTGCCGCTGGTCAACCTCGCGCTGGCGCTGCTGGCCTGCGGCATCGTGGTCGCCGTGGTCGGCTACGACCCCTGGCAGGCGCTCGCGCTGCTGGTGCAGGGCGCCTTCGGCAGCCGCATGGGCCTGAGCTACACGCTCTACTACGCGACCACCTTCGTCTTCACCGGCCTGGCCGTCGCGGTCGCCTTCCATGCGGGCCTGTTCAACATCGGCGGCGAGGGCCAGGCCATGATGGGCGGCCTGGGCACCGCGCTGGCGGCCCTGGCCTTCGCCGAGCACCTGCCGGGCTGGGCCATGGTGCCGTTGATGATCGGCGCCGCCATGCTGTTCGGCATGGCCTGGGCCGCGGTGCCGGCGGCGCTGCAGGCCTGGCGCGGCAGCCACGTGGTGATCACCACCATCATGTTCAACTTCATCGCCTCCGCGCTGTTGGCCTACCTGCTGGTGGACGTGCTCAAGGAGCCCGGCAACATGACGGTGGAGAGCCGCGCCTTCGCGCCCTCGGCGCGCGTTCCCGGCGTGCACGAGGCGCTCGCCGCCATCGGCATCGAATGGCCGGCCTCGCCGCTCAACCTGAGCGTGCTGCTCGCCCTGGCCAGCGCCGGGGCCGTGTACCTGCTGCTGTGGCGTTCGCAGGCCGGCTACGCCATCCGCGCGGTCGGCCATGCGCCGGAGGCGGCGCACTATGGCGGCATGCGGCCGCGCGTGCAGATCATGGCGTCGATGGCGTTGTCGGGCGCGCTGGCCGGGCTGGTGGGCATCAACGAGATCGCGGGCGTGCATGGCCGGCTGCTGCTCGAGTACGTGGTGGGCGCGGGCTTCGCCGGCATCGCGGTCTCGCTGATCGGGCGAAACCACCCGGTGGGCATCGTGCTGGCGGCGTTGCTGTTCGGCGCGCTGTACCAGGGCGGCTCGGAGCTGGCCTTCGAGATCCCTGGCTTCAGCCGCGACATGGTGTTCACGCTGCAGGGGTTGATCGTGCTGTTCTCCGGCGCGCTGTCGCAGGTCGCGGCGCCGACGCTGGCGCGGCTGTGGTACGCGACACGCCGTGCGCCGCGCGCCGCTGCAGCGCAAGGGACGATCGATGGATGAGGTCGCGCTCGGTACGCTCCTCGCCTCGACCCTGCGCGTGGCGACGCCACTGATCCTGTGCGCGCTGGCCGGCACGCTGGCCGAGCGCTCGGGCGTGATCGATCTCGGCCTCGAAGGCAAGATGCTCTCCTGCGCCTTCGCCGCCGCCAGCGTCGCGGCGCTGAGCGGCTCCCTGGCGCTGGCCCTGGCGGTGTCGCTCCTCGTCGGGGTGGCGCTGTCGCTGCTGCAGGGCTTCGGCTGCGTGACCCACCGCGGTGACCAGGTGGTGATGGGGATGGCCATCACCATGACGGCCGCGGGCCTGACGGTGGTGCTGGGCATCGCCTGGTTCCAGCAGGGTGGCCAGACGCCGCCGCTGCCCGATGCGGTGCGCCTCGCGCCTTGGGGGGCGGGTGCGGGAGAAGCGCTGCGCGCGCTGCCATGGGTCGGCACGGTGCTGGGCCTGGGCCTGTTCGGCCACAACGTGCTGGTGTACCTGGCCATCGCCCTGGTGCCGGCCGTGTGGTGGCTGCTGTTCCGCACCCGCTTCGGCCTGCGCCTGCGCGCCACCGGCGAGAACCCGGCCATGGTCGATGCGGCGGGCGTCTCCATCACCGCGCTGCGCTACCGGGCGCTCATGCTCAACGGCGTGCTGTGTTCACTGGCCGGCAGCTATCTGGTGCTGGCGCAGAATCCCGCATTCATGCCGCACATGACGGCCGGCCGCGGCTACATGGCGCTGGCCGCCATGATCTTCGGCAAGTGGCATCCGGTCGGCGCCTTCCTGGCCTGCCTGCTGTTCGGCTTTCTGGATGCGGTGTCGATACGGCTGCAGGGCGTCGCGCTGCCGTGGGTCGGTGCCGTGCCGGTGCAGGCGATCCAGGCCTTGCCCTACGCGCTGACGGTGGTGCTGCTGGCCGGCTTCGTCGGCAGGGCGCGCGCACCGAAGGCGCTGGGCATTCCCTATGTGAAGGAGCGGTGACGTGACTGTTTCGCAGGCCCTGATGACGCAGTTGATCGACGCCGCCCGTGCCGCCCGCACGCGCGCCTATGCGCCTTACTCCAAATTCGCGGTGGGCGCCGCGCTGCTGGACGAGCAAGGCCGCGTCCACGCCGGCTGCAACATCGAGAACGCGGCCTACCCCCAGGGCCAATGCGCCGAGGCCTCGGCGCTGGCGCAGCTGGTGCTGGCCGGCGGCAGGCGGGTGCTGGCGGCGGTGGTGGTCGGCGTGGCCGACGCGCCCGTCACCCCGTGCGGCGGCTGCCGCCAGAAGCTGCGCGAGTTCGCGGACGACGATGCGCCGGTATGGTGCGCCGACCTGCAGGCGGTACGCGGCCGCTACACGCTGGGCGAACTGCTGCCGGCGAGCTTCGGGCCGGCGCATCTGCCGACACCATGAACCTCCGGAAGATCCGACCCATGCGCATCCCCTTCATCGCCGCTGCCGCGCTGGCCCTGCTGGCCGGCTGCGCCACGCCGCCGGCCGAGCGCGCGCCGATCCAGCTGACCATCCTGCACACCAACGACCACCACGGGCGCTTCTGGCCGAACGCCGACGGCGAATACGGCATGGCGGCACGCAAGACGCTGCTCGACCGCCTGCGCGCCGAGGTGCAGGCCGCGGGCGGCTACACCCTGGTGCTCGACGGCGGCGACATCAACACCGGCGTGCCCGAGTCCGACCTTCAGGATGCCGAGCCCGACTTCAAGGGCATGAACCTGCTCGGCTACGACGCCTCGGCAGTGGGCAACCACGAGTTCGACAAGCCGCCCGCCGTGCTGGAGAAGCAGCGCCAGTGGGCCCGCTTTCCCCTGCTGTCGGCCAACATCTACCGCAACGGCCAGCGCATGTTCGAGCCCTACCGCATCTTCGAGCGCGGCGGCCTGCGGATCGCGGTGATGGGCCTGACCACCGACGACACCGCGAAGATGGTGCTGCCCGCCAACGTCGAAGGCATCGAGTTCCGCAAGCCCATCGACGAGGCGGCGAAGCTCTTGCCCGAGCTGCGCGCCAAGGCCGACATGGTGATCGCCGCCACCCACATGGGCCACTACGCCGATGGGCGGCACGGGGTCAATGCGCCCGGCGACGTCGAAATGGCACGCGCCACCCGCGGCCTCGACCTGATCGTGGGCGGCCACAGCCAGAACCCGGTGTGCATGCTGCAGGAGAACCTGCGCAACGACGCCTACGTGCCCGGCACGCCCTGCGCGCCCGACCGGCAGAACGGCACCTGGATCGTGCAGGCGCACGAATGGGGCAAGTACGTGGGTCGCGCCGATTTCCAGGTGCAGGCGGGACGGATCGAGTTGATCAGGTACCAGTTGATCCCGGTCAACCTCAAGCGCACGGTGGAGGGCGCGAAGGTCGCGTACACCGAGCCCATCCCCGAGGACAGCGGCATGCGCGCCTTCCTGCAGCCCTTCCAGGACAAGGGCCAGGTGCGGCTCACGGTGCCGGTGGGCGAGACCGTGGGCGTGTTCGATGGCGACCGGGAGCGCGTGCGCAAGCAGCCGACCAACCTCGGCCGGCTGGTGGCCCAGTCCATGCGCGACAAGACAGGCGCCGATGTCGCGCTCATGAATTCCGGTGGCGTGCGCGATTCGCTGCCCGAGGGCCGCATCACCTACCGCGACGTGCTCAAGGTCCAGCCCTTCGGCAACCAGGTGGCCGTGGTGCGGCTCACCGGCGCCGAACTGCTGCGCTACCTCGAAGCCGCGGCCCGGATGACACCGGGCTCCGGCGCCTTCCCGCAGACGGTGGGCGTGCAGATGCGCATCGAGGGCGGACAACTGAAGGAAGCCTGGGTCAATGGGCAGCCCGTCGAGGCGCGGCGCGAGTACCGCCTGGCGGTCAACAGCTTCACCGCCACCGGCGGCGACGGCTATCCGAAGCTGTCGATGCATCCGGGCTACCTCAACACCGGCTTTGTCGATGCCGAGGTGCTGCGCGCCTACATCGCCAGCCGCAGCCCGCTCAAGGCCGCGGACTACGCGCCGGGGGACGAAGTGCAGAGGAAATAGCATGGAGAACGACACCACCGACAACGGCCGCATCGCTTTGGCGTGCCTCGACCTGACCAGCCTCAACGACAACGACGACGCGGCCGCCATCGATGCGCTGTGCGCCAAGGCGCAAGGGCCGGCGGGTCCCCCTGCGGCGCTGTGCGTGTGGCCGCGTTTCGTGGCGCAGGCCCGGACCGTGCTGCCGGCATCGATCCGCGTCGCGGCCGTCGCGAACTTCCCTGACGGCGCGCTCGACACCGCGCGCGCCCTGCGCGAGACGCAGGCCATCCTCGATGCCGGCGGCGACGAGGTGGACCTGGTGCTGCCCTGGCGTGCGCTCGCCGCGGGCGATGCGGCCGGCCCGGCGGCCCTGGTCGCGGCGGTGCGTGCGGCATGCATCGGCAAGACGCTCAAGCTCATCATCGAATCCGGCGAGCTGCGAACGCCCGAACGGATCCGCCAGGCCTGCGGCATCGGGCTCGACGCCGGTGTCGACTTCCTCAAGACCAGCACCGGCAAGACGGCCACGGGTGCGACGCCCGAGGCGGCGCGCCTGATGCTCGAAACCATCGCCGGCCATGCGCGGCGGGACGCGGTGGGTTTCAAGGCCTCGGGAGGCGTTCGGACGATGGCCGACGCCGCGGTCTACATCGCGCTGGTACGCGAGCTGCTGGGCGAGCCGGCCCTCACGCCGAAGCGCCTGCGCTTCGGCGCAAGCGGCTTGCTCGCCAATATCGAAGCGGTGCTGTTGCCGCAGGCGCGCGCGGGCAAACCGTCCGAGCCCGGGGACTATTGAGATGCTGCTGCCGGCCGAGGTCATCCGCGCCAAGCGTGATCGCCATGCGCTCGCGCCGGCGCAGATCGAGGCCTTCGTGCACGGCCTGACCGACGGCAGCTGGAGCGAGGGCCAGGTCGCCGCGCTGGCGATGGCGATCCTGCTCAACGGCATGGACGCCGCCGAATGCGTGGCCCTGACCCGCGCCATGACGCAGTCCGGCGAAGTGCTGCGCTGGCCCGACATGCCGGGCCCCGTGCTCGACAAGCATTCCACCGGCGGCGTGGGCGACAAGGTGAGCCTGATGCTGGCGCCGATCGTCGCGGCCTGCGGCGGCGTGGTGCCGATGATCTCCGGCCGCGGCCTGGGCCATACCGGCGGCACCCTGGACAAGCTCGAATCGCTGGCCGGCTACGGCGTCGAGCCTTCGCACGAGACCTTGCTCGCGGTGCTGCGCGATGCCGGCTGCGCCATCGTCGGCGCCGGCCCCACGCTGGCGCCGGCCGACAGGCGGCTCTATGCGGTCCGCGACGTGACGGCCACGGTCGAGTCGCTGCCCTTGATCACCGCCAGCATCCTTTCCAAGAAGCTCGCGGCCGGCCTGCAGGGGCTGGTGCTCGACGTGAAGGTCGGCAGCGGCGCGTTCATGCCGGGTCTCGACGATGCACGCGCACTGGCCGGCAGCCTGGTTGCGGTGGCGGCCGGTGCGGGGCTGCCGGCGCAGGCGTTGATCACCGACATGAACCAGGTGCTGGGCCACAGTGCGGGCAACGCGCTCGAAGTGCGGGAGGCGGTCGATTTCCTGGGCGGCGCCGAACGCGAGCCGCGGCTGCTCGAAGTGACCCTGGCGCTGGCGGCGCGGCTGCTGTGCCTTGGCGGCCTTGCCAGCGGCATGCCCGAGGCCCGGACCCAGGCCTGGCGCGCGCTCGACAGCGGCGCCGCTGCCGAGCGCTTTGCGCGCATGGTGGCGGGCCTGGGCGGGCCGAGTGACCTTCCACGCGCCCTGCAGCAACTGCCGGCCGCGCCCGTGCAATGCGATGTGCCGGCGCCGTGGGGGGGTGTGCTGGCCGCTGCGGATGTGCGCGCGATCGGCCTGGCCATCGTTGCGCTGGGCGGCGGCCGGCGCCGCGCAGGGGATCGCATCGATCCGCGCGTCGGGCTCGCACGGGTGTTGCCGCTGGGCAGCCGCGTCCGGCATGGCGAGCCGCTGGCGCGCGTGCATGCGGCCAGCCAGGCGGACGCCGAGGCGGCGGTCGCCGCGCTGCAGGCCGCCGTGCGCATCGAGGCGAACCCGCAGGGGCCGGCGCTTCCTGCGCCCGGCGCCGTGATCTGCGAAGAGATCATGCAGGCGCCACCGCCGCGTTCCGTCTGATCGTGGTGTTCCAGGACTTGTACGGCAACCTCTGGGATCTCCTGCAGCCGCTTCGGCCGCCATCGCGGGACCCTGGCTACCGGAAGGCCTCCGCGAGGCCTGCAGCCTGAAGGGAGGCCTCGAGGGTCTTGAGCACAGGCTGCATGGCGTCGAGCAATTCCGATCCCCCGATCCATTCGTCCATGCGGAAGAAGGTGCCGTTGAGCGTCACCGCCGCCGCCCGGCTGCCCCACCAGGTGTCGCCCTCGTGATCGATCCCGACCCGGAGGCCGTCCTCCTCGCCGCGCAGCACGGCCCACTCCAGGGGATGCGCCGCGCGCCGGATCGGCGCGACGAGCGAGAAGCCCGACCACTGCAGGTTCGGCACCGGATCGAGGACCCCGTAGAGCAAGTAGGCGCCGGCGACCTCCTCCGCGATGACGGGCCGCGCATCGAGGCTCAACGGCAGCGCGCCGGCCAGTTCGCCGGCCAGCAGATCGGGTAGCAGGTGTTCCCGTACGGCGATGTTCGAAGACTGGACCAGCGCCTCGATGGCACTGCGCTGTGCCCACAGCACCCAGGCGGCCGCGCGACTGCGGTTCGCAAGCTCGGTGGCGCCGCGCGCCAGGTCCTCGAGCGTGCCGCAGCCACCCAGCGCGGCCGGCACCGCGCATCGCAGCAGTCCGGAGGCCGTGGCCAGCTGCAAGGCGTGCGCACCGGCCGCAATCACGGTCTGCTTGGAGGACGGGCGCGTGCTGGCGCGTGGGGTATGGTGGGCGGTACGCATCCCGGAATGATGGGTGGCGCATGGCGATGCAGAGAGATCAGCTTGGCGAATGCCGGACCAGACCAGATGGCGAACAGCGAACTCAACCGGTACGAACAGTTGGCGAACGACTTGGCACAGGCGATCCGCGAAGGGCTCCTGAGGCCGGGCGACCGCCTTCCGTCGGTGCGCCAGACCTGTCAGCGACGCGGCGTGAGCCCCTCGACGGTGTTCCAGGCCTACGGGCTGCTCGAGGCCCATGGCCTCGTCGAGGTGCGGCCACGGTCCGGTTTCTACGTGCGGCCGCAGCCCCGGCCGCTGCGGCCTGCGCCACAGGCGGCGGTTCCGAAGCCGGAGGCGATGGATGTGGCCGTCAGCGCGCTGGCGTTCGACATCCTCGAATCCACGCGCGATCCCGGTGTCGTGCCGCTCGGGTCGGCCTTTCCGGCGCCCAACCTGTTCCCGCTCGATGAGTTGGCGCGCGCCGGCACGCGCGCGATGCGGCGCCTCCGGCCCGAGCAGGTCACGACCGCCCTGACGATCGGCGATCAGGGCCTGCGCGAGACGCTGCGGCGGCGCTACGCGCTGCAGGGCGTCCCGCTGCTGCCCGACGAGCTGGTCGTCACGAACGGGGCGATGGAGGCGCTCAACCTGTGCCTTCAGGCGGTGACGCGGCCCGGCGACATCGTGATCATCGAGTCGCCGACCTTCTATGCGGCGCTGCAGGCGCTCGAGCGGCTGAAGCTGCGCGCCGTGGAGGTGGCGACCGACCCGGCCGAGGGCGTGGTGCTCGAGGACCTGCAGCGCCTGCTCGATCTGCACCCCGTCGCCGCATGCTGGTTCATGCCGAACTTGCAGAACCCGCTCGGTGCCGTGATGCCTCCGAAGCGCAAGCGCCAGCTCGTCGAGCTCCTCGCGCGCCATGGCGTTCCGCTGATCGAGGACGACGTCTATGGGGAACTCCATGCCGACGTCAGGCGCCCGCCGCCGGCGAAAGCCTTCGACAAGGGCGGCAATGTCCTGCATTGCTCGTCCTTCTCCAAGTGCCTCGCGCCCGGGTACCGCGTCGGGTGGGCCGCCGCCGGGCGCCACGTGGCGCAGGTGCTGCGCCTGAAGATGATGACCTCGCTCGGGACCTCCATGCCGTCGCAGCTCGCCATCGCCGAGTACCTGGTCCAAGGAGGGTACGACCGTCATCTGCGCAACCTGCGCAGCGCGCTCAATACGGAGCAGCACCGCGCCAGGCGCATGGTCGAGCACAGTTTTCCGGCCGGGACGCGCGTGACGCTTCCGGCGGGGGGCTACTTCCTCTGGCTGGAACTGCCCGAGCAGGTGGATGCGCTGGAGCTGCACCGGCGGGCCATGGCTGCCGGCATCAGCACGGCGCCGGGCGTGCTGTTCTCGGCCGATCGCCGCTTCGTGCACCACTTGCGGCTGAACGTGGGGCATCCGTCCGATCCCCGCGTCGACCCGGCCCTGCGCACGCTGGGACAGATCGCCAGTGCGCTGGGCGCATCGCAGCGGCAGGCGACAGGTGGCAGGCGGCGAGAGGCGGGCGCGTCCTGACCCACCCGGCAGCGGCTCACATCGGGCCGGAAAGCCACGGAATCTGATACGGCCCGGCTGCCGAACCGTCGCCAGAATCGGTTCACCATGACAGCCAGCCGACTCTGCCTCTGGATCGCAACGATGCTGATGACCTGCGGGACGTGGGTCCATGCGGCGCAGGCAGATGCCGATATGGAACGCCGCGTCGCGGCCTGCATCACCTGCCACGGCCGCGATGGCCAGGCGAGCCGCATGGGCTACTTTCCGCGGCTGGCCGGCAAGCCGGCCGTCTATCTCTACGAGCAACTGCGCAGCTTCCGCGATGGCCGGCGTCAGCACGCCGAGATGAGCTACCTGCTCGCCCACCTGCCCGATGCCTACCTGCGCGAGATGGCCGAATACTTCTCGCGGCGCCATCTGCCCTATGCGGCGCCGGCGCCGACCGAGCTGGGCGCCGCGCAGCTTGCGCGCGGCGAACTGCTCGCGTCGCGCGGCGATCCGGCACGCGGCATCCCTGCCTGCGTGGAGTGCCACGGCAAGGCGTTGACGGGCATGGCACCCGGCATCCCGGGCCTCGTGGGCCTGCCGCGGCTCTACGTGGCATCGCAACTCGGCGCCTGGCTGACCGGCGACCGCCAGGCGCTGTCACCGGATTGCATGGCCGAGGTGGGGCGCAAGCTCACCGCCGCCGACATCCAGGCCGTCGCCGGCTGGCTGGCCACGCAGCCGGTGCCGGTGGACGCCTCGCCAGCTTCCGCGGACCGGCCGCTTCCCGTGGCTTGCAGCGCCATGGAGGTGCATCGATGAGCAGGCGCCGGAGCTGGATGTGGTGGCTGTTCGCGGCCCTGGCGCTGGCGGCGGCACTGGCCGCCGCGGTGGCTGTCCTCAACCGGCGAGGCGAGGCCCCGATCACGGACGCGCATCGCCCTCCCCAGCCATCGTCTCCGGCACAGATCGAGCGCGGCCGCTACCTGGCGCTGGCCGGCAACTGCGCCGGCTGCCACACCGTGCGCGGCGGTGCCGCTTTCGCCGGCGGCCGCGGCATCGAGACGCCCTTCGGCACCATCTTCGCGGGCAACCTCACGCCGGATCCCGGGACGGGCCTCGGTTCATGGAGTGCGGACCAGTTCTGGCGCGCGATGCACAACGGCCGCTCACGCGACGGTCGGTTGCTCTATCCCGCCTTTCCGTACACCAGCTTCACGCAGATCACGCGCGAGGATTCGGACGCCCTCTATGCGTGGCTGCGCACCCTGCCGCCGGTGGTGCAGGCCAACCAGCCGCATGCGCTGCGCTTCCCATACAACACACAGGCGGCGTTGGCGGTGTGGCGCGCCCTGAATTTCTCGCCCGCCGGATTCGAGCCCGCGCCGCAGAAGACAGCGGAATGGAACCGCGGCGCCTACCTCGTCAACGGGCTCGGACACTGCATCGCCTGTCACGGCACGCGCAACACGCTCGGCGCGACCGACACCCAGCGCGGACTCGCAGGGGGCATGCTTCCGGGCGAGGCTTGGTATGCGCCGGCGCTTGACGCGAAGGCCGAGGCAGGCGTTGGCGGTTGGACGACCAAGGACGTGGTCGAACTGCTGAAGACCGGCCGCAACGCACACGCGTCGGTCACCGGTCCCATGGGGGACGTCGTGAGCCGCAGCACGCAGCACCTGAGCAAGGAAGACCTGGGAGCGATGGCGACCTACCTGCGGGCGTTGCCGCCGCGCGCCGAGCAGGAGGCGCGCGCGGAGGCCGCATCGGCGCCGGCCAGCGCGCGCGTCCGTCGTGGCGAGAAGATCTACGCGCAGGAATGCGCCTGGTGCCACGGCGAACGTGGCGAGGGCGTCGCGGAGGTCTTCCCGGCCTTGGCGGGCAATCGCGCCGTGGGTCTGGCCAACCCGGCCAATCTGATCCAGATGGTGCGGCGCGGTGGCTATCCGCCGGCCACCGAGGGCAACCCCCGCCCCTATGGCATGCCGCCCTTTGGCCATGTGCTCGATGACGAGGAGATCGCCGCGGTGCTGACCTACATCCGGGCGAGCTGGGGCAATGCGGCTTCCGAGGTCACGCTGCGCGACACGATGAGGCGCTAGCAGGAAACGATGCGCATGGACGCAAGGAGCATGGACATGTCGAACTTCCTTGGATCACTTCGGGCGGTGCTGTGGGCAGCCATCGGCCTGGGCGGGCGCAGGGCCGATGCCGACAAGCGCGTGAATCACCAGAGCCTGCCCTTGCTGCTGGCCATCGCGTTCGTGCTCGTGGTCGGACTGATCGCCGGCCTCGTGGGCGTGGCGCACCTGGCTGCCGGCGCCTGAAAACCTAGTGGCCGCACCTGGGCAACAGCACCCGGGCATCCACCTTCTCGATATCGGTGTGCCCGCAGAAGGCCATCGTGAGGTCCAGCTCGCGATGGATGATCTGCAGGGCCCGCGTCACGCCGGCCTCGCCCATCGCGCCCAGCCCGTAGAGCATCGGGCGGCCGATGTAGACGCCCCTGGCGCCGAGGGCGCGCGCCTTCAGCACGTCCTGCCCGCTGCGGATGCCGCCGTCCATGTGCACCTCGATGCGATGGCTCACCGCCTCGGCGATGGCGGGCAGCGCGGAGATGGAGGAGGGCGCACCGTCGAGCTGGCGGCCGCCGTGGTTGGAGACGATCAGCGCATCGGCGCCCGAGTCCGCGGCCAGGCGGGCGTCTTCCACGTCCTGAATGCCCTTGAGGATCAGCCGGCCGTCCCAGCGCTTGCGGATCCAGGCGACATCCTCCCACGACAGCGTCGGGTCGAACTGCCGGTTGGTCCATTCCGACAGCGAGCGCATGGTGTCGATGCCCTCGACGTGGCCGAAGACGTTGCCGAAGTTGCGCCGCCTGGTGCCCAGCATGCCCAGGCACCAGCGCGGCTTGCTCGCCATGTTCGCGAGGTTGGCCAGGCTCAGCTTCGGCGGCACCGACAGGCCATTGCGCAGGTCCTTGTGGCGCTGGCCGATGATCTGCAGGTCCAGCGTCAGCACCAGGGCCGAGCAGTGGGCGGCGCGGGCCCGATCGATCAGGCGCTCCATGAAGCCCCGGTCGCGCATCACGTAGAGCTGGAACCAGAAGGGCCGCGTGGTGGCGGCAGCGATGTCCTCGATCGAGCAGATGCTCATGGTCGAGAGCGTGAACGGGATGCCGAACTTCTCCGCCGCCCTCGCCGCCAGGATCTCGCCGTCGGCACGCTGCATGCCGGTCAGGCCGGTGGGTGCGATGGCCACCGGCATCGCCGCCTCGGTGCCGGCCATGATGGTGCGCGTGCTGCGCTGCTCGATGTTCACCGCCACCCGCTGGCGCAGCCGAAGCTTCTGGAAGTCGCTTTCGTTCGCACGGTAGGTGCCCTCGGTCCAGGAGCCGGAGTCCGCGTAGTCGTAGAACATGCGCGGCACGCGCTTCTTCGCGAGGACGCGCAGATCCTCGATGCAGGTGATCACGCCCATCCGGATTACTGCGCCGAGATCTTCTGTTCGCTGATCAGCTTGCCCCAGCGCGCCGATTCCTGCGCCATGGCGGCGGCCAGCGCGGCGGAGGGCATGAAGTCCGTGACGGCGCCCTGCAAGGCGGCGGCCGGTGCGAGATCGGGGGCGCTCATCGCGCTGCGGACGGCCTCGCCGAGCTTCTCGACGATGGGCGCCGGCGTTCCGGCCGGCGCGAGCAGGAACAGGCGCGGCGCCACGTCCACGCCCGGCACCGCGGTCGACAGCGCGGCCACGTCCTCGGCGCCCGGCAGCTTGTCGTTGCTCATCATCGCGACCGCGCGCAGCTTGCCGGCCTTGGCCTGCGCCAGGCCCGCGGTCGCGCTCACCACGCCCAGCGGCACCTGGCCGCTGATCACGTCGGGCACGATCTGCGCCGCGCCGCGGTAGGGGATGTGCAGCGCGAAGGTGCCGGACTGGCCCTTCAGCATCTCGAAGCCCAGGTGCTGCACCGTGCCCACGCCGGAAGTCGCGAAGGAGTAGAAGCCGGGCTTGGCCTTCAGCGCGGCCACCAGCTCGCGCGGGGTCTTGGCGGGGAAGTCGTTGCCGGCGACGATCAGCAAGGGCGACTTGAACAGGCCCGCCACCGGCACGAAGCTCTTGACCGGATCGAAGGTCAGCTTCGCCTGCATGTACTTGGCGATCAGCGTCGAGCTGTCGCCCAGCAGCAGCGTGTATCCATCGGGCGCGGCCTTGGCGACCGCATCGCCCGCGATCACCCCGGCCGCGCCGGCGCGGTTCTCCACCACCACCTGCTGGCCCAGCAGGTTCGACAGCCGCGGCGCGATCAGCCGCGCCATCGCATCGACGCCACCGCCGGCGGAGTAGCCCACCAGCAGGCGGATCGGCCGGTCGGGGTAGTTGGCCTGAGCGAAGGCGGGGCCGGCCAGCATGGCGGCGCCGAGCGCAAGCCATGCGCGGCGGGGGAGGGGAAAGGCGTTCATCGTGTTGTCTCCGTGGATCTTGTTGTCGTGGGTCAGGCCTTGCCGGCGCCGCGTGACCCGGGCCGCTTCGCCAGCTCGGCCACGCGTTCCCGGTTCGGCTCGAAGCCCAGCCCCGGCTTCTCGGGCAGCGCGAGCATGCCCTGGCTCGGCACCGGCAGATCGTCGAACACCAGCCGGCAGCAGTCCACCGCCACCGAGTGGTATTCGACCAGCGAGCCGTTGGCCAGGCCCGCATGCAGGTGCATGTTGTGGTGCGGCCAGGCGCCGCCGTTGGCGAAGCGTGCATTGAAGGCGGAGGCCATGCCGGCGATGCGCTGGCACTGCGTGAAGCCGCCGGTGATGCAGGCATTGGGCTGCACCACGTCCACCGCCTGCGCTGCCAGCATGTCGCGGAAGCGGCTGGCTTGTCCTTCGTTCTGCCCGGCGGCCAGCGGGATCGAGGTCTTCTGGCGCAGCTTCACCAGGTTGGGGATGTCGTTCTGCGAGACCGGCTCCTCGAAGAAGCTGATGCCGTAGTCCTCGACGCGCTGCGCCAGCGAGAGGGCATGGAAGTAGTCCAGGCTGCAATTGGCGTCGATGTAGATCTGCACCTCGGGGCCGACCGCCTCGCGTACCGCGCGGATGCGCTGCACGTCCTCGGCGATCAGGGCGTCCAGCGGACGCGGCTCGTCGCGCCGTGCCAGGCCGTGGTGGCCCACCGTCATCTTCAGCCGCTTGAAGCCGCGTTCGACCCAGCTGCGGGCGGCGTCGGCCAGTTCGTCGCGTTCGAAGAAGGCGAAACCGAAGGTGGCGTACACCGGCACCTCTGCCCGTGCGCCGCCCAGCAGGCGCCAGCAGGGTTGACCGAGGGCCTTGCCCTTGAGGTCCCACAGCGCCAGGTCGAGCGCCGCGATGGCATGGCTGGCATAGCCCGACTGGCCGCGGGGCGTGAGCAGCCAGTACAGCCGCTCCCAGATCTGCTCGTGGCGCATCGGGTCCATGCCGACGAGTGCATGGGCGGCAATGTCGTTGACCACCGAGGCGATCACTTCCTCCTCGGTGATGGCGGTCATGCCGGTGCCGACGAGGCCTTCATCGGTCTCGACGTCGACCAGGCACAGCGACAGGGAGGTGGTCTTGCTGCGGCCTGCGGCTTCCACCGTGATCGGCAGGTGCAGGGGCGTGGCCGCGACGCGGGTGATCTTCATGGGGGCGTGTCTCCGAGGTTCGCGCGCAGTGTAGGAACGCCTTCCCGGTGCTCACAAGCCTGCGTGGCGAAGCCTGCTTTCGCGAACCGCGAAATCAAGGGTTTGCCCGAGGCCTGCTCAAGACCGGAGCAGGAAATCGATCAGGGTGAGGGTGGCCGGCGCGGGCTCGACGCCGCTGCGCAGGGCAATGCGATGCGTGCGTGCAGCCCAGGGGTCGGTGAGGCCCACTGCGGCCAGCGGCAGGCTGGCCAACTGGGGGCTGACGGCCTGCAGCGGCAGCACCGCCACGCCCAGGCCGCCGGCCACCATGCGGCAGACGGCATCGAAGCTGCGCATCTGCATGCGGACCTTCAGCGCCTTGCCCGCCTGCGCGGCCGAGCGCATGAGGCGGCTGGACAGTGCCGTGCCGTCGTGCAGCGCGATGAAGTCCTCTTCCAGCGCGTCTTCCAGCGACAGCGGCTGCGCGGCTGCCAGCGCGTGGCCGGCCGGCACCACCAGCACCAGCGTGTCGGAGAAGCAATCGGTGAGCGTGATGCCGTGCGGCGCATGCGCCATGTCGACGATGCCCAGGTCGGCGCGGCCCTCGAGCAGCAGGAGGGGGATGTCGTGGCTGCCGTGCTCGGCCACATCGATGCGGATCAGGGGATGCTCGCGCGCCATGCCGTCGAGCTTGGCCGGCAGCACCTCCAGCATGGCCGAGGTGTTGGCCACCAGGCGCACGTGGCCCTGCAGGCCCTTGGCGTAGTCGTGCAGGTCGACCGAGAGGCGGTCGGCGTCGGCCAGGATCTCGCGCCCGCGCCGCACCAGCATCTGGCCCGCGGGCGTGAGCCGCACGCCGCGCGAGGAGCGCTCGAAGACGCGCAGGCCCAGGGCCTCTTCCAGCGCCGTGATGCGTGCGCTGGCGGCGGCCACCGCCAACTGCAGCCGGTCGCCGGCGGCGCTGATGGAGCCGAGCTCCGCGGCCGCCACGATCACCCGCAGCGTCGCGAGGTCAAGCGGCTCGTTCAAGCGCGGTCTCGGGCGCGAACAGGCGGCCGTGGCCGGGCGAGGCGGGATCGAGGCCGGCGGTGCGCACCAGGTCCCAGAAACCGGCCGGGGAGCTCGACGTCACGGGAATGCCCAGCTTGTGCTCCAGCGGCACGTGGATGTCCAGCGTGAGCAGGCCGCCGCATGAGATCAGCAGGCCCTGGGCCGAGCGGTCGGCCGCGAAGGTGCGCTCGGCCAGCGCCATCAGCGTCTCGGCACTGACCTGGCCGACGGCTTCCACGCCGGTGATGGACAGCCCTTCGATGTGCGTGACGGCGATGCCGCAGCTCGCGAGGTAGTCCACCAGGCGCTGGTTCAGCGTGTCGATGTAGGCAGTGGCCACCGCCACGCGCCGGATGCCCAGTGCGCGCAGGCTGTCGACGATGGCGTGGCTCATGGTGGTGCAGGGCACGCCGGTGGCCTGCCGCATGCGATCGCGCAGGGCGTGGGTGAATTCGAGGCCGCGGTAGAAGCTCAGCGAGGTGCCCATCAGCGACACCGCCTGCGCACCGGCGTCGCGCAGCTCGACGGCGAGTTCGAGGATGCGGTCCACCACGGTGTCGAAGCCCTCGGGCGAGATGCCCGGAATGCCGAGGCCGCGCGCGATGAAGCGCAGGTCGCGCGTGCCGTAGAGCGCCTGTCCGTCGACCGGAACGAGGCCTGCAGCGGGTGGCACGATCAGGCCCAGGGTGGCCGGCGGGTGGGTGGTCATCGCGATGTCTCCTTTCTTCGTCATGCGAACGCGTGAAGCGCCGCATTGTGCGCGACGGGCGTTGTCCCTAGCGGGCCGCGCTCTTCACGCCCGCGCTCTTCACGCCCGCGCCGCGCACCTCGAGCCGGACCTGGTCGACGACCTTGCCGCGCGCATCGACCAGTTCCACCACGTGCCGGCCGGGCCAGGGCAGCCACTGGGTGCTGCCGCCCTGCGCGATGGGCTTGCCGTCGATGCGCCATTGCAGGCCGTTGCCCTCCGCCTCGAAGCGCACGCGCTGGTGGCGCGGCGGGATGTCGGGGTCGAGCGCGATGATGGTGCCGTCGGCCGGCGCGGTGATGCGCGGTGCCGCTTCGGCGCGGGCAGCAGGCGGCAGTTCGAACAGGGACTGTTCGGTCCCGGCGATGAACCACTCCTCTCGCGCCGCCTCCAGTTCCTCGCCGAAGCGCACGCGTTGCCGCACCAGCCCCGGAGGCGGCGCGGGCGCGCGGCTGGCTTCTCGGCGGTGCAGGAAGCCCATCAACTCGGCCCACACCGGCGCGGCGCCGCTGGTGCCGCTCACGTCCCACATTGGCGCGCCGCTCGCATTGCCGACCCATACGCCGACGGTGTAGCGCGCGGACCAGCCGACGGCCCAGTTGTCGCGCATGTCCTTGCTGGTGCCGGTCTTCACCGCGCTCCAGAAGCGCGTGCCCAGCACGCTGTCGAGGCCGAAGGTGCGGGCGCGCGCGTTGCCGTCGCTGAGGATGTCGCCCACGATGAACGCCGCACGCGGATCGATCGCCCGGCTGTTGCTCCTTCCCCCTCTGGGGGAAGGCTGGGATGGGGGCACACGCGGCAACAGGAAGCGCGTCTCCTCGAACCGCCCGCCATTCGCCATCGTCCGATACGCATTCGTCAGCTCGAGCAGCGACACCTCCGCGCTTCCCAGTGCCAGGCTGTACCCGTAGTAGTCCCCGTTCTGCCCGAGCGCCAGGCCTGCCGCGCGCAGTTGCCGCGCGAATGCTTCGGGCGACACCATCACCAGCGTGCGCACCGCCGGCACGTTCAGCGAGGCCGCGAGCGCGGTGCGCACCGAGACCAGGCCCTTGAACTGGCGGTCGTAGTTCTGCGGGATGTAGAGGCCGCTCGCGGTGCTGATCTGCGCCGAGGAATCGTCCAGCAGCGAGGCCGCGGTGAGCCGCCGCTGGGCGATGGCCTGGGCATAGAGCAGCGGCTTGAGCGTGGAGCCGGGCTGGCGCTGGGCCAGCACGCCATCCACCTCGGCGGCGCGGCTGAGGACGCCGGACGAGCCGACCCAGGCCAGCACCTCGCCGCTGGCGTTGTCCAGCACCACCAGCGCGCCGTCCTCCACGTTGCGGCCGCGCAGCTCGCGCAGGTGGCGCTGCAGGGTGGCCAGTGCGAAGCGTTGCAGCGGGGCGCGCAGCGTGGTGCGGATGTCGCCTTCGGCGGCCATGGAAACCTTGGCCTCTTTCAGCGCGCGGCGCCCCAGGTGGGGTGCGATCCCCTCGCTCGGCTCGAAGGCCCTGCGCTGCAATGCGGCGCTTGCGAACATGTCCAGCACCGCGCAGTCCGGCCTGGAACCGGGCTCCATGGCGCGCAGCACTTCGCAGGCGCGCTGCGCCACCAGCGCGGGCCTGGCGTTGGGCGCACGCACCAGCGCCGCCGCCACCGCGGCCTCGCGCGCATCCAGGCCGTGCGGCGCCTTGCCGAACAGCGTGCGCGACAGTGCGTCGATGCCGACGATCTCGCCGCGGAACGGCACGGTGTTGAGATAGGCCTCGAGGATCTGGTCCTTGCGCCAGCTGCGCTCCAGCCCTTGCGCGGCCACGGTCTGGCTGAACTTCTGGGCCAGGTCGCGGCCGCCGCTGCCGCGGCGCAGGTCCTCGTCGAGCAGGCCGGCCAGCTGCATCGTGATGGTGGAGGCGCCGCGCGTGCGCGTGTTCCACAGGTTGCCCCAGGCGGCGGCCGACACGGCGCGCCAGTCGACGCCGCTGTGCTCGTAGAAGCGTCTGTCCTCGCTCAGGACCATGGCCGTACGCAGGGCTGGAGAGACTTCGGCCAGTGGGGTCCAGCGGCCACGGCGCACGCTGGCATCGGTGCGCAGGCGCTGGAGCGGCTCGCCCTCGCGGTCGAGCACCTCGATGTCGGACGGACGGAAGTCGCGGCGCACCTGCTCGAAGGCCGGAAGCGCCTGCGCCGGGCCGGCCAGGACGGCGGACAGGCAAAGCGCCAGCAGGGGAGACAGGGTGCGCGGCATGGGGCCGCTAGCTTGCCACAGCAAAGTCTGCGAATGCGGCGCGGACCTACTTGTGGACGGGTGGTCCGGGCGATGGCTGGCCTTCACGGCTTCGTCAGGATGGATGAACATCCAGTCACCGGCTTCACACGCCAGTCAAGGGTGGACACGGACGCGACAAGGGGGCTGCCGATGATGGCAGCGTCCGATCGTGGACGGAACATGATGGAGAGCCAGATGAAAACAACCCTCGCCTTGCTGATCGTTGCCTCGGCCACCTTGGCCGGCTGCGTGGCCGTGCCCTACGACAGCGGGCCGCCGCCCCCGCGCGCCAGCTACGGCGACCGGGACCGCGACGGAGTCCCCAACCGCTACGACCGTGATCGCGACAACGACGGCGTGCCGAATCGCTACGACCGGCGGCCGAACAACCCGAACCGCTAT
Source organism: Variovorax sp. JS1663 (assembly GCF_002157355.1). Lineage (GTDB taxonomy): Bacteria > Pseudomonadota > Gammaproteobacteria > Burkholderiales > Burkholderiaceae_C > Variovorax. Next base: position 88,575 of record NZ_LYMK01000018.1, on the reverse strand, counting down.
TGAGCGGCGCCCGCCGCTATTCCTGCTGCGGGAACTCCGGATGGCGCGGCAGGGTGTCCGCGAAGTGCACCCACGGCAGGCGCTCGGAGTCCCAGTAGTGCAGGGCCGGGGCGACGCGCGCCGGTTCATCCAGGCTGCCGATGGTGAGGTCGATCAGGCCGGGGATGTAGTCCGCGGTGAAGCTGATCTGCGTTCCGCAGCGCGCGCAGAAGCCGCGGCGCGCACCCGGCGAGGATTCGTAGACCGTGGGCTTTAGCGCGGGGAATTCGACCTGCGATTCCTGGTACATCGTCCAGGCCACGACCGGCGCGGCGTTGGCGCGGCGGCACATGGTGCAATGGCACAGCGCCGTCATCACGGGATCGCCGGTGATGCGGTAACGCACCGCGCCGCACTGGCAGCCGCCTTCGAGGGGAGAGTCGTTCGACAAGAGATGCTCCTTTGCCTGTGAAGAGGGGAAAGGCCGGCGCTTCTGTTGTCGTGCTATTTGCTGTACGGCTGGTCGCTGCGGGCTGCATCGGGAAGCTGCGCGTCCAGCGACTCGCGATAGTGTATGCAGCCGCGCAGGAACTGGGGCCAGTCGGGCACGACGGGCTGCGGATCCGTGCGCTCGGGCAGCAGCGCCCACAACGCCGGATGGTGCCAGCAAAGGTCGTGGCCGCTACTGTCGCGGTGTTCGCGGATGCCCTGACGCAGCTTCTTCACCTCGGCGATGAGCTGTTCGCGGGACAGCGCGTCCAGATCGGTGTCCATGGAATCCCCCTTCACGGAAGGTGCGAGCCCGCGCCGCGGGTCAGTCCATCACCAGTTGCGTCTGCGTGACGACCGCGCACAGCTTGCCCTCGGCCGAGCGGATGCTCGTCTGCCACACCATGGTGGTCCGGCCGCGGTGCAGCGCCAGGCATTCGCCGGTGACCGTGGTGTCCACGCGCGCGCTGCCGATGAACTTGGTACTGGAGTCGGTGGTCGTCGTCCGCTTGCCCTGCGGCATGTTGATGAAAGTGCCGACCGCGCCGAGCGTGTCCGCGAAGGCCATGGAGGCGCCGCCGTGCAGGATGCCGCCGCTGGTGCAGAGCTCGGGGCGTACGGCCAGCTCGGCCACCACGCGCTCTGGCTCGATCACGAGGAGGCGCACACCCATGAGGCCGGGAAACACCGGGTCCAGGATTTTCTGGACAGCTTCGATAGAGGGGAGAAACTGGGTCATGGGACAGTCTTCCTCGTGTTCACTCGGTCGCGATGGGGCGGTAGGGCTGCGCTCCGAACCGGTTCGCCGACCTGGCCTTCGCCCGCTCGGCTTCGATCTCGCGGTCGCGCGGATCGGCCGTGGTCACCAGCGAATCGATCAGCACACGGGCCGCGGTCGCGACGTCTTCCACCGCGCGCTGGAAGGCCTCCTGATTGAGCTTCGACGGTGTGTTGAAGCCGCTGAGCTTGCGCACGAACTGTAGCGAGGCTGAGCGTATTTCTTCATCGGTCGCGGGAGGCTCGAAGTTGAACAGGGTCTTGATGTTTCTGCACATGGTCGCTCCGTGAGGGCCGCAGCCTAGAAGGATACGCAGGCGCGCGACCGTGCGCGTAGGACGGCTTCTTGCTGGAAACGGGACTTGTAGGCGGCCGCGATGGCGCCCACCGATTGATCGCTGGCTTCATCGTCGGGATGCACGAGCTGAAGGAGGTAGGAGTTTTCGCGGACGATGGCGCCATCCGCACCCCGCCATTGCCCCGACGCCGGCAACACGCTCAGGCCTTGCGGAAAGCGCGGCGTCACGGTGCCCTGCAGGAAGTCGTCCCATTCCTGCGGCGTGACCACGCCGCCCTGGGGCTTGCCGGTGCCGAGATACAGCGTGTCCTGGACAAGGGCTTGCTCGCCTTGCCGGCAAGCCGTGGGCTGCAGCGAGGCGCAGGCGCCGAGCGCGACTGCCAGCGCAGTGACGAAAACAAGGTGGTGGAGCGGCGGCACGTGCATTCCGGAGTGTCGGATGCCGCGTAGCCTATCGCAGCAGGGCCATGGCGTACATGTCGTGGTACGCGGGCCCGATGCCGCATGGGCTTCGATGATTGAAGGAAAACTGGTCGGGGTGAGAGGATTCGAACCTCCGGCCTCTACGTCCCGAACGTAGCGCTCTACCAGGCTAAGCTACACCCCGATTGTGTTGCGAGAAAAAGATGCGACCCTTTGTGCCTTTGATGGCCTCACTGTCGTGAGGCGTCAGGCGCGTCGCTCAAGCAACTGAGCCGCTAATTGTAGCAAACCTGCGGCATAGGGATTCGACGGAAAGCCGGCGAGTGCATCGATTGCGCGTTGCGCCTCTGCGGCAGCCGCTTCGCGCGTGGCTTCCAGTGCGCCGGTTTCGCGCACGATGGCCACGATCTGCGGTAGTTGCGTCGTGTCGCCGGCTTCGATGGCGGTTCGGATCAGGTCACGCTGGGCGGGCGTGCCGCGTTGCATGGCGAGGATCAGCGGCAGGGTGGTCTTGCCTTCGCGCAGGTCGTCGCCGACGTTCTTGCCGGTCTCGCTGGCATCGCCGGCGTAGTCGAGCACGTCGTCGATGACCTGGAAGGCGGTGCCCAGTGCCTGCCCATAGGCAGCGCAGGCCTCCTCCACCTCCGGCGTGACGCCGGCCAGTACGGCGGCGAGCCGGGTGCTGGCCTCGAACAGCTTGGCCGTCTTCGAGCGGATGACCCGGAGGTAGGCCTCCTCGTCGAGCGAGGCGTCGTGCATGTTCATCAACTGGAGGACCTCGCCCTCGGCGATCACGTTGGTGGCCTCGGCCAGGATCTCCATCACCCGCATGTCGTGGGCGTCCAGCATCATCTGGAAGGCGCGGGAATAGAGAAAGTCGCCGACCAGCACGCTGGCCGGGTTGCCGAAGGACTCGTTGGCGGTGGGGCGGCCGCGCCGCAGCGTGGATTCGTCGACGACGTCGTCGTGCAGCAGGGTGGCCGTGTGGATGAATTCGACCACCGCGGCCAGATTGAAGCGCTGTTCCCCCTGATAGCCGAGCGCGCCCGCCATGAGCAGCAGCAGCGCCGGCCGCAGCCGCTTGCCGCCGGCGGAGATGATGTACTGGGACACCTGGCGCACCAATGGAACACCGGTATCCAGGCGGTGGGCGATCACGCGGTCGACCCCCGTCATGTCGTCTGCGATCAGGCGGAGGACGGCGGCGGCAGGGGAGTTATCGGCGGGGGGAACTGACAAGGCGAGGGCGCTGTTGCGCTGCTTTGAGGGGGATGATGGCCGGCCCGGGCCGGAACGCGACGATTATAGGGAGGCGGGTGGCCCGGCCACCCTGGCGGCCCGCCGTGTATGCCGGAAAACGGCCGGCGTGCTAGAATCTTGGGCTCTGCGGAATTCGCCGTGGAGCCATCTTCCTCAAGAGGTTTACATGTACGCGGTCATAAAAACCGGCGGCAAGCAGTATCGCGTTGCTTCCGGCGAGAAAATTAAAGTAGAACAGATTGCTGCGGACGTAGGCCAGGAGATCGTGATCGACCAAGTGCTTGCAGTCGGCGACGGCAGCGCTCTCAAGGTCGGTACGCCCCTGGTGTCCGGCGCAACGGTCACGGTCACCGTGCTGTCGCATGGCAAGCACGACAAGGTCCGCATCTTCAAGATGCGCCGTCGCAAGCACTATCAGAAACGTCAAGGCCATCGCCAGCAGTTCACCGAACTGCAAATCGGCGCGATCGCCGGCTAAGGAGCTGATTCCATGGCACAGAAAAAAGGCGGCGGCTCTACGCGAAACGGGCGCGATTCCAAGCCCAAGATGCTCGGCGTGAAGGCCTTCGGCGGCGAGCTTATCAGCGCAGGCTCGATCATCGTGCGCCAGCGCGGCACCCAGTTCCACCCCGGCACGAATGTCGGCGTGGGCAAGGACCACACGCTGTTCGCCCTGGTGGACGGCCACGTGTCCTTCGGCACCAAGGGCGCGCTCAACAAGCACACGGTCAGCGTGACGCCGGCCTGAGCCCGTCACTTCGATCCACTCGAAGCCCCGCTTTGCCGGGGCTTCTTCATTTGTAAACTGCACCTCTCATGAAGTTCGTCGACGAAGCCTTCATCGACATCGCCGCCGGCGATGGCGGCAACGGCTGCGTGTCGTTCCGCCATGAGAAGTACAAGGAATTCGGCGGCCCCGACGGCGGCGACGGCGGGCGGGGCGGCCACGTGTTCGCCGTGGCCGACTCCAACCTCAACACGCTGGTGGATTTCCGCTTCTCGCGCCGCCACGAGGCCAAGCGTGGCCAGCATGGCATGGGTTCGGACATGTTCGGCGCGGCCGGCGACGACATCACCCTGAAGATGCCGGTGGGCACCATCATCAGCGATGCCGAGACGGGCGAGGTGCTGTTCGAGCTGCTGAGTCCGGGCGAGAAGCTGATCATTGCCAAGGGCGGAGACGGCGGCTTCGGCAACCTGCGATTCAAGAGCGCCATCAACCGCGCCCCGCGCCAGAAGACACCGGGCTGGCCCGGCGAGCGCAGGAGCCTCAAGCTCGAGCTCAAGGTTCTGGCTGACGTCGGCCTGCTGGGCATGCCCAACGCCGGAAAGTCCACCTTCATCACCGCCGTTTCCAATGCGCGCCCGCGCATTGCCGACTATCCCTTCACCACGCTGCACCCCAATCTGGGCGTGGTGCGGGTGGGGCCGGAGCAGAGCTTCGTGGTCGCCGATCTGCCCGGGCTGATCGAGGGCGCGTCCGAAGGCGCTGGCCTCGGTCACCAGTTCCTGCGCCACCTGCAGCGCACGCGACTGCTGCTGCACGTGGTGGACCTCGCGCCCTTCGACGACACCGATCCGGTCGCGCAGGCCAAGGCCATCGTCGGTGAGCTCAAGAAGTACGACGCCGCGCTTTATGAGAAGCCGCGCTGGCTGGTGCTCAACAAGCTGGACATGATCCCTGCCGAGGAGCGAGCCGCGAAAGTGAAGGACTTCGTCAAGCGCCTGCGCTTCAAGGGTCCCGTGTTCGAAATCTCCGCACTGACCCGCGAGGGCTGCGCGCCGCTGGTGCAGGCGGTCTACCAGCATGTGAAGGCCGAGCAGGTGGCCGAACAGCCGCCCACAGAGATCGATCCGCGATTCGCCTGAAATCAAATGCCCCCATGCTCATCGCTTCGTGTATCGCCGCCCCCCGAGGGGGCGCTCAGCGCCCTTTGGGCGGCCAGGCGGCCGCTGACATGACTTCCACGCCCGTCACCGCCTCTGCCGTCCTGCGCGACGCGCGCCGCCTTGTGGTCAAGGTGGGCTCCAGCTTGGTGACCAACGAGGGCCGCGGCCTGGACGAGACAGCCATCGGCGAATGGTGCCGCCAGCTCGCGACCCTGGTACGCGCCGGGCGCGAGGTGGTGATGGTGTCCAGTGGCGCGATCGCCGAGGGCATGAAGCGCCTGGGCTGGCGCACCCGGCCCCATGAGGTCCACGAGTTGCAGGCCGCGGCGGCCGTGGGCCAGATGGGCCTGGCCCAGATCTACGAAACCAAGCTGCGCGAGAACGGCCTGGGCAGCGCCCAGGTACTGCTCACGCATGCCGACCTGGCCGACCGCGAGCGCTACCTGAACGCCCGCTCGACGCTGGTGACCCTGCTCGCCCTTGGCGTGGTTCCGGTCATCAACGAGAACGACACCGTGGTCAACGACGAGATCAAGTTCGGCGACAACGACACGCTGGGTGCGCTGGTCGCCAACCTGGTGGAGGCCGATGCGCTGGTCATCCTCACCGACCAGAAGGGCCTCTACACCGCCGATCCCCGCAAGAACCCGAATGCGCGCTTCGTGCACGAGGCGGCTGCAGGCGACCCGACGCTGGAGGCGATGGCCGGCGGCGCCGGCAGCAGCATCGGCCGCGGCGGCATGATCACCAAGATCCTGGCCGCCAAGCGTGCCGCAGGCTCGGGCGCCTCCACGGTGATCGCCTGGGGCCGCGAGCCGGATGCCCTCCTGCGCCTGTCCCAGGGCGAACCCATCGGCACGCTGCTGGTGGCCCAGACCGCCAAGCACCAGGCTCGCAAGCGCTGGATGGCCGATCACCTGCAGCTGCGCGGCTCGGTCACGGTGGATGCGGGCGCCGCAGCCAAGGTGCGGGGCGAGGGCAAGAGCCTGCTGCCCATCGGCATGACCGCCGTGGAAGGCGAGTTCTCGCGCGGCGAGGTGATCGCAGTGCGCGACGAGCACGGCATCGAGCTTGCCCGCGGGCTGGCCAATTACTCGAGCGCCGAGGCGCGGCTGCTGTGCCGCAAGCCGTCGGCCGAATTCGAGCGGCTGCTGGGCTACGTGGCCGAGCCGGAGATGGTGCACCGGGACAACATGGTCCTGATGCCCGCCGGCTGAGGGGCAGCCCTCGCGGCTGCCCGCTTGTTCAGGGCAGCTCGCGCAGCGGATTCTTCATCTGCTGCACCATCTCCCGCACCGAGGAGCGCGGCGCATGGCCGCGGCAGACGCCCTGCAGGGCCAGTTCCTTGGCATAGCGCGAATTGCGGTCGTTGATGCGCTTCCACTCCGCGTTACCCGCGAGATGCCAGGCGCCTTCGTTGTAGCGGGCGTACTGCTTCACCTCTTCCGAGGCGCAGCGGATGCCTTCGTAGAAGGCGTTGGTGGCGCCGCCGGCCTTGTTGCTGGCGACGACGACGTAGCGCACCACGCCGTCGCCCGTGACCGACAAGGTGTTCGGGTCGACGCCGAACTTGAGCGTCGAATAGGGCGGCATCGCGATCGAGAGAAGCCGGCTTTCGCTGAAGGCCGGCGGAGGGGGTACCTCCGCTTCCTTCCATTCGTCGGCCTGGGCAGTCACCTTCGGCGGCGGGGGCATGCCGGCCTGGGCCCAGTCGGGGTTGTCGGTGTCCCGGGGAGTCGAGCCGCAAGCGGCGAGCAGGCAGGCGCCGGCCAGCAGCAGTGCCGGCCTAGCGAGGCGCATGGAAGGGGTCGTTGGTCGAAGAAGGATCGGACGCTGGAAGAGAGGCATTGGGATTCGGGTCGAAGCTTGCCCCGGGGGGCAGCTCGAAGTTGGTTTCATGGCCGACGCCGGTCGGATGGCGCTCGAACTCGCGGGCGCGCACATTGCTGCGCAGGAATCGGTTGCGGAAGTCCTGCCGCGGCAGGTAGCGGGCCAGTTCCGTCAGCGCCATCTCGTAGACGCCGCGCTTGAACTCGACCACCACGTCCAGCGGGACCCAGTAGTCGTGCCAGCGCCAGGCGTCGAATTCGGGGTGGTCGGTGGCGCGCAGGTTGAGGTCCCAGTCGTGGCCGATCAGTTGCAACAGGTACCAGATCTGTTTCTGGCCCTTGTAGTGGCCCCGTGCGTCTCGGCGGATGAACCGGTCCGGCACCTCGTAGCGCAACCAGTCGCGGGTACGGGCCACGATGCGCACGTGCTCCGGCTGGAGCCCCACTTCTTCGTGCAGTTCCCGGTACATGGCCTGTTCGGGGCTCTCGCCGCGATCGATGCCGCCTTGCGGGAATTGCCAGGAATGGGTACGGATGCGCTTGCCCCAGAAAACCTGGTTTCTCTGGTTGAGCAGGATGATGCCGACGTTGGGCCTGAAGCCGTCGCGGTCGAGCATAATCAAACCCCAATTTTTTGAACTGAGTCGATTATGCATGCCGGGTTGCCCTCGGCAAAGCGACCAGTTCCGGGCCCTCCGGCGGCCCATCCCCCTTGCCCCAACAGGACCCCTTTGCGCGACCGATGAAAGCTTCCCGATTCTTCATTTCCACCCTCAAGGAAGCCCCAGCCGACGCCGAGGTCGTCAGCCACCGCCTGATGATGCGCGCCGGCATGATCAAGAAGCTGGGCACCGGCATCTACACGTACATGCCCATGGGACTGCGGGTGATCCGCAAGGTCGAGGCGATCGTGCGCGAGGAAATGAACCGCGCCGGGGCGGTCGAACTCGCCATGCCGGTGGTGCAGCCGGCCGAGCTGTGGGAGGAGAGCGGCCGCTTCCAGGCCTATGGCCCGGAGCTGCTGCGCATCAAGGACCGCCATGAGCGCGGCTTCGTCGTGCAGCCCACCAGCGAGGAGGTCGTCACCGACATCGCGCGCCAGGAGATCCGCAGCTACAAGCAGCTGCCGAAGAACCTCTACCAGATCCAGACCAAGTTCCGCGACGAGCGGCGCCCCCGCTTCGGCCTCATGCGCGGGCGCGAGTTCATCATGAAGGACGCCTACAGCTTCGACCGCGACCTGGAAGGCGCCAAGGCCAGCTACAAGATCATGGCCGACGCCTACCGGCGCATCTTCGACCGCTTCGGCCTGCGCTATCGGGCGGTGGCGGCGGACAGCGGCGCGATCGGCGGCGACGTGAGCCAGGAGTTCCAGGTGATTGCCGCGACCGGCGAGGACGCGATCGTCTACTGCCCGAACAGCGACTACGCGGCCAACATGGAGAAGGCCGAGGCGCTCGCGCCCGCTGGCCCGCGCGGTCCGGCAACCGAGCCGCTGGCCAAGACGCCCACCCCCGGCAAGGCCACCTGCGAGGACGTCGCCGAATTGCTGGGCGTGCCGCTGGCGACCACGGTCAAATCGCTGGTGCTGGCCACCGACAAGCTGGGCGCCGACGGCCAGGTGGCCGGCAGCCAGGTCTGGCTGCTGCTGCTGCGCGGCGACCATGAGATGAACGAGATCAAGGTCGGCAAGGTGCCCGGCCTGGACCAGGGCTTCCGCTTCGCCACCGGCGCCGAGATCGATGCCCACTTCGGCTGCAGGCCCGGCTACCTGGGCCCGCTGAACCTGAAGCAGCCGGTCCGGCTGGTCGTCGACCGCGAGGTGGCGGTGATGGCCGACTGGATCACCGGCGCGAACGAGGTCGATTTCCACATGACCGGCGTCAACTGGGGCCGCGACCTGCCCGAGCCCGAGCTGGTGGCCGACCTGCGCAACGTGGTGGCCGGCGACCTTTCGCCGGACGGCAAGGGCGTGCTGGCGATCGAGCGCGGCATCGAGATCGGCCATGTCTTCGTGCTGGGCACCAAGTACAGCAAACCGATGGGCGCGTCCTTCCTCGACGAGGCCGGCAAGCCGCAGTTGCTGGAGATGGGCTGCTACGGCATCGGCATCACGCGCCTGCCGGCCGCCGCCGTCGAGCAGAACAACGACGAGCGCGGGATCATCTGGCCCGACGCCATTGCCCCCTTCACGGTGGTGCTGTGCCCGATCGGCATGGACCGCAGCGAGGAGGTCAGGAAGGCGGCCGAGGCGCTCTACGAGGAGCTGCTGGCCTCGGGCGTCGACGTGCTGCTCGACGACCGCGGCGAGCGCCCGGGCGCGATGTTTGCCGACTGGGAACTGATCGGCGTGCCGCACCGTGTCGTGATCTCCGACCGCGGCATCAAGGAGGGCCAGTACGAGTACCAGCACCGCCGCGACACCGCCGCGACCAAGGTGCCCGTGGCGGACATCGAGGCCTTCGTGAAGGGCAAACTGGCCGCATGAGCCTTTCACGGCGCTCGTGCCTGCTGGCCGGGGCCGCTGCCGGGGTCCTGCCGCTGCTGCCCGATGTCGCGCACGCCGGGGCGCAGATCGAGGAGCCGCTCATCGATTCGGTGCGCAATGCCCTGAGCGCCTCGATCCGCAGCAGCGCTCCGCCGAAGCCGGAGTTCGCCGACACCGCATCGCGCCTTGCCTTCCTGCGCTGGCTGGGCGAGATGAGCGAGCGCCTGAAGAAAAAGGTCCCCGGTCACCAGGAGCGCATCGAGTTCCTCCAGACCGTGTGGTACGAGAGCAAGCGCGCGGGGCTCGACGTCAGCCTCGTCCTCGGCCTGATCCAGGTCGAAAGCAACTTCCGCAAGTTCGCCGTCTCGAGTGCCGGCGCCCGCGGCCTGATGCAGGTGATGCCCTTCTGGACCCGCGTGATCGGCGACGGTGACTCGTCCACGTTGTTCCGGATGCAGACCAACCTGCGCTTCGGCTGCGTGATCCTGCGGCACTACCTCGACCGCGAGGCGGGGGACCTGTTCATGACCCTGGGCCGCTACAACGGCAGCCGCGGCCGGGCGCCTTACCCGAACGCAGTGTTCTCCAACCAGCGGCTCTGGGTCTTCAACGACCGGCGCGACGACCGGGGCTAGACTGCCGCCGGCGTGGCGGCCACCGCCCCGCCGCGCGTGACCATCACCTGGTCGATGCGGTGGCTGTCCACGTCCATCACCTCGAAGGTGAAGCCGCCCCAGCTCACCGTGTCCGTGCGCCGCGGCACGCGGCGCAGCATCACCATCAGGAAGCCGGCCAGCGTCTCGTACTCGTCGGCATGCGGCAGCTCGTCGATGTCCAGTGCGCGCTGGACGTCCTGGATTGGCGTCACGCCGTCGATCAGCCAGGAGTTCTCGTCGCGCTTGACGATCTGCTGTTCCTCGTCCTGCTGGCCCACCAGCTCGCCCATCACGGTGCTCATCACGTCGTTGAGGGTGATCACGCCTACCACCAGCGCATATTCGTTGACGATGATCGCGAAGTCCTCGTGCGCCTGCTGGAACTGTTCCAGCACCTCGGTGAGCGACAGGCGGTCGGGAATGACCAGCGCCTTGTGCAGCGGAAGGCCATGGTCGAAGGACAGCGGCTGGCCGCTGAGAACGCGCTGGAACATGTCCTTGGCGTCCACGTAGCCCAGCACGTGGTCGATGTCGCCCTCGCACACCGGGTAGGCGGAGTAGGGCTCGGCCACGATGCGGGCGCGCAGCACCGCCTCGGAGTCGTCCTTCTGGAACCAGGCGATGCGGTCGCGCGAGGTCATCACGCTGCTGACCAGACGGGTGTCCAGCTCGAACACGTTGGCGATCACCTGCTGCTCGCGCTCGGCCAGCACGCCGGCGCGCGCGCCGGCCTCGGTCATGGCCAGGATGTCGGCCGAGGTGATCTTGTCGTCGCGCTGCATCGGCATGCCCAGCAGCTTGAACAGCAGGTCGGTGCACTGGGTGAAGAGCCACACCAGCGGCTTGAGCGTGGTGATCAGCACCTGCATCGGCCCGACCATGCGCATCGCCAGCCGCTCCGGATCGTTCATGCCCAGCCGCTTGGGGAACAGGTCGGCGAAGACCAGGAAGAAGGCGATGATGGTGACGAAGGACGCCAGGAAGGCGGCAGTCTGCGACGTCTCCACGGTGAACCAGAGCTCGAACAGCTGCGCGAAGTAGGGTGTCAGCGCGCCTTCGCCGACCACGCCGCCCAGGATCGCGACGGCGTTGAGTCCGATCTGGACCACCGTGAAGTAGTGCCCCGGCTGCTCCTGGACGCGCAGTACCCGCTCGGCCCGGGCATCGCCCTCGTCCGCCATCTGCCGCAGCCGCAACCGGCGTGAGGCGGCCAGCGAGATCTCCGCCAGGGAGAAGAAGGCGCTGGTCGCGATCAGGAGGACGATGATGAGGAGGCTTTGGGTCAGCGTCATGGGTCGGTCGTTACAGACCGAATGGTGCCATGAGCATCCCCCGGGTGCGCCGCCTACTGGACGAACCCGATCCGGCTGCGGCCCGGGCCGGCGCGCGGGAGGTCCTCCACCCGCACCTCCTCGCGCCCGGCCAGCCGGGCGTTGCCGAAGCCGGTCATCAGCGCTCGCCGCATTTCCCGCGGCGCCAGCGTGGCGAGATGGTCCAGCACGTCGGGCGAGGCGTCCTCGGCCAGCAGCCGGCCCCAGTCGTGGGCCTTGCGGATCGAAGTGTAGAGCTGGGCCGCGATCTGCCGCGCCGCCTCGGGCGAGGGCGCATCGACTTCGAACACGTTCATCCGGTTGAGGATGGGCTCGGGAATGCCGCGCGCGTCGTTGGCCGTGGTGACCCAGATCACCTGGCTGGCGTCAATGGGCACCTCGGCGAACTCGTCGATGAAGGCGTGGGCGGTGTCGTGCTCCAGCAGGCCGTAGAGCGCACCCAGCGGGTCGTACTGGGCGTCGGTGCCGGCCTTGTCGATCTCGTCGATCACCATCACCGGGTTGGCGTACTGGCCGTCGACCAGCGCCTCGAAGACCTTGCCAGGCTTGGCACCCTTCCATTGCGAGGAGGCCCCTGAGAGCAGCCAGCCGGCGGTCATCGAACTCATCGGGACCAGCGACATGCCGGTGCCCAGCAGCTCCGCCAGTCGCCGCGCGAAATGGGTCTTGCCGATGCCGGGTGGGCCCAGCAGGAGCATGGGCGTGACCTCGAGCCCGTCGCGGCTGTCCTGGGCCAGCGCGACATGGCGCCGCACGTCGTCCAGCGCCTCGGTGAAATTGGGCAGCTCGGCATAGAGGCCCGCCATGTCGGGGATGCCGCTGGGCTTGACCTGGAAGCGCTCGGGCCCGCGCTCCAGCATGCGCTCGTAGGTGGTGCGCAGGTGTTCGTGGTCGCGTTCGGGGAGCTTGGCGAGCTTGCGCTCGACATCGTGCGTGCGGAACACGCTGCGTAGATGCGCCACCGGCAACTGGAAGGACGACGTGGATGCTGGGACCAGATCGCGGGACGGGCGGGAATCCATGGAGACCTCCGATCGAACACTTTGGCACAGCATAAGCCGTGCCTGGTGCCGGCGCTTGCCTATGTTTTCTCGCTTCGGAGGCTTTTGAGCGAAGGACTCAGGCGCCGCCCTGCGGATGGGTCGGGTCGACCCACAGCACCGATTCGGGCTTCTCGACAGGCTCGATGTCGAGGTTGATGGCGACGGCCTCGCCGTCGCTGCGGCACAGGACGCACTCGAGCGCCTCGATCGGGCTGGCGTTGATTTCCTGGTGCGGCACGTAGGGCGGCACGTAGATGAAGTCGCCCGGGCCGGCCTCCGCGGTGAACTCGAGGTGTTCGCCCCAGCGCATGCGTGCGCGCCCGCGCACCACGTAGATCACGGATTCCAGGTGCCCATGGTGATGGGCGCCGGTCTTGGCATCGGGATGGATCGTCACCGTGCCGGCCCAGAGCTTCTGAGCGCCCACGCGCGCGAAGTTGATGGCCGCAGCGCGGTTCATGCCCGGCGTCTGCGCTGTGTTGGCATCGAGCTGGTTACCCGGGATCACCCGGACGCCATCATGCTTCCAGGCGGGGGTGTCGTCCGCGTGGCCGTGATCGGCGTGATCGTGGCTCATTCAGGCCGCGCTGAGCATTTTCTGGAGCTCACCCGATTCGTACATCTCCATCAGGATGTCCGAGCCGCCGACGAACTCGCCCTTGACGTAGAGCTGCGGGATGGTGGGCCAGTTGCTGTATTCCTTGATGCCCTGGCGGATCGCGTCGTCCTCCAGCACATTGACGGTCTTCAGCATGCGCGCATCGACACCCACGGCCTTGAGGATCTGGATCGCGCGGCCCGAGAAGCCGCACATCGGGAAGCTGGCGTTGCCCTTCATGAAGAGCACGAGCTCGTTGGTCTTGACGAGGTCGTCGATGCGCTGCTGGACGTCGGACATGGGAAGCTCCAAAAAATGAGTTGGCGGATTATTTCACCGCGCGCAGGATCCCGCCCGAGCAACGTGCGATGCCTGCCAGGTCGTCGCGGCTTTGGACCTCGGCGAAGCCGCGGGCCTCCAGCAGGCCGCGCACCGCCGCCGCCTGGTCCCATCCGTGCTCCAGCAGCAGCCAGCCGCCCTCGCGCAGGTGGGCGGGTGCGACCTCGACGATCCGGCGAATGTCGTCCAGGCCGTCGGGCCCGGACACCAGCGCGCCCGGCGGTTCGTGCCGCAGCGCTGCAAGATGCGGGTCGCCGGCCGCCACGTAGGGCGGGTTGGAGACGACCAGGTCCAGGCCGGTTCCGGCGCCCTCGAGCCAGTCGGCCTCGGCGAAGCGCAGCGCCAGGCCCAGCCGCTGCGCATTGGCGCGAGCCACCGCCAGGGCGTCGGCGCTGCGGTCCACCGCGGTCACCTGCGCATCGGGGCGTGCATGCAGGATCGCCAGCGCGATCGCGCCGCTGCCGGTGCCCAGATCGATCACCGATGGCGCCGTGCGGCCCTCCAGGCATTGCAGAGCCCAGTCGACCAGGGTCTCGGTGTCGGGCCGCGGGACCAGCACGCGGGCGTCGACCTGCAGGCCGAGCCCGTGGAACTCCTTCTCGCCGAGCAGGTAGGCCACCGGCTCGCCGGCGATGCGACGGGCACACAGCGCCGAGAAGCGGGCCCAGACCGTGTCGCCCTGCACGTCGGTGTCGTGCGCGAGCAGCCAGGCGCGGTCGCCCGAGGGCCGGCCCAGCACGTGCAGCAGCAGCAGCTGGGCATCGAGCCGTTCCATGCCCAGCGCCGCGGCGGCGGCCAGCATCTGCGTGGCAGTGCTCGGCGACTGGGAGGCTGGGGTGTCCGTCATGCCGGCAGGCTGGCTTCGAGCTCCGCCAGTTGCTCCGCCTCGCGCGCCGCGCGCAGGGCGTCCAGCACTTCGCCGAGCTCGCCTTCCATGATCGTCTGCAGCTTGTAGAGCGTGAGGTTGATGCGGTGGTCGGTGAGCCGGCCCTGCGGGAAGTTGTAGGTGCGGATGCGGTCGCTGCGGTCGCCGCTGCCGATCAGGCCCTTGCGCAGCGCCGCATCCTTGGCGGCGCGCTCGCTGCGCTCCTTCTCCTGGATGCGGGCCGACAGCACCTGCAGCGCCTTGGCCTTGTTGCGGTGCTGGCTGCGGTCGTCCTGGCACTCGGCCACGATGCCGGTCGGGATGTGCGTGATGCGCACCGCCGAGTCGGTCTTGTTGATGTGCTGGCCGCCGGCGCCGCTGGCGCGGAAGGTGTCGATGCGCAGGTCGGCCGGGTTGATCTGCACGGCCTGCGCCTCGTCCGGCTCGGCCAGCACGGCCACCGTGCAGGCGCTGGTGTGGATGCGGCCCTGTGTCTCGGTCGTGGGCACCCGCTGCACGCGGTGGCCGCCGGACTCGAAGCGCAGCCTGCCGAAGACCTCGTCGCCGATCACCCGCACCACCACTTCCTTGAAGCCGCCCAGCTCGCTTTCGCTGGCGCTGACGATCTCGCAGCGCCAGCCGGCCCGCTCGGCATGGCGGGTGTACATGCGTAGCAGGTCGCCGGCGAAGAGCGCCGATTCGTCGCCGCCGGTGCCGGCACGGATCTCGAGGAAGGCATTGCGTGCGTCCTCCGGGTCCTTGGGCAGCAGCAGGCGTTGGAGCTCGTCCTCCAGCGCGACCAGTTCAGCCTCGGCGCCGGCGATCTCCTCGCGCGCCATTTCGGCCATGTCGGGGTCGTCGACCATCTCGCGCGCCGCTGCCAGATCCGATTCGCGCTGCAGAAAGCGTTGGTAGCGGCCGGCCACCTGCGTCACCTCGGCATGCTCGCGCGAGATGGTGCGGTACTGCGCCATGTCGGCCATGATGTCCTCGCGCGAGAGCAGGAAGTCCAGCTCGCCGAGGCGTTGCACGTAGCGCTCGAGTTGTTGACGCAGGAAGGGTTTCACGGGGGGCGATCGAAAGGCGGAAAAGAAGGACCGTGCGGCGGCACGGCAGCGAAGGCGGCGGCGGGCGCCGCTAACGCTCTTTGCGCAGGAACAGCCGCGAGATGGCCTGCGCCGTGTGCTCGCGCGCCGTGGCGTCGCCGGCATGCAGCTCGGCCATGGCGCCATGCAGCATCTTCTGCGTGAGCCCGCGTGACAGCGCCTCCAGCACCGCCTCCACCGGCTCGCCCTTGGCCAGCAGCTTGCGCGCGCGGGCCATTTCCAAGGCGCGCCACTCGTCGGCCTGCGCGTTGAGCTGCTGGATCAGCGGAACGCTGCCGCGCTGGTCCAGCCAGTGCATGAAGCTGCGCACGCCGGCGTCGATGATCACCTCGGCCTCGGCCACCGCCGCCTGGCGGTTGGCGTGGCCCTGCTGCACGACCTGCGCCAGGTCGTCCACGGTGTAGAGGTAGATGTCTTCCAGCGCCTTGACCTCGGGCTCGATGTCGCGCGGCACCGCCAGGTCGACCATGAACATCGGGCGGTGCTTGCGCAGCTTGAGTGCGCGCTCCACCGCGCCCAGCCCGATCAGCGGCAGCGTGCTGGCGGTGCAGCTGACCAAGATGTCGAACTCCGCCAGCCGCCCTGGCAACTCGGCCAGGCGCATCGCCTCGCCGCCGAAGCGGGACGCCAGCTTCTCGCCGCGCTCCAGCGTGCGGTTGGCGATGACGATCGAGCGCGGCTCCTTGGCTGCGAAATGCGTGACCGCGAGGTCAATCATCTCGCCGGCGCCGACGAAGAGCACGCGGGTCTGCTTCAGGTCCTCGAACAACTGGGCCGCCAGGCGCACCGCGGCGGCCGCCATGCTGATGGAGTGCGCGCCGATCTCGGTGGCGGTGCGCACTTCCTTGGCCACCGCGAAGGAACGCTGGAACAACTGGTTGAGCGTGCTGCCGAGCGAGCCGACGGTCTCGGCGGCGCGCACGGCGTCCTTCATCTGGCCGAGGATCTGGGCCTCGCCCAGCACCATGGAGTCGAGCCCGCTGGCGACGCGGAAGGCATGGCGCGCCGCCTTGTCATCGTGCAGTTGGTAGGCGTGGGAGCGCAGCAGGGCGGGGGCGACGCCGCCGCTCTCGGCCAGCCAGTCCAGCGTGTGGTCCAGGGCGGGACGGTCGGCCGCGCAATAGATCTCGGTGCGGTTGCAGGTCGAGATGATCGCGGCTTCCACATCGGGGTGGCGATGGGTGCCGAAGGAGCTGCGCAGGCTCTGGAGCGTCGGGCCGATCTGGTCGATGGCGAACGCGAAACGACCGCGCAGATCGAGCGGCGCGGTCGTGTGGTTCAAGCCAAGGGCCCAGACTGACATAACTCAGGATTATAAAATTTGCCGCCATCCCCGCTCTCCCCCTGTCGGATGACCCCTGGGTCCTACCCGCGCTTTTCATGTCCGCGCTCGATTTCCTGATCCACCTGCTCAACTTCGCGGCGCCGGCCTTCTTCGTCGCGCTCCTGCTGGCGCTGCTGTTCCGCCTTGCGATGAAAAGTCGCAGCGCGGTGGTCAGCCTCTGGAAGCAACTGGGCATCAACTTCCTGGCGGGGTTGGCCGTGCTGATGGCGGGGCTGGTCTATTTCGGGCGCGACGGGCGGATCGCCACCTATGCCGCGCTGGTGATCGTCTGCGGCACCGTGCAGTGGTGGCTGTTGCGTGGCTGGCGCAGTTGAAGGAGCGCGAGCCGAGCGCTTCAGACCGGCAGCGGTGAAGGCGGCGGAGGCGGCGGCACTGCGCCCTCCGCCTGCGACACCACCACCATCGGTACCGCCAGCGGCAGCCCGGCCTCCTTGAAGCTGTCCAGGATGGTGAACAGCAGGTCGCTGCGCACGCCGCCAGCCAGGCGCGGGCTCTGCACGAACGCGATCGCCTGCAGGATCAGCATGCCGTTCTCGATGCCCTCCAGCGACACCGAGGGGGCCGGCGCCGTCAGCACGCCTGCATGCTCGGTGCAGGCCGCCAGCATCAGGTCGCGCGCGCGCTTGGCGTCGGTCGACAGCGGCATCGGCAGCCGGATCAGCACGCGGCCCTCGGCATTGGCCAGGGTCATGTTGCGCACGGTCTTGGTGATGAATTCCGAGTTCGGCACGATCAGCGTGGAGCGGTCGGCCAGTTGGATCTCGGTCGCCCGTACGTTGATGCGGCGCACGTCGCCCTCGGTCGCGCCCAATACCACCCAGTCGCCCACCTTGACCGGCCGCTCGGCCAGCAGGATCAGACCCGAGATGAAGTTCTGTACGATCGCCTGCAGGCCGAAGCCGATGCCCACCGACAGCGCGCTCGCCACCCAGGCGATGCGCTCGATGCCGATGCCCAGCGCCGACAGGCCGATCGCGATCACCATGATGCCGCCCACGTAACCCAGCAGCGTGGTGATGGAGCTCTGCATGCCGGGTTCGAGCGCCGTCTGCGGCAGGTAGCGCGCCTCCAGCCATTTCTTGAACACGCGCAGCGTGACGAAGCCGACCGCCAGCACAGCGACCGCCGTGAAGATCGCGCCCGGCACCAGCTGGAACTCCCCGATCTTCAGGCCGGTGCCGAACTGGCCGCTGCGCTGGAACACCTCGCCCGGCCCGGTGCCCAGCGGCGTGGCCAGCGCGATCAGCATGTAGAAGAACAGGGCGACCCGAGCCAGGCCCGAGAGCACGACTGCCGCCTGGTCCAGGGTGCGCGGCACGAAGCCGAAGCTCTTCTGCAGCTTCTGGCCGAAGTTGCTCTTCGAGGACACCGTGGCCATGAACAGGTCGTCCGCGAATTTGAAGAGCAGGTAGAAGGCGGAGGCGACGATGCCGGTCCAGGTCAACTGATTGGCCAGGAAGCTGGCCAGGGCAACGTAGCCGAGGCCCACCAGGACCCAGATGACGACCACCGCCAGCGCGACCGCACTGAGCAGGAAGCTGATCCACAGCGGGCGCTCGGGCTCTGCCGGCGGCTGTGCAGTTTCCGTTGCGGCTGTCTCGGCGTGGGCGCCGCCGGCGGGCTCGTGCAGGCGCAGCAGCATGGTGCCGATCAGCGCCGTGAGCGCCAGCGCGGTCACCACGTGCGTCGCCACCACTGCGGCGAAGCTGGCGTCCACGATCGCGTTGACCTGGCTCGGCACCCACACCAGTACTGCGATCAGCGCCGTCAGCCAGGGGAAGGGCGCCAGCCGCCGGGCCATGCCGTCGGGGATGGGCGGCAGCCGCCACGAGGGTCGCCGGTTGGACAGCAGGGCGCGGCCCAGGGCCACCACGAAGGCGATGAAGATGATGGACTGCACCACCGCCTGGCCCAGCTTGCGGATCTGCGGCCCCCAGAGGCCGTGGCGGTCGAGCGTGGCGAACACGCCCTGCGCGGCCAGCGCGATCAGCAGCACGTTGACGGCCACCACCGCGATCACCAGCAGCGAGCGGCGCAGCCGGCCGGGCGGCAGCACGCGGGCGGCCAGCCGCACCAGGCCGTGTTCCGCGGCCCAGTTGCCCAGCAGTGCCAGCAGCAAGGCCGCGGCCAGGCTGAAGAGCACGGACGCCCGGTGCGCGGGTTCCTTCGCGGCATGGAAGCCGGCGACCAGCTCGTCGCGCAGGCTGGCCAGGCGGTCCAGGTCCTCGGGCCAGGCATCGGCGATGTCGAACCAGAACTGGCGGCCTAGCGGCGAGGGCGCGCGCTCGGTGAGCTGGGCCTCGAAGAGCTTGCGGCGCTTGGCGATCAGATCGCTGCCGCGCTGCTGCGCATCGACCGTGATCAGGCGCGCGAGGCGGATGTCGGCGTCGAGCGCATTGCGGTCCCTCTGCAGGGCAGCGCGCTGGCGCGTGATGTCCGGGTCTTCCGGCGCGGCGCCCGGGGGCGGCGGGTTGCCGAGCTCGCCCAGGCGGGCATTCAGATCGTTGAGCGGACCGGTGCGCGAGGCGACGAACTTGTCGGCCTGGGCGCCGATGGCGTTGATCTGCATGATCTGGTCGCGCACTTCCACGTTGGTGTCCACCGACGAGGGAATGCGATCGAGCCGGGCCCGCAGTTCGGCCACGGTCGGTTCGGTTGGGGCGTGGGTCGCGCTTCCCTGGGCGAAGGCGGCGCAGCCGAGGACGGCAGCCAGCAGCAGGGCCGCGAGACGGGGCATCCAGCTCACTGGAGTACCTTCGCCTGCGGCTGCGGTATTCGCCTTCGGAACGGCCGTGCGGCGCACTGGAGTACCTTCGCCTTCGGCTACGGAATTCGCCTTGGGAGCGGCCCTGCGTCTCATGACCCGATCATAGAAGGGCGCTGCCGCCGGCCGGCAGCGCGGATTCAGCCGCCCGGGCTGAAGCGGTCGACACGGTCGGTGACGATGCCGTCGGTGCCCAGCGCTTCCAGCCAGCGGGCCACCGATTCGTCGTTGACCGTGTAGCTCAGCGCGCGCAGGCCGGCCGCATGCACCTGGGCCACGGTCGTCGCATTCCACAGGGCGTAGTTGCAGACCACAGCCGTGCAGTCCAGGCGCAGGGCCGTATCGAGCCAGCCCTCCCGCAACGTGTCGAGCAACAGGCCGCGCGGCAGCGCCGGCTGGACGGCCTTCGCGCCTTCGAGCGCTTTGACCGAAAAGGAGGTGAGCACGGGCGGCGGCAGCGGTGCGTCATCCCACAGCCGCGCCGCCAGCTCGGCGACCACCTCGCCGGTATGGCGGTCCGCGCCGGGCGTGGGCTTGATCTCGATGTCGAGCAGATAGCGGTTGGCCAGGCAGAAGCGGACCAGCGCCTCCAGCGTCGGCAGCGGCTCGCCCGCGTATCTGCGCGAATGCCACGCCCCGGCATCGAGCTGACTCAGTGCGGCCCAGGCGTTTTCGCCCGCGATGCCCTGGCCGTTGCTGGTGCGCTCCAGGGTGGCGTCGTGCAGCAGGAAGGGCACGCCGTCGGCGCTGATCTTGGCGTCGCATTCGAACATGCGGTAGCCGTACGCGGCCCCCAGGCGGAAGGCCGCCAGCGTGTTCTCGGGTGCCAGCCGGCCGGCGCCGCGATGGGCGATCCAGAAAGGGTAGGGCCAGGGCTTCATGCTGCCCGCTTCCCCGAGCCGGCGTCGAACCAATGCAGCTTGTCCTGGCGCGCCGCGATCTTCACCGTGTCGCCGGCCACGGGGGCGGGCTGGCCCTCGTCGGCACGCACCACGAGCTGTTCGTCGCCGATGCGTCCATAGATCAGGCGCTCGGCGCCCAGCAGCTCGACGTATTCGACCTGCACCGTCCAGCCGTCGGTGTCGAGCGTGAGGTGCTCGGGACGGATTCCCAGGATCATGCCGGGCCGCACGCCGGGCGCGTGCTTGAGCAGGTTCATCGGCGGCGAGCCGATGAAGCCGGCGACGAAGGTGGTGGCGGGCCGCGCGTACACCTCCTCGGGCGTGCCGAACTGGTCCATCACGCCGGCGTTCATCACGATGATGCGCTGCGCCAGCGTCATGGCCTCGACCTGGTCGTGGGTGACGAAGAGCGAGGTGATGCCCAGCTCGCGGTGCAGCTTCTGGATCTCCAGCCGGGTTTGCGCGCGCAGCTTGGCGTCGAGGTTGGACAGCGGTTCGTCGAACAGGAAGACCTGCGGCTGGCGCACGATCGCGCGGCCCATGGCCACGCGCTGGCGCTGGCCGCCCGAGAGCTCGCGCGGCTTGCGCTCCAGCAGGTGGCCCAGCTCGAGGATCTTGGCGGCCTTGTCGACGCGGGCCTTGATCTCCTCCTTGGGGACCTTGGCGATCTTCAACCCGTAGGCCATGTTGTCGAAGTTCGTCATGTGCGGGTAGAGCGCGTAGTTCTGGAACACCATCGCGATGTCCCGCTGCGCCGGCTCGATGTCGTTGACCACGCGGTTGCCGATGGCAATCTCGCCTGCGCTGACTTCCTCCAGGCCCGCGACCATGCGCAGCAGCGTGGACTTGCCGCAGCCTGAAGGCCCGACGATGACGACGAACTCACCTGTCTCGATCTCGGCCGAGACGCCGTGGATCACCTGGTTGGCCTTGGGGCCCTTGCCGTAGCGCTTGATGACGTTGCGAAGGGAAATGGCAGACATGTTCTCTTGTTCTCGCGTTTACTTCTCTGTATCCACCAGGCCCTTGACGAACCAGCGCTGCATCAGCACCACCACGATGGCCGGCGGCACCAGCGCCAGGATGGCCGTGGCCATGACCAGGTTCCAGTCCACCGCGGCGTCGCCGGAGGCGATCATCCGCTTGATGCCGATCACCACCGGGTACATGTCCTCGCTGGTCGTGGCCAGCAGTGGCCACAGGTACTGGTTCCAGCCGTAGATGAACTGGATCACGAACAGCGCCGCGATGGAGGTCTGCGACAGCGGCACCAGGATGTCCTTGAAGAAGCGCATCGGTCCGGCACCGTCCATGCGTGCGGCCTCCACCAGTTCGTCCGGCACGCTCATGAAGAACTGCCGGAACAGAAAGGTGGCGGTGGCCGACGCGATCAGCGGCACAGTCAACCCGGCGTAGGTGTTGAGCATGTTCAAGTCGGCCAGCACCTTGTAGGTCGGCAGGATGCGCACCTCGACCGGCAGCATCAGTGTCACGAAAATCATCCAGAAGACGAGCTTCTTGAACGGGAAGCGGAAGTACACGATGGCGAAGGCCGACAGCAGCGAGATCGCGATCTTGCCGATGCTGATGACGAGCGCCGTCACCAGGCTGATCCACATCATGCGGCCCACCACGACGCGCGCGCCCTGGGTGTCGGCGCCCATCAGGGCCGCGGCGTAGTTCTCGACCATGTGGCCGCCCGGCACGAGCGGCATGGGCACCTGCAGGATGGCGTCGCGGGTATGGGTGGAGGCGACGAAGGCGAGGTAGATCGGGAAGGCCACGATGGCGATGCCCAGGATCAGCACCACGTGCGACAGGAGCGTGAGGCCGGGGCGGCGTTCAACCATGGCGGAGGCTCCAGGAAGCGGCGCAGGCGAGGGGTCGGAAAGCCATCAGTACTGCACCTTTTTCTCGACATAGCGGAACTGGATCACCGTCAGCGCGACGACGATCACCATCAGCACCACCGATTGCGCCGCCGAGCCGCCGAGGTCGAGGGCCTTGAAGCCGTCGTGCCAGACCTTGTAGACCAGGATCGCGGTGTCGCGGCCCGGGCCGCCTTCGGTGGTCGCGTGCACGATGGCGAAGGTGTCGAAGAAGGCGTAGACGATGTTGATCACCAGGAGGAAGAAGGTGGTGGGCGACAGCAGCGGGAACTGAATGGTGAAGAAGCGCCGCAGCGGCCCTGCGCCGTCGATGGCCGCGGCCTCGATCAGCGCCTTGGGAATGGACTGCAGGCCCGCCAGGAAGAAGAGGAAGTTGTAGGAAATCTGCTTCCACACGGCCGCCACCACGATCAGCGTGAGCGCCTGGTTGGAGTTGAGCAGGTGGTTCCAGTCCACGCCGATGTAGCGCAGGAAGTACGACACAACGCCGATGCTGGGCGAGAACATGAACACCCACAGCACGCCTGCAATGGCCGGCGCCACGGCGTAGGGAATGATCAGGAAGGTCTTGTAGACCAGGGCGCCCCGCAGGATGCGGTCGGCGAAGATGGCCAGCATCAGCGACAGCGCGATCCCGCTGCCGGCCACCAGCACCGAGAACAGCGCCGTGACCTTGAACGACTCGACGTAGGCGGGGTCATCGAACAGGGTCTGGAAGTTTTCGAGTCCGACGAAGACGGTGGAGGTGCCGAAGGCGTCCTCCGATTGCATCGACTGCAGGATCGCCTGGCTGGCGGGCCAGAAGAAGAACACCAGTATCACCACCATCTGCGGCGCGATCAGCAGCCAAGGCAACCAGCCCGACCGGAAAAGAACGCGTTTCTCCATATCCCTCCAAGCCCTCAAAAACGAAACGCCCGCCCCCGTCTTCGGTCAGGGCGGGCGTGCGAGTCTACTGCGGCCGTCACCTCACCGGCAGGTACCCTCCCCCGCTTGGCGGAGAGGGCAGGGTGGGGTGCCGTAAACGCCCGAAGGGCTGCGCAGGCGCGAGCCTGCGTCAGCCCTTGTTTGCTTTCTGGAAGCGCTCCAGTTGTTCGTCGCCGCGCTTCACTGCAGCGTCCAACGCTTCCTTGGGCGTCTTCTTGCCGTTCCAGATCTGCTCGGTCTCTTCGTCGATGATCGTGCGGATCTGGACGAAGTTGCCCAGGCGGATGCCGCGCGACTTGTCGGTGGTCTTGCGGATCATTTGCGTCACGGCCACGTCAGTGCCCGGGTTCTCCTTGTAGAAGCCCGACGCATCGGTCAGCTTGAATGCCGCGGTCGTGATCGGCAGGTAGCCGGTGCGCTTATGGCTGTCGGACTGCACCTTGGTGTCCGACAGGAAGGTGAAGAAGCTGGCCACGCCCTTGTAGTGGTCGGCCGGCTTGCCCGACATCACCCAGAGGCTGGCGCCGCCGATGACGGTGTTCTGCGGCGCGCCCTTCACGTCGGCGTAGACGGGCAGGGTGGAGATGCCGTACTTGAACTTGGCGTCCTTGGCCACGCGTGCGTACAGGCCCGAGGAGCCGGTCATCATCGCGCACTCGCCCGACGGGAAGGCGGCGTCGGGCGTATTGTTGCGGCCCTTGTAGACGAAGGTGCCGTCCTTGGCCATCTTGGCCAGGTTCTCGAAATGCTTGACGTGCAGCGGCGAGTTGAAGGCCAGGCGCGCCGCGGTGCCGCCGAAGCCGTTGTTCTGCGTCGCGTACAGCGTGTTGTGCCAGGCCGAAAAGCTCTCGAGCTGGGTCCAGCTCATCCAACTGGTGGTGAAAGGGCACTTGTGGCCGCTGGCCTTGAGCTTGTCGGCGGCGGCGATCACCTCGGGCCAGGTGGTCGGCGCCTTCTCGGGATCGAGGCCAGCCGCCCTGAAGGCGTCCTTGTTGTAATAGAAGATGGTCGTCGAGCTGTTGAAGGGGAAGCTCAGCATCTGGCCGTTGGGCGCGGTGTAGTAGCCGGCCACGGCTGGCACGTACACGCTGGGGTCGAACTTGGCGCCGCCCGAGCTCATCACTTCGCCCACCGGCTTGATGGCGGTCTTGGAGGCCATCATCGTGGCGGTGCCCACCTCGAACACCTGGAGGATGTCAGGCGCATTGCCGGCGCGGAAGGCGGCGATGGCAGCGGTCATCGACTCGTCGTACTGGCCCTTGTAGGTGGCGACGATCTTGTAGTCCTTCTGGCTGGCGTTGTATTGCTTCGCGAGGTCGTTGACCCATTCGCCGAGCGGGCCGCTCATGGAATGCCACCACTGGATTTCGGTCTGGGCCATCGCAGGGGCCGAGAGCGTTGCCGCCAGCGCCGATGCCACGGCGAACGTCTTGAATCGCATGAAGACTCCTAGGGAGAGAAACAAAAGCGCGGATGCTAGGCCGTACGTATGACACGGCCGCGTCACATTCTGTCGCACTCGGCGGATGCCTCTCCAGCCGGGGAAACCCTTTTCACACCCGGGACGCGCGGCCGACGGAAGCCGGTTGCTGCGCTGCACCATGCTAGCATCGCCCTCCCTTTTTCAGGTGTGCCGGGGCTTCCGCGACGCGTATGAGCAAGACCTCCCTCGACAAAAGCAAGATCAAGTTCCTTCTGCTCGAAGGCATCCATCCTTCGGCGGTCGAGGTCTTGCATGCCGCCGGCTATGCCAATGTGGAGGCGCTGTCCGGCGCCCTGCCCGAAGAGGAACTCCGGCAGCGCGTGGCCGACGTGCATTTCCTCGGCATCCGCTCCCGCACCCAGCTGACTGCCGAGGTCTTCGCCGCCGCGCAGAAGCTGGTGGCGGTCGGCGCCTTCTGCATCGGCACCAACCAGATCGACCTGGACGCCGCGCGCGAGCACGGCGTGGCCGTCTTCAATGCGCCTTACTCCAACACGCGCTCGGTTGCCGAACTGGTGCTGGCGGAGGCCATCCTGCTGCTGCGCGGCGTGCCGGAAAAAAGTGCGGTGGCCCATCGCGGCGGCTGGCTCAAGTCGGCCGAGAACGCCTTCGAGATCCGGGGCAAGACGCTGGGCATCGTGGGCTACGGCTCCATCGGCGCGCAGCTGTCGGTGCTGGCGGAGGCGCTGGGCATGCAGGTGGCCTTCTACGACGTGGTCACCAAGCTGCCGCTGGGGAACGCGCGCCAGGTGCGCACGCTCAACGAACTGCTGCTGCAAAGCGACATCGTGAGCCTGCATGTGCCCGAAACTGCCGCCACGCAATGGATGATCGGCGCCAAGGAGATCGCGGCCATGCGGCCCGGCTCGATCCTGATCAATGCCTCGCGCGGCACCGTGGTCGACATCGAGGCGCTGGCGCAGGCGCTGAAGCAGAAGAAGCTGCTGGGCGCCGCGATCGACGTGTTCCCGGTCGAACCGCGCAGCAACAAGGACGAATTCCAGTCGCCGCTGCGCGGGCTGGACAACGTGATCCTCACCCCGCATATCGGCGGCTCCACCATGGAGGCGCAGGCCAACATCGGGCTGGAGGTGGCGGAGAAGCTGGTCAAGTACAGCGACAACGGCACCTCGACCTCCTCGGTCAACTTTCCCGAGGTGGCGTTGCCGGCGCACCCGGGCAAGCACCGCCTGCTGCACATCCACCGCAATGTGCCGGGCGTGCTGTCGGAGATCAACCGCGTGTTCGCCGACAACGGCATCAACATCGCCTCGCAGTACCTGCAGACCAACGAGAACGTGGGCTACGTGGTGACGGACATCGATGCCGCCTACTCCGACCTCGCGCTCGAGAAGCTGGCCCAGGTGCCGGGCACGATCCGCAGCCGGGTGCTCTTCTAGGCGACCCGGCGCGCGGGCCGGGCCTGACTTAAAATTCCTGGCCCTGGTTCAGGGGCGCGCAGCGCCCGACCGAGGCCCACTCCCCGATGAATGCACCGACCGCGTTGACGGCGTTGTTGTCGCAGGCCGCAGAGCCCGCGCGATTGCGTGAGATCCCCTACAACTACACCAGCTTCTCCGATCGCGAGATCGTGATCCGCCTGCTGGGCGAGCGCGGCTGGGAGCTGCTGCAGACCCTGCGCGCCGAGCGCCGCACCGGCCGCTCCGCCCGCATGCTCTACGAGGTGCTGGGCGACATCTGGGTGGTGCAGCGCAATCCCTACTTGGTCGACGACCTGCTGGACAACCCGCGCCGCCGCGGGCAGCTGGTGGAGGCGCTCAACCACCGCCTGTCGGAAGTGCAGAAGCGACGCACGCCCGATGCGGCCGCGCAGCGCGACGCGCTGGTCGGCGAGCTCACGGGCCTGGTGGCGCAGGCGGTGCAGGCCTTCGATGCGATGTTCCGCCAGGTGGCCTCGCTGCGGCGCCAAACCACCCGCACACTCGGCCGGCTCACGGCGCGTGACAACATCAAGTTCGACGGGCTGTCGCGGGTCTCCCATGTCACGGACGCCACCGACTGGCGGGTCGAATACCCCTTCGTGGTGCTGACGCCCGACTCCGAGGCCGAGATGGCCGCGCTGGTCAAGGGCTGCATCGAGCTCGGGCTCACCATCATTCCGCGCGGCGGCGGCACCGGCTACACGGGCGGCGCGATTCCGCTGACGTGGAACAGCGCCGTCATCAACACCGAAAAGCTGGAGGCCATGACCGAGGTCGAGATGGTTCCGTTGCCCGGCATCGACCATCCCGTGCCGACCGTCTGGACCGAGGCCGGCGTGGTGACCCAGCGCGTGGCCGACGCGGCCGAGCGCGCGGGCTTCGTGTTCGCGGTCGACCCCACGTCGGCCGAGGCCTCCTGCGTCGGCGGCAACGTCGCGATGAACGCCGGTGGCAAGAAGGCGGTGCTGTGGGGCACGGCGCTCGACAATCTGGCCTCCTGGCGCATGGTGACGCCCGATGCCGAGTGGCTGGAAGTGAGCCGCATCGGCCACAACCTGGGCAAGATCCACGACGCGGAGAGCGCGGTGTTCGAGCTGCAGTACTTCGCGGCCGACGGTCGGACGAAACTGCGCAGCGAGCGGCTCGAGATCCCCGGCAAGACCTTCCGCAAGGAGGGGCTCGGCAAGGACGTGACCGACAAGTTCCTCTCCGGCCTGCCGGGCATCCAGAAGGAGGGCTGCGACGGCCTCATCACCAGCTGCCGCTGGGTGGTCCACCGCATGCCCGCGCACACCCGCACCGTGTGCCTGGAGTTCTTCGGCAACGCCAAGGATGCGGTGCCCAGCATCGTCGAGATCAAGGACTTCATGTTCGCCGAACAGAAGCGCTCGGGCGTTCTGCTGGCCGGCCTCGAGCACCTGGACGATCGCTACCTCAAGGCGGTCGGCTACGCGACCAAGTCGAAGACGCACGGCGGCCTGCCCAAGATGGTGCTGATCGGCGACATCGCCGGCGACGATGCCGACGCGGTGGCGCGCGTGACCTCCGAGGTCGTGCGCCTCGCCAATTCGCGCAGCGGCGAGGGCTTCATCGCCATCAGCCCCGAGGCGCGCAAGAAGTTCTGGCTGGACCGCAAGCGCACGGCAGCCATCAGCCGCCACACCAACGCCTTCAAGATCAACGAGGACGTGGTGATCCCGCTTCCGCGCATGGCCGACTACACCGACGGCATCGAGCGCATCAACATCGAGCTGTCGCTGCAGAACAAGCTGGCGCTGGCGGACGAGCTGGAGGCATTCTTCCTGCGCGGACACCTGCCGCTCGGCAAGAGCGACGATGCCAGCGAGCTGTCCTCGGCCGAGCTGCTGGAAGACCGCGTGGCGCAGGCGGTGGCGCTGGTGCGCGAGGTGCGCGCCCTCTGGCAGGGGTGGCTGTCGCAGATCGACACCCTGTTCCCGCAACTGCAGGACCATTCGCTGCGTGCGAGCTGGAAGACGCAGATCCGCGCGCCCCTGGCCGCCATCTTCACCGGGGCGGAGTTCGCGCCCATCCTGGAAGAATGCAATGCGATCCACCAGCGCGTGCTCACGGGCCGGGTCTGGGTGGCGCTGCACATGCATGCGGGCGACGGCAATGTCCACACCAACATCCCGGTCAACAGCGACAACTACGAGATGCTGCAGACCGCGCATGCCGCGGTGGCCCGCATCATGGTGCTGGCGCGCAGCCTGGACGGCGTGATCTCCGGCGAGCACGGCATCGGCATCACCAAGCTGGAGTTCCTGTCGGATGACGAGCTGCAGCCCTTTGCCGACTACAAGCAGCGCGTCGACCCGGAGGGGCGCTTCAACAAGGGCAAGCTGCTGCGGCCCTCGCTGCATGCCGGCCCCGGGCTCTATGCCGACCTGACCAACGCCTACACGCCCAGCTTCGGCCTGATGGGCCACGAGTCGCTGATCATGCAGCAGAGCGACATCGGCGCCATCGCCGACAGCGTGAAGGACTGCCTGCGCTGCGGCAAGTGCAAGCCGGTGTGCGCGACACACGTGCCGCGCGCCAACCTGCTCTATTCGCCGCGCAACAAGATCCTTGCGACCTCGTTGCTGGTCGAGGCCTTCCTCTACGAGGAGCAGACCCGGCGCGGCGTCAGCATCAAGCACTGGGAGGAGTTCGAGGACGTGGCCGACCACTGCACGGTCTGCCACAAGTGCGTGACGCCCTGCCCGGTGAACATCGACTTCGGCGACGTGTCGATGAACATGCGCAACCTGCTGCGCAAGATGGGCCAGAAGTCCTTCCGGCCTGGCAACGCGGCGGCGATGCTGTTCCTGAACGCCACCAATCCGCAGACCATCAAGGCCATGCGCACCGGCATGGTGGATATCGGCTTCAAGGCTCAGCGCCTGGCCAACGACCTGCTGCGCGGCCTGGCGAAGAAGCAGACGGCGGCGCCGCCGGCGACGCTGGGTGCCGCCCCGATCAAGGAGCAGGTGATCCACTTCATCAACAAGAAGATGCCGGGCGGCCTGCCCAACAAGACTGCGCGTGCGCTGCTGGACATCGAGGATGCCGACTACGTGCCGATCATCCGCGACCCAAAGGCCACGACGCCGGAGACGGAAGCCGTGTTCTACTTCCCGGGCTGCGGCTCGGAGCGCCTGTTCTCGCAGGTGGGACTGGCCACGCAGGCGATGCTCTGGCATGCGGGCGTGCAGACCGTGCTGCCGCCGGGTTATCTGTGCTGCGGCTATCCGCAGCGCGGCAGCGGCCAGTACGACCGCGCAGAGAAGATGATCACCGACAACCGCGTTCTCTTCCATCGCGTCGCCAACACGCTGAACTACCTGGACATCAAGACCGTGGTGGTCAGCTGCGGCACCTGCTACGACCAGTTGCAGGGGTACCAGTTCGAGAAGATCTTTCCGGGCTGCCGGATCATCGACATCCACGAATACCTGCTGGAGAAGGGCATCACGCTGGGCGATGCAGGCGGCGGTGCCTACCTGTACCACGACCCCTGCCACAGCCCTATGAAGCTGCAGGAGCCGATGAAGACGGTGAAGGCCCTGGTGGGCGAGAGCGTGCTCAAGAACGACCGCTGCTGCGGTGAGTCCGGCACCCTGGGCGTGACCCGGCCCGACATCTCCACCCAGATCCGCTTCCGCAAGGAGGAGGAACTGCGCAAGGGCGAGGCCGCGCTGCGCGCGAGCGGCGCCGTGGGCGCGAAGGACAACGTCAAGATCCTCACCAGCTGCCCGAGCTGCCTGCAGGGCCTGAGCCGCTACGGTGGCGACCTGCAGAGCGGCCTGCTGGAAGCCGACTACATCGTGGTCGAGATGGCCCGAAAGATCCTCGGCGAGGACTGGATGCCCGACTACGTGGCGGCTGCCAACCAGGGCGGCATCGAGCGGGTGCTGGTATGACGGCGGCGCTTCGTGTTGCGGGCTGCCCGCTGTGCGACCAGCCCGGCGGGCGGCTGATCTTCGAGGCGGCGAAGTTCCGCGTCATCCATGCTGACGAGGCGGGCGTTCCGGCCTTCTACCGCGTGGTGTGGAAAGACCACGTTGCCGAGTGGTCCGACCTGGCGCCCGAGGATCGTGCAACGTGCATGGAGGCGGTGCTAGCCGTGGAGCGCAGCCTGCGCGATGGGCTCGCCCCGACGAAGATGAACGTCGCCGCGCTCGGCAACGCGGTGCCGCATCTGCATTGGCACGTGATCGCGCGCTTCGATTGGGATCCGCGCTTTCCTGGCTCGGTGTGGGCAGAGGTCCTGCGCGAACGCGATCCGGCGCGCGAGGCCACAATCGAGAGGTTGCTGCCGGTCGTCGAGCGGCAGATGATCCAGCAATTGGCGACGAGGAGTTCCTGATGGCAGGTTTACAGGCGGGCGCACCCACGCCCCAGTCGATCACCGTGCACGGCCAGTCGCGCGTACTGGAGGTGAGCTTTTCCGATGGCGCCAGCTTCCGCATCCCCTTCGAGCTGATGCGCATCTACTCGCCTTCGGC
This sequence comes from Variovorax sp. JS1663, assembly GCF_002157355.1. Lineage (GTDB taxonomy): Bacteria > Pseudomonadota > Gammaproteobacteria > Burkholderiales > Burkholderiaceae_C > Variovorax. The sequence continues at coordinate 57,944 of NZ_LYMK01000018.1, read as the reverse complement.
GGAGGTGCAGGGCCATGGGCCAGGCCAGGAAGTGCTGCAGACCGGCAAGCGCAACGTCGGCCTGCTGGACCTGCAGCCCGTCGGCAACTACGCGGTCCAGCCCAGCTTCTCCGATGGCCACGACACCGGCATCTATTCGTGGGACCTGTTGTACGAGCTCGGCGCGAAGCAGCAGGAGCTCTGGGACGAGTACGAACGGCGCCTCGCCGCCGCCGGTGTCGATCGTGATGCACCGATGCCCGCAAAGGGCGGCCACGCCTGCGGCAGCCACTGAAATCCGCCACTGCGCCGAAGCAACGAATGCCCGCCGTACTTGCGGGGTCGTCGGGTTGATATGAACGCTTCCGGCCTAACATCGGCTGCATGAGCAGCACCCATTTCGGCTTCGAGACGGTCGAGGAAGGCGACAAGGCACGGCGCGTGCGCGGCGTGTTCGATTCGGTCGCGAGTCGCTACGACCTGATGAACGACCTGATGTCGGGTGGCCTGCATCGCGCCTGGAAGGCCTACACCGTGATGGTCGCCAATGTGGGCGAGGGCGCGAAGGTGCTCGACATCGCGGGCGGCACCGGCGACCTGGCCCTGGCCTTCGCGAAGAAGGTGGGCGAGAGCGGCGAGGTGGTCCACACCGACATCAACGAGGCCATGCTGCGCAACGGCCGCGACCGCCTGCTCGATGCCGGCGTCGCGCTGCCCACGCTCGTCTGCGACGCCGAGCAGTTACCCTTTCCCGACAACCACTTCGACTTGGTGAGCGTGGCCTTCGGCCTGCGCAACATGACGCACAAGGACCTGGCGCTCAAGGAGATGAACCGCGTGCTCAAGCCGCGCGGCAAGCTGCTGGTGCTGGAGTTCTCCAAGGTTGCCAAGCCGCTGTCGAAGATCTACGACTGGTACTCCTTCAGCGTGCTGCCGCGCCTGGGCAAGGTGGTGGCGGGCGACGATGCGAGCTATCGCTACCTGGCCGAATCGATCCGGATGCATCCCTCGCAAGAGGAGCTCAAGACCCTCATGAAAGAGGGCGGTTTCGGTCACGTGGACTATCACAACATGACCGGGGGAGTCGTCGCCCTGCATGTTGGAATCAAGTGCTGACGATTGCCAGAAGATTTCTTTGCCGTAGAGGAGACGTCATGAAAAGTTTGTTGTCCGTTTTGCTGGTGTGTGCCCTGGCCGTCGCGAGCATGGATGCCGACGCACGCCGCCTGGGTGGCGGCAAGTCGATCGGCAAGCAGTCGAGCAACGTCACCCAGCGTGAAGCCGCGCCCACTCCGCCGGCGACGCCCGGCGCGCCTGCGCAGAGCAACGTGAACAGCGCCGCCGCCAAGCCGGCCGCGCCGGCGGCCCCGACCGCGCAGGCCGCGCCTAAGCGCCCGTGGGGCGCCATGCTCGGCGGCCTGGCCGCGGGGCTCGGCCTGGCATGGCTCGCCCACTCGCTCGGCCTCGGCGCGGCCTTCGGCAATGTCCTGCTGATCATCCTGCTGGTGCTGGCGGCCGTGGTCGTGTGGCGCATCTTTGCTGCACGTTCGCGCGGCAACAACGGCATGGCGCAGCGCAACAGCGGCCTGGCCTTCCAGGGCGCCGGCAGCAGCCCGTCCCAGGCCACCGCGCCCGCGCAGTACAGCCCGAACAACGTCGGCAACGATGCCTCGGCACGCCCCTGGGAGCGCAACACCGCCGCCTTCGATGCCAGCCCCGCGCAGCCCGTCGAGCATGCGACCGGCGGCTCGGCGATGGCGAACGCCGGCGGCGGCAGCCTGATCGGCTCGGCCTTGGTCGGCTCGCAATCCTGGGGCATCCCGTCCGGCTTCGATGCCGATGGCTTCCTCGCCGCCGCCAAGCGCAACTTCGTGACCCTGCAGGACGCCTGGGACCGCGCCGACATCGGCACCCTGCGTTCGATGATGACCGACGGCATGGTCGGCGAGATCCAGCAGCAGTTGGCCGAGCGCGAAGGCCACACGGGCGGCCAGCCGAACAAGACCGAGGTCGTGATGCTGGACGCCAAGCTGCTGGGCATCGAGGAGATGCCGGATGCCTACATGGCCAGCGTGGAGTTCTCGGGGATGATCCGCGAGGACATGTCTTCCGGCCCCAGCCCCTTCCGCGAGGTCTGGAACATGACCCGGCCGGTGAGCGGCGGCAGCGGCTGGCTGGTGGCGGGCGTGCAGGCCCTGCAGTAGGCCTCGCGATGCTTCGATCCGGTCCTCAGGACCGGGATAATGGGGACATGGTCACACCATCGTCCCCTTTTTCTTTTCTCGACGATTTCTTCAACCGCGTCGGCGCCCGCCTGCAGCCGCCCGACTGGGTAATCCACGAGGTCCAGCACCGTGCCGTTCTCTTCCTCAACCACGTGCTGCAGCAGGAGCCCGAGGCCCAGCAGCGCCTCGCGCGTCAGCAGGGCAGGGTGGTGCAATTCGAGTGGCGCTTCGTGACCATGAAGGTCATCGCCACCCCGGCTGGCCTGCTCGACCTGGCGCCCGAGGGCGCGGTGCCCGAGCTGTTGCTGGCGGTCACCGAGACCTCGCCCTTCGGGCTGGCGCGGGCCGCCTTCCGCGGCGACAAGCCGGCGGTGCGCATCGAAGGTGACGTGCAACTGGCAGCCGAGGTCAACTGGCTGGTCGACCATGTGCGCTGGGACGTGGAGGACGACCTGGCGCGCCTGATCGGCGACGTACCGGCCCATGCCATCGCCACCGGCGCCGGCCGCGTGGTGGATGCGCTGCGGACGTTCGTCGGTGAGCGGGGCGGCAAGCCTGCCGGCTCCGCAGGCGCCGAATGAGGCGCGTCTACCGCGGCGTCTTCATCGTCCTGGTCGCGCTGCGCTACGGGCTCGACGAGCTCGTGCTCAGCAGTTTCCAGAAGCCCTGGCTGCGGGTGGTGACCCGCATTGTCTCCATCGGCCGCAACCTGGATGCTCCCCGCGGCCAGCGCCTGCGCGAGGCGCTGGAGCGGCTCGGCCCGATCTTCGTGAAATTCGGACAGGTGCTGTCGACCCGGCGCGACCTGCTGCCGGCCGACATCGCCGACGAGCTCGCCTGGCTGCAGGACCGCGTGCCGCCCTTCGATTCCAAGGTCGCGATCGCGACCATCGAGCGAGCCTTCCGCCGGCCAGTGGGCGAGGTTTTCGTCGACTTCGACGAAACGCCAGTGGCCAGCGCCTCGATCGCGCAGGTGCACTTCGCGACCATCCGCAACGAGGGTGGGACGCTGCGGGAAGTGGCGGTCAAGGTGCTGCGCCCCGGCATGCGCGGCGTGATCGAGAAAGACCTCGAGCTCATGGCCATGATGGCGCGCTGGGTCGAGGGCCTGTCGGCCGATGCCAAGCGCCTCAAGCCGCGCGAGGTGGTGGCCGAGTTCGACAAGTACCTGCACGACGAGCTCGACCTGGTGCGCGAGGCGGCCAATGCCGCCCAACTGCGGCGCAACATGAGCAAGCTCGAGCTGGTGCTGATCCCCGAGATGTTCTGGGACCTGTGCCAGCCCGAGGTGATCGTGATGGAACGCATGAAGGGCGTCCCCATCGCCCAGTTGGACCGCCTGCGCGCCGCCGGCGTGGACATCCCGAAGCTGGCGCGCGACGGCGTGACCATCTTCTTCACCCAGGTGTTCCGCGACGGCTTCTTCCATGCCGACATGCACCCGGGCAACATCCAGGTCAGCCTGGATCCGGCCACCTTCGGGCGCTACATTTCGCTGGACTTCGGCATCATCGGCACGCTCACCGAGTCGGACAAGGAATACCTGGCGCAGAACTTCGCCGCCTTCTTCCGGCGCGACTACAAGCGGGTGGCCGAATTGCACCTGGAAAGCGGTTGGGTTCCCGGCGCCACCCGCGTCGACGAGCTCGAGGCCGCGATCCGCACCGTCTGCGAGCCCTACTTCGACCGCCCGCTCAAGGAAATCTCGCTCGGCATGGTGCTGATGCGCCTGTTCCAGACCTCGCGCCGCTTCCATGTCGAGATCCAGCCGCAGCTGGTGCTGCTGCAGAAGACCCTGCTCAACATCGAGGGCCTGGGCCGCCAACTCGACCCGGAGCTGGACCTGTGGCACACCGCCAAGCCTTTCCTCGAAAAGTGGATGAGCGACCAGATCGGTCCGCGCAAGCTGCTGGAGCAGCTGCGCGCCGAGGCGCCGCGCTACGCCAAGCTGCTGCCGCAGCTGCCCCGGCTGATGCACGATTTCCTGGAGAATCGGCCCGCCGACCACCGCCGTGAACTGATGGAGCTGCTGGCCGCTCAAAAGCGGACCAACCGGCTGCTGCAGGCCATCATCTACGGTGGCATAGGTTTTGTATTGGGGTTGATCGCGATGCAGGTGCTGGTGCGCGTGCGTCTGTTCTGAATAGGAAGGAGATTTCGCCGTGCTGTTGACCCTGGTCATCGTCTATCTGCTGATCACCATCGCCATCGGCCTCTATGCGGCCCGGCGCGTCAAGAACACCACCGACTTCGCGATCGCCGGGCGCCACCTGCCGCTCTACATGATCGTGACCACCACCTTTGCCACCTGGTTCGGCTCCGAGACGGTGCTGGGCATCCCGGCCAAGTTCATCGGCGGCGGCCTGAACGGCGTGGTCGAGGACCCCTTTGGCGCCGGTACCTGCCTGATCCTGGTCGGCCTGTTCTTCGCCGGCAAGCTCTACCGGATGACGCTGCTGACCATCAGCGACTACTATCGCGAGCGCTACGGCCGCGCCATCGAGGTGGCCTGCTCGCTGATCATCATGCTGAGCTACCTGGGCTGGGTGTCGGCCCAGGTCACGGCGCTGGGGCTGGTGTTCAACCTGCTGTCGGGCGGCGTCATCAGCATCCCGCTCGGCATGGTGATCGGCGTGGTCTCGATTCTGGCCTACACCCTGTTCGGCGGCATGTGGTCGGTGGCGGTGACCGACTTCATCCAGATGATCATCCTCGTGCTCGGCCTGGCCGTGATCGCCATGTTCGCCGGCAACATGGCCGGCGGTGCCGACAAGGTGGTGGCCTTGGCGGCCAGCAAGGACCTGTTCCGCTTCTGGCCCGAGCCGAGCTGGAAGGAGATCGTCTTCTTCTTCGCCGCGGCGATCACGATGATGCTGGGCTCGATCCCGCAGCAGGACGTGTTTCAGCGCGTGATGTCGGCCAACAGCGTGAAGGCCTCGACCCGCGGGCCGGTGATCGGGGGCATCTGCTACATCCTGTTCGCCTTCGTGCCCATGTTCCTGGTGGCCAGCGCGCTGATCATCATGCCGGAGCAGACGGAGACCCTGCTCAAGGACGACCCGCAGAAGGTGTTGCCCACGCTGGTGCTGGAAAAGATGCCCTTCGTCATGCAGGTGTTCTTCTTCGGAGCGCTGCTGTCGGCCATCAAGTCCACCGCCTCGGCCACCCTGCTGGCGCCCAGCGTGACCTTCACCGAGAACATCTGGCGCCAGTTCCGTCCGGCCGGCACTGACCGCGAGAACCTGCTGACCATGCGCATCACGGTGCTGCTGTTCAGCGCCGCCGTGCTCGCGTACGCGATCCGTATGCAGGGCACCTCGATCTACGAGCTGGTCTCGGGCGCCTACCAGGTGCCGCTGGTGGGCGCCTTCGTGCCGCTGGTCTGCGGTCTCTACTGGCAGCGGGCCAGCACGCAGGGCGCGGTGGCGTCGGTGGTGCTGGGCATCGGGGTCTGGCTGTTGTTCCTGGCCATGCCCTGGGGCGAGCAGTTCCCGGCCCAGCTCGCCGGCGTGCTGGCCTCCTTCTTCGGCATGTTCGTCGGCTCGCTGGCGCCGCAGTGGGTGCCCAACCGGCGAACCCCGCACCGGCCGCTGGCGGTCGATCCAGTCTGAATGACGCTCTCCCCCAGGCTCCCCCACTTCGTGGTCCGCCAACCCCCTCACCGGGGGCAACACCAGCGGCCCGGCAAAGCCGGTTCCGCGGTGTTCACCGGGTCCCGGACGCGGGTTCATGCGTTGCGGGTCGCGCGAAGCGCGATGGAGCAACTGGGAGATGTGAACAACGCCTCCTGAACGACTTGGCGGGGAGGGGGAGCCCTTGGTGGCAGCCTTATAATTGAAAGCTTTGCGAGCGGCCGTCAGCCGAGTCGCTTTTCCTCCCCTCCACATGCCTATCTACGCCTACAAGTGCAGCGCCTGCGGCTTTGCCAAGGACGTGCTGCAGAAACTGTCCGATGCGCCGCTGACCGACTGCCCGCAGTGCGGTGCGAGCGCGTTCAGCAAGCAGGTCACGGCGGCCGGCTTCCAGCTCAAGGGCTCCGGCTGGTACGTGACCGATTTCCGCGACGGTGGCGGCAAGAAGGGCGCAGACAAGGCGGCCAGCGGGACGAGCGCGCCGGCCGAGGGCGCCACGGCCTCCGGCGGCAGCGCAGATGCGCCGGCCGCACCGGCGCCTGCCGCATCCCCCGCGCCGTCACCGGCACCGGGACCGGCGCCCGCCGCCAAGAGCGACTGAGCGAATCCCGCCACCATGCTCGCGCTGCGCAAATGGTTGCTGTCCGGCCTCCTGGTCATCGTGCCGCTGGTCATCACGCTCGGCGTGCTGAACTGGATCATCGGTACGCTGGACCAGACGCTGTGGCTGCTGCCCGAGGACTGGCAGAAATGGCTCTCCGAGCACCGGGTGCGCGGCCTGGGCGTGCTGCTGACGCTGGCGATCCTCCTGGTGGTCGGCGCCGTCGCCAGCAACTTCATCGGCAAGCGCCTGTTGGGTTGGGGCGACGCCGTGGTGCGCCGCATCCCGGTGGTGCGCTCGATCTACTCCAGCGTCAAGCAGGTCTCGGACACGCTGTTCTCCGAGAACGGCAACGCCTTCCGCACGGCGGTGCTGGTCCAGTGGCCGCGTGACGGCGTCTGGACCATCGCCTTCGTGACCGGCGCGCCCGGCGGCGAGGTGCTGTCGCAGCTGGGCGGCGGGGACTACCTCAGTGTCTACGTGCCCACGACGCCCAACCCCACGGGCGGCTACTTCGTGATGCTCAAGCGCAGCGATTGCATCGAACTCAGGATGAGCGTGGACGACGCGCTCAAGTACATCGTGTCGATGGGCGTGGTCGTTCCAGGCGGCTCCGCAATCATCACAGGCAAATAAAACACGCGCCTCGAAGGCGCCGGAAATCGACTATGGCCATGCGTTCTCACTATTGCGGTCTCGTGACCGAAGCCCTGCTGGGCCAAACCGTCACCCTTTGCGGCTGGGTCAACCGCCGGCGCGATCACGGCGGCGTGATCTTCATCGACCTGCGCGATCGCGAGGGCTATGTGCAGGTGGTGTGCGATCCTGACCGCGCCGCCACCTTCGCCACCGCCGAGGGCTTGCGCAACGAGTTCTGCGTGCAGGTCACGGGCCTGGTGCGTGCCCGTCCCGAAGGCACGGTCAACGAGAACCTCAAGAGCGGCAAGATCGAGGTGCTCAGCCACGAGCTGAAGGTGATCAATCCCTCGGTGACGCCGCCCTTCCAACTGGACGACGACAACCTCTCCGAGACCACCCGCCTGACGCACCGCGTGCTGGACCTGCGCCGCCCGGCCATGCAGCGCAACATGATGCTGCGCTACAAGGTCACGATGGAGGCGCGCAAGTTCCTCGACGACAACGGCTTCATCGACATCGAGACGCCGATGCTGGGCAAGTCCACGCCCGAGGGGGCGCGCGACTACCTGGTGCCCAGCCGCGTGCACGACGGTAGCTTCTTCGCGCTGCCGCAGTCGCCACAGCTCTTCAAGCAGCTGCTGATGGTGGCCGGCTACGACCGCTACTACCAGATCGTCAAGTGCTTCCGCGACGAGGACCTGCGCGCCGACCGCCAGCCCGAGTTCACGCAGATCGACATCGAGACCTCCTTCATGGCCGAGGAGGAGATCCGCGAGATGTTCGAGGGCATGATCCGCAAGGTCTTCCGCGCCGCCGCCCAGGTGGAGCTGCCGCCGTTCCCGGTGATGAGTTATGCGGACGCGATGTTCAAGTACGGCTCCGACAAGCCGGATCTGCGCGTGAAGCTCGAGTTCACCGAGCTCACGGACGTGATGCGCAACGTCGAGTTCAAGGTCTTCGCGCAGGCCGCGAGCATGGTGGGCGGGCGCGTGGTCGCGCTGCGAGTGCCCGGCGGCGGCGCCGAGGGCGGACTGTCGCGCGGCGACATCGATGCCTACACCGAGTTCGTCAAGATCTACGGCGCAAAGGGCCTGGCTTACATCAAGGTCAACGATGCGGCCCAGGGCCGCGAAGGCCTGCAAAGCCCCATCGTGAAGAACCTCAACGACGCCTCGCTGGCCGAGATCGTTGCCCGCACCGGCGCGCGCAACGGCGACATCCTGTTCTTCGGCGCCGACAAGGAAAAGATCGTCAACGACGCCATCGGCGCGCTGCGCGTGAAGATCGGCCACAGCGCCTTCGGCCGCAAGAACGGCCTGTTCGAGGACCGCTGGGCCCCGCTGTGGGTGGTGGACTTCCCGATGTTCGAGTTCGACGAGGAAGGCCAGCGCTGGTCCGCCGTGCACCACCCGTTCACCTCGCCGAAGGACGGCCATGAAGACCTCATGGACACCGCGCCCGAGAAGTGCATCGCCAAGGCCTACGACATGGTGCTCAACGGCATCGAGATGGGCGGCGGCTCGGTGCGTATCCACCGCGAGGAAGTGCAGAGCAAGGTGTTCCGTGCGCTCAAGATCAGCGCGGAGGATGCGCAGAACAAGTTCGGCTTCCTGCTGGATGCACTGCAGTACGGCGCGCCGCCGCACGGCGGCATCGCCATCGGCCTGGACCGCCTGGTGATGCTGATGACCGGTGCCGAGTCGATTCGCGACGTGATCGCCTTCCCCAAGACCCAGCGTGCGCAGGACCTGCTCACCCAGGCGCCGAGCCCGGTCGACGAGAAGCAACTGCGCGAACTGCATATCCGTCTGCGCAATCCGCAGCCTGCGCAAAGCGCCTGATCGCTTCGACTCTCCGAAACCAAGGGGCGCCGGCAGGGCGCCCTTTTTTTTGCTCGCAGACGTGAGGTGGTTAGCTAAAATGGCTAATTTCGATCATCGAGGACGTCATGCGGGTCAATGCAACGGAAGCCAAGAATCGCTTCGGCTACTACCTCGGGCAGGCCGAGCGTGAGCCGGTCCATGTGATCAAGAACGACAGGGTGGCGGGCGTGATCGTCTCGGCCGCCCGCTATGCGGAGCTGGAGGCGCTGGAGCAGAAGAAGTCGATGGCCCAGCGCAAGCGCGAGTTCAACGAGACTTACAAGGACTGGATTGCGGCGCAGAACGAGCTGGTCGACAAGGTCGGTGTCTTTGGTGAGACGCTTCGGCCCTGGTGAGCAGGCATGGCGCAGTTCGATGTGTATGCCAACCCGGTCAAGTCGCAGCGAGAAGACATTCCGTGGTGCGTCGACATCCAGAGCGATCTGCTGGCGAGCCTCTCGACGCGACTGGTGATTCCACTTGCGTCGCGCAAGCACACACCGGCTGTGTCGCCCCGTCGGCTGTGCCCCGTCGTTCAATGGGAGGGCGAATCTTTCGTGGCCCTGCCTCAGATGGCGGCTCCCTTTCGCACCCGTGATCTGGGAAGCGCCCATGGCAGCCTGCGTTCTCATGCGAGCGAACTCGTCGCGTCGATCGACGCGGTCATCAGCGGAATCTGAGCATGGCCCGCGGCTTCAAGATCCCCGAATCGGTGCTGGTCGTGATCCACACGCCGGCGCTGGAGGTGCTGCTGATCCAGCGCGCCGATGCCGATGACTTCTGGCAGTCCGTCACCGGCAGCAAGGACCATCCCGACGAGCCGCTGGCCCTGACCGCGGCGCGCGAGGTCGCCGAGGAGACTGGCATCGACTGCGCCAAGGGCAGCGCGCTGGCGCAAAGCTTGCGTGACTGGGGCTTGCAGAACGTCTACGAGATCTACCCGCGCTGGCGCTCGCGCTATGCGCCCGGCGTTACGCACAACACCGAGCACCTGTTCGGCCTGTGCGTGCCCGAGCGCCTGACGCCGACGTTGGACCCGCGCGAACACACGGCCTGGCGCTGGCTGCCCTACCATGAAGCAGCGGACGCGTGCTTTTCCCCCTCGAACGCGGAAGCGATCCTGCTGCTGCCAAAATTTGCGCAATGAACCCGCCGACCAGCAACCTCCGCGTCGCGACCTACAACATCCACAAGGGTGTGCAGGGGATCGGCCCGGCTCGGCGGCTCGAGATCCACAACCTGGGCCATGCCATCGAGCAGCTCGATGCCGACATCGTCTGCCTCCAGGAAGTGCGCAAGATGAATCGCCAGGCCGCCGCCCGCTTCCTGCACTGGCCCGAGATGCCGCAGGCCGACTTCCTGGCGCCGGAAGGCTACACGGCGGTCTACGAGACCAACGCCATCACCAGGCATGGCGAGCATGGCAACGCGCTGCTGACGCGCTGGCCGGTGCTGCGCAAGACGCACCAGGATATTTCCGACCATCGTTTCGAGCAGCGCGGTCTGCTGCACGTGGTGATCGAGATCGAGGGCCAGCCGGTGCATGCCATCGTGGTGCATCTGGGCCTGATCCGCGGCAGCCGGGTGCGTCAGGTGGCGGCGTTGCGGGCATTCATCGAGCGCGAGATCCCGCCGGGCGAGGCGCTGGTGGTCGCCGGTGATTTCAACGACTGGGGCGCCCGCATGCGCCACGCGATGAACGCCATGGGCCTGCGCGACACCAGCGACCTGCGGGGGCCGCGCACGCTGACCTACCCGTCGCGCCTGCCGGTGACCCAGCTCGATTTCATCTACGGGCGCCGGGTCGAGGCGGTCGCCAGCACCGTTCCGCGTGGGCGGATCTGGGCCCGTATGTCCGACCACCTGCCGCTGGTCGCGGACTTTGTGCTATCAAAACAATAGCTTTGAAATCAGGCAGGATGCGCGCTGCAGGGTCATTCGCTGGCTCCTCATTCACTGTTAGGATGCGCGGATGCTGAGAAAAATCGACACCGCCGAGCGTACCGAGCCGGACGCCGGGGACGAGGGCACGCCTGTCTCCGTCAAGATCCGCGAGCGCCTGCTCGCTGCCCGCCAGCGCTTCAACGCGAACGACAACATCGCGGAGTTCATCCGGCCCGGCGAGCTCGAGCGGCTGCTCGACGAGGTCGAGGTCAAGATGAAGGACGTGCTCGAGAGCCTGGTGATCGACCTCGAGAACGACCACAACACCGAGAACACCGCGCGCCGCGTCGCCAAGATGTACGTGAACGAGGTGTTCAAGGGGCGCTACGTGACCCCGCCCTCGCTCACCGAATTTCCGAATGCCGAGCACCTGAACGAACTCATGATCGTCGGCCCCATCACCGTGCGCAGCGCCTGCTCGCACCACTTCTGCCCCATCATCGGCAAGCTGTGGATCGGCGTGATGCCCAACGAGAAGACGAACGTGATCGGCCTGTCCAAGTACGCGCGCCTGGCCGAGTGGGTGATGAGCCGGCCCCAGATCCAGGAAGAAGCCGTGGTGCAACTGGCCGACCTGATCCAGGAGCGGACGCAGCCCGATGGCCTGGCGCTGGTGGTGGAGGCCGAACACTTCTGCATGCAGTGGCGTGGCGTCAAGGAGATGGACAGCAAGATGATCAATTCGGTGATGCGCGGCGTCTTCCTCAAGGACTCCAACCTGCGGCGCGAATTTCTCGCGCTGATTCCGCGCCGGGGCTGAACCATGCTGGTACGTCTGCTCTATGCCAGCCGCGCCGTCGACACCAGTGCCGGCGCGATCGAAGCCATCCTCGCCCAATCGCGAACGCACAACACCGCCTGCGGCATCACCGGCATCCTCTGCTATGGCGGCGGCGTGTTCCTGCAGGCCATCGAGGGCGGGCGGATGGCGATCAGCGAGCTCTATGGCCACATCCAGCGCGACGCGCGCCACAAGGACGTGGTGCTGCTCCACTACGAGGAAATCTCGGAGCGCCGCTTCGGGGGCTGGACCATGGGCCAGGTCAACCTGTCCAAGCTGAACGTCTCGACCCTGCTCAAGTATTCCGAGAAGCCGGAGCTCGACCCCTATTCGGTCTCGGGCAAGGTTTCGCTCGCGCTGCTGGAAGAGCTGATGGCCACTGCCGCCATCGTTGGCCGCCACTGACGTCCGCTGCGGTGCCCGCCCTGCTGCTGGGCTGCGATTTCTCCAGCGCGCCCAGCGTCCGCAAGCCCATCGTCGTGGCGGTCGGGCAGGTGGTCGAGGGCGGCGTCGCCCTCCAGCGGATCGAAAGCTTCTGTTCCCTCGACACGTGGCGCCAATGGCTGGCCGGCGCGCCGGCCTGGATCGGTGCCTTCGACTTCCCCTTCGGCCTGCCGCGCGAGCTGGTCGAGCAACTCGGTTGGCCGACAGAATGGGCCGCGCTGATCGCGCACTATGCCGGCCTCGATCGTGCGCACATCCGTGAGGCCTTTGCAGCCTTCTGTGCGGGGCGGCCGGCGGGCGTGAAGTTCGCCCATCGCGCCACGGATGGGCCCGCGGGCTGCAGTCCCTCGATGAAATGGGTCAACCCGCCCGTCGCCTTCATGCTGCATGCCGGCGTGCCGCGCCTGGTGGCCGCCGGTGCGGCCCTGCCCGGACTGCATGCGCCTGCCGGCGCTGCCGCCACCCGTATCGCAGTCGAGGGCTATCCGGGCCTGCTGGCGCGCGAGCTGATCGGCCGCCGCAGCTATAAAAGCGATGATGCCACTCGGCAGACCAGCGAACGCGGCGCCGCGCGCGCCGAACTGCTGGCCGCGCTGGAGCGAGGCTCTGCGCGTCTGGGCCTGCGCCTTGTCTTGGAAGATGTCGAGCGTCAACGCCTGATGGCTGATGCGCAGGGCGATTGTCTAGATGCGGCGCTCTGCCTGGTCCAGGCGGCATGGGCGGCCGCCCGCCGCGACAGCATCGGGCCCGGCTGGGGCCTGCCGGCGGCGATGGACCCGCTGGAAGGCTGGATCGTCAGCGCCTGAGCCTGGCTGCCACGATCGCTCCGCGGGCCGGCGGGGAGTGCCTGGCCGGCCGTCAATGGCCGAGCCAGTCCTTCAACTCGTCCGCATGCTCTTCCTCATCGGTGAGGATTTCCTCGAGCATGCGCCGCGTCGTCGGGTCCTTGTCGCCGATGAGCGCGATCATCTGGCGGTAGGTTTCGATGGCGATGCGCTCGGCGATGAGGTTCGCGCGCACCATGGCCTGCAGCTCCGTGGATTCGTCGTAGCTGGCATGGCTGCGGTCATGCAGGGTGTTCGGGTTGAAGTCCGGTTCGCCGCCCAACTGCACGATGCGCTCCGCAATCTTGTCCGCATGCGCGGCCTCTTCATTGGCATGCACCAGGAATTCGTCCGCGATCGCCGGCGAGGACACACCGCTGGCGGTGAAGTAGTGCCGCTTGTAGCGCAGGACGCAGACCAGCTCGGTGGCCAGGGCGTCATTGAGCAACTGGACGATGTCGTCGCGCCAGGGGCCATAGCCGGGCGTGACGGCGCCATCGTCGAGGCTTTGGGAGGCCGCCTCCTCGATGGCAGCCTGGTCCAGCACCAGGCGTTCACGGGACTTGTCTTGGGCCACTGCGGTCGTCATGGGGAATCCTTTCGTGCGGGATGGGGCGTCTTGTGCATCAGCGTGGTCACCAGGTCGGCCACGTCCGAAGTCTTGAGCAGGGCCGCGAGCACCGCGGTGACCGACAGGAGGCGCCACGGCTTGACGAGCACCACCAGGGCGCCGGCACCGGCGGCCGCTGCCATCAACCGGGTGGGCTGCTCGCGGGCATAGCGCTCCAGCAGCGGGCGCGCTAGCTGACCGGCCGCGTTCGCAGGGTGGCGGCGCCACCAACGCTGCGCCAGTTGCCGGGTCACTTGGAGCCATTGGACGCCTTCGAAGGCCGTGGCGCCTCGCCCGAGGCGGGACTGCGCAGCTTCGACGGCTTCGTCGGAGTCTCGCCGGGGACCCTGCAACTGGTCGACGATGGCGCGCCTGGAGATGGTCAACCGCTGTTGGGGCGTCAGGGCAAGGCGCTCATCTGCCACGTTCGTCTCCTGCCATGTGGAGCGCCCGCAAATCTGCCTCCACCTGCGCCCTCAGATCGTCGAATCCGTGGAATTCGGCGGGGCGTGCCGCAACATAGCCGGCCGCTGCCGCGATGACGATGGCGACGCCGGGCACGATCACCAACACCCAATGAAAGCTGCCATGTAGCACACCCAGCATCACGGCAGCACCGGCCAGCCCGAGGGCCAGCATCGCACTCACCGCCGCCAGCGCGCCCGCGACGGCCCTGGCGATCAGCCCCTTGCTCGCCTCTGCCGCCTCCAGGCGAAGCAGCGCCGAATAGTTGGCGGCGTGGGCAGCGAACAACTCCGGGTGCCTGAGCACCGTAGAGAAAATGGGATGGAGCATGGTGCTGCAGGCGAGACCGGGAGCTCAGTTCAATAGTCGTCCCGACTGCGGCGGCTGGCGAGCACGATCAGCGCCGTGATGGCCGCACCGGCAGCGGCGGCCAGGAGCACCGAACGCACAGGCTGGTCCGCGATGTAGCGGCCGGTCACATCGGCCGCGGCCTCCAGGCGGCGCTGCGCGCGGGCACTGGTGGTCGAGGCGGCATCGAGCCCGCGCTGAACAGCCTGCTGCACGCGGGCAGCGAGTTGTTCGACGGTGGGCTCCGCATCGCGGCGCAGGTCACGGACCTTCTCGCCGGCGGCGTTCACCGCGTTCTGGGCGTAGGCGCGCGTGGTGTCGATGGCGTCGTTGGCGGTCTGGCGCGCCTCTTCGGCCAGCTGCGAGGGGGTCTTGATCGTGCTCATGAAAAGTCCTTCCGGAAAAAAGTGGCGAGAGCCTGCTCATCGTAACGATGCTGTCATCGTCGCATCAAGCCCGCGATGAAACTGGCGAGCGCCAGCACGATGAAGATGACGAAGAGAATCTTGGCGATGCCAACGGCACTGGCCGCGATGCCGCCGAAGCCGAACAGGGCGGCGACCAGGGCGATGACCAGGAACACGACCGCGTAGTACAACATGTTGGACTCCTTTTCGAGCATGTCTCGTTGTTGTGGACTCGACTCTTCGCGCACCGCCAAGAGCATGGGTCGACGTTAAGTGACGTCCTTGCCGGACCCTGTCAGCAGCCGAGGGCTGGGGGCGTAGGAGAGGGCCGAATCGCGCCTCGCGCCCGGCGCCATGCCGCTCAAGCCGGCTGGCGCTCGAGGGCCGGGGTGTTAGCGGTGGCGGGCAGGGTGGCGCTCAGGCGCGTGCCCTCGCCGGGCGCAGACGAGATGGTCAGCCTGCCGCCGGCTGCCTCCACGCGGTGCCGCATGCCCGCCAGGCCATGCGAGGAGGCACGCGCGGCACGGGCGTCGAAGCCCTTGCCGTTGTCGTTCACTTCCACCACCGCGTGATTGCCGTAGTTCTTCATCACGATGCTGGCCTCGCTCGCCTGCGCATACTTGCCGATGTTGGTCAGGCTCTCCTGCACCATGCGGTAGACCGTGAGCTGGTTGGCCTCGTCGAGCGCCACCGGCTCGAGCACCATCTCGATCTCGACGCCCGAGCGCTCGGCGAACTCGCGGCCCAGGATCTCCAGCGACGCGATCAGCCCGAGATTGGCCAGCGACGAGGGCCGGAGGTCCTCGATGATGCGGCGCTTCAGCGCGATGCCGCTGTTGAGCAGGTCGTTCAAGTGCTGCAGCCGCTGGATCGCGTCCGGCGATTCGGCCAGCCGTGACTTCAGCCGGGCCACGTCGAGCTTGGCCGCGGTAAGCAGGGAGCCCAGCTCGTCATGCAGCTCGCGGGCCAGGAAGCCGCGTTCGCTTTCCCGCACGTCCTGCAGGTGGGTGGCGAGTTCCGCCAGCGTGGCGGTGCGCTCGCGGACTTCATCCTCGAGCGCGTTGCGCTCCCGCTGCAGCGCCTCCTGCTGGCGCTCGCCCGCGGAGCGCAGCGCATGTGTCTGGCGCAGGTACAGGTAGAAGGCCAGCAGGCCGGCCAGCGCGACCAGCGCGATCCCGATGCGGGCGAAGCGCAGCGACTTCGAGATCTGCACCTGGCCTCGCATCAGGGCCTCGTTGCTCATCGAGATGAGCTCGCCGGCCTGCTGCCGGATGGCCTCCATTTCCTCGCGGCCGACGTCGGTCGTGATCACGAACTTCCAGGCGTCGTCGTTGCCCTCCTGACGCAGCCGCACGCTCATGTCGATCTCGGCGAGCTTGCGCGAGACGTGCTTGGACAGCTGCGCCAGGCGCGCCGCCTCCGCCGGACGATGCGCGTAGAGCAACTGCAGCGCGGCCAACTGGCCGTCCACCTGCTTGACCGCGATGTCGTAGGGCTCGCGATAACGGGCTTCACCGGTCAACAGATAGCCCCGCTGACCCGTTTCTGCATCGACGATGCTCTGCAGCAGCGTGTTGAGCGCGAGCCGCACGCGCTGGGCCTCGCCGACCTCCGTCAGCGCCTTGGTGGACTGCCGGTAGCTGGCCTCGTTGATGCCCACCAGCGTGAGCGCGGCGAGCATCGCGAGGGCGAGGCCGGCGGCCATCTTCGGGAAAGCTAACCAGCGCATGGGGTCTCCGCAGGATGCGAGCAGATCGAATTGGGGAATAATCGTCGTGAACCAGGGAGCGGTTTGCTGCGACGCAAAAGGCCGCGACAGGACAAAGAAGGTACCAGATGATCAAAATCGGAATTGTGGACGACCATGCCATCGTGCGGTCCGGACTGCGCCAGTTCTTCTCGGAGCATGTCGACCTGCGCGTGGTGGGGGAGGCGGCCAGCGGGCGCGAGGCGATCGAACTCGTCCGCACCACGGAGCTGGACGTCCTGGTGATGGACCTCTCGATGCCCGGCCAGAGCGGCATCGATGCGCTCGCGATGATCCGCGCCAAGGCGCCGGATGTCGGCATCCTGATCCTCAGTGGCTATCCCGAGGAGCACTACGCGATGAACCTGATCCGGCAGGGCGCGAGCGGCTATCTCAACAAGGAATGCGAGCCGATGGAGATCGTGAACGCGATCCGCACCATCTCGCTGGGCCGGCGCTACATCACACCCGCCGTGGCCGAACTGCTGGCCCGCCAACTCGACCGCAAGGACGACGCAGCGCCCCACGAGCAACTGTCGGAGCGCGAGTTCCAGGTCTTCCTCAAGCTCGCCAAGGGCGAAACGGCCGGGGACATCGCCAAGACCTTGTCGCTCTCGGTCAAGACGGTGAGCACTTACCGCACGCGGCTGATGGAAAAGATGAACCTCTCCTCCAACAGCGATCTCACCTACTACGCGCTGAAGAACAAGCTGATCGATTGAGAGGCGGGCAGTGCTCCCGCGCCGCTCGGAACGCCGGATGCCGGGCGCGCCCATTGGCGCAAGCGGGGTGCGCAGCGTCAACCCGAGCCGGAGGTCTGCCGCTGCATCGAGGACTGCTTGATGCAGAAGTCGATCAGCGCATCGATCTCGTTGGACTTGTCGAAGACCGCATCGACGCCGAACTGTGCGCAGCGCTTGCGGATGTCGGGCGTGGCGTAGTTGCTGAGCACCACGATCTTCTGCTCGGGCCGGCGCGTGCTGAGAGCCTGCAGCACGCCAAGCCCACTCCCCTGCTTGAGGAACAGGTCCACGATCGCCAGTTCCCATTGGTCGTTGTTTTCGGCCAGCCAGCGGACGGCTTCCGATTCGGTTTCCGCGAAACCGACGGCCGAAATGCACGTGAGTTCTTCCAGAGTGCCGACGAGGTTCTCTCGGATCGTGACGTTGTCTTCGACGATGTAGGTTTTCAATCTGGGGTCCATGGAGAACCGCGCGTCTCTGTCAGGCGATGGAGGCTTTGCGAACCTTAGCGGATGGCCGACATGAAAGCTATGGTCGTAAATGCTATGGGAGGCAGACGTGAATGATGCAGTGTTCGGCGGCCCGCGGCTGTAGGTTTGTTCTTACGAATTCTGTGGTCTGACGGCCCGTAGGCGGCGCCCGACATCGGCTGCGGTCCGGCGCCGACCCATTCCTGCAATCGTCGCCCTTAGGCTCATCACATACTTTGGCTGCATGGCGTCCTGCCGCAGCCGTGCCCATCACGGAAGGTGCCGCGATGAAGATGATGTGGAACTACGGGGCCATCAGCGTGTTGACCCTGGCCGCTGCGGCGGTCGTGGTCATCGGCGAGCCCGCGAATGCCGAACTGAAGCTGGCCGAGGCTGCTACCACCGCGGCGGCGGTCGGTGCGACTGCGATGTGCTTCCTGGCCTCGCCCGCGTCCATCACTGCGACTCCGGACCGAAAGACCACCGTGCCGTGACCAACGCGTCTGCCCCGAAATCACTCCCGTCGCTCCTCGTGCGGGTCGGCGCGGTCGTGTTGGGGCTGCTTGCGGCGCTGCTGCTGGTACTGGCGCTCTTCCCCTGGGATCTGCTGCGTGAGCCGGTCAATCGCTACGTCAGCGAACGGACCGGGCGCAAGTTCGAGATCACGCGCCGGCTCGACGTCGACCTGGGTTGGCGCGGGGCCACCATCAAGCTCGACGGCGTCGAATTCGCCAATCCCTCCTGGGCCCGCGACCCTTACCTGGTCAGGGCCGAGCGCGCCGAATTCGAGTTGCGCTTGTGGCCGCTGCTGTCGCACCGGGTCGTGATCCCACGCCTCGCCCTGGCGTCGCCCGCGCTGGGCTTGCAAATGGAGGAGGACGGCCGGCGGACCTGGGCGCTGGGCAAGAACACCGCGGACGCCGGGACCGCGCCGGTCATCGGCCTGCTCCAGGTCGACAACGGCTCGCTCGACTTCCTTGCGGCCTTCCATGGCGTCGATCTGCACGCGGATTTCAGCTTCGACACCGCACGGGGCGACATGCCCTTGTCCTATCGCATCAAGGGCCGCTACCAGCGGCAGCCGCTCACTGCCCAGGGCCGAACCGGCAACGTGCTGCAGATCGAGTCTGCCGGGCAACCGCCTTTCCCCGTCGAGATCGATGCCACTGCAGGCCGCACCCGCTTGAAGGCCAGCGGCGCGGTGGCGGAGCTCGCGACGCTGGACGGCGTCGATGCCCGCTTCGATCTCAAGGGCCAGAACCTCGGCGACCTCTACAACCTGCTGGGTATCGCTCTGCCGCAGACGTCGCCGTATGCGCTCAGCGGCGAGTTGCGCAAGCGCGCGAAGCAGTGGGAGGCCATCGGGATCAAGGGCAAGCTCGGGCTGTCCGACATTGGCGGCGACATGCGCTTCGACCAGTCGTCGAAGCTGCCCTATCTCTCGGGCCAACTGCGTTCGAGCGTCATGGATATGGACGACCTCGGCCCCCTGATCGGCCTGCCGCCGACCGAGCGCTCGGCCAAGGCCATCGAAGGCGTCGCTCCGCCTCCGACCATCACGGAGGTCAAGCGCGCCCGGCGGGATCCTGGCCGCAAGGTGCTGCCCATCGCGACGCTGGATTTCGAGCGCCTGCGGGCCATGAATGCCGACGTCAAGTACACGGCAGACCGGATCCGCAATGTGCGCGAGCTGCCGCTGGACAAGGGCTCCGTGCAGGTGAAGCTGAACGATGGCGTGCTGACCCTCGACCCGCTCGAGCTCGGCGTGGCCGGTGGTTCGCTGCACGGCGCCATCCGCATCGACGGCGCCCAGAACCCGGCCGATATCCGGGCGGCGCTGGACGTGCGGGCGATGCAACTCAACCGCCTGATTCCCAAGGTCGAAACCATGCGCACCAGCTTCGGCAAGCTGGACGGACGGGTGAACCTGTCCGGGCGCGGCAATTCGGTTGCGAGCTGGCTGGGTAACGCCTCCGGCGACGTGGCGGCGCTCACCGGGCGCGGCCAGTTCAGCAACCTGCTGCTGGAATTCATGGGCCTGGACGGCGGTGAGATCATCAAGTTCCTGCTGGAGGGCGACAGGAACGTGACGTTGCGCTGTGCCGCGATGGCCTTCGACGTCGACAAGGGAACCATGAACAGCCGCAGCGTGGTGCTGGACACGGAGGACACGGTCTTCAACGTGAGCGGGCAGGCCAGCCTCTCGAACGAGACGTTGAACTTCGTTGTGCGGCCGCAGCCCAAGGACAAGAGCATTCTTTCCCTGCGGACGCCGCTGGTCATCGGCGGTACCTTTGCCTCGCCCTCCGCGGGCGTGGAGGCCGGTCCGCTGGCGACGCGCGGTGCCTTGGCGGTGGCGCTGGGCGCCATCAACCCTCTGCTGGCCCTCGCAGCGACCGTCGAGACGGGGCCTGGCGCCGATGCCGACTGCCAGGAGGTGCTGGCCACGGCCAAGCGGCCGGCATCGCGCGAGGCCGCCGCGGGCGCGGCCAAGGCCAGGAAGCAATAGGGCAGGGCGCGTCCGGCTCAGCCCGCGGCCGGCCGGTGGCCACAGACGCTGCAGCCCAGATCGCGCGCCACGCGCATCGTGTCGAAGGCACTGCGGCGGCCATCGAACAGCAGCAGGCTGCCAGCCAGCGATGGGCCGATACCGGCCAGCAGCTTCAGCGCCTCGTTGGCTTCCAGCACGCCGATGGTGCCGACCACGGGCGCGAAGACCCCGAGCACCGCACAGCGCGTCTCCTCGAAATCGGCATCGGGTGGGAACAGGCAGGCGTAGCAGGGCGACGTGGCATCGCGCGTGTCGTATACGCTCAATTGGCCGTCGAAGCGGATGGCCGCGCCGGCCACCAGCGGCCTGGCATGGGCCACGCAGGCCCGGTTGACTGCGTGGCGGGTGGCGAAGTTGTCGCTGCAATCGACCACCACGTCGGCCGTCGGGACGAGACGGTCCAGCAGGGCCTCGTCGGCGCGCTGCACATGGGTGTCGATGCGGATTTCCGGGTTGATATCCCGCATCGCCGCGGCCGCCGATGTGACCTTGGCCTGGCCCACACGCGCGGTGCTGTGGGCGATCTGGCGCTGCAGGTTGGTGAGGTCGACCTCATCGTCGTCCACCAGCGTGATGCGGCCGACCCCGGCCGCAGCCAGGTACAGCGCGACCGGCGAGCCGAGTCCGCCGGCGCCGATCAGCAGCGCGTGGCCGGCGCTGACCCGCGCCTGGCCCTCGATGCCGAATTCCTCGAGAAGGATGTGGCGCGAGTAGCGCAGCAGGTCCTGGTCTTCCATGCGCCGCGCGGGCCCGATGCCGGCGCTCCCGGAGGCCCGGGAGCCTGGCCGGGATCAGTTTTCCTTCTTCTCTTCCTTGTTCTCGACGATGACCTGCGTCTTGCTCACCAGCACGGGCTGGCCCTTGAGCCGGTTCAGCGCCTGCACCAGCGGGAAGTCCTTCTCGTTGCCGAACTCGGGCACCTTGCGGTCCTGCGGCGGCTTCTTGGCCTCTTCCTCCAGGCGCTTGCGGGCTTCGTCGCGGGCCTTCTCGCGTTCGGGGTCCTTGGCCTCGGGGCCCTGGCCGCTCGCCAGGTGCTTCTCGAGATCGGCCTCGCGCATGCGCAGCGCGGCGAAGGGGCTGCCCTCGGCGCTCTCATCGACCAGCACGTTGGGCACGATGCCCTTGGCCTGGATCGAGGTGCCGCTGGGCGTGTAGTAGCGCGCGGTCGTGATCTTCAGGCCGGTATCGGGACCGAGCGGGCGCACCGTCTGCACCGAGCCCTTGCCGAAGGTCTGGCTGCCCATGATGGTGGCGCGCTTGTGGTCCTGCAGGGCGCCCGCCACGATCTCGCTGGCGGAGGCGGAGCCTTCGTTCACCAGCACCACCAGCGGCACCGTCTTGAGCGCCGCCGGCAGGTTGCGCAGCGGGTCGCTGCCGGCGCGGCGCTGGTAGTACTCCGGCGCGGCCTTGTAGACCGACTTGCTCTCGGCCAGCTGACCGTCGGTGGACACGACGGTGACGTTCTCGGGCAGGAAGGCGGCCGAGATGGCCACTGCCGCGTCGAGCAGGCCACCTGGGTCGTTGCGCAGGTCCAGCACCAGGCCCTTGAGGTTGGGATCCTGCTTGTAGATTTCCTCGACCTTCTTGACGAAGTCGTCGACCGTGCGTTCCTGGAACTGCGACAGGCGGATCCAGCCGTAGCCAGGCTCGATCATCTTGCCGCGCACCGATTGCGTGCGGATCTCCTCACGCGTGATGGTCACGGGGAAGGTGCGGTTCTCATCCTTGCGGAAGATCGTCAGCAAGACCTTGGTGTTGGCCTCGCCGCGCATGCGTTTGACCGCCTCGTTGAGCGACAGCCCGCGCACCGCCGTGTCGTCGATTCGGGTGATCATGTCGTTGGGCTTGAGGCCGGCGCGGAAGGCAGGCGAGCCCTCGATCGGCGACACCACCTTGATCAGCCCGTCCTCTTGCGAGATCTCGATGCCGACGCCGACGAAGCGGCCGGTCGTGCCCTCGCGGAATTCCTTGAAGGACTTCTTGTCGAAGTACTGCGAATGCGGGTCGAGCCCGGCGACCATGCCGGAGATCGCGTCCGAGATGAGCTTCTTTTCATCCACCGGCTCGACGTAGTCGCTCTTCACCATGCCGAACACGGCAGCGAGCTGCTGCAGTTCTTCGAGCGGGAGGGGGGCCAATGAACCTCTTGCAACTGTTTGCAACGAGACCGTGGTCAAAGCACCGGCAACGGCGCCGGCTGCGACCCAGCCGGTGATCTTGAGTTTCTGGCCCATGTGTAATGTCCTTGTCGCCTGTCAAGCCAATATACACAGCTTGGAAGCAAGTTGTCTGCCGTGGTTCCTCGTACCCGAGGGCGTCGCTGCGATTTGGCTTGCGCTCAGCCTTTGCCCTGCGCCGCCACCGCGGCAGCGGCCTTCTCGGCGGCGGCGGCATCGCCGAGGTAGTAGTGGCGCAGCGGCTTGAGCTCGTCGTCGAGTTCGTAGACCAGCGGGATGCCGTTCGGGATGTTGAGCCCCACGATGTCGTCGTCGGAGATGCCGTCGAGGTACTTGACCAGTGCGCGGATCGAGTTGCCGTGCGCAGCCACCACCAGGCGGCGCCCGGCGCGAATGGCCGGTGCCATCGACTCGTTCCAGAAGGGCAGCACGCGCGCCACCGTGTCCTTGAGGCATTCGGTCAGCGGCACCTGCTCCGGTGCCAGCTTGGCATAGCGTGGGTCGCCGCGCTCGCTGCGCGGGTCGTTGGGTTCCAGCGGCGGCGGCGGCACGCTGTAGCTGCGGCGCCAGACCAGCACCTGCTCGTCGCCGTACTTCTTGGCCGTCTCGGCCTTGTTGAGGCCCTGCAGGCTGCCGTAGTGGCGCTCATTGAGGCGCCACGAGTGCACCACCGGCAGCCAGGTGCGGTCCAGCTCGTCGAGCGTGTGCCACAGCGTGCGGGTGGCGCGCTTGAGCACGCTGGTGTAGGCCACGTCGAAGTCGTACCCCTCGGCCTTCAGCAGCCGGCCGGCCTGCTTGGCCTGCTCGACGCCGGTGGGCGTCAGGTCGACGTCGGTCCAGCCGGTGAAGCGGTTTTCGAGATTCCAGGTCGATTCGCCATGGCGGATCAGTACCAGTTTGTGCATGGGGGAGGGCCTTTGGGAACGCTTGCCAAAACCCAGCATTCTAAAATCTCCGGTTTGCCCAACCGAGGAACACCGTGAAATTCATCGTCGACAACTGGATGCTGATCCTGATCGCGCTCAGCTCCGGCGCCATGCTGGCCTGGCCGCTGGTGCGGGGCGCCAACACCGGATCGCTGACGGCGCAGGGTGCGGTGCAACTGATCAACCGGGAGCGTGCCGTGGTCGTCGACGTGCGCGAGCCGGAGGAATTCGCCACCGGTCACATGACCGGCGCCAAGAACCTTCCGCTCAACCAGCTCGAGGAAAAGCTCGCCACCACGGTCAAGAACAAGACGGTGCCGCTGCTCCTGGTGTGCGCCAGCGGGGCACGTGCCCAGCGCGCCGTGGCCATCGCGAAGAAACTCGGCTACGAAAAGGCCCAAGCGGTGGCCGGTGGGCTGAAATCCTGGAAAGAGGCTAACCTGCCGGTTGAAAAGGCCTGAACTTCCGGACATGAGCAAGCAACAACCCGTCAAGATGTACACCACCGCGGTCTGCCCCTACTGCATTCGCGCGAAGCAGATCCTCAAATCCAAGGGCGTCGAGCAGATCGAGGAAATCCGCGTCGACACCGATCCGCAGGCCAGGATCACCATGATGAACATCACCCAGCGGCGCACCGTCCCGCAGATCTTCATCGGCGACACCCACGTCGGTGGCTGCGACGACCTGATCGCCCTCGACGGGCGCGGTGGCCTGGAGCCGCTCCTGCAGGGCGCCTGAAGCCGCCGGGCGATAATCGCCCGCTCAACTCCCCATCCCAAGCCCGCCGTCGGGACACTCCTCCCCCCGGCGGGCATTGTTTTGACCCCAGAAAGTCCAGCCATGGCCGACCAGCAAGCCCAAGATCCCGTCTTCCAGATCCAGCGCGTCTACCTGAAGGACCTGTCGCTCGAACAGCCGAACTCGCCGGCCATCCTGCTGGAGCAGGAGCAGCCCACCGTGGACATCCAGCTCGGCGTCGATGCCCAGCCCGTGGCCGACGGCATCTTCGAGATCACTGTCTCCGCCACCGTCCAGACCAAGATCCAGGACCGTACCGTGTTCCTGGTCGAGGCCAAGCAGGCCGGCATTTTCGAGATCCGCAATCTGCCCGAGGACCAGATGGGCCCCATCCTCGGCATCGCCTGCCCGCAGATCGTCTACCCCTACCTGCGCGGCAATGTCGCCGACGTGATCCAGCGCGGCGGCTTCCCGCCGGTGCACCTGGCCGAGATCAACTTCCAGGCCATGTTCGAGCAGCAGCAGGCCCAGGCCGCCGGCCAGGCCTCGCCGATCATCACCCAGTAAGCATCGCCTGCGCACAGCGCAACCGCCGCCGATGAAGATCTGCGTGCTCGGTGCCGGCGCCTGGGGAACGGCACTGGCGATCAATGCGGCTGGCCGCCACGCGGTCAGCCTCTGGGCTCGGGACGACGCCCAGTCGCAAGCCATGGCGCTCCACCGCGAGAACGCCCGCTACCTGCCCGGCGTCGAACTGCCGCCCTCTGTGTTGATGCGTGCCGGGGAGGCCTCGGTCGCGGTGGGCGGCGTCGACCTGGCGATCATCGCCACGCCCATGGCGGGCCTGCGCGGCCTGCTGCTGGAACTGCGTGGCGTTTCCTGCCCCGTCGCCTGGCTCTGCAAGGGCGTCGAGCCCGGCCAGGGCGGCGCTGATGGTCTGCTGGCCCACGAAATCCAGGCGCAGGTCGCTCCCGGCCTGGCGGCTGGCGTGCTGAGCGGCCCCAGCTTCGCGCAGGAGGTCGCCCAGGGCCGGCCCACCGCGCTGGTTGCCGCCAGCGCCGATGCCGGCCTGCGTGAGGCGCTGGTCGATGCCTTCCACGGTCCGAGCCTTCGCGTCTATGCGAACGATGACATCGTCGGCGTCGAGGTCGGCGGCGCCGTCAAGAACGTGCTTGCGATCGCCACCGGGCTGGCCGACGGCCTCGCCCTCGGCCTGAACGCGCGGGCCGCACTGATCACGCGCGGGCTGGCCGAGATGACGCGCCTGGGCGTGGCCCTGGGCGCGCGGGCCGACACCTTCATGGGCCTGTCGGGCCTGGGCGACCTGGTACTCACCGCCACCGGCGACCTGTCGCGCAACCGCAAGGTGGGGCTGCTGCTCGCCGAAGGGAAGACGCTGGAGCAGGCGGTGGAGTCGCTCGGCCACGTGGCCGAGGGCGTGTACTGCGCGCGCACCGTGGTGCAGCGCGCGCGCCACCTGGGCGTGCAGATGCCCATCGCTGAGAGCGTGGTGGCCCTGCTCGATGGCCGCGTGCGGCCGGCCGAGGCAGTGGCCGAGCTGATGGGCCGCGAGCCGGGCGCGGAATGACGCTCTCCCCGAACGGGCCTGGCTGCGCCGGCCGGTACGTCTCAACCAGATCGATGAGCAAACACCCAAACATGGACGATAACTTCTTCGACTTCTCGCCGGCCCGGGTGGCCGAGCTGGCCGCTGCCGATGCGCAGCGCGCCCTGCGCGAAGACGCCGGCGACGGCGACCTCACCGCGGCCCTGGTGCCTACCGGCCGCCGCGCCACCGCCCGGGTGCTGCTGCGTGAAGAAGCCGTTCTCTGCGGCTCGCCCTGGGCAGAGGCCGTGGTGCGGCAGACGGACCCGCAGGCCGTCATCACGTGGCATGGCGCCGAAGGCGCTCGCTCCGCCGCCGACCAGGTGGTGCTGGAGATTGCCGGAGATGCCCGGGCCCTGCTGACCGCCGAGCGCACTGCGCTCAACTTCCTGCAACTGCTCAGCGCGGTGGCCACCAAGACGGCCCGCTACGTCGAGGCGGTACGCGGCACGCGCGCCGCGATCGTCGACACCCGCAAGACTCTCCCCGGCCTGCGCCTGGCGCAGAAGTACGCGGTGCGCGCCGGCGGCGGCACCAACCACCGCATCGGCCTCTACGACGCCATCCTGATCAAGGAGAACCACATCGCCGCCGCCGGTGGCGTCGGCGCCGCCTTGCGGGCCGCCGGACGCGCGGCGCCAGGCGCCAAATTCGTCGAGATCGAGGTCGAGACCCTGGCTCAGCTCGACGAGGCGCTGGCCCACGGCGCCCGCATGATCCTGCTGGACAACATGGACCTGCCCACCCTGCGCGAGGCCGTGCGCCTCAACGAGGCCGCCGGAGAGACCCGCGCCGTGCTCGAGATCTCGGGCGGCGTCACACTCGACGGCTTGCGCGCACTGGCCGATACCGGTGTGGATCGCATCTCGGTCGGCGCGCTGACCAAAGACATCAAGGCTATCGATTTCTCGATGCGTTTCCAGGAAGCCTGACATGACATCCGCCGTGATCAGCGTCGACTACGAGCAGCCGGTGCTGCCGCCGGTTTCCGGCAGCTTGTGCGACACCCGCCATGCCTGGGCCCGTGTGCCCGCCGAGCCAACGGCTGCTGAGCGCGACACGCTGAAACAGCGCATCCGCCGCCTGCTGCGCGAGCGCGACGCGGTGATGGTGTCGCACTACTACGTGCACCCCGACCTGCAGGACCTGGCCGAGGAAACCGGTGGCCTCGTCAGCGACTCCCTGGAAATGGCGCGCTTCGGCCGCGACCATCCTGCCCGCACGCTGGTGGTCTCGGGCGTGCGCTTCATGGGCGAGACGGCCAAGATCCTGTCGCCGGACAAGCGCGTGCTGATGCCCGACCTGGACGCCACCTGCTCGCTGGACCTGGGCTGCCCGGCCGATGAATTCACCGCCTTCTGCGACCAGCATCCCGATCGCACCGTGGTGGTCTACGCCAACACCAGCGCCGCGGTGAAGGCCCGCGCCGACTGGCTGGTCACCTCCAGCTGCGCGCTCGACGTGGTGCGCGCACTCAAGGCCCAGGGCCGCAAGATCCTCTGGGCGCCCGACCGGCACCTGGGCGACTACATCCGGCGCGAGACCGGCGCCGACATGCTGAGCTGGGAAGGCGCCTGCATCGTGCACGACGAGTTCAAGTCGCTCGAGCTGGAACTGCTGATCGAAGCCCATCCCGGCGCCAAGGTGCTGGTGCATCCCGAATCGCCGGCCTCGGTGATCGCGCTGGCCGATGCGGTGGGCTCCACCTCCGGCATCCTCGCCGCCGCCGAGCGCATGGATGCGCGCGAGTTCATCGTCGCCACCGACACCGGCCTGCTCCACAAGCTGCGCACGCTCAATCCCGGCAAGACCTTCATCGAGGCCCCCACGGCGGGCAACGGTGCCACCTGCAAAAGCTGCGCGCATTGCCCCTGGATGGCGATGAACGGGCTGGCCGGGCTGGCGCACGCGCTGGAGACCGGGGGCGGCGAGGTCCATGTCGATCCCGCGCTGGGACTGCGCGCCCGCCTGCCGATCGACCGCATGCTGGACTTCACGGCGGGGCTCAAGAAGGGCTTGCCGCCCGGCAGCCTGGTGGCCGGCATCGGCGCGGCCTGATGGCCGCCATATCGGCGCTCATCGACTTCTCATTCCCGGCCGACGCGGGCCGCCCACGCCTGCGGCACGCCTTCGGCGCGCCGCGAGAAATCCTGGCGGCCCACACGCCGGCGCAGGTGTGGCCGTTGCTGGAGGCCGTGCAGGTGCGCGCGCTTCAGGGGCTGTGGTGCGTGGGCTACCTGCGCTACGAGGCGGCGCTGGCCTTCAATCCCGCGCTGGCGTTGCACGAGGCGGATGGGCCGCTCGCCTGGTTCGGCGTGCACGAGGCCGTGCAGCCCTGGCCGCAAGACGATGTCGGCGCCGCACCCACCGTGCACTGGGAGGAGGGGCTCGCGCGCGCCGGCTTCGACCAGGCCCTGGCGCGGCTGCAGCGTGCCATCGCCGATGGCGAGCTCTACCAGGCCAACTACACGGCGCCCTTGCGAGGCACCCTCGACGGCGGGCCGGATGCGGATCGCGGGCTGCAGGCCAGGGCCCTGTTCGCCGCGCTGCAGCGGGCGCAGCCGGGGGGCTATGCGGCCTGGATCGACGCCGGCGGCGAGCAGGTACTTTCGGTGTCGCCGGAGCTGTTCTTCGACTGGCGCGAGGGCCGCCTGCTGGCGCGTCCCATGAAGGGCACGGCCGCACGCGGTGCGAGTGCCGATGAGGACGCTGCCGCCGCCGCACGCCTTCTCGCGTCGGCCAAGGAGCGCGCCGAGAACGTCATGATCGTGGACCTGCTGCGCAACGACATGTCGCGCGTCGCCGAGCCCCATTCGTTGCGCGTGCCGCGCCTTTTCCATGCCGAGGCGCTGCCCACCGTGTGGCAGATGACCTCCGACATCGAGGCGCGCACCCGCTCCGGCTGCACGCTGGCCGACGTGTTCGCGGCGCTCTTCCCCTGCGGCTCCGTGACGGGCGCACCCAAGGTCAGCGCGATGCGCATGATCCGGGCCCTGGAGCCCGAACCGCGGGGCATCTACTGCGGTGCCGTCGGCGTCGTCCAGCCGGGCGGCGCCGCCACCTTCAACGTGCCGATCCGCACCGTCACCCTGCGCGGCAGCGCGGCCCGCTGCGGCATCGGCAGCGGCATCACCGCCGATGCGCGGGCCGAGGGCGAGTGGCAGGAATGGCGGCACAAGCGTGCCTTCCTCGACCGTGCCAGCATGCCCTTCGAACTGCTGGAAACGCTGTCGCTGGACGAAGGCCGCCTGCGTGACGCGCCGGCCCACCTGGCGCGCATGGAAGCCGCCGCGCGCCACTTCGGCCACCCCTGGCCCGGCGACGCCATGGCGCGGGCGCTTGAAGACCTGCGCGAGGCCCATCCGCGCGGCGCCTGGCGCGTGCGCTTGCTGCTCGACGCCGCCGGCCGCGTGCACGCCGCGGCGCATGCGCAGGAAGCCGCGCCGGCCCTGGTGCGCCTGCAACTGGCGGGCCGGCCCTTCGACGCCGCCGACAGCGAGTTCGTGCGCTTCAAGACGACCCGCCGCGCGCACTACGAGGCCTTCGCGCCCACGCGGCCCGGCATCTTCGACACCCTGCTGTGGAACCGCCGCGGCGAGATCACCGAATGCACGCGCGGCAACGTGGCGCTGCGGCTCGGCGGCCGCTGGGTGACGCCGCCGCTGGCCTGCGGCCTGCTCGGCGGCATCGGGCGCGAGCGCAGCCTGCGTGAGGGCCGCCTCGCCGAGGCGGTGGTGCGCGTGGAAGACCTGCCCCGCGTGCAGGGCCTCGCCTTCGTGAACAGCTTGCGCGGCTGGATCGACGCCGTGCTCGACGGCGCCTCGGCCTGACTCAGGCGTCGATTTCCAGGTTGTCGATCAGTCGCGTGGTGCCCAGCCGGGCTGCGGCCAGTGCCACCAGCGGCTCACCGGGGGCCGGCGGCTGCAGGTCGCTACGGCGGCGCAGCACCAGGTAGTCGGGGTTCCAGCCGCGCGCCTCCAGAACGCGCGTGGCGCGCGACTCGATGGCGGCCAGGTCGCGTTCGCCGTCGCGCACCGCCTGTGCCATGGCCTGCAGCGTCTTCGAAAGCTGCACCGCCTCGACGCGCTCGGCCTCGCTGAGGTAGCCGTTGCGGGAGGACAGTGCCAGGCCGTCTTCCGCGCGCCGCGTCTCGCTGCCCACCACCTCGATCGGCAGTGCGAACTGGCGCACCATGTGGCGGATCATCATGAGCTGCTGGTAGTCCTTCTTGCCGAACATCGCGAAGCGGGGCTGCACACAGGTGAAGAGCTTCATCACCACCGTGCAGACGCCTACGAAGAAGCCGGGGCGGAAATGCCCTTCGAGGATGTCGGCCAGCGCCGGGTCGGGGTGGACCTTGCAGGTCTGCGGCTCGGGATAGAGTGCCTTCTCATCGGGCGCGAAGAGCACGTCGCAGCCGACCGAGCGCAGCTTCTCGCAGTCGCTGTCCCAGGTGCGCGGGTAGGTGTCGAAGTCCTCGTGCGGCAAGAACTGGAGGCGGTTGACGAAGATGCTGGCGACCGTGACATCGCCCAGCGGCTTCGCTTCGCGCAGCAGCGCCAGGTGGCCATCGTGCAGATTTCCCATGGTGGGCACGAAGGCCGGGCGCCGGTGCCGGCCCAGGATGTCGCGCAGTTCGGGGATGGTGCGGGCGATGTGCATGCGCGGTCCTACCAGGCGTGGAGACGATCGTCGGGAAAGCTGCCGTCCTTGACCGCGCGCGCATAGGCCGCCATGGCCTGCGCGATGCCGCCGGCATCCTGCATGAAGTTGCGCACGAACTTCGGCATCCGGCCGAGGTTCATGCCCAGCATGTCGTGCAGCACCAGCACCTGGCCGGCGGTGCCGCGGCCGGCGCCGATGCCGATGGTGGCGCAGTGCTTCAGCTCGCCGGTGAGTTCGGCGGCGAGCGCGGCCGGGACCATCTCCAGCACCATCATCGCGGCGCCCGCATCCTGCAGTGCCAGGGCCTGCTGCCGCAGCAGCGCGGCGGCGGCGTCGCCCTTGCCCTGCACGCGGTAGCCGCCCAGGGCATGCACGGTCTGCGGTGTCAGGCCCAGGTGGGCGCACACGGGGATGCCGCGCTCCACCAGGAATCGCACGGTCTCGGTGGTCCAGCCTCCGCCCTCGAGCTTGACCATGTGCGCGCCCGCCTGCATCAGCACCGACGCGCTGCGCAGCGCCTGCTCGCGCGATTCCTGGTAGCTGCCGAAGGGCAGGTCGGCGATCAGCCAGGCCGTGGCCTGCACGCGGTGCAGGCCGCGGAACACGCTCTCGGTGTGGTAGCGCATCGTCTCCAGCGTCACACCCACGGTGCTGTGCAGGCCTTGGCAGACCATGCCCAGCGAGTCGCCGACCAGGAGGCATTCGACCCCGGCCGCGTCGGCCATGGCGGCGAAGGTTGCGTCATAGGCGGTGAGCATGGTGATCTTCTCGCCGCGCGCATGCATGTCGGCCAGGCGCGGCAGGCTCAGCGGCTTGCGTTGGGCGGGCGGCGAGGCCGGCGGCAGGGTGCCGTAGGGCGTGGCCGCGCTGGCGGCCGGTGAGGAGGACATGGGTGTGGCTTTCTCCGGGGAGCGGTCCGCAGGCCGCGATGGGGCGCCAGGCGCCGCGCGCTGGCTCGATCAGGCCGTGACGGCGTCGCGCTCGGCGGCCTGCACCGGGATGTGCGCGCGCTCTTCCTTGATGCGGTTGGCGTCGTCGACGAACACCAGCTTCGGCCGGTAGCCGCGCACCTGGTCTTCCGGGACCAGGCCGAAGGCGGCGATGATGACCAGGTCGCCCACAGAAGCGCGGCGCGCGGCCGAGCCGTTGAGCGAGATGATGCCGCTGCCGCGCTGGCCGCGGATCGCGTAGGTCACGAAGCGCTCGCCGTTGTTGATGTTCCAGACGTGGATCTGCTCGTTCTCCGCCAGGTTGGCGGCATCCAGAAGGTCTTCGTCGATGGCGCAGGAGCCTTCGTAATGCAGCTCGCAGTCGGTGACGAGGGCGCGGTGGATCTTGGACTTGAGCAGGGTGCGGAACATGGGATGGCGGGAATCTGGGGAGAGGAAAAGGCTGCGCTGCACCGCCGGTACGGTGCAGGCCACGAAAGTTCGCCGAATCCTAGTGGAGAACCCGCAGAAGAAAAATCCCTGCCCGGTACTTTGTACCCGGTTTCAGACGGGCGGCGGCACCAGGATCGTCGGCGCCGCGGGCGCGGCCAGCGCCGGGTAGTCGCGGCTGAAGTGCAGCCCGCGGCTCTCGCGCCGGGCCTGGGCCGAGCGCACGATCAGCTCCGCCACCTGCACCAGGTTGCGCAGCTCCAGCAGGTCGCGGCTCACGTGGAAGTGCGCGTAGAACTCCTGGATCTCGCGCTCCAGCAGCGCGATGCGGTGGGCCGCGCGTTCCAGGCGCTTGTTGGTGCGCACGATGCCCACGTAGTCCCACATGAAGCGGCGCAATTCGTCCCAGTTGTGGGAGATGACCACCGTCTCGTCCGCATCGGTGACGCGGCTGTCGTCCCAGGCCGGCAGCGCGGCGGGCTCGTGCCGCGGCGCCTCGGCGATCGCCTGCGCGGCCGCGCGCGCGAACACCATGCACTCGAGCAGCGAGTTGCTGGCCAGCCGATTGGCGCCGTGCAACCCCGTGCAGGCCGTCTCGCCGATCGCGTAGAGGCCCGGCACGTCGGTGCGTCCGGCCAGGTCCGTGAGCACGCCGCCGCAGGTGTAGTGCGCGGCCGGCACCACCGGGATCGGCTCGCGCGTGATGTCGATCCCCAGCTCGGCGCAGCGCGCCAGGATGTTGGGGAAATGCTCGCGCAGGAAAGCCGGGCTCTGGTGCGAGATGTCCAGGTGCACGCAGTCCAGCCCGTGCCGCTTCATCTCGTAGTCGATGGCGCGCGCCACCACGTCGCGCGGTGCCAGCTCGGCGCGCTCGTCGTGCGCCGGCATGAAGCGCTTGCCGCCGGCCGAGGCGGGCAGCTTGAGCAGCCCGCCTTCGCCCCGCACCGCCTCGCTGATCAGGAAGGACTTGGCATGCGGGTGGTACAGGCAGGTCGGGTGGAACTGGATGAATTCCATGTTCGCCACCCGGCAGCCTGCGCGCCAGGCCGCGGCGATTCCGTCGCCGGTGGCCGTATCGGGGTTGGTGGTGTAGAGGTAGACCTTGCCCGCGCCGCCCGTGGCCAGGATGGTGTGGGGGGCGCGGAAGGTCAGCACCTCGTCGGTCACTTCGTCGAGCGCGTAGAGGCCCAGGCAGGCCGGGTCCTTCAGGCCCAGCTTGCGGCCGGTGATCACGTCCACCAGCGTGTGCTGCTCGAACAGCGTGATGTTCGGCGTGCGCCGCACCGTCTCGATCAGCGTGCGCTGCACGGCGGCGCCGGTGGCGTCGGTCGCATGCACGATGCGGCGCTGGCTGTGGCCGCCCTCCCGCGTGAGGTGCAGCTCGCCGTTCTCCAGCGAGAAGGGCACGCCCAGTTCGCGCAGCCAGGCGATGGCGCCAGGCGCGTGCGCCACCACGAAGCGGGTGGCTGCCAGGTCGCACAGGCCGGCGCCGGCCACCAGGGTGTCGTCCACGTGGGATTCGAGGCTGTCCTCCTCGCCGAGCACGGCGGCGATGCCGCCCTGCGCCCACTGGCTGGCCCCGTCGGACAACGAGCGCTTGGTGATCACCGCCACGCGGTGGGTGGGCGCGAGGTGCAGCGCAGCGCTGAGGCCGGCCAGCCCGCTGCCGACGATCAGAACATCGAAATCGTGCATCAAATCGATCATCCCGGTCGGGGAAGCATCATGCTGGGGAATAAGCCAAGCGAACGTAGATGGGCGCGAAGGCCTCAGCCTGAGTGATCTCGATCAGCGTCTCCTTCGCCAGCTCCAGCATGGCGATGAAGGTGACCACCATCACCGGCGCGCCGCGGCTGGTATCGAAGAGCTTCTCGAACTCGACGAACTGACGGCCCTGCAAATGGCGCAGCACGATGCTCATGTGCTCGCGCACGCTGAGCTCCTCGCGCGAGATCTTGTGATGCTGCACGAGCTTGGCGCGCTTGAGGATGTCGGCCCAGGCCTCGCGCAGGTCGACCACGTTCACGTCCGGGAAGCGCGGCTTGAGCGACTGCTCGATGTAGACCTGCGATCGCCAGAAATCGCGCCCGGCCTGCGGCAGGTTGCTGATGGCCGCGGCCTGCAGCTTGGCCTGCTCGTATTCGAGCAGGCGCCGCACCAGCTCCGCGCGTGGATCCTCGACCTCCTCGCCGTCGGCCGTCTTCTTGGGCGGCAGCAGCATGCGCGACTTGATCTCGATCAGCATCGCGGCCATGAGCAGGTACTCGGCCGCGAGCTCGAGATTGGTCTGGCGCACCTGATCGACGTAGGCGAGGTACTGGCGCGTCAATCCCGCCATCGGGATGTCGAGGATGTTGAAGTTCTGCTTGCGGATCAGGTAGAGCAGCAGGTCGAGCGGCCCCTCGAAAGCCTCCAGGAAGACCTGCAGCGCCTCGGGCGGGATGTACAGGTCGTTGGGCAGCGCGAACAGCGGTTCGCCATAGAGTCGGGCCAGCGCGACCTGGTCGACCACCTCGGGCATCGGACCGATCGGCGGCGCGTCCTCGTCCACGACGATCCCGGGGTCGGCGACACCGGCCTCGGCGGCCGGGCCCGCATCCCGATGGGTCGTGACGGGCCGGATCGGCACTTATTTCACTTTGGTCTGGTAGACGTAGGCCTGCTGCTGCACCCGGGCCTGGCGGTATTCGTCCTGTGCGCCGCGGTCGAGGTGCTTGTCCCACAGCAGCCCGCGGCCGGCGCGCTGCTCGGCTTCGAGCGTCGGCTTCTTCTGCTTCATCTCTTCGATGAAGTTCGTGATCTCGGAGGTGTAATGGTCGCGGGCGAAGAGAGACATGGTGTGAACCTTTGGCGGTGCCGAATTTTACCGGGGCGGGATCCCGCATCCTGGTACCCGTGAATTCCTCCTTGTTGAGGGCGGCACCCCGCGCTAGCGTGGGACCCCCAACCACAAAAGGACCTGCCCATGCGTCGCTATTCGTTGTACCTCGTCTCGGCCGCCGCAGCCGTTGCTGCCCTGGCCGCCTGCGGCAGCATGACCGGCTCGTCGCAGGGCAGGATGAGCTTCTTCCTGACCAGCGCCAATCCGGGCAAGGGGGCGGATTTCGGCGGCCTCGCGGGTGCCGACGGCTATTGCCAGAGCCTTGCTTCCAAGGTCGGCGCCGGCGGCAAGACCTGGCGCGCCTACCTCAGCAACAGCGCCATGGCCGGCAGCCCGGCGGTGAATGCGCGCGACCGCATCGGCAAGGGCCCCTGGGTCAATGCCAAGGGCGATCAGGTCGCCAGCAGCGTGGACGACCTGCACGGCCCCAACAACAAGCTCACCAAGCAGACCGCGCTGACCGAGAAGGGCGAGATCATCAGCGGCCGCGGTGACGCGGTGAACCTGCACGACATCCTGACCGGCTCCACGCCCGACGGCCGCGCCATCAGCGACGGCAAGGACAACACCTGCGGCAACTGGACCAAGAGCGGCGAGGGCTCGGCCATCGTGGGGCACCATGACCGGACCGGGCTCGACGAGAGCGCGCCGGCGAAGTCGTGGAATTCCTCCCATGCCACCAGGGGATGCAGCCTGGATGCGCTGAAGACCACCGGCGGCGGCGGCCTGATGTACTGCTTCGCGCAGTGATGTGGCTCTCCCCCAGGCTTCGCGCACTTCGTGTCGCTCCGCCAACCCCCTCACCGAGGGCGACACCAGCGGCCCGGCAAAGCCGGTTCCGCGGTGTCCCTGGCATGGCCTTGCTGGCCATCGTTCTTAGCCTCGCGGCCTGCGATCCGAAGCGCATCAGCGAACTGGAGGAAGGCGTCGCGACCGAAGCCGACGTGCGCGCGCGCTTCGGTGAGCCGGAGAACATCTGGGACTCGCCGGCCGGCCGGGTCTTCGAATACAACCGCCAGCCGCAAGGCCAGAAGAACTACATGATCACCATCGGCCCCGACGGGAAGATGGCCGCGCTGCGCCAGGTTCTCACACCCGAGAACTTCGCCAGAGTCCAGCCAGGGATGGCCATGGAAGACCTGCGCAAGCTGCTGGGCAAGCCGGCGCGGCGCACGCCCTATCCGCTGAAGAACGAGACTGCGTGGGAGTGGCGCTGGATGCAGCCGCCCAATGCGCCGATGGTGTTCGTCGCCACCCTCAATGACGACCAGCGCGTGGTGAGCGCGGGTTCCTCGCCCGATCGCAGCACCGAGGCACCCTAGGCCGCCTCCGCCGGCCGACCGGCCGCGATCTCGTCCGCGAAGCCCGAGCGCACGATCGCCTCCATCGGCTGCGGCTGCAGCGACTCGATGCGCAGCTGCCCGCCACGCGCCAGCACCGCCTTGTGTACCTGGCGCAGCGCGTCCAGGCCGGTGGCGTCGAGCGAGATCAGGTGCATGGCGTCCAGCACCACCACCATGCCGCGCGGCGCGCGCTCGATCGCCTGCACCGTCGGGTCCAGCTTGGCGGCAGCGCCGAAGAAGAGGGCGCCGTAGAGCCTGAAGGTGAGCTGCGGCGGCTCCAGCGACACCATCTCGACGCTGAAGAGCTGGCTCATGCGCCGCACGAAGAGGGCGCAGGCCAGCACGATGCCGGCCTGCACCGCGACCGTGAGGTCGAACACCACCGTGAGGAAGAAGGTGCCCAGCATCAGCAGCCGGTAGTGCCGGCTGAAACGGCGCAGCATGTAGGGCGAGAACTCGCGCCACTCGCCCATGTTCAAGGCCACGAAGACCAGGATGCCGGCCAGCACCGCCAGCGGCACGTGCTGCGCGAGGGGCGCCGCCGCCAGCACGACCAGCATCAGCATCAACGCGTGCACGATGCCGGCGACGGGCGAGTTAGCGCCTGCGCGCACGTTGGTCACCGTGCGCGCGATGGTGCCGGTGGCCGGCATGCCGCCGAAGAAGGGCGTGACCAGGTTGGCCACGCCCTGTGCCATCAGCTCCTGGTTCGGGTCGTGGCGCGGCAGGCCGCTGACCTGGTCGGCCACCCGAGCGCACAGCAGCGACTCGATCGCGCCCAGCAGTGCGATGGTGAGGGTGGGCGTCACCAGCTGTTTGACGGTCTCCCACGAGAAGTCCGGCAGCGCGAAGGCCGGCAGGCCGTCAGGGATGCCGCCGAACCGCGTCCCGATGGTCTCGACCGGCAGGCCGAAGCCCCAGGACACCAGCGTGAGCGTGACCAGCGCGACGATCGGCCCCGGCACGCGTGAGCCGGCACGCACGGCGCGCAACTCGGTCACGCGGCCCAGCACCAGCCGCACCGCGTAGCCGAAGCGGGTCTTGTCGTGCAGCAGCGTGGGCCAGGCGAACAGCCCCAGCAGGCAGGCCAGGCCGAGTCCGAAGGCGTAGGGGTTGAAGCTGTCCAGGCTGGTGACCAGCGTGTGCAGCTGCGAGAACATGTCGGCCGGCATCTTCGGGATGGCGAGGCCGAGCCAGTCCTTGATCTGCGAGATGAGGATCAGCACCGCGATGCCGTTGGTGAAGCCGATCACGATCGACACCGGCACGTAGCGCACCAGCGTGCCCAGCCGGAACAGCCCCATCAGGAACAGCAGCAGGCCGGCGCAGGCCGTGGCGATCAGGAGGTTGGCCACACCGTAGCGCTCGACGATGCCGTAGACGATCACGATGAAGGCGCCGGCCGGCCCGCCGATCTGCACGGCCGACCCGCCCAGGGCCGCGATCAGGAAGCCGGCGATGATCGCGGTCCAGATGCCGGCCTCGGGCTTGAGGCCGGATGCGATCGCAAAAGCCATCGCCAGCGGCAGCGCCACGATGCCCACCGTGGCGCCGGCGCCGAGGTCCTTGAGAAAACGTTGCCTGTCGTAGCCTGCCAGCGCGTCGACGAGTCGGGGGCGGAAGCGGGCGATCGGCAAAGGCGAGCTCATGCCGCCATTGTGGCCTCGCCTGTCGGGCAGCTGGCGCTATTCGTCGCTGGGCAGCACCGCGTCGGCCGCTGCGCCCACCGCCTTGCCGGTGATGCGCGCGGTGCCGATGGCCGCATCGGCCGCCAGGCCCACCGCGCCGGCGGTCACGCTCACGGCCGTGCTGGCCACCGTGACGACGGCGCAGCCGGACAGCAGGAGCGCGGCGAGGGCCAGCAGGGCGATGCGTTTCATGGGCAGATCCTCGGTGAGCGCGTCAGCGTACCCGCATCCCCGGCGTCGCGCCAGGCCAGGGCTCGAGCACGTGAATGCCCGGCTGTGCCTTCTCGTCCGCATGGCTGGCGGCCAGCACCATGCCCTCGGAGACGCCGAACTTCATCTTGCGCGGTGCCAGGTTGGCCACCAGCACGGTGAGCTTGCCGACCAGCTGCTCGGGTTGATAGGCGCTGGCGATGCCGGAGAACACGTTGCGCGTCCTGCCCTCGCCCGCGTCCAGTGTGAGGCGCAGCAGCTTGGTCGATCCATCGACCTTCTCGCAGGCCACGATCTTCGCGATGCGCAGGTCGACCTTGGCGAAGTCCTCGATGCCGATGGTGTCGGCCAGCGGCTCGCCGCCCGGCGCGGGCACCGCGTCGGCCTCCTCCTCGGCGGCCTGGACCGTGGGCTCGAAGAGCTGGTCGAGCAGCTTGGGGTCCGCGCGCTGCATGAGGTGCTTGTAGTCGGCAATGGCGTGGCCGGCGCCCAGCAGGCGATCGGCCTCGCCCCACTGCAGCGCCTCGCAGCCGAGGAAGGCCTCGACCTGCACCGCCAGCGCCGGAAGCACCGGCTTGAGGTAGAGCGTGAGCAGGCGGAAAGCCTCGATGCAGGTGGTGCACACGTCGTGCAGCCGCTCGAGCTGGTCGGGCTGCCTGGCGAGTTCCCACGGCTTGTTCTGGTCGACGTACTCGTTGACCTTGTCGGCCAGCTGCATGACGTCGCGCAGCGCGCGCGCGAAGTCGCGGCTGTCGTAGAGCGGCGCGATGCCCTGCGCCCCCGCCCGCAGGCTGGCCAGCAGCGCGGCACCGTCGGCGCTGGGCGTGCCCAGCTTGCCGCCGAAGCGCTTGGTGATGAAGCCCGCCGCGCGGCTGGCGATGTTGATGTACTTGCCCACCAGGTCGCTGTTGACGCGGGCGACGAAGTCCTCGGGATTGAAGTCGATGTCCTCGTTGCGTCCGTTGAGCTTGGCCGCCAGGTAGTAGCGCAGGTGCTCTGGATTCAGGCCGAGGTCGAGGAACCGGAGCGGGTCGATGCCGGTGCCGCGGCTCTTGCTCATCTTCTCGTTGTTCACCGTGAGGTGGCCGTGCACGTAGATGGCGTCGGGTGCCTTGCGGCCCGAGAAGTGCAGCATGGCCGGCCAGAACAGCGTGTGGAAGGTGATGATGTCCTTGCCGATGAAGTGCACCTGCTCCAGGTCCGGCTGGGCCATGTACTCGGTGTAGGAGATGCCGGCGCCGGCGGCCTCCACGCAGGTCTTGTCCAGGAGGTTTTTCAGCGACGCGAGGTAGCCGACCGGCGCATCGAGCCAGACGTAGAAGTACTTGCCCGGCGCGTCAGGGATCTCGATGCCGAAGTAGGGCGCGTCGCGGCTGATGTCCCAGTCGCCCAGGCCGCCGGTGCCGTCTTCCTTCTTGACCAGCCACTCGCGGATCTTGTTCTGCACCTCGGGCTGCACGTGCCCGGGGGTGGTGGTCCATTCCTTGAGGAAGGCCTCGCAGCGCGGATCGGACAGCTTGAAGAAGAAGTGGTCGGAGCTGCGCAGCTCGGGCCTGGCGCCGGACAGCGCCGAGTAGGGGGCGATCAGCTCGGTGGGCGCATACACGGCGCCGCACACCTCGCAGTTGTCCCCGTACTGGTCCCTGGCATGGCAGTTGGGGCACTCGCCCTTGATGAAGCGGTCGGCCAGGAACATGCCCTTCTCGGGGTCGTAGAACTGCTCGACCGGGCGCGTCTCGATCAGGCCCGCCTTCTTGAGGTCGAGGTAGATCTGGCGCGCCAGCTCGTGGTTTTCCGGCGCGTCCGTGGAGTGCCAGTTGTCGAAGGCGATGTGAAAGCCGTCCAGGTACGGCTTGCGGCCCGCGGCGATGTCGGCCACGAACTGCTGCGGCGTCACGCCGGCCTTGTCTGCCGCGATGGTGATGGCCGCGCCGTGCGCGTCGTCCGCGCAGACGAAGTTCACCTCGGCGTCCTGCATTCGCTGGAACCGCACCCAGATGTCGGCCTGGATGTACTCCATGATGTGGCCGATGTGGAACTTGCCGTTGGCGTACGGCAGGGCGGTGGTGACGAAGAGCTTGCGCTGAGGCATCGAGAAGGCGCTTTCTGGGGGAGCTGCGGGAGCCGCGGCCCATGCGAGCGGCGGGAGGGGCATTTTAGGCGGCGCCCGGCCTTTACACTTTGACGCCCTTCCGCGAGCCTGCCGCCATGACGCCTACCGTGCCCACCCTCTCCGCCGTCGAAACCCGCGTGCTCGGCGTCCTGGCCGAGAAGCAGCGCACCGTGCCCGACAGCTATCCGCTCAGCCTCAACGCGCTGGTGGCCGGCTGCAACCAGAAGACCAGCCGCAATCCCCTGATGGAGCTGTCCGACGCCGAGGTGCAGGCCGCCCTCGACAGCCTCAAGGGCTACAGCCTGGTCATGGAATCGAGCGGGAGCCGCGTCGCGCGCTACGAGCACAACGTCGAGCGGGTGCTGCGAGTGCCCTCGCAGTCGACCATCCTGCTGACCGTGCTCATGCTGCGCGGACCGCAGACCGCCGGCGAGCTGCGCATCGCCAGCGAGCGCATGCACAACTTCGCCGACATCTCCTCGGTCGAGGCCTTCCTCGACGAGCTGGCCGAGCGGCCGGCCGGTGCGCTGGTGGTGAAGCTCGCGCGCCTGCCGGGCGCGCGCGAAAGCCGCTGGATGCACCTGCTGTCCGGAGCGCCCGTGGAGCAGGTGTTCGAGGCAGCCGGTACGCCGAGCGCAGCACCGGCCGAGGCTTCGCTTGGCGAGGTGGCTGCGCTGAAGCTCAACGTGGCCCGGCTC
Source organism: Variovorax sp. JS1663 (assembly GCF_002157355.1). Lineage (GTDB taxonomy): Bacteria > Pseudomonadota > Gammaproteobacteria > Burkholderiales > Burkholderiaceae_C > Variovorax. The sequence goes on along the minus strand of NZ_LYMK01000018.1, from coordinate 17,245 downwards.
GAGTCCGAGGTCGCGGCCCTCAAGGCGCTGACGGCGCGCATCTGCAGCGAGCTGGGCATCGAAGGCGCCGGCTGAAGAGGCTCAGGCCTCGTCGCGCACCACCGCGTCGGACGCCAGTGCCTCCTCCACCACCTCGCGCGTCAGCGACGGCGCGAAGGACTCGATGAAGGCATGCACATAGCCGCGCAGGTAGCTGCCGCGGCGCACTGCCAGCCGGGTCTGGTTGATGCCGAAGAGCGGCCCGGCGTCCAGAGCGCGCAGGTGCGTGTCGCGCTCGGCCTCGAAGGCGATACCGGCCACCACGCCCACGCCCATGCCCAGCTGCACGTAGGTCTTGATCACGTCGGCGTCCATCGCGGTCAGCACGATCTGGGGCGCGAGGCCCTGGTCCTCGAAGGCGCGGTCGATGCGGGTGCGGCCGGTGAAGCCGTTGTCGTAGGTGATCAGCGGATGCTCCGCCAGCGCCTCCAGCGAGAGCGGGCCGTCGAGCAGGGCATGCCCCGGCGGCACGACGACCGAATGCGTCCAGCGGTAGCAGGGCAGGGCGACGAGCTGCGCATAGTCGCCGAGCGCTTCGGTGGCGATGCCGACGTCGGCCTCGCCGTCCAGCAGCATCTGCGCGACCTGCTTGGGCGAGCCCTGGTGCAGGTGCAGGCTGACGTTGGGGAAGCGGCCGCGGAACTCCTGCACCGCCACCGGCAGCGCATAGCGCGCCTGCGTGTGCGTGGCGGCCACCGACAGGCGGCCGGTCTGCCGCGCCACGAATTCCTGGCCGGCGTGCCGCAGGTTGCTGCTCTCCTGCAGCATGCGCTCGATGATCGGCAGCACGTGGCCGCCGGGCTCGGTCAGGCCGGTAAGGCGCTTGCCGGCGCGCACGAAGAGTTCGATGCCCAGCTCTTCCTCGAGCTCGCGGATCTGCCGGCTCACGCCGGGCTGGGAGGTGTGAAGGGTGTGGGCAACCTCGGTGAGGTTGAAGCCGCAGCGCACGGCTTCGCGCACCGAGCGCAGTTGTTGGAAATTCATATGCTGCAACGGGAGACGGCGCCCGCAAGGGGCGTGGCAGGCCATTGTCCCCAGCAGCGACAGATGACGGAACGACCGAATTGTTGATTCCAAATAATCAAGTCATCTTTGCCGCTCCGTTCAGCCTTGTGCGGAGAAGCCCAGGTCGAAGGTCGCGCGCACGTCCAGCGGCTGCTTGATGAGCCCGACCTGCCGGTAGAAGTCCGCGGTGCCCTGCTGGTCGGCGACCACCTTGTGATCGATCGCCACCCACTTCTGCTGCCGCCGCTCGAACTGCAGCTTCGCGGCATCGGCCGGGATGCCGATGATGCGTGCCAGCGTGGCCGAGAAGGCGTCGACGTTGCGGTAGGACCAGCGCTGCGCCCGCACGACCCGCTGCAGGAAGTCCTGCAGCACCGGCCGCTTGGCGGCGATGGCCGCATCGGTGGCCGCGAGATAGCTCAGCCCGGGCAGCAGCCCGCGCCCGCTGGCCAGCACGCGGGCGTGGCCGCTGGTCTCGGCCAGCGCGGTGTAGGGCTCCCACGTGGCCCAGGCATCGACCGAGCCCTGCGTCAGCGCGAGCTTGGCATCCGCCGGTGCCAGGAAGCGCAGATTCACGTCCTCGGGCTGGAGGCCGGCCGCGGTGATCGCCTTGAGCGTGATGTAGTGGCCGATCGAGCCGCGGTTGGTGGCCACGCTCCTGCCCTTCAGGTCGGCCGCGCTCTTCAGTGTCGAGTCGGGCCGCACCAGCACCGCGGTGCCGTAGGAGTCGGAACGGTTGGCGCCAATGGCCTTGACGCGCGTGCCGGCGGCCAGCGCGAAGATCAGCGGTGCGTCGCCGATGGGGCCCGAGTCCACCGCCTGCGCGTTGAGCGCCTCGGCCAGCGGCGCGGCAGCCGGGAACTCGGACCACTGAATGTCGTAGCCCAGGCCTTCGAGTCCGCCCGCTGCCTCGAGCAGCGCGCGCAGGCCGCCCTTCTGGTCGCCGGCCTTGAGCAGGGGGCGCGATTGCGCATGCAGCGCGACGGCCGGCAGCGCCAGGCTGGCGGCGCCGGCGAGTGTGCGGGTGACGAAGACGCGTCGGGATGAAGAGGTCATGGAAAAGTCCCTGGGATGTGTGGAAAGAAAGCTGGGCTCAGTGCACGAAGCCGCCCTTGACGAAGCGCACCGGCTCCGCGTCCATCCGGGCGATCAGCGCGCTCAGCCCGTCGACCGCCGCCGCCGGCTTGCCGGGCGATGCCTCGGCGCGGCACAGCAAGTCCTCCTCGGACCAGCCGGCCTGGCCTGGCGCGTTGCGTGCGCGCAGCCAGCCTTCGCGATCGGCCAGCAATTGCACGCCGGCCAATTGCTCGGTGCCGGCGATCAGGGCGAAGGCTTGCCAGGCTTCGGCATCGGCGGTGCACCCGGCCGGCGGCGAGCCCGGCGTTTCGCCGGGCGGCCGCAGTCGCACCGTGACCAAGCGCGGGTCCTCGAGCGGCGCCGCCGTCGCGCCGGCCGCGACGATGCGCAGCCGTTGACCGCGCCAGCTGGCAAGCCCGCGCGGGGGCCGGTCCTCGCAGCGCACGGTCACATCGGGCAGCCCGATGGGCCGTGCCCACAGGCCCGTGGCCAGCAGGCTCTGGCCTGCGCCCAGGGCCTTCATGAAATCGATCAAGGCCCAGGCGTCCCGTTCGTCCAGCCGGTCGCGGAAGGCCGGCATGGTGGGCATGCCGCGGCGGTTCTGCATGCCATGGAGCACGCGCCACAGCAGATCGCCGTCGGCGCGATTCCACAGCAGGGGGCCACCGAAGCTCGGCGGCCACACCGCCTGCGCAGCCGCGAGCGGTCCCCGGCCGCGCCCGTCGGCGCCATGGCAGCTGACGCAATGCGACGCATAAAGTGCCTGGCCTCGCGCAATCGAGGCCGCGGTGAAGCCGCTGGGCGAGTGGTGGAAGCTGGTGGGATGCGCCGGCACCAGCAGCACCTGCGCATCGGGCCAGGGTGCCAGTGCAAGCAGCAGCGGCACGCAGGCAATCAACAGCAGCCGGCGGCGGCGCCAGAGCAGTGCCAGCAGCAGCACGATCAGCGCGGCGCACAGCACGCCCAGCGTGAGCGCCGCACGCCGCGCCTGGCCCAGGTCGATCAGCAGGTTCTCGCCCGACAGGCGCAGCGCCCAGGGCCAGGCAGGCTGGCCATGGCTCGTCGCCGCCAGGCCCAGCCAGGCCAGCAGCCGCAACAGGCCCAGTTGCGCCGCCTGCAGCAAGCCGATCAATGCGTTCAGCCACGGTGTGTCGGGGAGCAAGCTCACCAGCTCTCATCGAGCCCCAGATGCCGCAGCGCCTCGTGCCGCAGCGCGGCCAGGCGCGGGTCGCCCCGGTGCCGCGGATAGGGCAGGTCGACCGTGATCTGCGCCTTGATGCGCGCCGGCCGGTCGCTCAGCACGATCACGCGCTGGGCGAGGAAGAGCGCTTCCTCGACGTCGTGCGTGACCAGCAGCGCCGAGAAGCCCGCGCGCTGCCAGAGGTTGACCAGTTCGCTCTGCATCGCGATGCGCGTGAGCGAATCGAGTTTGCCCAGCGGCTCGTCGAGCACCAGCAGCCGCGGATCGTTGACCAGGGCGCGCGCCAGCGCCACGCGCTGTGCCATGCCGCCGGAGAGCTGGTGCGGAAAGTTCTTCGCGAACTCGGCCAGGCCCACCAATCGGAGCGCATCGTCCACGCGCGAGCGCTGTGACTTCAGCAGGCCGCGCGCCTGCAGGCCGAGCGCCACGTTGTCCCACACGTTGCGCCATGGGTAGAGGGTGGGGTCCTGGAACACGACGATGCGCGAGGGATCGGGCCGCGCGATGCGCTCGCCGTCCTGCGTGATGCTGCCGGTGGTGGCCGGCTCCAGGCCTGCCACCAGCCGCAGCAGCGTCGACTTGCCGCAGCCGCTGGGCCCCAGCAGCGCGACGAACTCGCCCGGCTGCACGCGCAGGTCGATGCCGTCGAGTACCTGGAGCACGCCGGTGGGCTGGCGGAACCAGTGGCCGACGTTGCACACCTCGATGTGCGCGCCGGCCGCCGCCGTCGTTGCCGTGCTTACCACTTGAGCGTCCCCTTCTGCCACGACAGCGCGCGGTCGCGCACCGTGAACAGCAGCGTGATCAGCCCCGAGCACAGCCCGGCCATCACCAGCAAGGCGGCGTACATGTTGGCGTAGGCAGCCCAGCCCTGGGCCCATTGCAGGTACCAGCCCAGGCCGGCCTTCACGCCCATCATTTCGGCCGTGACCAGCACGGAAAAAGAAGCGCCGAGCCCCATGAAGAGCCCGACGAAAACCTGCGGGAGCGCCGCCGGCACCGCCACGCGCAGGACCAGGAACCATTCGGGCGCGCCCAGCGTGCGTGCAACGTCGTAGTAGTTCTTGTTGACCGAAGCCACGCCCGACCAGCTCAGCACCGCCACCGGAAAGAAGGTCGCCAGTCCGATCAGGAACACCGCTGCCGCATAGCTCGAGGGCGCGAAGAAGAAGGCCAGCGGCAGCAGCGCCGAGGCCGGCACCGGGCCCAGGAAGCGCAGCAGCGGATGGACCCAGTAGCCCGCGACCCGCGACCAGCCGATCCACACGCCGGTCGCGAAACCGGCCAGCGCACCGAGCACGAAGCCGTGCGCCAGCAGGCGCGCCGAATGCGCGGTCGACAGGCCGAGCCGCTGCCAGTCCTCGTGCACCACGTCGATCAGGCTCTGCGGCGGCGCAAAGAAGGGCGGCGGCAACAGGCCCAGCTTGGCTGTGGCCACCTCCCACAGCGCGAGCAGCAACGGTGCTGCGACCAGCCACTGGCCGGCCGTGCGCAGGCCCCGGCCGATGCGCCCGGCGCGGGCGCCGAGCAGCGCGATCGCGAGCAGGAGCAGGGCCGCCACGATCGCCGCGCCGCCGAATTCGGTGGTGAAGTTCCAGTCGCTGAAGCCGATCTCCCGGTTGGGCCAGGCCAGCGTGATCGCGCCCAGCACCAACCAGGCGCCCGAGGCAGCGATACCGGTGCGCCAGGCATTGCCGGGCACCTGGGATGGCGAAGCCGCCGCCTGGCCGAGCGGCGCGGCCAGGGCCTGTTCAGCGGCGGTCGTCATGAGAGCACATCCACCGACACGTGGTTCGCCAGCCGCGCCGGGTCGGTGTTCTGCTTGAGCACGCCGACGGAGCGGAAATCGCGCGCGTAGAACTCCACCTCGTCGCGCAGGTTCCTGCCCACAGGGTGATGTCCGTGCGTCAGCGTTCCCAGCAGCGCCTGCAGGTCCTCGACCGCCACCTTGGGCGAGTACTTGGCAAACAGCTTGGCCGATTCGTTCGGGTTCTCGGCCACGAAGTCCGAGGCCTGGACGATGGCGCGCACCAGCGCCGCGACGACCGGCTTCTCCTTGCGTACCAGCTCGCCGCGGGCGCCGACGATGCAGCAGACCTTGTCCTTGTACTCGCCGGAAAGGTTGGTGGCGAGTTCCTGGTAGCGCCCCTTGTTGCGCTTCTCGATCAGGTAGAGCGTGGGGTCGCCGTCGGCGATCGCCTGGATCTCGCCCTTGTTGACTGCGATGTCCAGCAGGTCGGCCGGGTACTGGCGCCAGGCCACGTCGCGATCGGCGTCGATGCCATTCTTCTTGAGCAGGATCGAAAAGAAGTTCTTGCCCGGGCTCGCGATGTCGGAGACGCCGATGGTCTTGCCGTTGAGCTTCTGCAGGTCGGTGACGCCCGCTTCCTTGACGCCCACGAGGCGCACGCAGCCGCCATGCGAGCTGCCGACGATCTTGACGTCGAAGCCCGACTCCAGCGGCTTGAGCCAGCGGTGAATCATGCCCACCGCCGCATCCGCCTTGGCGGTGGCGAGCGATTCCAGCAACTGGTCGGTGGAGCCGGTGTAGTTGACCAGATCGACCTGCAGGCCGTTGCGCTCGAAGAAGCCGCGTTCCTGCGCCACCACGACGGGCGAGAGGCAGAAGGCGGTCGCGTTCCAGGCGAAGCTGAGCTTGCGCGGCTGCGACCAGGCGCGCGAGGCGAGCAGGCCGCCGGCAGCGACCACGGCCGCGGCGCTGCCGGCGCGCAGCACGCGGCGGCGCGAAGAAGAGGATGGGTTCATGGTGGACGTCGCGAGTTAAAGAAGCAGTTCGGGCTCGGCCTCCACCAAGCCTTCGTACAGGCTCTCGAAGGCATGCAGCGCGCCCTCGGGTCCGCCGATCTGGCCGTGGGTATGGCGCGCGGTCGCTGCGTCGATCGGCCGCGGCTTGCCGGCCGCCTCGGCCAGCAACTGCGTGTGGCAGGCGTTGTCGAGCGCGATGTACCACCAGGCCGCGGCTTCGACCGTGGGGCCGGCGGTCAGGATGCCGTGATTCTTGAGGATTGCGCCCTTGCGGTCGCCGAGCGAACGGGCGATGCGCAGGCCCTCGCTCTCGTCCACCACCATGCCGGTGAAGTCATCGAAGAGGGCGTGGTCTTCGTGGAACACGCAGGCGTCCTGGGTCAGCGCATCGAGCGGGCGGCCCAGCGTGGACCAGGCCTTGCCGTAGGTCGAGTGCGTGTGCGCCGCGGCGATGATCCTCGGGTTGTGCTCGTGGATTGCGGCGTGGATGGCGAAGGCCGCCTTGTTGAGCGGCCGGTCGCCGACCACGGTCTCGCCCCGGGCATTGACCAGCAGCAGGTCCGAGACCTTGATGCGCGAGAAGTGCACGCCCAGCGGGTTGACCCAGAAATGGTCGGTCAGCTCCGGGTCGCGCGCCGTGATGTGGCCTGCCAGGCCCTGCGCGAAGCCGAAGCGTGCGAACAGGCGGAAGGCGCCGGCCAGGCGCTCCTGGCGATGGCGGCGCTCCGCCCCGATGCTGGTGCGCGGCGCGGGCGGGTCGATCCAGAACTTCTGCTTCGGTTGCGGATTCAGCGGCAGCCGGCTGTGCGGCCGATCGAGGTCGAGAACGGCACTCATGCGGTGTTTCTTCCTGGCATGGGGGTGCATCGATGCGGTCAGGCGGCCTTCTTGCGTTGCGCGGCGACTTGCTGCGCAACGAGTTCGCGCGTGCGCGGGATCAGCTCGCGGCCATAGTCGATCGCGTCCTCGAGGGGATCGAAGCCGCGGATCAGGAAGGTGGTCACGCCCAGCGCGTGGTAGTCCAGCAGCGCATCGGCCACCTGCTCGGGCGTGCCGACCAGCGCGGTGCTGTTGGAGCGCCCGCCGGTCTCCTGCGCGATCGCGGTCCACAGGCGCTTGTCGAGGCGCGTGCCTTTCTCTGCGGCGGCCAGCAGGCGCCGCGCGCCTTCGCTCTGCAGCGGGCCGCCGCGGCTGTAGCCCTGCACCACGCGCAGGCGCCTGGTCTCGGCCAGGATGGCGTCGGCGCGTGCCCAGGCCTTCTCCTCGGTGTCGGCCAGGATGGGGCGGAACGAGACCGAGAAGCGGACGCTGCGCCCGTGCTTCGCCGCCTCGGCGCGCACGCGGCCGGTGAGCTCGCGCGCCTGCTCCAGCGATTCGCCCCACAGCGCGTAGACATCGGCATGCTTGCCGGCCACCGGGATCGCCGCCTCGGAGGCGCCGCCGAAATACACCGGCACGTGCGGCCGCCCGTTCTGCGTCTGCAGCGGCTTGACCTCCGAGAAGGCGCCCTGGAAGCGGTAGTGCGGGCCCTCGTGGTCAAAAGGCTTGTCGTGGGTCCAGACCTTGCGCAGCACCTCCAGGTATTCGTCGGTGCGCGCATAGCGCTGGTCGTGGTCCAGCCAGTCGCCGTCGCGCTTCTGCTCGTCGTCCGACCCGCCGGAGATGTAGTGCACGCCCAGGCGCCCGCCGCTGAACTGGTCGAGCGAGGCGAACTGGCGCGCCGCCAGCGTCGGTGCGACGAAGCCCGGGCGGTGCGCCAGCATGAAGTGGATGTGCTCGGTGACCGAGGCCGCGTAGGCCACGGTCAGCGTGGCGTCGGGGCTGACCGAGTGGTGCGGCACCAGCACGCGGTCGAAGCCGGCGGCCTCGTGCGCCTGCGCGAAGGCGCGCACGTAGTCGCGGTCGATCGCCGGGCCGCGTGCGGGATGGATCTCCGAGACCTTCTGGCCCTGGATCATGCCGATGAATTCGATGTCGCTGTCGCTCATGGATGGCTTTCCTGCAATGGGGAAATGAGGAGAGGGTCCGACCGTAATGCGCGGCGCGGCGCTTGCGAACGCAGGAATGCGAGTTTGGATATGCGGGATCCGTCCTTCCGCGCGTGCGTGGCGGGTCGTAAGGTGCCGGCCCATGAGTTCGCACGCCCTGCGCCGCCTGCCGGCCGACCCCGCTTCCGATGCCGCGCTCCTGGCGCGCCTCGCGCATCTCTTCGCCCAGGGCGCCGCCGACCATGACAGGAGCGGCGCCTTTCCGCGAGAGAACTTCATCGAGTTGCAGGCACAGGGGCTGATCGGCCTGGTCGCACCGCGCTCGCATGGCGGCGGCGGCGCCTCGCTGGCGGCTGCGCGGCGCGTGCTCGCAGCGGTGGCCTGGGGCGAGCCTGCCACCGCGCTGATCCTCACCATGAGCTGGCTGCAGCAGCATGCGATCGGCCGCATCGACTGCCGCTGGCCGGTGCCGCTGCGCGATCGCGTGCTGCGCGACGCGGTGCGCGAGGGCGCCCTCATCAACGCCTTGCGCGTGGAGCCCGCGCTGGGCTCGCCCGCGCGCGGCGGCCTGCCGGCCACGGTCGCGCGGCGCGAGGGCCAGCAGTGGAAGATCGACGGCCACAAGGTCTACACCACCGGCATCGAGGGGCTGACGTGGCTGGCCGTATGGGCCCGCACCGATGAGGCCGTTCCCCGCACGGGCTTCTTCCTCGTGCCGCGCAGCGCGGCCGGCATCCGCGTGGTGGCGAGCTGGGACCACCTGGGGCTGCGCGCCTCGGGCAGCCACGAGGTGCTGTTCGAGGACGTCGCGATCCCGCTGGACCATGCGGTGGACCTGCGCGCGCCGGCCGACTGGGCGCCCGATGCCGGCAGCCAGACCGACATCGATGCCCATGCCACCCAGCAGGCCTGGACGGTGGTGCTGCTGGGCACGCTCTACGACGCGGTGGCGCGGGCCGCACGCGACTGGCTGCTGGGCTTCCTGAACCGGCGCGCGCCGAGCTCGCTGGGCAGTTCGCTCGCGGCCCTGCCGCGCGTGCAGGAGCATCTGGGCGAGATCGAGGCGCTGCTGCGCGGCAATCGCGTGCTGCTCGACGATGCGGCCGCCCAGGTCGACGCGGGCCACGCGCCGGCCGCGAGCGACAGCGGCCTGCTGAAGTACAGCGTGACCTCGAACGCGATCCGCGCGGTCGAGCTGGCGCTGCAGCTCACCGGCAACCATGGCCTCGCGCGGCAGAACCCGCTGGAGCGGCATTACCGCGACGTGCTGTGCAGCCGCATCCACACGCCGCAGAACGATGCGATCCTGGTGGCCGCGGGCAAGGCTGCGCTGGGGCGTTCGGCATGAACGGGCGCCGTCTGTGCCTGAAACAGGGCGCGGCCCTGGCGCTTGGAGGCTTCATGAGCGGACTCGCGCCGGCGCAGGGCCGGGTGCCGCCGAACACCTCGCTGGTGCTCGGCGACCAGGCTGGCGGCCTGCGCGCGCTGTTCGAGGCTTCGCGCGCCCTCGAGGGTGCGCCCTTCGCCTGCCGCTGGGCCAATTTCCAGGGCGCGGCGCCGCTCTTCGAGGCGCAGCGCAGCGCGGCGGTGGACACCGCGATCGCCGGCGACCTGCCGGTGCTGGCCGCCGCGGTCGGCAAGACGCCGCTGAAGATCGTCGCCACCCGCGTCGGCAAGCCCGAGTCGCTGGGGATCGTGGTGCAGCCCGATTCGCCGCTGCGCCGCGTGGCAGACCTGCGCGGTCAGAGCATGGTCGTGTCCTCGGCGCGCGGCAGCATCTCCCAGTACCAGCTCTATGGCGCGCTCGAAGAGGCCGGCCTGAAGCGCGAGGAGGTCAACGTCCGCTTCGTGCTGCCCACCGATGCCGCGGCGGCCTTCGCCTCGCGCCAGATCGATGCCTGGGCCATCTTCGACCCCTACTACGCCATCGCGCTGCAGCAGGGCGCACGCATCCTGCGCGACGGCCGCGGCATCAACACCGCGCTCGCCTTCATCACCGCCAGCGAGCCGGCGCTGGCCGATGCCGGCAAGCGCGCGGCGATCGCCGATTTCCTGCAGCGCCTGGGCCGTGCCGGCGAATGGGCCCAGGCCAATGCCGAGGCCTACGCCAAGGTCTATGCCGAGCTCACGCGGCTGCCGCTGGAGACGGCGCGCACCATCACCGGCCGCGCCGCGGTGGCGGGGCGGCCGGTCAACGAGGCCGACATCGCCGCGCTGCAAACCGTGGCCGATCGCTCGGCGCGTGACGGCATCCTGCCGGTGCGGGTGGATGTGCGCGCGATCACCGACGCGCAGGCGTGGAGGGCTGCCGCGTGAGCGGGTGGGCGCCGCTGCGCGAGTTCGTGGTCGATTTCGGCCATTTGCTCGACACCCGTCCCGACGAGCCGCGCATCCTGTCGGAGGGCGGCGCGCTGTTGCGCCGGCTTGTGGCGCGCGACGGCTGGCTGCCCGACGCGTATGCGCAGCCGCATCCCGAGCGCTACCAGCAGTTCCTGCTGCATGCCGATTCGACCGAGCGCTTTTCGGTCGTCAGCTTCGTCTGGGGACCGGCCCAGGCGACGCCGGTGCATGACCACACCGTGTGGGGCCTGATCGGCATGCTGCGCGGCGCCGAATACAGCCAGGCTTACCGCGAGCGCGACGGCGCCCTGCATCCCGAAGGCGAGGCCCTGTGGCTTGCCCCGGGCGAGGTGGAGGCGGTGTCGCCCGCCATCGGCGACGTGCACCGCGTGCGCAACGCCTACGACGACCGCGTCTCCATCAGCATCCACGTCTACGGCGCCAACATCGGCGCGGTGCGGCGTCATACTTATCCGCCGGGCGGCGGGCGCAAGCCTTTCGTGTCCGGCTATTCGAATACGCAACTGCCCGATCTCTGGGACCGATCCGCCGAACTGCGCCCTTCATGACCGCCAAGCTCTCCTTTGCCGATGTCCGCGCCCACTTGCTCGCGGGCGACGAGATCGCCCTCGTCGATGTGCGCGAGGAACACCCCTTTGCCCAGGCCCATCCGCTGTGGGCCGCCAACCTGCCGCTGGCGCGCATCGAACTCGACGCCTGGCGGCGGATCCCTCGGCGCGACACGCTGATCGTGGTCTACGGCGAACACGAGGGCGCCGACCTGGCGCCGCTCGCGACTGAACGCCTCGCGACGCTGGGCTACACGCGCGTGCACCTGCTCGACGGCGGGCTGGAGGGATGGCGCCAGGCCGGCGGCGAGCTGTTCCGCGACGTCAACGTGCCGAGCAAGGCCTTCGGCGAGCTGGTCGAGCACGAGCGCCACACGCCGTCCCTGCCGGCCGAGGAAGTGAAGGCGCTGATCGACTCGAAGGCCGACGTGGTCGTGCTGGACGCGCGCCGCTTCGACGAATACCAAACCATGAGCATCCCCGGCGCGACCAGTGTGCCCGGGGCCGAGCTGGCGCTGCGGGTGCGCGAGCTGGCGCCCGATCCGGCCACGCGCGTCATCGTCAACTGTGCCGGCCGCACGCGCAGCATCATCGGCACCCAGTCGCTGGTGAACGCCGGCATTCCGAACCCGGTGGCGGCGCTGCGCAACGGGACCATCGGCTGGAAGTTGGCCGGGCAGGTGCTGGACCATGGCGCCTCGCGCCGTGCGCCCGAGGTGGGCGAAGCGCATCGCGCGGAGGCCCGCACGGCGGCCGAGGCGGTGGCGCGCCGCGCCGGCGTGCGCTGGATCGAAGCCGAGGCGATCGATGCGCTCGAAGCGCCGGGCCGCACCGTCTACCGCTTCGACGTGCGCACGCCCGAGGAATACGAAGCCGGCCACCTGCCCCGCTTCGCGAACGTGCCCGGCGGCCAGCTGGTGCAGGAGACCGATCACAGCGTGCCGGTGCGTGGCGCCCGCATCGTGCTGGCGGACGACGATGGCGTTCGCGCGCCGATGACGGCTTCCTGGCTGGCGCAGATGGGCTGGGAGGTCTACGTGCTCGCCCCGCAGCCGGCGTTGGCGTACAGCGAGCGCGGTGCCACGCTGGCCGCGCAGCCCGCCACGCCGGCCACGGGTCGCTACCGCCGGCCGTACGAAGGCACCGATGCCCCGGCCGAGGCGATGCAGGCCTACCTGGATTGGGAATTCGGGCTGATCGCTCAACTGGGGCGGGACGGGACCCACGGGTTCAAGGTTCTCTAGAGCCGGGCTCGCGCGTGCTGGGCATGGCCAGGCTGGTGGGGCAGGCGCAAGCCATCATCGAGGAATCCGGCGACCCCACGGGGTTCAAGGCCGCCGAATGGGTGGCCCGGTGGCTGGCCCGCCCGGCGGGTGCGCTCGGAGGACGGCGGCCCGGCGAACTCATGGGAACCCCCGTGGTCTATTGCGCCAGCTCGGCAGCGCTCGCGTGCCTGGAAGCAGTCGTGCACCTCGACCTGGCCGGTTTTCCCCTGAACCGCTTTCTGGTGGCCGTCGACGTGCCCGACAAGGTCTGGGCCGCGCGCGAGGAGCGGCCGCCGCAGGCGCTGCCCGTGGGCTGGAGCGCCATCCCCGAAGGCGGGGTCTCGGTGGATGCGGGCCAGAAGTGGCTCTCCGGCCTCGGCTCGGCGCTGCTGCTGGTCCCGTCGGTGATCGTTCCCGAGGAGTTCAACATCCTCGTGAACCCCCGGCATCCGGACGCGCGCGGCATCGTGGCAACCAAGCTCAGGCCCTGGTTCTTCGGCCAGCGCCTGGGCAACGGACGGCGGCGCTGAGGTCCGCGTGGGGTCAAGCCGCAGCTTGCGGGCCCGGCTTCCGCACCGCACTAGACTACCCGCCATCAGGAGCACCCCACATGCCAGCCAATCCCCAGGCGCTCACCGAAGCGCTCAAGACCGTCCTCGACCCGAACACCGGCAAAGACTTCGTCAGCACCAAGGCGCTGAAGAACCTGCAGATCCATGAAGGCGAGGTGTCCTTCGACATCGAGCTCGGCTATCCCGCGAAGAGCCAGGCCCCGGCGCTGCGCAAGGCGCTGGTGGCGGCCGCGAAGACCGTGCCGGGCGTCGACAACGTCTCGGCCAACATCACGACCAAGGTCATCAGCCATGCCGTGCAGCGCGGCGTGCAGCTGATGCCCAACGTCAAGAACATCATCGCCGTGGCTTCCGGCAAGGGCGGCGTGGGCAAGAGCACCACCGCCGCCAACCTCGCGCTCGCGCTGGCCGCCGAGGGCGCCCGGGTGGGCCTGCTGGACGCCGACATCTACGGCCCCAGCCAGCCGATGATGCTGGGCATCTCGCGCCGTCCCGAGAGCGAGGACGGCAAGACCATGGAGCCGCTGGAGAACCACGGCGTGCAGGTGATGTCCATCGGCTTCCTGGTCGACCAGGACGAGGCCATGATCTGGCGCGGCCCCATGGCCACCCAGGCGCTGGAGCAGCTGCTGCGCCAGACCAACTGGAAGGACCTGGACTACCTGATCGTCGACATGCCGCCCGGCACCGGCGACATCCAGCTCACGCTCTCGCAGCGCGTGCCGATGACCGGCGCGGTGATCGTGACCACGCCGCAGGACATCGCGCTGCTCGACGCCAGGAAGGGCATCAAGATGTTCGAGAAGGTGGGCGTGCCCATCCTCGGCATCGTCGAGAACATGGCGGTGCACGTGTGCTCCAACTGCGGCCACGTGGAGCACATCTTCGGCGCCGAAGGCGGCAAGAAGATGGCGGCGCAGTACGACATGGAATACCTCGGCGCGCTGCCGCTGGACATCAACATCCGGCTGCAGGCCGACAGCGGCAAGCCGACGGTGGTGGCCGATCCCGACGGCGAGGTCGCCGGCATCTACAAGGCGGTCGCGCGCCGCGTGGCCGTGGGCATCGCCGAGAAGGCGAAGGATTTCTCCGCCAGGTTCCCCACCATCACCGTCAGCAAGAACACCTGATCCGATGAACCTGCTCGCCTCGATGCGCTACCTCGTCGCGTTGAGCGAGCACCGCCATTTCGGCCGCGCCGCGCAGGCCTGCCACATCACGCAGCCGGCCCTTTCCAATGCGCTGCGCGCGCTGGAAGAAGAGTTCGGCGTGGTGATCGCCAAGCGCGGCCGCGCCTACGCCGGTCTTACGCACGAGGGCGAGGCGGTGCTGGCCGCGGCGCACCGCATGCTGCACGAGAACGAGGTGCTGCAGCAACTGCTCAAGAGCGAGGCCGACCGCCCGCGCGGCCACCTGCGCATGGCGGCCGTGCCCACCGCGATCCCGATCCTCACGCGCTTCGCCGGGCGGCTGCAGGCGCTTCATCCGGGCATCTCGCCGAGCGTGCTGTCGATGAGCTCGCTCGAGCTCGAGACCGGGCTGGAGAGCCTCTCGCTGGACATCGCGCTCGGCTACACCGAGCGCATGCACGTGCGCGAGGTCAAGCTCACCGCCTGGCCGCAGAGCATCGAGCACTACTTCCTGGTGCGCCGCTGCGCGCAGGCCCAGGCGCTTCGGATCGGCGAGCCGATCGGCTGGGCCGAGGCGGGCCGGCTGCCGCTGTGCCTGCTGACGCCGGAGATGCACAACCGCTCCATCATCGACCAGGCCTTCACGACGGCGGGCGTGACGGTGACACCCGCGATCGAGACCAATTCGGTGCTGACCCTGGCCCTCAGCGTGGGCGCCGGGAGCGTGTGCGCCGTGCTCCCCGGCGCCATGGTCGATGCGATCCGCAGCCATGGCCAGCTGGAGGCGCTGCCGCTGGTGGCGCCGGAAGTGCGCACGCCGATCGGCTTCATGACGCAGACGGCGGTGCGGCCCTCGCGGGCGCTGGAGGCAGCGCTGGCGCTGATCCAGAGCCCCGAATGGCAGCAGGAAGTCGCGGCGCACAGCGGGGCGCTGCGCCCCTGACCGGCAGCCGTGTGGGCCGCCTCATTTCTTTTTTGAATCGCTCGATATCCTGATTCAATTTGCCGAAAGTGGCCAAGCGCGCCACAGTCCGGCAAGTACACCCAGTCCGTCCCCACGGCCCAGGCAATGAATTCTCCGAACATCGAGGCGATCCCGCTCGCCACTCCCGACCAACTGCGTGAGCGCATCCGCCGCAAAAGCAAGCTCAAGGGTCGCCAGCCGGAGGCGCTGGCGTTGCAGGAGGTGGGCGTGCTCCTCGGCCCGCGGCCTGAAGAGGGCTGGCCGCGCGACCTGCTGATCGAGCACCTGCACAAGCTCAATGACGCGTACCGTGGCTTGCACGAGCGCCACCTGGTCGCCCTGGCCTCCCTGACGAACATCCCGATGGCCGAGGTCTACGAGGTCGCGACCTTCTACCACCACTTCGAGATCCTGCGCGGCGACGCGCAGGCGCCCGGCCTCACGGTGCGCGTGTGCGATGGCCTGGCCTGCGAGCTGGCCGGCGCGCAGAACCTGCTGGCCCGGCTGCCGGCGCTGCTGGGTGTGGCGGGCCGCGAGGACGTGCGCGTGATCGCCGCCCCCTGCATCGGCCGCTGCGAGCAGGCGCCGGCGGTCGCTGTGCACCAGCGTGCCGTGCCGCTGGCCGATGCGGACAAGGTGATGCAGGCGCTGGAGGCCGAAGCGCCGGTGCGCGTCATCGCGGACTTCGATCCGGCGGCCCTGGCCGAACGCAGCGTCTCCCCGTCGCCTGAGGCCATCGAGGTCCTGCCCCCGTACACCGACTACGCCACCTACCGCGCCAACGGCGGCTATGCGCTCGCGGCCGCCGTGGTCAACGGCGAGCACGATGCCGACGAGGTGATCCGCGCGATGGAGGACTCCGGCCTGCGCGGCCTCGGCGGCGCGGGCTTCCCGGCCGGGCGCAAGTGGCGCATCGTGCGTGAGCAGCCGGCCCCGCGCCTGATGGCGGTGAACATCGACGAGGGCGAGCCCGGCACCTTCAAGGACCGCACCTACCTCGAGCGCGATCCGCACCGCTTCCTCGAGGGCCTGCTGATCGCGGCCCAGGTGGTCGGCACCGAGGCCTGCTACATCTACCTGCGGGACGAATACCACGACTGCCGCGCGCTGCTCGAAGCCGAGCTCGCGAAGCTGAAGGCCGATCCGCCCTGCGCGCTGCCGCGCATCGAGCTGCGGCGCGGCGCCGGTGCCTACATCTGCGGCGAGGAGTCCGCGATGATCGAGAGCATCGAGGGCAAGCGCGGCGAGCCGCGCATGCGTCCGCCCTACATCGCCCAGGTCGGCCTGTTCGGCCGGCCCACGCTGGAGCACAACTTCGAGACGCTCTACTGGGTGCGCGACATCGTCCTGCGCGGCCCGCAGTGGTTCAGCGGCTTCGGCCGGCACGGCCGCAAGGGCCTGCGCAGCTTCAGCGTGAGCGGGCGAGTGAAGAAACCGGGCGTCAAGCTCGCGCCGGCCGGCATCACGGTGCGGGAGCTGATCGACGAATACTGCGGCGGCATGCTGGAAGGGCACGAGCTCTACGCCTACCTCCCCGGCGGCGCCTCGGGCGGCATCCTCCCGGCGCGCATGGGCGACATCCCGCTGGACTTCGACACTCTGCAGCCCCACGGCTGCTTCATCGGCTCGGCCGCGGTGATGGTGCTGAGCCGGCATGACCGCGCACGCGACGCCGCGCGCAACGTGATGCGCTTCTTCGAGCACGAGAGCTGCGGCCAGTGCACGCCCTGCCGCGTGGGCACGGCCAAGGCGGCGGCGCTGATGGAGGCGCCGGTGTGGGACCAGGCCACGCTGGAAGACCTGGCGCAGGTCATGGGCGACGCCTCGATCTGCGGGCTGGGGCAGGCCGCGCCCAATCCGATCCGTTGCATCCAGAAGTACTTTCCCGAGGAGATCCAATGAACGCGCCGGCCAAGCTCGCCGAACTGGTGCCGCAGACGGTCGAGTTCACGCTCGACGGGCGCGCGGTCCAGGCCTTCGAGGGCGAGAGCATCCTGCGGGCCGCCGAGCGGCACGGTGTCGAGATCCCCCGGCTTTGCTACAAGGATGGCCTGCGGCCCGACGGCAACTGCCGCTCCTGCGTGGTAGAGATCAACGGCGAGCGCACCCTGGCGCCGAGTTGCTGCCGCAGCGTGACGGCCGGCATGGAGGTCCAGGCGACCAGCGAGCGCGCGCTGAAGAGCCAGCGGATGGTGGTGGAGATGCTGCTGTCCGACATGCCTGAGCAGGGGTACAAGTGGAACGATGGGGCAGTGGCCAGCGCTGCGTGCCCCCACCCCAACCCTCCCCCAGAGGGGGAGGGTTGGGGTGGGGGCACGCAGCGCTGGCC
>NZ_LYMK01000017.1 GCF_002157355.1 Variovorax sp. JS1663 | reverse complement strand
GCGGCGCTCAGCCGCTAGGCCACTACTTCTACGAGGACGGCACTTCGGGCTATGCGATGGAAAACATCCGCTTTGCCGATGGCACGGTCTGGACCCTGGCCGACCTCAAGGCCAAGGTGCTGGCCCCCACCGACAGCAGTGAGACCCTGATCGGCTACGCTGGCAACGACGCCATCGCGGGGCTGGGCGGGGACGACTGGCTGTACGGCCGCCAGGGCGACGACACGCTGGACGGCGGAGCAGGCGCGGACACCCTGCAGGGCGAGGAAGGCAACGACACCCTTGTCGGGGGTGCACAAGACGATCGGCTGTACGGCGGCTACGGCGCGGATATGCTGCAAGGCGGTGAGGGCAACGACTACCTGAGCGCCGAGGACGGTGAGGACACACTCGATGGCGGCGCGGGCAACGATACGCTCGTCGGAGACAGAGGCAACGACACCTACCTGTTCGGCCGAGGTTCGGGCCAGGACATCCTGTTCGACTACGACCCCACAGCCGGCAACAGCGACGTGGTCAAGTTCGGCTCCGACGTCAGCGCCGACCAGCTCTGGTTCCGCCAGAGCGGCTATGACCTGCAGGTCAGCATCATCGGCACGAACGACCAGCTCACGATCGGCAACTGGTACTCAAGCAACGCTTACCGCGTCGAAGAGTTTCGGACCAGCGACGGCAGGACTTTGCTCGACAGCCAGGTGCACAACCTGGTTCAGGCCATGGCCGGCTTCTCGCCTCCGGCGGCCGGGCAGACCACCTTGGCGCCGAACGTCCGCGACAGCCTGTCTCCCCTCCTTGCTGCCAGTTGGGGCAGCTAGGCGGTTTCCACCAGCGCGTCGCCCAGCGCGCTGACCAGCCGCTCGACATCTGCCTTCTCCGCGATGAAGGGCGGCGCCAGCTGGATGGTGTCCCCGCCGTAGCGCACGTAGAAGCCCTTCTTCCAGCAGGCCATGGCCACCTCGTATGGGCGGCGCGCGGGCTCGCCCGGCAGCGCCTCCAGCGTGAGGCCGGCAGCCAGGCCGTAGTTGCGGATGTCGGTCACGTGCCTGCTGCCCTTGAGGCCGTGCACCGCGGCCTCGAAGTGCGGCGCCAGCGCCTTGACGCGGCCCACCATGTCTTCCTTGACCAGCACGTCCAGCGCGGCCACGCCGGCGGCACAGGCCACCGGGTGGGCCGAGTAGGTGTAGCCGTGCGGGAACTCCAGCATGTACTCCGGCCCGCCGGCGGCCATGAAGGTGTCGTAGATCTCCTTCTTCGCGATCACCGCGCCCAGCGGCTGCACGCCGTTGGTGACCTGCTTGGCCACGTTCATGATGTCCGGCACCACGCCGAAGGCGTCCGAGCCGGTCATCGCGCCGGCGCGGCCGAAGCCGGTGATGACCTCGTCGAAGATCAGCAGGATGTTGTTCGCGGTGCAGATCTCGCGCAGGCGCTTCAGGTAGCCCTTGGGCGGGATGACCACGCCGGCCGAGCCGGAGAAGGGCTCGACGATCACGGCGGCGATGTTGCTGGCGTCGTGCAGCGCGATCAGGTCGAGCAGGCGATCGGCCAGCTCGGCGCCCTGCTCGGGCTCGCCGCGCGAGAAGGCGTTGGCCGCGAGCTGGGTGTGCGGCAGGTGGTCGGCCTCCACGGCCTGGCCGAAGGTCTTGCGGTTGGCGACCATGCCGCCGACCGAGATGCCGCCGAAGTTGACGCCGTGGTAGCCCTTCTCGCGGCCGATCAGGCGGGTCTTGCCGCCCTGGCCCTTGGCGCGCCAGTAGGCGCGGGCCATCTTGAGCGAGGTGTCGGCAGCCTCGGAGCCGGAGCCGGTGAAGAACACGTAGTCCAGGCCCGCGGGGGTGAGCTCGCGCAGGCGATTGGCCAGCTCGAAGGACAGCGGATGGCCGAACTGGAAGGCCGGCGAATAGTCCAGCTTCGCGACCTGGCGGCTGACCGCCTCGGTGATCTCGGGCCGGCCATGGCCCAGGCCCGAGCACCACAGGCCCGAGAGCCCGTCGAAGATCTTGCGGCCGTCGCTGTCGGTGAAGTACAGGCCCTTGGCCTCCACGATCAGGCGCGGGTCGGCCTTGAACTGGCGGTTGGCGGTGAAGGGCATCCAGTGGGCGTCGAGCCAGGCGGCGTCGGTGCGGACGGCGGCGTTGCCGGGGGCGTCGGTGGCGAGAGTGCTCATGGCAAAGGGCGCGGCAGCGCCGCAGGGGTGGAGATGGCCGGATTCTGGGCAGGCCCGATACTTCGACCAATGCCAGAATATCCCGGTTCACTTGCCATGTCATGAAAGTAAAGACGACCTCTTCCACCGCCCCCCGCCTGGGCCAGCTGGGCGAATCGGACCTGCGCATGCTGAAGGTCTTCAAGGCCGTGGCCGACTGCGGCGGCATGACCGCGGCCGAGCTGGAGCTCAACGTGGGCACCTCCACCATCAGCCGCCAGATCAAGGACCTGGAGACGCGCCTGGGCCTGACGCTGTGCCGCCGCGGGCGCGCCGGCTTCGCGCTGACGGTGGAGGGCCAGCGCATCTACGAGGAGACGCTGCGCCTGCTGGGCGCGGTGGACGCCTTCCGCAGCGGGGTGGACGACATCCACGAGCGCATGGGCGGGCAGCTGGAGATCGGGCTGTTCGACAAGACCGCAACCAATCCGAAGGCGCGCATCGGCGAGGCGATCGCCGATTTCACCGAGCGCGCGCCGGAGGTGGCGCTGCAGATCCAGATCGGCACCATCAACGCCATCGAGCGCCAGCTGATCGACGGCAGCCTGCACGTGGGCATCATTCCCTCGCATCGCCAATCGGAGAGCCTGGCCTACGACCTGCTGTTCGACGAGACCATGCTGCTGTACTGCGGCGCCGGCCACCCGTTGTTCGAGGGCCGCAACGCGGGGCTGGACTGGAAGGCGCTGCGCGCGCACCGCTTCGCGGGGCTGGGGTATCACTCGCCCAACATGGAGGCCAGCCACCGCGCCGGGCTCAAGCGCGCGGCCACGGGGCTGGACCAGGAGGCGATCGCGACGCTGATCCTCTCGGGACGCTTCCTGGGCTTTCTGCCCGACCACTACGGCCGCATCTTCGAGCAGGACGGGCGCATGCGGCCGGTGCGCAAGTCGCTGTTCCGCTACGACTGCGGTTTCGTGTGCGTGATGCGGCGCTCTCCGGCGCCGAGCCGGGCGGCGCTGGCGTTCCGGGACGCGCTGCTGCGGGCGCACGGCGTGGCCTGAGCGGACGCGCGGCTGGCCGTCCCCGCGTGCGCGTTCTCCGACGGCTGTTGACGCGCCGCCCTGACATCCCCGCGCCCGGCAGCCGCTAGCGTGAAGGCCATCCCTTGCATCCAGGAGCCCCGGTCATGACCCCCAGACACGAAGATCGCCGCCAGGCCGGAAAGCACCGCTCGGGCGCGGAGCACGAGCGCCTCGCGCGCGAGTCCGACAGCCCTGTCCCGACCCGGCCCGCCGAGGACGGCGAGCAGCCCCAAAGCCCCGGCGCCAAGCCGCTGGAGAAGAAGCAGCAACAGCAGCACTGAGCGCGCGCCGCGCCGCTACTCGACGAAGCGCCGCAGCCCCTGCAGGTCGATCACGGTGATCCCGCCGTACTCGATGCGCAGAAGCCCGGCTTCGCGCAGGCGGTTGAGCGCGGCATTGCAGCGCTGGCGCGAGAGGCCCGAGAGGTTGGCGATTTCCTCCTGCGAGGTCTGCAGGTGCACGTCGACGTCCGGGTGCAGCCAGGGATGGAACAGCCCCGCCAGCGCCCGCGCGACCTGGCTGTCGGCATCGAGCAGCCGGTGCGCCGCGTAGTTGCCCATGAACCAGTGCAGGCGCTCGTTGATCTGGCGCAGCAGGAAGTGGTTGAAGCTCATCTGCGTCTGGTGCAGCCACTCGAAGGTCTCCAGCGGCAGCAGCGCGACCCGGCTGTCGCGCAGCGCGATGATGTCGGCCGAGCGGGGCACCGCGCGCAGCAGCGTGCCCTCGCCGAACCAGCTGCCGACCGAGAGGCCGCCGAAGGTGACGGAGCGGCCATCGTCGGAGGTGATGGACCACTTGAGCAGCCCCTCCAGCGTGCCGTACCAGTGCAGCGGCGTGTCGCCGCGCCGGCACAGCGCGGCGCCGGCGGCTACGGGCTGCTCGCGCATGTCCTCGACCACGCGCGCCTGTGCCCCGGCGTCCAGCGTGGGGAACCAGACCGAGCGCCGCAGCAGCTCGGGGATGGAAAGGGAGGGCGGCGGTCGCCGGCTCGGCTTGTTCTGCATCAGCGTTCCTGCGCCGCGTAAACCCTGCCCCCAAATGTCATCGCAATGACTGTGAGGCCGGCGGCGGCCAAAAATAATAGCGCGCTCATTCAGGAGACCGCCCGATGTCCAAGCGCAAAGTGATCGTGACCATCGCCCCCACGGGCGGCATGGCGCACAAATCGCAGAACCCCCACCTCCCCACCCAGCCCGCCGAGATCGCCGCCGACGTGGTGGCCTGCTGGAAGGCCGGCGCCAGCGTGGCGGCGATCCATGCGCGCCGGCCGGACGACGGCGCCACCTGCGACGCGGCGGTCTACCGCGAGATCAACCAGCGCATCCGCGATGCCGGCTGCGACATCGTGATCAACAACTCGACCGGCGGCGGCGTGCACGGCGACATGGTCAAGCCGCTGCCCGGCGGGCGCTGGGAGATCGCCTTCGACGAGCGCGTGAAGGGCATGGACGCAGGCGCCGAGATGTGCACGCTGGACGCGACCACGCTCAATCTCAGCTTCGAGGGCCGCGAGATCCTGATGGACACGCCGCTGACCAAGGGCCGCGAACTCGCCGCCGGCATGAAGGCGCGCGGCATCAAGCCGGAGTGGGAGGTGTTCAGCCCCACGCACATCCTGCAGGACACGACCACGCTGATCAACGAGGGCCTGGACGAGGCGCCCTACTTCATCAACCTGGTGATGAACGTGCACCGCAACTTCCAGAACGCGATGCCCTTCTCGCCGCGCCACCTGCAGATGATGGTGGACACGCTGCCCAAGGGGGCGATCTTCTGCGTGAGCGGCATCGGGCCTTCGCAGCTGGAGGCCAACATCAGCGCCCTGCTGCTGGGCGGCCATGCGCGCGTGGGGCTGGAGGACAACCTCTACTACCGCCACGGCGAGCTCGCCACCAACCTGCAGCTGACCGAGCGCATCGTGCGCGTCCTCCGCGAGATGGACATGGAGCCCGCCACGCCCGCCGAGGCGCGAGACATGATGGGCCTGCCGCGCATCGGGCTGCCGCGGCCCGAGTTCGCGATGTGAGCGCTCCCGCGACGAACGATCCACCACATCATCGAGGAGACACAGCATGGCCGATCGCCGCCACTTCCTTCACACCCTGGGCGCGGCTGCCGCGCTCGGCGCACTCGCGCCGCTGGCCGCGCGCGCCCAGGGCATCGAGCAGGTCAAGATCTACTACGGCTTCCCGGCCGGCAGCGCCGGCGACAGCGTGGCCCGCCGCGTGGGCGAGAAGCTGGCCGGCTCGGCCTACACGCGCAACGCGGGCGTGGTGGAGAACAAGCCCGGCGCGGGCGGACGCATCGCGCTGGAAGTGCTGAAGGCCGCGCCGGCCGACGGCAGCGTGCTGGCGCTGTCGCCCTTCTCCTGCACCTCGATCTACCCGCACATCTACAGCCGGCTGAGCTACGACCCGGTGAAGGATTTCGTGCCGGTGTCGATCGGCGCGGTGATGCACCACGGCATCGCGGTCGGCCCGCTGGTGCCGGCCAGCGTGAAGAACCTGAAGGACTTCCTGGCCTGGGCCAAGGCCAACCCGGACCAGGCGAGCTACGGCTCGCCGGCGGCGGGCTCGACGCCGCACTTCATCGGCGCGCTGCTGGGCATCCACAACGGCGTGGATCTCAAGCACGTGCCCTACCGCGGCTCGATCCCCGGCGTGACCGACGTGGTGGGCGGGCAGATTGCCGCGATGGTCACGCCCAGCGGCGACTTCATCGCCAACCACAAGGCCGGCAAGCTGCGCCTGCTGGCCACCTCGGGCAAGGCGCGCTCGCCCTTCTCGCCCGAGGTGCCGACGCTGGCGGAGCAGGGCTTCCCGGAGCTGACGACCGAGGAATGGTTCGGCTTCTACGCGCCGGCCAGGACGCCGGCCGCGCAGCTCGCGGCCGCCAACGCGGCCATCAACGCCGCGATCAAGGACAAGTCCGTCATCGACAGCCTGGCAGTGGTGGGCCTGATCGCGCAGGGCTCCACCGCCGAGGAGATGGCCCGCTCGCAGCGCGCCGAGTTCGAGCGCTGGGGTCCGCTGGTGAAGAAGGTCGGCTTCACGGCCGACTCCTGAGGGGATACACATGCACAAGGCGATCGCACGCGTCGCGGTGGTCGGCACCGGCGTGATCGGCGCGAGCTGGGCCGCGTACTTCCTCGCGCAGGGGCTGGACGTCGATGCCACCGATCCCTCGCCGGGCGCCGAGGCGCGCCTGCGCGAGGCGGTGGCGCAGCACTGGCCCACGCTCACGCGCTTCGGGCTGGCCGAGGGCGCGTCGATGGAGCGCCTGCGCTTCCACGCCACGCTGGAGGCGGCGCTGCGCGAGGCCGACTTCGTGCAGGAGAACGGCCCGGAGCGCCTGGACTTCAAGATCGAGCTGTTCCGCCACATGGATGCGGCGGCGCCGGCGCACGCGATCCTCGCTTCCAGCTCCTCGGGGCTCACGGTCAGCGGCATGCAGTCGGGCTGCGCGAACCCGGCGCGGGTGGTGCTGGGGCATCCCTTCAACCCGCCGCACCTGATCCCGCTGGTGGAGGTGATCGGCGGCGAAGGCACCTCGGCGGAGACGGTCGAGCGCACGATGGCCTTCTATGCCGCGATCGGCAAGCGGCCGATCCACGTGAAGCGCGAGGTCAAGGGCCATATCGCCAACCGGCTGCAGGCCGCGCTGTGGCGCGAGGCCTTTCACCTGGTCGAGCAGGGCGTGGCCTCGGTGGCCGACATCGACACGGCCATCGCGCAGGGACCCGGGTTGCGCTGGGCCGTGATGGGTCCCTTCATGAACCTGCATCTGTCGGGCGGCGCGGGCGGCATCGCCCACGTGCTCGCGCACCTGGGCGGGCCGATCGAGGACTGGTGGAAGGACCTCGGCGCGCCCGCGATGACCGACGCACTCAAGCAGCAGGTGGCCGAGGGCGTCGAGGCAGAACTCGGCGAGCGCCGCACGCAGGAACTGGAATCCGCGCGCGACACCCTGCTGTTGAACCTGATTCGCGCCAAAGCGGCCAGCGGCACACTCGAATAACGAAGCGAATCCCCAGGAGACAAGCGATGAAAGCCACGAAGGGCTTCTTCGACGACGAAACCCAGCTCGCCCCGCCCCGCGCCATCCGCATCGATTTCGACGACGGGTCTTTCGCACTGCGTTCGCCGATGGCGCTGAAGCCCTACGCGCGCTGCATCGGCGAATGGCTGGAGCGTTGGGCGCGCCAGACGCCCGATGCGGTGGCGCTGGCCGAGCGCGACGAGCGCGGCGAAGGCTGGCGCCGACTGGACTACCGCGCACTGCGCCAGGCCGTGGGCGCGGTGGCGCAGGGCCTGCTGGACCTGAACGTGCCGGTGGACAGGCCGGTGGTGATCCTCTCCGACAACGCGATCGACCACGCCGTGCTGATGCTCGCCACGATGCACGTCGGCCGCACCGCGTGCTCGCTGTCCAGTGCCTATTCGCGCATGGCCAAGGACCCCTCGCGGCTGCACGCGATGCTGCAGGCGCTGCAACCCGCCTTGATCTACGCCTCCGATGCCAAGGTCTACGGCGGCGCGCTCGCCGGATGCGGCGTCGAGGCGATCACCGTGTTCAGCCGCCACGCCGAGGCGCACCCCGGCGCGCTGCCCTTCGAACGGCTGCTCGCCACGGCCGAGACGCCGGCCGTGATGCAGGCCTTCGAGGCGATCGGGCCCGACACCCATGCCAAGTACCTGCTGACCTCCGGCTCCACCGGCAAGCCCAAGGTGGTGATCAACACGCACCGCATGCTGTGCGCCAACCAGCAGATGATCGCGCAGACCTGGCGCTTCCTCGACCAGGAGCCGCCGGTGCTGGTGGACTGGCTGCCCTGGAGCCACACCTTCGGCGCGAACCACAACTTCAACATGGTGCTGTGCCACGGCGGCGCGCTCTACATCGACGAGGGCCGGCCGGCGCCGGGCCTGATCGAGAAGACGGTGCGCAACCTGCGCGAGGTGCGGCCCACGCTGCTGTTCAACGTGCCGCGCGGCTACGACATGCTGCTGCCCTTCCTCGAGGCCGACGCCGCGCTCGCGGCCGAAGCGCTGTCGCGGCTGCGCCTGTGCTTCTACGCGGCGGCGGCGCTCGCGCCCTCGACCTGGCAGCGGCTCGAAGCGGTGGCGCAACGCGCGCGGCCTGCGATGCCGCTGTGGCTCACCACCTCCTGGGGCGCGACCGAGACCTCGCCGGCCATCACCTCGGCGCACTGGAAGCTCGACGGCGCCGGCTGCATCGGCGCGCCGCTGCCGGGGCTGGAGCTGAAGTTCGTGCCGAACGGCGACAAGCTGGAGATGCGCGTGAAGGGCGTCTCGGTCTTTCCCGGCTACCGCAACGCGCCGCGCGAGAGCGCGCAGGCCTTCGACGAGGAGGGCTACTACCGCATCGGCGACGCGGGCTACCTGGCGGATGCGGCGCGGCCCGAGCGCGGCGTGATGTTCAACGGCCGCGTGGCCGAGGACTTCAAGCTCGGCAGCGGCACCTGGGTCTCGGTGGGCACGCTGCGCGTGGAGCTGGTCTCGCGCCTCGCGCCGCTGGTGCAGGACGTGGTGCTCACCGGTCACGACCGCGACTGCGTGGGCATGCTGGTGTTCCCGAGTGCGCAGGCCGCGACCATGCCGCCGGCAGAGCTGGCGGCCGCGCTCTACCGCACCATGGCCGCGATGCGCGACGCGGGCGCGGGCTCGTCGCAATGCCCGGTGCGGGCGCTGGTGCTGGCCACGCCGCCGGACATCGACGCCGGCGAGATCACGGACAAGGGCTACATCAACCAGCGCGCGGTGCTGAACCGCCGCGCGGCGGAGGTGGAGCGGCTGCACGGGGCCGGACAGGACCCCGCGGTGGTGCGCCTGGCCTAGGCGACGGCCTACACGCCGTAGGCACGGACCTACGGAGGCCTGCCGTCGTGTGCCCGAGGATGGGTTGGAGCATCCCAGACCCAGGCACCCGACGAGAGCATGAGAATCGACCCAGACCGAAGCGCAACCCCCGCCCCCGCCACCATCACCCCCCGTCCCGACAGCACCAGCGACACCCGGCTGCTGGCATTTCTCCTCCCGCAGTTCCACCGCATCCCGGAGAACGACCAGTGGTGGGGCGAAGGCTTCACCGAGTGGACCAACGTCAGGAAAGCGCGGGCGAGGTTCCGCGGCCATCGCCAGCCGCGCGTGCCGCTGCACGAGCACTACTACGACCTCTCCGATCCGCGCACGCAGGACTGGCAGGCCGAGCTGGCCCGGTCGCACGGGCTGGGCGGCTTCTGCTACTACCACTACTGGTTCCAGGGCCGCCAGCTGCTGCAGAGGCCGCTCGATGCGCTGCTGAAACGCCGGGCGCCCGACTTTCCCTTCTGCGTGGCGTGGGCCAACGAACCCTGGACGCGCACCTGGGACGGTGGCGACCGCCACGTGCTGATGCCGCAGCACTACGGCGACCGGGCCGACTGGGTGGCGCACTACCGCTATCTGGAGAAGGCTTTCCAGGACCCGCGCTACATCCGGGTGGACGGCTGCCCGGTGATCCTCATCTACCGCAGCGCGAGCATCGCGGAATGCGAGGAGATGCTGGACTGCTGGCGCAACCTGGCGGTTCGCAGCGGCTTCGCCGGGCTGCACGTGGTGAGCATGCTGACCGTGTTCGGCCGCGACGAGCGCAGCCACCTCTTCGACGCCTATGTCGAGTTCGAGCCCTTCTACACGCGTGCGCACCTGCCCGCGCGCCTGAAGATTTCGGAGAAGCTCGCCAACGGCGTGAGCCGGCTGTGCTGGCGATACCTGGGCCGGGGCCCCTACGCGCCCCGCAGCAGCGACTACCGGTCGATGTGGCGTGCCATGGCCGAGCGCCCGCTGCCGCCCGGCCACTACCCCGGCGCCTTCGTCGACTG
This sequence comes from Variovorax sp. JS1663, assembly GCF_002157355.1. Classification (GTDB taxonomy): domain Bacteria; phylum Pseudomonadota; class Gammaproteobacteria; order Burkholderiales; family Burkholderiaceae_C; genus Variovorax. Next base: position 114,135 of record NZ_LYMK01000017.1, on the reverse strand, counting down.
GGACAACACGCCGCGCCGGCGGCTGGACGCCAGCCTGGTCATGCGCAACGTGGACGTCGAGACCTTCCGCGACGGTTTTTCACGGCTCTACGAGAAGGCCAACCGCGCCGGCACGCCCTTCATCTTCATCAACGCCTGGAACGAGTGGGCCGAAGGCACCTACCTGGAGCCGGACGAGGAGCTCGGCACGGCCTACCTGGATGCCATCCGCTCCGTGGTCGGCCACCCGGCCTGAGGACGCTACATCCGCCAGCGCGCGCCGCCTTCGCGGGGCGGAACGAGGGGCTCCGGATAAGGCATCGGCCAGGACAAGGCGCTCATGCGGGTCGACTGGAGTACCGCGCGGTCGGTCTCGACCTGCTGGAAGCATTCCAGCATCGCGTTCACGCCCGGTGCGCGCCCCGGCTGCTCGCGCCACAGGGGCCACTCGTGGTCCATCTGCCTGCACAGGTCCGGCCACGCCTCGGCCAGCGCGGCCCAGGAGACCAGCTCCGGGTCGGCCACGCGCCGCGCCAGCCGCAGCAGGGCGCGCTGCAGCGAGGGCACCTGCTCCATCAGCAGGCGGCAGCGCCGCAACTCCGAGGCATCGCGCGGCAGGTCGAGCGCCGTGCCGCCGTAGTGGCGCGGCCGCACGCCGGTCAGCAGCGTGAACAGCGCCAGGCTGGACAGGCCCTGCTCGCCCGCGGCCAGCCAGCGCACGGCCTCGGGATCGAGCCGGCGCGCGGCGCGGCCGAGCTGCGCGCGAACCCGGCCCATGGCAGCCGCCGTCTCCTGCGCGCGCAGGCGCGCCAGGCCATCGAGCGGGCCGATGACGGCGGTGGCGCCCAGCATGCGGGCCACGTCGGCATGCAGCACGTGCAGGTCGCTCGCGCCGCGCAGCAGGCGAAGCCAGGCCCCCAGCGGCATGTGGCCGTACACGATCGTGCAGCCTTCGCGCTGCGCGATCCTGTGGTTCGGCGCACCCTCCGGCGCTGGCTTCCGCGTGCTCATCCGTGTCTATCGGCAGGGCGGGGCTTGCCGAACAGGGGGCAGGGACGAAAAGACGGGGTGCGGCCGCGGCGCCGCATCGATTACGCTTGCGCCCTGACTTCCAGACGCCCGGCATGAAATCCAAAGTGCAGTTCCGCCTGCGCATCTACCGCGACGAGAGCATCGCCATCGGCCCGGGCAAGATCGCGCTGCTCGAGGCCATCGCCGAGACGGGCTCGATCTCGGCCGCGGGGCGGCAGCTGGGCATGTCCTACCGCCGCGCCTGGCTCTTGATCGACGAGATGAACAAGGCGCTGAGCAGCCCGGCCGTCAACACCGCGGCCGGCGGCTCGCACGGCGGCGGCAGCGCGCTCACGCCGGTGGGCGAGCAGATCGTCCGGCACTACCGCGCCATCGAGAGCACGGCCCGGATGAGCGCGGCGGCGGACATCGCAGCGCTGACGCGGCTGCTGGCGCCCTGACTGCCCCGGCCTTCGCCAAGCCCGCTCGCTGTATTGCACAGGATATCAGCGAGCTTTCCTCGCTCAGGTTCATCTCGAGCCCGCCCCTGTTGTGACTGACAAGGAGCGTCGGAGATCCGCGCGCCGGTTCCTTGTGCAAGAATGCGCCGTATTCTCATGGACACAACGACATCCCTGCTCGGCACGATGGACTGGTCACCCCTGGTCCTGTCGCTGAAGGTGGCCAGCGTGGCCACGGTGCTGGCGCTGGTGGCCGGCGTGGCGCTGGGATGGGTGTTCGCCCGCAAGCGCTTCTTCGGCCGCTCGGTGCTGGAGTCGATGTTCATGCTTCCGCTGGTGCTGCCGCCCACGGTGATCGGGTACGCGATCCTGGTGGCGGCCGGCCGGCGCAGCCCGCTGGGCGCCTGGCTGCGCGAGCACCTGGACTACACCATCATCTTCAACTGGCACGGCGCGGTGGTGGCCTCCGCCGTGGTGGCGCTGCCGCTGGTGCTGAAGTCGGCCAGCGCCGCCTTCGAGGGCGTGGACCACGCGCTGGAGGCCGCGGCCAGCACGCTGCGCCAGTCGCCCTTCTCCGTCTTCGTGCGCGTGACGCTGCCGCTGGCCTGGCCCGGCATCCTGGCCGGCACGCTGCTGGCCTTCGCGCGCGCCATGGGCGAGTTCGGGGCCTCGCTGATGGTGGCGGGCTCGATCCCCAAGCAGACCCAGACGCTCTCGATGGCCATCTACGACGCCGCCCAGGCCGGCCAGGACGAGCTCGCGCTGGTGCTGGTGATCGTGACCTCGGTGCTGTCGATCGCCGTGCTGGTGCTGTCGAACCGATTCTTTTCACTTCGCTGACTTCCCGAAGGAGCCTTCGCCATGCGCCTGTCCCGCCGTCTTTTCGCTCTCGCCTTCGCCGCCGCCCTGCCCTGGGCCGCCGCCGCGCAGCAGCTGACGGTGTCGGCCGCGGCCAGCCTGACCGATGCATTCAAGGCGATCGGCACCCAGTTCGAGGCGGCCCGGCCCGACGCCACCGTGCGCTTCAACTTCGGCGCCTCGGGCGTGCTGCTGCAGCAGATCAGCCAGGGCGCGCCGGTGGACGTGTTCGCCAGCGCCGACCAGGAGACCATGGACCGCGCCGCCGGGCAGAAGCTGATCGAGGCCGACACGCGCAGGAACTTCGTGAGCAACAGCCTGGTCATGATCGAGCCGGCGCAGGGCGGCACGGGCCTGAAGTCGCTGCAGGACCTGGCCGGCGCCGCGGTCAGGAAGATCGCGGTGGGCAAGACCGCCACCGTGCCGGTCGGCCGCTACACCAAGGAGGTGCTGGACAGCGCGAAGCTCTGGACCACGCTGGAGCCGAAGTTCGTGCAGGCCGACAGCGTGCGCCAGGTGCTGGACTACGTCAGCCGCGGCGAGGCCGAAGCCGGCTTCGTCTACCGCACCGACGCCGCGATCGCCGGCGACAAGGTGAAGATCGCGCTCACGCCCACCGGCCACACGCCGGTGACCTACCCGGTGTCGGTGATCGCCGAAAGCAGGGAAAAGGCGCTGGCGCGCGCCTTCGTCGACTACCTCACCAGCGACGCGGCACAGCAGACGCTGGCGCGCTACGGTTTCGGCAAGCCGTGATCGACGTCGACATCCGATTGACCGTCGCGGACCGAAGCCGCCGCTTCGAGCTGGCGGCGCGCTTCGCCACCGACGCGCCCTTCGCGGCGCTGTACGGTCCCTCGGGTGCCGGCAAGTCGCTCACGCTGCAGGCCATCGCCGGGCTGCTGCGGCCCGATGCGGGCCATGTGCGGCTGGACGGGCGCACGCTGTTCGACGCCGCGCGCCGCATCGACGTGCCGGCGCCGGATCGCCGCATCGGCTACCTGTTCCAGAACTACGCGCTGTTCCCCCACCTGTCGGTGCGGGACAACGTGGCCTTCGGCCTGAAGTCATGGCACCGCCGCCGGCTGACGCAGGAGGAGGACGACGAGGTGCAGGCGCTGCTCGAGAGCTTCGGCCTGGAGACCATGGCCGCGAGCCGCCCGCGCAACCTCTCCGGCGGCCAGCAGCAGCGCGTGGCGCTGGCGCGGGCGCTGGCCTGCCGGCCGCAGGTGCTGCTGCTGGACGAACCCTTCGCCGCGCTGCACCCGATGCTGCGCAGCGCCCTGCGCACCGAACTGGCCCAGGTGCGGCAGCGCTGGAACATCCCGGTGCTGATGATCACGCACGACGTCGAGGACGTGATCGCGCTGGCCGACGTGGCCTTCGTCTACGACCACGGACAGGTGGTGCGGGAAGTGGACCTGCAGCAGGCCACCAGCCGCGAGCTGATGACGCAGGCCCTGACGGGCGAGCAGGCGCTGCCGCGGACGGCACGCCACGGCGCGCTGCGCCGGCTGCTGGAAGGGACGGGCGGCGCCGCCTGAGACGCGCCGCCGCGTCGGGTGAATGCAGGGCGCCCTGCGCGCCGGCGGCGTGCAGTGGCCCGCTACTCCAGCTTCATCCCCGAATCCGCCACGATCTTCGCCAGCCGCACCTTCTCCTTGCGCGAGCCGCCGGCCGACGTCGCGTCGCTGCTGAAGCTGGCCGCCCACCCCTCCAACGGCACCCGCGCCACATTGCAGACATAGCTGATCGCGTGGTACCACCCCGCCAGCATCAGCAGCTCGATCACTTGCGGCGGCGTCCATTGCGCGGCGAGCGCGGCCCACAACGCATCGTCGACGTCGGCCTTGTCGTGCAGCGCGTCCGCCAATCGGATCAGCAGGCGATCACGCGGCGCCAGTCCGTCGAGATCGGCGTCGCTGGAGACGATCGCCCGGCGCTCCCGCTCCCCCAGCCCCGCTGCCTGCGCGAAGGCCGCCCAGTGCACGCCCCATTCGTACTCCGCGCCGCAGCGCGCGCACACGCGCAGGATCACGATCTCGCGGTCGCGCAGCGGCAGGCTGGCCTTGCGCCCGAGCAGGTAACCGCCCCAGCCGGTCGACCGCTCGGCCAGCGCCGGGTTGATGGCCAGCACGCGGAACAGCGCCAGGATGTCGGGCGCATCGGGTGGCGTCATCTTCTTCAGCAGGGCGCCAAGTTCCTCTGGGTAGGGCGGCGCCAGCGGCGCGAGACGGGGGGCGGGCGTGTTGTCCACAGACGGCTCCTCTGACTAGAATGGCATTCGAATCGCTACGGAATTCGTAGCGATTCATCCAGTCTATCGCTACGGATTCCGTAGCGCAAGAACGACCACGCCATCCCCGCGACCATGCCCTCCTCCGCGCCCGACGCTGCCCAACTCACGGCCCGCCGCCCCATCATGGCGCTGCTCGAGCAGCTGGGCCGCAAGGGCACGCTGCGCATCCTCTGGGAGCTGCGCGACGGCACGCCGCAGAGCTTCCGGCTGCTGCAGGCCAATGCGGGCGAGATGTCGCCCTCGGTGCTCAACGACCGGCTCAAGGAACTGCGCGCGCTGCAGATCGTCGCGCTGGCCGAAGAGGGTTATGCGCTCACCGAATCGGGCGGCGAACTGGTCAAGCGCCTCAAGCCGCTCAACCAGTGGGCCGACCGCTGGTTCGAGGGGCTTTGACGGACTGTCCAACTGTGGATAATTCGTCCAGTCGAAAGGAAGACGCCATGGCAGAGACCCTCACCCTCCCCACCTATGACGACGTGGCCGCCGCCGCGCAGCGCCTCGAAGGCCATGCCCACCGCACGCCGGTGCTGCGCTCGCGCACGGCGGACGAGGAGCTCGGCGCCCAGCTCTTCTTCAAGTGCGAGAACCTGCAGCGCATGGGCGCCTTCAAGTTCCGCGGTGCCTTCAACGCGCTGTCGAAGTTCGACGCGCGCCAGCGCCAGGGCGGCGTGGTGGCCTTCTCCTCGGGCAACCATGCGCAGGCGATCGCGCTGGCGGCGCGGATCCTGGGCATGCCGGCCACCATCGTGATGCCGCACGATGCGCCGGCCGCGAAGGTCGCGGCCACCAAGGGCTATGGCGGCCAGGTGGTGATCTACGATCGCTACAAGGACGACCGCGAGCAGATCGGCCGCGAGCTGGCGCAGAAGCACGGGATGACGCTGATCCCGCCCTACGACCACCCGGACGTGATGGCGGGCCAGGGCACGGCGGCCAAGGAGCTGTTCGAGGAAGTCGGGCCGCTGGACGCGCTGTTCGTGCCGTTGGGCGGCGGCGGGCTGCTGTCGGGCACGGCGCTGGCGACGCGCGCGCTGTCGCCGCAGTGCCGGCTGTATGGCGTGGAGCCGGAGGCCGGCAACGACGGGCAGCAGTCCTTCCGCAGCGGCCGGATCGTGCACATCGACACGCCCAAGACGATCGCGGACGGCGCGCAGACGCAGCACCTGGGGCAGCACACCTTCCCGGTGATCCGCCGCGACGTGAACGACGTGCTGACCGCCACCGACGCGCAACTGGTCGAGGCCATGCGCTTCTTCGCCTCGCGCATGAAGCTGGTGGTGGAGCCCACCGGCTGCCTGGGCTTCGCGGCGGCGCGCGCCATGAAGTCACAGCTGGCGGGGCTGCGCGTGGGCGTGCTGATCAGCGGCGGCAACGTGGACGTGGAGCGCCTGGGCACGCTGCTCGCCGGCTGAGGACGTCAGTGCGGCCGCGGCTGCACGCCGAAGCGGTGCAGCACGTTGCGCAGCAGCCCGCCGAAGACCCGATCGCAGCCCACCACCCAGGCCGCGCCCACCGCGCCGGCGTGGAACACACGACCGCCCTGAGGACGCTCCCAGTAGATCATTTCGGCCGAGAGGCCATCGATCGACTCGCTCAGATTCGAGAAGTAGTCGAGGTAGGCATCGAGCCGGCCCGGCACGCGCCGGATGCCGTGGGCGATCAGCTCGATGCCCTGCGGCGGCTCGGGCAGCGCCGCGCCCGGCGGCACGGTGTGCGTCATGCGCGCGAGCGTCGCGAGGGTGAGATCCCATTCATGCCCGATGGCCCGCGGCAGGCCACCGCCCGGTGCATGTCCGAAGGTCTGCCCGGCTTCGAGGCCCAGCGGCTGCGGTTCGTTGAAGAGCGCATGGTCCGGCTGCACCACGTGGTAGACGCCGAAGTCCTCGCCGTCGGCGAAGGCCCAGCCGGCGGTTTCCAGGCCGATGATGTGGCCGGCCGCGCGGCCCGAGGCCTTGAGCCGCCCGCCGCGCGCCCAGTCCTGGCTGTGGTACTGCTCGCCGAAGGGGCCGGCGGGCGGGCCCACCGGCGGCGCGCTCTCGTCGTGGCCGGGGCCGTTGACCTTGCGCTGCTCCATCACCGTCATGTCCTCGTCGTAGCTCACGCGCAGGTACATGGTGTTGCCCGACAGCACGACCGCGCTGCCGCCGCGGCGCAGGTAGTCGTCCAGCCCGTCGACGCTGGGCGTGGACCAGTACTCGCTGTGGCCGTTGACGAAGACGGTCCGGTAGCGCGACAGCATCGCCGGGTCGCGGTGCAGGTCGATGTCGGCGGCGATGTCGAAGTCGTAGCCCTCGCGCGCCAGCCACACGTGCAGGTGGCGCTCCAGGCGCGCCCACTGGCTGAAGCCGCTGCCCGCGGGGTCGTAGAGCGCGTTGGGGCTGGCGTTGGGCCAGGGCATGCGCAGGCCGACCTGGTAGCAGGGCTGGCCGGCGCGGTGATACGTGTAGCTGCAGTACGCGGGCGCATCGGGGTGGCAGTTCTCCAGGCCCTCCGAGCGGCGCGGCCAGACCGGGTCGTCGACGACGTTCTTCGCGAAGGGCGTCGCTCGCCAGGCGCAGGCCGTGGCCGCGGGTCGGGTCGGCGAAGGGGTCGTAGTCGGACTCGACGTCTTCGTTGGGCGCAACCTTGGCGGCATCGAAGGCCGCGGCCCGACGATCATCCAGGTGCCGTGGTTGACGATGCGGCCGGTGCGCTGGTGGCCGCTGGCATCGGCGACCTGCGAGCCGCGCTCCTCGCGCAGCGGCCAGCAGGCCAGCACCGAACGGCCGGTGGGCGCACACAGGCCGCGCGCCGCGAAGCGCCGTGCGATCGCCTCGGGCGCCAGCGCGCGGTCGTACACGGCCGGCATGACGAGGTCGGCATCGAGGAACACATCGGCCGCGCCGTCCATCCCGCTGGCGCCCAGGCGCAGCGGCGACGGGCCGGGGCACGCCACCTGCGGGCGACCTCGGCCAGCGCACTGAAGCGCGCCGATCAGGGCGATTTGCGCGGCGCAGGTCGCTGCGGCTTCTTCTTCTCGTCTTCGCCGCCGAACAGCTTTTCGACCTGCTGGCCGACCCGCGCGCCGATCGCGGTGCCCACGCCCGGCAACACGGCGGTGCCGACCGCGGCGCCGGCCAGCGCGCCGCCGGTCATCGACAGCTGCGGGTCGTCGAGCGTGCCCGCCAGCTTGAGCGGCAGGCCCACGACGCCGTCGACCAGGTCGATCGCGAGTTCGCCGTTCAACCGGCGGTTGAGCACGGTGGCGCTGCCGCTGGCGCTGAGCACGCCGGATCGCGCCTGCAGGCCGGAATAGCGCAGCTGGATGCCGTCGTCGGTGTTCTGCGTCTCGAGCGTGCCGCTGAGTTCGTCGAGCACGGTCTGGCCACCGCGCGCCGCGCCAGGCGCGCCAACCACTTTCGACAGGTCGAAGCCCTGGACGGTGGCCGGACGCATGGTGAAGCGTGTGCGCGTGTGCGCTTGGCGGACCAGTTCACCCACGTTCCTGCCCTCGCTGCGCACCTCGGTGCGGCCGCCGAAGCGGCCCTCCACCACCTGGTGCCGCTCGAAGGCGCGCAGCAGTTCGCCCAGGTTCACGTCGCGGGGCTCGAGCTGGGCCGTGAGCCGCATCCGGCCCTGGTCGAGCGTCTCCAGGGCGCCCTGGCCGTTCCACGTGCCGCCGCCGGCATCGATCTCCACGCGCCAGCGGTCTTCGTCCCCCTCGCGCGTCGCGCGCAGCCGGGTGGTGGGCGACACGCCGGGCCGCCGCACTTCGGCCTCGCGCGGGCGCCAGCCGGGGTCGAAGCGCACGTCGGCGTCGTAGGCCAGGGCCAGGCCGCGGCGGTTGATCCAGACGATGTCCCTCAGCCGCACACGCTCGACGGGGATCTGGGCGGTGGTCCACGCGCCGGCCAGCATGCCGGAGACCTCGCCGCCCTCCAAGTGCCCGCGAAAGGCCCGCACCGAGGCGCGCGGCAGCACGGCGCCCTCGACCTCGATCGCCTCGATGGCAATGGAGCGGCGCCACAGCGCAGCGAGCCGGGGCCGCAGGACCACGCGGCGCACGGTGATCGGCTTGTCCTGCGTCGTCGCGAGATCTTCCAGCACCACGACCGGCGCCGGTCGCAAGGACCAGCTTGCGCTTCCGACGCGCAGTGCGATGCCGGTGGCCTTCTGGAAGCTCTCCTCGATCTGCGCCGCCAGCGCCTCGTCGCTGGGCAGCATCCGCCAGGCAAACCACGCCCCGCCGCCGAGCAGCAGGAGCACCGCCACCACCGAGCCAACCAGCCATCGTCGAGCGTGCTTCATGGGATGAGCTTAGTTCGCGCGCCCGGTGCCGCCATCGGCCGAGTCCCGATGGCCATGTCAGGGGCAGTCGCTATAGTTTTGCGCCACACCGAACTGGAGAACCGAATGTCCATCTGGAAGAAAGAAATCTCGATCGAGGAGCTGACGCGCAGCCACGAAAACACGGCCGTCGCGACCTTGGGGGTGGAGTTCCTGGAGATCGGCGATGACTTCATCCGCGGCCGAGTGCCGGTCGACACGCGCACGCGCCAACCTTACGGCATCCTGCACGGCGGCGTCTCGGTCGTGCTGGCTGAAACGCTGGGCTCCTGCGGTGCGCACTACTCGGCGCCCGAAGGCCACCGCGCGGTGGGGCTGGACATCAATGCCAACCACATCCGGGCCACCACATCCGGCTGGGTCACCGGCACCGCGCGCCCGGTGCACCGCGGGCGCAGCACGCAGGTCTGGCAGATCGACCTGACCAACGATGCCGGGGAGCTCACCTGCGTCTCGCGCATCACGATGGCGGTGTTGGCACCCCAAGGCTGAAGCGTCGACCCCGCCAAGAACAACAACCGAGGAGAACCCAGACCATGAGCGATTCCTATCTTCCCCGCTGGCGCGAGGTCACCCCGGGCCAGGCCGCGGTGGTGGCGCCCGACGAGCGCCTGCCCTGGCTGCAGACCACCGCAATGGGCGTGCAGCACGTGATCGCGATGTTCGGCGCCACGGTGCTGGCACCGATCCTCATGGGCTTCAACCCGAACATCGCGATCCTGATGAGCGGCATCGGCACGCTGATCTTCTTCCTGATCACCGGCGGACGCGTGCCGAGCTACCTGGGGTCGAGCTTCGCCTTCATCGGCGTGGTGATCGCAGCCACCGGCTATGCGGGCCAGGGGCCGAACGCCAACCTCGGCGTGGCGCTGGGCGGCATCATCGCCTGCGGCCTTGTCTACGTGCTGATCGGCGTGCTGGTGGCGCTGACCAACGAGCGGCGCCACAAGTCGGCACCGCTGCGCGGCGTGGAGGTAGAGGAGATCGAACACGACGTGGCCGTGCACTGGATCGAGCGGCTGATGCCGCCAGTGGTGACCGGTGCGGTGGTCGCGGTGATCGGGCTCAACCTGGCCAGCGTGCCGATCAAGAACATGGCGCCCACCGGCTTCGACACCTGGATGCAGGCGCTGACCTTCCTGTGCGTGGGCGTGATCGCTGTCTACAGCCGCGGCATGGTGCAGCGGCTGCTGATCCTGATGGGGCTGATCGCGGCCAGCATCATCTACGCGGTGCTCACCAACGGCCTGGGGCTGGGCAAGCCGATCGACCTGGGCCCGCTCGCCGCCGCGGCCTGGTTCGGCCTGCCGCAGTTCTCCAGGCCGGTGTTCGAGGTGAACGCGATGCTGCTGATCGCGCCGGTGGCGGTGATCCTGGTGGCGGAGAACCTGGGCCACATCAAGGCGGTGAGCGCGATGACGGGGCGCGACCTCAACCCCTACCTGGGCCGCGCCTTCATCGGCGACGGCATCGCGACCATGGTGAGCGGCGCGGCCGGCGGCACCGGTGTGACCACCTATGCGGAGAACATCGGCGTGATGGCCGCGACCAAGATCTACTCCACTGCGATCTTCGTGGTGGCGGCGCTGATCGCGCTGCTGCTGGGCTTCAGCCCCAAGTTCGGCGCGCTGATCCAGGCCATCCCGTTGCCGGTGATGGGCGGGGTGAGCATCGTGGTCTTCGGCCTGATCGCGGTGGCCGGGGCCAAGATCTGGGTCGACAACCGGGTCGACTTCTCGCAGAACAAGAACCTCATCGTGGCCGCCATCACGCTGATCCTGGGCACCGGCGACTTCACGCTGAAGTTCGGCCAGTTCGCGCTCGGCGGCATCGGCACCGCGACTTTCGGTGCGATCCTGCTCTACGCACTGCTGAGCCGCTCGCGCGCCACTGCTTGAGGACGCCATCGCGGCGCGGCGCGCAGTCGGTAGATGCGCAGCACGCGCGCCATCAGCTCCTGGAACAGGCCGAGAGGATCTTCCACCATGCGGGTGACCGGGTAGCTGCCGAGGGCGAAGCCGGCGAAGCGGATCTGGACCTGGTCGAAATAGTGGGTCAGGCCCTGGCCCGCATCCAGCAGGCAGCGCTCGGCGCTGTCGAAGAGGTCGCCGCGATGGGCCTCGGCCTGCGCCGCCGCGCAGAGGCTGTAGGTGTAGAGGTGCGAATTCACCGCACGGATGTCGAGGATGGGCTGCATCTGTGAAATAGGCACACCTGGCATTTTGAAAAGCGGCGAGTCTGCGCACGGCGAGTCGCCTTCGATGTAGGAATAGCGCGCGTTCACACGACGATGAAAGTGAAACCTGGTGCAAGATGTGTTGTGCCGCGTGCCGCTTTCAGGGACCCTCTCCTGGGCTCGACGCCCGTGCCCGTTAGACTTCCACGCTTTTCGCACACACGTTTTCCATGGCCGATGCATCCGCCGCGCGCACCCGAGCGGTTTTCGAATTCAAGAGCGCGACGCTTCCGCTGATTGCCGTGATCCTCAAGACGGCGGACCTGGACGTCCTCGCTGCCGCGCTGGACGTGCAGCTGGCCGACTCACCGGACTTCTTCGACCAGGAGCCGGTGGTCATCGACCTGTCGCTGCTGCAGGATGCGCAGGCCCCGGCCGAGTTCGACTTCGCCGCCCTGCGCGCGCTGCTGGCGCGCCACCAGACGCAGCCGATCGCGGTGCGCGGCGGCAGCAATGCCCAGAATGCGGCGGCGCGGGCCGCCGGCCTGTCGGTGACCGCGATGCCGGTGCCGCCCGCGCCCAGCCCGCGGCCGCCCGCACCGCCGGCCCAGGCACAGCAGCCCCAGATCGTGCGCGAGGTGCCGGTACCGGCCGCAGGCACGCTGGTGATCGACAAGCCGCTGCGATCGGGCCAGCAGGTCTACGCGCGCGGCGGCGACGTGGTGGTGACGGCGGTGGTCAACTACGGCGCCGAGGTGATCGCGGATGGCAACGTGCACGTGTACGCGCCGCTGCGCGGCAAGGCGATCGCCGGTGCGCGCGGCAATACCGAGGCGCGCATCTTCACCACCTGCATGGAAGCGGAGCTGGTGGCGATCGCGGGCATCTACCGCACCTCGGAAGTCGCGCTGCCGGAGCAGATCGCGGGCAAGCCGGCACAGATTTCGCTGGACGGAAAAAAGATCGTGATGAGCGCCATCGAATGACGATGCGCGCGCACACCTGAACGAACGAAACGATAGAGAAGGAACGGAATGGCAGCCAAGATTGTGGTGGTGACCTCGGGCAAGGGCGGCGTCGGCAAGACGACCACGAGCGCGAGCTTCGCGTCGGGCCTCGCGCTGGCGGGCAAAAAGACGGCCGTGATCGACTTCGACGTGGGCCTGCGCAACCTGGACCTGATCATGGGATGCGAGCGCCGCGTGGTCTACGACCTGATCAACGTGATCCAGGGCGAAGCCAACCTGAGCCAGGCGCTGATCAAGGACAAGCAGTGCGACAACCTGTTCGTGCTGGCCGCCTCGCAGACGCGCGACAAGGACGCGCTCAAACAGGAGGGCGTGGAGAAGATCCTCAAGGAGCTGGACGAGCAGGGCTTCGACTACATCGTGTGCGACTCGCCCGCCGGCATCGAGACCGGCGCGCTGATGGCGATGCACTTCGCCGACGAGGCGCTGATCGTGACCAACCCCGAGGTCTCCTCGGTGCGCGATTCGGACCGCATCCTCGGCATGCTCGGCTCCAAGACCAAGCGCGCCAAGGAAGGCGGCGAGCCGGTCAAGGAGCACCTGCTGATCACGCGCTACAACCCGAACCGCGTGGCCGGTGGGCAGATGCTGTCGCTGGAGGACATCCAGGACATCCTGCGCATCAAGCTGATCGGCGTGATCCCCGAGTCGGAGAGCGTGCTGCAAGCCTCCAACCAGGGCATCCCGGTGATCCACGACAAGGAGAGCCTGGTGGCGCAGGCCTACGCCGACGTGATCGCGCGCTTCCTCGGCGAGGACAGGCCGATGCGCTTCGTCGACGCGGAGAAGCCCAGCTTCTTCAAGCGCTTCTTCGGCGGGAGGTAATGGATGTCTTTCCTCTCGTTCCTGCTGGGCGAAAAGAAGAAGACGGCGGCGGTCGCGAAGGAGCGGCTGCAGATCATCCTCGCGCACGAGCGCAGCAGCCTGAGCGGCAAGCGCCGGCCGGACTACCTGCCGGAGCTGCAGCGTGAGCTGATCGCGGTGATCTCCAAGTACGTCTCGATCAATGCCGAGGACATCAAGGTCAACCTCGAAAAGCAGGACGACCTGGAGGTGCTCGAGGTGAAGATCGAGCTGCCGGACGGCGCCGCATTCGCGGCGCGCTGAGATCTTGCTTCAGGCCGCCGCGATGAAGGCGGTGACCTGCTCCAGCACGGGTGGCTCCCGCAGGATGCGGCGGTGGCCCAGTGCCTCGGTGGCGAGCAGCCGCGCACCGGCGATCGCATCGCGGTAGGCCACGCCGTCGGCGAAACGGTTCACGCGGTCGTCGCGGTCGTGCACCACCAGCGTCGGCTGCGCGATGCGCGGGCCGACGGCGGCCGGCTCCAGCAACGGCATCAGGATGCCTTCGCGCGCCTCGATGCGGTGCTGCATGGCGGCGCGGGTGCGCTCGCTCAGGCCGAACACATGAGCGAAGTAGCGCGTGAAGGCATGCGGCGATGCCGGCGGTGCCAGCAGCACCAGGCGCTCCGCGCGCAGGCCGCGGCTGGCGGCATAGGCCAGGGCATTCGCGCCCAGCGAGTGGGCGGCAACCGCCCTGAGCGGCGAACCTTCCAGGGCCAGGCGGGCCGCCACGTACTCGATCGCACGCGCGAACTGCGGCAGGTTGCTGACCGTGCCGGCGCTGCGGCCATGGGCCGGCATTTCCAGGAGAAGCGGCGCGAAGCCCGCCGCCACCAAAGCCTGCGCCAGCGGCACCATCTGCCCGGCGTGGCCGCCCCAGCCGTGCACCAGCAGCACGCGCGGTGCGCCCAGCGTGATGGCGGCCGGCGTGTACAGGCCCAGGTCGGCATCCTCGAAAGCCCAGGCCTCGCGCTGCCAACCGGCCGCCGGGCCGTGGCGGCGGTTGAGCCACTTGAGGGGCAGCGGCGTACCGAAGAGGCGGTAGGCGGCCCGCACCGCCAGCGCGGGCCAGGCCCGCTGCGAGGCGCCCAAGGCCAGCCGCAGCGCACGCATCCACGGGCTGGCGCCGTAGTAGTTGGAGGCCGCGGCGGCCGCGGGCGAAGCGGAAGTGGCAGTCGGCATCACGCTTCCTTTTCAGTACCAGACCCAGTCCTCGTTGGTACGAGGCAGGCTGCGCACGGTACCGACGACCGTGCGCACACCCAGGCCGACCAGGCAGGCACCGAGGAACAGAAGAGCGATCAACATGGTTTTCTCCTTTATCGCACGCTTGTGCGAAATTCGAACGAGCAAAGGGCAAGGACAGCCGGGTGCATGGGATTCAGGCCCGGTAGCTGGCGAGCAGCCGCTGCCAGGTGAGCCGGGCGCGTTCGGCAGCCCGGGTATCGCGCAGGAAGCGCGCGTCGTGCAGCAAGGACATGATCAGGCCGTTGATCTCGCTGACCAGCTGCGCCGCATCGGTATCGGCGCGCAGCTCGCCGGTCTCCACCGCCTGCAGCACGCTGCGGCGCAGCGCGGCGCGCCAGCGCGTGACCTCTTCGACCAGCAGGTCGCGCAGCTCTCCCTCGCGGTCGTCGTACTCGAAGGCGCCGGCGGTATAGATGCAGCCGGTCTCGGTCTCGATGTCGCGGGTGCGCACGATCCAGCGCGAGACGATCTCGTCGAGGCGCGCCACGCCCTTGGGCTTCTGCATGGCGGGCACGAAAACGTCGGCCAGGAAGCGGCGGCCGAATTCCTCGATCACCGCCTTCTGCAGCGCCTCGCGCGAACCGACGCGGGAGAACACCCCGCTTTTGGACAGGCCCAGCCGCGTGGCCACCGCCTGCAGGGTGATGGCGTCCAGGCCCTCGGCCGAGGCGAGATCCATCGCCGCGCCGACGATGGCGGTGCGGGTCATCTCGCTCTTCTGGGTCTTCGCGTCCATGTGGCGAAATTTAGCACATGCGTGCGAAATTGCAAGGCGAAGTTTTTCGGGGCTTTGCGACTTCCATCCGGTCGGGGTATGGGCGTATCGTGGCGGCTCCCAATCAACAACCCGGAGTCACAAGCATGGCAACCAGCAGGACGAGCAGCAGCAGCGCGGGGGCGAAGAAGGCGCGCCCGACGGTCGCGGACGACGTCCAGGACGCCTTCATCAAGCCGCTCAAGGGCATGGCCGATCGGCTTCAGAACCTTCCGCTGGCGGGCGCGGCCAGCACGATCGTGGAGAGCGGGCGCAAGGACCTGGCCGCGCTGATGGAGGCGAACGAGAAGTCTTACCAAGGCCTGCAGGCCGTGGTGCAGCGGCAAACGGAGATGCTCAAGGCCTCGATCGTGGAATGGCAGGGTGCCGTCAAGGGCATGTCGCCCGCGGAGCCGCGCGAGAACCTCGCCAAGCTCGACGCGCTGGGCAGGGCCGCCTTCAAGCAGGCGCTGGACGACATCCGCGAGCTCTCGGAACTGGCGGCGCGCTCGCAGGCCGAGGCCTTCGACATCGTGAGCCAGCGCATCCGCTCGAACGTCGACGAAGTCAGCAAGCTGCTGAAGACGCCCCGCAAGTGAGGCGCCGATCCGCGTTGCGGGTCGCGAAACCGATAAAAAGGTCCGTGACGCGGCGGCCAGGAAGCGTACATTGGTACTTTCTTCTCGCGAATCGGAGCGATCTTGGCCAAGGCATCGACTTCTCTCATGCGCCCACCCGCCGCTTCCGCGGCCAACGAAGCCGCGGCGCGGGAAAGGCTGCGGCAGGCGCTGCCGGCCACGGTCGAGTTGCTGAAACAGCGTCATGCCGACCGGATCGCCGATGCCGACATCGAGGCCTACGTGACCCTGAACTGGCTCGAATGGCACGGCGGCGGGCTGCGGCTCACCATCACCGGGCGCAACGTGTGCGCTCAGACGGCGGCAGCGGCCGCCTGAGCCCCCGAGCCACGTCGCTTACTGCGAAGCGATGATCTGGGCGATCAGGCCGGTCGCCACTGCGGCCAGCACGAAATTGCCATCCGCCTGGACCCAGTGATAGCCGCTCGGCGGCGCCTGCAGACGGTAAGCGCGCCAGTCGCGGACCTCGTACCCCTGGCCGCGGTAGCTGTGCGGCACGTAGCCGCCGCGGCGCCATTCGCGGTGCCCGTCCCAGTCGCGGCGATCGGATTCGTGGTGATAGTGGCGGCGCTCCCAGCCGCGGCGATCATGCTCGCGCTCGAAGCGCTGCGAATGGCGCGGGCCCTCTTCCCAGCGGCGCTCATGATCCCGGTGGCCACCGTCATGGGCCAGGGCACTGCCGGCCATGCCAAGGGCCAGCACCGCGGCGACGGCACTCGTACGGATCCTGCTGTGCTTGTTCATCACGACTCCTTCATTGCGTTGGAACATGGAGGCATTGTGGGAAGCCCATGTGTCGCGCACGCAGGCCACGGATGTGGCGGCCATGAAGGATGTAAGCGCGGGTAAACACGCGCCGCAGCGCTTCAGGGGGCGCTGCCCTGCGGTCCCACGTTGGGCTGCGAACTGCGGCCCGATCCGCCGGGAAGCTTGCGGCCCAGCGATTCGCCGAAGTTTCGTATCGGCCGGCTCGCGCGCTCGGACGTGTTGTTGACGCCGCGCCGGGTCGCCGAGTCTGCATGGTCGATGCTCCGGCCGGCGGCATCGGTGCCCCGCTGGATGCCGCCGAGGACCTTGCTGTCGCGGGGCGGCGACTTCAGCGTGTGGGCGCGCTGCGTCGTGGGGGGCTCGTTCGCGTTCTGCGCCGATGCGGCCGACGGCAGCGCGAGGCAGGCCGCGAGCACGGCAGCGCTCGCGAAGGTCAGGGAGGGGATCGACATGATGCGGTCTTCTTGCAGCGGGTGATTCATTCGTCGCCGCCTGCCGCAGCAGCGCGCGCCAGGCGCTCGCTCTTCCAGTAGACGTCGTCGCCGCCGTCGACACGGTTGAGCACGCGCGCCAGCACGAACAGCAGGTCGCTCAGGCGGTTGAGGTATTGGCGCGGTGCGTCGTTGAGCTCGGCCTGCGCGCCCAGCGACACGACCGCGCGCTCGGCGCGCCGGGCGATGGTGCGGCACACATGGGCCTGCGCGGCCGCGCGGGTGCCGGCCGGCAGGATGAATTCGGCCAGCCGTGGCAGCGCCGCGTTGTGCTCGGCCAGCGCGTTGTCCAGCTGCAGCAGCGCATCGGCCTTCAGCAGCGTGAAGCCGGGCATGGACAGTTCGCCGCCCAGGTTGAACAGCTGGTGCTGCACGTCGACCAGCAGCTCGCGCACACCGTCCGGCATCGGCTCGCACAACAGCAGGCCGATGTGCGAATTGAGCTCGTCCACGTCGCCCATGGCTTGCACGCGCAGGTGGTCCTTTGGGACGCGCGTGTTGTCGCCGAGGCCGGTGGTGCCGTCGTCGCCGGTGCGCGTGGCGATCTGTGTGAGTCGGTTGCCCATGTGGATGTCGTTCGGCAGATGCGGTTCGTAGAATGGTAGCCCCCTCAGGAGACCCGCCGATGAACGCGCCCACCGCCCTCTCCCACCTCACGCCGTCCATCGCGCTGCGCGACGTGCCCGATGCCCTGATCGAAGGCCTGAAGGCGCGCTTCGGCGAGCAGTGTTCCACGGCGCTGGCCGTGCGCACGCAGCACGGGCGCGACGAGTCCTCCTTCGACGCGCCGCCGCCCGCGGCCGTGGTCTTTGCGGAAAGCACGCAGGACGTGGCCGATGCGGTGAAGCTCGCGAGCGAGCACAGCGTGCCGGTGATCCCCTTCGGCGTCGGCTCCTCGCTCGAAGGCCATCTGCTCGCGGTGCAGGGCGGCATCAGCATCGACGTGAGCCGCATGAACCGCGTGCTCTCGGTCAATGCGGAGGACCTCACGGTCACGGTGCAGCCCGGCGTGACGCGCAAGCAGCTCAACGAGGAGATCAAGAGCACCGGCCTGTTCTTCCCCATCGACCCCGGCGCCGATGCCTCGATCGGCGGCATGACGGCCACGCGCGCGAGCGGCACGAACGCGGTGCGCTACGGGACCATGCGCGAGAACGTGCTGGCGCTCGAAGTGGTCACCGCGAGCGGCGAGGTGATCCGCACCGGCACGCGGGCGAAGAAGTCCTCCGCCGGCTACGACCTCACGCGCCTCCTGGTCGGCAGCGAGGGCACGCTGGGCGTCGTGACCGAGATCACGCTGCGCCTTTATCCCCTGCCCGAGGCGGTGTCGGCCGCGATCTGCTCCTTCCCGAGCATCGAGGCGGCGGTGCGCACCGTCATCGAGATCATCCAGCTGGGCGTGCCGATCGCGCGCGTGGAACTGATCGACGTCAACACGGTGCGCATGGTGAATGCCTATTCAAAGCTGGGCCTGCGCGAGGAGCCGATGCTGTTGATGGAGTTCCACGGCTCGCCGGCCGGCGTGAAGGAGCAGGCCGAGACAGTGCAGGAGCTGGCCAGCGGCCACGGCGGCAAGGCCTTCGAATGGGCCAGCACGCCGGAGGAACGTACGCGCCTGTGGACGGCCCGGCACAACAGCTACTTCGCGGCGGTGCAGTCGCGCCCGGGCTGCCGCGTGATCAGCACCGACACCTGTGTGCCGATCTCGCGGCTGGCCGACTGCCTGCTCGAATCGGTGGCGGAGGCCGATGCGAGCGGCATCCCCTACTTCCTGGTCGGCCACGTGGGCGACGGCAACTTCCACTTCGGCTACCTGCTGGATCCCGATGCACCCGAAGAGCGGGTCACGGCGGAGAAGCTCAACCATGCGCTCGTGTCGCGCGCGCTCGCGCTCGAAGGCACCTGCACCGGCGAGCACGGGGTGGGCCTGCACAAGATGGACTTCCTGGTGAGCGAGGCCGGTGTCGGCGCGATCGACATGATGCGCACCATCAAGCGCGCGCTCGACCCGAAGAACATCATGAACCCGGGCAAGATCTTCAGCCTCTGATCGGCTCCCCCCAAAAAAAGAGCCCGGCGCTCGCACAAGAGGCCGGGCTTTCTTGTGCGCCGGATCGATGGTCCGGCGCTCCCTCTCGTCACTTGCGGCGCGCAGGCGCGCGCTCGGCGGGGGCCGAGGTCTGCGACGGCGCCACGCCGCCATCGACACCCAGCCGGCCGCCGCCGCCCAGGCCTTGGCCCTGCACCGTCTGCGCCTTGTAGTTGCGCAGCGAGACGACCATCTGGTTGAACGCATCCATGAAGGCGGCGCTGATCACCTTGCCCTGCGCCGTGTTGGTGTAGCCACCCAGTGCGCCACCGCCGCTGCCGCCGAAGACGGAGCCGAAGGCGCCGAAGTCGGTCTTGGAGGCGCTGCCTTCGGAGGCCGCGACCTGCACGCCGGAGCGGTTGTCGATCAGGGTCAGCAAGGCGCTGGCTTCCTTGGTCTGGAGGTTGCCCCCCACCGCGGCCAGCACGCCGCTGTAGCGTCCGCCGACCAGGCCGCCGAGCCCACCGCCCATGCCGCCGGCATTGCTGTTGCTGAAGACGATTTCAGGCGACAGGCCGTAGTCGGAAGCGACCATCTGGCCGCGGCCGAAGTTGCTGCCCTGGCGCATCTCGCCCGAGGCCATCAGGTCGCGCTCGCGCGACATGGCGTTCATGCCGGCCGCGCCGCGCTCCACCACCACGAAGCAGTTGGACTGCTGGACCAGCAGGCGCAGCAGATTGGCCGTGGGCGGCAGGCGGTATTCGTTGCGAAGGATGGTGTACCAACCGGCCTGCTGGTTCTCGATCAGCGAGACGGTGCCCAGCGGCGAGGCGCAGCGCTCGAGCGCGCTGCTGGTATTGGCGGAGGCGGAGCCGGCAGCGCTGCCGGTGGCTACCGTCTTGGCGCTCTGGCTGCCCATTTGCATGTCGGTGGTCTGGCAACCTGTCAGAAGAAGCGCCCCCAGAGCAACGGCGGCAAGCGGGAATCGAGCGATGGTCATGGTCAGGCTCCTCCGAGAACTTTCGGACTACAGTTAGTAAACGTAACGGGCAAGCATATGCGCAAAGATGCCTCCGGACAATCGCCCGGAAGCTGGAGTCCTCGACTTTGCGGAATTAGGCCGTTTGGCGGATGCGGTCGATCAGGCCATTGAGGGCTTCGAGCGAACCGAAGTGGATGGCGAGCTCGCCGCTCTGCTCCACCTTGCCGCCGCGCTTGCTGCGCTTCTTGATCCGCACCTCGACCTCCGCGGCCAGCAGGTCGGCCAGCTCTTCCTCGACGCGCTGCAGGTCGCGCGATTTCTCGCTGCCGCTGCGATGCACCGGCGGCCGCAGGCTGAATTCGGCGCCCAGCTTCTTGACCAGCGCCTCGGCCTCGCGCACCGACAGTTTCCGGGCCGCGATCTGGTTGGCCGCAGTGATCTGGGTGGCCTTGTCCAGCGAGAGCAGCGCGCGCGCGTGGCCCATGTCGATGTCGCCCGCCATCAGCATGGCCTGGGCCGGCTCGGCCAGGTTGAGCAGGCGCAGCAGGTTGCTGGCGGCGCTGCGGGAGCGGCCCACCGCCTGGGCGGCCGATTCGTGCGTCAGCCCGAACTCGGCGACCAGCCGCTGCAGGCCCTGCGCCTCTTCCAGCGGATTGAGGTCCTCGCGCTGGATGTTCTCGATCAGCGACATCGCGGCGGCCGCCTCGTTCGGCACGTCGCGCACCAGCACGGGCACGCTGTCCAGCCCGGCCAGCCTGGCGGCACGGAAGCGGCGCTCGCCGGCGATGATCTCGAACTCGGCATTCTTGGCGCGCGCCGCCTCGGCATCGAGGCGACGGACCAGGATGGGCTGCATGATGCCCTGCGCCTTGATGCTCTCGGCCAGTTCGTAGAGCGCGCCCTCGTCCATGCGCGTGCGCGGCTGGTAGATGCCGGGCACCATCTGGTCGAGGTTCAGGGTGGTCGGGTTGGCCGGCGCGGCTTCGTCATTGGCCGGGGTGTCCGGACCGTTGAAGGTGGGGCCCAGCAGGGCTTCCAGTCCGCGGCCGAGGCCCTTGGGTTTCTTGGTGGCCATCGAGGTCATTCTTCTTTCAGCAGGTCGTTCAGCAGTTGCCGTCCTTCGGGCCAGTCCCCCAGGCCGGATTCGCCATTGAGGTGGCCGCCGCGGCCGGCGTCGATGTAGCGAGCGCTCCAGTCGCGCGCCATTCCGCGCGAGCGTTCGGCGCTGCAATAGGGATCGTCGTTGGCGGCCATCATCAGCGCCCGGAACGGCAGGGGCTGGCGCACGATGGGCGCCCAGCCGGGAATCAGCTCGCGCAGGTCCTCACGCTCCAGGTCGCCCGGCGCCACCAGGAAGGCGGCCCGCACCTTGTGGGTGTTGCGCGAATGGGCAGCCCAGGCAGCCACCAGGATGCAGCCGAGGCTGTGGGCGACCAGCACCACCGGCGCGGTGGCGGCCAGCACCTCTTCCTCGAGCCGGGCCGACCAGTCGCCGCGTAGCGGCCGCATCCATTCATGCTGCTCGACCCGGCGGTCGCCGTAGACCGCCTCCCAGCGGCTCTGCCAGTGCGGGGGGTCGCTGTTCTGCCAGCCGGGCAGCAACAGGATGGTAGGGACCGTCATATGCTCCGAAATTGATAGCAGGAAGCCGCTCGCCGGCCTCAGAGGCTGGAGGGATCCTGCATGGCGACGGGCGGCGGCTCGATCGGTGCGGGCGCTGGCGCTGCGCCGGCCATGGCGCTGGCGGGCGGCATCTTCTGGACCAGTTCCTCGGCAAAGGCGACAAAGGCCTGACTGCCGCGGGCGGCGGGGTCGAAGATCACGCCCGGCAGGCCGTAGCTCGGCGCCTCGGCCAAGCGCACGTTGCGCGGAATCACCGTGTCGAAGACCTTGTCGCCGAAATGCGCCTTGAGCTGCTCGCTGACCTGCTGCTGCAGAGTGATGCGCGGGTCGAACATGATGCGAAGCAGGCCGATGATCTGCAGGTTCTTGTTGAGATTGGCATGCACCTGCTTGATGGTGTTGACCAGATCGGTCAGGCCTTCGAGCGCGAAGTACTCGCACTGCATGGGCACGATCACGCCATGGGCCGAGCACAGACCGTTGAGCGTCAGCAGGCTGAGGCTGGGGGGGCAGTCGATCAGGATGAAGTCGTACTCGGCACCGACCGCGGCCAGCGCGGTACGCAGGCGCTTCTCGCGGCGGTCGAGCGCCACCATTTCGACCTCGGCGCCGGCCAGTTCGCGGTTGGCGCCCAGCACGTCGTAGCCGCATTTCTCCGCCCTCACCCGGGCCTCGGCCACCGAGGCCGATTCGAGGAGCACGTCGTAGACCGTGGTTTCCAGCTCGCGCTTGTCGATGCCGGAGCCCATGGTCGCATTGCCCTGCGGGTCCATGTCGATCATCAGGACCCGCTGCCCCACCTTGGCCAGGCCGGCCGCGAGGTTGACGGTGGTCGTGGTCTTGCCCACGCCCCCCTTCTGATTCGCGACGCAGAAGATCTTGGCCATGCTACTGATTGGCTGCCAGCTTGATGCCGAAGCCGATCAGGAACACGCCCGCCAGCTTTTCCAGCGCAGCCGAGATGCGCGGATTGGCGCGCAGCCGCTCGGCGAGGAAATGGGTGAGCAGCGTGGCACTGAGGCAGTAGAAGAAGGTCAGGACCGCGATGGTCAGAGCCATCACGCCAAAGGTCAGCAGACCCTGGTGACGTGCCGGGTCGACGAAGAGCGGGAAGAAGGCCATGTAGAAGACGATGGCCTTCGGGTTGAGCAAGGTGATGGTCAGGGCTTGGCGGAAGTACTGGCGCGGCCGGATGTTCAGCACCGGGGCGGCGCCGGGCTTGGCGGTCAACATCCGGAAGCCCATCCAGGCCAGGTAGGCCGCGCCCAGCCACTGGACCGCCTTGAACGCCGGCGGAAAGGCGGCCAACAAGGCTGCAACGCCGGCCACCGCGGCCCACATCAGGATCTGGTCTCCCATGATCAAGCCAAAGGTGGCGGCCAGGCCGGCCCGAATACCCCCTTTGCTGGTGGAGGTAATGAGCGCCAGATTCCCAGGTCCAGGAATCGCAAGAAAAAGGATGATGGCGGCGACAAAGGCGCCGTAGTCAGCGATGCCAAACATGGAAAACTGCCTCGGATGGGGAGTGGTCGAGTCTAAGCGAGGTCCACTCTCCGAGGGCCGTTCAGCCTGCTTGTTTTCGTGCCCAGACGATGCAGCGTTCAGCATCCAGGCCGGGGATGGTCAGCTGTTCCACGTGAAACACATCAATTTCGGCCGGCAGCTGCGCGAGTTCCTCGTCCGGCCGCTTGCCCTTCATCGCCATCCAAACGCCACCGGGTGCCAGCAGATGCTTCGATCCTGCGAAGAAAGCAGGCAGCGACGCAAAGGCGCGGGCGCTGATCAGCTCGTAGCGCCCGGTCAGGGATTCGACGCGCGCATGCAGGCCCCGCAGGTTCGGCAACTGCAGTTCGCCCGCGACCTGCTGGACGAAGGCCGCCTTCTTGGCCACCGCGTCCAGGCAACTGACCGTGATGTCATCGCGCAGGATCGCGACCACCACACCTGGCAAACCCGCGCCGGCGCCCACATCCAACAGAGCCGCCCTCCCCGGCCACTCGCGCGCCAAGGGCGCGATGACAGAGAGGCTATCGAGCAGATGATGGGTCAGCACACTGGCCGGATCCCGCAGCGCAGTCAGGTTATAGACCTTGTTCCACTTGAGGATCAGCGCCCCGTAGGCCAGGAGCCGCTCGCATTGGGGATCGCTCAGACGCAGCCCCAGCCCAGCCGCGCCGTCGCGCAGTACCTGCTCGGAGCTCATTCGGCGGCTGCTGGCGTCTCGACCGCCGCATCCCGCGCAAAGGCGCGATGCCCCCGCTTGCGCAGGTGGATCAGCAAGAGCGAGATGGCTGCGGGCGTGACGCCGGAGATGCGTGAAGCCTGCCCCAAAGTTTCGGGGCGATGCTTGGCCAGCTTCTGACGCACCTCGAAGCTCAAGGCGGTGACTTGGCTGTAATCGAGGTCGGCCGGCAATCTGAGGTTCTCGAAGTGCGCCGAGCGCTCCACCTCGTCCTGCTGCCGGTCGATGTAGCCGGCGTACTTGGCCGCGATCTCGATCTGCTCGATCTCGGATTCGCCCAGTGGCTGGTCCGACGCGTATTTGCCCCCGTCCAACGACATCAGCGAGGCGTAGTCGACATTGGGCCGGCGCAGCAGATCGCCCAGGTTGTATTCGCGCTCGATGGCCTTGCCGAGCACGCGCTCCGACTCGCTCGCCGGAAGGTTGCGCGGGCTCACCCAGATCGAGCGCAGCCGCTCTGTTTCACGTGAAACAAGATCGCGCTTCCGCGAGAACGCATCCCAGCGCGCGTCATCCACGAGGCCCAAGCGCCGACCGGCTTCGGTCAGGCGCATGTCGGCGTTGTCTTCGCGCAGCTGCAGCCGGAACTCCGCGCGGCTGGTGAACATGCGATAGGGCTCGGTCACGCCCTTGGTGATCAGGTCGTCGACCAGCACACCCAGGTAGGCTTCATCGCGGCGCGGCAGCCACGCGTCTTCGCCCCGGCACAGCAAGGCCGCGTTGATGCCGGCGAACAACCCCTGCGCGGCGGCCTCTTCGTAACCCGTGGTGCCGTTGATCTGGCCCGCAAAGAAGAGCCCCCCGATCGCTCGCGTCTCGAAGCTGCTCTTGAGCGCGCGCGGGTCGAAGTAGTCGTACTCGATCGCGTAGCCAGGCCGCAGGATGTGGGCATTCTCCAGCCCAGCCATCGAGCGCACCAGCTGGTACTGGATGTCGAACGGCAGGCTGGTCGAGATGCCGTTGGGGTAGTACTCGTTCGTGGTCAGCCCTTCGGGCTCGAGGAAGATCTGGTGGCTCTCCTTGTCGGCGAAGCGGTTGATCTTGTCCTCCACGCTCGGGCAGTAGCGCGGCCCCACCCCGTCGATCTTGCCGGTGAACATCGGGCTGCGATCGAAGCCGGAGCGGATGATCTCGTGCGTCCGGGCATTGGTGTTGGTGATCCAGCACGGCATCTGCCTCGGGTGCATGCCGGTGCGGCCCATGAAGCTGAAGACCGGCATCGGCCCGGCCCCGCCCGGCATGCCGTCACCTGGCTGCTCGACGCACTTCGAGAAGTCGATGGTCCGCCCATCCAGCCGAGGCGGCGTGCCCGTCTTGAGCCGGCCCTGCGGCAGCCTGAGTTCCTTGAGCCGGGCCGACAGGCTCACAGCGGGCGGATCGCCGGCCCGGCCGGCCTGGTAGTTGTCGAGGCCCACATGGATGCGGCCGTCGAGAAAAGTGCCCGCCGTCAGCACCACCGCGCGCGCACGGAAGGCAATGCCCACCTGCGTCACTGCGCCCACCACCCGGTCGCCCTCGATCATCAGATCATCGACCGCCTGCTGGAACAGCGACAGATTCGGCTGGTTCTCCAGCCGCCGGCGGATGGCAGCCTTGTAGAGCACCCGGTCGGCCTGCGCGCGTGTCGCCCGCACGGCCGGCCCCTTGCTCGAATTGAGGATGCGGAACTGGATGCCGGCTTCGTCCGTCGCGATCGCCATCGCACCACCGAGCGCATCGACCTCCTTGACCAGGTGCCCCTTGCCGATGCCTCCGATCGACGGGTTGCAGCTCATCTGCCCCAGCGTCTCGATGTTGTGGGTGAGCAGCAGCGTGCGTGCGCCCATCCGGGCGGACGCCAGCGCGGCTTCGGTGCCGGCATGGCCGCCGCCGACGACGATCACATCGAATTCTTCGGGGTACAGCATGGAGAGGGGGCGCGCCCTGCGCGGGCGCGGCGGAAAGGGGCATCGATTTTAATCTCGCAAGCCACGCCAGGGCGGCTGGAGGGACATGGCCACCAGCCCGGCCCCCTCCCCCCAAACCCCTCTGGCATCGCCGGTGGGTGCTATATTTTCTATAGCGCCCGCGCTTCTGCCGGCGTCTGGAGCAGGGACATCGTCTCCGCAGCAATGGGTACGGGTTTCTCGATGCCCAGCAGGTGCCCGCTCGGCACCGGCCCACTCGAGACGAGCAGGCGCTCATCCTGCACTTCGTGCACGTTCAGCATCTTGCCGGTCATGCGCACCGGACCGAAGAAGGTGCAGAAGGCCACGTCCTTCGCATCACGGCCGGTGCCCACACGCACCAGCCGGTCGACCGGCGCCATGCGCGTGCCGTCGAACAGGACCCACTGCCCGCCCAGCCAGGCTTCGAACACGGCGTGGAAATCCTGGGGCGGCTCGTCGAACCAGACATAGCCGACCACCAGGCGCGCCGGAATGTTGAGCGCGCGGCAGAAGGTGATGCCGAGATGCGCGAAGTCGCGGCACACGCCCGCACGCTCGACGAACACCTCGCGCGCCGTGGTGGTCGAGTCGCTGATGCCGGGCTCGTAGGTGATGCTGTCGTGAATCCAGTCGGCAATCGCCTGCACGCGTCCGATGCCGGGCGGCAGATCGCCGAACAGCTGCTGCGCGCAGCGCGACATCAGGTCCGACTCGCAATAGCGGCTCGGCATCAGATAGTGGAGGATGTCGTTCGGCACCTGGTTCACCGGCCGCTCCTCCAACTCGGACGGCACCAGCACGTGGGTGCGCTGAATCTGCGCCCGGTAGCGGATCTTGAGCGGCCCCTTCGGCGCGTCGAAGCGGATGAAGCGATTGCCGCTGTTCTCATCGCAGAACGCCTGCCGCTGCACCGCCGGCTCGATCACCAGCTCCTCACTGGCAACAGCCTGCGCGCCGCCGCGCGTCGCCTCGATGTTGAACACCAGGTGCGAGGGCGCTTCGACTTCGTAGTCGAGCACCGCGTCCACGTTCGATACGTGCATGTTGTCCTCCTCCAGGCCACGGCGACACGGTCGCGTCAGTCCAGGGCTTTTTTCGCCGCCCCGATGCCCAACGCCGCCAGCACGAGGAAGACCACGGCCAGGATCAGGAACAGGCCGAACAGCAGCTTGGCGATGCCCGCCGCGCCGGCAGCGATGCCGCCGAAACCGAGCGCGCCGGCGATCAGCGAGACGATCGCGAAAATGATGGCGTACTTCAACATGGAGGGCTCCTTCGATGCGGACTTCGCCGCGGCGTCGGCAGGATAGGAAGCCATGCGGCAGCCACCGATAGTCGCCCCGCCCGAGGCACCGTAGGACAACCCCGCGCGACCGAAACCGCTAGCATCGCCATGGCTTTCTCGATCCTGTTTTTCAACATTCCACTGGAGTTTTTCGCATGAAGCTGTATTACTCGCCGGGCGCCTGCTCCCTCTCGCCGCACATCGCGCTGCGCGAAGCCGGCATTGCGTTCGAGCCCGTGCTGGCCAGCACCAAGAGCCACAAGCTGCAGGACGGTACGGACTACTACGGCATCAATCCGCTCGGCTACGTGCCGATGCTGGAACTCGACGACGGCACCCGGCTGCGCGAAGGTCCGGCCATTGTCCAGTACGTCGCCGACCTCGCACCCACCAAGAACCTCGCCCCAGCCGCCGGCACGCTCTCGCGCTATCGGCTGCAGGAGTGGCTCACCTTCATCGGCACCGAGATCCACAAGACCTATTCGCCGTTCTTCAATCCCGCCATGCCCGACGAAGCGAAGGCCGCCTTCAAGACCAAGCTGGAGTCGCGCTACGAGTGGCTCAATCGCGAACTCGAGGGCAAGGACTACCTGATGGGCGAGCACTTCACCGTCGCCGACGGCTACCTTTTCACCGTCACCAACTGGGCCAAGCCGGTCGGCCTCGACCTGTCGCCCTACCCGAACGTGCAGGCCTGGCACGCGCGCGTCGGCGCGCGCCCGGCGGTGCAGGAAGCGCTCAAGGCCGAAGGCCTCGCCAAGTAGGCCCGAACGGGCACTCAGGCCGACAGCGGCCGCTGCCGCCACGCCAGCAGCGCCCCGGCCCAGAGCGTGACGGCCGACACCACCAGCCCCCGCGCCAGTCCGCCCGGCCCGTCCGAGATCCACCCGGTCACGGTCGGGCCGACGATCTGCCCCAGCGCGAAGACGATGGTGAAGGCGCTGATGCCCGCGGCCCACTGCGCAGCCGGCAGGTTGTGGCGCACCAGTGCGGTGGTCGAAGCCACCACCGACAGGAAGACCCCGCCGAACAGCAGGCCCGACAGCAAGGCCACCGGCCACGCGGCGCTCAGCACCGGCAGCAGCGTCGCACCGCCCAGCAGCAGGTTGAGGAAGGCCTGGGGCTCGCCGCCGCGGTAACGGTCCAGCAGCCCGGCCCACAGCCGCGCCGAGGCCACGCAGGCCACCCCCAGCAGCGCGTAGAAGGCCGTGATGCCGCCCGCACTCGCGCCCTGCTCTCGCAGCAGCGCGATCACGAAGGTCATGTAGCCGATGTAGCCCATGCCGAAGCAGCCATAGCCGGCCAGCGCCCAGCCGAAGCGCAGCACGCCGCCGGCGGGGCCTGCACCCGCCGACGGCGCGGGCGCCGCGTCCGGACTGCCCTCCGCTGCGGGCATCGCGCGCATCGCCAGGGCCAGCACCGCCGTCGCCGCGATGCTGGCGAAGGCCAGCGCCCACCAGGCCCAGGCCCAGCCGTGCGCCCGGCCCGCGGCCACCTGCACCGCCGACGGCACCAGCAGCGCAGACAGGGTGATGCCGAAGCCGGTGCCGCCGTAATACAGCCCCAGCAGCAAGCCCATGCGCGCAGGCTGCAGCGCCCCGAGCCGCGCCGCCAACACCCCGCCGGCCACGAACACCCAGGCGCTGGCCAGCCCGGCCAGCAGCCGCTGCACGAGCAGGGCGGGGGCCGAGATGAAAAAGCCGCTGGCCGCCATGAACAGGCTGGCCAGTACGCAGCCGCCGACCAGCAGGCGGCTGTGGTCGAGCCGCCGCATCAGCGCAGGCATCATCAGCGCGCCCAGCAGGTAGCCGGCCGCGTTCGCCGTGTTCATGGCACCCGCCAACGCATAGCTCCAGCCCAGGTCGGCCCGCATGGGCGGCAGCAGCAGCCCGTAGGAAAAGCGCGTGATGCCCAGCGACACCGCGGCCCCCATCGACAGTGCCAGCGCCAGGCGAAGGGCCTGGCCGGGGGTCATCGTGGCGGTGTCGTTGCTTGTCATGGACTGCGGCGATTCTGCGTCATGGCTCCGGTGGCACTAGCACCAAAACGACAACCCTGTGCGAGCAGGCCCGCTCGCGCCGCCTTACTGTCGCGATCACTCCGCAACAACCAAGAAGTACCCCGATGTCCTCCCTCTTCGATCCGCTTCAGGCCGGCCAGCTCCAGCTCGCCAACCGCATCGTCATGGCCCCGCTCACGCGCAACCGTTCGCCCAATGCCGTGCCGCCGCCGATCGCTGCCACCTACTACGCGCAGCGCGCCGGTGCCGGCCTGCTGATCACCGAGGCCACCGCCATCAGCCACCAGGGCCAGGGCTATGCCGACGTGCCCGGCCTCTATGGGCAGGATCAGCTCGCCGCCTGGAAGCGCGTGACCGATGCGGTGCACGCCCAGGGCGGCAGGATCGTGGTGCAACTCTGGCACGTGGGCCGGGTGTCGCACAACGAACTGCAGCCCGGCGGCGGCAAGCCCGTCGCACCCTCGGCGATCGCCGCGAAGACCAAGACCGTGCTGATCAAGGACGGCGTGCCCGCCTTCGTCGAGACCTCGGAGCCGCGTGCCCTCGAAGCGAGCGAGCTGCCCGGCATCGTCCAGGCCTATGCCGCGGCCGCGCGCAACGCGGTGCAGACCGCCGGCTTCGACGGCGTCGAGGTCCACGCGGCCAACGGCTACCTGCTCGACCAGTTCCTCAAGACCGGCAGCAACCGGCGTGACGACGACTACGGCGGCAGCATCGAGAACCGCGCCCGCCTGCTGCTCGAGGTGACGCGCGCCGTCGTCGATGCGGTCGGCGGCGGCGTCACCGGCATCCGCCTGTCGCCCGTCACCCCCGCCAACGACGTGCACGATGCCGACCCGCAGCCGCTCTTCGAGTACGTCGTGAAACAGCTCGCGCCCCTGGGCCTGGCCTACATCCACGTCATCGAGGGCGCCACAGGCGGGCCGCGCGAGATCGAGGACCGCCCCTTCGACTACGAAGCCCTCAAGACCGCCTACCGCCAGGCCGGCGGCCAGGGTGCCTGGATGGTGAACAACGGCTACGACAAGCCGCTGGCCGAGGCCGCCCTGAAGGAAGGCGACGACCTGGTGGCCTTCGGCAAGCCCTTCATCTCCAACCCCGACCTGGTGCGCCGCCTGCGCGAAGGCGCGCCGCTCAATCCCTGGGACAAGAGCACCTTCTACGGCGGCGGCGAGAAGGGCTACATCGACTACCCGGCGCTGGCCTGAAGCAGCGCAGACGCAGGCGGTGCGGCGCCGAAGGCCACGCTCACGCGCAGCCCGCCCGCCTCGCTCGCCTTCTCGAAGCGCAGTCCGGCATCGAGCAATGCCGCGTAGCGCGCCACGATCGCCAGCCCCAGCCCCGCGCCCTGCCCCAGCTTCTGGCCCTCCGGGCCCTGCGACCATCGCGCCATCAGCGCGCGCTGCACCTCGGGCGCGATGCCCGGCCCGTTGTCGGCGACCGAGAGCGTGTGCCCGGCCACTTCGATGGTGATGGTGCGCCCGCCGTAGCGCAGCGCGTTGTCGATCAGGTTGTCGAGGATGCCCTCGACCAGCGCCACGTTGGCCTGCACCGTCACCGGCGCATCCAGGCCCAGCGCGCCCAGGTCCACGCCTTGCGCATCGGCGCGCGCGAGGTGCCGCAGCACCGCCTCCTCCACCAGCATGTCCAGGCGCAGCGGCTCCCGCTGCAGCGCCGTGCGCCCCTCGTCCGCCAGCGCCAGGCCCAGCAGCTGGTCGACCAGGCGGCTGGCACGCGCCTGGCTGGCGGCGATCTGCTGCAGCTGCTCGCGCCACACGGCCGGCGCCTGCTGCACCAGGCCGTAGTCGGCCAGCGCGCGAATGCCCGCCAGCGGCGTGCGCAACTCGTGCGCGACGTTGCCCGCGAACTCGCGCTGCGCCCGCACGCTGTGGCCGAGCCGCTCGAACAGCGCATTGAGCGTGTCGCCCAGCCGCTCCAGTTCGCGCGAGCTGCGCGCCACCGGCACCGGCGCCAGGTCGTGCGCGGCGCGCCGGTCCAGCGTCTGCCGCAACTCGCCCAGCGGCCGCAGCTCACCCTCGATGCGCCGCCACAGCCAGAGCGCGAGCAGCACCAGCAGCACCAGCTGCGGCGCCAGCGAATAGGCCAGCAGCCGCTCGACCAGCGCGCTGCGCGCCCGGGTGGTCTGCGCGATCACCACGCGGAAGGCGTTGGGCTCATCGTGGTGCAAGGCCACCGCGCGCAGCGGGTGCCCCTGGTAATGGATGTCGGAGAAGCGGTAGCGCGCGCCGGCCTCGGGCTGCGGCGCCTGCAGTCCGGCGTGGCCCGCGAGCAGCGAGCCGTCCGGCCGAAGCACGGCGAAGAACATCGTCTCCGACTGGTCGAACAGCACGCTCGTGACCTCGCGCGGCGTGAGCCGCAGCTGGATGTCGCGCTCGCCCGCCTCGACGTTGGCGGAGACCGCATACGCATCGTCGAGCAGCGAGCGGTCGAACGCCTGTTCGGTGAAGTGGCTGGCCACCGCCACCGCCACTGCCGTGCCCGCCAGCCAGGTCAGCGCGAGCGGCAGCAGCACCCGCCGCAGCATCCGCCCGGTCAGCGAGGGCGCCCTCGCCTTGGGCGGCAGGGAACTCACTCGGCCGCTTCCAGCAGATAGCCGATCCCTCGCAGCGTGCGGATCGCGGCGCCGCTGCCCACGAGCTTCTTGCGCAGCCGCGAGATGAAGGCCTCCAGCGCGTTGTCGCCCAGCGACTCGTCGAAGGTGGAAAGCTTGTCGGACATCGCGCGCTTGCTGACGGTGCGGCCCGGCGGGCTCATCAGCTCCCACAGCACCTCGAACTCGCGCGCTGGCAGATCCAGCGGCGCACTGTTCACCGAGAAGCGGCGCGCCTTGCGGTCGAGTTTGAGCCGGCCCAGCATCGCGACGTCGTCGGTGCCCTGCGCACGCCGCACCAGCGCACGCAGGCGCGCCTCCACCTCGGCCAGGTCGAAGGGCTTGCCCAGGTAGTCGTCGGCGCCGGCGTCCAGTCCCGCGATGCGCTCCTCGGTGCGGCCGCGCGCGGTCAGCACCAGCACCGGCGTGCGGTCGCCGCGCGCGCGCGCGTGGCGCAGCACGTTCAGCCCGCTCGCCAGGCCGCTGGTGGGGCTGGCGGTGGCCGGCAGGCTCAGGTCGAGCAGCACCGCGTCGAACAGCTGCACGCGCCACAGGTGGTCCGCGTCTTCCGCATTGGCTGCCACGTCGACGCGGTGGCCCGCGTCGACGAGGCTGCGCAGCACCACGCCGCGCAGCACGGCATCGTCTTCGACCAGGAGGATTCGCATGGGAGCAGCCCGCAGAAAGATACGCGTTTTTACCGCATGCCAGGGTCAGCAGGCGGTCAGTCGCGCGGCGCGACGAACGACGGATGAGGAGACGAAGCCGGGCCGCATGTGCGGCCTTTTTGATGGGTGCCACATGGTGGCTGCCGCGACAACGTGCTGGAGTCGATCTCGCAGATCGACGGCCAGATCGTGATCAAGGTGGCGGGCGACGACCTGGCCGTGCTGCGCAGGATCACAGAATCCATCGAGCACGAGGTCAAGCAGGTGCCCGGCGTGTTCCGCGGCGAGATCGACTGGCTCGGCGACCTCCCCCAGCTGGTGGTCGACATCGACCGCGAGCGCGCGGCACGCTACGATGAACATCGCGCGCGAGGCCGGGCGCCGCATCATGGCCATCGGCATCTTCATCAAGGACCGCGACATGGGCTCGGTGGTCAAGGACATGCAGGCCCGGGTCGCGCAGAACGTGAAGCTGCCGACTGGCTACACCGTCGGCTGGTCGGGCGAGTTCGAGAACCAGGGGCGCGCCATGGCGCGGCTGGCGGTGGTGGTGCCGATCTCGCTGCTGCTGATCTTCGTGGTGCTCTTCGACGCCTTCAAGTCGCTCAAGATGGCCTCGCTGATTCTGCTGAACGTGCCGCTGGCGCTGATCGGCGGCTTCGTCGCGCTGTGGCTCTTCGGCATCCCGCTGTCGGTCTCGGCCGCCATCGGCTCGGAGACGCAGCGCCCCCTCGCCATCGTGGTGATCGGCGGTCTCGTCACCGCCACGCTGCTCACGCTGGTGGTGCTGCCCGCGCTCTACGTGGCGTGGTTCGCGCCAAGACGCCAGGCGGCGGGCAATGCCGAATCGGCGCCGCCCACCCTCACCCCTTCGCCCCAGGAGATCACGTCATGAGCCCTGTCACCTTCAACAGCATCGCCGACATCCTCGAGGCCGGGTTCCACCTCCCGCGCCCGGCCCTCCGCCCCGAGCTCACGCTGGCCGAGCTCGGGCTCGATTCCCTCGCCAGCCGGGAGTTCATCCAGGCCGTCGAGGACGCCTTCCGCCTGTGCATTCCGCCGTCGCGCCTCGATCCGTCCGGCAACGGCATCGCCCTGCGCGGCCTGTGCGAACTGGTCGACGCGCTGCAGCGCGAACCGGCCCCGGCGCGAAACCCCGACGGCCGGCTGGTCAAGCCCGAATTCGCTTTACCTTGACACCGTGAGAAGGTTCAAACTCGCGCTCCCACCCCATCCGAAGGAGCCGCAACGATGAGCCAGAAATTCCAGGTATCCGGCATGAGCTGCAACCACTGCGTCAGCGCCGTCCAGAACGCGGTGCAGGCAGTCGATCCCAAGGCGCAGGTCACGGTCGATCTCGAAACCGGCCATGTCGACGTGCTGAGCACGCAGCCCCGCCAGGACATCGTGCTGGCGATCGAGAACGCCGGCTACCGCGTCGAATAGTTCGCGCCGCCGGGATTTCGGCGCGGCGCGGCATCAGAAACTGTTGAATACCTTTGTTTCAAAGTGCAAAATGCGCGCTGCCATTGCGTCGAACACAAAGGGCCCCCATGCTTTCGAGTCTTCTGCCTTCGTCCGTCCGCGAAGCCGCGTACAGGCGCAAGTTCCTGGAAAACCGCGAAGAGAACCTGTTCATGGGTTCCTTCGAGAGCTTCGCCGCGGCCGAAGCGGGCGCGCCGCCGACCAAGGCCGTCGGCTACGACAACGCACCCGCGGATGCCTTCTACAGCCATCAGGTCGCCTTCTATGACTATCCGGGCCTCTTCTGGCTCGGCCGCGCGCTGGACGAGGGCATGCGCAGTGTCTTCGACCTGGGCGGCCACGTCGGCATCAAGTACTACGCTTTCCGCCGCATGCTGAACTACCCGCAGGCGCTGCGCTGGACCGTGTGCGACGTGCCCAGCGTGGTCAAGAGCGGCCGGGAGCTCGCGGCACAGCGGGATGCCACGGCGCAGCTGAGCTTCACCACCGACATCGCGGACGCGAGCGGCTACGACGTGCTCTACGCCTCGGGCAGCCTGCAGTACCTGCCGACCCGTATGTCGGAAATCATCGCCTCGCTGCCGGTCAAGCCGCGGCGCATCATCCTCAACACGACCGCCGTGCATTCCGAGCGCACGCTCTACACGCTCAACAGCATCGGCTTCGCGGTCTGCCCCTACCGCATCCAGCACCACGACCAGCTGCTGGCCGAACTGGCCGAGGCCGGCTACAAGCGCCGCGATGCCTGGCGCAACGAGGGCAAGCCGATCGAGGTGCCCTTCGTGGACGGCGGCGACAAGGCCTACTACGCCGGCTGCTGCTTCGACCGGCACTAAGGCCCGTCAATAGGCCTTAGCCAAGGTTTTTGCGCGGATTCGCGCGGCCCGGCCACCTTGCCGGGGCCGGTCCTTGCGCGCGACGGGTCGCGCGAGTAGTACGCTACGGTCCTACTCGACAGCAGCGCCGAGGCCAGCCGGCAGCGGACCCGAATCCATGACGCGATCCACCGGCAAGCATCCGACTCCCAGCGCGCAGCAGCGCACTGCCAAGGCCACCGGGACGGCGCGGCCGCGGGTGCTGCTGACGCCGGTGCCGGATGGCGGCAGGACCCAGGCCCGCGCCCCGGCCAGGTCGCGGCCGCAACCACTGCTGCCCCTCGACCAGATCGCGACCGAGATCGAGCTGGTGGAGCTGATCAACGCGCGGCTGCGGCCCTCGAGCTCCCGCCGCGTCGGCCTTCCGCACGCCGCGATGCTGCGCACCCTGGACCGGATGGAGGACGGCGCGGGCGATGTCCAGTCGATCTACAAGGCGCTGATGGACAGCGGCCGGGCGATGGTCATGTCGAAGGTCTACCGCGTGCTCAAGGTGCTGGAAGAAGCCGGGCTGGTGGAGCGCCGATGGATCCTCTACGACGGGCGGCCGCGCAGCCAATACCGCATCGTCCGCGCCTGAGCCGCAGGACCGCTCCCAAGGCAAAGGTACTCCAGTGAGCCCTCAGCGGCGCCTGCCGCCGGACGCCAGCCGGGTCAGCCGCCGCGCGGTCACGCGAAGCCACTCGAACGCGCCCGGCGCCGCTGCCGTGGCCTCGTCGCCGTAGCGCCCGAGCGCCTTCCAGCCGAAGGTCCGGATGTCGACCAGCGTGGCGGCCGATGCCAGGCTGGCCGCGGCCTGGCGCCCGCGGATCATCTCCAGCACCTGCGCGTCGAAGCGCTCGGTCGAGGCCATCAGCACCTGGTCGAGCCGCAGATGCAGCAGCGCGAGGGCGGCGCGGGTGCCCGCCAGGGTGGGCGGCTCGGCGCGGGACACGGACTGGAAGCGCTCGGCCAAGGCGGCATGGGGATTCATGCCCTCATCCTGCGGCCGAAACTGGGAGAAATCGTGGGAAAGCGCGGCGTCCCTGGCCGCTCGCCTAGGCACCGCGCACCATCGACAGCACCTTGCCCGCATCCAGCGTGCGGGCCTTCTCCTGCATGGCCGGCAGGTAGCGCGTCTGCAGGCCCTGCGCCTCCTGCGTCAGGCCGGCGAAGGCGTCCTTCAGCATCTGCGTCGACAGCGTGCGGCCGCCCGCGTAGTAGCGCTTGGCGACGTGGCCCAGCGCATAGGTGGTGGCAAAGCTCATCCCCGAGCTCACCGCCTGCTTGCCCAGGCCGCCCAGGAGCCCGCCACCCATCTTGCCCAGCAGCCCGCCCAGCAGCTTGCGGCCGGCCTGCTCCAGGTACTGCGAAGTGAGGCCCACGCCCACGGTGGCGAGGAAGTCCTTCACGTGGCCGCTGTCGAGCTCGTAGCCATGCGCCTTGCCGACGCGGTAGACCAGCTTCATCTGCAGCGGAATGATGGCCATCGTCGAGAGCGTCTCGGGCAGGAGTTCCAGCGCGCCGTTGAGGATCGCGGCGTTGAGGATCGCCTGGTCCAGTGCCGCGCCGTCCACGGCCGGCCCCGTCGCCGCGGGGGCGGCCGCAGCAGGCGCCAGCGGCACCGCCGCGATCGCCTCGGCCTGCTGCGTGAACTGCGTGGCCGACGATGCATCCAGCCCGAGCGCGGTGCGCGCATCGGCGAGGAAGGCGCGCTCGGCCTCCGACTGCGTGCCGTCGGCGTCGCACACGCACACCGCCATCTCGTAGGCCAGCTGGCGCGCATCCGGGGTCTTGAGCTCTCCCGCCACCGAGGCGAGCGACACGCGCTTCATCAGCACGTCCTGGTAGAGCATCGGCAGCTGCACGCCGTCGGCCTGCGACAGGCCCTCGGCGATGCGCTTGATCTCGGCGCGTTCGCGCTCGTGCTTTTCGCCGTCGACGAAGGCCGCCAGCAGGCTCAGGCTCACGATGGCGCGGGTTTCGGATGGGGTCACGATGCGTTTCTCCGTCAGATGCAGGACCCTCTTCGTTGCCGGCGCCGGCCCAAAGTTCCGGCCCGCTACCATCCGCCCCATGTTCTCCCCACCGCGGATCCTGATCGCCGAGGACGAATCCGGCATCGCCGACACCCTGCAGTACGTGCTCAAGACCGACGGCTTCGTGCCGGTCTGGTGCCCGACTGCCGAGGAGGCGATCGCGCGCTTCGCCGCCGAGCCGCCGGCGCTGGCCATCCTGGATGTCGGCCTCCCCGACATGAACGGCTTCGAGCTCTTCAAGCGCCTGCAGGCGCTCAACCGCGCGCAGGGCGGCCCCGAGGTGCCCATGCTCTTTCTCACCGCACGCAGCGACGAGATCGACCGCGTGGTGGGCCTGGAGCTGGGCGCCGACGACTACATCGCCAAGCCCTTCTCCCCGCGCGAGCTGGTGGCGCGCGTGCGCAGCATCCTGCGCCGCAGCGGCCGCGGCAACGGGCATGCAGCCCCCACGCCGGTGCACCCGCCGGCCCCTGCCGCCGCGCCGCCCGCCGCGCATTCTTCGCCCTTCGCCCTCGATGCCGAGCGCATGCAGATCCGCTATTACGGCCGCCTGCTCGAGCTCTCGCGATACGAATACGGCCTGCTGAAGCTGCTGGTGCAGCGCCCGGGCCGCGTCTTCACGCGCGACGAGCTGCTGGAACTGGTGTGGGACGATGCCAGCGAGAGCTTCGACCGCACCGTCGACGCCCACGTGAAAACGCTGCGCGCCAAGCTGCGCGCCGTGGCGCCGGACGTGGAGCCGATCCGTACCCTGCGCGGCACCGGCTACGCGCTGCACGAAGACCTGCCGCCGCACGTCCAGTAACGTGAGCCGACGCACTCGCATCTTCATCGGCATCCTGCTGATCTACACGGCAGGCATCGCCTTCCTGCTGTACCGCGTGGTGGCCGACATCGACCCGCGCTACCGCGAGTCGGCCGAGGAATCGCTGGTCGAGACCTCGCAGCTCATGGCCAGCCTGATCGAGCAGGACGTGATCGCCGGGGCCATCAACACCGCGCGGCTGGAGCCCCTGTTCCGCACCGTCTACGCGCGCCAGTTCTCGGCCCAGATCTACAACCTCCACAAGAGCCGCGTGGAGCTGCGCGTCTACGTCACCGACCGCAGCGGGCGGGTGCTCTTCGACTCGCTGGGCCGCAACACCGGCGCCGACTACGCCAAGTGGAGCGACGTCAGCCGCACCCTGGCCGGCATGTACGGCGCGCGCACCTCGCGCGACATCGAAGGAGACCCGCTCACCTCCGTCATGTAC
This sequence comes from Variovorax sp. JS1663, assembly GCF_002157355.1. Lineage (GTDB taxonomy): Bacteria > Pseudomonadota > Gammaproteobacteria > Burkholderiales > Burkholderiaceae_C > Variovorax. The sequence continues at coordinate 76,236 of NZ_LYMK01000017.1, read as the reverse complement.
GCCGCCGCGCCGGTGCGCTGGAACAACGAGATCGTCGGCGTGGTCAGCGTGGGCAAGCCGGTGCAGGCCTTCGGCCAGTTCGTCGAGGACGCGCGCGCACGCACGCTGTGGGTGGGCGTGGGGTCGGCCTTCGCGCTGCTGGTGGGCGCGCTGATCATCTCCATCTGGCTGGTGCGGCCCTTCGGCCTGATCTCCGACTACTGGCGCTGGCTGCGCGCGCAGCGCAGCTTCAGCCTGCCGCGCATGGTGCGCCGCGCGGTCGACACCCTGCGCAGCGGCTTCGGCGAGATCCGCGACGCCCTCACCGGCCGCAGCTACGTGTCCGACTACGTGCAGACCTTCACCCACGAGATCAAGAGCCCGCTCTCGGCCATCCGCGGCGCCGCGGAGCTGGTGCAGGAGCCCTCGATGCCGCAGGCCGAGCGCGCGCGCTTCCTGGCCAACATCACGCACGAGACGCAGCGCATCCAGGAGATCGTCGACCGCATGATGGAGCTGACCGCGCTGGAGACCCAGCGCGCGCTGGACCGCAGCGAAACGGTCGCGCTCGCGCCCCTGCTCCAGGAGGTCGCCGCCAGCGCGCAGGGCGCCGCGGCGTCGCGCGAGATCCGCCTGCACCTGGCGATCGACAGCGACGCGCGCGTGGAGGGCGACCCCTTCCTGCTGCGCCGCGCCGTCAGCAACCTGCTGGACAACGCGATCGACTTCTCGCCCGAAGGCGCCGAGGTCGCACTGGCCCTGCATGCCGGCGCGCGCGAGGCCCGCATCACCGTGCGCGACCATGGCCGCGGCATCCCCGACTACGCCAAGGACAAGGTCTTCGAGAAGTTCTATTCGCTGGCGCGCCCGCACAACCAGAAGAAGAGCACCGGCCTGGGCCTGGCCTTCGTGAAGGAGATCGCCGGCCTGCACCGCGGGCGCATCGAGCTCGCCAACGCGCCGCGCGGCGGGGCGCTGGCCACCCTCACCCTGCCCTTGGCGAGCGCCTAGCGGAACAGGTCGAGGATGCGCAGGCGCTCCTGGTCCGTCGGCACCGCACCTACCGGCGCACCGGCCAGCGTCTCCGCCGGTGCGGCCGGCTTCGCATCCAGCCCCAGGCTCGCGATGCCGTGGCCCGGTGCGTAGTCGTCGTAGTACCACTCGCCGTCCACCTGCACCACGCTGTCCGGCACCGTCATCGGCGCCACCGGGACGCCACGCAGCGCGGCCTGCATGTAGCCGGTCCACACCGGCAGGCTCAGGCTGCCGCCGGTCTCGCCGCGCACCCCCAGCTGGCGCGGCGTGTCGTAGCCGATCCAGGCGATGCCCACCTGCGTGGGCTGGAAGCCGGCGAACCAGGTGTCGACCGAGTCGTTGGTGGTGCCGGTCTTGCCGTGCAGGTCGTCTCGCCGCAGCGCCTGCCAGGCCTTGACCCCGCTGCCGTGGCGCACCACGCTCTGCAGCAGCGAGCGCATCACGAAGGCATTGCGCTCCGGAATGACGCGTGCCGACTCGTCCAGCGCCACCGGCGGCGCTTCCACCAGCACCTCGCCGCGCGCATCGGTGATGCGCGTCACCAGCCGCGGGCTGACGCGAAAGCCGCCGTTGGCGAACACCGCATAGGCGCCCGCCATCTGCATCGGCGTGACCGCGCCCGCGCCCAGCGCCATCGGCAGGTAGGCCGGATGCCTGCCGCGCTCGAAGCCGAACCGGGTGATCCAGTCCTGCGCGTAGCGCGGGCCGATGGACTCCAGCACGCGGATCGTCACCATGTTCTTCGACAGCTCCAGCGCGCGCCGCAGCGTCATCGGCCCGTCGAAGCCGCCGTCGAAATTCTTCGGCTCCCAGGGCCGGCTGCCGGTGGCCGCACTGTCGTAGAACAGCGGCGCATCGTCGACCAGCGTGGCCGGCGTGAAGCCCTTCGCCAGCGCGGCCGAGTAGATGAAGGGCTTGAAGCTGGAGCCCGGCTGGCGCCAGGCCTGCGTCACGTGGTTGAACTGGTTGCGGCCGAAATCGAAGCCGCCGACCAGCGCCTTGACCGCGCCGTCGCGCGGGTCCAGCGCCACGAAGGCGCCCTCGGCCTGCGGCATCTGCAGGATCTCCCACGCGCCCTGCGGCGTCTTCGCGATGCGGATGACGGCGCCGCGGCGCACGCGCAGGTTCGGCGCCGCGCGCGGCGCGAGCCCCGGTTGCGCCAGGCGCAGGCCTGCGTCGGTGATGCGCAGCGGCTCGCCGTCGGCGCGCACGGCCGTTACCGTTTTCGCATCGGCCTCCAGCACCACCGCCGCCAGCAGCTCGTCGCTGTCGGGATGCCCGGCCAGCGCCTCGTCCACCGCATCGTCGAGCGCAGCGCCATCGGCCGGCAGTTCGACGAAGCGCTCGGGCCCGCGCCAGGGCTGGCGCCGCTCGTAGTCCAGCAGACCCTTGCGCAGCGCCTGCCAGGCGGCGGACTGATCGGCGGCGACCAGCGAGGTCTGGACCTTGAAGCCGCGCGTGTAGGCCTCCTTGCCGTACTGCGCCACCATCATCTGCCGCACCGTCTCGGCCACGTACTCCGCGTGCAGGCGCGGCGGGTCCGAGGGCGCGCGCAGCTGCAGCGGCTCCTTCTTCGCGGCCGCCGCCTGCTCGGCGGTGATCATCCCGGCCTCCTGCATGCGGTCGAGCACATAGAGCTGGCGCGCCCGCGCGCGCCGCGGATTGACCACCGGGTTGTTGGCCTGCGGCGCCTTCGGCAGGCCGGCCAGCATCGCGGCCTCGGCCAGCGTGACCTGCTGCAGCGGCTTTCCGAAGTAGGTCTCCGAGGCGGCGGCGAAGCCGAAGGCGCGGCGGCCCAGGAAGATCTGGTTCAGGTAGATCTCCAGGATGCGGTCCTTGCCGAAGCGCCGCTCCAGCTCGAAGGCCAGCATCGCCTCGGAGAGCTTGCGCGTCAGCGTGCGCTCCTGGCTCAGGTAGATCTCGCGCGCCACCTGCATGGTGATGGTGGAGGCGCCCTGGTGCAGCCCGTGGCGCAGGTTCGCCACCACCGCACGCAGCAGACCGATCGGGTCGACGCCCGGGTGCGCGTAGAAGCGCGCATCCTCCACCGCGATCACCGCGTTCTTCATCGCCTGCGGGATCTGGTCCAGCGGCGTGTAGGTGCGGCGCTCCTCCCCGAACTCGCCGATCAGCACATCGTCCGCGGTGTAGATGCGCAGCGGCTGCCGGGGGCGGTAGTCGTCCAGCGACGAGACATCGGGCAGGCGCGGATGGAGCACGGCGATGGCGATGCCGACGGCGCAGAGCGAGGCCAGCGCGCCGCCAGCGGCGATGCCGATCGTCCAGCGGAGCACGCGCTTCATGCTGGCACCCCCGCAGCCGAGGGCGCGATGGCCGCGGCCCTGGCGCCACCCAGCGCATACCAGTCCACCTTGCGCGTCGCCAGCATCAGCGCGGCCAGCATGCCGAAGATCAGCAGCGACCCCAGCAGCAGCGCATTGCTCTCGGAGGCCAGCAGCCCGTAGAGCGCGGCATAGAGCAGCGCCACGTAGGCGCCGAAGGACGCGCCGCGCTGCCAGCCGCCGAGCACTGCGCTGAAATACACCGCCAGCAGCAGCACGCTCGCGCCCGCGGCGCCCGCATAGGCGATCCAGAAGGCCAGCTTCTCCGACAGCGCCAGCAGCAGCAGGAAGAACAGCGCGATCGACAGCCCCACCAACCCGTACTGCACCGGATGCAGCCGCAGCTTGCGGAACAGCTCGAACATGAAGGCCGCCATCAGCACCAGGCCGATGAAGAGCAGGCCGTACTTCGAGGCCCGGGTCGACATCGCGTAGACGTTGAGCGGCTGCGCCAGCGACACGTCGAAGCTCTGCGGCGCCATGCCGCCGGCCTGCGCCTTGCCCTCGCGCGCGCCGCGCACGCCTTCACGCACCTGCTCGCGCGCCGTGGTCACCAGCGAAGCCACGCGCCAACGCGCATCGAAGCCCTGCGCCGTCACGCTGCGCTCCGAGGCCAGGAAGCGGCCGCCGAAGCTCGGATGCGCCCAGGGCGACGTGAGGTGCGCGGTCGTCTCCTCGCCGATCGGCACCATCGCCAGCCGCTCCTGGCCGACCAGCCCGAGCTTCAGCTGGAAGGGCAGCGGCTGCCCCGCCTGCCAGGCCGCGAGCGCCGCGCCGGCCAGCGGCGCATGGATGCCGTTGGCCAGCCGCGCATCCTCCGCCAGCCCCGGCAGCCGCTGCTGGAAGCGCAGCGCCTCGCCGCCGAGTTGCAGCGCGGGCGAGCCGTCCAGCCCGCGCAGGTCGCTCACGTGAAGCGCGACGTAGGGCGCGCCGAGCTCGATGGTGGAGCCCTTCTCGCTGCGCGGCACGCTGGCGGCGTCGAAAGCCGCGAAGCCGCCATCCAGCGTGGCGTCCAGCGTGTAGAAGGGAATGCGGAAGATGCCGCGGTAGCGCTCCTGCGGCGCCATGCGGCCCTCGATGTGCAGCCGGTCCGGAAAGACCAGGTGCGCCAACTCCTTGCTGCGCGCCTCCTGGCCGACGATGCGGCCCTGGGCATCGCGCTGCGGCTCCATCCAGCGCTCCACGTAGGGCTGCACCACGAGCGGCCCGACCAGCGTCTGCGGGCCGGCATAGGTGGCGGCCAGCTCCTGCGCGGCCTCCTGCTGGCTGTGGCCGCGCTCGCGGTTGAGCGCGTCGATCTGCGCCAGCGGAATGCACAGCAGCACGGTGAGCAGGAGCAGGCCGGCGACCTTGGCCAGCACGGAGTTTCGAAGCATCTGAAGCACAGGGTTCTCCTCGTTTCGGGCGATGCGGCGATGCTGGCCGCGCTGTCCGAAGCGGATGTGAAGTGCGGCCGCCGGCGGACTTCACATGGACTTCACACGGCGCCGCACGCTTCAAGAAGGCTTCCCACTCCTTTCGCCTGCGCCCTCGACAGTGGCCACCGTGCACCGTTGCACGACATCCATCGAGGGAAAAGGACCATGGAAGCCACCACCACCCGCCCCGGCCGCTGGCTCTGGCTCACGACCATCGCGCTCGCCGGCGCCGGCTTCGCGCTGCTCGTCGCCAAGCCGCTTCATGCGCAGGAGGCGCCGCCGCGCCAGAAGACCGAGAGCCCCTACTTCTTCGTCAAGAGCGACGATCCCGCCGTCGACCAGCTGCCGCTCAGGCGCACCGAGGTGGACGTCAAGGTCTCGGGCGTGATCGCCGACGTCACCGTCACCCAGACCTACCGCAACGAGGGCACGCGCCCCATCGAGGCCCGCTACGTGTTCCCCGGCTCGACCCGCGCCGCGGTCAGCGGGCTGAACGTGCGCCTGGCCGACCGCCTGATCACCGCGCAGATCCGCGAGAAGCAGCAGGCGCGCATCGACTACGAGGCGGCGAAGAAGGAAGGCAAGACCGCCGCCCTGCTGGAGCAGCACCTGCCCAACGTGTTCCAGATGAACGTGGCCAACATCCTGCCGGGCGACGACGTCCGGGTGGAGCTGCGCTACACCGAGCTCCTGGTGCCGCAGGCCGGCAGCTACCAGTTCGTCTTCCCGACGGTGGTGGGGCCGCGCTACAACAGCCCGCGCTCGGAACAGAAGGACGCGAAGTGGGTCGCGCAGCCCACCCTGCGCGCGAGCGCCCTGCCGAACACCGCCTTCGCGATGAAGGTCGCGCTCGACACGCCGCTGGGCATCAAGGAGATCCGCTCCGCCACGCACGCGATCGACGTGCGCAAGAGCAGCGAGGACCAGCATGCCGAGGTCGCGCTCGCGCGCGGCGCCGGCCCGGCCAACGACCGCGACTTCGTGCTCGACTGGCGCCTGGCGGGCGAGAAGATCGAATCGGGCCTGATGCTCTATAGGGGCCAGGGCGGCAATGACGGGAATGGCCCGGAAAACTTCTTCCTCGCCATGGTCGAGCCGCCGAAGTCGGTCGCGGCCAGCACGATCTCGCCGCGCGACTACATCTTCGTGGTCGACATCTCCGGCTCGATGCACGGCTTCCCGCTGGACACCGCCAAGGTGCTGCTCGAGCGCCTGATCGGCGGCCTGCGCCCCAGCGACACCTTCAACGTGCTGCTGTTCTCGGGCAGCAACAGGATGCTGTCGCCGCAGTCGGTGCCGGCCAGCCGCGCCAACATCGAGCAGGCGCTGGCCACCATCAGGAACTACAGCGGCGGCGGCAGCACCGAGCTGATCCCGGCGCTCAAGCGCGTCTATGCCGAGCCCAAGGCCGAGAACGTCTCGCGCACCGTCGTGGTCGTCACCGACGGCTACGTGACCGTCGAGCGCGAGGCCTTCGAGCTGGTGCGCAGGAATCTTTCGAAGGCCAACGTCTTCGCCTTCGGCATCGGCAGCTCGGTCAACCGGCACCTGATGGAAGGCCTGGCGCGCGCCGGCATGGGCGAGCCCTTCATCATCACCGACCCCATTCAGGCCCCCGAGCAGGCCGCGCGCTTCCGCCGCATGGTCGAGTCGCCGGTGCTCACCAACGTGAAGGCCACCTTCGGCGGCCTCGAGGTCTACGACGTGGAGCCGCAGGCCCTGCCCGACGTGCTGGGCGAGCGCCCGGTGATCGTGTTCGGCAAGTGGCGCGGCGAGGCCAAGGGCCGGGTGGTGATCCAGGGCCAGGGCGCCGAAGGCCCGTTCCGCCAGGAGCTGGTGATCGACGGCAAGACGCGCCAGGACGCCGCCGCGCTGCGCAGCCTGTGGGCGCGCCACCGCATCGCGAGCCTGAGCGACCAGGAAGCGCTGGAAGGCGGCGATGCCCTCAAGCAGCGCATCACCGAGCTCGGCCTGCGCTACAGCCTGCTCACGCAGTACACCAGCTTTATCGCCGTCGACAAGGTCGTTCGCAACCCCAACCCGCAGGCCGGCACCTCGGTGGACCAGCCGCAGCCCCTGCCCAAGGGCGTGAGCGAGCAGGCGCTGGGCCAGGGCCACGCCCTGGGCGCCGAGGTGCCGAGCACGCCGGAGCCCGAGACCTTGGGCGCGATCGCGGTGGCGCTGTCGATGCTGGCCATGCTGCGCCGGCGTGCCCGCCGCCACGATGACCGCCGCCTGACTGCATGATGTTCAGCAACTTCCACATTCAGAAGCAGCCCTCGGCCGGTGGAGCCAGGCTCGTTCGGGAAACACCGCGGAACCGGCTTCGCCGGGCCGCTGGTGTTGCCCCCGGTGAGGGGGTTGGCGGCCACACGAAGTGGGCAAGCCTGGGGGAGAGCCAATGACCCTCGACCAGTTCGCCCGCTCCCATCCACGTCTCTTCGACGGGGGCATCCGCCTCGACCGCTGGCCCGCGACCGCGTGGCTCGCCTTGCAGGCCGCGGCGCTGGCGCCGACCTGGGTCTGGATGGCCCGCCGCCTGCAGGATGGCAGCGACGATCCGCTCGGCCTGCTGGCGCTGGCCGCTCTGGCCTGCCTCGTCTGGTCGCAGCGCCATGCATTGCGTGCCGCCCCGCGTCTCGGGTGGCTGGCGCTCGCCGGCGCCGGCACCGTGGCCGCCACCCTGCTGCGCACCGGCATCGGCCCGTTGCCCGCATGGCCGCCGCTCGCCACCGGCCTGATCGCCGTGCTGGCCCTGGCCGCCGGCCTGCTGGCCTTCCTGCCGCGCCAGGTCGCGAAGCTGCCGGTGCTGGGGCTGGCGGTGCTCGCACTGCCGCTGCTGTCCTCGCTGCAGTTCTATGCCGGCTACCCGCTGCGCATCGTCACCGCCGAGGCCAGCCGCTGGCTGCTGGCGCCGGGCTTCTCGGTGCTGCGCGAGGGCAGCAGCCTGCTGGTGGACGGCCGGCTGGTGATCGTCGATGCGCCCTGCTCGGGCGTGCAGATGGCCTGGCTCGGCTACTTCTGCGCCTGCGTGGTGGCGCTGTGGGCCCGGCATGGCGACCGGCGCTTTCTCGCCCGCCTGCCGGCCGTCGGCCTGCTGGTGCTGGGCGGCAACGTCCTGCGCAACAGCGTGCTGGTGGGCTTCGAGGGCGCCGGCCACGCGCTCGCGCCCTGGTTGCACCAGGCCGTGGGCCTGGCCGCGCTGGCGCTGGTCTGCGGCGCCATCGCCTGGCTGATGGCACCCGCGCGGCGGCCGCGACCCGCCCCCTCCCTCGCCGTTCCCGGCCTGATCACCGCTCCCGGAGCCCGCCATGTGGATACCGCTCTTTCTTGAACGCTGCTTCGGCAACCGCTTTCTCAACCGCATCGCGCACAAGGCGGTCTTCGCGCTCGTCATGCTTCTCTGCCTGCTCTGGTCGGCCGCCTTCGCGCTGCGGCCGGCGGCGCCCGCGCCGGTCGCGCGCTTCCAGGAATGGCCAAGCCACTGGGACGGCGCGCCCCTGCGGCCGATGGCGCTCGGCGCGGTCGAGCAGCGCTTCGCCGAGCGCTTCCCGGGCACCATCGCCCGCCTCACCGACGGCCGCCAGACCCTGGTGCTGCGCCGGGTGGAGGCGCCCACCCGCATGCTGCACCCGGCCGCCGACTGCTACCGCGCGCTCGGCTTCCGGATCGGCGACACCCGCCTGGAACGCGATGCGGAGGGCCGACTGTGGCGTTGTTTCGTCACCGAAGGCCACGATGGGCAGAAGTTGAGGGTCTGCGAGCGCATCGTCGATGCCCGGGGCACGGCTTTCACCGACACTTCGGACTGGTACTGGGCGGCGGCCACGGGCCGGTCCATCGGGCCGTGGCAGGCGGTCACCCAGGCCAGACCGATTGCATTTGCGAGTGAGTGAAAGAGATTTCTTGAAGAAAGCGCTGCTGTTCCTGCTTTTCGGGCTGCTGGCCCTCGTGCTGACCGCCGTGGTCGCCATCTATCTGGTCGTCCGCTTCGCGCTGGCGCCCAGCCCGGGCGAATGGCCCACCCGCATCCAGGCCGGACCCTTCGCGCTGAACGTGGGCGTGCCCACCGCGATCCGCCTGGCCACCTCGTCCTGGTTCGGGCCCTGGCTGGACGGCCGCAGCGTCCAGACCGCGCACGGCACGGTGCAGATCGAATGGATCGAGGCCAGCCACACGCTGGCGCTGAACTGTGCGCCCTGCACCGCCGCCGTGCCGGCGCTGGGCCCACAGCCCCTGCGGCTCGACACCCTGCGCTTCACGGCCCGGCGCGACGGCCCCTCGCTGGCCGGCACGCTGGAGGCCACCCCGGCCGCCACCACCGTCTCCACCCTGGCCGGGGACAACCTGCTGCGCGCGCGCTGGGACGGCCGGCTGACGCAGACCGCGCTGCAGATCCACGTCGACGCGCCCGAGGCGCCGATCGCGCGCTGGTACGCGGTGCTCGCCCCCACCCTGCCCGAGCTGCAGCGCGCGAAGATCGGCGGCACGATGGCCCTGCGGGCGCAGGTCGACATGCCGGCGGGCCGCTTCGCCGTGCACCCGCGCATCGACCAGTTCACCGTCGAGGGCCTGGGCACCGAGGCCCTGCTCGATGCCCGCACCAGCTGCGGCCCGCCCAGCCGGCTGGCCACCGACAGCTGGCTGGCGCGCGCCGTCATCGCCGCGGAGGACCAGCGCTTCTTCGGCCATTACGGCTACGACCTGGCCGAACTCACCGCCGCGCTGGACGCCAACCAGAAGGCCGGCCAGGTCGAACGCGGCGGCAGCACCCTGACCCAGCAGCTGGCCCGGCTGATCGCCACCGGCAGCGAGCGCAGCGCCGAGCGCAAGCTGCGCGAGCTGCTCTACGCGGTCGAGATGGAGCAGACCCTGGGCAAGGCGCGCATCCTGCAGCTCTACCTGGACAACGCGCCCTGGGGCGAGGGCGGCCTGTGCGGCGCCGAGGCGGCGGCCAGGCGCTACTTCAAGCGCAGCGCCCGCAACCTGGAGCCGGCCCAGGCCGTCTGGCTGGCCGCGATGCTGAACAACCCCGGCGCGGCGGTCGGGAAATGGCAGCGCGACGGCCGCATCGACGGCGAGCGCGCCAAGTGGGTGGCCGAGGGCGTGCGCGGCATCACCCGGCCCCAGCGCGAGGCCCTGCTGCGGCAGCTCGCCGCGGCGCGCTTCGCACCGCCAGCGCCCTGAATCGGGCCTGCCCGCACCAAGCCGGCGCACGCAGGCCCGGCTGGCGCTGGCATATGTCTTGCGAACACCGGCATCGATGGATGCCGTCACCGCCCCGCCCCCCGCGGCCGTCGAGATCGTCGCGCTGACCAAGCGCTATGCCGCCGGCACGCCGCCCGCCGTCGACCGGATCGACCTGCGCATCGCCAGCGGCAGCTACTGCTGCCTGCTCGGCCCCTCCGGCTGCGGCAAGAGCACCACGCTGCGCATGGTGGCGGGCCACGAATCCGTCTCCTCCGGCGACATCCTGCTGGACAACCGCAACATCACCCACCTGCCGGCCGCCGCCCGCGGCACGGCCATGATGTTCCAGAGCTTCGCCCTCTTCCCGCACCTTTCGGCCCTGGACAACGTGGCCTTCAGCCTGAAGATGAAGGGCGTCTCCAAGGTCGAGCGCCACCGGCGCGCGGCCCAGCTGCTGGAGCGCGTCGCCATGGGCCACCTGGCGCAGCGCAAGCCGGGCGAGCTCTCCGGCGGCCAGCAGCAGCGCGTGGCGCTGGCGCGCGCCCTGATCACCGAGCCGCGCGTGCTGCTGCTGGACGAGCCGCTGTCCGCGCTCGACCCCTTCCTGCGCATCCAGATGCGCGCCGAGCTGCGGCGCTGGCAGAAGGACCTGGGCCTGACCTTCATCCACGTCACCCACTCGCAGGAAGAGGCGATGGCGCTGGCCGACACCATGGTGGTGATGAACCACGGGCTGATCGAGCAGGTCGGCTCGCCGCACGAGGTCTACAACCATCCGGCCAGCGAGTTCGTCGCGCGCTTCATGGGCGGGCACAACGTGCTGGACACGCCCGAAGGCCTGATCGCGGTGCGCCACGACCACACGCGCATCGCGTCCGACGGCGACGGACTGGCCGCCGACATCACCGACGTCGAATACCAGGGCACCTACGTCCTGATGGGGCTGCACCTGGCCGAATCGACGCCCGAGCGGCGCGGTGTCTCGGTGCAGCTGACCGAGCGCACGTTCGCGCAGCGGCCCTACGCGGTGGGCGAGCGCGTGCGGCTCTCGTGGTCGCCGGCGGACGTGCGCGTGCTGGGCCCCGGCGCGACCCGGCCGGAGCCCCAGTCGCCCGGCACGCCGAGCGTGCGGCAACCACTGGCCGCACTTGCCGCCATGGCCGCCTGAAATGACGCGCTCCCCCAGGCTCCCCCACTTCGTGCGGTCCGCCAACCCCCTCGCCGGGGGCAACACCAGCGGCCCGGCAAAGCCGGTTCCGCGGTGTTCCCCGAAGAAGGCACACAGGGCCGGGCGCCGCTGAGTTCTTTCCTTCTTCTTCATCTCTCGTCCAAGGAGACCCATCCATGTCCCACGCCCATGATCCGAACGCCAAGGGCCTCGCGCGCCGCACCCTGCTGCAGGGCACCGCCGGCATCCTCGCGGCCGGCGTGTTCCCTGCCATCCACGCGCAGGAGAAGATCGTGCTGCGCTACCTCGGCACCGCGGTCAACCAGGACAAGGCCATCGCCGAGAAGTTCAAGGCCGACACCGGCATCGAGATCCAGTACGTGGCCGTCACCACCGACGACGTCACCAAGCGCGCAGTGACCGCGCCCAACAGCTTCGACCTGATCGACACCGAGTACTTCTCGCTCAAGAAGATCGTTCCCACCGGCAACCTCAAGGGCATCGACACCAGGAAGATCAAGAACGCCGACAAGATCACGCCGCTCTTCACCAAGGGCGAGGTGGGCGGCAAGAAGGTCGGCGACCAGGGCACGGCGCCGAAGAAGGTGATCTTTCTCGAGGGCGAGAAGAGCAAGGTGTTCGCGAAGTCGCCGACCCAGTTCATGTCGCTGATTCCCACGGTCTACAACGCCGACACGCTGGGCATCCGGCCCGACCTGATCAAGCGGCCCATCGACACCTGGGCCGAGCTGCTCAATCCCGAGTTCAAGGGCAAGGCCGCGATCCTCAACATCCCCTCCATCGGCATCATGGACGCGGCGATGGTGGTCGAGGCCAAGGGCATCCACAAGTACGCCGACAAGGGCAACATGAGCAAGGCCGAGATCGACCTCACCATCAAGACCCTGATCGAGGCCAAGAAGGCCGGCCAGTTCCGCGCGCTGTGGAAGGACTTCAACGAGAGCGTGAACCTGATGGCCTCGGGCGAGGTGGTGATCCAGTCGATGTGGTCGCCGGCAGTGACGGCGGTGCGCACCAAGGGCATCGCCTGCAACTTCCAGCCGCTGAAGGAAGGCTACCGCGCCTGGGCCGCGGGCTTCGGCCTGCCGGCCACGCTCTCGGGCCGCAAGCTCGACGGCGCCTACGAGTTCATCAACTGGTTCCTCGACGGCTGGGCCGGTGCGTACCTCAACCGCCAGGGCTACTACAGCGCGGTGCTGGAGACCGCCAAGGCCAAGATGGAAGCCTACGAGTGGGCCTACTGGATGGAAGGCAAGGCGGCCTCCCAGGACATCAAGAGCCCCAACGGCGACCTGCTCGCCAAGGCGGGCGCGACGCGCGACGGCGGCAGCTACGAGCAGCGCATGGGCGGCATCGCGTGCTGGAACGCGGTGATGGACGAGAACGAATACATGGTGAGGAAGTGGAACGAATTCGTCGCGGCGTGATGGCCCACCCCCGTCCCTCGCTCACTTCGTGTAGCTCGACTCCCCCCTCAAGGGGGCGACACCAGCGGCCCGGCAAAGCCGGTTCCGCGGTGTCTCCCGAACGGGCTTCGCTTCGCTTGCCGTGAGCGCGGCATCCGCTCATGCGCCGCTGGCGCCTACCCATGTGATCAAGGCCTGGTGGCAGGCTGCGCCCTTCGCGGCCGTCTTCCTGCTCTTCTTCCTGATCCCGCTCGGGCTGATCGCCATGGTCAGCCTCTGGAATTTCAACGAGTACGAACTGATCCCCGCGCTCACCGTGCGCAACTACGCGAGCATCTTCGAGGGCTGCTCGCACCTCACCGACAACGGCGACTTCTGCGTCACGCTGTCCACCTACCTCAGCACGCTCAAGTTCTGCCTGCTGGTGTGGGCCATCACGCTGCTGATCGGCTTCGCGGTAGCCTACTTCCTGGCCTTCCACGTGCGCTCGCCCGGCATGCAGACCCTGCTGTTCGTGCTGTGCACCGTGCCCTTCTGGACCTCCAACGTGATCCGCATGATCTCGTGGGTGCCGCTCCTGGGCCGCAACGGGCTGGTCAACCAGGGGCTGATGGGCCTGGGCCTGGTGGAGCAGCCGGTGGAGTGGCTGCTGTTCTCCGATTTCTCGGTGGTGCTGGCCTTCGTGCACCTCTACACCATGTTCATGATCGTGCCCATCTTCAACTCGATGATGCGCATCGACCGCGCGCTGCTCGAGGCGGCCAGCGATGCCGGCGCCTCCGGCTGGCAGACGCTGTGGAACGTGGTCGTGCCGCTGTCGCGCACCGGCATCCTGATCGGCTCCATCTTCGTCATCACCATCGTCATGGGCGACTTCGTCACCATCGGCGTGATGGGCGGGCAGCAGATCGCCTCGGTGGGCAAGATCATCCAGGTCCAGACCTCCTACCTGCAGTTCCCGCTGGCAGCGGCCAACGCGATGATCCTGCTGGCGGTGGTGCTGATGATCATCTGGGGCCTGACGCGGCTCGTCGACATCCGCAAGGAGCTATGACCACCCCCGTTGCTTGCTCACTTCGTGTAGCCGCCTCCCCCCTCAAGGGGGCAACACCAGTGGCCCGGCAAAGCCGGTTCCACGGTGTTCCCCGAACACGCCCGCGCATTGCGCGTCGGGCGTACTGAAAATGCAAGCACGAGTACCTGCGGAGCGCAGGCCCGGCTTCTGGCCGCTGGCGATCGTGTTCGCGCTCTTCGTGCTCTTCCTCTACGGGCCGATGATCACCATCTTCGTGCTCAGCTTCCAGGGGCCGGAGGGGGGCCTCACCTTTCCGCTGCGCGGGGTGTCGCTGCACTGGTTCCACAAGCTGGCCGAAGGGCTGGGCACGGTGGACATCGGCGCCGCCTTCCGCCGCTCGCTGATGCTGGGCACGGTGGTGATGCTGCTGACGGTGGCCCTCTCCGTGCTGGCGGGCCTGGCCTTCCGCAAGAAGCTCGCGGGCGGCAACGCGCTCTTCTTCGTTACCGTGGCCAGCCTGATCATGCCGTCGATCATCGTCTCGCTGGGCATCGGACTGCAGTTCCGCCTGCTCGACGGCGGCATCAAGGGCGCGCTGGCCGCGATGGAGGCCAGCAGCACGCTGGAGAGCTACGGCACCGCGCTCGGCCTGCTGAGCTCCGCGCTGGGAGCCCATCTCACCTGGACGCTGCCCTTCGGCCTGCTCATCATGTTCGCCGTCTTCAACCGCTTCAACCCGGCCTTCGAGGAAGCAGCACGCGACCTCGGCGCCACGCCCTGGCAGAGCTTCCGGCACGTGGTGCTGCCGCTGATCGGGCCCTCGGTCGTGGGCATCGGCATGTTCGGCTTCACGCTTTCGTGGGACGAGATCGCTCGCACCTCGCAGGCCATCGGCGACGTCAACACGCTGCCGCTGGAACTGCAGGGCCTGACCTCGACCGTCACCACGCCGGCCATCTATGCGCTGGGCACGGTCACCACCGTCGTCTCCTTCGCCGTGATGGCAGTCGCGCTCGGCAGCGCGGCCTGGCTGCGCCGGCGCGCCACCCGCCGGCGCTCGTGAGCCGCAGGGCCGCTCCCAAGGCGAATACCGCAGCCGAAGGCGAAGGTCTCCAGTGAGCCGCCTGCTCGTCATCAACCCCAACACCAGCACGGCGGTGAGCGCACTGCTGCAGCGCCACGTGCAGGACGAGCTGAGCCCGGCGCTGAAAGTGCACACCGTCACCGCCCGCTTCGGCGCGCCCTACATCGCCGGCGAGGCGAGCTACGCGGTGGCGCAGCATGCGGTGCTCGATGCCTGGGCTGCGGCGCTGGCGCGCGGCGAGCGGCCCGACGCGGTGCTGATCGGCTGCTTCGGCGACCCGGGCCTGTTCGCGCTGCGCGAGGCGGCCGGCGTGCCGGTGGGCGGGCTGGCGGAGGCGGCCTTCGCGGCGGCCGCACGCCACGGACGTTTTGCCGTCGTGACCGGCGGCGAGCGCTGGCGGCCGATGCTCGAACGGCTGGCGCTCGCGCTCGGGCATGCGTCCTCACTCGCCGGCATCCACACCGTGGCACCGAGCGGCGCCGAGCTGGCGGCCGATCCGGCACGCGCGCAGGCGCTACTGGCTGAGGCTTGCCACGAGGCGGCGGACCGCTTCGGCGCACAGGCGCTGATCCTGGGCGGCGCCGGGCTCGCAGGCCTGGCCGCCGGCATCGCGCCGTCGCTGCCGGTGCCGCTCATCGACAGCGTGGTCGCCGGCGCCCGCTGGGCGATCGAGGCCGGGCGCTCGGGCCCGGCACCGCGCGCGCCCGGTCTGGAAGTGGCCTGGCAGGGCGTCTCCTGGGAGCTCGAGGCGCTCAGCGGCCGGCAGCCCCACCCCTAGCGCGGTCTCCGCTCCGTGCCACCATGCGACGCATGCGCGCCGCCCGGCCGCCCGAAGGCGGTCATACCGCAGCCAAAGGCGAAGGATCCAATGAGCACAGCACCGAACACGAACGGCCCCCATCCCCACCACGTCGCGTCCGCGACCCTCGCACGCCCGCGCGGCATCGACCAGATCGTCGCCGGCGTCTCCACCAGCGACGGCGACGGCGTCAAGCTCACGCGCGTGCTGCACCAGCCGCTGCAGCAGCGCCTGGACCCCTACCTGATGCTCGACGCCTTCGGCAGCGACAACCCCGGCGACTACATCGGCGGCTTCCCCAGCCATCCGCATCGCGGCTTCGAGACCGTGACCTACATGATCGCGGGCCGCATGCGGCACCGCGACAGCGCCGGTAACGAAGGCCTGCTGGAGAACGGCGGCGTGCAGTGGATGACCGCCGGCCGCGGCCTGGTGCACAGCGAGCTGCCCGAGCAGGAGCACGGGATGATGGAAGGCTTCCAGCTCTGGCTCAACCTGCCGGCCAAGGACAAGATGCGCAAGCCCTGGTACCGCGACATCCAGAGCGGCGAGATTCCCGAGTTCGTCACGCCGTCCGGCGTGCAGGTGCGCGTGATCGCGGGCGAGAGCCATGGCATCGCGGGCGCCGTGCAGCGTGAGCACACCGAGCCGCTCTACCTCGACCTCACGCTGCCCCCGGGCGCGGAGTTCGCCCAGCCGCTGCCGCCGGACCGCAATGTGCTGGTCTACGTGTTCCGCGAATCGCTGTTCGTGGGCAGCAGCGAGATCCCGACCAAGCGCATGGCCATCCTCGCCAACGAGGCCGACAGCGACGGCGTGCTGCTGCGCGCCCAGGCCTCCAACCACAGCCCGGCGCGCGCACTGCTGATCGCCGGCAAGCCACTGCACGAACCGATCGCGCAGTACGGCCCCTTCGTGATGAACACACGCGAGCAGGTGCTGCAAGCGGTGCACGACTTCCAGAACGGAAAACTGTAGCCTTCTGCCTACGGCAGTTTGCGCCCATCGGCGCGCTGCGGACGCGCCGCCTGCTGCCTAGATTGGCGGCATGACCGACGTCCGCAAGGGGCAAGCGCCCCCCACGATCGAACGCGCCGAATTCCACGAACGCTTCATGCAGGGCTTTCAGGACCCGGCCTACCACGCCGAGTTGGCGGCACTGACCCGCATCGAGGTCATCGCATGGAAGGCCTACGAAGACGGCCGCAAGGCACCCGTCACGCGCAAGGCCGGCCCCGGCTACGCGGATCCCGACTACGAGCTGTCGGTCGACTGGTTGGAGGCCAGGGAACGCATCGAGCAGGCGCAGGCCGCATGGTCGCGGCCGGAGACGACATCGCGCATCCTGCTGATCAACGGCTCCCCGCGCAACGACGGCACCTGCCCTGGCGAGATGTCGAAGAGCTGGCGCCTGCTGCAGCTGGCGAAGGAAGTGCTCGAGCCGCAGCTCGACTGCGACGTGCTCGACCTGAGCCGAGTGACATCCGACTACGGCCGCCACATCCATCCCTGCAAGAGTTGCGTCTCCACCGCCATGCCGCTGTGCCACTGGCCTTGCAGCTGCTATCCCAACCATGCACTGCGCCAGACCGGCGACTGGATGAACGAGATCTACGAGCGCTGGGTCGCGGCACACGGCGTGATCATCTTCACCCCGACCCACTGGTACCAGGCGACCAGCCCACTCAAGCTGATGGCCGACCGCCTGGTCTGCGCCGACGGCGGCAATCCCGATCCCACCTCGACGCACGGCAAGAAGGCCGACGAGGCGAAGGCCATCGAGCTCAAGGGCTGGAACTATCCCAAGCACCTGGCCGGCCGTGCCTACGGCCTGGTGGTGCATGGCGACGTGGCCGGCATCGAGAGCCTCAGGCGCAACCTCAGCGACTGGCTGGACTGGATGGGACTGGTCGATGCGGGCACCCAGGCCCGGCTGGACCGCTACGTGGGCTACTACGAGCCGTACGCAACCAGCCATGACGCGCTCGACCGGGACCCCGGCCTGCAGGAAGAGGTGCGCAACGTCGCGCGCGCGGTGGCCCGGGCGGTGGACGCACTGCGCACTGGCCGCTTGAAACCACCCGACATCGGGCTCGAGCGCCCGCGGCCCAAGTAGAGCCTGCCGGCGACACGGCTCGACATCTTTCTTTACGCACGCCTCACGAGCAGGCCACGGCGGGGATACAGAGCACTTCCACACTTCGTCTCACCTGCCGGCCCCGCCGTCAGGCTTCTTCGAAAGGAAGCTCGCACATGATCCCGTCCCGTCAAAAGATCCGCATGGCCGGCCTGATCGCCTCGGCCGCCTTTGCCTGTGCCGCCTTCGCACAGGCGCCGCAGCCCTCGGGCGCTGCGCCTGTCGCCCAGGCCCAGGCCGCACCCGCGGAGGCGCCGCAGAAGGCCCAGCGCATGGACCGCGCGCAACGCATGGAGCGGATGCAGGCGCAACGCGTCCAGCGCCTGGCCGATCTCAAGCAGAAGCTGCACCTGCAGTCCAGCCAGGAAGGCGCCTGGAACAACTTCGCCGCCGCGCAACAACGCCCCGTCCGACCCGCCGGCCAGGCGCGCGCGGAGCGCGAGGCCTTCGCCAAGCTGAGCACGCCGCAGCGCCTCGAACGCATGCAGGCCCGCCATGCCGAGCGCGGCGCCCGCTTCACCGAGCTCATGACCGCCACGCGCAACCTCTACGCGACCCTGTCGCCTGAGCAGCAGAAGACCTTCGACGCCGAAACGCTGCGCTTCGGCCATCGCGGCCATGGCCCGCATCCCCACGGCAAGGGTGAGCCCACCCGAAGCTGAGCCTCGCGCCGCCCATGAAAAAGCCCGCATCGCTGCGGGCTTTTTTGCGGGCCGCCGTTTACTGCGGGGTGCCGGTGCGGTCGGTCGGATTGGTCGGCACCTCCGGCCGCTCACCCGGGTTGCCGAAGCGCGGGCGCACCTTGCGCGTTTCCATGCTCACCTCGGTGCGCGACACCTCGCCCGTGGGGCGCGGCATCGCATTGGGCTGGCCGTTCACCGTGGTGGTGGCTTCACCCTTCGGTACCGAGTTGTTGACATTGTTGCGGTTGTGCGCGCGCGCCTCGGCCCGCACGGCCTCGCGCGAGGCCGGGTCGGTGCCGTCAGGGCGCTGCGTGGCATTGGCCACGCCACCAGGCACGCTCTTGGTGCTGGCCTGGCCGCCCTTGGCCGGGTCGGGTTGCGCCGGCACGCTGGTGGTCTGCGCGTAGGTGGCACCCGCCAGGCCCATCAGGCCCGCGAGCACCGCGGTGGAAATCGAAGCTCTTGTCATGGTGATGTCCTTGTCTCGAAGTTCAACAAAACGAGCCCTTCTCGAAAGACTCTGGGTTCAACGTAGGTGCCGTCCCGTGCACCCGGTGTGGGGAGGGGGCCGCCATCCCTGTAGGAGCCGGACCCCGCCGGGCGCAGGCGAAGCCAGGAGGAGGCGGCAGGAGATGGCGGGCTCCTACAACCGCCAGTTGCACGGCGGCTTAAAAACAGGATGTGAAGCCTTCTTCGCCAGCCGCCGGGATGACCGCTGCGCCGACCTCGCTCAAGGTCATGACCGTGAACACCCACAAGGGCTTCACGATGCTCAACCGCAAGTTCATCCTGCCGGAGTTGCGCGAGGCGGTGCGCACCGTGGGTGCGGACGTGGTGTTCCTGCAGGAAGTGCTCGGAACGCATTCGCGCCATTCCAGCCGCATCGACAACTGGCCCGAGGCACCGCACTACGAATTCCTGGCCGACACCATGTGGCCGCAGTTCGCGTATGGCCGCAACGCGGTCTATCCGCGCGGCCACCACGGCAACGCGGTGCTGTCCAAGTTTCCGATCGTCCACCACAAGAACCACGACGTGTCGATCGTGGGCCCCGAGAAGCGCGGCCTGCTGCATTGCGTGCTGCGCCTGCCCGGCCGCACGGTGGACGTGCATGCGATCTGCGCGCACCTAGGCCTGGCCGAGAACCACCGCCTGCAGCAGCTGGAGCTGCTGTGCCACATCGTGCGCGACGAGGTGCCGGCCGATGCACCGCTGATCGTGGCGGGCGACTTCAACGACTGGCGCGGACGCGCGCACCGCATCCTCGAGGAAGGCGCACAGCTGCGCGAGGTGTTCGTGCATGCCAGGGGCCGCGCGGCAAAGACCTTCCCCGCGCGCCTGCCGGTGCTGTCGCTGGACCGCATCTACGTGCGCAACGCCAGCGTGCATGCGCCGGTGGTGCTGCCGCGCCGGCCCTGGTCGCACCTGTCGGATCACGCACCGCTGGTGGCGGACATCGAGCTCTGAGGACACGCGGCATGAGTCAACGCTGGATCGGCGGCAACCGGGTTGAACTGCTGGAGAACGGCGAGGAATTCTTCCCGCGCGTCTTCGACGCGATCCGCGGTGCCGAGCGCGAGGTGATCATCGAGACCTTCATCCTGTTCGAGGACAAGGTTGGCCAGGCACTGGCCGAGGCCATGCGCGAAGCCGCGCAGCGCGGCGTGAAGGTGGACCTGATGATCGACGGCTTCGGTTCGCCCGACCTGTCCGAAGACTTCATCCAGGGCCTGGGCAGTGCCGGCGTACGGGTGCGCGTGTTCGACCCCGGACAACAGTTCCTCGGCCAGCGGCTCAACCTCTTCCGCCGCATGCACCGCAAGATCGTGGTGGTCGACGGCCGCCTGGCCTTTGTCGGCGGCATCAACTACTCGGCCGATCACCTGATGGATTTCGGCCCCAAGGCCAAGCAGGACTATGCCGTCGCGCTGACCGGACCGATCGTGTCGGAGATCCACCGCTTCGTGCTGCACGCGATCGCGGTCGGCGGCAAGGGCGCGGGATGGTTCCGCCGCCGACTGAAGGCGGCGCCGCAGGCCGAACTCGCCCCGACCGGTGAGGCGGAGGTGCAGTTCGTCACGCGCGACAACCGTCGCCACACCAACGACATCGAGCGCCACTACCTGGCCGCCATCCGCAGCGCCCGCCGGCGCATCGTGATCGCCAATGCCTACTTCTTTCCCGGCTACCGCCTGATCAAGGAACTGCGCCGCGCGGCGCGACGCGGGGTCGACGTGAGCCTGATCCTGCAGGGCGAGCCCGACATGCCGATCGTCAAGGTGGCGGCCAGCATGCTCTACCACCACCTGCTGCACGCCGGCGTGCACATCTACGAGTACTGCCAGCGGCCGCTGCACGGGAAGGTCGCGGTGGTGGACGACCGGTGGAGCACCGTGGGCTCCAGCAACCTCGACCCGCTGAGCCTGTCGCTCAACCTCGAGGCCAACGTGATCGTGCGCGACGCCGCCTTTGCCCAGCACCTGTGGGAACGGCTGGACCGCCTGATGCAGCACCACTGCAAGCACGTGGAGGCGGCCGATCTGGACGAATGGAGCGGCTGGCGCCTGGTGCGCAGCTTCTTCGTCTTCCACCTGCTGCGCTGGTACCCGGCCTGGGCCGGCTGGCTGCCGCGCCATGCGCCGCGGTTGAAGCCGGTGGCCGGCCAGGGGCCGCAGGGCGGCGGCGCGGCGCGAACGGACAATGCATGAGCCACTCGGCCGCTCCGAAGGCGAATACCGCAGCCGAAGGCGACGGTGCTCCAGTGCGCGGCGCATCCAGATCCACCCTGCGCGCCGGCGCCCCCGCGCACGGCCGGGAGGGCCGCGCATGGTGGCCCTGGCTCAAGCGCATCGCGGCCTGGACCTTCTTCGCCCTGGTCGCCTGGCTGCTGGTGCGGCAGGCACGCACGATCGATTGGGCCGAGGTGCTGACGGCGGTAAGCGAGATCCCCGTGCCGGCGCTGCTGGTCGCCCTGCTGCTCGCCGCCTGCAGCTTCACGCTCTACAGCACCTACGACGTGCTGGGCCGGCACATGACCGGCCATTCGCTCGGCGCCCGCACGGTCATGGCCGTCACCTTCATCAGCTACGCCTTCAACCTCAACATGGGCGCGCTGGTGGGCGGCGTGGCGTTCCGCTACCGCCTCTACTCGCGGCTCGGGCTGGACAACCTCACGATCACCCGGATCCTCGGCTTCAGCATGCTGACCAACTGGCTCGGCTACCTCGTGGTGGCCGGTGTCGCCTTCTTCTTCTGGCCACTGGGCCTGCCGCCGGAATGGAAGATCGAAGGGGAAGGCCTGCGCGTGCTCGGCGCGGCGCTGCTGGTGCTGGCGGCCGCCTACCTGGTGCTCTGCGCCGTGGCACGCGAGCACACCTGGAACGTCCGGGGGCACGAGCTGCAGACGCCCGCACTCGGCATGGCGCTGCTGCAGCTCCTGCTGTCCTGCGTCAACTGGTCCCTGATCGGCGGCGTGATCTGGTTCCTGCTCCAGGGGCAACTGCCCTACCCCCAGGTGCTGGCGGTGCTGCTGGTGGCGGCGGTGGCCGGCGTGATCACCCACGTGCCGGCCGGGCTCGGCGTGCTGGAGGCCGTGTTCGTGGCGCTGCTATCCCACCTCATGCCGACGGACCGCCTCCTCGGTGCGCTGCTGGCCTATCGCGCGATCTACTACCTGCTGCCGCTGGGCATCGCCACGGCGGCCTACCTGGGCACGGAGATGCGCGCGCGCCGGCGACGCAGGCAGGCGGCAGTCACCCGACCTTGACGCCGGCAGGGTCGTGCTGGAACTGTATATTCATCCAGTGGACGTCCAGCAGAAACTCGCCATCCTCGCCGACGCGGCCAAGTACGACGCCTCCTGCGCCTCCAGCGGGGGAGCGCCACGCGATTCGTTGAACGGGCGCGGCATCGGCTCCGTCGACGGCCACGGCATCTGCCACAGCTTCACGCCGGACGGGCGATGCGTCTCGCTGCTCAAGATCCTGCTGACCAACTACTGCGGCTACGACTGCCTCTACTGCGTGAACCGCGTGAGCAGCAACGTGCGACGCGCCCGCTTCACGGTCGACGAAGTCGTGGCGCTGACGCTGGACTTCTACCGCCGCAATTGCATCGAAGGCCTGTTCCTGAGCTCCGGGATCATCCGCAGCCCGGACTACACCATGGAGCAGGTGGCCGAGGTGGCGCGCGTGCTGCGCGAGGTGCACGACTTCCGCGGCTACATCCATCTCAAGACCATTCCCGACGCCGCGCCCGGCCTGCTCGAACGCGCGGGCCGCTACGCCGACCGGCTCAGCATCAACGTCGAGCTGCCGACCGAGCAGGGCCTTGCCACACTCGCGCCGGAGAAGAACGCGACGGCGATCCGGCGCTCGATGGCCCGCATGCGCGTGCACATCGACGATGCCCGAAGCGCCGGCAAGGAGGCGTCTGAAGCCCGTGCCGTCTCGATGCCCGGCGCGGCGCCCCGGCGCGCGGTGCCGCCCCCTTTCGCGCCGGCCGGGCAGAGCACGCAGATGATCGTCGGCGCCGATGCCGCGGACGATCGCGCCATCCTCGCGACCAGCGCCACGCTCTACGGCGCCTACGGCCTGCGCCGCGTGTACTACTCGGCCTTCAGCCCCATCCCCGATGCGGCGGCTTCACTGCCGCTCAAGGCACCCCCGCTGCAGCGCGAGCATCGGCTCTACCAGGCCGACTGGCTGATGCGCCACTACGGCTTCTCCCACGAGGAGATCGTTCCCGCGGCCAGCGCGGGCGGCATGCTGCGCCTCGATCTCGATCCCAAGCTCGCATGGGCACTTGCCCATCGGGAGCGCTTTCCGGTGGACTTGAACAGGGCGCCGCGCGAGCTGCTCCTGCGCGTGCCGGGCCTCGGCGTGACGGCGGTCGACCGCCTGCTGGCCACGCGCCGCGTGCGACGCCTGCGCAGCGAGGACCTGCGGCGGCTCCGCGTCCCCTTGTCGAAGCTGATGCCCTTCGTGATCACCGCGGACCACCGGCCCGGCCGCGCGCTCGAGGCGGCCGACTTCGCCGAGCGCTTCAGGCCCGCGCCGGTGCAGGCCTCGCTCTTTTCCGGCTGACGACCTACACGGTCGCATCCGTTGCACTTCCTACCCTGCGGCATGGCGCAGTACCTTGTCACGCTGGACGGGGAAACCGATTGGCCCGGCTTCCGGCGCGAGGCGCGCGCACTGATCGCGGGCCTGGTGCCGCCGGAGCAGGTCGACTGGTGCACCGGCGCAGGCGCCGGGCTGTTCGCGGCGATGGCGCCGGCACAGGCCCACGCGCAGGCCGGCCCCGGCAGCCAGCTCGTGGTGCCCGCCTCCTTCGTCGCGCTGTGCAAGGCGGCGATCCTCCACGCGAACGCAGAGCGTTTCGCCCTGCTCTATCGCCTGCTGTGGCGGCTGGTGCACGAGCCCGGCCTGCGCAGCGACCCGCTCGATCCCGACCGCTTGCGGGCCCAGCGCATGGCGCGGGCCGTCAAGAACGACATGCACAAGATGACGGCCTACGTCCGCTTCCGTGCAATCGATGCACAGGACGGCAACACGCCCCTGCACGTGGCCTGGTTCGAGCCCGAGCACCACGTCGTGGAGGCGGTCGCGCCCTTCTTCATGGGCCGCTTTGCGCAGATGCGCTGGGCCATCCTCACGCCCCTGCGCAGCATCCGCTGGAACGGCGAAGTGCTCGAATGCGGCCCCGGCGCGGTACGCGGGGACGCGCCGCCGCCCGATGCGGGCGAGGCCCTCTGGCTCACCTACTACCGCCACACCTTCAACCCGGCCCGGCTGAACCTGGCGCACATGCGCAGCGAGATGCCTCGCCGCTGCTGGCACAACCTGCCCGAGTCGTCGCTCATCGACGCGCTGGCGCGCGAGGCACCAGCGCGCAGCGCCGCGATGCTCGGGGCGCTGCCCACCTTGCCCTCACGCCGCATTCCCATCGCCGTGCACGGCGCGCATGCGAAGGAGCTCCCCATGGCCACTCCGCCCGACCTTCCCGCCCTGCCCGACGATCCCGAACGCGCGCTTCGCGTCCTGCACGAGGCCACCGATCGCTGCCGGGAGTGCCCGATCGGCGCCCATGCCACGCAGTCGGTGTTCGGCGAAGGACCGGCCGGCGCGACCGTGATGGTGGTGGGCGAGCAGCCGGGCGACCAGGAGGATCTGCAGGGACGGCCCTTCGTCGGCCCCGCAGGGCGCCTGTTCGACCACGCCGTGGCCGACCTGGGCTGGTCGCGCGAGCGGCTCTACGTGACCAATGCCGTCAAGCACTTCAAGTTCGAGCTGCGCGGCAAGCGGCGCATGCACAAGACACCGGCCCAGCGCGAGGTCGCGGCCTGTTTGCACTGGCTGGAGAGCGAGATCGCACAGGTGCGCCCGCGCGCCCTCGTCGCCCTGGGCGCCACCGCGGCGCGCGCCCTGCTCGGCCGGCCCGTGGCCGTGATGCGCGAGCGGGGCCAATGGCACACCGATGCGCGTGGCCTGCCGGTGCTGGTCACGCTGCATCCCTCGGCGCTGTGCGCGGCGATCCTGCGGAGCGGGAGTCGGCCTATGCACAATGGCTCGACGACCTGGCCCTTGCCGGCGAACACCTGGGGCGGGCCCGGCGGGCACCTCAGAAGCGATAGGCGTAGCGCAGCTTGTAGAAATTCTCGCCCGGATTCGGCTTGCGGATGCTGGCATTGGAGAAGTGTTGGATGCGCAGCGACAACTCGTGGCGTCCCTGGGCACCGAAGCTGCGGCCGACGGCGAACTGCTCAGTGAACTGGAAGCGGGTGCTGAAGCGCCGGTCCGGCGATTCGTAGCGGTCGTTCATTTGCGTGATACCGATGCCCGCCTCGGCGAACCAGGGCGAGGCGCCTTCGTCGAAGCGGATGCGCCAGAGCGCGATGGCGCCGAGCTGCGTGAAGTTGTTGTGCCCGGTGTGGTCGACCGTCGGCGCACGCCACTGGCTCACGAACAGGTCCGCGTGCGAGGTGACCGAGGTGCCCCAAAACTTGTGCTCCGAGCCCCAGGGCAGGATCACGCCGAGCGTGAGCGAGTCGGTGCTGGTGTTGTTGTGGGGAGCGTGCCCGGCATCGACGTAGACAGCCTTGGTGCTGAGGTCTTCGAAGGCCTGGGCCGGTAGAGCGGATGACAGGAGCGCCGTGGCGAGCAGAAGGGCGCCTGGTGCGATCTTGTTGTTAGGCATTCTTGAGGGGTCTGCGACAAAGAAGCGGCAAGCACCATCGCGCCACTCGCGTGACAGCAGGCATTCGCCATGACAGAAAGTCGCGAATCTTCGCTCAAAAATCGCGATGCCGCAGCCCGATATCGTTGATGGGCCTACACCGCCGTAGTTCCTCCCATGAAACACCCACGCCGGTGCCGCAATCATTGCCTCTGACGGCCCAAAAAATCCGTGCACGCCAAGCTTCGCGCAGCGCGAGGCTTGCTAGCCTCCGGTAAGGCACGGGCCGCCAAGGTCTCGAAGACGAAACCGGATGGCCAGGCGCCCTGGCCCGGCACCACCACCCAGGAGAAGAAACGATGAGCAACCCGTCCCAACTGGACCAGGTCGAACGGTCCGTGCTCGCCATGCCGATGGCGCGCAACATCAGGCCCGCTCCGGCACCAGCCGAAGCAGCGTGATCTCCGAGGGCGCGCCGAAGCGCTTCGGCGGGCCCCAGTAACCGGTGCCGCGACTGGTGTAGACCCACATCTGCTGCAGCCGGTGCAGCCCCGCAGTGAAGGGCTGCTGCAGCGGCACGAACAGATTCCACGGGAAGAACTGGCCGCCGTGCGTGTGGCCCGAGAGCTGCAGCT
Organism: Variovorax sp. JS1663; assembly: GCF_002157355.1. Taxonomy (GTDB): domain Bacteria; phylum Pseudomonadota; class Gammaproteobacteria; order Burkholderiales; family Burkholderiaceae_C; genus Variovorax. The sequence continues at coordinate 50,148 of NZ_LYMK01000017.1, read as the reverse complement.
GGTAGCCGGCCTCCGCCGCCGCCGGCGCACTGCGCGGCTGGTGCGCCAGCAGCAGCCGGGTGCGCACCAACGGCGGCGCATCGTGCAGCGCTCCCTTCGGATCGCTGGCATGGGCAGCATCGAAATGCGCCGCGGTGTAGTCGGTCACGCCGGCCACGACCAGGGCGCTCTCGAGCACCTCCTCGTCGGTCTGCGCGCCCTTCACGCTGCGTGTCTGCAGCACCACATGCTCATTGAGCAGCACTTGCAGGCCGAGGCGCCGCAGTTCGTCGATCCAGGCATGGGCGCCCGCGTAGTACTCGTGATTGCCTGTCACCACGAACGTGCCATGCCGCGCCCGCAGCCCGGCCAGCGGCGCCACGTGCTCGCGCAGCTCGGCCACCGTGCCGTCGACCAGGTCGCCGGTGATCGCGACCATGTCGGCGCCCAGCCCGTTGACCGCATGGACGATGCGCTGGATGTAGCCGCGCCGGATGGTCGGGCCGACATGGATGTCGCTGAGCTGGGCGATGGTGAAGCCCTCCAGGCCGGCCGGCAGGTCGCGGATCGGCACCTCCACGCGCACCACGCCGGCGACGCGGCGGGCGTTGAAGAAGCCGATCAGCGTGGCCAGCGTCGCCATCAGCGGCACCGCCGCGGCGCTCCAGGACTGTGCACGCGGCCAGTCGACGGCCCAACCGCCGGCCAGGGCGAGCAGCCAGCCCAGCAGCAGGCCGGCGTCGCGCACCAGCGTGAGGACGAACATCGAGGAGAACCAGCCCATGCTCAGCAGCCCCAGCCATTTCCACCCGTCGGCAAGCGGCCGGCGGTGGCCGCCACGCGCACCGGCGAAGGGCAGCGGCATGGTCGCCGCCGACAGCAGCAGCGCGGCGAGCAGCAATGGCCAGGCCGCGCTCAGATCCGCCAGCGCAGGCAGCAGCCGCAGGCCGATGTAGGCATGCAGCAGCGTGGTGAGGAGGGTCAGGGGGCGAAGCGGCATCGAAGCCTTGCACGGTAGCAGGACGCTAGCAGCGCATCTGGATGCGCCCGGCGCCACATTCAAGGCGCGTGCCAGCACAAAGCCGTCAGTCGACCGCGAAAGCAATCGCCACCGCGCCGAGCGCCAGCAGCGCCAGCCCGGCGAGGAACAGCAGTTCCGCGTGACGCTCGTGGCGCGGCCCCTGGCGGCGCGAGCGCATCGAGGCGAAGGAGAGCACCGCGCTGGCCAGGAAGATCAGGGCGTCGAAGGCCAGCAGCTTGTCGATCAGCATGCGCGAGTGCCCGTCCGGGCGCAGGTGGCCGATCGACAGCACCGTCATGCACACCCCGATCATGGTGGCCGAGGTCGGCAGGATGTGGGCCGACAGGCCCCGCATCTCCTCGACCTGGGGCTCACGCTCACGAATGCGCACTGACATCGGTGCCCGCCGGCCAGAGGAACAGCGTCCGGGTCGGGCTGCCGGCGCGGATCTCGACCGATTGCTTCAGTGTCTGGCCGGCCAGCGTGGCTTCCACCTCGTAGCGGCCTGGATCGAGCCGTGCCACCATGAAAGGCCCTTCGGACATCACCTGCGACAGCACGGCGTGGCCGGAAGCGTCGCGCACCGTCACGGCGATATCGGCCGCGAAGTTCGAACGGCTGCCGTCCTTGATCGCGAACTCGAAGGTGGCCGGCCAGCGTGGCGCCACGGTCTGCATCAGCGCGGCCTCGTCGCTGCTGATGCCGCCGCTCATGTACTCGATGCCGTTGGCCATGTGGATCGGTGGGTTGTAGGCCGCCTGCGCGGAAAGCGCGCCCAGCAGCGAAGCAGCGCCAAGTGCCAGTGCCAGTGCCGCCACGGGCCGCGAAAAACGAAGGGTGTTCATAGCCGTGTCCTTGCTCGGGTTGGGGAAGCGGGGGCGACGCGTTCGTCCCACGCCCGAACTATGGGCAGACAGGCTTAGAGGAAACTGAACTCCGGGCGTCATGCGCCCGCGGGCTCAGTCGCGGGTGCGCACTGCCGCCTGCTGCTCGGCCCGGCGCAGCCCGCCGGCATTGGCGAAATCGACGTTGGAGGGCCAGACGAACGCCGCCCGCGAGCCGACGCCGTTGAACACGACCAGCGGCTGACGCAGCGTGACGCCAGCCAGGGTCGCCTCGATCTCGTAGGAACCGGGGTCGAGCCGTGCCACCATGTAGGGCGCCCCGGAAACGGCTTCCATGACCGGCCGGCCGGTGTAGCGCTCGCGCACCACGACCTGGATGTCGGAAGGCATCTGGCCGGACTTGGCCCGGTTGACCGAGAACTCCAGCGTAGCCGCCCAGCGGGGGGACACCATGCGCATGAAGTCGGCCTCGGCGCTGTCGCTGCCGCCGCACATGTACTCGATGCCCTGCGCTACCTGGATCGGTGGGTTGGTCAGCGCCTGCGCAGACGCGCACGCCATCCAGACCATTGCCGCCGTGGGCCATCCGAAACGGATCGGTTTCATCGCTGCTGTCCTCGCTCCAAAAAATCGGCGTCAATCCGCCGGAATTTTGCTTAGCAAGAGTCGGGCTAGCTATAGCGTTTCACCCAATGCGCAGACGAATGGAAGCACCCGGGGGCGAGTCTGGCGTGCGATTCTTCAGGGGACGTGACACGTCCCCCAGCCCGGCCGGCTCAGACGTCGATGTTGGCCGCCCGCAGCGCGTTCTGCTCGATGAACTCCCGCCGCGGCTCGACCTCGTCGCCCATCAGCATGGTGAACACCCGGTCGGCCTCGATCGCGTCGTCGATCTGCACCTTGAGCAGGCGCCGCACGGCGGGGTCCATGGTGGTTTCCCACAGCTGCTCGGGGTTCATCTCGCCCAGGCCCTTGTAGCGCTGGCGCGAAGTCGCGTTCTCGGCCTGGCCGATCAACCAGCGCATGGCTTCGCGGAAGTCGCCGACCTTCTCCTCCTTGGCCTTCTCGCCCTCCCCGCGACGCACCACGGCGCCTTCGCCCAGCAGGTCGCGGAAGGTCTTGGCCGCCTCGGCCAGCGCGGCGTAGTCAGCGCCGTGCACGAAGTCCTGCGTGATCACGCTGCTCTTGATGTTGCCGTGATGGCGGCGACTGATGCGCAGGAGCGGCTTGTCGGTGCGCGTGTCGAACTCGCTGGCCACCTCGGCCGGCACGCCGGTGGTGCTGAGTTCGCGCAAGCTCGCCTGCAGCGCCACGGCCGAGGCCTCGGCGCCGGCGATGGTGTCCAGGTCCAACGCCACGCCGTCGGCGATGGCGCGCAGCGCTTCGGCATCGAGGAAGCTGCCCAGGCGCGCGATCACGGCCTCGGCCAGCTGGTGCTTGCGCGCCAGCTCGGCCAGGGTGTCGCCGCTGAGGGTGCCGGGCTTGTCGCCACCGGTCTGGATGCTGGCATCCTTGAGCGCCACCTTGAGCAGGAAGGCGTCGAGCGCCGGTCCGTCCTTGAGGTACTGCTCCTCCTTGCCGACCTTCACCTTGTACAGCGGCGGCTGCGCGATGTAGATGTGGCCGCGTTCGACCAGCTCCGGCATCTGGCGATAGAAGAAGGTCAAGAGCAGCGTGCGGATGTGGGCGCCGTCGACGTCCGCGTCGGTCATGATGATGATGCGGTGGTAGCGCAGCTTGGCAACGTTGAAGTCGTCGGCACCCCCGCCGGCGGTGGTCGCGCCCGCACGGCCGATGCCGGTGCCCAGGGCGGTGATCATGGTCAGGATCTCGTTGCTGGTCAGCAGCTTCTCGTAGCGCGCCTTCTCCACGTTCAGGATCTTGCCGCGCAGTGGCAGGATGGCCTGGAACTTCCGGTCGCGGCCCTGCTTGGCGGAGCCGCCGGCGGAATCGCCCTCCACCAGGTAGACCTCGCACAATGCCGGGTCCTTCTCCTGGCAATCGGCCAGCTTGCCGGGCAGGCCCATGCCGTCGAGCACGCCCTTGCGGCGCGTCATCTCGCGCGCCTTGCGGGCCGCCTCGCGGGCGCGGGCGGCCTCGACGATCTTGCCGCAGATGATCTTGGCGTCGTTCGGACGCTCCTGCAGGTAGTCGCTCAGCAGGCGGCCCACGATGTCCTCGACCGGGGCACGCACCTCGCTGGAGACCAGTTTGTCCTTGGTCTGGCTGGAGAACTTGGGCTCGGGCACCTTCACGCTGAGCACGCAGCACAGGCCTTCGCGCATGTCGTCACCGGTGACCTCGACCTTGGCCTTCTTGGCCAGTTCGTTCTCCTCGATGTACTTGTTGATCACCCGCGTCATCGCAGCGCGCAGGCCGGTGAGATGGGTACCACCGTCACGCTGCGGGATGTTGTTGGTGAAGCACAGCACCTGCTCGTTGTAGCCGCTGTTCCACTGCATTGCGACCTCGACGCCGATGTGCGTGCCGGGGATGCCGCCATAGGTGTCGGCCGGCCGCTCGCCGACGGCATAGAACACGTTGGGGTGCAGGACCGTCTTGCCCTTGTTGATGAACTCGACGAAGCCCTTGACGCCGCCGGCACCCGAGAAGTCGTCCTCCTTGCCGGTACGCTCGTCCAGCAGGCGGATGCGCACGCCGTTGTTGAGGAAGCTGAGTTCGCGCAGGCGCTTGCTCAGGATCTCGTAGTGGAAGTCCGCGTTCTCCTTGAAGATCTCGGTGTCGGGCAGGAAGTGCACCTCGGTGCCGCGCTTCTCGGTGTCGCCCGTCACCTTCATCGGCGAGACCTCGACGCCGTTGACCGTCTCAACGATGCGGTTCTGCACGAAGCCCTTGCTGAACTCCAGCACGTGCACCTTGCCCTCGCGCCGCACCGTGAGGCGCAGCATCTTGGACAGTGCATTCACGCAGCTCACGCCCACGCCGTGCAGGCCGCCCGAGACCTTGTAGCTGTTCTGGTTGAACTTGCCGCCCGCATGCAGTTCGGTCAAGGCGATCTCGGCGGCCGAGCGCTTGGGCTCGTGCTTGTCGTCCATCTTGACGCCGGTGGGGATGCCACGGCCGTTGTCGACCACCGAGATCGAGTTGTCGGTGTGGATGGTGACGACGATGTCGTCGCAGTGGCCGGCCAGCGCCTCGTCGATGGAGTTGTCGACCACCTCGAACACCAGATGGTGCAGGCCGGTGCCGTCGGAGGTGTCGCCGATGTACATGCCGGGACGCTTGCGCACCGCCTCCAGACCCTCGAGGATCGTGATCGAGCCCTCGCCGTAGCTGTCGGCGGGCGGTGTGACTTCGATGGGAATCGCGTTGTCGATCTCAGGCGTGTAGACCGGCTCGGTGTGCGGCGTTTCCGGCTTGTTGGCTTCACTCATCAGGATGTTCTCTCTCTCGGGACCGTGTCTTCTTCGTCTCTGGAAAGACCAAGCCCGCGGAATGCCGCGGGCGGTCTTGCATCTCCCTGCAGGCGCTGGCGGTGGCGTCAGATGCGCATCGGCATGACCACGTACTTGAAGGAGGCGTTCTCGGGGATGGTCATCAGCACCGAGCTGTTGGAGTCGGCCAGGTCCAGCTTGACCATGTCCTGGCTCATGTTGGCCAGCGCGTCGATCAGGTAGCCGACGTTGAAGCCGATCTCGATGGTATCGCCGCCGTAGTCGATGTCGAGCTCGTCCTGCGCTTCCTCCTGCTCGGCATTGTTGGAGGCGATGCGCAGGGTTCCGGGCTCGATGTTCAGACGCACGCCCTTGAACTTCTCGCTGGTGAGGATCGCGGTGCGCTGCAGGCTGGCCAGGAGCGGCGCACGGCCGAGCGTCACCGAGTTCTTGTGGTTCTTGGGGATCACGCGGTTGTAGTCCGGGAACTTGCCCTCGACCAGCTTGGTGACGAACTCCATGCCCTCGAAGGCGAACTTGGCCTGGTTGTTGGCGAACTGCATCTCGATCGCGCCCTCGGCGTCCGACAGCAGGCGCTGCATCTCCAGCACCGTCTTGCGCGGCAGGATGACCTCCTGGCGCGGCACCTCCACGTCGAGCGTGGCCGAGGCGAAGGCGAGGCGGTGGCCGTCGGTGGCGACCAGGCTCAGTTGCTTGCCCTCGGCCACGAACAGGATGCCGTTCAGGTAGTAGCGGATGTCGTGCACCGCCATGGCGAAGGAGACCTGGCTAAGCAGGTCCTTCAGCGTCTTCTGCGGCACGCTGAACACCGGTCCGAAGTTGGCCGACTCCTGCACCAGCGGGAAATCCTCGGCCGGCAGCGACTGCAGGGTGAAGCGGCTCTTGCCGCCCTTGAGCACCAGCTTGCTGGCACTGGATTCCAGGCTCACCGTCTGGTCGGAGGGCATGGTGCGCAGGATGTCGATCAACTTGCGCGCACCCACGGTGGTGGTGAAGTTGCCCTCGTCCCCACCGAGCTCGGCATGGGTGCGGATCTGGATCTCCAGGTCGCTGGTGGTCAGTTGCAGGCGAGAACCGGTCTTGCGGATCAGCACGTTGGCCAGGATCGGCAGGGTGTGGCGTCGCTCCACGATGCCCGCCACCGACTGCAGCGCGGCGAGGACTTTGTCTTGTGTGGCCTTCAAAACGATCATGCTTACCTCTTCTTTATTTCTTTAATTCAAATTAGTAGTAGTAGATAAGGGACGCACCCTGCTGTGGACAGGGCCATTTTCCGCTTTTGTGACAAGCACTTGCCGTTGCCCGCTGGCTGTGTGCAGGGGCGCTTCGGCGCTGTCGCGCCAAGGCGGACAACTTCGCTGCACGCACCGCGCCTGTGGACAAGCCGGTGCTTGTGCCGAAACTTTCCCCAGAGTTGTCCTTTGACAGGGCTTCATGAATCTGCAATGACAGGTCTCTTCAGCCCTTGAGGGTTTGTTCCAGCACATGCAACTGCTGGTTGAGCTCGGTGAGCTGCTGGCGTTCGCCGGAGATCTTGCGCACCGCGTGCAGCACGGTCGTGTGGTCGCGGCCGCCGAAGAGTTCGCCGATCTCGGGCAGGCTCTTCTGGGTCAGTTCCTTGGCCAGGTACATCGCGATCTGGCGGGGCCGGGCGATCGAGGCCGGCCGCTTCTTCGAGTACATGTCGGCGACCTTGATCTTGTAATAGTCGGCCACCGTCTTCTGGATGTTCTCGACCGAGATCTGCCGGTTCTGGATCGACAGGAGGTCGCGCAGCGCCTCGCGCGCCAGGGCGATGGAGATCTCCTTCTGGTTGAAGCGCGAGTACGCCAGGATCTTGCGCAGTGCGCCCTCGAGCTCTCGCACGTTGGAGCGCACGTTCTTGGCCACGAAGAAGGCCACTTCCTCGGGCATTTCGGCGCCTTCGACGCGCGCCTTGTTGATCAGGATCGCCACACGCATCTCGAGCTCGGGCGGCTCGATCGCCACCGTCAGACCGGAGTCGAAGCGGGAAACCAGCCGCTCGTGGATGTCCGCCAGCCCCTTGGGATAGGTGTCGCTGGTCATGACGATGTGCGACTTCTTGGCCAGCAGGGCCTCGAAGGCGTTGAAGAATTCCTCCTGCGTCCGGTCCTTGTTGGCGAAGAACTGGACGTCGTCGATCAGGAGCAGGTCGAGCGAGTGATAGCGCTCCTTGAACTCATCGAAGGTCTTGCGCTGATAGGCCTTGACCACATCCGAGACGAACTGCTCGGCGTGGATGTAGAGAACTTTGGCGTCGTGCCGATCCGACAGCAGGCGGTTGCCCACGGCGTGCATCAGATGGGTCTTGCCCAGGCCGACGCCGCCGTAGATGAACAACGGGTTGTACAGATGGCCAGGCGTGCCGGCCACATGCATGGCGGCGGCGCGCGCCATCCGGTTGGCCGTGCCCTCGACCAGCGTCTCGAAGGTCAGGCCGGCGTTCAACCGGTTCTTGAACGCCGCACCGGGCGGATCCTCGCCGGGGCCGGTGACATCACGCGGCACATCCGTCTCTGTGACAATGGCCATGGAGACAGGCCGGGTAACGATTTCCCGAGGAGCAAGCGCTAACTCGATTGTCACCGGCTGGCCGTAGATCTTCTCCGCCATGGAAGCGATCTTGCCGGCGTACTGGGCCCGGATCCAGTCCAGCTTGAAGCGGTTGGCGACGAAGACCGTGACCCGGGACAGATCGTCCGCGACCTTGGCGGTCAGGGGCTTGATCCAGGTGTTGAATTGCTGTTCAGACAGCTCCTGCGCGAGCTGGTCAACGCAGGCCTGCCAAAGGCTGTCGCCGATGCCTTCACTCGGCATGGAGGCTCTGAAGGGTGAAGTGTCCCTCGTTCATTTTCTCGTTCTGCTTGTGGATAGGCGCCCCTGGGATGGGCCGGTGATTCTAACTTGTCAAAACCTTATCCACATAGTTTTCCGGGGCCCGGAAACAGCCCCCAGGCGTCTTCCGATTGTTGTGCGGCCGAATGTTTGCGATAATCGCGGGTTTCCCTGAAAACCTCTTTGTGTGTGTTTCGGGGTATCAGAGAGAGCACTCAGCCCTGCAACGCACAGCCACCGGGGCCCATCAGGAAAACCATCATGAAACGCACCTACCAAGCCTCCAAGATCCGCCGCGCCCGTACTCACGGCTTCCTGGTCCGTATGAAGACCCGCGGCGGCCGCGCCGTCATCAACGCGCGCCGCGCCAAGGGCCGCAAGCGCCTTTCCGTCTAAGGGCATTTCGCCGGCGCCGTTGCCAGCCCTACCGCTACCGCTGCTGCCGTCCTCGTTCGCCGGCGCTTCGCGGTTGGCTTCCATGCAGCGGCTACAGACCCGCGCGCAGTTCCAGGCTGTTCTCGCAGGTGCCACCGTGGCGCGCACCACCCACTTCGCCTTGCATCGCTGCGCGCTGGACGCGCAGTCCGGTGAGGTGTTGCTGTTCGCCACGCAGGGCCTGTGGGTCGGTGCCATGGTGCCGAAGCGCTGGGCGCGCCGCGCGGTCACCCGCAATGCCATCAAGCGCCAGATCTACCGCATGAGCGCCGACGCCGCGGCCTCGCTGCCGCAGGCGGCGCACGTGGTGCGGCTGCGCGCGGCTTTCGATCGCAAGGAATTCCAGAGCGCGACTTCCGACAGGCTCAAGGCCGCTGTTCGCGCCGAGCTCCAGCTGCTTCTGGAGCGGGCGGCGGCCGCGCGGGCATCATGAAGGCGTTGCTGATCGGCCTGGTGAAGGCTTATCGTCTGCTGCTGAGTCCCTGGCTCGGACAGGCCTGCCGCTTCGAGCCCACCTGCTCCGTCTACGCCATCGAGGCGCTGCAGCGCCATGGCGCCGCGGGCGGCAGCTATCTCACCCTGCGCCGTCTCGTGCGCTGCCAGCCCTGGTGCCAGGGCGGCCACGATCCCGTTCCCCCGAAGGAAGAGCACCAGGCCGGCCGCGCGGGTGGGCTGTTCTCTTCCCTCTTCCCCGACGACAAGAAGTCTTCTTCATGAACGATATTCGCCGCACCATCCTGTGGGTGATTTTTGGTTTCTCGCTGGTGCTGCTGTGGGACCAATGGCAGGTCTACAACGGTCGCAGTCCCACCTTCCTGCCGTCGACCAAGCCGCATGCGACAGCGACGGCACCGGCACCCACGCCTGCCGGTGCGGCATCGAGCGCGGTGCCGCAGGCCAGCACCACGCAGGCCGGGACCAGCGGCGCAAGCGCCGTGCCGGATGGCAAGACCGCGGCGCCGACGGCGGGCGAGCGCGTGGTCGTCACGACCGACGTACTCAAGCTGACCTTCGACACCGAAGGCGGCTCGCTGGTCCAGAGCGAGTTCATCCAGCACGACGACCTGGCGGAGAAGGACAAGCCCTTCATCCTGCTCGACCAGAGCCCGAACCGGTACTACGTGGCCCAGACGGGCCTCATCGGCGGCGCCTTCCCCACGCACAAGACGCCGATGAGCTTCAGCGGCGAGCGCGCGCTGAAAGACGGTGCCAACGAATTGTTGCTGCGCTTCGAGTCGGCCGACCTGGGCGGCGTCAAGTTGGTCAAGACCTGGACGCTCAAGCGCGGCGCCTATGACATGGCCGTGCGCCACGAGATCGTCAACACCGGCACGGCGCCGGTCTCGCCCCAGCTCTATCTGCAGATCGTGCGCGACGGCAACAAGCCGCCGGGCGAGTCCTCCTTCTATTCCACCTTCACCGGCCCGGCGGTCTACACCGAAGCCAAGAAGTACCAGAAGATCGAGTTCAAGGACATCGAAAACAACAAGGCCGAGTTCGTCAAGGAATCGCCCAACGGCTATGTCGCGATGGTGCAGCACTACTTTGCCAGCGCTTGGCTGCTGAAGGATGGCATCCAGCGCGACCTGTTCGCCCGCAAGGTCGACAACAACCTCTACGCGGTCGGCATGATCACCTCGGCCGGCGCGGTCGAGCCGGGCACCACCAAGTCCATCGACGCCGAGTTCTTCGTGGGCCCGCAGGCCGAGAAGACGCTGGAGGCGGTCGCGCCCGGCCTCGAGCTGGTCAAGGACTACGGCATCTTCACCATCATCTCCAAGCCGCTGTACTGGCTGCTCGACAAGCTGCACGGCATGCTGGGCAACTGGGGCTGGGCCATCGTCGCGCTGGTGGTGTTGCTGAAGGCCGCCTTCTATTGGCTCAACGCCAAGGCCTACGGCAGCATGGCCAAGATGAAGGCCATCAACCCGAAGATCATGGAAATGCGCGAGCGGCTCAAGGACAAGCCGCAGGAGATGCAGCAGGAGATGATGCGCATCTACCGCGAGGAAAAGGTCAACCCGATGGGCGGCTGCTTCCCGATCCTGATCCAGATCCCGGTGTTCATTGCGCTCTACTGGGTGCTGCTGTCCTCGGTCGAGATGCGCCATGCGCCGTGGATCGGCTGGATCAAGGACCTCTCGGCGCCGGACCCCTGGTTCATCCTGCCGATCGTGATGACTGCGACCTCGCTGTTCCAGACCTGGCTCAACCCGACGCCGCCCGATCCGATGCAGGCCAAGCTCATGTGGATCATGCCGCTGGCCTTCAGCGTGATGTTCATCTTCTTCCCGGCCGGCCTGGTGCTGTACTGGATCACCAACAACGTGCTGTCGATCGCGCAGCAGTGGTTCATCAACAAACGGCTGGGCGTGATCGGCAAATAGCGCGCGAGCGCACGCCTTCCCGAGCAAGGGCCGCAGAATGCGGCCCTTCTCTTTGTTGAAGCATCATCGACGCCATGCTGGCCCGCACCACCGATCCCATCGTTGCCATCGCCACTGCTGCCGGCCGTGGCGCGGTGGGTATCGTGCGGGTGTCCGGCGCACGGCTGGTGCCCCTGATTGATGCGATCTGCGGCCGCAGCCTGCGCCCGCGCGAGGCCACGTATCTGCCCTTTCGCGATGCGGCCGGCGGCGCCATCGACCAGGGCCTGGCCATCCACTTTCCGGCGCCCCATTCCTACACGGGCGAAGACGTGCTGGAACTGCAGGCACACGGCGGCTCGGTCGTGCTCCAGCTGCTGCTGGCGCGCTGTCTGGAGGCTGCGGCGGAGAAGGACGCGATTTCCGGCCGTCCGCGGCTGCCAGGCCTGCGCGTGGCCGAGCCAGGCGAATTCAGCCAGCGTGCCTTCCTCAACGGCAAGATTGACCTGGCACAGGCCGAGGCGATCGCCGACTTGATCGATGCGAGTACCGAGGCGGCAGCGCGTAGCGCCGGCCGCTCGCTCTCGGGTGCGTTCTCGCAGGAGATCCACACGCTGCGCGATGCCTTGATCCATCTGCGCATGCTGGTCGAGGCGACGCTCGATTTCCCGGAAGAGGAGATCGACTTCCTGCAGAAAGCCGATGCTCAGGGGCAGCTCGTTTCCCTGCAGGCGCAGTTGGATGCGGTCCAGCAGCGTGCGAGGCAGGGCGCCCTGCTGCGCGAAGGGATCAAGGTCGTGATCGCCGGCCAGCCCAACGCGGGCAAGAGCTCCCTGCTCAATGCCCTGGCCGGTGCCGAGCTCGCCATCGTCAGCCCGATTCCGGGCACCACGCGCGACGTGGTGTCGCAGACGATCCAGATCCATGGCGTTCCCTTGCACGTGGTCGACACGGCGGGCCTGCGCGAGAGCGCCGACCTGGTCGAGCAGATCGGCGTGGCGCGCGCCTGGAGCCAGATCGAAGGCGCCGATGCCGTGCTGTTCCTGCACGATCTGACGCGGGTGGACCGGACCGACTACGCGCAGGCGGATGCCGAGATTCTGCGCCTGCTCAGCGAGAAGCTGCCCGTTGGCGTGCCGGTACTGGACATCTGGAGCAAGCAGGATGCGGCCGCGGCCGCGGCGGCGTCGGACACCGGGGTCACGCTCTCCGCGCGGACGGGATTCGGGATCGAGGCGCTCAGGCTCCGCCTGCTCGAGATCGCCGGTTGGCAAGCAGTCCCGGATGGCGTCTATCTGGCGCGTGCGCGCCATGTCGAGGCGTTGTCGCGCGCCGCGGAACATCTGTCGCTGGCTGGCGAACACTTGGCGGCCCGGGCTCAGTCCCTCGATCTGCTGGCCGAGGAGCTGCGTCTGGCCCAGAACGCACTCAACGAAATCACCGGAGAGTTCGGTGCGGACGACTTACTCGGTGTGATATTTTCGCGATTTTGTATCGGAAAGTAGACATTAAGCGTTAAATATCGTGACTTCTGTCACTGCAAATTGGCGCAATGGCCCATACTTGGCCTCGGCACGCACAGCAGCAGGTGAGTCACCATGTCCATGAGCATCCAGGATCTTTGCCGCGCCGTCGCACAGAACACGAGCTACGACGCCTTCGCGCCGGCCTTCAACGCCCAGCAATGGGAAACACTCGCGAGCTATCTGCAGCCCTTCGACCTGGCCGCCGGCCAGGTGCTGATCGACCAGGGTGCCCACGACCGGACGATCTTCTTCATCGAGCGCGGCGCGCTCAGCGTTCACCTGATGGGTAGCCAGGGCCAGATGCGGCTCGCCATCCTCAATCCTGGTTCCGTGGTCGGTGAAGGCGCCTTCTTCTCCCGCTTGCCACGCTCCGCCAATGTGGTGGCCACCGGGGCGGCCCGGGTCTGGCGACTGACGGCCATCCGCTTCGCCGAGATGTCCAACCGCCAGCCTGTTCTCGCGCTGGAACTCTCGATGGCGCTGGGCGCGGTCATTGCGAAGAGAATGGTCAACAAGCCCAAACGCGTGGCGGTGACCTGAGGCCTTCGGCATGACGCCGGGTGCGGCGGGTCCTCTTGCCGCGCCGCTGATCATGACAAGCGTCGAGTCGGAGGGACTCTGGAGATGGCTGTGCTGTGTGCGTCCTGCCAAGCGGAAAACCGTGATGGCGCCAAGTTCTGCAGAGGTTGTGGCCATCGGCTGGTGCCTGCGGCAGTAGCGTCGGCCGATCGCCAGCCGGCCAACGACGGCTGGCCGATCACTGAGCGTCTGCCCTTGCCCGAAGCGTCGCCGCCACCAGCACCTACCCTGGCGGGCGATGAAGCGACGGTCCCGGTGGCGCGCCCGGCGATCGCGGAACCCTCTTCGCCCGCCGTGCCCCCAAGGCCGTCTCGACCTGTGCCGCTGTCGCCGCCACCGTCGATGCCGAAGCCCAAGGCGACCACGAGGCCGGCGACGCTTTCCACCCTGCCCTCGGCGGCACCGCGTCGAACCGGCACCGCATGGGGCGTCCTGGGACTGCTTGCCGTCCTGCTCGCTGCCGGTGCCTGGTATGCCACCAGCCGGCGTGACGCCGCCGCGCCGGTGCCGGCGCAGACGGCCGCGGTGGGGGGCCCGGTTGCCGTTGCGCCACCGCCTGCAGCGCCTGCTGTCGCACTTGCGCCCGCACCCGCACCCGCCGCACCTGAGCCCACGCCTGTATCTGCATCGCCGGCGCTCCCTCCCGCGCAACCCGCGCCCGCCGTGACGGCCGAGCCGCCGCCACCGATCAAGGTGACACCACAGCCACCGGCGGCCGTGCCGCCGGTCCGGGCAGAAGCTCCTCCCAAGGCGGTGGCCGCTGCAGCGCCCAAACCGCGCAAGACGTCACCTCCTGCGCCGTCCGCGGCACCTCCGTCTGCGCCTATGCCAGCGCCGGCAGCGGTCGTCGCGGCAGCGGCGACGCCGGAGCCGGTCGCCCCGCCCAGTCCGGAAGCGGCCTGTGCCAACCAGGGCTTCTTCGGCCGCGCACGCTGCATGGTCGCGCAGTGCGCCAAGGCCGAGAACCGAGCGCTTGCCCAATGCGAGGCCGTGCGGCGCCAGCAGCAGATCGACGAAGAAAAGCGCAATCCGAGCCAGCTCAACTGAGCGGACCGCCGAGGCGCTCAACCCTTCTGCAGCAGCTCGACCGCTATCGCCAGCGCGGCGGGCTTGCCCGACAGCACCAGCGTGTCGCCGTCGGCCAGCACGATGCCCTCGCTCGCCTCTTCTGCCTTGCCGTCGCGCCGCCGCAGGCTGGCCACCCGCACCCCCACGGCCTCCAGCGCGTGCCTATCGAGCGGCAGGCCCACTGCGCGCGCATCAGCTGTGAGCGTGAAGCTGTTGAGCCGCTCGTGGTCCAGCTCGTCGACGTTGTCGTCGTCGGCGCCGTGAAAGTAGCCGCGCAGCAGGTTGTAGCGCGCATCGCGCTGGTCCTGCACCACCCGGATCACCCGCCGCATCGGCACGCCCACCAGCGCCAGCGCGTGGCTGGCGAGCATCAGCGAGCCCTCGATCGCCTCGGGCACCACCTCGGTCGCGCCGGCGGCCTGCAGCTTCTCCAACTCGCGATCGTCCTTGGTGCGCACGATTACCGGCACCTGTGGCGCGTGCGCGCGCGTGTTGGCCAGCACCTTGAGCGCGCCCGGGATGTCCAGGTAGGTCACGACCACTGCGCTCGCGCGCGCGAGGCCCGCTGCCATCAAGGCCTGCAGGCGTGCCGCGTCGCCGAAGACCACCGAGTCACCGGCCGCGGCCGCCTGGTGCACGCGGTCCGGGTCCAGGTCCAGCGCGAGGTAGGGAATGCCTTCGCGTTCCAGCATCCGTGCCAGGTTCTGGCCGCAGCGACCGTAACCGCAGATGATCACGTGCTGAGCGGTGTTGATGGTCTTGCGCGCGATCGAGGTCATCTGCAGCGACTGCTGCAGCCAGTCGCTCGCCACCAGCCGGCGCACGATGCGGTTGCTGTACATCACGATGAAGGGCGTTGCCATCATCGACAGCACCATCGAGGCGAGCACCGGGTTCGCGAGCCATTCCGGCAGCAGTTCCCGCCCCTGGGCGAGGCTCAGCAGCACGAAGCCGAATTCGCCGGCCTGCGCCAGGTACAGCCCGGTGCGCAGCGACACGCCTGCCGTCGCGCCCAGCAAGCGCGCCAGCAGCGTGACCAGCAGCAGCTTGAAGGCCAGCGGCAGCAGCAGTAGCACCCCCACGAGCGCCCAGCGCTCGACCACGATGTGCCAGTCCAGCGACATGCCGATGGTGATGAAAAACAGCCCCAGCAGCACATCGTGGAAAGGCCGGATGTCGGTTTCGACCTGGTGCTTGAATTCGGTCTCCGACACCAGCATCCCGGCTACGAAGGCCCCTAGCGCCAGGCTCAGCCCCGCCAGCTCCGTCAGCCAGGCCAGGCCCAGCGTGACCAGCAGCAGGTTGAGCATGAAGAGCTCCTCGCTGCGCCGGCGTGCGACCAGGGTGAGCCACCAGCGCATGACGCGCGGGCCGCCGTAGAGCAGCACGCCCACCAGGAAGCTCGCTTTCAGCAACGCGATGCCCAGCGCCTTCAGCATCGTCTCCGGCGGAGCGCCCAGCGCCGGGATCAGCACCAGCAGCGGCACCACGGCCAGATCCTGGAAGAGCAACACGCCTATCACCCGCTTGCCGTGCTCGCTCTCGAGCTCCAGCCGCTCGGCCATGAGCTTCACCACGATGGCGGTGCTGCTCATGGTGAGCGCACCCGACAGCGTCAGCGCGGTCTGCCAACCCAGGCGCCAGTCAGGCGGCAGCCAGGCGGCCAGCAGCAGGCTGCCGGCAGTCGCGATGGCCATGGTCAGCATCACTTGCAGCAGCCCCAGGCCGAACACGTGTCTGCGCATCGCGCGCAGCTTGGGCAGACTGAACTCCAGCCCGATCACGAACATGAGGAAGACCACGCCGAATTCGCCCAGGTGCCGGATGCCCTCGACGTTCTGGGCGAAGGCCAGAGCGTGCGGGCCTATCAGTACGCCTGCCCCCAGGTAGCCCAGCATCGGCGGCAGGCGCAGGTACCGGCACGCGACCACGCCGACCACTGCAGCCAGCAGGTACATCAGCGTGAGGTCGAAGGAGGACATGCGGCGATGCTACTGAATGTAGACCCCGGCGCCGGCTTGCCCGATGCGCGCCGATAAAATTCCGCGATGAGCTCCAGCCCCGATCCGGTCCTCGCGACCTCCGCCGACGCGATGCTCGCGCGGGCCCGCACCACCTTCGACATCGAAGCAGCGGCCGTTCTCGGCCTCAAGCTGCGCATTGGCGCCAGCTTCGTGGACGCCGTGCGAAAGATTCTCGGCGTGCGCGGCCGGGTGGTGGTCATGGGCATGGGCAAGAGCGGACACGTGGGACGCAAGATCGCGGCCACGCTGGCGTCGACCGGTACGCCGGCGATGTTCGTGCACCCGGCCGAGGCCAGCCACGGCGATCTCGGCATGATCAAGGCGGTCGACTTGGTCCTGGCCATTTCCAACAGCGGCGAGGTCGACGAGCTCACCGTGATCCTGCCGGTCGTCAAGCGGCTGGGCGTGCCCCTGATCGCGATCACCGGCGGCGTCGACTCCACGCTGGCGCGCCACGCCGACGTCGTGCTCGACAGCGGCGTCGAGAAGGAGGCCTGTCCGCTCAACCTCGCCCCCACCGCCAGCACCACCGCGCAGATGGCCATGGGTGATGCGCTGGCGGTCGCCCTGCTCGATGCGCGCGGCTTCGGCACAGAGGACTTCGCGCGCTCGCATCCGGGCGGCTCCCTGGGCCGCAAGCTGCTCACCCATGTCAGCGACGTGATGCGCTCGGGCGATGAGGTGCCGAGCGTTGGGCCGGACGCCAGTTTCAGCGCGCTGATGCGCGAGATGAGCGGAAAGGGCATGGGTGCCGCGGCGGTGGTGGACGGCGAAGGTCGGGCGATCGGTATCTTCACCGACGGCGACCTGCGCCGCCAGATCGAGACCGGCGCCGACCTGCGGGCGCTCACGGCGGCCGACGTGATGCATCCCGGCCCGCGCACGCTGCGCGCCGACGCGTTGGCGGCCGAGGCGGCCGAAGTGATGGAGCAATACCGGATCACCAGCGTGCTGGTGGTCGACGCGACGGGCGTGCTGATCGGCGCGCTCAGCATCAACGACCTGATGCGCGCGAAGGTCATCTGATGGCCGTCGCATTCGAGGCGGAAACCCTGCTGGCCGCTCAGGACATCCGCGTCGCCTTTTTCGACGTGGACGGCGTGCTCACCGACGGCGGTGTCTATTTCAGCGAGCACGGCGAAACCCTCAAGCGCTTCAGCATCCTCGACGGCTATGGCCTCAAGCTGCTGCGCTTGGCGGGCATCACCCCTGCGGTGATCACCGGACGGGATTCGAAGCCGCTGCGTGTGCGCCTGCAGGCGCTGGGTATCGAGCACGTGCGCTACGGCACCGAGGACAAGCTGCCGGCGGCCGAGGCCATGCTTGCGCAGTTCGGCGTGACATGGACGCAGGCAGCCGCGATCGGCGACGACTGGCCGGACCTGCCCGTGCTCACCCGTGTCGGCTTTGCCGCTGCGCCGGCCAATGCGCACGCCGAGGTGCGGGCGATCGCGCACCACGTGACAGCGGCGCGTGGTGGCGAAGGGGCTGCGCGCGAGTTCTGCGATCTGCTGCTCACCGCCGGCGGCCACTACCGCCGGCTGCTGGACATTGCGCGAGGCCCCTCGGCATGAAGGCCAAGCGGGTCTGGAACCTGTTGCGCGACGGTTTCGACCGGGTGACGATCTACCTGCCGATCATCGTTACGTTGGTGCTCGCGCTGGGCACCTACTGGCTGGTGCGCAACGCGCCGAAGCTGCTCGAGCCCACGCCCAAGGAGGCACCCAAGCACGAGCCTGACTTCTTCATGCGCGGCTTCGTGATCAAGAACTTCCTGCCCAGCGGGGATCTGCGCAGCGAACTCTTCGGCAACGAGGGCCGGCACTACCCGGACACCGACACGATCGAGGTTGACCAAGTGCGCGTGCGCTCCGTGTCCCCCCAGGGTCTGGTCACGCGCGCTACCGCCAACCGTGGCCTGTCGAATGCCGACGGCACCGAGATCCAGCTCTTCGGCAATGCGATCGTGGTGCGCGAGGCGTCGACTTCGGCCAATGGCAAAGCCAATCCGCGGCTGGAGTTTCGCGGCGAGTTCCTGCATGCCTTTCTCGATACCGAGCGCGTGAAGTCGCACAAGCCCGTCACGCTGATCCGTGGATCGGACCAGTTCACGGCCGATTCGCTGGACTACGACAACCTGACGGGGGTGGCCCACCTGCAGGGCCGCGTGCGTGGCCTGCTGATGCCGTCCACGCCCGGGGTGAAGCGTTGAAGCCGCTGGTCTTCATCACCGGCGCGTCCAGCGGCATCGGCCAGGCACTGGCGGCGCGCTTCCACGAAGGCGGTTACCGGCTAGCGCTGACCGCGCGGCGCACCGCTGAAATCGAGGCCTGGGCCGCCGCCCGCAGCATCGACGCCGGGGAGGTCCAGGTCTATGGCGCCGACGTGGCGCAAGTCGACAGCATCGTGGTGGCAGGCCTGGCCTGCACTGAAAGCCAGGGCGTCCCGGACGTCGTGATCGCCAATGCCGGCATCAGTGTCGGCATCGACACCGAGGACCGCGGCGACCTGGACGTGCTGGCCGAGACGCTGGCTATCAACAACGTCGGCCTGGCTGCCACTTTCCATCCCTTCGTCGCGGCGATGCGAAAACGCGGCAGCGGGCGGCTGGTCGGCATCGGCAGCGTCGCGGCCATCCGGGGGCTGCCAGGCCACGGCGCCTACTGCGCCAGCAAAGCCGGCGTGGTGGCTTATTGCGAAAGCCTTCGCGGCGAGCTGCGTGGCAGTGGCGTCAGGGTGGTCACGCTGTGCCCGGGCTACATCGACACGCCGCTCACCCAGGGCAATCGCTATGGCATGCCCTTCCTGATGCGCGCAGAGGATTTTGCCGATCGCGCCTTCCACGCGATCGAGGCCGGGACCAGCTACCGCGTGATCCCCTGGCAGATGGGCGTGGTGGCCAAGCTCATGCGCGTGCTGCCCAACGCGCTGTACGACAGGGCCGTCCAGGGACGCGGCCGGAAGAAGCGGCGCCACGAATAGACGCCTCGAGCGCCCACGAAAAAGGCTCCCGAAGGAGCCTTTTTTCATGGCATCAGCGAAGGATGCGGAGATCAGTAGCCGCTGTTGTTGCCGCCACCGCCGCCGCCATAGCCACCGCGGCCACCGCCGCCGCCACGCGGGCCGGCGCCATAGGGGCTGCGGAAACCACCATCGCCGCCACCACCGCCGCCGCCGTAACCGCCGCGGCCACCGCCACCACCACCACCGTAGCCGCCGCGGCCACCGCCGCCGCCACCACCGTAGCCGCCGCCACCACCGCCGCCGTAGCCACCACCGCCACCGTAGCCGCCGCTACGCGGCGGGCGTGCTTCCATCGGACGCGCCTCGTTCACGACGACGCTGCGGCCGCCCATGTCCTGGCCGTTCATGCCCTTGATGGCGGCTTGCGCTTCCGCGTCGCTGCCCATCTCGACAAAGCCGAAGCCCTTGGAACGCGGGGGGCTGGAGTCGCGCTCCATCATGACCTTGGCACTGGTCACCGTGCCGAATTGGCTGAACGCATGTTCAAGATCGCCGTCGCGCGCCGAATAGGGCAGGTTGCCGACGTACAGTTTGTTGCCCATGAAGGGACTCCTATAAACACATGGAAAAAGCGATGGAGTCCCGAGAGCACCACCCGCGAAAAGTTCGCTGGGCCGCGCGAAACTGACCGATCACCGAATTGCCACTCCCCCTAGATTTGAAGCGAGGCTCGTGCATTATGGGTGAAATGCTTCCAGCGCAAGTAGGAATTTGCCCGGAACGATCAGGGCCTCACAAATAAATAGGAAGTTTGCGCACGCTCACTATGTGGGCCCCCGCCGGGCTACAATCCACCGGTCATTGGGGAGTAGCCGCCTTCCATTGCGAGAAGGGTGTGCGTCAACAGACTTGTCCGGCTTCGTGCGGGACATGGCGCAGACAGTGTTCCACCTGGCGAGACCTTTGACCGTGCAACTTCGGGTGTGGCCGAAGGTGTTGCACGGTCAATTGCGTTCTCTTCGGCCCAAGGAATCCCCTTTCTCATGGAAGCTTTTCTCGTTGCGACCGGCGTGGTCGCTCTCGCCGAAATGGGCGACAAGACCCAGTTGCTCTCCCTGGTGCTCGCCGCGCGCTTTCGTCGGCCCTGGCCGATCGTGCTGGGCATCTTTGCCGCCACCGTCGTCAACCATGCGCTCGCCGGTGCGGTGGGCAACTGGGTCACGCACACGCTGGGACCCGACGTGTTGCGCTGGATCCTGGGCGGCTCCTTCATCGCGATGGCGCTGTGGATGCTGATCCCTGACAAGCTCGACGAAGACGAACTGCCCAAGGCCTCGCGCTTCGGCGTGTTCGGCACCACGCTCGTCGCGTTCTTCCTGGCCGAGATGGGCGACAAGACGCAGATTGCCACCGTCATGCTGGCAGCACGCTATGTCGATGCCTATGTCTGGGTTGTGCTCGGCACCACGTTGGGCATGATGCTGGCCAACGCGCCGGTGGTGTGGTTGGGCGAGCGCATCGTCAAGCGAGTGCCCATCAAGCTGGTGCACGGCATCTCGGCCGCGCTGTTCCTGCTGCTGGGTGTAGGCGCATTGATCGGCTGGTCTTGACGGGCATATACTCACCCCACGCGCCGATTTGCTCCAGCTTGCGGGCGCTTAACAAATGCTGCTAAAGACGGATGCCCGACCCGGCTCGTTTTTGGCGAGGCCGGGTTTTTCTTTTCCATGTCTCTGGTTGTCTCTTCGCAGTCCATGTCCTTCGCCGGGCCGTTGCCGCTGAGCAGCGGCGCGACCATTTCCGACTACAGCCTGGCCTACGAGACCTACGGCACGCTCAACGCGCAGCGCAGCAATGCAGTGCTGGTGTGCCATGCGCTGAACGCCTCGCACCACGTGGCGGGCGTCTATGCGGGCCAGGACAAGTCCGAAGGCTGGTGGGACAACATGATCGGCCCGGGCAAGCCGGTCGACACCGACCGCTTCTTCGTGATCGGCATCAACAACCTCGGCTCCTGCTTCGGCTCCACCGGCCCGATGCACGTCAACCCCGCGACCGGGCGCATCTACGGCGCTGATTTCCCCGTCGTGACGGTCGAGGATTGGGTGCGTGCCCAGGCAGCCCTGCTCGACGCGCTCGGCATCGAGACGCTGGCTGCCGTCATGGGCGGCAGTCTTGGCGGCATGCAGGCGCTGTCGTGGACGCTGCAGTATCCGGAGCGTGTGCGCCATGCGGTCGTGATCGCGAGCGCCCCCAGCCTGACGGCGCAGAACATTGCATTCAACGAGGTGGCGCGGCGCGCCATCGTGACCGACCCGGACTTCAACGGTGGCCATTTCTACGAGCACGGCGTGGTGCCCAAGCGCGGGCTGCGCATCGCCCGCATGATCGGCCACATTACCTACCAGAGCGACGACCTGATGAACGAGAAGTTCGGTCGCGCGCTGCGCAGTGCCGTCGAAGGCGACCGGGCAGGCACCGACTTCCTCTATTCGACGCAGGAGGTCGAGTTCCAGATCGAGAGCTACCTGCGCTACAACGGCGACAAGTTCAGCGAGTACTTCGACGCCAACACCTACCTGCTGATCACGCGCGCGCTCGACTACTTCGATCCGGCACGCGCGCACGGCGGCGACCTGCGCGCCGCGCTGGCGCCGGCCACCGCGCGCTTCCTGCTCGTGAGCTTCACCACCGACTGGCGCTTCGCGCCGGCGCGCAGCCGCGAGATCGTGAAGGCGCTGCTCGACAACCGCCGCAGCGTGAGTTACGCCGAGATCGACGCCCCGCACGGCCACGACGCCTTCCTGCTCGACGACGTGCGCTACATGAGCCTGGTGCGCTCCTACTTCGAGCGCATCGCGAAGGAGGAGGCGGCCGCATGAGTGACATCAACACCCAGCGCCTGATCGCCAGCCTCGTACCCGAAGGCTCACGCGTGCTCGACCTCGGCTGCGGCGATGGCGCGCTGCTCGACCTGCTGCAGCGCGAGCGCGGCTGCAGCGGCTATGGCGTGGAGATCGCCGACGGCAACGTGCTGCAATGCATCCGCCATGGCGTGGACGTGATCCAGCTCAACCTCGACGAAGGCCTTGCGATGTTCGACGACGCTTCCTTCGACGTCGTGCTTCAGATCGACACGCTGCAGCACCTGCGCAATGCCGAGGTGATGCTGCGCGAGACCGCGCGCGTCGGCCGCATCGGCATCGTCGCCTTTCCCAATTTCGCGCACTGGCCCAACCGCATCAGCATTGCGCGCGGCCGCATGCCCGTGACGCGGCGCCTGCCCTACCAGTGGTACGACACGCCCAACATCCGCGTGGGCACCTTCAAGGACTTCGAGGTGCTCGCACGCAAGAACCGCCTGAGCGTGCTGGACGCCTTCGGCCTGCAGGAAGGTGCCGAGGTGCGATGGCTGCCGAACGCGCGTGCGGCCACCGCGGTGTTCAAGTTCGAGCGCGAGCGCTGAGCGAGGCTTCGGCATTCGCCGCCATGCGATGGCCTTCACCCTTGCATCGCCGCAGCACAGCGAGCTCCTGGTCAAGAAGAGCCGCTTCATCGGCTGCGTGCAGCCGGTCGCCGATCGAGCCGCTGCGCACGCGGTGGTCGACGCGTTGCGGCAGGCACATCCGGGCGCGGCGCATGTCTGCTGGGCGTTGATGGCTGGCGGGCAATCGGCCGCCAACGATGACGGCGAGCCCGGTGGCACGGCCGGCCGGCCCATGCTGGAGGTGCTGCGGCATCACGATCTCCAGGGCGCGCTCGCCACCGTCGTTCGCTATTTCGGCGGCGTCAAGCTTGGCGCCGGTGGGCTGGTGCGCGCCTACACCGACTGCATTGCCCAAGCAGTCGGCGCCGCGACGCTGGTGCCGCTCGTGTCGCAGCGCCGGCTGCATTGCGCGGTGCCTTACGCGCTGGAAGGTGTGTTTCGTCGCGAGATCGCGGCAGTGGGCGCTACACTGGAACAGGTGCAACATCTCGGTCTCGTGCAGTTCTCGCTGAGCCTGCCCGAGCCCGAGGCCGCGAACTTCATCGCGCGGATCGACGATGCTGCACAAGGGCGCGCCGTCTGGCGTCCGGCATAAGCAAGACGAAAGTTCCAAGGATGCACAGAGGAGACGTAACTGGTTACGCTTCTTGCGCAATGAAGTGCCGAGAGCCGGAAGGGCGTTCTTACGATCCACCTTTTTGAGGAGCTTCCCATTGGCCACACAGTCCCCCTTCTTCGGCAAGCGTGATCGCGACGCCGATTCCCTTACCTCTCGTCCCGCGCCGCTGGTGGGCTCCGGCACCAATCTCTCGGGCACGCCGGTGACGCCGTCGGGCCTGTCGGCGCAGTCGGCCAGCGCGGCGGCGGCAGTCAAGGAAGGTGGCAGCAAGCTCACCGTCGGCCCCAACATCAAGCTCAAGGGCGTCGAGATCACGGACTGCGACACCCTCGTGGTTGAAGGCCTGGTCGAGGCGACGATGGACTCGCGCGTGATGCAGATCGCCGAGCAGGGCGCGTTCAAGGGCTCGGCCGAGATCGACATCGCGGAGATCCGCGGCCTGTTCGACGGCAACCTCACGGTGCGCGAGAAGCTCGTCATCCATTCCACCGGCAAGGTCACCGGCAAGATCCGCTACGGCAAGATCGTGATCGAGGAAGGCGGTCAGCTTTCCGGCGAGATCAGCTTCGGCACCTCCGCCGGCAGCAGCAGCGCGAGCAAGCCGGCGCTGCAAGCCGCGGCCTGAGGCCGCACACAGGCTCGCTCAGGCGAGCCGCTGGATCAGGGCACCGGCCGCGGCCGGTGCCTTTTCTTTTGCGCCGTTGATGAAGTAGATGAAGACGTCGCGCGCGCTCTTCGTTGCCTTGCCCTTCTCGACATAGGGCAGCGCTTCCGGCAGGCCGCCTGCGGCCCAGGTCTTTCCCGCGTCGGCCCAGGCGTCCAGCGCCTGGGACGCATAGCCGGTCTCCTGTGCCGCGTCGCTCATCATCAGCCGCGCATAGACGAAGTCGGCCGTCAGGTCGGCGAAGGAAGGGAACTTGTCCGCGTCGGTGAAGACGGTCGCTGCCTTGTACTTGCGCGCCAGCGCCAGGTAGTCCGGCGTCATGAAGCTCGGATGCCGCACGTCCATCACGTGCCGCAGCGCGCGGCTGCCTTCCTGCTTCGGCAACAACGCGAGGAAGGCCTCGAAGTCCTCGGGATCGAAGGCCTTGGTCGGCATGAACTGCCACACGATCGGGCCCAGCTTGTCGCCCAGTTCGGTGATGCCGCTCTCGACGAAGCGCTTGACGGAATCGCCCGCCGCCGACAGCTGCTTGCGGTTGGTCGCGAAGCGAGAGGCCTTGAGCGAGAACATGAAGTCCTCTGGTGTCTCGTCGTGCCACTTCTTGAAGGTCGGCGGCTTGAAGCTGCTGTAGTAGGTGCCGTTGACCTCGATGGCGGTCGTATGGCGGCTGGCGTAGTGCAACTCCTGGCTGTGGGGAAGCCCCGCAGGGTAGAAGTTGTTGCGCCAGGGCTCGTAGGTCCAGCCGCCGATGCCGACGCGCACGCGCTTTTTCTTGCCATTGCTGCTGCTCAAGATCTGCCTCCGATCCGGTTGCCACTTCGAAGCCGGCAGAGATTAGCCCAAAGGGCTGCGGCCTGCGCGGCATGCGCCCATAATTCGCGGGATCCCTCGCCAGTTCCAATACGCGGAGAACCCCATGAACGCTCCACTGCACCGCGAAATGCCCGCCGGCCTGCTTGACCCGCAGCGCGCCCTGTCCGACGTCACCGCGAAGTGGGACCAGGACATCGTCCGCCAGCTCACCGACTACATCGCGATCCCCGCCAAGTCGCCCGGCTTCGACCAGGACTGGGTGAAGAACGGCTACCTTGACACCGTGCTGCGCAACGCCGCGAGCTGGGTCGAGGCACAGAAGGTCGAGGGGCTGAAGCTCGAGATCGTGCAGCTCGAGGGACGCACGCCGGTGCTCTTCTTTGAAGTGCCTGCCACCGGCACCGACATGAAGGAGACTGTGCTGATGTACGGCCACCTCGACAAGCAGCCCGAGTTCACCGGCTGGCGCAGCGACCTCGGCCCCTGGTCGCCCAAGTACGAGGACGGTCTGCTCTACGGCCGCGGCGGCGCCGACGACGGCTATGCCGTGTATGCGAGCGTTGCCGCGCTGCAGGCGCTCAAGGCCCAGGGCGCGGCGCATCCGCGCGTGGTCGGGCTGATCGAGACCTGCGAGGAGTCCGGCTCCTACGACCTGCTGCCCTACATCGACGCATTGCGTCCGCGGCTCGGCGAGGTGGGGCTGGTGATCTGTCTCGATTCCGGTGCCGGCAACTACGACCAGCTGTGGCTCACCACCTCGCTTCGCGGCATGGCGAGCGGGACGCTGAGGGTCGAGATCCTCACCGAGGGCGTGCACTCCGGCGATGCCTCGGGCCTGGTGCCTTCGAGCTTCCGCATCATGCGCCAGGTGCTGGACCGCCTCGAGGACTCGAAGACCGGGCGCCTGCTGCCCGAGAGCTTCCACTGCGAGGTGCCCGCCGACCGGCTCGTGCAGGCGCAGGCCACCGCCGCGATCCTCGGCGACGAGGTCTACAAGCGCTTCCCCTGGGCCCACTATGACTGCGGCGGCGCGACCACCTTCGCATTGCCGACCACCAGCGACCCTGTGGAGGCGCTGATCAACCGCACCTGGCGGCCCACGCTCTCGGTCACCGGCGCCGAAGGCTTCCCCGCGCTGAAGGATGCCGGCAACGTGCTGCGTCCCTACACCGCCTTCAAGCTCTCGCTGCGCCTGCCGCCGCTGGTCGATGCCGACCAGGCTGTGCAGCGGCTCAAGAGGCTGCTCGAGGACAACGCGCCCTACCAGGCCAAGGTCACCTTCGACAGCAACGGCGGTGCCACGGGCTGGAACGCGCCCTCCACCGCACCGTGGTTCGAGCGCGCGCTCAACGCGGCCTCGCAGGCCCACTTCGGCGCAGGCTGCGGCTACATCGGCCAGGGCGGCACCATCCCGCTGATGAACATGCTGAGCGTGGGTTTCCCGAAGGCGCAGATGATGGTCTGCGGCGTGCTTGGGCCCAAGAGCAATGCGCACGGCCCCAACGAGTTCCTCCACGTGCCCTATGCAAAGAAGCTGACCGCGGCCGTGGCCGAAGTGATCGCGGCCTTGCCGGCCGCCCACGCCGCGGGCGGCTGAAGGTGAGCCTGGCCGACGTGCCCCTGCGCACGCCGGACGGCGAAACACTGGCCCTCCACGAGTGGCCCCTCGCGCCGGGCCGTGCCGCGCGCGCCGCCGTCGTGCTGGTGCATGGCATCGGCGAGCACGCCGGGCGATATCGTCACGTGGCGGCACGCCTCAACGACTGGGGCTTTGCAGTGCGCGCCGCGGACCACCATGGCCATGGCGCATCCACAGGCCCGCGCGGCGGCCTGCCCGGCGTGATGCGGCTGGTCGACGATCTGGCGCTTGTCGTCGACGACACGCGCCGGCTGCATACCGGCCTGCCGCTGGTCTTGCTGGGCCACAGCCTCGGCGGGCTGGTCGCTGCGAGCTTCGTCGCACGCGCGGTCCGCCCTGTCGATGCGCTGGTGCTGTCATCGCCGGGCCTGGACCCCGGACTCAGCCTGTTCCAGAAAGGCCTGATCGCCCTGCTGTCGCGCGTGGCGCCGACGCTGCGCGTGGGCAACGGTCTGGACGACCGCTATCTCTCGCACGATCCCGCTGTGGTGCGGGCCTACCGCGAAGACCCGCTGTGCCATGACCGCATCGGCGCGCGGCTGGCGCGCTTCCTGGCCGACGAGGGCGCTGTGGTGCAGGCCGCAGCGCCGTACTGGCAGGTGCCCACGCTGCTGGTCTATGCCGGCGATGACCGGCTGGTGAAGCCCGAAGGCAGCCGCCGCTTTGCGGACGCGGCGCCGGCCACGGTGTTGAGCGCCACCTGCTTTCCCGCGCTTTACCACGAGATCTTCAACGAGCTGGACGCGCAGCCCGTCTTCGACACGCTGGCGCGCTGGCTCGACGCCCGCTTCCCGCCCGCCTAGACGGCAGCGGTGCTGGCGCGCGAGCGCCGCGCCAGCCACAGCAGGCCCGCGCCGGTCAGCAGCACCGGCACCAGCGAGCCGATGTTCAACAGCTGCCAACCTTGCGTCGTGACCAGCACGCCGGAGGCGAATGACGTGAGCGCCAGCGTGGCGAAAACGCAGAAGTTGAGTGCGCCCTGCGCGCGGTCTTTCTCATCGGCGGTGTAGGCCGAGAGCGACAGGGTGGTGCTCCCGGTGAAGAGGAAGTTCCAGCCCACGCCGAGCAGGAACAGGGCGACCAGGAAGTGATGCAGCTCCACGCCCGCAAGCGCCACCACGATGCAGCCCAGGTTGAGCACCAGCCCCACCGCCATCACCGGCAATGCGCCGAAGCGCCGGATCAGGTGGCCGGTGAAGAAGCCCGGCGCGAACATGCCGATCACATGCCATTCGAGCACCAGCGCCACGTCGTCGAAAGGCAGGCGGCAGACCTGCATGGCGATCGGCGTCGCGGCCATCAGCAGGTTCATTACGCCGAAGCCGAGGGCTCCGGCCAGGGCGGCGACGACGAAGACCGGCTGGCGCGCGATCTCGCCCAGCGGCCGCCCTCCGGCCGCCGCATGCCGCGCCGGCGGCGCAGGAAATTCGATGAAGTGCATGAGCACCATCGCCACGAGTGCCACGCCGGCCAGGGCCAGGTACACGCCGGCGAAGGGCACTGCGAACCAGTTGCGCGTGAAGGCCGCGAGGTTCGGGCCCGCCACCGCGCCGATCAGCCCGCCAGCCATCACCAGTGAAACCGCCTTCTCGCGCCACGCGGGCGCGGCCAGCTCGGCGGCGGCGAAGCGGTAGAGGCTGGCATTCGCGTTGTAGTAGCCGGCCACCACCGTCGTGGCGCACAGCATCCAGAAGTCTTTCCAGAGCGCAGCCTGCGCGCACATCAGCGCCGAGCCCAGCGCCACGGCCAGGCCGATCTGGAAGGAGCGGCGACGCCCGAAGCGCCGCTGCGTGCGCGCCACCAAACCGGTGGACAGCGCGCCACCGATCACGTAGCCCATCACGGGCAGCGTGGCCATCCAGCCGCGCGGCGCGAGCGCCAGGCCGACCAGACCGTTGATCGCGATGAAGGCGACGTTGTTGGTCAGGAACAGGCCCTGGCAGGCGGCCAGCAGCCAGAGGTGGCGATTCATCGAGCGGCGTCAGCCCTTCTGCAGCAGGCCGGACAGCGAGGCCAACAGATCGTCCTGGTTGCCCAGGCCCTCGGCCGGCGCCTGCCCACGGGGCGTGAGCTGGTCGATCAGCGTGGGCAGCAGCGCGGCCAGCATCGGCAGCAGCGTGCTCGCGTTGATGCCCAGTTTTTGCGAAAGGCCGGAGATCACGTCGCTGCCCAGCACGTCCTGCAGCTGGCCGCCAGAGATCGGCGCGTTCTGGCCCGAGCCGACCCAGGAGCCGATCACGTCGCCCATGCCGGCCTGCTCGAATTTCGAGACCAGGCCGCCGAGTCCACCCATCTCGCCGTTGTTGGCGAGCAGTCCGCCGAGCGCGCCGGCCAGGCCGCCCAGGTCACCGAGCCCGCCCAGGCCGCCTGGCTGGGGTTGCTGCTGCGCCTGCACGCCGCCGAGCACTTGTCCGAGAACCGAATCGAGCAATCCCATGATGGGCTCCTGAGGTGAAAGGGTGGGGGATGAGCCGCCTGCTACTGCTTCGGCCGCGGCGGACGCTTGGGCAGCAGCGGCTCGCTCACGCCTTGGACGCCGACCAGCCCGAGCACGGTCACCAGACCATTCTGCGCGCCCTTCCAGGCGTCTGTCACGTCGATCCACTCGCTCAGCGCGTGGAAGCCGCCGGTCTTGCCGCCGCCGCCGATGATGACGGCCGGGATGCCGAGCGACATGGGCACGTTGGCATCGGTGCTGGCGCCGGTCAGCAGGGTCTTGTGGCCGAAGGCGGTGTTGGCTCGCACGGCGGCCTCGACGATCACCGAGTCCGAGGCCGTGCGGCCCCCCGGCCGGTCGCCGATCAGCTTGTTGCTGACGCTGAGCGTGTTGACGTTCCAGCGCTTGTTTTCTTCCGCCACGGCCTCGTCGATCGCGGCCAGCACCTTCTTCTCGGTTTCCAGCAGCGCGCCCATCTCGTCGGAGCGAATGTCCACCGCCATGCGCGCATCCGGCGCGATGGTGTTGACCGAGGTGCCGCCGCCCACGGTGCCGACGGTGAAGGTGGTCTTGGGAAAGCTGGGCGTCTTGATCTCGGCGATCTTGGCGATCGCGCGGCCCATGCCGTGGATCGCGCTGGGCACCTGGCCGAAGGCCGCGTAGCTATGGCCGCCGGGGCCCTTGAAGCTGAACTCGTAGCGGTGGCTCGCGGTGCCCAGCACGAGCACGGTGCCGTCGGCCGCCGGCTCCACGCCCACCATGCCGTCGATGTCGAGGTGGTCACGGAACAGGGCTTTCATGCCGCGCAGGTTGCCCAACTCCTCCTCGCCCACGTTACCCACGATCAGCAGGTCGCCCACGGTCTGGATCTTCTGGTCGTTCAGCACCTTGAGCCAGGACAGCAGCACCGCGAGGCCGCGCGTGTCGTCCGAGATGCCCGGCGCGTGGAGCTTGCCGTCGCGCTCCTTCACCTTGACGTCGGTGCCGGCGGGGAAGACGGTGTCGAGGTGGGCCGAAATCAGCAGCTTCGGCCCCTGGCCCGTGCCCTTTCGCAGGCCCACCACGTTGCCCTCGGCGTCGATGCGCGCGTCGGCCAGGCCCAGCGCCTTCATGCGCGCGAGGAAGGCCTCGGCGCGCTTCTGCTCCTTGAAGGGCGGGGCCTCGATCTCGGTGAGCATCTTGAGGTCCTCGATCGACCGCTCATGGTCAGCCTTGACGGCCTCGAGCAGTTGCTTCACGGCGGGGGCGGCCAGCAGCTGGGTGTAGGCCTGGTCGACCGCCGGCCGGACCTGGGTGGGCGTCGGCGCCACGGCCGAGCCCTGGGCATGGGCGACACCGGCGGCACACAGGGCGGCCAGGAGGATGGGCAGGGGGCGCAGGGAAGCGGGGATCAACGAGGTCATGCGAAAGGCCCACGGTGGGCAGGAGAGGACAGGGAAGCGATTCTGGTCACGCCGACGCCAACAGCGCAAGCGCGGCCAACGCCGCAGTTTCGGCGCGCAGCACGCGCGGGCCGAGCGTGAGCGGCGCGAAGCCGCGCACGATCGCCTCGCGCTCTTCGACCGCGCTCAGCCCGCCCTCGGGGCCGCTGAGCACGCAGGCGCCGCGCAGGTTCGCAGCGGGGGCACCGTCACGGATCTCGCGCAGCTGGTGCGCGCCCTCGGCCAGGCTCAGCACGAAGCGCTCGGCATCGTCGATCGGCGGGGAGTCGATCCAGGCCGCGAAGGCCCGCACGGGATGCACCAGCGGCACGCGGTTGCGGCCGCACTGCTCGCAGGCCGAGACGGCGATCGCCTGCCAGTGCGCACGCTTCTTGTCGGCACGCTCGCCCGCCAGGCGCAGCACGCCGTGCGCGGTCATCAGCGGCTGGATGCTGGCGACGCCGAGTTCGGTCGCCTTCTCCACCAGCCAGTCCATGCGCTCGTTGGCCGGCATGCCGACCGCCAGGTGCACTGCGCGCGGCGCTTCGCGCTCGATGGCCGCATGCGCGCCGACCTGGACCGTCACCTCGCTGCGGCCCATGCGCTCGATGGTGGCGTCGTACTCGCCGCCGCTGCCGTCGAACAGGGAGAGTTCGTCGCCCGGTTGCATCCGCAGCACCTGCACATGGCGCGCGGCGCCGGCAGGCAGGGCCAGCGTCCTGTGGGCCGCCAGAGTGGTGGTGCAGTGGAAACGCGGCCTCACACCCGCCCGTAAGCGAAGCCGGTGAGGGGCTGGGTGCCCTCGATCTCGTCGATCGCGCGCAGGAGCGGTGTCAGCTCACGGTAGCGTCCCGCGGTCGCGCGGATGTAGGCGATGAAGCGTGGCGTGTCGGCCAGGTAGCGGGGCTTGCCGTCGCGCAACGTCAGCCGCGCGAAGATGCCGGCCACCTTGAGGTGGCGCTGCAGGCCCATCCATTCGACCGCGCGATAGAAGGCACCGAAGTCCTCGTCCACGGGGAGACCTGCCTTGCGTGCCTTCTCCCAGTAGCGCACCGTCACGTCGATCACGACATCCTCTTCCCAGCTCAGGAAGGCGTCGCGCATCAGGCTGGCGATGTCGTAGGTGATCGGGCCGTGCACCGCGTCCTGGAAGTCCAGCACCCCCAGCGCGGGGCCGCCCGTGATCATCAGGTTGCGCGGCATGAAGTCGCGGTGCACGTACACGGTGGGCGCCGCCAGGTTGTTCTCGACGATCAGGTGGAAGCTGCGCTGGAGCCGCTCGGCGAGCGGCCCCTCGACGCGCAGGCCGCGGTGCTTCGCGACGTACCAGTCGGGGAACAGGGCGAGTTCGCGCTCGAGCAGCGCGCGGTCGTAGGCGGGCAGCACCGCCGGCCTGGAGGCCAGCTGCCAGCGGATCAGGGCATCGATGGCCTGGTCGTAGAGCGGCCGCGCGGTGCCGGGATCGGCGGGGTCGATCACCTCGAGCATGGTCTGGCGGCCAAGGTCGTCGAGCAGCAGGAAGCCCTGCGTCTCGTCCCATTCGAGCACCTGCGGCACCGTCAGGCCGGCCTCATGCATCAGCCGCGCGACCTGCACGAAGGGGGCGCTGTTTTCCTTGGCGGGGGGCGCGTCCATGATGATGCGCGTGCGCGCCGCATCGCCCGTGTCGATGCGAAAGTAGCGCCGGAAGCTCGCATCGGCGGAAGCCGGCCGCACTGTCGCCGGAAGCAACTGGTGCTGCGGCCCGATGGCGGCCAGCCATTGCGCGAAGGCCTGCGCGCGCTCCGGGTCGCTCCAACTGATCGGGGGGAAAGGCGTCGCGGCGCCGCTGTCCGGGGGCGGGGAGGCTGTCATGGATAATTGATTCTACAAATCCGCCCGGCGCGGGCTCCCGCAACCCCCCAGCCATCCGGCGATCTTCCCCCCAGAGACTCTTTTGCGTACCGATGCCTGACCTGATCCGAGCTGACTGGCGCCGGTGCCGCCCGCCCCTGCCGCTGGCCGTGCTGACGCTGGCGTTGCTGCAAGCACAGGGTGCGTCGGCACAGGACGCCGGCCTGGACGCGCCCATCACGCTCAAGCGCACGCCGCAACTTCTGGAAACGATCCCGAAGACGCAGCGCGGCGAGCTGCCGAGCTTCGTCGACGGCGACCGCATATCCGGCCGCACCGACCTCGAAACCGTGGTCGAGGGCCATGCCTCGCTGCGCCGGGGCGACACGGTGATCCATGCCGACCGGCTCGAGTACTACCAACCCGAGGACATGGCCAAGGCCACCGGGAACGTGCGGGTCAACCAGGCCGGCAACGTCTACGAAGGCCCCGAACTGCAGCTCAAGCTCGAAACCTTCGAGGGCTTCTTCAACAACGCGCGCTATCGGCTGCTGGCCTCGGGCGGGCATGGGGAAGCCGAGCGGATCGACTTCGTCGACAGCAATGTCTCGATCGCACGGCGCGGCACCTACACCACCTGCCGGCGGGAGGACTACCCCGGTTGGATGCCTGCCTGGGTACTCAGCGCCGCGACGCTGACCACCGACACCGAGGAGAACGTCGGCGTCGCGACCGATGCGCGGCTGAGCTTCATGGGCATCACCACTCCGCCCTTCCCGTCGCTGAGCTTCCCGCTGGGCAACGACCGCAAGAGCGGCTTCCTGCCGCCGACCATCGGCGTCGGCAACCTCAACGGCGTGGACATGACCGTGCCTTACTACTGGAACATCGCGCCGAACCGCGACGCGACCTTCTATCCGGAACTCATGACCAAGCGCGGACTCAACGTCGGCAGCGAGTTCCGGTATCTGGAGAAGCAGTACAACGGCACGATCCGCCTGGATCTCATGGGGAGCGATCGCCTGGTGGGTGAACGCTACGACGAGAAAGTCAGCAACCAGCTGCAGCAGTTGTCCAACGGTGAGATCGGGCTCGGCGATCTCGACCTGCGGCGTCCGAAATCGAGACGCTGGGGTCTTTGGACCACCCATCGCCAGGACTTCGACGCCAAGTCCCTCGGCCTCGACTCGCTGACGGCCAACATCGCCATCAATCGCGTCAGCGACAACGACTACTGGCGCGACTTCATACGCACGCCCTCGCTGACGCAGCGGCTGCTGTCGAACGACGCTTCGCTCAACTGGAGCAAGGGCGACTGGAGCGGCATGGTGCGCGCGCTCAAGTATCAGACCCTGCAGTACGACCTGGCGCCGATCCTGCCGCCCTACGACCGGCTGCCCCAGATCACCGCCAACTACGACAAGTACGACTGGAACGGCTTCGACTTCTCGCTCAAGACCGACTACTCGCGTTTCCGCGGCGACCCGGTGCAGCAGAAGCAGCCCAACGGCGAGCGGGCGTTCGCGCAGGCGTCGATCAGCCGGCCTTTCCTCACGCCTGGCACCTACGTCATTCCGAAGCTGCAGCTGCACGCGAGCAGCTACCAGTTCGAGGCGCCGCTGGCCAACGGCGCGAGCTCGGCCAGCCGCACGGTGCCGACCTTCAGCCTGGACAGCGGCATGATCTTCGAGCGCGACGCCAATTTCTTCGGGCGCGCCTTCCGCCAGACGCTGGAGCCGCGTGCGTTCTACGTCTACACACCCTACCGCGACCAGAGCCTGCTGCCAAACTACGACTCGGCCGCCAACGACTTCAACTTCGCGACGGTCTACACCGAGAACGCCTTCTCCGGCCACGATCGCATCTCCGACACGAAAACGCTCACGGTGGGCGTGACCTCGCGGCTGATCGACCCCGAAAGCGGTGCGGAAGCGGCGCGCTTCGGGATTGCGCAGCGCCTGCGCTTCAAGGACCAGCGCGTCACGCTGCCGGGCGGAACGCCCGTGACCGACCGCGTCAGCGACCTGCTGCTCGGCGCCCAGATCAACTGGACGCCGCAGTGGAGCTTCGACGGCACGGTGCAATACAACCCCGACGACCACAAGTCGACGCGCACGGCGCTGAGCGCGCGCTACAACCCGGGGCCCTACCGCAACGTCTCCGCAGCCTATCGCTTCCAGGACAACAGCACGCCAACCGCCAACGACGGCAACAAGTCGATCGACGTGAGCTGGCAGTGGCCGCTCAACGACCTCTGGGGTGACAAGGGCAGGGACCTCGGCCTCGGCCGCGGCCAGGGCGGCGGGCGATGGTATGCCGTGGGCCGTCTGAACTACAGCCTCCAGGACCGCAAGCTCACCGACGGCGTGCTGGGCGTCGAGTACGACGGCTGCTGCTGGATCGGCCGCATCGTCCTCGAGCGTCTCACCACAGGCCAGGCCACGCCGAACACGCGCATCATGTTCCAGATCGAATTCGTGGGCTTCGCGGCGATCGGATCGAGTCCCATGCGCACCCTCACGCAGAACATCCAGCGCTACCAGCCCCTGCGGCAGCCCTATCCGGCACCCAGCCGGTTCACCAACTACGACTGAGCTTCCTTGCCATGAACCACATCCGCTCCATCCTCACCCTGGCGTGCCTCGCGACGCTGGCCGCGGCGGCCGGTGCGCAGGGACTGGGCACGCGCCCCGGCGTCGGCATCACGGACATCATGCGTGCGGGCCCGCGCTTGGCGCCACCCCCCGCCCCGCGCCCCGCCACGCCGACTGCGCCGCCGGTCCAGCGCGCTGCCGAGTACATCGTGGCGCTGGTCAATTCGGAGCCCGTCACCAACACCGAAGTGCAGTCGCGCGTCGAGCGCCTCCTCAAGGAGAACGCCGAAGCGCAGCGCGTGCCGAGAGCGGAGCTGACGCGCCTGGTCCTGGAGCGCCTCATCGCGGAGCGCACGCAGCTGCAGGCGGCCAAGGAGGTCGGCATCAAGGTCGACGAAGTGGCGATCGACCAGGCCGAGCAGACCGTGGCCCGTCAGAACCAGATCAGCCTGACCGAACTGCGCAGCCGCGTCGCGGCCGAGGGCATCTCGCAGCAGGCCTTCCGCAACGACCTGCGCGACCAGTTGCTGCTCACGCGCGTGCGCGATCGCGAGGTCGAGAACAAGGTCAAGATCAGTGACGTCGAGGTCGACCAGTTCATCCGCGAGCAGCGCAACGGCACGAACACCGCTGTCGCACCGGACATCAACCTTGCGCAGGTGCTGGTGGCGGTGCCCGAGAACGCCACCGAGGCGCAGATCGCCACGTTCCAGCAGCGCGCCCAGGGCATCGCACAGCGCGCGCGCGCTGGCGAAGACTTTGCCAAGCTGGCGCAGGAATTCTCCGATTCGCCCGACCGTGCCAATGGCGGCGCCCTGGGCATGCGCAGCGCCGACCGCTATCCCAGCCTGTTCGTCGAGGCGACGCAGTCGACCGCGGTCAACGGCATCGCCGGGCCGATCCGCTCGGGCGCCGGGTTCCACGTGCTGAAGGTGCTGGCCAAGAGCCTGCCCGGCGCTGCTGATGCGGTCGTTACGCAGACCCAGGTGCGCCATATCCTGCTGCGCAGCGATGCCAAGCGCACCACGGCCCAGGCAGTGGCCCAGCTGGCCGAGTTCAAGGACCGCATCCAGAAAGGCACGGCCGACTTCGCCAGCCTGGCGCGCGACAACTCGCAGGATGCGAGTGGGAAGGAAGGCGGCGACCTCGGCTGGTCGCGCCCCGGCCAGTTCGTTCCCGAGTTCGAGGAAGCGATGAGCCGGCTGGCGCCTGGACAGGTCAGCGATCCGGTCGTGTCCCGGTTCGGCGTCCACCTGATCCAGGTGGTGGCACGGCGCGACGCCAAGCTCAGCCAGGCCGAGCAGCGTGAAGCCGCACGCGGGGTGCTGCGAGAGAAGAAGCTCGAAGAGGCCTACGAAACCTGGGCGCAGGAGTTGCGCACGCGCGCTTACGTCGAGTATCGCGAGGCGCCTCAATCCTGATGTCGATGACGAGGCGCTGCGGCGGCCACCGGTGAAGCACGTTGCCCGCAAGCGCTTCGGCCAGCATTTTCTGTCCGACGCCGGCATCATCGATGCGATCGTGCGCGAGATCGCGCCGCGGCCAGGCGATGCGATGGTCGAGATCGGCCCGGGGCTCGCGGCGCTGACCCAGCCCCTGGTCGAGCGCCTGGGCCGTCTGACGGTGATCGAGCTGGACCGCGACCTGGCGCAGCGGCTGCGTGCGCACGGTCAGCTCGAAGTGATCGAATCCGACGTGCTGAAGGTGGATTTCGCCGCCCTGGCGACCCGGTTGGTGGCGCCGCCCGCCACGGCGCTGCGGGTGGTGGGCAATCTGCCCTACAACATCTCAACGCCCATCCTGTTCCACCTGCTGGACTTCGCGCATCGGGTCGCCGACCAGCACTTCATGTTGCAGAAGGAAGTCATCGACCGGATGATCGCGATGCCGGCCAGCTCGGCGTACGGGCGCCTGAGCGTCATGCTGCAGTGGCGCTACGCGATGGAAAGCGTCCTGTTCGTTCCGCCTGAAAGCTTCGATCCGCCGCCGCGGGTGGACAGCGCCGTGGTGCGCATGGTGCCGCTGGCCGATCCGCCGCGGGTCGACCCGGCACGGCTTGGCGAGATCGTCCAGGTTGCGTTCAGCCAGCGTCGCAAGCTGCTGCGCCACAGCCTGGGAAAGTGGCTGGAGCAGCAAGGCTTCCCCGGCGACTTCGACACGCAACGGCGCGCGGAGGAAGTGCCCGTGGCCGAGTACGTGGCCTTGGCGCAGGCGCTTCGCCCATAGAAAAAAGCCCGTCGAAGACGGGCTTTCTGGTTGTGAAAAACCGGGTTACGCCGCGGCGAGCCAGTAGCCCGCGTTGAAGGGACTGCTCATGCGCAACGCCAGGGGCGACACATCCGTCAGCTTGTCCGTTGGCATCTTTTCCGCCGCGGGGTCGCTGTTCTGGAGTTCGATGCCCGGAACCGATTCGTTGCTGTTAGCCTCGTTCGCCCGTTCTGCTTGGCTGGTGGATGCAGAACGGGCTACAGAAAAGAATAGAAGCACCGGAACGGTATCTTCCGGTCGCCCCAGTAGTCGGCGGCATCCCGGAAGATGTCGAGCAACTGCTCGCGCGCTTCCTTGTCGAACTTGGCGTTGGCCGGAATCTGCTCCAGCACGATCACGAAACCAGGCTGCGGGCCCGATTTATGCAAGGGATCGGTCATGCAGTCGTACAGCGCGTCGAAGTTCTTGCCGAAGTGCTGCGGGAAGGTGAACTGCTGGGCGATCAGGTCCAGCACGTCCTGCTTGGTCTGGGCGTTGCCCAGGTTGGCGTAGAGGAAGTGCTGCCCGGCCGCGTGCGCCGCCTCCTGCAGATCGTTCACGCGAAACGCGCGAATCGACTGCACGATATTGGGTCGTACGCCCCGAAGCGTGGGGGTCATCTCCGCTGGTCTTTCCATGGTTGTCGTGGTCATCTTTAACTCAGGGCGCCTGGGTGCGCCGATCCAATCCAATTCATCGCTCATGGCACGATCCGCCTGAAACTCGCATAGTGGTCTGCCGTGTACCAGCAGGCCGAGGGCGTCGTGCGCTCGCCTCCGCAGACGATGCGCCGTGCGCCCCGGTCGCGCGAGCCGGGCGTCTCGACCGTGTACTCTCGATAATGGCCCCGGCGCTCTCGCGGCAACTGACGTTCGCGATTGCCGAACACCGATCCGTCCTTTTCATACCGGAAAGGGCCACCGTTCAAAATGGCCCCATAAGTGCGCTGGCCCTGCACAGGCAATTCCGCCAACGCCACCGTTTCCTCCGCCGGTTGCCCGATACGGGTGCCAAACCATTCACGGGCCTGGGCTCCGGCAGAAAGTGCCACCAGCAACAAGCCAGTGAGCGCAAACTTGGAGACCGGGGATGTGATCGAGGCGTAAGCCGCCATGGGGCACCAGAAGGAAAAGAGCGAGGGCCGAATCGGGGGTCAACCTCCGGGTTAACCCGCAAATTCAAGGCCGCAAGTGTGCCCTAGGGGCGCCCAAATAGCAAGCGCCTGCCCAATCTTTGAGCAGGCACCAGGGCCTGGATGGCAGGATAGAAGTTGGCGACCACTGTCGTCCCTGGGCCTATCGCTCGGCGTTGGCGTCAGCCACCGTGAGGGCCGTCATATTCACGATGCGGCGCACCGTGGCGCTGGCCGTGAGGATGTGCACCGGTTTGGCCGCCCCGAGCAGCACCGGGCCGATCGCGATGTTGCCGCCCGCCGCCGTCTTCAGCAGGTTGTAGGAAATGTTGGCGGCGTCGATGTTCGGGAATACCAGCAGATTGGCGTTACCGGCCAGGGCGCTGTGCGGCATGACGGCGGCGCGCTGCTTGCCATCCAAAGCAACGTCGCCGTGCATTTCTCCATCGACCTCCAGCCAGGGAGCCTGCTCGCGCAGCAAGCAGAGCGTCTGGCGCATCTTGATCGCGCTGGGATGGTCGCTGGTGCCGAAGTTCGAATGCGACAGCAGCGCCGCCTTGGGCTTGATGCCGAAGCGCATCATTTCCTCGGCCGCCATGGTGGTGATCTCGGTCAGTTCCTCGGGCGTTGGGTCGTAGTTCACGTGGGTGTCGACCAGGAACACCTGCCGATCAGGCAGCAACAGGCCGTTCATGCAGGCATAGATCGGCACATCCTGCGGTGTGCTGGCGCATCCGCCGGCGTGCTTGCCGATCACCTGGTCGATGTAGCGCAGGTGCAGCGCCGTAGTGCCCCAGGTGCCGCAGATCAGCCCATCGACGTCACCCTTGTGCAGCAGCATCGCGCCGATCAGCGTGAGGCGCCGGCGCATCTCGATCTTGGCGACCTGGACCGTGATGCCCTTGCGCTCGGTCATCCGGTGGTAGGTCTGCCAGAAGTCGCGGTAGCGATGGTCGAACTCGGTGTTGACGACGTCGTAATCGAGCTCTTCCTTCAGCCGCAGGCCGAACTTCTCGATGCGCTGGGCAATGATCGCCGGCCTGCCGATCAGCGTGGGCCGCGCGATGCCTTCGTCGACCACGATCTGCGCCGCGCGCAGCACGCGCTCTTCCTCGCCTTCGCTATAGGCCACCCGCTTCTTCGGCGCCCGCCTGGCGGCGTCGAAGATCGGCTTCATCGTGGTGCCCGAGGCGTAGACGAAGCTCTGCAGCTTGTCGCGGTACGCATCGAAATCGGCGATCGGTCGCAGCGCAACGCCGCCTTCGGCGGCCGCCTTGGCGACCGCCGGTGCGATCTTCATCATGAGCCGCGGATCAAAGGGCTTCGGAATCAGATAGTCGGGGCCGAAGCTGAGCTTCTCGCCCACATAGGCCGCTGCCACACGCTCGCTCTGCTCGGCCTGCGCGAGTTCGGCGATCGCATGCACCGCAGCGACCTCCATCTCGTCGGTGATGGTGGTCGCGCCGCAGTCCAGCGCGCCGCGGAAGATATAAGGAAAGCACAGGACGTTGTTGACCTGGTTCGGATAGTCCGTGCGGCCCGTGGCCATGACCACGTCGTCGCGCACCGCCTTCGCGTCCTCCGGCGTGATCTCGGGGTTCGGATTGGCCAGCGCGAAGATCACCGGCTTGGCCGCCATCTTGGCCACCATCGCGGGCTTGAGCACGCCGCCGGCCGAGAGCCCCAGGAACACATCGGCACCTTCGATCACCTCGCCCAGCGAGCGCGCCTCGGTCTTCTGCATGAACTGGCGCTTGTCGTCGTCCATCAGTTCGGTGCGGCCTTCGTAGACCACGCCGGCCAGGTCGGTCACGAACACGTTCTCGCGCTTCAGGCCGACCTTGAGCAGCAGGTTGAGGCAGGCCAGCGCCGCGGCGCCGGCGCCGGAGGTGACCAGCTTGACCTGCGAAATGTCCTTGCCCACCACCTTCAGGCCGTTGAGCATGGCGGCCGCCACCGTGATGGCCGTGCCGTGCTGATCGTCGTGGAAGACCGGGATCTTCATGCGCTTGCGCAGCTCGCGCTCCACGTAGAAGCAGTCCGGCGCCTTGATGTCCTCGAGGTTGATGGCGCCGAAGGTGGGTTCCAGCGCGGCGATCACCTCGACCAGCTTCTGCGGGTCCTTTTCGTCGATCTCGATGTCGAACACGTCGACCCCGGCGAACTTCTTGAACAGCACGCCCTTGCCTTCCATCACCGGCTTGGAAGCCAG
The DNA here is from genome assembly GCF_002157355.1 of Variovorax sp. JS1663. GTDB lineage: Bacteria > Pseudomonadota > Gammaproteobacteria > Burkholderiales > Burkholderiaceae_C > Variovorax. Next base: position 9,971 of record NZ_LYMK01000017.1, on the reverse strand, counting down.
CGGCCCGATGTCGCCCAGGCCCAGCACCGCGGTGCCGTTGCTGATCACGGCCACCAGGTTGCCGCGCGCGGTGTACTTGAAGGCATTGACCGGGTCCTTGACGATCTCTTCGCAGGGCGCCGCCACGCCGGGCGAATAGGCCAGCGCCAGGTCGCGCTGGTTCAACATCTGCTTGGTGGCCGCGATCGCGACCTTGCCCGGAACAGGAAGCTCGTGGTACTCGAGGGCAGCCCGGCGCAGTTCGGCGCGCTTGTCTTCGGGCGTGGGGATCGGGGAAGTCAGATCGGACATGTGCCTTGGCTCCGTGCAACGCTTCTTGTAGGGGGCGCCGATTGTAGACCTCGGGATTCGATGGTGTCGGCCTTGCCGCACCGGCCCGTGCGGCCAAAAAGGCCCGGGGCGTCAAGCCGATGTGGCAATATGCTCGGATCCAAGAACAGGACGAGGAGCGACCATGGCGCTGATGGATTTCATCAAGAAACAGTTCATCGACATCATCCAGTGGACCGAGACAGGGGATGGCACCCTGGCCTGGCGCTTCCCGATGGCCGAGATGGAAATCCAGAACGGCGCCTCGCTCACGGTCCGCGAGTCGCAGGTCGCGGTCTTCGTCAACGAGGGCCAGGTGGCCGACGTGTTCGGCCCCGGCATGTACAAGCTCACCACGCAGACGCTGCCGGTGCTCACTTACCTCAAGAACTGGGACAAGCTCTTCGAGTCTCCGTTCAAGAGTGACGTCTACTTCTTCAGCACGCGCCAGCAGGTCGATCAGAAGTGGGGCACGCCCCAGCCGATCACCATCCGCGACAAGGACTTCGGCGCCGTGCGCCTGCGCGCCTTCGGCAACTACAGCTTCCGCATCGGCGACGCCAAGCTGTTCCACACCGAGATCTCGGGCACGCGCGATATCTACACCGTGGCCGACCTCGACGGCCAGCTGCGCGGCCTGGTGCTGCAGAACATCAGCAACGCCATCGCTTCGAGCGGCGTGCCCTTCCTGGACCTCGCGGCCAACCAGATCCAGTTCGCGCAGGCGCTCGCGGCGCAGCTGGTGCCCGAGTTCGCCAAGATCGGCGTCCAGCTCGAGACCATCACGGTCCAGAACGTCTCGCTGCCGGAGGAACTGCAAAAGATCCTCGACCAGAAGATCGGCATGGGCATGGTCGGCAACGACATGGGCAAGTTCATGCAGTACCAGACGGCGCAGGCGATTCCGAAGTTCGCCGAGGGCGCCGGCCAGGGCAGCGGCATCGCCGGCGATGCGATGGGCCTGGGCGCCGGCGTCGCGCTCGGCCAGGTGCTGGCGCAGAACCTCCAGCAAGGGCTCAACCCGAACAACCCCGCCGCGGCAGCCGCTGCCGCGCAGCAGGCGCCGGCCGTCGCCGTGGTCAACCCGGCCGACGTGATGACCACGCTCGAGAAGCTCGGCGAGCTCAAGGCCAAGGGCATCCTGACGCAGGAAGAATTCGACGCCAAGAAGGCGGAACTGCTGAAGAAGCTGGTCTGAGCGCCATCCGCTCCGGCTGAGCTTGTCGACCCCCGGTCGACAAGCTCGCAGCGAGCGGACCTTTGCCGTCGCCGTTCGTGGCCACCGACTCTTCCCAGCAGCGCTACTACCGCGCCCCCTGTCCCGGCTGTGGCGCGCCGGTCGAATTCCGTTCCGCGCAGTCCACCCATGCCGTCTGCGCGTACTGCCAGAGCACCGTCGTGCGCCAGGGCGAGACGCTCGCGCGCACCGGCAAGATGGCGGAGCTGTTCGACGACTTCAGCCCGCTGCAGCTCTTCGCCAGCGGGCGCATCCAGGACCAGCCCTTCACGCTGGTCGGCCGCCTGCAGTACAGCTACGACGGTGGCCGCTGGACCGAATGGATCGCCGCGCTCGACGGCGAGCGCACCGGCATCCTGAGCGAGGACAACGGCGCCTTCGTCTTCTCGCTGCCCTACGCCCTGCAGCGCGAGGTGCCGCATCCCGCGGAACTGCGCGTCGGCGCCACCACCGCCTTCAATGGTCAGAGCTACACGGTCGCTTCCAACGAACAGGTCCGCCTGGTCTCGGCACAGGGCGAGCTGCCGCGCCTGCCCGAGCTCGGCGCGCCCTTCGCGGTGGTCGAGCTGCGCAGCGACGCGGGGCTGGTGCTCAGCCTGGACTACGACACGCACCCGGCCGGCGCCTACCTCGGCCGAGCCGTGCAGCTGGAGGACCTGCAGCTCACCGGCCTGCGCGACGAGTCGGCCAAGGAAGAAAAGGGCCGCAGCTTCAACTGCCCGAACTGCGGCGCACCGGTCACGGTCAACTTCGCCGAGAGCAAGAGCGTCACCTGCCGTTCCTGCAACACCATCATCGACCTGACGCAGGGCATCGGCGGCGAGCTGCGCCACGCCGAGCAGGACGAGCCGGTGCAGCCGCTGATCCCGATCGGCACCACCGGCCAGCTGCAAGGCGCCCAATGGCAGGTGGTGGGCTTCCAGCACCGCATGGGCGTGGCGCCGGGCGACGACGAGCATTTCGGCTGGAACGAGTACCTGCTCTACAACAAGAAGCGCGGCTTCAGCTTCCTGGTGGATGCCGAGGACGGCTGGAGCCTCGTCAAGCCGACCACCGGCGCGCCCACCATGGCGGAGAACGGAAGCTCGGCCAGGTACCTGGGCAAGACTTACCAGCAGCAGTACGCCTACAACGCCGAGACCAGCTACGTGGCCGGCGAGTTCTACTGGCAGGTCGAGCGCGGGCAGAAAACCTTCAACCGCGATTTCGCCAGCGGCAGCGCCCTGCTCTCGATGGAGCGCTCGGCCCGCGAACTCACGTGGTCCTCGGGCAGCAAGATCGACAGTGCCGCCGTGGCGGCTGCCTTCAAGCTCGACGGCAAGAAGGACATGTTCAAGCGCAGCGACGCGATGCCGGTGAGCGCGGCCGGCAAGCTCGGCTGCGGCACCATCATCCTGATCGTGGTGGTGATCATCATCCTGCTGATCATCCTCAGCACCTGCACCAGCAGCTCGGGCGGCAGCTCGCGCGGCTCCAGCGGGTCCTATGGCGGCTATTCCAGTGGCGGCGGCCACAAGTGACGTTTTTATCCGGAGGTCCTCATGTTGGGAATTGAATGGCTAAGGCCCGCGGCCTTCCTGGGCTCGATCCTCTACGCGATCATCGGCGTGCTGGTGTTCTGGATCACCTTCCTGATCATCGACAAGCTCACGCCCTACGACCTCTGGCAGGAGATCGTCGAGAAGCAGAACGTCGCGCTCGGCCTGGTGGTGGCTGCGATGAGCCTGGGCATCTGCATCATCGTCGCCGCCGCGATTCATTGATCCTCAACGGCGCTCGATGAGCGAGGCAGCCTTGAGCCCGGCGCCTGCGACAACGCGTGGCCCGCAGCCTGTCGAAATCGCGCTGCTGGCCAGCGTGTTCGTGATCGCGGCCTGCGGGCTGGTCTACGAACTGAGCGCGGCGGCGCTCAGCTCCTACCTGCTGGGCGACTCGGTGCTGCAGTTCAGCACCATCATCGGAACCTACCTGTTCGCGATGGGCGTGGGCTCCTGGCTCTCGCGCTACTTCGAGCGCCAACTTCCTGCGCACTTCCTGCGGATCGAGCTGCTGGTGGCCCTGGTGGGCGGCGCGCTGCCGGCGCTGCTCTTCATTGCCAACGCCTACGTCCCCGGGGCTTTCCGGCTGCTGCTCTACGGGCTGGTGCTGGTCGTAGGCACGCTGGTCGGCCTGGAGATCCCGCTGGTGATGCGGATCCTGCGGCGGGACGTGGTGCTCAAGGATCTGGTTTCGCAGGTGTTGACCTTCGACTACCTCGGCGCGCTCGCCGTGTCGATCGCCTTCCCGCTGCTGCTGGTGCCGCAGCTCGGCATGATCCGCACCGGCCTGCTGTTCGGGTTCATGAACGCCGCGGTTGCGCTGTGGGCCCTGTGGCTGTTCCGGCATGAGCTGCGCGGACTGGGCGCGCATGCTCTGGCCTGCCTTCTGACGCTCGGCGCGCTCGCCGGCGCCTTCGTCTTCGCCGAGCACATCACCACCCTGGCCGAAGACAAGTTCTACCAGGACCGCATCGTCTTCAGCGAAAGCTCGCCCTACCAGCGCATCGTGGTCACGCGCGGCGGCGCCGGGCACCGGCTCTTCCTCAATGGCAACCTGCAGTTCGCCGAGCGCGACGAGTACCGCTATCACGAGGCGCTGGTCCATCCGGCGATGGCGGCGCAGGGCGCGCCGAGGAAGGTGGCCGTGCTCGGCGGCGGCGACGGCATGGCAGTGCGGGAAGTCCTCAAGTACGCCTCGGTGGAGAGCGTCACGCTGGTCGAGCTCGATCCGAACATGACGCGCTTGTTCAGCGAGCACGAGACGCTGGCCGCGCTCAACGGCGGGGCGCTCAAGTCGCCGAAGGTGCATGTCGTCAACACCGACGCGTTTCAGTGGCTGCAGCAGCCGGGCGACATGTACGACGTGATCGTGGTCGACTTCCCCGACCCCACGAATTTCGCGATCGGCAAGCTCTACACCAACTCCTTCTACGCGCTGCTCGACAAGCGGCTCGCGGCCGGCGGCTACGCGGTGATCCAGACCACCTCGCCGCTGATCGCGCGCAGGAGCTTCTGGACCGTGGTCGAGACGGTCGAATCGGTGGGCCTGCGGGCGGCGCCCTACCACGCGCACGTCCCCAGCTTCGGCGAATGGGGCTTCGTCATCGCGAGCCGCAGGCCCTATCGGCTGCCCGGGGCCCTGCCCGAGGGGCTGCGTTTCCTGACCGCGTCCGCCATGCCCCAGCTTTTCGAATTCCCGCGCGACATGGCGCGCGTTCCTGCCGAGGTCAACAGGCTGTCGAACCAGGTGCTGGTCACGACCTACGAGCAGGAATGGGGCAAGGTCACCGGGCACTGAGCGATGGAGCGCCGTGAATTCCTCGGCGCCGTGGCCGGCGCCCTCGCGTTGCCGGGCTGCGGATCGAAAGACCCCATCCAGGGTGGCTTCGCCGGTGTCGACGTCGAGCGCGGCCATGCGCTGCGCGACCAGGCTTGGCGCGACGCGGGCGCGCCCGCCGTCGTCCGTCGCACGCGCGTCGTCATCGCGGGCGGCGGCGTGGCCGGTTTGGCCGCCGCCCGCGCGCTGAGGCTGGCGGGCATCGAGGATGTCGTGCTGCTCGAACTCGAGGACCAGGCCGGCGGCAACAGCCGCGGCGGCCAGGTGGCCGGCATCGCCTGCCCATTGGGCGCCCACTATCTGCCGGTGCCGGGCGACGACGCGCACGAGGTGCAGGACCTGCTGGAAGAGCTCGGTCTGCGCCGCCGCGTGGCGGGCCGCTGGGAGTACGAGGAGCGCCACCTGTGCCACAGCCCGCAGGAACGCCTCTTCTTCCAGGGGGCCTGGCAGGACGGCCTGTTGCCGGTGCAGGGGGTGTCCCCGCGTACGCTGGCCCAGTACCAGCGCTTCTCGCAGAAGGTGGAGGCCCTGCGCCGCGAGGCACGCTTCACCATGCCGACGCTGCGCGCCGCGCTCGCCCCTCCGCTGCTGATGCTGGATGCCCTGCCCTTCGGCGCCTGGCTCGACCGCGAAGGCCTGGACGACCCGCAGCTGCGCTGGTACCTCGACTACTGCTGCCGCGACGACTACGGCGCCGGCCTGGCCCAGGTCTCGGCCTGGGCCGGCATCCACTACTTCGCGAGCCGGCACGGCTTCCACGCGCCCGGCGACGACAACGCCGAGCGCGATGCGGTCCTGACCTGGCCCGAGGGCAACGGCTGGCTCACGCAGCGCCTGGCCGCGCCGCTGGGCGAGCGCCTCAGGACGGGCCATGCCGTGCTGCGCATCGCCGAGACCCGGGCCGGCGTCGAGGTCGATGCGTTCGATGTCGCCGCCCGGGCGCGCGTGCGCTGGCAGGCCGAGCGCTGCATCGTCGCGCTGCCGGCGTTCATGGCCGCCCGCGTCGTGGAGAACCCGCCTGCATTCCTGCGCGAGGCGGCCGCGTCGCTGAGCCATGCGCCCTGGCTGGTGGCGAACGTGCACGTGCGCGAGCCGCTCGCCGACCGCGCCGGCGCGGCGCCGAGCTGGGACAACGTGGTCTACGGCACGCGCGGGCTCGGCTACGTCGATGCGCGGCACCAGGCGCTGGACCCCACCCCGCGCGCCACGGTGCTGAGCTGGTACCGCCCGCTTGGCCCCAGCGCCTACGACGGGCCCGACGGCCGGCGCCGGCTGCTCGATCGCCCCTGGAGCACCTGGCGCGACGAAGTGCTGGCGGAGCTGTCGGTGCCCCATCCCGACCTGCCGGGGCTCGCCACCCGCATCGAGATCACACGCTACGGCCATGCGATGGCCATTCCCGCCCCCGGCGTGCTCGCTCGGCTCGGTACTCGCGCAGGCGTCAGCGCCGGGCGCCTGGCCTTTGCGCACAGCGACTGGTCGGGCTATTCGGTCTTCGAGGAAGCCTTCACGCGCGGCCACCTGGCAGGAACGCCGCAGCGTTGACGGGGTTTTGCACAGTGGCGCAAAATGCGCCAATCAGGAGTGAATCCATGTCCACGCCCACCCCCTTCGCTTCCGTCAAGCTCCCCGCTGCACTGGTCGACAAGGCGCGCGACGCGGCCCAGCCCATGCGCCGCTCGGTGGCGAGCCAGATCGAATACTGGGCCACGCTGGGCCGCGCGCTGGAACAGGCCGGCTTGTCCACGCAGGACAGCCAGGCGCTGATCGCGCGCGAGGAAGGTGGGCGCTACACCGTCGCCGGCGCGCCGCCACCGGCGCTCTCGCCGGAGCTCGATGCCTTGCACGGCCATGTGCTGGCGCTGGCCCAGTCGGGGGCGCTGGCTGAGCGCGCGAAGATGGCGGTGGCCGAGAACCGCGACAAGGCGCAACCCCGTCCGCGCAGCCGCCGCGCGGCCTGATGCCGGTCCTCCACCTGATCGCCGGTCCCAACGGCGCCGGCAAGTCGACGCTGTACCGCTACCTGATCCAGCCGCGCTACCCTCAATTGCCCTTCATCAACGCCGATCTGTACGAGCGTGAGCAGCTCGGCCATATCCGTCACGCCGTGCGCCGATCCGAGGCGGCGCGGGCCTGGGCTGACGCGCAGCGCGAAGCGCACCTGAAGGCCGGCCATGCCTTCGTCAGCGAAACGGTCTTCTCGCACCCGTCCAAGCTGCAGCTGATCGCCGACGCGCGGGCGCTGGGTTTCGAGGTCGCGCTCTACGCAGTCTGCCTCGACGAGCCGCGCCGTCTGCTGGAAAGAGTGCAGCAACGCGTGCACGAGGGCGGACACGGCGTGCCTGCAGACAAGATCCTGGCCCGCTACCCGCGCACCATCGAGAACCTGCGCCTGGCCGTGCACGCGGTGTCGCTCGCGATGCTGTTCGACGCCGCGGACGTCGAGGTCGGCGGGCCGCACCTGGTGGCCTCGGTGGTCGCGGGCCGGATCCAGCCGCATGGGGCGTGGCTACCGGCCTGGGCGCGCAAGGTGCTGGGGCCGGCGGGCGTCGACTGAGGACGGCAGGGCCGCCCGAGCGCCCGACTTTCGCCGGCAGCCAGGCTGCGCGGCTCAGGCCCGCATCAGCGCCTCGATCTCGTCCGGCTTGACCGGCACGCCGCGCGAGATCAGCTCGCAGCCCGTTTCGGTGACGATCGCGTCGTCCTCGATGCGAATGCCGATGTCGTGGAACTGCTCCGGCACGCCCTCGCCCGGCCGCACGTAGATGCCCGGCTCGATGGTCAGGACCATGCCGGGCCTCAGGATCCGGCTGGGGCGGTTCTTGATCAGCTCATTGGACAGCGGGTCGCGGCGCTCGCTGACCTCGCCAGCCTCGCTCGGCTCCACATAGCTGCCGCAGTCGTGCACGTCCATCCCCAGCCAGTGGCCGGTGCGATGCATATAGAAAGCGAAGTAGGCGCGCTTCTCGATCACGTCGTCGACTGTCCCCACCTTGTCGGCGTCCAGCAGGCCCAGGTCGAGCATCCCCTGCGACAGCACCTTCACCGTGGCCTCGTGCGGGTCGTTGAAGCGAGCGCCTGCTCGCGTCGCAGCCACCGCCGCATCTTGGCTTGCCAGCACCAGCTCATACAAGGCACGCTGCGGGCCGGTGAAGACGCCGTTGGCCGGAAAGGTGCGGGTGATGTCGCTGGCGTAGCCGTCCAGTTCGCAGCCGGCATCGATCAGCACCAGCTCGCCGCTGCGCACCGGCGCCACGTCGGCGCGGTAGTGCAGCACGCAGGCATTGGCGCCCGCCGCCACGATCGAGTTGTAGGCCGGGTACTGGGAGCCGCCCAGGCGGAACTCGTGCAGCAGCTCGGCGTCGAGGTGGTACTCGCGCACGTCCCGGCCCTCGCGCAGCATGCGGGCCGACAACTGCATCGCCCGGACATGGGCGCGGGCGCTGATCCCGGCGGCCCGGCGCATGGTGTCTTGCTCGTGCGCGTCCTTGATCAGCCGCATCTCGTCCAGCGGCCCGCACAGGTCGCGCTGCTCCTCGGGACACAGCGCACCGTAGCGCACGCGCGCGCGCACCGCCGAAAGCCAGCCGTCGACGCGCGATTCCAGCCCCTTGTGCGTGGCAAAGGGGTACCAGACCGTCTTCCGGTTCTCCAGCAGCTTCGGCATGCGCGCGTCGAGTTCCTCGATCGAGAAGGCCTCGTCCACCCCGAGCGCCCCCGGCGCCACCTCCGGGCCCAGCCGGTAGCCGTCCCAGATTTCCCGCTCCCGGTCCTTGGGGGCGCAGAACAGCGTGGCATGCCCCTCGCTTGTCAGCACCAGCCAGGCGTTGGGCTCGGTGAAGCCGGTCAGGTAATAGAAGTAGCTGTCGTGCCGGTACAGGAAGTCGCTGTCCCGGTTGCGGGGCCGTTCCGGCGCGGTCGGAATGATGGCGATCGCGTCGGCGCCCAAATGAGATGAAAGTTGTTTGCGGCGGGGGGCTTGATGATTTGCGGTCATAACGTGTCCATGCAATACCTTTGTAACCGGTCTCTAAGAGAGTGGAAACACACCAGGAAAACATTTGCAAGAAGGGTTGCCCTGTAGGAGAGCACCTCGTACAAATGCGCATCTTGTCAAATTGGAGGTGTTTTTGTTGAATTTTTCATATAAAGGCGCGCTTCTGCTGACGGTGGTTGCAAGCGCCCTCATTGCGGGATGCGGAGGAGGTGGCGGCGGCGGTGGCGGTGGCGGATTCGCCGCGCTGGGTGTCGCTGGCACGGGCGCCGGAACTGGAACCGGAAGCGGTACTGGCACGGGCTCTGGCACAGGCTCCGGGACCCAGGCGCCGACGACCCCGACGCCTGACGTGATCGACAGTTCCGGGAATCCGGCGGGCGATTCCTATCGTGCCATTGCGGCCCAGCTCGGCAAGGCGGCCGGCATCGAATACCGCTATGGCAAGCCGGCTGCCGTCGACAACAACGGCATTCCGAGCCTGTACAAGCGCGCCGACCAGACCATGAGCTACCACGCCGGCACCTGGCAAGTGGGTGGCCCGCTCCTGGCCGATGCCGGCCTGTACTCGACCAACCATGCCCACATCGGCTTCGTCGCCGACGACACCAATGCGCGCATGGGCGTGGGGGACCTGCAGATCTCCGCCGTCGACCACAACACCTTCTCGCAGGCGCCGCAGCTGCCCTGGCAGAACGCGGCGGCGTGGGACGGCAGCGCCGGACGCAACAACTACAACGTCACCACCTACAAGGCGGCCGGCCTCACCACCGGCGACCCCGTGGCGGTGGCGCGTTGCGGCGGCCGCACCGGCTTTTGCGCGACGTCCCTGGTGGCCTTCTCGAACGGCCTGATCGGCACCGCCGGCTCCAACACGGCCAACAACCGGGCGACGGTCAAGCTGCCGGCCAACAAGGTGCCCACCGGCATCGCGATCACCAACACCAGCGAATATGCGCTGGTCACGGTGTGGGACACGACGGCGCTGAAGGGCCAGGTGGCGGTGATTTCGCTGGCGGGCCTGTGCAACAACTGCGACCCCTTCAATTCCAACGG
>NZ_LYMK01000016.1 GCF_002157355.1 Variovorax sp. JS1663 | reverse complement strand
CAAGCACGCGATGCTGAAGAGCGCGGCCGCTGCGCTGGCGATGTTCGGCCAGGTGATCACGAGCAGGTCGGCGAAGATGCTTTGCGTCCTCGCGCCCGTATCGACGATCTGGGCGCCGGTGGCCGAGGCAATGGCAGCCGTGGCCTTCGCGACGGGCATGCTGATGTCGCTCGGCTCAGCCATGGGTGCACCCCGTCGGGTCGATGGAATCGAGCAGTTCAACGCGCAGCAGCGTTGCGCGGTCCTTGCGCCAGCCCGGCGGACCGTTGCTCAATCGCCATAGGCGCGCGGACACCGTCCACTCGTGCGGCCGCTCCTTGAACAAGGCGCTGGCATAGAGCACGTTCGCGAAGAAATCGAAGACCAGGCCGATGGCCAGGTAGGGATAGCCGAAGACTTTCTGCGCCGTGGTCAGCTTGCCTTCGGCCTGCACCATCTTCAGGCGCATGACGATGACGTAGCAGCCCCAGAGCAGCCAAGGCAACGCGAGCAGGAGAAGTGCGAGTGTGATCATGCGGTGGCTTCCTTGAACGATTGCCGGATGTCGGCCGGGAGCGATGCGACGAGCGCTGCGTAAGCCGCGCCGACCTTCGCGCGCATCTGTGCGTAGGTGGTGCAGTCCGTGAGGTTCAGCTTTGTGATGTCGCGCAGGCCTTGCTTCGCGGTCTCGATCACCGCGGCACGCTCGCTCAGCCCGAGCGTGTTGGCCGAGGCCTGCAGGCCGTCGAGCACGTCGAGGATGGGCTGGCGCAACGCCCGCATCTCAGTGATTGCGCGCTCCCACAGTTGCGCGTGCGTGGGCTGCGGCGGCAGCGTGGGCGTGTTGCCATCGACCACCCAAGCCAGGAAGGCCCGGTAGTCCGCGTTCTCCTCGGCCAGCGGAATGCACGCCCCGTCATCCCGCAGCACGTGCGTGGGGTAGCGGGTGTACATCACAGCTCCGCACTGGACTGCCAGTTGTTGGCGCCGGAAAATGTCAGGAACACAGCGCCAGAGAGAGTGAGAACCTGAAGGCAACTGTCGATGCCGTTGCTGTTCACGGTGTTGGCCGAGAGGCCGGTGCTGATCGTGTTCTGGAATGCAACCGTCGGGTTCGCGCGTTTCGCCGTCCGGTAACGACAGGAAGTGACCATGGTCTGCCCGCCTTGGCCGTATCCATCTTCGCGCACCGTCCCGACCTCGAAATACCGTTCGCACTTCGCGAACTCGGTGGCTGGGTCCGGCGGAGTCCACAGCGGGATCTCAGTGCCCTTCCCCGCGCGCAGCAGCGAGGCGTCGAGGGTGACGTTCTGCGCAAGCGTCGAGTCGCTCCAGACCACCAGATAGAGGTTGTTCATGGTCGAGGGCACGACCACGCCACCCGGCGAAACGCTCGACACTGGCACGTCCGTCCAGGTGTTGGCACTGAGCGCTACCGCGCCCACCGCGATGGGCAGTGTGCTCGCGACGAAGAAGTTGCCGGCCGTGTAGCTCGTACTGGCCCAGTTGTTGACGACATCCCGCGTGGGCGCATCAAGAGTGCCGGTCCAGGCCACCAGCGCCACGCGCAAAGTCGTCGCAATGGAACATCTCAGCTTGGGCGCGAACACGAGTTGGCTGCCGCGGTAGGCCAAGCACTTCTTCGCCTCGATGATCTGGGCAAAGCCGATGCGTTGCGCGGCCGCATTCGACTGCGTGATGCGCATCGCGAAGGGGATGCCGTCGGTGGGCTGAGCGAGTTGCGACAGCGTCGTGGCTGCGGTCTGAGAGAGGTTGACGACCTGGTCGAAGCCATAGACGCCGTCGGCGAACGATCCCATCGCGCGTTGCGCAATCGCGAAATCGCTGTTGATCGACAGATTGTCGATGTGGACTGATGCAAGCCCCAGGCTGTTGATCGTCGCCAGGTCTTGCGCCGGCGTGCCATCGAACGTGGCTCCGCCCGCGAAGCTCACCGGGCCCGTGTAGGTGCCACCGGTGGCCGGCACGATGCCCGCCAGCGTGAGCTGCGCGGGGTCCGCGCCGCCGTAGAAGTTGTCCACATCGGACGTCACCACCGACTCGTCCGCGTTCTTGACGATGATCTTGTAGGGGACGTTGAGATCGAGCCAGATGTCGGCGCGCCCGGCAGAATCCAGGATCACCGGGTTCGCATTGGGCGTGCCGCCATTCCGGTCGGTATACGTCGCTCGATTGACCAGCGTGCCGGCGTCGTAGGTGAACACCTTGCCGCCGGACAGGGGGTTGCCGTCGTCGTCGTAGAAGACGGGAAACGGCGCGAGCGCAACTTTGGTCATGTGCGGGTCCTTCGGAAACGAAAAAGGCCCGCCGAAGCGGGCCCTTGAGGGAAAATTGCGGGGATGGACTACATCGAATTCAAGCTCTGGAAGGCCCTCGCGGTCCTCGCGGTGGTCTTCCTGATCGGCATCTGGCGCGGCATCAAGGGCTACTGAGCGGCCAACAACGGCGCCGCGCGGTAGCCCAACTGCAGCGCCGGCTCGCCCGCCAAGCGCAGCAGCGGGTTCTGCCCCTGATCGGTGAGCAGACGCGCCGCCATCTCGGGCTCGAGCAGCGCCTGGCCTAACTTCTCCTGGATCTGCCGATTGGCCGTGCCGTACGGCAACTGCAGCACGCGGCCAAGGGTTGACGTGACGGGCGTTGAGCCGCCCAGTCGCGCGCCGAGCACGCCGCTCAACAGCTGGTTCTGCGCGAGGTTCTGCACGGTGTTGGAGCCCACCGCGCGCCCGGCGTTGTTGGCCAGCTGGGTGGCGTTCAGGTCAGCCTGCACGCGCCGCAGGATGTCCAGTTGCTCGGAGCTGAGCTCCTTGGCCAGGTCCGCGCCGCGGTTCTTCAGCACGTTGTTGAGCTTAGCGGCCGACAGGATGGCGCCGCCTTGCGCGTCCACCGTGCCCGTCTGCACGCTCTTCAGTATCTCGTCGAGCTGCTCCATCTGCTTGATGGGAATGCTCTCGCGCGCATAGGTCTCCAGGTAGCCGCGCCAGGTGGGCCGAGCGGCATCGCCGGTGACACCGCCGGTCTGGAGCCCGACCTGGCCGGGCCGCACCACGGTTGAGACCTCGGTGCCGCCGGCCGTGGCGCGTCGGCTGGCCGCGTCGATCGCGTCGTCGATGATGCCCTTGACGCCAGTCAACTGGCCGGACGCATAGCGCATGTTCCCCGCTTCGCCCTGCAGCCGGCCGCCCAGCACATCGTTGATGTCCTTTCGGATCGCGTAGAGGGCGCGCGCGTCGATCGCACCGTCCTGGGTGAACTGGGCGATGCGGCTGCGGAACTCCGTCAGCGCCTGCTGCGACAGCCGGCCCGCGTTATTCGGGTTGGCGATCTGCCGGTCGATCTGCCGCAGGATGTCGTCTGCCGGCACCGCGCCGGCCTCGGCCAGCACGCGCTCGCGCATCGGCCCGGTGAGTTGGTCGCGCGCCTGCTTGGCGATGTCGATCTTGCCCGTGTTGCCGGCCACCTCTTCCAGGGCCGCGGTGCGCGCCTGGTTCTGCGCCGTCTGGCGCGCCGACAGGTTCGCGGCGTACTCCGGGCTCGCGTTCTGCATTGCGCGGCTCAGGGCCGCCAAGCCGTCGTCGCCGGCCGCCGTGACCGCGGTAGGCGCAGAGCCCGGCACCACCTCGGAGGCAGCGCCCAGCGCGCCGCGCGCGGCGTCAGGGTCGCTCGCGAAGCGCCGCAGCGCGTCGCCAACGATGCGCTCCTGCCCGCCGGCGGTGAAGGGCCGCACGATGCCGCCGATCGCCCGCCCTCCGGCCGCCACGACCTGCGCAGCCGGGGGCAGCACCGCACCGATCGCGGCGCCGGCGCCGGCGCTATTGGGATCGACCAGCCCAGCCGAGGCGCCACCCGTCGCGGCGCCGCCGGCCACGCGCAGCAGGGCGTTGGTGACGGGACCGCCGCCCTGCCCTACAGACATGCCGCCGGAAGCGACGGCAGCGGCCAGCCGATTCGCTGCGGGTGCCGCGGCCGGGGCAAGCCGCCCAGCCACCCGGATTGGCGCGGCAAGGGCGCTGCCCACGCCGCTGGTGCCGGCGATCTCGGCCGCCAGCTTGCCGCCGCCGTAGGCCGCCGAACTCGTGTCGGCACCTGCGTCGGCCAGCGTGGCGTCCATCGCCGCCCGACGCTGCGCGTTCTCGTCGGCCGATTCGAAGGGCCGCGCGATCGTGGCACCGATTGAGCCGGCACCACGCACCAGGCCCGCAGCCATGTCGCGCGAGAACCGGCCGCCCGTGACCGCATCGGCCACGACTTGGCCAGGGCCCAAGGCGCTGCCGACGGCGCGCAGCACGCGCGTGCCCACACCGGGCTCATCGGCCTGCGTGCCCCGCACCTCGACGCGCGGCAAACTAGCTTGCTCGTAGGCCGCAATCAACTCGGCATCGCTCATCTTGGAAAACGGCGATTCCTGCTCGGCCGCCTGCGCGCTCGGAATGACGGCTTCGACAGCGCGCTGCACCAGACCCCGCTCCTTCGGCAGCCTGGCGGCCACCTGCTGGCCGTACTGCAGCGTCGTCGGTGCGCTCGGGTTGCGCGGGTCGCTCACTGCGACGCCTCGGCGTGCTTTCTCCAGGCCTCCGGGGCCGCCGTAGTAGAAGGCGCCGGCCAACGCAGGGTCGCCGCCCGCGGCATCCAAGCCCTTCAACGCATAGCGGATGCCGGCGCGGGCGTTCTGCAGCGGGTCGTTGATGCTCCAACCCCTGTCGGCCACTTCGGCAAAGGTGGTCGGGATGATCTGCATGCCGCCAACCGCGCCCGCGTTGCTGGTCTTCGTGTTGCGCCCGCCGCCGGACTCCTGCTGGTAGATCGACCTCACGAAGTCGGCCGCTCGCCCAGTGACGCCTTCAGCCGCAAGCGCCGATTCGAATGGATCCTTGGCCTTTTTATAAGCCGCCATCAATTCGGCGTCAGAAAGAGCGGCGTAATCGTTCATTTCAGCAGCCCTCGGCGGCGCATTTCAGCCTCCAGCCCCGATGGATCAAGGCCGCCCTGCGCTTGCTTCGCGCCTGCGCGTTCGCTGCCGCCGGGCGCCGCACGCGGCGCGCCCTTGGTGCCGGCCTCCAGGTCGTCCAGGTAGTGATTGAAGGCCTTCAGCTTGTCCTGGATCTGCTTCGGGCTGTCGGTATCGGCCGGCAAGAAGCCGTTGAGGCGCGCGAGTTCCTGCGCGGACTGCGCGGCACCGGCGCGCTCGTTGATGACGCGGGACACGTTGTTGAAGACGTAGGAGCGGGCTTGCGTCTGCGCGTCCGTCTCCATCCGGCCTGCGATCGACTCGCCGAAGGGCAGCTTGCCGGCCACGCCGCGCTTGAAGGTGAAGGCGTCGGGGGTGTTCTGCACCGCCTCCAAGGCGCCGTTGATGATCGACCGCTGCTGGTTGATCGACATCAACTCCTTCTTCTGGGCTTCGCTCGGCTTCGCCCCGACGGGCTCACCGTCGGCCGTCACAGGGCGCGCGGCACCGGTGCGCTGATCCACCAGCATGGGGCCGTCGGCGGTCTCGACCACCTGCCCCTTGGGGGTGTTCTGCTCGAGCGCGAGGCGGCCTTGGTTCACGGCCAGGTTGCCTTGGCCGACGGCGAGATTGCCAGCCGCAGTTGCTTCGCTGGCCCGGTTGCTTCGCTGCCGCTCCGCGAACTCGGCTTGATCCAATCGCTGCTTCGTCTGGTCCAGCGCTTTTGCGGTGGCGAGCGCGCCAGCGCCCCAGAACGCCGCGGGATTCGGATGCTGGGAGGCCTGCTGCAGAACCTTCTGTGCATAGGCAGGGTCCATGATCTTCTGGTCCACCAACCCCTGGATCAGCTGCGGCGCCATGTCCGGATTCTGAGACGCCTGAAAAAGCGTCCCGCCGGTCGCCTGGAAGCGATCGATGGCCATAGCGAGCTTCTTCGAATCCGTCTCGACTTGGAATTTCTCGGCCTCGCGCGTGTCCTTGTTGGCCGCGGCGGCGGCCGTCGTGATCTTGCTGGCGGCGTCCACATCGCCAGCCTTGTAGGCAAGGCCTGCGCGCGTGGCGGCATCGCCGCTTTGGAACTCGGGCGACTGCAGCACGCCCAGCAGGCGGTTCTGGCGCTGCTCCTCGCGATCGGCCTTGTCGAGCGCCGACTGTGCCGCCTTGATCTGGTACACGCCGGCCAGGTTGGCCAGCATGTTGGGCTGCTGAGGCTGTTGAATCTGCCCGTAGATGCTTGCATCGATCGCCATATCAGTCCCCCGATCCGCGGTTGCCCGAGAAGAAGCCGCCGCTGCCCCAAAGCGGATTCACCGAGGGGTTGTTGTTCACACTCCCGCCAGTGAATAGACGGTTCAGTAGTTGGTTCTGCTGGTAGGTGTTCGCCGCGCCTGTCAGGCCGCTGCTGATCGCATTGGCGCCGGCAATCCCGGCTGCACCCGTGGCGTTTGCAGCGCCGGTCGTGTTGTTGCCGACAATCTGCGCAGTGCGCTCGCCGGCACCGCCCAGAAACTGCGCGCCCACCTGGCCGGAGCCCGCCAGCGACAAGAGCGGGTTGACCGTGTTGCTGAAGTTGGCTTGGTAGGCGTTGAAGCGGTTCTGCTCGTTGGTGTCGAACGCGTTGCGCCGCCCCGTCTCATTCACGTTGAAGGTGTTCAGGCCGCGCGTCCAGGCGTTCTGGTACTCCTGCGAGGCGGCGTCCTGGTTGTAGTCGGACGTTGCCTGCAACTGGCGGCCCGAGAGGAATCGGCCCGCCGCCAAGCCGGCGCGATCGAGCGCCTTCTGGCCCTGCTGCAGACGAAACTCGTAACTGGGGTCGCGGTAGAAATCGTCGTTCGTAAAACTGAACGTGCCCGGCGTGTACGTGCCGAACTGGAACCGCTGCGCCAGGCTCCCGAAGGCCGGGTCGGCTCGTGCCGCAGCCTCGCGCGCTGCGGCGTCCGCTTCCTGCTGGCGAAGCCGCTCGCGAATAGCGGCGTCCAGAGCAGTCTCGTCGATCGAATCGATGTTCGGCGAGGTCTGCCATTGCAAGGTGTCGTACTGGCCTGGATTCGGTCCTTGGTCGCTTCGCACGCTGGTGGGTGTCCCGAGATGCCGCGCCTCGAAATCGGCGCGCTCCTTCGGGTCGGTCATGCGCTCGTACATCACGCGGTCCAGCATCGGAAGCGTCGATGGATCGAACTTGGGTGCGTTCGCACCGCGACCGCTGCTGGTGAACTGCGGCAGGAGTTGCGCGCGCAGCTGGTCGTAGCTCAACGGCTGAGTGCTGCTGTACGCGCCCCCTCCGCCGTAGATCGTGCTGGGCTGCGAGGTGGCAAAGGCAGTGGACGGGCCGCTGTAGATGCTCGACGGGTTGACCTGCGGCAGCGTGGAATTGCTGAAGCCAGTTCCCGACAGGCCAAGCAGGAAGGAGAGCCGGTCGCGCGCTGCGTTGCCGGTGTTGATGGCGGGGGCCTGCAGAGCCACGTTGTTGTTGTACATCGCCAACTGCAGCTGGTTCGCCATCTGCGATGCGGCTTGTTGCCCGGCCGCGGCGTCGCTCGCAGCATCTGCCTGCATCGACCCGCCGATCAGCGAGCCAGCAACACCAACCCCAAGAGCGATCCAACTCATTGCAGCACCCGATTGGTAAGCATGGCTTCGTTCTCCTCGGCGAAAGCATCGAAGTCGGCATAGCTCTTGGCGATCATCTGCTCTTCGATGCGGTCCAGGTCCGTCTCATCGGTCGCGTGAATCGTGGTCCACACCGTGTCGGTGTGTGCCAGGATGCCCCGCTTCACACCAGCGGGTGACGTGAAGGTCTGCGGGCCTTCCAATTCCTCGCGTCCCCACTCCGTGAAAACGGTCACGCGGCCGCGCTGCAGGATCGCGCAGTGGTTGTGCTTGTGGATCTTGCCGACGATCGCTCTCCCAGCCGGCAGGTGCATCGTGCGGATGTAGACGCCGTCGATGTGCTGATGTTCGATCCGGACTTCGCTCATCACGTCGATCAGTTCCCCGCGCTGGATACCTTCCTCCATGGCGCTCTGCAACGCCACGATGCGCTGCCGGCGCGTCATGCGGGCCAGCTCACCGCAGGGCTGCAGCACCAGCATTCCGCGCGTGTCGGGGCCACAGCGTGCGGTCCAGATGTTGATGGGTTTCATGGTCACCTTGGGATGAGCGTGAGGGTCGGCAGCACCGAGTAAGTGATGCGCAGGAAGTCGCCCGGGTTGAGCCGGACGGTGGTGCCCGTGGCGCTGGCCAGCGGGAAGTAAGCGATGCCGTCGCGGCTGATCGACACGGCCGAGACCGTGCCACCGCTCACCACGGCATCGACGTCGAAGTCCCCGGCGTTCTCGAAAACGAAGGGCGAGGCGCCAACCGCCGGGGTGGTGATGGCGTTCACCGGGTTACGGCCGACCTGGCGCAGGTACTGCTGCAGCCACATATTGGCCTTGGCCACCAGGCCTTCGCCGGCTTTCTCCACCGTCGCGATGGGCTGGCCGATGCGGGGGCGCTCGAGTTGCTTCATGCCACGCTCAGCAGGCCGCCCAGGATTGCGCGCTGCACCGGGTCGGTGATCGTCATCTCGTAAACGCGGTCGATCGCCTGGCCCAGGCGGTTGTAGACCACGCGCGTCTTGTACTCGCCCATCTTGCCGATCGGGCGCGAAACTTCGTTGCTCCAGGTGCGCCCGCCGTCGTCGGACCAGCGCAGCGACACATGCGGGTCGTAGCCCTGGCCCGTCAGCGCACCAACGCCGGTTTCCATCAGGATCTCCAGGCGCTGGTGCTTCAACCGCCGGCCGTTCTTGCCAATGTTCGGCGTGGTGCGCAGCGCGCGAATCGGATCGCCTCCATTGGTCTGCTCGTCGAAGGTGAGCTCGTACATGCGGCCGTCGCGATAGTCGCCCACCAGCATCTTGCCGTAGGCCTTGGCCAGGCAGTTCAGGCGGTAGCGATGGAAGCTCGGGCCGACCCACTCCAACCATTCCAGCCACGACCCGGAGTGCGCGTTGTAGCACCACGTCTTGTCCTCCGTCGGGAAGGTCAGGATGTAGATCGGGTGCCGGCCGATGTCCAGGCCGACGGCGAAAGCATCATCGATGCGCGAGTACTGCGCGAGCTCGCGCTCCAGCGCCACGGTGCTGATCCGCTGCGGGGTCTGCCCCTGCATGCGGTAGACGGCCAGGGCGCCTTCCGAGTTGTTGCCGAGCCAGAAAACCGAATCATCAGCCACCGCGGCCGAGTACGGCGCCGAGCAGCCCACCTCGTAGAACGCGCCGTCAATGCGCACGAATGGGAACGTGGCATCGCCGCCGTTGAAGAAGAGCTCAAGCGTCCCGGTGCCGAGCACATGCAGGATGCGGTGATTGCTCACCACCGTCGAGACGTTGTCGGGCAAGCCCTCGGCCGACGTGAAATCGATGGCGTCCCAGGCCAGAAAGTTGTAGGGCCCGCTGATGCCGAACTGCTGGCTATTCGGCAGCGCGACGATGCCGTAGCCGTCTTGAAAGTCGGCCTGCGTGGCCCCGTACACAAAGCCCGGATCGGTGATCTGCGTCCAGGTCATGGCCGCGATGTCGTAGACGAAGCCCGACAAGCCATCGATCACCAGCACCTGCAGGCCGTTGTCCACCAGGGTGATGCGCCCGGTGCCCGAGAACGAACCCAGCGGCGTGAAGGTCGCCAGGTCCGACTCGATCCGGCCGAAGTTCAGGCCGACGGCGCCATACAGTTCGCCGTTGACCTCGATGTAGTTCTTGGTGGCCCCGGTGCCGATGGTCGCGAGATCGCGCAGGCCCGGCACGCCGATGTGCTTGATGGGCGTCTTTTCCTCGTTCTGCGACACCTCCAGCAGGAGATTGATACAGCGCTGGTTGCTCGCCTTGAGCGCCGGGTCCACGTAGGCCGGGCCCACGAAGCCCTTGATGGGCTTCATGTTGTCGGTCGCGTTGCGGTTCACCACCAACCCCCATAGGGCCAGCGCCAGCCGTAGTCGTTGCCTCCGAGTTGCTCGCTCTCGCCGCCGCGGATGCGCATGACGCCGTAGGCAAGCGTGGTGGCGACGCCCGCAATGTCACCCTGCAGGCGGTAGCAGCGGCGGCCGGGACAGGTGTCCGGGACCGTGAACTGCTGGCCTACAGGCACCGTGAAGTCGTCCGGCCACGTGCGCATCACCAGGTTGGTGACGGCCACGGGTGCGGCGTCGCCGTCGGCGGCGTACACCGTCACGTTCAGCGTCACCTCGTCGAGCGCGAACAGCTCCAGGTTGCGGCGCTTCGTGCCGTTGAGCGCGACGCGGATGTCCATCAGAAGTACTCCGCCGGGGTGGTGTCAGCGGCGGGGAGGTTCGCCGCGCGTTGCAGTTCGGTGGTGGCCTGCATCGGCCACATTGCGTTCGGCGCAACCGAGAAGGTTGCGGCGGCAAGGAACGCTGCCATCAGCACGTAGGGCTCCTCGGCAAAGTCGGGGATGTCGTTCAGCGTCCACGCGGCCAACTCCTGAACCCGGAACGCGTAGTGCGCGGCCTTCAGCTTCTGGACGACCACGGCCAGGTCCGCCGGGTCGGCGGCCTCGTTGGCGGCCAGCACCTCCAGCATCTGCAGGACGCGCGTGCCGAGTTGGTTCAGGGTGGCCATGCGCGGTTACGCCAGGTTGGCGCTCATCTTCTCGAGGATCAACGCGGCGAGCTTCTTGTCGCCCAGGCGCTTGTCGTACTCGATGCCGAGCTCGGCGGCCTTGGCCACCAGTTCCTCGCGGGGCGGTAGCGGCTGATCGCTCGACTCGGCCTTCGCGCTGAAGTGCGGATGGTTCGCCAACTTGGCGGCCGCGCGCTCGTCGGTCACGTCCACGAACTCGCCCATCGGGAAGTCGTAGCCGTACTGGCGGATGGATGCGTGCTCTTCGCCGGGCACGCCGATGAATTTGATCTGCATGGGCAAATCGGGCGGGGTTGCCCCCGCCCGCTCCTATCAGGCGTTCGGGGGCATGAACAGGACCGTGATGGTCACGCGCGGCGTGGCCACACCGGTCGCCGGGCCGGCCTTCACCAGCACGTCGATGGTGTCGTTGTCGGCGAGCACCAGCGGCTCAGCGGTGAGCGCGCTCGCGCGCGCCACGCCGCCCGCCTGGCCCACCGTGGACGCGGCGATGAAGTAGTCCGGGTCCCCGCCGTAGCCGACGTCCAGCGTGATCGCCGGCGCGCCGTTCGAATCGAGGTCGTTGACCAAGATCATCACGTCCAGGATCACCGAGCCCTTTTGGATCACCGGCGACTGGATGACGTCGTTCAGGGCCAGCGCAGCAGTCCCCGCGAAGGTCGCCGAGATGACCTTCGGGCCCTGGCCATCGCCGATGCCCGGCACTGCGAGCGCCGCAGCGCTCGACACCTTGGTTGCGTTGAAAGTTGCCATGTCGTTTGCTCCTTAGGCGTCGGCGACAGCCGCGGTGAAGAGCGTGAAGACGCCCTGTTGCACGAGGTTCTGGCGGTCGGACGCACCGGTGCCGAACATCAGCTTCTCGATGCCGCGGATCTCCTGCACGCCGGCGCCGTGACGGAAGCCGTAGTCGCGCACATCCGTGGTGGTCTTCAGGCGCTGGGCCCAGGCCACACCGAGCGCTTGCGCGCCGCACAGGAAGTTGAAGCCGACGTCGATGCCGGCGGTGCCTGCGCCCGCCAGGATGCCGCCCACCTGACCGATGGACGTGGCCGACGGCGCGAGCGGCAGACCCATTTCCGGAATCTCGCGCACGATCACGCCATCCCAGACCAGCGAGCCGCCGGTGAAGAGCGGATTGGTCTCGACGCCACGCACACGTGCGTCGCGGTTGGCCTGCACCACCACCGGGTCCAGCGCGAAGTCGCGGAAGGACAGCGGGTTGCAGAACAAGACGAACCACTCTTCGTCCTCTTCCTTGGTGCGCGTCGGCGTGATGCGCGGCTTGGCCTGCTGGGCCCGGCGCTTGGCGAGCGACACCAGGGCGGCCGAGAGCTTGTCGGCCGTGTTGTCGATCGTCGCCAGGGCGGTCGCTGCGACGCCGGACGAACCGTTGGCCACCAAGGCGCCGAACTGCACGCGGTCGGCGTTGGCCACCAGCCAGGCGTTGCGCTCGGCAGCGGTCGCGGTTTCCCACGACACCATGTCGCCGGCGGCGTTGGGCACCGACTTGAACGCGCGGATGCAGTCCTCGCGCATCTTCTCCAGCGACCAGGTCTTGAGCGCCGGGCGGGCCGCATCGCGCAGGTCGATGGCGGATTTCTGGTCATCCCAGTCCGTGACCACCACCGCATTGCGCAGCGGCGAGACGGCGACGGTCAGCGAGCGCGTGTCGAGCTCGGTCTCGTTGCCTTCCAGCACGGTGTTGCCGGTGACGCCGCCGCCGAGAGAGCGCGCGGCCGCGAAGGTCACGCGATCGCCCGGCTTGCGGGTCAGGTCTTCCTTGACCTGGATGACGTTGGAGGGGTCCATCCCCATGTACTTCTTGAACCGGTTGGCCCGTACGTACTCGGTGAAGAACTTGTCGTCCCATTGCTGGGGCGTGAGGCCCGTGCGGGCCGTGGTTTCTGCCATTTATGGCTCCTTCAATTGGGAAAAACTGAACCGAGAGGCGTCGGGCCTGTGAACGACGGCGCGGAGCGCGTCGCCGTAGACCTGGCGCCAGCGAGTGAGGCCGGCAACGGAGTGCTGGGCGTCGAGGGCTGGATCTGGGCGCGGATCTCGGCTTCGACCTTCGCGCGGTAAGCCGCGGGGTCGTCTCCAATCTCCTTCAGCATCTGGATGCGCTTGCCCTCGCGGTAGGCGTACTCGTAAGGGTTCGCCGACTGCTGCAGGGCCATGCGCAGCGCAGGGTTCTTTTCAGCCGCCTGGGCGAACTCTTCCACGACGGCGTCGAGATCGGCGTATTTGCTACGCGCGACCATCTCCGACGTGTTGAAGCGCTCGTTGACCAGCTGCTGCTGAACCAACTGGATCGGGTCCAGTTGCTGCGGCTGCTGTTGAGGCTGGCCCTGGGCGCGGAGCGCCTTCAGCTCTTCCTCGTAGCGGATCGCCTTTTCCTTCCAGTCCTGACGCCCCTTGCGCTCAGCTTCCAGCGCTGCCAGGGGCACATGCTTTTCGTTCTCCGGCGCCGTCGGCGCGCCACCTTCACCAGGTTGCCCCGGCTGGGGTTCGACCGTCGATCCGCTCGCGGGCTGTTGCTCCTGCGGGTTGCCCTGCAGTTGCTCTTCCTGCGGCTGATCGTTGAAAACGTCTTCCATGCTTACTTTCCTTCTTCGCCCGATGCGCCCGGCGGCGGCCTCACGCCCGAACCTCGGCGGCAGGGCCAAACGAAAAAGGCCACCCGAAGGTGGCCTCTCGCGTCCGGCGGTAATCTGATCAGAGCAACAGCAGCAGGGCTGCCAACTCCTCTTCTTCCTCAAGCTCGGCCAGCGCCCGCGCTGCGGCGGCGCGCTGCTCGGCGTGCTCGATCAACATGACTTCCTGTGCGCGCAGCGAGCGCATGCGCGCCGCAGCGACTGCTTCCTCAACCGCGATGCGCACCGGAGACGCCGGCATGCGCGGCGCTGGCGCAACCTCTTCGATGTCTTCTTCCGGGCCGTCCAGCCAATCCCGCTCGCGCTTCTTGCGCTTGCTCTTGCGGTATTGCCAGGCGGGCGGGTCAATGCCGCCCCCGCTACTGGTCGGCTGGGTGCCGGAGCCCACCGCAGGCTGTCCGAGCGCCTCGCCTGAGCCGATACCTGCGGCCGCGATCCCGGCTCCAACGGATGGCTGCCCGAAGGCTTCACCAGACGGAATGCCTGCCGCGAAGATCCCCGCACCGTTCACCACCGGCGCGCCAACCGCCTCGCCCGAAGCGATTCCAGTCGCCGTGATCGCAGCGCCCACCGCTGGCGCGCCCAAAGCCTGCGCCGATGCAACCCCTGCCGGCGCGACGACGGCGCCGACTGTCGGCGTCCCCAGGGCTTCCGCGCTGGCGATGCCGATCGCGGCGATTGATGCCCCGACGCCCGGCGTGCCCAGCGCCTGAGCGCTCGCGATGCCTGCCGGCGCCACCGTCGCGGCGATGGTGGGCGCTCCTGACGCCTCCCCGCTCGCGATCTGCCCAGCGCCGGTGATCCCCGATCCGGCCGCTGCGGCCTTGAAAACGTCGATCGCCACAGCGCAATCCGAGCCGCCGCCCGAGATCGTGAACGACGGCGTGAGCGCCGTGGTAGCGCTGACCACGCGAGACGCAGCGCAACCCGTCCAATAGAGGCTGTTGTTCCCCTCTTGCGTCTGGACCGTGAAGCCGCTCGACTCGCTCCACGTCCCAGTGAACGCGGTGCCGGTCATCGCGATGGCGATCGAGTCCGCCTGCGCCAGCGTGCCCGAGGTCACCGTCCAAGGCGGGTTGTTGTCGTCGGTCTGGGCCGAAGCGGCTGAATCGAGCGAGGCCGCAGCGACGCCGGCCAGCTCCAGCACATGCACCGTCGCATCCGAACTGCTGCCCCATGTCGCCGTCACCGTGTGGCCGCTGCCGCCCGTGATGTTTTCGCACCGGTAGCGCCGGATCTGTGCACCCGACGCGCTGGTCCGCGTCGTCCCGATCTGGGTGTACGTGTTGCCCTTGTTGTCGCTGATCGTCAGCGATCCTTGCCCGGAAGCATCTGAGACCCCCACCCAGATGGTGTTGCCCGACGTGCTCGTGAAACTCGACGTTGTAGTCGAGGTTGCGCCGGAGGTATTCGCCTTCCTTGCGTTGGCTACGGAGGCGGCCACGGCCGGCCCTTACAGCTTGAAGATCTTGTTCGCGCCGTTGTCCCAGGTGATCGGCACGGCCTGGCCAGCCGACGGCGTGAACGGCAACCCGCTGGTGGGCGTGTCGATGTAGACGATCACGCGCGCAGTGGCATCGCTGCCGGTGTGCTTGAAGACCACCAGGGCCTTGCTCGCGCTGGCCGCCGTGGCGTTGAGCGTGGTGTCCGCGGCATCGGCTACGCCGCTGGTAACCGTCTTGCTGCCGAGCGCGGCGCTCCGGCCATTGTCCACCGCGCCCAGGTCCGCCAGGAACTTATGAGCCGCGCTGAACGTGTAGGTGCTGAGCACCAGCATGACGCGGATGTCGTCGGTGTCCCAGTCGATCGAGCCGTCTAGGAAGCCTTCGCGGCCCGGGTCGTAGAGTGCGTTCGCCATGTTTGGGTTCCTACTGGACGGTGATGGTCTTGCCGTTGCTGAGCGTCGCGGTGCGCGGCCGCATCTGGGCCTGCGCCAGCTCGGCCAGCGCCTGGGCCTGCGCGGCCATCGCCGCGGCGATCGTGTCCAGCGCGCTCGGCTTGGGCGCGCCGGTGGCCTCGTCGGTTTCGGTGCTGATACCCTGCTCGCCGAGTTGGTTGGCCTGCGTTATCGTCTCGATACGCACCTTTTCGGCATCGGCGCGCGCCTTCTCGGCCTGCGCGTGCTTGAGCTCGACGTCGGCCAAGTCCTTCGGCGTCATGGGCTCCTGGCCCTGCGGCTGCGCCGGGGGCTGCTGGGTGCCGAGCACCTTCATTTCCTCGATGTCGAGCTTGCGCGCCTCCAGTTCGCGGTCGCCCTTCAACTGCTGGTTCTCCTGCTCAAGCTGCTGCGCGCGCTGCTGCAACTCCTCCAACTGCTTCTGCATATCGGGCGGGATCTGCGGCCCCTTCTCCATCTCCTCAAGGATGCTGCGCTTGGTGTCCGGCTTGATGGCCGAGGCCTGGATGAGCGCCTTCGGCGGGATCGGCACGCCGTTCTTGGCCAGGCCCGCCAGGATCTCGAACTGCTCGGACTGCAGCGACGCCAGGTCGGGGCCTTCCTCGATGACGATGTCCACGTCCAGGCCGCTGACATCGTTCTCGACGTCCACCACCTCGCGCAGCCGCGGGTCGTACGGGCCGCTCAGCCCGAGCTGCTGCACCATGGCCTGCTGCTCTTGCGGCGCCAGCTGCGCGAGCTTGTCGCCCAGCGTGACCTGCTTGTTGAGGCCGACGAAGCGCACGTTTCGGTCGTCGTCGGTGACGCGGATCCACTTCTCGGCGGTCCAAAACTGCCGCACGCGCATCCACATCGCCTCGAAGACTTCCTGCGTCCACTCGCGCAGGCCGTCGGCCAGGGGCTCCAGCTCCACCGCGCCGGCCTGGATGCGCGTCTGCAGCGCGACACCCGACTGCGAACGTTCGTCCTTGCCCTGCATCGCGGCGTTCGCGCCCGTGGCGTTCATCTCGGCCAGGGCCTGCTGCATGAGCTCGATCTGGCCGTTCGCCATG
Source organism: Variovorax sp. JS1663 (assembly GCF_002157355.1). GTDB lineage: Bacteria > Pseudomonadota > Gammaproteobacteria > Burkholderiales > Burkholderiaceae_C > Variovorax. Next base: position 117,050 of record NZ_LYMK01000016.1, on the reverse strand, counting down.
TCGCCCGTCGGGATGACGCCGAAGTCCTCGCCGAACTTGGCCCCGTCCTGCAACTCGACATGCCCGTCAGGCTTCGCCAATTCCACCTTGGCCTTGGCGGTGTCGGCCAGGGCCAACTTCTTGCCGAAGGTCTGCCGCTGGCTCAGCAGGTGCAGCGACTTGCTGCGGCGCTTGTTGATCTCGTCCTGCAGCGGGATCAGGCCCTCGACGTGGCCGTAGCGCTCGTTCTCGCGGTTGACGTAGGCCGAGCGAATCTTGAGCGACGACGTGGGTCGGCCGAACTTGTCGAGATACGGCGACTTCTCCGGTGGCTCCAGGTAGCCGCACTTCGTGTACGTGCACAGGAACCAATCATCACCCTCGCGGTAGTGCATCTGCACCACGCGCACGCGGGTGCGGCGGTTGTCGCACCAGGTCCCGTACTTGGGTCGGTCGTCGAAGGTCTCCGAAGCGGACGTGCTCGACAGCGTGTCGTTGATGGAGTCGGCGTAGTTCGGCCACTTGCGCCGCGCTTCCTCCGCGTCCATCCAGATCACGATGCCCTTGTAGTTGGCGTCGCTGAAGTCGAGCTGGCGCGAGTGCGGGTCGATCACCAGGCGGTCCCACGGCACCCGCTTGACCTTGATCATCTGGTCGCCGTTGGGCATCTCCTCGACGACCACGTCCGCACCGCCATAGCCTTCGACCAGGATGTCGTTGTAGACCTCCGAGCGCACCGCGTTGAACTTGTTCTGATCGGCCACATAGCGCAGCGCGTCGGTCGCTGCGTTGCTCGTGTCCTCGTCGTCCGGGTTGCGCGGGAAGGCCTTCGGATCGGTGCGCGAGCGGCGCTCGATGCCGCAGATCGTGTCAACCTTGCGTTGGATGTAGTTGACGTAGATCGGCGGCTGCCCGCGCTTCTTCAGGATCGCGATTTCCTGAGCGGACAGCTGGTTGTTATTGTAATAATCGCGACACCTTTCCGACCTCAGCCGGGCCTCGCGTCCAGTGTCTTCCGCTTCCTCAAAATAGCCGACCAGCTTTGACAGGTGGTCGCTGTAATCGTTGGGCTCAGCTTCCGGCGCGCGCACCTCCGCCCCGGCCGACTCTCCCATCAGCCGTTCCATCGCGAGCATCGCCATTCAGTTCTCCGGGATCAGGACAGCGCCGCCGTGCGCCTGGCGCACCTGATCAGCCATCCCTGTGAGGGTCGCGCGCATCTCCGCGCTCAGGGCTTCCCAGCGCGGGGCATCAGCCACCAGCGCATCGAAGTTGCGAAGCAGCGCCGCGCGCTGCTGCGGGTGCATGCGCTTCACGCGCTCGGCATACGTCGGGTCGGTCAGCTGGTTTTCCATGTGCCCTCCCCGTCGTCTTCCTTGTTGAACACTTCGTCCCAACGGTCCACGAACCGCTTGACTTCCTGCGGCGGCAGCACTGCCGGGTGCGCGTCCGCGATGGCCCGCCCGATCAGCGATGCCATATCGACCTCGTCGTCATTGGCACCGGCCGGAAACTTCACGTACTGGTCCAGAATCCGGTCGCCCTCGGGGCCCTCCGGGATCCACACGCGCCCCATCGACGCCATGCCCTGAAAAGGCTGCGCCTTGGTGGGCTTGTCGTTGCCGTGCGGGCTGATCGGCTCCACACGACAGAAGGTCTGCTGCTCGCGCATCATGCGAGTGACGAAGCCCGCCACCGACTTCCAGTTGTTGTCGGCCTCCGGAAACCAGGCGATCGGCCTGTGCTTCTGGATCAGCCCGACCTTTTTCTCGGCCTTGTTGCCCACCACGCGGTCGGCCAACACATCCATCGTCACCTGTTCGCAGAAGCCGTCGAGCAGGTACAGGTCCCCCAGGTGATCCACGCCCCAGATGCGCGCGCCCGAGTAGTCGTTGCCTTCGCCGCCCGCCGGCGCGTGGTCGCTGGTCATGTACTTGTTCAGGTGCTTCGGCTCGCTGCCGGGCCGGAAGCGTCTGAACCACTCGCGCTTGAAGAACGTTCCTTCCTGCGCCGTCGGTTTCTGCTGGTACAGGCTCGACCAGGTGCGCGGGTTCCTCTTGAACGGCTCCCAGTGCTCTAGGCTGAACCACTCCGGCCACAGCGTCTCTCCCAGCTTTCGCCCGAGCGGGTCGTCCTTGCGGTCTGCGATCGCAGGCAGGCACAGCACTTTCCATCGGCGCCCATCGCGCCCATCGAACCATCCCGACTCGCCATCCCAGCCTTCGGGCAGGATCCGGCCGGCCAGGTCGTCCTCGTGCCAGCGCGTAAGAATCATCACCTGGGGGGCGCCGGGGATCAGCCGCGAGCAGAAGTCGTCCGTGTAGGCGTCCCAGGTGCTGTTGCGGATCACCTCCGACTCGGCCTCTTTGCGGCCCTTCATCGGGTCGTCGATGATCCCCAGCGCACCGCGGTTGCCGGTCAGCCCGGACAGCAGGCCGCCGGCCATGAACTCCGAGCCGTTCGACAGCGTCCACTGGTGCACGGCCCGGTTGTCGGACCGCAGACCCATCTCCATCAGGTTCGCGAACGATCGCGAGTTGATCAGCTGCCGCGCCCGGCGGCCCTGCTTCTCCGCGATCTCGCTCGCGTAGCTGGCCAGAATCACGTTGCGGCGCGGCTTGCGCGCCATGAACCACGGCACGAACACGACGTCGCTGTAGGTGCTCTTCGCCGAGCCCGGCGGCATCAGCACCATCAGGTTCGGGATCGTCCCGTTCTCGACGCCCTGCAGGTCCCGCAGCAAGAGCAGATGGTGCGCGGCCAGGGTGTCGAGCCGCATCACGCTGAAGCGATCTTCTTCCGCCTCGTCCGTCATCGGCACCGTGGGGATGTCAACCAGGCACGCGAAGTCCGGCAGGCTGCGGCGCGCCAGCTCGCGCCGCGCAGCCAGGACGTCAGCTTCCGTGAACCGCAATGCTTGCGAGCGCACGGAGTTGCTCATCGCTCAGGCCCGAGACATCGACGGTCGATTTCGATTCGATCGGCCCGCCTTCCGGGCCACTGTGCTCCACACGATCCCGCAGCATGCCGAGATGCCGCATGGCATTCGTCAGCGCGGTGTTTTTGTCGGCGATCTTGAACTTCTTGGTGTAACCGACGAACACTCGATCCTCGCCCGAGCCTTCGTACTCCTCGGTCACATCCAGACCGGCCAGCGCAGCCGCCGTGTCGTCATCCAGTTCGTTGATCGGCTTCGGCGCGCCATCCGGACCAAGCAGCTTGCGCGGGTCGAAGAAGGCGATGCGCGCAAGCTCCTGTAAAACCCGATCCTGCGAGATCTCCGTGCGCTTTTCGCGCTTCGCCATCAATTCGGCGACTGCTTCCGAAACCTTACGATGTGAGAGCAGTTCCGAGGCCGTTACTTCCGCTCGCCTTACGGTATACCCGGCACGAATGGCCGCTTGCTTGCCGTTCAGGTCAATCAGGTACTCGGCCACGAACCGCTGTTGTTTCTTCGTCAGGGCCATTGCGACCTCCTCCCTATCGGCCCATCCGACTAACGCGCGTCCGGCGCGCTGGGCCTGTGCGGTTCTCACTCTCGCCTCGCTCCATCGAGTGCGGATGGCTGGAAACTGGGCGCGGTTTACCCGCCGCGCCGACACGCGAGGCTGGTGCCTGTCGCCGGGTGGTGTTGATTCGCGGGCTCTTCCCCCACGTGTCACAACGCCGGCCGAGTTCAAGCACCAGAACCAGCGTGCCGGGTCAAACCGGCAGTTCGAGCGTGAGTCCCCATTGGGTGGTTCGCCGCACCTCGCAGATACGATGGGAGTTCTCACACAACCATCGGCAGGAGGGCGGAATGCCAAATCAGTTTCATCCGGACGACGTTGAGGCAGTACTTTCTGCCATGGCCGCCTTCGAAGCGCGCTGCGAGGAAATCATGACTCTCCTTGGCGAGAAGCGTTGGCTTCCCCCAGCAGAGCGGGAGGCGGTCGAGGAGCTATATCGTTCACTCAAGAATGACCTGAAGACCGCTGCAAAAGCGCCGTTTGTGCATCAGCCCACGCGAAACAGAGCACTCACAGTGTGCGAGTCGGCGTTCTACGATCCAGCGGTGCGCAAGGCCGCCATTGCCTTGAGGCCCGCCACCAACTCAAATCCGATCGGGTCTCATTGGTACTCGGCCGTCCATGAAGCCCAAATGGAGTTCTCCTACTATCGGCACAGCCTAAAGCGAGCTCTCGAATTAGATTGAGCTCAGCGCTCATTTCGCTGATCCTGTTCCTCGCCGGATCAGCGAGCGATGCGGCTTGTGGAGGGTCTTCGAGGGTGGAAGCAGAAACGCCGAGCGGAAACGAAAAAGCCCTCCACGCGGAGGGCTCGAGTCTCTGAGCTTCACCGGCAGCGCCGCCTCCTACATGGATCGGGCGACCACTATGCGTATGCGCTCAGTCGTTGGCGCGGATTGTACCCAGGATGCAAGCAAATGTCGCGAGACCCAGCTAGACCCCGCGGTTGACGAGCATCTGCCGGCCGTCGGTTAGCAACTTTGCCAGCCCGGCCAGAGTCGTGCCGATGGACTGGCAGGCCTTCCGAGGGCTTACGGGTTTGATGTAGGCCCAGTGCAAGGCCGCAGCGTGCCCGCGAGGCAGCGCGGCAACCGCCCGGGCGATCCTGATCGCATCCGACCGGTCCACCGGCTCGGCCGTGACGCTGCCGTACGCACGGGCCCGCGCCGCCGGTACCGCCAGCCGGAACATCGGCGCGGAGGCGGCATGCGGCGTGCTGGTGCACCAGGTGCCCCAATTGCGCAGCCGGCGGTCGATGTCCAGCTGGTGCGGCTCAACGGCATGGAAGTCGATCTTGAGCTCCCAGCGTTCCGGCTTGTACCTCGGGCGCGCTGGCGCGGGAGGCGCCGGATCGACATGGGCCCGGGCTTCCGCCGCCCAGATGTCGCCGGCCATCTGGATCAGGCTCTTGGCTTGTGCGGACAGGGGCCGCGGTTTCGTCTCGAGCATCAGACCTCGAGCCGGCGCAGCAGATCGGACAGCACGGCCGCCGTGGACTCCGACATCCGGGCGAGATGGCCGAACTCGGTAACGATCGGGCTCCCGCCGTGCATCGGCGTTGCGCGCTTTGCCTCCTGTTCCCCCGTCGACGGTTCCGGGGCCAGCACAGGCCCGAGGCGCGTCCGCAGTTGCTCGACAACCTTGCGCAGTTGGTCGGCGGCTTCCCGGGCCTCATCTGCCGCTGCCTCGGCTGGCGTCCCGTTTCGGGGCGCATCGCCGGCAATCAGGCCCGTGACGAACGCCTGCCGGTCCTGCGCCTGCGCCAAGCGTTGCTTCTCGCGGATCTGCTGCGAGAAGTTGTCGCGCCCTTGGCCGATGGCCCGGGCGTCGCTGAATTCATCCATGGTTGGTCCTTTCGTGGTCGAGGGTGTTGTGATCAGGGCCCGCTGCCATGCGCGCAGCCATCGGGTTGCCATCGGGGGGCGATGGCATTTGCCATCGGGGTGCCATCGGGTGGGCATCCGTTTGCCACCTCTGGCCAGCAGCTGCGCATCCGCTGCGCAACCGTTGTTTCCGGTGGCAAGCCGTTGATTTCATTGGCCCGGCTCCTCGGGAAAGAGCGGGCCCGCGCCGACGGGCGCCGCAGACGGCCGTTGCCACTCCGTCACGGCCTGCTTCCCGTCATCGAATTCGAGGCAGAACTCGCGGGCGAAATCGGAGGTCGCGTCGCTGAACATCCGATCGGTCACCACGTCCGCGCGCTCCGGATCCGGGTGGCCCCACAGGCCTTCGTCCAGATGCTCGATGCGTTCCTTCAGGAACAGCATGCGGCGCTTCAATGTGGCGACCATGGCCTCCGCGCGCTTGGTCCGCTCGCGCTCGGCCGCCAGCTGGTCCTGCGCCGTCGCGTTCAGTTCCTGGCGGATGCCCAGCGCCTCCGCGATCAGCGGAACATGCCAGCGGTGCACCGCGATGCGGTCGGCTTCGTCGGTGTGGCCGCCCTGCTGCAGGATCACCATGTCCTCGCTGTGGCTGACCTCGATGCGCAGGTCCGGCAGGTCGGCGATCAGCGCGCCTTCGTCGTGCGGCGTGGTCATGCTGCGCACTCCGGGAACGTGCCCAAGGCCTCCACCACGCCGGCGGAGGGCTTCGTGCGCCACGCAGCCGATGCGGGGTTCTCCAGGCCGAAGTACTGCAGGTTCACCTCCACCCACGCAGCGGCCACCGGCCGGCGCGTGTAGTCGACCACGTCGGTGGTCGCGTCCATCTTCGACACGAAGAAGTAGCCGGGATGTTTCAGCGAGGGCTCGACTGCGAACACCGTCGTGTCCGGCAGGATCACCGCATAGCACTGGCCAGCCTCGGGCACGAACTCCGCCACGGGCGGTCCGCCAGGAAATAAACGCGGCGCGTCCACCACCAAATGCGACACCGGCTTCGCATTTGCCTGGGGCTTCGGTTTCGTCACCAACGCCCTCAAGGGCAGCGGTCGGCCCTGGGCCACCTGCATGTAACGCTGCACTTGGCGGGCGCTGACGAAGATGTTTTCCTCCAGCCACGGCAGCCACTCGCCATGCTTCAGCGCAGCCTTGACCTCCAGCAGAAGCTTGCCGGCCTCGGCGGCATGGTTGATCGCCTCGTCTGCACGCAGGCAGGCGAGTTCGTGGTGCCGGTTGATGTCCGACGCGATGTTCAGGCGCAGGGCGGAATCCATGATCTCCGCCCCTCACGCTGCTACCTGCTCGAAGAGCGGGCCGGCGCTGGAGGTGTCCCGCTTCTGTCCCTGGGGACAGGCCTCTGGTGTCCCTGGGGACGCGGCGGGGACAGCCGGCGCTGCTGCGGCGGCGGGCTGCTGCTCGAAGTCGGCGCAGACGAAGTTCAACATGTCCCAGATGCAACTCGTCGCATCAAGCTCACGATCGAGTTCCTCGTGCCCCATGCCGGCCGTCAACAAGAGATCCTCGTGCAGAGACACCACCCTGCCCCGGATATTGACCAGGGCACGCTGTAGGCGCGAGATCTCCGCGCGGGCCGCCGCGAGCTCGGCCGGCACCGCGCCACCGGTCAGGATGCCCAGCTTCTCGGCCAAGTGGCGGACGTGCATCGGGTGCACGGCAACCCGGAAGTAGTCGATGTCCTGGCCACCCAGTTGTTCAAGGTTCCAGGTCCCGTCGCCGTTGTCGACGATCGTGAGGTCGGGAATGTTTTCGACGCCGGCGGGCGGCTTGGTAGCAGTCATGATTTCGTTTCCTTCAGGTGGTTGGAACAGGCAGGACAGATGGTTTATCTAGATACTGTCCGTGGGGCGGACTAGAGAGGGGGGTGTTTTGGGCCCGCATAGGTCCGTGTGGCGGACTAGAGCGAGCCCCTTCTAGTCCGTGGGGCGGACCTATAGAGGGGTTCTCTAGTCCGTGCGGCGGACTAAGGGATGCGTTTTTGTTTTCGGGCCGCCATTTCTCGAAAAGCTGCTCGCGCGTCGGCTTTGGATCCGGCATCGGCGGCGCGGCATCGCCCTTGCGGTAGGCACTGCGCACGAAGGACTCCAGGGCGCCCTGATCGAAGCCTGGCAAACGATCGAGGGCCAGCCAGGTCACCGCGTAGCGCGATGGCTTGTTCGGCCGCTGGCCCTTCACGGTCTCGAAGATCAGGCCAACGTCCAGCAGCTCGGTCTTCGACTTATGGAGCGTGCTCTGCGAGGTCCAACCCAAGGGCTTCATGTGCGTGGTTGAGCACAGCAGCCACCCGTTGTTCGAGCCCTTGAGCTGCATGGCGATGTCCATCAGCAGAGCGCGGGCGTACACGCTCACCCGGCGATAGGCGGGTGACTCCAGCACGACATGGGGAAGCAAGAGAAAGCTGCTGCCGTCCCGGCTGGTCTTCTTGTACCTGACCGACATCACCACTCCATGCGGTCGCGCTCGATCTGCTCCGCACGCAGGACGGCGCTTTTCACCTCGGCCATCGTGGAGACAGTCCACTCGACGCCGTACAGGCACACCACGTAGAGCCGCGGCCCATCGTCGGGGTGCGTGCGCCAAGCGTCGCAAGATGGAATGGCCCGCAGGCGATCGCGCCATGCTGGCCAGTCTTTGGGCCCAGCAGGCCCGGCGCGCTGGATGCGGCGCGGACGCCGAGTGGCATGCGGACATGCGACTTCGCCGCCACGCATCAGTCCCACTCCAGGTGGCGCACCGTCTGGACGGTGCTCAGATGCTGTTTCGCCATCAGCAGCAGCGCGTCGACGTAGTCGGTCGGCAGGCAGCGCATGTTCTCCCCGACCACACGCAGGCCCGCGTGCGCGAGCACCGCGGCAAAGCGCTCTGCGTGGTCGTTGAGGAAGCGCGACAGCGTCGATTCGCTGATCCCCATGCTCGCGGCAATGGCGGCCTGGGTCGAATTGCGCTGAACCGCCTGCAGGATCGAGGTCTGGATCTTGTGGGCGCGGGCGTCGAGGGCTTCGCTCACGTTGCATGCCCTTCCGCCGCCATGCGCCCGCTTGCGGCGGATTGCGACGGCCTTGCTAGGCCTTCGGCGCCACGGATCGGAGACTTCGGTGCCATGACCTACCGCCCTGCCCTTTCCGCCGATCCCGCGCTGATCCACAACTCAACGCGAACTCTCATGTCGACCAACGCGGCCCCAGGCCAGCCCGGCATGGCTCGGACGGCCGTGCACATCTCGCGATTGAGCATGCGATGGAACGAGGGCGTGCTCGAGGTCCGCTTTTCCGAAAGCAGGATCGAGTCGCTCGAGCCAGTTCGGCGCCTGCGCCCGGTGACTGGTCGACGCCTCGGAAGGTGACGGGCCATGGCTCAAGCCGCCTTCGGCTCGGGCAAGGTTGCTGCGCGCTCGCGCCCCCCAAGCCTCAGTTCCCAGAGCGCCTGAAGCTTGCGCGCACGCTTCGAAGGCACGTCCTTAGCCTTCCCCCGCGCGATTCGCGACAAGGTCGGCTGCGGGATGCTCGTCTGCTCCGAGATGGCCACTTGCGTCATACCGGACGCAAGCAGGGCTCGCAGGTAGTCGGGTGCTTCCATGGATATTCCATTTTCCATATTCATAGGATTTTGATGTGTCGTTCATGAATATGCAAGTGCGATTAAATGAAGCCATGGACACGCTTGGCTCTCGAATCAAGGCCGCCCGACTACGCAAGGGCATGACGCAGGCGGAGCTATCGCAGCGGGCAGCCGTTGGGCAGGGAGACATCTCCAAGCTGGAGAACGGCACGGTGTCGGGATCGACCAAGGTCGTGCAGATGGCACGCGCCCTCGGCTGCGATCCCTACTGGCTGGCGACAGGCGAAGGTGAGCCCTGGGGGCAGCCCGCTTCGCCAGACATGGAGTTCACAGGGGGTGGCAATGTTGTCGGCTTGGCAGTCCGCGGCTCCTCATTGTTCTTAGAGGGGAACGTCCAGATCGATGAGCATGACGCGGCAGCAGGTGGCGTCGTGCTCGGCTCGGGCGTGCACGATGGGTATGCCATCAAGGTTGTCGGCGACAGGAACGCGCCCGCGCTGAAGGATGGGCAGTTTGTAGTTGTCGAGGCCACCAGCCCTGTAGCACCTGGCGATCTAGGCCTGTTTCATCTCAGCAATGGCGACGTGTTACTGCGCGAGTTGCTTCGCGAGACCGACGACAACTACTACGTCGACTCTGCGGCCTGGGGTGCTCGGCAGACACTACCCAGGGCCTCGGTGACCAAGACCGAACACATCGTCGCTGTCGTTTCTCCATCCCGCTGGCGCAAGATCGAGTAGAGAAATATTCATTTGCGCTTGACGACTGACTGTCGTATTTGAATAATCGCTCCACGCCCATCCCGGGCGCTGTGGAGCGAGAAATGGATTTCGACGAAGCTTATGAAGCGACGGTGAGCCGCGAGCAGGCCCGCCGCGAGATCGCCCGACACGACTGCGACGGCGGCTTTGAAGCCTTCCTGACCGAGGTGGGCGACCGGGCCAGCTATCGCGGTTCCGAGGTTCTGACCTGGCTGGGGTACTGACCATGGCCTGGCTCGATCTCATCCTCGCATCACGCCTATTCGGCTGGTTGTTCGGCGACATGCATGGCCGCGACGAGCGCGAGGACGCCACGCCCGCCCGTGTCGTCGCCTCGGCCTTCGCAATCGCAGTCCTCTCTGGCTGCGGCGGCGGTGGCGGTGGCGGCGGCGGTGGGGGCCCCATCGCGACACTGCCCGCCCCGACCCACCAGAACCCGCAGCCCGAGCAGCCGATCAAGCCGCCGCCCGTGTGCTCGGTCTGGCTCGAAGGCGACAGCATCCTGCACGGCTCCACGTTCGGCGCCGGCCGACTGACTGAGCCGCCGGCCGCGGCCATCAAGCGCATGCGGCCGATGTACACCGTCACCGATCGCAGCCAGCCCGGCGCCTACGTGAACTTGCGCATGCCCGGCTTTCTGACCGAGCTGCTCGACGCGAGGTTCATCGTGATCGAGTTCGGCATCAACGACGGCGGCAACGGGTTCGACTACAAGGAACCGCTGCGCGCCATGGTGCAGCGCGCGAAGGGCCTCGGGCGCACACCGGTCGTAACCGGCTTGTCGCGTGTCCGCGGCGCTCCGCCGTGGCGTGATGCCTACGACGACCTGGCCCGGCAAGTGGCCGCCGAGGAAGGCGCCATCTTCGCCGACTGGGGCGCGGCCGCATTCGACCCGGCCGACATGGCCGACGACGTGCACCCGGGCCAAGCCTACTCGACGCGGCTGGTCGAGCAGTTGGTGCGCGCACTGGACAAGGCCGCGCCGGAGTGCAACGCATGACGGCACTCAACACCATGGTCAAGAAGGTGGCCGGGCTGGCCGACACCAAGGACGTAACGCCCTGGCAGAACCGCTTCATCAAGAACGTGGTGCGCCAGACCAGTAATGGCGACAACACCACCAGCCTCACCGAGGCGCAGATCGACACGCTCGAAGAGCTCTACGAAAGGCACTTCGCATGAGCGCGATCACTGCCGGGAAGGAAGAGCGCCTGCTGCGCTGGGCCACCGCCGACTACCTGTCCACCGCCGAGGTGCCGCAGCAGCCCAGCGACACCAGCGGCCTCGAGACGGTAAAGGGGCGCGAGTACGTCGTGCTCCGCAACATCAACGGCATCCTGGCCGTCTACCACGTGCGCTCGGACGGCACGATCTCCGAGCTGCTGACGTGGCCCCGGGAACTGAAATGAAGCGCCTTGCCGTCGATGCGGCCCTCTTCCCCCTGTTCCTGCTCGCGCTCGCGCTGCGCGCCATCTGGAGATCCCTTTGAACACTTCACCCATCATCATTTCCCAGATCGGCAACGGGCCGACGACTGCGCTCGACCTTCGCCTCATCCCGGACGACACCCGTCTGCGCATCCTGCACGCGGCGAACATCCTCGCCGGTGCGATCGGCGACGGGCGAGTCGTGGTGGCCGAAGACAGCGACGCCTTCGCCGAAGCGGCCATCGACGAACTGGGAGCCGCGGTGAGCGCGCTCGACGACCTGTTCACACCCAAGGTGCCGGCGACGGCCGAATATGGCAGCGGCCTGCAGCAGCGCTACCCCGTCATCCGCAACGGCGAAGAGGTGTTCGTCCTGCTGGAACACATGACCGACCTTGAGCTGCGCGCGACGGAAGCCCGCATCAGATTCCAGGCAGCGGCCGACGCCCGGCACGCGGACGAGTTGGAAGCGAGCCGGAGCGGTTCGTGAATCCGCTCGTGCTGACCGGCCACGAAACCGGCGAACATCTCATCAAGCAGTTGGTCGCCCTGCGCCTCACCGCGCGATGGCTCATCCACTCACGCGACGAGAGACGCAGCCTGCGCGCGGCGTGGGCACGCGTGCTCGAAAGCAATTCGGGCGACGCCACCGCGCAACGATGCATCGCGGAGCACGATGAGCGTCTGGTCGACCTGAAGTTCGCCGAGATCGAGATCGGCAACTACCTCATGCCGCTCTGCGCTGCTCTCGATGACGCCCAGGTGCCGCGCGCGGCAATCTTCGACGCCCTGGAGACGAACCGCGCCGATCGTGACACCGACTTGGTCCGGCAGTACGGCGGCAAGACCTCGCACCTCATCTGCGTGCTGGACCTCGAGAACTCCGCCACCAAGGACGACGACATCGCGATCCGGCCGCTGAAGTGGTGCCACACCATGGCCTTCATGCACGCGCTGCAGACGAACGAGAAGCTGGACCGAGTGGTCCACGACGAAGCGAACGACATGTTCGGCGGCGCCTTCGGCGAGTACCGCGAGCGGCCGCTGATGGAGCGGCTGGTGGGAGGCAAGGCGTGATGTCAGGGCTTGGGACGACCGCCGCTTCACTCCACCTTGATCGCCTTCGCGCCCCGCTTCGGGCGGACGAGCGGCGGATCGTCACCCGGCTTTGCCTTGGTGACTTCGTCCAAGCGACGAACCCGCCCTGGCTTCATCGCATCGCGGTAGAACTCGATTGCTTCCTTCAGTTTCGCCTGCGTGGCGAACAACTGCGCCGAAGATTTCTCGGCGGAGACATCGCGCCCCACCTCGATGCTTTCTGCCTCGACCAACATCTTCTCAAAAGTCTCGGCCTCGCGCGGCTTCAACGGGTTGAGCCCTTGCGCTCCGCAGCGCGTCAGCACTATGCGCAACAAATCGACAGCAGTTACGAACCGCACTTGGTGGATCTGGCTTGCCCATTCGTGGCGATAAACATCCGCTTGCAGGCGCGCCAACTCAAGCTTCATGAGCGGGTTGCCTTCGTCGTCAATGGCCTGCTCGAGGATAGAGACGATCTCGGCATTGAGGCTGCGCTTGCCATCCGCTGCGTGGCGCTCCAAGCGCTCGCGAAGTTCAGGCGGCATACGCAAGGGGTACGGCGGCTGTTGTTTGGGCTCCATCACCCAATCATCGACTCTTTTTGATCCTTCAACAAAGAATCTACTTGACTCTTCATAGTTGACTCTTTCAGAATCTACACCATGGCTACCGAACAAACTGCACCCACCCCGGTCCGCCTGCCCGAGGACTTGAAGGCGGCGCTGAAGAGCGCAGCCGACGAGAACGACCGCAGCCTCAACGGCGAGATCGTCAACCGCCTGCGCTCGACCTTCAAGGGAAAGCGCAAGCCCGCAGCCGACCAGCAGTCCGAGCAAGGCGGTGCCCAGTGAGCAGCATCGTCAAGATCAACGACACCGACCTGCAGGTGATCGAGTTCCAGGGCCAGCGCGTCGTGACGCTCACCATGGTCGACGCGGTGCACGAGCGCTCGAAGGGCACGGCCGGCCGCAACTTCCGGGAGCACCGCGCACGCTTCGTTGAAGGCGTGGATTTCTTCATCGCCAGTTCCGACGAAATTCGTCGGAACAACCCGGGCGCCATTCCTGACGCGCTTCGTCGGAACGATGTGATCCTGATCACCGAGGCCGGCTACACCATGCTGGTCAAGCCCTTCAACGACGACCTCGCCTGGAGCGTGCAGCGGCAGTTGGTCAACAGCTACTTCAACAACCGGCCGGTGGCGCCGCGCATCGCCTACGCCGTCGGCGCCCGTGACACGCTGACGAAGGCCGAACAGGACGAATTGCGCACGATCCTCACCGAGGGCGCCGAGCGCCTGCCGCTGAAGCAGCGGGGAGCCTTCCTGACGCGCGGCTGGAGCAAGCTCAAGGCGCACTTCAAGGTCAGCTATCGCGAGATCCCGCGGCGCGAGTTCGCCGAGGCGCTGTCGATCGCGAGCCGGCATGTCGCCGACCTGGATCTGCCGCAGGCGCTGCCGGCACCCGCCACCCTGCAGCCCCTCGAACAGGCGCTGCAGAGCATGCACCTGATGGCCGGCTCGGTCGCAGACCTGGCCGCCACCGTCAACGCGCTCATGTCCGAGCGCACCGCATCGGCTCGCGCCTCACCGCGCGGAGCCAGAAAAGGTGAAGCCCAGGCAGGTGAGAGCGCCCGGGCTTCTGTGAAAACCACCACCCCGTCTAAAGAGCAAAGGACTTCACATGTCGAATGATGCCACGTTAGCGCCTGCTCGCAAAGCCGGCTCTGCCAAGACCCCTGCGCCCTCTACAGCCGTCCCGGCCGCGCCGATCGAGAACGAGGCCAGCACCCTGACCACCGCTCAGGCGAAAACCGTGCTCGAGACGATCGCTGGCTATAGCGACACCCTTTGCAAGCTACTGATGCTGGCGCAGACCCAGGAGGACGAATGGGTTGCGGGAATTGCCGTAGACGCCGCCCTGATCATCGCGACGAGCATCGGCGCGCTGAGCGACACCGCGGCGGGCGGCTCGCGCGGCACGGTGATCGGTGGACACGACCGCTGGAACTTCGGCCCCAACTTCGGTGAGCGGGGTGCAGCATGAGCGCCGCCGCGACCAAGCCGCGCGCCAAGGGCGCGAAGAGCGCGAAGAAGGCAGACGCGCCGGCAGCGGAGACGCCGCAGTTCGCGATGTCCGAGATCTGCCGGCTGCTGCGGAGGGCCGAGGAACTGATCGACCAGGCCCGGGAGATCGGGGAGCCCGGCGACTTCGGCGAGCGCCTGATGCGCATGGCCATCGATCCAACGCTGACCGACCTTCACCGCAAGCTCCGGTCCGATGCGTTCTCTCGCGATTCTGTCGACGCGGCGATCGATGTGCTGGCCGACCTGCAGAGCCTGATCGACGGCGCCGGAGCCACAAGCGGCGGAGCCCGCAGCTTGGTCTTGCAGCAGGCCTTCGAGTGCACCGACAGCGCATACCACTTGATGGACCGTCCCGGCTTCTGGCCGGCCGAGCCGCAGATCTCGCAGAAATACGTCGACGAACAGCGCCATGCCTTCGAGGACGGCCGCGGCATGGCGCTCGAAATGCTGCGCAACGCCGACAGGCTCTTGCTCGCCGGCACAGATGACACAGCCGCCGCGAAGCGCTGGTGTCGCGGCGGCAAAGCGCAGTACCGGTTCGCCAAGATCTACCTGGAGTGGCTCATGGACAACCCGGAGACGCTCGAGGGGTTCGCTGCCGTGCTCTCCGCCAAGCTCAGTTGCGGGGGAGTCATCGCTGACGAATTCGATCTGTCGATGGCAGAGTTCGAAGCGGGCGAAGTTGGCGCCGATGGGACCGAGTCCGGTGGTGATGAGGACAACGTTCCGGCCGAGCGACCCACCACCGAGCCAGTCGAAGAGCAAACCGCGCCCCCGCAAGCAACAGGGATCGCCGAGGATGACGCTCATATGAATTGCAGCAACGCGCTCGAGATCACCAAGCTTCTGATCTGGATCGAACGTGCACGCTGCAACCTCAACAAGCTCTCCTTCTGGAGGACGAAGAGCGAGAAGTTACGCCAGCTGTGCGACGACTTCTCCATCAACGACGTGGCATGGGATGAACCGGACTCCGATGCGATGCGGACCCTCCTTTGGCTGCAGATGAACATGCTCGATGAGGCGATGGAGGTTCTGGCATGAACGTCCGCGCCGGGCTGTCGTTCGAGCAGCGCGCCGACCGCGACGCCTACGTCGGCCTGCCAGAAGCCCTGCTCGCCGCCGGCGTGCTCCGGCCCTGGCAACTGCCCGGTGCGCCAGGCAACGGCACCACCGCGGTGACCTTCCATGCCGACGGCACGCGGGCGCGGCGTGGCGATCCGCGAAGCCTCCTCGGCGAGTGCGGCCGCCTGCAGGTGCGCCGCGTCGCGAAGGGTTGCCTGCGCGTCGAAATCTGGCGCGGTGCCGTCGCCCCGCCCCGCGTGCAATGGCCCTTCCCTGTAGTCCATGGGAGCCCACCGCTATGAGCACACCGCCCCTTTCCCGCGAAGCGCTGGAGCCTCGCCTGGTGCACCTGATCGCCGGCCTGCGCCGCCACCAAGTCGAAGAGGCCGTGCAGCTGCTCTTGGACTACATCGACGGCAAGAGCCCCAAGAAGGCTGAGTTGGCCGAACCATCCGAGGCCCAGCTGGTCTGCTACGAGGCCTACCAGGTCGTCGGCTCGATGCTCTCGGACCTCAGGCAGTTCGGGAGCGAAATCGGCGACAAGATCCTGGACAACCTGAGCGCCGCGAAGCTGGTGCACAAGGACGTGCTGCCGTGGCCGCCATTCACGCCAGAGAAAAAGGCCCCCGCCGCGCCGCTCCCCGAAGGCACGATCGAGGACATCATCAACGGCTTGCCCGGCGGTCTCGACGGCTACCTCAAGACGTGGGGATGGCTCCAGTTCGCCCGCGGGATCGAGAAGGCGTTGGGCTGGGCGTGGCGGCCTGAGTTCGACGCCGTCAGCCAAAAGCAGGAGCAACTGGCCTACGAGTTCTGCGCAGAAATCAACGGCCTTGGCGGGAGCAAAGGCTCGCCGCCCGACCCCATCCGCCTTCTGGAGATGGCCCAGGCCTTGTACGAAGCCGAGCGCGAGGACGCAGCATGCACTGGGTGACGATCGAAAAGGCGGCGGAACAGACCGGCCTGCCAGCGTCCTTCTTCCACGAGCGCACCGGCGCCTCGGGCGAGTGGCCCGAGGGCAGGGTCTGGAAATGGTTCGACGGGCGGAAGCTTGTCGACCTGGACGCGCTGTACGATCTGATCGCCAAGCGCCCCAGCATCCCCAGCAAGCGAGGCCGGAAGCCCCGGCAGACCCAATGCCAAGAGGAACATCAACCGGCGTAATCGTCCGGGACGCCCACCTGCAGATCGATCTGCGCCGGCATGGCTTCGGCAAGGAGCGGTTGGATCTGCCGCCCACGCCCTCGAACATCCGCTACGCCGAGAAGCTGCGCAACGAGATCTTGGGCAAGATCGAGCGCGGCACCTTCGCCCTGGCGGACTACTTCCCGGACAGCCCGCGCTGCAAGACCGACGCGCCGAGCTTGACCTGGGCGCAGGTCGCCACCGAGTGGCTGAAGATCAAGAAACCAACGGTGCAGCACAGCACCATGCACCACTACGAGCAAACGCTGGGCAGCCTGCATTTCGACGAGGTGCGCGGCAAGCACATGGCCGACTTCGACTACCGGCTGCTGATGGGCCTGCTGGCCAAGCTGCCGGAGAACCCGAAGACCTTCAACAACATCGCCACGGTCATCAAGCAGGTCCTGCACTACGCCTACCTGGCGAAGACGATCCGGGAGCCCCTGCACGAGCACATCGCCATGCGCCGGCGCCAGGAGCCGGAGCCTGATCCGTTTGATCTCGCCGAGGTGGACCTGCTGCTCACCAAGTTCACGGAGGACGAGGCCCGCGACTACTACGAGTTCGCCTTCTTCTCGGGCCTGCGGCCGTCCGAGCAGATCGCCCTGCGCTGGACGCGCGCCGACCTGCGCTCCGGCACCGTCAAGGTGGACACGGCGCTCACCCGCGGCAAGGAAAAAGGCACCAAGACCAGCAGCGTGCGCATCGTCGAGCTCAGCGGCCGCGCGCTGCGCGTGCTCGAGCGGCAGCGCGCCCGCACGCAACTGGCCGGCGGCCATGTGTTCGTGGATCGACACGGGAAGCCCTTCGCCGGCACCGATGGACCGCTTGACGACTGGTGGAAGCCCGCCATGAAGGTCTCGAAGCTGCGCTACCGCGACGCCAGGCAGACCCGCCACACGTTCGCCACCATGTGCCTGATGGCGGGCAACCGGCCGGCCTGGGCCGCCGGGCAGCTCGGGCATTCGGTGGAGATGTTCTTCCGGGTCTACAGCCGCTGGATCAAGGGTGCCGACCACGGCGCCGAGCGCAACGCCCTGGACGCCTTCATCAGCCCCAAGACCGGGACAAAAACCGGGACAGAAGGGACGAATTCAACGTAGTTCGGCAGAGCCTCCAGAGGGGCGCCTATCGAGGGAATCCGCCGATTTCTGGCGTTTTCCCCTCAAAATAGGTTCGATTCCTGTCGGGGGCACCAGCAAGGTGTTGGTCCATCAGCCGCACCGCGCGCGGATGCACCGCGCGAGAAAAGGAGTGGCATGGCCAAACTCGTGTTCGGAATGAACCAGTCCCTGGACGGCTACGTCGACCATATGGCGTTCGGGCCAAGCCCCACGCTCTTCCGCCACTTCATCGAGGAAGCTCGGGGGCAGGCGGGCAGTGTGTACGGTCGCCGGATGTATGAGGTCATGCGCTACTGGGACGACGAGCACCCCGAATGGACTGCGGAGGAACAGGCCTTCGCGGCGGCGTGGCGGAAGCAGCCGAAATGGGTCGTCTCGCGCTCGTTGAAGTCGGTCGGCCCCAACGCCAGGCTGGTCGAAGGCGATCTCGAGGGGGCGATCCGTGCGCTGAAGGCCGAGCGCGATGGAGAGATCGAAGTGGCTGGCCCGGACCTGGCGCAAAGCCTCACCGGACTGGGCCTGATCGACGAGTACCGGATCTACCTGCACCCCGTCGTGCTCGGTCACGGCAAGCCCTACTTCGCCGGACCCCGGCCGCCGCTTCGCCTCGTGACCCATGATCGGATCGGTGAGGATGTGATCAGGCTGACCTACGTGCCGGCCTGATCTCGCGCCTCGCCAGATGGAAATCGCCGCGGCACCGAGCCGACCTCGTCAACAAGCGCCTTGGCTTTCCTGATGAGCTTCTCCGCAAGTGCATCGGCGTCTGCTTCACCGGACACCGCCAGCCGGCCTATGAAAACACCGTTTCGATGCACGTTCGCACCGACTGAGCCTGTACCGGTGTACTCGATGGTGATCCTGGCACCGTGATAGTCAAATATCGACCGGATACTTGAATCGGCCATTTGAATCTCCCGGAAGATCCATGCAGCCCTCCGAAGGGGAGTGCAGTTTCAACGGTCACCTCGTCGCAGCGGAACGCAAAGCTTAGACAGATTTCGACGACACGGACTGAACAACCGTCAAGAGACGGCCGATAGTTCAGCGTGATCAAGGGACGATTTCAGGCCCTGCCCGGCAGTACCTCCCGAGGGGCTCCTGTCGAGGGGATTCGGTTAAATTCCACGACCCGATCATGCATCTGCACGTCGACGAAGAGATCACCTTCCGCCGGCTCGAAATCCTCCTGGTCTTCATGGAGACCGGCAATCTTGCCCGCGCGGCCGAAAAGCTCGAGATCAGCGCGGTGAGCGTCCACCGCGCCCTGCACGCGCTGGAATCGGGGCTGCGCTGCGCCCTGTTCCGGCACGAGGGCCGCCATCTGCACCCGACCGAAGCGGCACAGGCACTGGCGGAGGTGGCACGCGATGTCCTGCGCACGATGTCCAAGGGCATCCGCGTCACGCGCGAAGTCGCCGGCTACTCGGCCGACCGGATCCGGATCGGCTCGCTCTACTCCCTGACGAGCCGCACGGTGCCGCGGCTGATCATGGGGATGAAGCTGCGCAAGCCGGACCTGCACACCGAACTGGTGCTCGGCTCCAACGCCCAGCTGCTGCAGAAGCTGCGCGATGGCACGGTCGATGCCGCACTCATGGCGATCCCCGAGGATGCCTCGGACGTCGAATCGGAGCCGCTGTTCGAGGACGACATCCACTTCGCCGCGCCCGTCGGCTCGCCTTATGCGGCGCAGAAGGAGATCGATCTGGGCGCGTGCGCCGGCGAACGCTTCGTGAGCCTGAGCGAGGGCTTCGTCACCTACAGCGGCTTCGTCGACACCTTTCGCATCGCCGGCTTCACGCCCAACGTGGTCATGAAGACGGACGACATCTTCTCGCTGATGAACCTGGTCAGCGGCGGCGTCGGCTTCACGCTGCTGCCGGGCCGCGTGCGCGGCGTCATGCCGCACAACGTGCAGCTGATACCGCTGCAGCCCCGATACCTGATGCGCCAGACCATCGCGCTCAATTTCCTGCGCACACGCGAGCGCGACCCCAACCTGCTGGCGCTGCTGTCGGTGTGCCGCCTCGCCAAGGCCGAACTCGGCTGAGTACGCCGCGGCGTCCGATTGGGGTTAACCCTCGATCGTTTCAGAAGGCGTAAAGGTCGACGAGACCGCTTCATTGATCGTCCGGGAGGGGGTCCGTACCGTACACCCCCAGACGCACGGTGCTCATCGGCGTCGCACCCAAAACTCCGGAGACGCTTTGATGAGTTCACACTGGATTTCGATCTACGTACTGGTGGGCATGTTCGTGCTCGCCACGGTGCTGCCGATCAACATGGGCGTGATCGCCTTCGTCGGTGCCTTCCTGGTCGGCACGCTGGTCGCCGGCATGAACGCGAAGGCGATCATCGGCGGCTTTCCCGCCGACCTGTTTCTCACCCTGGCCGGCATCACCTACCTGTTCGCGCTGGCGCAGAACAACGGCACCATCGACTGGCTGGTCAGGCTGGCGGTGCGTGCGGTGCGCGGGCGCATAGCCGCCATTCCCTGGATCATGTTCTTCATCGCCGCGCTGCTGACGGCGGTGGGTGCCGTGAGCCCGGCCGCGGTGGCCATCATCGCGCCGATCGCGCTCGGCTTTGCCGCCAAGTACGGCATCAATCCGCTGCTCATGGGCCTGATGGTCGTGCACGGCGCGCAGGGCGGCGGCTTCTCGCCGATCAGCATCTACGGCGGCATCACCAACAAGATCGTCGCCAAGGCCGGCCTGCCCCTGAGCGAGATGGCGACCATGTTCGCCAGCCTCGGCGTCAACCTGTCCGTGTCCTTGCTGCTGTTCTTCCTGATGGGGGGCATGAAGCTGCTGCGCCAGAAGGCCGACGTGAGCGGCGCAGTGCCGGCCACGCGCCGCGCTGCCCATGCACAGGGCGGGGCGCAGGTGTTCGGCGATGCGGAGGCCGAATCGTTCGCGGAAGAGCGGCGCATCGCGACGGCGGCCGGCGAATCGCTCATGGACGTGGCGCCGGCAGTCCCGGCCGACGCCGGTTCGCGCCTCTACCAGATCGCCACCGTGCTGGGCCTGCTGGCGCTGGCCGTGCTGACGCTGTTCTTCAAGCAGGACATCGGCTTCGTCTCGATCACCATCGGCCTCCTGCTGACGCTGATGGCGCCCGATCTGCAGAAGCGCGCCCTGGGCCAGGTGTCATGGCCGGAGATCATGCTGATCGTCGGCGTCAGCACCTACGTGGGCGTGCTGGAAAAGATGGGCACCATCGATTTCGTCGGCCACAGCGTGGCGGGCCTGACCTCGCCGCTGATGGCGGCCCTGCTGCTGTGCTTCGTCGGCGCGGTGGTGTCGGCATTCGCCTCCTCGACCGCCGTGCTCGGTTCGCTGATCCCCCTGGCCGTGCCCTTCCTGCAGGGCGACAACGCCGTCAGCGCCATCGGGTTCATCGCCGCCATGGCCGTCTCCTCGACCATCGTCGACGTCAGTCCCTTCTCCACCAACGGTGCATTGGTGCTCGCCAATGCGAAGGGCGTGGACCGCAACGTGTTCTTCCGGCAACTGATGGTGTACGGCGCCATCGTGACGCTGGTCGCGCCCGTGGTGGTGTGGCTGCTCTTCGTCGTACTGTAGGCACCGGCTCCACCCACTTCATTCAACCCGATCCACTCCATGAACTCCAGCCCCTGGAATCTCAAGGCCGAGGACCGCGCCGCCCGGCTGGCACGCGCGGCCACCGCGCTCGGAACGCGGCTCGACGGCAAGCGCGTCGATGCCGATGCCGTCGGCACCCTGCTCGAAGCCGTGCTCCTGCCCGGCGATCGCGTCTGCCTCGAGGGCAACAACCAGAAGCAGGCGGACTTCCTCGCGCAGGCGCTGGTGAACGTCGACCCGCAGCGCGTGCACGGCCTGCACATGGTGCAATCGGTGCTGGCGCTGCCGGAGCACCTGGACATCTTCGAGAACGGCGTCGCCGCGCGGCTCGACCTGAGCTTCTCGGGACCGCAGGGCGCGCGCCTGGCCAAGCTGGTGTCGGGCGGCCGCATCGAGATCGGCGCGATCCACACCTACCTCGAACTGTTCGCACGCTACTTCGTGGACCTGACGCCCAAGGTGGCGCTGGTCGCGGCGCAGGCGGCCGATGCCGAGGGCAATCTCTTCACCGGCCCCAACACCGAAGACACGCCGGCCATCATCGAGGCCACCGCGTTCTCGGGCGGCATCGTGATCGCGCAGGTCAACGAATGGGTGGACGGCAAGACCACGACGCTGCCGCGCATCGACATCCCGGCCGGCTGGGTGAACTTCGTCGTCAAGGCACCGCGGCCCAATGTCATCGAGCCGCTGTTCACGCGCGACCCGGCGCAGATCAGCGAGGTCCAGGTGCTGATGGCGATGATGGCGATCAAGGGCATCTATGCCGAGTACGGCGTGCAGCGCCTGAACCACGGCATCGGCTTCGACACCGCGGCGATCGAGCTGCTGCTGCCGACCTATGCCGAATCGCTCGGCCTCAAGGGCAGGATCGGCAAGCACTGGGCCTTGAACCCGCACCCGGCGCTGATCCCGGCGATCGAGGCGGGCTGGGTCGAGTCGGTGCACTCCTTCGGCTCCGAGCTGGGCATGGAGGACTACATCCGCGCGCGCTCCGACGTGTTCTTCACCGGGCCCGACGGCAGCCTGCGCAGCAACCGGGCCTTCTGCCAGGCGGCCGGCCACTACGCCTGCGACCTGTTCATCGGCTCGACCCTGCAGATCGACCTCGACGGCAACAGCTCCACCGCGACGCTGGGCCGCATCGCCGGCTTCGGCGGTGCGCCCAACATGGGCGCCGATGCACGCGGCCGGCGCCATGCCAGCCCGGCGTGGCTGCAGGCCGGGCGCGAGGCGCGGGCCGGGCGCACCGGCGCGGCCGGCACGCCGCGCGGGCAGAAGCTGGTCGTGCAGATGGTCGAGACCTTCCGCGAGCACATGCAGCCCGCCTTCGTCGACCGGCTCGATGCCTGGACGCTGCAGGAGCAGGCCGGCATGGCCCTGCCGCCGATCATGATCTACGGCGACGACGTGTCGCACATCCTCACCGAGGAAGGCATCGCCAACCTGCTGCTGTGCCGCAGCGACGCGGAGCGCGAGCAGGCCATCCGCGGCGTGGCCGGCTACACCGCGGTGGGCTTGGCGCGCGACCGGCGCGCGGTGGAGAACCTGAGGGACCGCGGCGTCATCCGCCGACCGCAGGACCTGGGCATCGATCCCCGCCAGGCGACGCGCAACCTGCTGGCCGCACGCAACATGCGCGACCTCGTCCGCGCCTCGGGCGGCCTGTACCAGCCGCCCAAGCGCTTCAGGAACTGGTAACCGGAGATCCGACGATGAGTGACCTTCCCGCAGGGCTCGAAACCCTGGACTTTTCTTTTACCGGCGGCCGGCCGGCCGGCGCCTTCGCGCCGGTGCTGGTCGGTGTCGTCGGCTCCGGCAACCTCGAGGTCATGCTCGAGCCGGCCGCAGGCGACGGCTGCGCGGTGCGCGTCGAGACCTCCGCGCGCGGCTTCGGGCCGATCTGGCAGGCCGTGATGAACGACTTCCACGCGCGCCATCCGCTGGCCGGCGTGCGCGTTTCGATCAACGACATGGGCGCCACGCCCGCGGTGGTGAGCCTGCGGCTCGACCAGGCGGTGGCCGAGATCACCGGAGGACAGCCATGATCAGCTATGCCGAGTGCTCGGCGCGCGAGCGGCTGGCGCTGCTGCTCGACCCCGGGAGTTTTCACGAATGGCTGCCGCCGAGCGAGCGGGTCATGAGCCCGCACCTGGCGCAGCTCGGCGTGCCCTCGGCCTTCGACGACGGCGTGGCGGTCGGCCGCGCGACGCTGGGCGGCCGCCAGGTGTTCGTTGCCGCCCAGGAAGGCGCGTTCATGGGCGGCGGCGTCGGCGAGGTGCACGGCGCCAAGCTGGTCGGCCTGCTGCAGCGGGCACTGCGCGACCGGCCGGCTGCCGTGCTGCTGCTGGCCGAGTCCGGCGGCGTGCGCTTGCACGAAGCCAATGCGGGGCTGATCGCCGTGTCGGAAGTGATGCGCGCGCTGCTCGACGTGCGCGCTGCAGGCATCCCGGTCGTCGTGCTGATCGGCGGCGCCAACGGCTGCTTCGGCGGCATGGGCATCGTGGCGCGTTGTGCCGACTTCATCGTGATGAGCGATGTCGGGCGGCTGGCGATGTCGGGGCCCGAAGTGATCGAGGCCTCGCACGGCGTGGAGGAATTCGATTCGCGCGACCGGGCCCTGGTGTGGCGCACGACCGGCGGCAAGCACCGATGGCTGACGGGGGACTGCGATGCGCTGGTCGAGGACGATGTCGCTGCGTTTCGCGCGGCAGCCGTCGCGGCGATCGACGCATCGAGGCCCTTGACCCTGGCGGGCCTGGAGGAGGAGCACGCACTGCTCGCGGCACGCCTGCGTGCCCTGCCGGCCGACAGCGAAGGCCGCGACGAAGCGACGCTGCTCTGGCGCGCACTCGGCATCGATGACGCGGAGCACGTCCCCGAGCTTCCGGTGGAAGCCATTCGCGCCCTGCGCGCCCACTAGCCAGGAGCCCCAGATGCAATGGAATTCCCTTGTCACCGAGCTCTTCGGCCCCTACCACGGCATGCGCGCAGCCGGCGACTTCCTGCAGGGCGAAGTGATGTTCGAAGGCGAGCCGCTCACGGTGATCGGCACCACGAACCATGCGCCGATCGGCGTCCGGCTCGCCCTGGCGCAGGCCCGCGTGGTGCTCGACACCCTCACCCGGCACCCCGGCCGGCCGATCCTGCTGCTGATCGACACACAAGGCCAGCAGCTGCGCCGGCGCGATGAATTGCTCGGCATCAACCGTGCGATGGCGCACCTCGGCGCAAGCATCGACCTGGCGCGCCGCCGCGGCCACCGCGTGATCGGCCTGGTGTACGACCAGGCCTTGTCCGGCGGCTTCATCACCTCGGGGCTGATCGCCGACGCGTGCTACGCGCTGCCGGATGCGGAGATCCGGGTCATGCGCATTCCCGCCATGGCGCGGGTGACCAAGCTGCCGGAGGACAAGCTCACGGCGCTGTCGAAGTCGAATCCGGTGTTCGCACCCGGCGTGCAGAACTACGTGGCCATGGGCGGCGTGCGTGCCCTGTGGCGGGGCGACCTGCAGGCCTGCCTGCGCGAGGCCCTGGCCCACACGCCGACCGAAGACCTGCGCGCGCAGGACGGCGCCGAACGGGGTGGACGCCGGCTTGCGGCCGGTGTGGTGCAGCGCGTGCTGGATGCCGCCTGAACGGCAAGGCACCATGGGAACGCAGCGCTTGCGTCGCCATCAGCTGGTCCGGCTCACCGATGCCGGCTGGCGCGCGATCCTGCAGCGCCCATGGGACGCGCAGGCCGGCGCCTGCCTGTCGCATTGGGCCATCCATCGCCTGCCACTGGTCGTGACACGCCAGCCGGCCGATTCGTTCGCGGATGGATCGATCGCACTCGGGCTGCCTGCCCCGGCGCGATGGGACCGGCGCCGTCTGCCGCTGCGCGTCCCGCCTGCAGCGGTCCTCTACGTCGATGCATTTCCACGTCTCGCCGACGTGCGCGGACTGGTTCCCCGATCGGCGGCCCGCCCGGTGCGCGCACTGGACGCGGCATTGCAGTGCCGGCAAGCCGATGTGCGCGTGTTCGGCAGCTACGGTTGGCAGGCGATGACCGGCCTGAGCTATGTGCGATCCGAGTCCGACCTCGATCTCTGGATCGGCGTCGACGGCATGGAGCAGGCTGATGAGGTCGCAGGGCAGCTTCACGCCTTCGGCACCGCGAAGCCGCGGCTGGACGGCGAATTCGTGTTCCGTGACGGCGCCGCGGTGTCGTGGCGTGAGTGGGTCGAGTGGCGCGCCGGACGCACGCGCGGCCTGCTCGTCAGGCGCCTCGACAGCGTGGCCTTGCACCACGACCTCGCCTGGTGCGAACGCGCCAGCATCTTCGCGGAGCTGGCTGCATGAAGACGGCGGTGCTTCGGGCAACGGCGTCCTCCAGCCTCACGCCGGGCGCCATCGGGCGCGCAGCCACCCTCGCGCTGCACGACGAACTGTCGCTCGCGCCCAAGCCGGGCCTGGTGACGCTGATCGACGCCGGCAGCCATGACGACATGGATGCGCACACCTTCATGCGCAGCCTGTTCTCGCTGCGCCGCTACTTCGCTCAGATCGCCGAAGCCGGCGCTCGCGGCGCCGATTTCGCCGTGCTCGAGCAGTGCGGCATCGCGGCGGAGGCCCGCATGCTCGCGGCCACCGGCGGCGTCAACACGCACCGCGGGGCGATCTTCATGCTCGGGCTGTTGTGCGCCGCGGCAGGCGCGGTCTGTCGAGAGCGCGGCATCACACTGCATGCGCAACACCTGCGCGATGCCTTGCGCCGGCACTGGGGCGATGCGCTGGCCGCTCGCAGCCGGCGCCCGCCCCTTCTCCCTGGTGGCATCGCCGCGCGGCGCCACGGCCTGCGCAGCGCCTCCGAAGAGGCGGCGCTGGCATTCCCGGTGTTGTTCGAGACGGCGCTCCCCGCCCTGACGGAAGCGCTGGCCCGTGGCCTGACGCCCTCGCAGGCGCGGCTCGACACCCTGTTCCACGTCATCGCCGTGCTGGACGACAGCAACCTCGCGCATCGCGGCGGCCTCGCCGGCCTGCGCTGGGCCCAGCGCGCTGCGCGGGCGTTCCTCGATCGCGGCGGCGTCGCGCGGCCCGATGGGCTCCGAGAGGCGCAAGCCATCGCCGACGATTTCGTGCGGCGGCGCCTGTCGCCCGGTGGTGCGGCCGACACGCTCGCCGCCGCCTGCTGGATCCGGCGCGTGTGCCCAGGATCATGAGCTTCGCACTGCTCTTTTCCGGCCAGGGCACCCAGCATCCGGCGATGCTGCCCTGGCTGGCCGACGACGCCCTCGTGCGCGACATGTGCACCCGGCTGGGCATCGACGACTGGCGCCAGTCGCTCGCCGACCCGGGATGGGCCGAGCGCAACGACAACGCGCAGACGCTGTTGACCGGCCTCGCCCTGGCGGCCTGGGGCCAGCTGGCGCCCCTCGTCGCATCGCCGGCCGCCGTCGCCGGCTACAGCGTCGGCGAATTGGCGGCCTTCAGCGCGGCCGGCGTGGTCGAGCCCGCCACCGCCGCGGCACTGGCGCCGCTGCGGGCCGAGGCCATGGATCGATGCGCCGCCCGCGTGCCCGGCGGTCTGCTGGCCTTGAGCGGATTGCCCGAGTCGCGGCTCGAGCAGTTGCGCGTCGAAGCCGGCCTTGCACTCGCCATCCGCAACGCAAAAGACAGCGTGATCCTCGGCGGCCCGAGCGCCGCGCTGGACCAGGCGGAACGCGCGGCCCGGGATGCCGGCGCGCAGTGCACGCGCCTGCGGGTCCATGTGGCATCGCACACGCCCTGGATGCGCGAGGCCGCGGAGCAGTTCGCGCAGACGCTGGCGGACGTGCCGTTCCACGCGCCCCGCGTCGTGCTGTTCAGCAATGCGCGGGATCGCATCCGGGATGCGGCCGCGGCCCGTACCGCCCTGGCCGCGCAGATCGCCACGACGGTTCGCTGGGACGAATGCATGGAGAACGTCATGGCACGCCAGGTGCGTTGCGTCCTGGAGCTGGGCCCGGGCCAGGCCCTGGCGCGCATGTGGAACCAGCGCCACCCCACCGTTCCAGCGCGCGCCTGCGACGACTTTCGCAGTGCCGCAGCGATTGCCGCCTGGCTGAACAGCCACGCGGACCGATGAAATGAAGGACGCCCGCGTGTCCGGCACGGCCGCCCACGATGGCGTGCCTGGGCTTCAGCTGAACGCCGGCGCGAGGCCGTCCCAGCACAGGTACTTCACTTCGAGGAATTCCTCGATGCCGTGGTGCGAGCCCTCGCGCCCCAGCCCGCTCTGCTTCACGCCGCCGAAGGGCGCCACCTCGTTCGAGATCAACCCGCAGTTGATGCCGATCATGCCGGACTCGATGGCTGCCGATGCGCGCCAGATGCGCGCGGCGTCCCGGCTGTAGAGGTAGGCGGCGAGCCCGTACTCGGTGGCGTTGGCGACGGCGATTGCTTCGTCATCTTCCTCGAAGCGGATGAGCGGTGCGAGCGGCCCGAAGGTTTCTTCGCGCGCCAGCGCCATCCGCGACGTGGCGCCGGTCACGACGGTCGGCTCGAAGAAGCGGCCGCCGAGCGAATGGCGATGCCCGCCGTGCAGCACCGTCGCACCCTTTGCGATGGCGTCCGCGATGTGCTCCTCCACCTTCCGGACAGCGGCGTCGTCGATCAGCGGACCGAGCTGTACGCCCGGTTCCAGGCCATTGCCGACGCGCAAGCTGCGGACACGCTCGACCAGCCTGGCGGCAAACGCCTCGTACACGCCGGCCTGGACGAGCACCCGGTTGGCGCTGATGCAGGCCTGCCCGGTGTTGCGGAACTTGGCCGCGACCACGCCGTCTGCCGCCGCATCGAGGTCCGCGTCGTCGAAGACGACGAAAGGTGCGTTCCCCCCCAGTTCCATCGAGCACTTCTTGATGGTGCCCGCGGCCTGCGCCAGCAGCACGCGCCCGACCTCGGTCGAACCGGTGAAGGTGATCTTGCGCACCAGCGGATGGGAAGTGAGCTGGTTGCCGATGTCGCGCGTGTCGTTTCCCGTCAGCACGTTGAACACGCCTGCCGGCACACCGGCGCGCCGGGCCAGCTCCGCCAAGGCCAGTGCCGTGAGCGGGGTCTGGCTCGCAGGCTTGACGACCATGCTGCAGCCTGCGGCCAGCG
The DNA here is from genome assembly GCF_002157355.1 of Variovorax sp. JS1663. Lineage (GTDB taxonomy): Bacteria > Pseudomonadota > Gammaproteobacteria > Burkholderiales > Burkholderiaceae_C > Variovorax. The sequence goes on along the minus strand of NZ_LYMK01000016.1, from coordinate 88,645 downwards.
CCGGGCCCGCCTTGCGGGTGATCATCGCCGCGGGGAAATTCCAGGGCGTGATGGCGGCGCAGACGCCGATCGGCTCCTTCAGCACCACGATGCGCTGAGTGTCCTTCGGCGCCGGGATCACGTCCCCGCGCACCCGCTTGGCCTCCTCGGAGAACCATTGGAGGAACGACGCCGCGTACTGGATCTCGGTCTTCGCTTCAGCCAGCGGCTTGCCTTCCTCCAGCGTGATCAAGGTCGCCAGGTCGTCCCCGTGCAGGATCATGAGGTCGTACCAGCGGCGCAGCACCTCCGATCGCTGCTTGGCCGTGGTCCGGCGCCAGTCGAGGAACGCGCGGTGTGCAAGCTCGATGGCCTGCGCCGTCTCGTCCTGCCTGAACCGAGGCAGCTCGGCGAGCGGCTCGTCGGTGGCGGGATTGCGCACGCTGTACTTGCCGTGCGGCGTGGCATCGATCCACTCGCCGCCGACGAAAGCGGCGGCGCGGAACAGTTCGGGGTCCTTCAGCAGGTTCTTCATGGTTCGCTGCATCAGCCGATGCGCTTGGTTTCGAAATGGACAGGCAGGGGCGTGGCCAGTCCGGCAGCGCGGGCGAGGTCGAGGATCATCCCGGCGACCACCACGTCCTGCAGGCCCGAACCGACGGACTTGTACATGGCGATTCCGCCTGCGGGACGGTCCGCCTTGCCGGCCAGCAGGTCATGGAGGCTGATGCACTTCGCATCGGGTTCGGCGCCGTCTTTGCGGGCGGCCAGCATGTCCCCGGATTCCTCGAGCACTTCCTCGACGTTGTCGCAGACGATGAGGCCGGCGCGCGCCACCACGCTGCTGTCGACCTCCCGCTGATCTGGGAGCGTCGACCCGATGGAGACCACCGTCGCATGGGGCTCCAGCCAGGCGCCCTGCAGGATGGGTTTCTCGCCATACGAGCGGGCGGCAGCCAGCACGATGTCGGCGCCGCCTGCGGCCTCGGCCGGCGATTCGACCGCGCGCGCCGGGATGCCCAGCTCGGCGCTCATCTCGGCCGCGAAGGCTGCGCGCTTGGCCGGCGTCGGACTGAACACCCGGATCTCGTGCAACTCGCGCACCGAGGCGATGGCGAGCGTGTGCATGCGCGCTTCCAGCCCGCTTCCCAGGACGGCCAGGCGGGCCGCGCCAGGCGGCGCCAGGCGGTCCAGGGCAGCTGCGGATGTGGCCGCCGTGCGATAGGCGGTGACCAGGTTGCCGTCCACGATCGCGGCGAGCGAGCCCGTTGTCGCGTCGAACAGCACCACGGCGTACTCGAGCTGCCGGCCTGCCGGCCCGAAGGCCATGCCCATCAGCTTGGCGCCGTAGTAGCGGGATCCCGGCGGCACCGCCGTCATGGTCCGGAGCGAGGCGCGCTCCGCGGCCCCTGCAGCGATCGTGCGTCGGGGTACGGCCTGCGGCCCCATGGGCCGCGCATAGGTTTGCTGCAGGGCATGCACGGCAGGCAGCCACCGAAAAACGGCTGCAGCCGTTTCGGAGGAGACGAACAGGGGCGCATCGGCCACAGCGCTCGTGGATGGATTCACGTCGGGGAGGTTCATTCGAATTTCAGGTTGGCTTCATAGATGACGCGCCGGTACAGCCGGGTGTCGTGGCGCACCTGGTCGATCAGCAGGCTCGGAGGTCCGGAACGAGGAAGCATTCCGAGTTCGCGAAAGCGCGCCTTCAGTCCTTCGTTCTGCACCGCGACGTTCAACGCCTGGTTCAGGCGCTCGATCACCGGCGCAGGCGTACCGAGCGGGGCGAAGATCCCGAGCCAGGAGGCTGTTTCCATGCCCTTCAATCCGGCTTCCGCCACGGTGGGCACGTCCGGCATCCGCGGGTCGCGCTCGGTGCCCGACACCGCCAGGACCCTGACCCGGCCCGTCCTGGCGAGCTCGATGGCCGTGGCGTCGAAGGTGAGGTCAATGCGGCCTGCGGCCACTTCCGTGAGCGCGCTCGAGGTGGACCGGTACGGAATGTGGACGAGGTAGGTGCCGGTCAAGGCCTTGAACAACTCGCCGCCCAGATGCGCCCCGCTGCCCGGGCCGGCGCTGCCGTAGGTCAGCTTCCCTGGGTTCTTGCGGGCGTAGTCGATGAACTCCTGCAGCGTCTTCACGGGCAGTGCCGCATTGACGACCATCGCGATCGGGTACACCGAGGCGATTCCCACGGGCGCGGCCGCCGTCGCCGCGTCGTACTTCACCGACGGGTCGACCAGCGGGAGGATGCCGTAGGCGATGTTGGTGAGCAGCAGCGTGTTGCCATCCGGCTTTGCCGCGAACACCGCGGACGTTCCGATCCGCGTGCCTCCACCCGGCCGGTTCTCGACGATCACGGGCTGGCCCAGGGCCTGGCCCAGCTGCTCGCAGATGACGCGCGCACCGATGTCCGTGATGCCGCCCGCGCCGTAGGGCACGATCACGCGGACCACCTCGGCGCCGCCGGCGGATGAAAGCAGGAAGCAGCCGACGCCGCCAAGGAAGGCGCGGCGTGCAAGGTGCGTCATGGTGTCGTCTCCAGTTCTGGTGTGCCGATGCCAGGACGTGCAGGGCCGTCCTCGCACTTCGCTCAGCAGGGATGCCGCCCCACCATGAATGCGCCGTCCGGATCGGAGGTCACGGGAAGCCCGGAAGCCACCAGCCCCTGGCGAAGCACTTTCATGAAGCGGTCGGGAATGCGCATCGCGGGCGCGCGCAGCGGGCCGCCGTTGAAGCCCGCCAGCCAGTCCTGGTACTTCCACATGGTCCGGTTCAGGAAGGAGGTGCCGCCGATGTAGGCCTGGGTCGCGGCCGCATTGGCGCCGCGCGCGGGGTTGACCTTCCAGTACATCTCCATCGCCTGCTCGAATTCCCCCTTGCGGGCCAGCTCGAACGCGCGCGGGTAGTAGTGGCTCATCCACTGCGTGTTGCTGGTGCCGGAGAACTGCATCTTCATCACCCCCATGAGCGGGATGGCGTCGCCTTCGATCGGGCAGCTGATCACCACCTCGTCGCGGAAGTGGTAGTACATCTCGCAGATGCCGGCAGGCAGCGGAAAGCCCTGCTCGGACTTGATGGCCACGATGTTCGGGCAGTCCTTGAGCAGCCGGCGCACGAATGCCACCGACATGCCCGCCGGATGGATGCGCTCGAAGCCCCAGGCCGGCAGCGGAAACAGCATCACGGCGAGCTTGGTCGCGTCGCAGAACTGCTTGGTGTATTCGTAGACCTCCTGCTCCGTGGTGGGCCAGAACTGCGCGGGATACGAGAGCAGCACCATGGTGGCCCCGGCGTCTTCCGCCAGCTTCACGGCCTCGATGTTTTCCGCGAGCGTGTTGAAGGACGCATGGAAGAACAGGCCGAAGCCGGGGCCCGCCGTCTCCGCTGCCCAGGCCGTGAATTTGGCGTTCTCCTCCGGCGTGATGGCGACTTCGGTGCACAGCAGCGTGTGCTTGAATCCGAGCTCCTTGGCCAGCGCGACGTCGTGACGGATGCCGCGCTCGTTGAGTTGCTTTAGATCGGCCGAATAGCTCGGAATGGTGACGGCCGAGCAGCCGGTCAGGTTCTCCCGGGCCCAGGCCCGGGCGTCTGCGCGCTTGTAAGGAAGCATGGTGGACTCGCTTGTGAGGATGTCAGCCGTGCCCGCGGAAGCCGCGGCACGGAACGCCACAAGACTGTAGGTTCGCCGCGCGCAAGGGACGAGGGGGCGCGCGCGATAGCAGCTATGCGCCCAGGCGAAAGCTCAGGCGGCGTCGGCTCCCGCCAGGACTTGCGGTGCCATCGAAAGCAGGAGTCCGTGGATCTCCCGCGTTGCCAGCGTATGCGGCCGGTGGCGTGCCACCGCGAGCACGATGGCCCGCGCAAGCACCGGCTCTACGATCTTCAATGCGACGAGGCGCCTGCGGTCGTGCGGCGCGATGGACAGGGAGGTGATCGCGTAGCCCGCGGCGGACGCCGCGATCTCGTGCTGCAAACGGATCGAGTTCGCCTCCGCCGCAATCCGCAGCGTCAGGCCCAGCTTGCGCGCGAGCACGGCCAGCCTCTCCCGCAATGGGTGGGGTTCACCGGGGAGCACCAGCGGCAGATGGGCGACCTCCTCGAAGCGGACTTCCCGACGGCCGGCAAGCGGATCGCCGCTCGCGACCACGAGGCAGAGAGCCCCTTCCATCAGGACCGGCTCGTCTGCACTGGCCTCGCCTCCATCGCGCAGCAGCAAGGAGAGGTCCAGTCGACCTTGATCCAGCATCTCCTGCAGTTGCGCGCTCGACCCTTCCGCGAGGTGCAAACGCACCTGAGGGAACTGCTTCAGGACACGCTGGTACAGGGGGCCGGCAAGCGCCGGCACCGTCGAGGGCAGCAGGCCAAGGCGCACGTCGCCGACCGGCACCCCCCGGCTGGCCCGGACCTCGTCGGCAAAGCTCTCCGACTCGGCGATCAGCCGCTTGATCCGGGGATACAGCTGCTGCCCGAGTTCCGTCAGGACGACCCCCCGGCCGGTCCGGCGGAACAGGGGCGAACCCGCATCACGCTCGAGTTGAGCGATATGCCGGCTGACGACGGACTGCGGCACGTCCGCCGCCACGGCCGCGCGCGAGACCGCGCCCAGCTCCGCGACCTTGACGAAGTGATGCCAGCCGGCGTCGATGATGGGCTTCATGCCCGCAATTCTCGCCGCCTCCCTCCGCGCACGGCAGGGCTGCGGCGGGTGCACGAGCCCGGCCCAGGCGCGCTCACATGGGCTGGCCCAGGTACTGGTACGTCTGCAGCATGAGGGCCGCCGACCGCTGCGGATTCGGCACGGGATCCTGCTCGTACTTGCACAGCTGCAGCGAGGCGTTCCACACGGTGGATACCCGCTCGAACCGCCGCGCCGCATAGGCCAGCAGCGCCTCCTCGACTTCCGGATGGGCCTGCGCGCATTGCGCGAGCACCACGGCATCCTCGATGGCCATCCCCCCGCCCGAAGTCATCTGCGGGGTCGGCGAATGCGCCGCATCGCCCACGAGCACAATCCGGCCGCGGTGCCATGGCGCCGGCACGAGCGTGATGTCGAAGGGGCGGACGAGCACCTGCCCGGGCGTGGTGACTTGCGCCAGCGCATCCTGGATCACGGGGGCGGAGAAGCCGTCCAACCGCTCGCGCACCAGCACATCCAGCTGGTCGTCTGGCCAGTGCATGTGCTGGGCGCTGTTCTCAAGGAAGAACAGATAGCACGCCTCCCTGGAGGTCGGCAACGCGCCCACGGTACGCTTGCCGTCCGGCGAGCGATAGAGGCAGAAGCCGTTGACCTCGGGAGGCCGGGGCGCATTGAAGCGCCATGCACTCTGGCCTGCGAACCACACCCGGTGTTCGGATCCAAAGAACAGCTCCCGCAGCTTCGAATAGGCACCGTCTGCCGCAACAACAAGGTCATACGCTGCCTCGCGCCCGTCGGAGAACACGACCTCCACCCGGTCGCCGCGATCGGTCACGGACGTGGCGCTGAGGCCGCGCTCCAGCTTCGCGCCGGCCTCGCTGGCGGCGGTCTCGAGGATCCGGGCGAGTTCCGGGCGGCGGATCCCGATGCCAGGTGGCGTCGGGTTCGACATGAGCAGGTTCCCCGCGGCGTCGTGCTGCTTGAACACTTCGAAGCGCAGGCCGCTGTCGAGGCAGGGCTCGGCCAAGCCGATCTCCGAAAGTGCGCGCATCGTGTTGTGAAGCAGACAGATGCCCGAGCCGACGGTCGACCTCGCCGGCTGGACGTCGATGCAATGCGTCTCCAGGCCTGCCTTGGCCAGCGCGCAGGCCGCCGTCGCGCCGCCGATGCCGCTGCCCACTACCAGCACCCGCTTGGCTTTGTTCATGTGTGTGTCTCCTGTTCAATGACTCGTTGATGCTTGCGCTCGCGCCGGCTGCGCATCGCGCTGTGCTGCGCGGCTGCGCAGTTGCAGGTAAAAGCAGAAGGCGACGGCGTCGATGGCCACCGCGGCCCAGCCGATGGCGCCGTAGCCGAAGAACTTGACCAGGGTACCGCCGAGAACCGGGCCGATGGCAGACCCGATCATCAGCATCGCCGGCGTCGCGGAAACGGCCCGCCCGGACGGATCCAGTTCGGCCAGCACCCCGAAGGTGAAGATGTGCGTGAAGATGACCGCGGAGACGAAGAAGGCCCCTGCCGCCGCATAGGCCGGGAATGCCGTGCTCGCGACCAGGGCCACTGCCAGGGCCGCCTGGGCCACCGCGCCGCCGAGCACGACCTTGCGAGCATCCACCCTGTGCTGCAGGAACGCCGCGATCGCGCCCGGCGCCAGGTTGACGATCCCGACGGCGATGAGCACGAGATGCAGGTTGGAGGGCGTGAATCCGCGATCGGCGCCCATCCGCTCCAGAAAGCTGAACACCATGGCCTGCGTCACGTTCATCAGGCTGATGCCGGCCATGGCGCACCATGCGGCCTTCGGCAGCGGAGCCGCTCGAGCGACGTGCACCTCGGCAGCGCTGCGGCCAGGTTGCACGTTCGGAAACGCCAGGGCCGTGATGGCGCAGGCCACGAGCATGATGCCGCCGAAGATGGCAAAGAGCCCCGCTCCTCCGACCGCCGCGATGATCTGGGGCGCAGCCGCCATGTAGGCCACGCCGAACACGCCCACCGCCACCTGCATGAAGCCGAACATCCGATGCGGATTGCGCGTGAGGGCGACGGTGCCGTGCGTGATGCTCAAGCCGACGCCGGTGGCCATGCCGCCCAAGGCATGCAGCAGGGCCAGCGTTTCGAACTGGCTGCTGCGCATGCAGGCCAGGAATGCAGCGGCCGAGCCGGCATAGGCGATGGGGACGATCCAGCGGCCGCGCAGGCTGTTGAAGCGCGGGGCCACCACCAGGCTCGCCGCGACGGCGCCCGCCAGGAACAAGGTCGCGAGCGCGCCCGCTTGCTGCGGGTCGAAGCCGAAGCGCGCGATCAGCGTGCCGACCCAGACCGGCAGCGCCACGATGTCCACCATTCCCGCGCAATGCGCGGCCATCAGCGCGACGCGCGCGCGCAGCTTGTCTGTCGAATTCATGGGAAGTCTCCTTCGTAGGATTTCAATCGACGGCGCGCGGCGAAGCGATCCACAGCGCGCCCTCCTCGTCGTGCTCCACGCTCACGGGCGTGAGCGATTGCCCCATGCACGGTCCCCGGGTGCAGACCCCGGTGTCGATGTCGAACACCGCACCGTGCCCGTGGCAGACGATCGAAGCGCCGTCGGCGCTCAGGTAGGCGTCCCTGCGCCAGGCCAGCGGCGCGCCGGCCACATGCGGGCAGGCATCCAGCCATCCCTGCACGCGATCGCCGCGCCGCACCACGAACATGGGATGGCGCGACACGCTCGCCAGATCGAACCCGCGCGCCGTCCCGTCGGCGAGCTCTTCGAGCCTGCACAGGTACGTCGGCATGCCTGCTCTTCAGTGCGCCTGGCCAGGCGGCGGCGGGCCGCCCGGCGCCCACTTCTCCCGGTGCTGGAACAGGAAGATCTGCGATTCGTCGACCTGCATGGGCGCTTCGCGCGCGACCCAGCTGTCGTCGTGCAGGTCCATGTCCGCGTCGTACTCCACGTGGCAGCCCACGGGGCTGTTGAAGTACCAGAACCAGTTGGAACCGAACTTGTGGCGTCCAGGCCCCCAGAAGGTCTGGTAGCCCTTGGCGGCGAAGCGATAGCCGCACTGCAAGACCGCGGTCGGGCCCGAAAGGTGGAAGGTGAAGTGCTCCACGCCCTTCATGAAGGCCGGCGTCTCGATCAGGAACAGCGTGTGGTGTTCCTGCGTTCCTGCCGGTCGCAGGAAACTGCCGGCGCCGGTGAACCGGTCGGTGCAGCGGAAGCCCAGCCGATCCGTGTAGAACCTGGAGGCCTTGGCCTGGTCGGGCACGAAATACACCACGTGCGAGAGGGTCAGGGGTTGGAACTCGGCATCGGCGCTCGCTCCGACGGTGTTCGGGCCGCGACCTGGTTTGCTGCCGGGCGAGTTCACGGTTTCACCGGCCACCTCGATCTTCCGCCGCGCCGAGACCTGGAACCCGAGAACGAAGCCAAAGTCGTCGGACGCCTCGATGGAGCCATCGGGCAGGCGCTTCACCTCGCGGTCGCGGCCAAGCTCGTCGGCGATGGCCTCCACCGTCTCGCGGTCCGCGACGCCGTAGATCGTCTTACGCAGCATCGAGCCGGTTTCCATCGGCGGCGGCAGCGAGGGGTCGTCGCGGCGCGCGATGACGATGGACGTGCCGTCGACAGCCTCGAAGCGCCCGCCGGATTCGCTGACGCCGACCGGTGTCAGGCCGTAGTCGGTGAAGAACTGAATGCAGGCAGCGACATCGTCGACGCCGAAGACCAGGGAATCGGGTCCCAGGATGTTCATCCTCGTTTCCTTTTCGAGAGTTGGAAGGCTCGACGGCCAGTGTCATCGGCCGCAACCGAATAAATGCTATACGCATCGTATCGATATAGGTTCAGGACAAACCCTTGCAACCGGCCCGCGATCAACGGCTCCCTGATAGCGGCGCTCTCGTCGTGAGTTGGGCGAGTCCATTGCCGGGGCGGCGTTCTTACGGGGTTTCCCGATAGTTTCAATACGGTTCGTCTTGTATTATTTTTGGTACCAACAGGCGTCTCGATGACGGCGCCTCAACTGCGGAGACGACCCATGACGATCTCGAGACGGCAGGCGCTGGGCGCCGGTGTCGCAATGCTGATGACGACACTGGCCGGCAAATCACTGGCGGACGACTACCCCAGCAAGCCGGTGCGCATCATCGTCGCCAACCCTCCAGGGTCAGGGCTCGATGCCGATTCGCGCTTCTGGGCCGCGGGGCTCACGTCCTTGCTGGGCCAGTCGGTGCTCGTCGACAACCGTCCCGGCGGCGCGACCACGATCGGCACCTCGCTGGCCGCCAAGTCGCCTCCCGATGGCTACACCCTGCTCGTCGGCATCCCGAGCTCGCTGTGCTACATGTCCGAGCTGTACACGAGGCTTCCGTACAAGCCCACCGACTTCGACGCCATCAGCCAGCTCACCACCTTGCGCAGCGTGCTCGTGGCCCATCCGGGCCTGCCGGCCTCGACGGCGTCCGAACTCGTGGCGCTGGCCAAGGCCAGGCCGGGAACCATCCCCGCGGGAACACTCGGCATCGGCACCTTCCAGCACCTTCTGGGCGAGTGGTTCGGCACGATCACGGCGAGCACCTACCAGTTCGTCCCGTACAACACCACCAGCCCCTATGCGGCGCTGCTTTCGGGCGAGACGCAGGTGATGTTCGATGCCCTTGCGGCCTCCATGAGCAATATCCGCGCGGGCAAGCTGAAAGCGCTGGCTGTCACCGGCAAGGGCCGCCACCCGCTGCTGCCGAACGTGCCCACCTTCGAGGAACTGGGCATCGCGGACTACGACGCCTCCACGTGGTTCGGACTCATGGCCCCCGCCGGCACGCCCAAGGCCGTGCTGGAGAAGCTGGCCGCTGCGTGCGCCACCTTGGCACGCAAGCCGGAGGTCGTCCAGCGGTACCACGAATACGGCGGCGAGCCCGTAGGCAGCACGCCGGCCGAGTTCTCGGCCTACATCCGTGCCGAACGTGCGAAATGGATTCCGGTGGTGAAGCGTTCCGGCATCAAGCTCGAGTTGAGCTGACGGCCCGGGCACGCGACCTCATGTCACCCACATTGCGGCTTCTTTGGTTCGTCCCTTCGCCCGTGGCCCTGGTCGCCGATGCGTTGCGCCTGACGACAGGCGTGACTCTCCAGGCCGGGCGCAATCCCTCATCCGACGCCCAGTTCGAGGCGCTGGCGTCGGGCCAGGCGGATGCCGTGGTCACGGCCATGGACAACGTGATGGATTGGAACCTTCGCCAGGGGCCACAGGATCTGCGCGTTATCGCACAGCTGGAGCGCACGACCCCGCTGACCCTGGTGGGGCAGGCAGGGCGCACCAGGCTTGAAGACCTGCGCAACGCCACCATCCTCGTCGACGCGCCCCGCAACGGCTTCATCGTGGCCTTGCGCGCGATGCTCGCCGAGGAGGGCATCGGCCCGGACGCCTATGCGCTGGAGCCTGTGGGCGGCGTGAAGGAACGGCACGATGCGATGGTCTCCGGATGCGGCGACGCCACCCTGCTGGGCCCGCCTTTCGACGCCATGGCGCTCGAGGCCGGCCTGAACCGCATCGCGACCGTTCAGGAGCGCTATCCCGCCTTTCCCGGACAGGGCCTCGTGGTGAGCGCAAGTGCCCTGGAACGGCTGCGCCCTGCTCTCTCCGCCTGGCTGGGCGGCCTCGAGAACGCGCGCCGACGCATGGCCAGCGACCCGGAAGCGGCGAGACAGGCACTGGCGCCGGGAGGCTTTCCTGCTCCGGTCGTGGATGCCATGCTTCGTACCGCGCCGGCCTCGCTGTGCCCGTCTCGCGCCGGGATCGAGCTTCTCATCGCGCAGCGCCGCCGCTGCGGCCTGCCCGGCGCCGACACCACCTACGAGGAACTGGTGGAGGCCTCGGTCCTGCCTGCCGCCTGACGTTGCCCTCAGGCGACCTTGCGTTTCCTGGCAGGCGCGGTGCCGGCCTCCTTCTCGCTCGGCGCCAGCATCTGCATGATCGCGGCGCAGTGCTCGTCGGCGAATTTCTTGTCCAGCGGCAGATGCCGCATGAGGAGCCGGAAGTAGATCGGCGCATACAGGATGTCCATCTGCAGTTCCGTCTCCAGGTCGTTGCGGATCTCGCCAAGGCGGCGCGCCTCTTCGACCACCTCGCGCACGACCGCCCGCCGCCCGTACCAGAAACGTTCGCGGAACTCGCGCAGCACATCCGGATCGCTCTGGCCCTCGGCCATGATCTGAGAAACGATGCGTCCCGACCAACCGCTGTACTCCTCGACCAGCAGATGGACATGGCGCGTGAGCGCCTCCCGCGGGCTCGCGACCTTCGGCATGGGCGTGTGGCTCAGGTGGGTGTGCAGGAATGCCTCGATGACCACCGCCGCCTTGGAGTTCCACCAGCGGTAGATGGTGGCTTTGCCCACGCCTGCCTCGCGCGCGATCGACTCGATGGAGATCTGCTGCACCGGCGTCTTCTCCAGAAGCTTCAGCGTCGCATCGAGGATGGCCATGCGCGATGCATCGCTGCGTACGCGTCCGGGCAGGCGCGGGCGGGCCGCAGCGGGGCCCGGGGCGGCGGCGAGCCTCGCAGCAGAAGAGGCCGAAGAGCGGCCGCGAGCCTTGGCTGCGGCGCCTTGGGAAGAGGTTCTGGTAGGCAAGGAATTCCCGGTGGCAGCTGCGACGGCCCCATTATCTGGGACACGGCATCGGACTCACACCCGGGCCCCGGGCTCCAGGTCCAGCAGCACAAAGGCCATGCGGCATGGCTTGCCGGAACGGTTCGCCCAACTGTGGTTGGTCGCTCGCTGGATCAGGATGTCGCCGGCGCGCATGAGCGTCTCGCCTTCGTCCATGAGCGCGTGGATCTCGCCCTCCAGGACGATCGCATAGTCCAGGGACTGCGTCTTGTGGAACCAGAAGTGACGGGCGCCGCCCTTGTCCCGAACCCCGTGTTCGTCGAGGAATCGCGCCAGCTCGGCCGGCTCGTAGACCTCGTCGGGCGGGAAGTCGACCACGCGCAGGAGCGATCCCCCCTTGGAGTGGAAGCCGAACGCCCGGCCGGCGGGTGCCGGATCGGGGCCGGGCGCAGCGGCTTCGCCCGTCGCCCACAGCACCTGTGCGAACGGGGCACCTGGATCCGTCGTGTGGTTCGGCGCCGGCCCGTCCGACACGAAGATGGACTTGCCCTGCTCGTTCTCGCCGGTGACGATGCGGCGCACCGGCCGCGAATGCGCCCAGGTCTTCTCGCGTTGCATCTCGATCGTTGCGTCAGTATTCACGCCAAGGTCCTTTCTGATGGCGATATCTCGAGTCGGTGTTTCGCTGTCCATGATCAGACCGGCTTCGGCGTCTGCTGCCGCATGCACACGTTGCGCTGGCTGCCAAGACCTTCGATGTCCGAGTCGATCACGTCGCCTTCCCGGAGGAAGCGGTTGTGGTGCGTGCCGTTCCCCGCAGGAGATCCGGTCGCGATGAGGTCGCCGGGCCAGAGCTGGACATGCGCGGTGATGTACTCGATCTGCCGTGCCACATCGAACAGCATGTCGGCCGTCGATTCGTCCTGCATGGTCTGCCCGTTCAGCTTCAGGGTGATCCGCAGGTTCTGCGGCTGCTGCACGAAGCATGCGGGCACGAGGACGGGGCCGAAGGGCATGAAGCTCGGGGCCGACTTGGATCTCAGCCAGTCGGTGCCAAGCATCTTGTAGTCCGTGCGGGCGATCAGGTCCCGTGCCGAGACGTCGTTCACGATCGCATAGCCGGCGACGTGATCGAGCGCCTCTTCGCGGCGCACGTTCCGGGCCGGCCGGCCGATGATGACGGCGAGCTCCAGCTCCCAGTCGGGCCTTTGGGTGGTGGCCGGGAGCATGACAGGATCGAAGGCGCCGGTGATGGCCGAAGGCAACTTCGGGAACACGTACGGCTCGCCGTGCGCCGCCCGCTCGTCCATCATGTCTTCGGCCCACTTGCGCAGCGCCGGCCCCTCGAGGCCCTCCGGCCCGACACCCATGTCAAGCGTCAGGTCGACGACGTGCTTGCGATAGTTGGCGCCGGTGCAAAGCACCTGCCGCGGCAGGTCCACGGGAGGATGCACCCGCAGGCGGGACATGGGCAGCTCGAGCCCGTGCTGCGCCGGAATCCGTTCCCGCAGTGCCTGCAGCACCGCCAGGTTGCGATCCCAGTCCTGCAGCAGGTCCAGCACGGAAGCCTGCGCCGACCAGCGGGCCCCGCAGCGCACCGCCTCGGGATGCAGCGCAGGCAGGGGCAGCACGCGATCGCCGATGCACACGGCAGCAAATCGTTCGCCTCCATCGTGCGAGAAGGTTCCCAGGGAAAACGTCGCCATCGGCCTCTCACATGAAAGGTTGGCGCGGCGTCGGCCACCAGGTGCCCTGCTCCCGCTGCCCCATCCGGTTGCGCAGGACACCGACGCCCGACACCTCCAGCTCCACGACATCGCCCGGGCCGAGGCTGCGGCCGAGCTCGAGCGCCGAGCCGTTGCCCATCGTCCCCGAGCCGATCACGTCGCCCGGCTGCACGTGGTCGCCCAGCGATACGTAGGCGATCAGTTCCTCGACGCTCCACAGCATCTCCGAGGTGTCGCCCTCGCCCCAGGTTTCGCCGTTCACCCGAACGGCCATGCGGATGCGGTCCAGGTGCGGGAACTCGTCGATCGTCGTGATCCACGGGCCGATGCCATAGGCGAAGTCCTTGCTCTTGGTCGGCCCCATGCCGATCGCGAACTCGTTGGCCTGCAGGTCGCGGGCCGAGAAGTCATTGAAGATCGTCACGCCGAACAGATGCGAGCGGGCGGTGTCGGGCGTGATGTTGTGGGCGCGCCGGCCGATGACCCAGCCGATCTCCAGCTCGTAGTCCATCTTCTCCGCGCGCTCGGGCCACGGCACTTCGGCTTCGTGCCCGATCACGGTCCAGGGGGAGCCCTTGAAGTAGCCCGGAACCTGCAGCAGGGCCGGCGCGGGCGTGAGCTTCATCCGCTCGTGGAACTGCCGGATGTGCTTCACGAAGGTGAGACCGTCGCGCACCACGGACGGATCACAGGCCGCAGCCCAATGCAGACCCTCGAACGCCCTGGAGGCATCGTCCCCGTGGCGCGCCGCCGCCTCGTGCGCCGTCTCGAGGAACTGCTCGCCGAGCGAGATGGCCGCCGACATGCTTTCGGGGAACACGGCTGAGGCGTAGCGCAGCGCAGCCTCGCGGCTCGCGCCCCGCGACTGCTGGCGCAAGACCTCCGCCGCCCGCAGATCGATGACGCGGGACTGCTCCGGCTGCACCAGGCATATGCGCTGAACCGGACCATCGAGTCCCTGCACGACAAATCTTCCGAGCTTCACGACGACTCCTGCAAACAGATGATTGCGATACTGTACGTCTCGTTTTTAACCTGACTCTCTGGTGTTTACCCTAGAGCGCGCAAGAGACAGGATGTCGGCGCATCCCATTGACGCAATCGAGGTCCGCGCCTATAGTCATTCTCGATACGATCCGTATCGTAATTTTGTCGGCAAGACGCAATCACGCACTGCGTCCCCAGCCCCCTCCTCTTCAACTCCTGGCAGCCATTCCATGAGCAAGCGCCTTCCCGTCATCATTTCCTGCGCCCTGACCGGCGCGGGAGACACCCGCACGAAGAATCCCGCCGTCCCGGCCTCACCTGGAGAGATCGCGGACCAGGCCATCGATGCTGCGCGCGCCGGCGCATCCATCGTCCACGTCCACGTGCGCGATCCGGAGACGGGAAAGTCCTCGACGAAGTTCGCCTACTACGAGGAGGTCGTGCAGCGCATCCGGGCCTCCCGCTGCGACGTGCTGATCAATCTCACGACCGGTCCGGGCACCATGCTGACGGTGCCCACCGATGCGCCGTTCCGTGTCGAATCCATCGCCGATGCCGAGCTCATGACGCCGCACGAGCGGGTCGCGCACGTGGTCAGGCTCAAGCCCGACATCTGCAGCCTCGACGTCGCCACGATGAGCTTCGGCGACGCGGTCTTCGTCAATCCCGCGAACCACCTGCGCGAGATGGCCGCGGCGATCCAATCGTGCGGCGTCACCATGGAGCTGGAGGTCTTCGACCTCGGCCATGCCCGCCTGGCAAGCCACCTGATCGCAACCGGCGCCATTCCCGAAAGCGCCTATTTCCAGCTGTGCATGTCAGTGCCCTGGGGCGCACCGGCCACGCCGACGGTTCTGGCCGAGATGCAGCGCCTGCTGCCGCCAGGCGCCCGCTGGAGCGCCTTCGGCATCGGTCCGGACCAGTTTCCCATGGTTGCCACCGCAGCCATCCTGGGCGGACACGTGCGGGTCGGTCTCGAGGACAACCTGTACATCTCGCCGGGCAAGCTTGCGCGCGACAACGCGGAGCTCGTGGCCAAGGCGGCAAGGATCATCGCGGACCTCGGCTACGAAGTCGCCACGCCCGATCACGCGCGCGCGGCGCTGCTGGGCTGAACCCAGGAAGCACGCGAGATGCCCGAAACCCTGCCGGCTGCCGACAATCCCACGCGAGCGTACATGGCAGACGCGGTGGCTTCCGGACGCCGGCATGTTCCCCTGACGGTGAATCCCGCACTGGCCAGTCTGTCGGCGCTGCTGGTGGAGAGCGCGGGGAAGGAGCTGGTGATCAGGTTCACCGCACCACGGACCGCGACGCAAGGCAACGGCGTGGTGGGCGGCGGCACGCTGGCGAACATGCTCGATCTGGCCATGGCCATGAGCGTCCTCTCGCAGCTGAAGCCCGGCTACACATGCACGACCATCAGCCTGACCGTCAACATGCAAAGCGCGGGCCAGGAAGGTCATTTCATCGCCGTGGCGGAGGCGGACAGGGTCGGGCGGCAGATCGCCTTCGCGCACGCGAAACTTTATGACGCAGGGCGCTCCCGCCTCGTCGCGAACGCGACCTCGGCACTCGCAGTCATGCCGGTGCGGCCGTAGCGCGCATTCGCTCAGATCCACGACTGGATGTCAGCTCCTTGACGGACTCGCGTCAGACCACCAGAGACGCCGAGCGCTATTCACAAAGGCCTGACGTTGAAGAGGTGAGACCTTTCACGCCAGCGGCGGCAAGCGATCCAGCAGCTTGTCCAGCGTGATCGGGTAGTTGCGCACCCGCACGCCCGTCGCGTTGTAGACGGCATTGGCCACCGCGGCGGCCACGCCGCAGATGCCGAGTTCCCCGACGCCCTTCGCCTTCATCGGCGACGAGATCGGGTCCGTCTCGTCCATGAAGATCACCTCCTGGTGCGGAATGTCCGCATGCACCGGCACCTCGTAGCCGGCCAGGTCGTGGTTGACGAAGAAGCCATGCCGCTTGTCCAGCGCCAGCTCTTCCATCAAGGCACCGCCGACCCCCATGGTCATGGCACCGATCACCTGGCTGCGGGCCGCCTTGGGGTTCAGGATGCGCCCTGCAGCGCAGACCGCCAGCATGCGCCGCACGCGGATCTCGCCGGTGACCGCATCGACGCCCACCTCCACGAAATGCGCGCCGAAGGTGGACTGCTGGTACTTCTTGTCGAGATCGCCGTACTCGATGCCGTCCTCCGCCACCAGGCCGCCTGCGCCCGCTGCCTGGGCCAGCGGCACCGAGCGGCCACCGGCGCGCACCATGCCGTCCGAGAACTCCGCATCAGGCCCCGCGACACCGAGCTTGCGCACCACCGCTTCGCGCAGCTTCATGCACGCGGCGAAGACGCCCGCGGTCGAGTTGTTGGCACCCCACTGTCCACCGGAACCGCATGAGACCGGATAGGCCGAGTCGCCCAGGCGCACGCGGACCTTGTCGAGCGGCACTCCCATCGTTTCGGCGGCGGTCTGCGCGATGATGGTGTACGAGCCCGTGCCGATGTCGGTCATGTCGGTCTCCACCGTGACGATGCCCTGGCTGTCCAGGCGCACGCGCGCGGCCGACTTGGTCAGCAGGTTGTTGCGGAACGCCGCGGCGACGCCCATGCCCACGAGCCAGCGGCCCTCGCGCTGCTGCCCAGGTGCGGGCTTGCGCCTGCTCCAGCCGAAGCGTTCGGCCCCCGTGCGCATGCACTCGATCAGCCTGCGCTGCGAGAACGGGCGTTCCGGTTTTTCGGGATCGACCTGCGTGTCGTTCAGCACCCGGAACTCGATCGGATCGAGGCCGAGCTTCTCCGCCATCTCGTCCATCGCGATCTCCAGCGCCATCAAGCCCGGCGCCTCGCCGGGCGCCCGCATGGCATTGCCCTCGGGCAGGTCCAGCACCGCCAGCCGCGTGGTCGTCAGGCGGTTCGCGCCCGCGTACATCAGCCGGGTCTGGTTGACGGCCGTTTCCGGCTGCCCGTTCGGCAGGTCGCCGGACCAGCCCTCATGGGCGATGGCGGTGATCTTCCCGTCCCGCGTCGCGCCCATGCGGATGCGCTGGACGGTCGCCGGCCGGTGCGTGGTGTTGTTCATCATCAAAGGCCGCTGCAGCGCCACTTTCACAGGCCGCCGCGCCGCGCGCGCGCCCAGTGCGGCCAGCAGCGCGTCCGCCCTGACGAACAGCTTGCCGCCGAAGCCGCCGCCGATGAAGGGCGAGACCAGGCGCACGTTGGCCTTCGGGATGCCAAGCGTCTTGGCCACGTCGCCGGCACCCCAGGCGATCATCTGGTTCGATGTCCAGATGGTGAGCTTCTCGCCCTTCCATGCCGCGATCGAGGCGTGGGGCTCCATCATGGCGTGCGACTCGTCCGGCGTGGCGTAGCGCGCATCCAGCTGCACGGGGGCCGCGGCGAATGCGGCCGCGAAGTCGCCCGCCTTCGTTTCCGGCGGACCTGTGAAGTCATTGGCCTTCGGCATCTGCGCCGCATCCATCTCCGCAGCCAGGTCGAAGCGGCCCGGCGCACGCGTGTACTCGATGCGCACCAGCTGCGCCGCGGCGCGCGCCTGCTCGAAGGTGTTGGCCACGACCAGGGCGACCGCCTGGTGGTAGTGGTCGATCTCCGGCCCTGCCAGCAATTTCGCAGTGTTGAAGTCGCCCTTGCCGAGCTTGCCGGCATTGCGCGCGGTGACGATCGCCAGCACGCCGGGCGAGGCCCGCGCGGCGCCGAGGTCCATCGAGGCGATGCGCCCCTTCGCGACGCCAGCGCCGACGACGTACCCATACGCGGCGCGCGGAAGCTCGGCGTTGCGCTCGTAGGCGTAGCGTGCCGTTCCCGTGGTCTTGGCCGGCCCGTCGATCCGGTCCGTCGGCTTCCCGATGACCTTCAGCTGGTCGATGGGATTGGTCGTGGCGGGTGTATCGAACTTCATGGTCAGCTCCTCCCTTGCTCGATGGCCGCTGCCAGGACGCGCTCGGCCAGCGGCAGCTTGAAGGCGTTCTCGTGGGTCGGCTGCGCCTGTGCGAAGAGCCGCGACGTGACGGCCCTGGCGCCCTGCGGCATGGCGGATTCCGCGGCCTCCATCCGCCACGGCCTGTGCGCGACGCCGCCGAATGCCGCCCGGCCCGATCCGTCCCGCTGCACGATGGCGGCGACGGACACGAGCGCGAAGGCATAGGAAGCGCGGTCGCGCACCTTGCGGTAGACGTGCGTGCCGCCGACCGGCCGCGGCAGCGTCACCCCGGTGATGAGCTCGCCCTGCTCCAGCACCGTCTCGACGTGCGGGGTGTCCCCCGGCAGGCGGTGGAAGTCGGCGATCGGGATCACGCGGGTGCGGCCGTCGGGCCGGACGGTCTCGACGGACGCGTCCAGCACGCGCATGGCCACGGCCATGTCGCTGGGATTCGTCGCGATGCAGGCCTGGCTGGCGCCGACCACCGCGAGCTGCCGCGTCACGCCGCCGATCGCGCTGCAGCCACTGCCGGGGCGCCGCTTGTTGCACGGCTGGTCCGTGTCGTAGAAATAGGGGCAGCGCGTGCGCTGCAGCAGGTTGCCCGCGGTGGTCGCCTTGTTGCGCAGCTGGCCCGAGGCACCGGCCAGCAGGGCGCGCGAGAGCACGCCGTAGTCGCGCCGCACGCGCTCGTCGGCGGCCAGGTCGGTGTTGCGCACCAGGGCGCCGATGCGCAGGCCGCCTTCGGGCAGCGCTTCGATGCGGTCCAACGAGAGGCCGTTCACGTCGACCAGGTGCGCCGGCGCCTCGATCTGCAGCTTCATCAGGTCGAGCAGGTTGGTGCCACCGGCGATGAACTTCGCGCCCGGGTGGCTGGCGATGGCGGCTGCGGCTTGCGCGGGGGACTGCGCGCGTTCGTAGGTGAAGGGCTTCATGACCTGCTCCCCGCCACTTCGGTGATGGCATCGACGATGTTGGAGTAGGCGCCGCAGCGGCAGATGTTGCCGCTCATGCGCTCGCGCAGTTCCTCGGCGGACAGCACCGGGCGCGCGGCGAGATCGGCGCTGACATGGCTGGGGACGCCGCGCCTGATCTCGTCGAGCACGCCCACCGCCGAGCAGATCTGGCCGGGCGTGCAGTAGCCGCACTGGTAGCCGTCGTGCTTGACGAACGCGGCTTGCAGCGGGTGCATGTTCTGCGGCGTGCCGAGGCCCTCGATGGTCGTGACCTGGGCGCCTTCGTGCATGACGGCCAGCGTCAGGCAGGCATTGATCCGACGTCCATCGACAATGACCGTGCAGGCGCCGCACTGGCCGTGGTCGCAGCCCTTCTTGGTGCCGGTCAGGTTCAGGTGCTCGCGCAGCGCATCGAGCAAGGTCGTTCGCGTATCGAGGTCGAGCGCGTGGGCCTGGCCGTTGACGGTCAGCGAGAGCTTCATCCGGGGCACTGTTGCATCGGAGGGCACGGCCGGGGCCGGCGCGGGCGCCGCGGGTGCGGAGGATGACACCGCCGCCGCGGCGGCACCGGCGATGAGGGCATCGCGTCGCGAGATCAAGGGGATCGTGGAACTGTTCATCGGGGCTCCTGTCGTGGTCGGGTTCTGGGGGTTCTACCGGTTTTGCGTGGCCACTGTCCTGAAGGGGCGAAGCGCACTGGGCGCCGATCAGGCGCCGGCTGTTGTCGGAATGAGGCAGCAAGTCTTGAAAGAAGAGCGCGCATGGACCGTCTGTCCGCCGTGCCTTCAGAGTTGGCCGCCGGGCACCCTGTGCGCCCGGCGCCACACTCGTTACGATCGCCGCCAGGAGACAACACATTCGCAGTCCCCGTCCGAAGGGCGAAGACATGGCAACAAGCGGACTTTCGATGCTGGACCCCCTGGGCATGTGGCGCGATGCGCTGAGCCAGTGGGAGAACCGCACCAACCAGGTGGCCAACAAGGAGATGAAGTCCGAGGACTTCGCCCGTGCCGCCAACGCCCTGCTGGGCATGTCGCTGGGCCTGCAGCAGGCGCTCGGCAAGGCCAACAGCACCCTGCTCAAGGAATTGAACCTGCCCAGCCGTGCCGAGCTGCTGGCGTTGGACGAGCGCCTGCAGCGCATCGAAGAGCAGTTGGCGCTGCTGGCGCGGCAATGGGGGGCGGCCGGCCCGGCAGAGGCCAAGCCCACCATGCCGCCCCGCACACGGCGGCCTGCGCCGGCTGCCGCTGCGACGGGTGGGGCTGTGGGTGCCCCGCCGCAGCCCCCCGCCCACGCCGGCGAGACCGCTGCGGCAACGCCCAGAAGCACCCCTCGCAAGCCGGCAGCCAAGGCCAAGCCCGCGGCCGGCAAGCCAGCCGCACGCAAGGCGCGCCGAACATGAGCACGACCCGTCCCACCGCCAAGGCAGCAGCCGCGCCCCAGTCCGCCAGCCCGGACGCCGATTGGGTCGCCCGTGCGCGCGACGAGATCGATCGCGCCGTCCAACGCAGCATCAAGGGGGTGAACTATCTCGGCGCCGGTGCCGCGACGGTGGGCACCACGCCCAAGGACGTGATCCACAAGCAGGGCACGCTGAGCCTCTACCACTACCGGCCCCAGGCCGACGAGATCTACCGGGTGCCGCTGCTGCTGGTCATGGCGACCACCAACAAGGCCTACATCTTCGACCTGGCACCCGGGCAGAGCCTGGTGGAGCACCTGCTGAAGTGCGGCTACGACGTCTACGTGATGGACTGGAGCCCCCCGCGGCCCGAAGAGGCCGGCCTGCGCCTGGAGGACTACACCCAGCGCTTCATCCCCGACTGCGTGCGCCGGGTGCAGGAGGATTCGGGGGTGGACGACGTGAGCATCGTCGGCTACTGCATGGGCGGCGTGCTCTCCCTCATCTACGCCGCGCTGCACGCCGACGGGCCGATGCGCAACCTGGTGTGCTTCACCACGCCGGTGGACTTCAGCAAAATGGCGCTGTTCCAGGCCTGGTCGGACCGCCGGCACTTCGACGCGGACCGGATGGTCGGTGCGGACGGCATCGTGTCCGCGCAGCTGATCACGGGCGGCTTCGACGCGCTGCGCCCCACGGGGCGCGTCACCGGCACGCTGCGGCTGTGGGACAACCTCTGGAACGACGAGTACGTGCGCCAGTACCGCATGATGGACCGCTGGGGCACCGAGACGCTGCCGCTGGCCGGCACCTATTTCAAGCAGACCGTCCAGCTGCTGATGTGGGACAACGCACTCTTCCAGGGCACGCTGAAGGTCGGCGGCCAGCGCGTCGACCTGGGCCGCATCCGCGTGCCGCTGCTGTCCGTGGTGGCCGAGCACGACCACATCGTGCCCTACGACTGCGCGCACCCGCTGATGGACAAGGTCGCCTCCACCGACAAGGAAGAGGTGATGCTCAAGGGCGGTCACGTCAGCCTGGTGGCGGGGCCCAATGCGGTCAAGCGCATGTGGCCCAAGCTCGATCAATGGCTGGGAGAACGATCCGTATGAACAGCAAGCAAGCCGACGCACCAGCGCCCGATGCCCGCCGCTATCCGCGCAGCTTCGAGGCCGAAGGCAAGACCGTGGAGATCGACGAGTTGCGCGCCGCCGACGAGGCCGCGCTGCTGGCCTTTGCGCAGGCGCTGCCTGCGCACGACCTGCTCTTCACCTACCGGGACATCAGCCAGCCGCGGGTGATCAAGGCCTGGCTGCGCGAGGCGGTCGAGCGCCGGCGCATGCCGAGCCTGGTGGCCCGGCTGGACGGACAGGTCATCGGCTGCTCCGCGCTGATCCACGACGACCTGTCGTGGTCCCCGCACGTGGGCGAACTGCGCGTGGTGGTCGGCCCGCAGGCGCGTGGCCTGGGCCTGGGGCGTCAGCTGGTGCAGGACAGCTTCGCCCAGGCGCTCGCGCTGGGGCTGGAGAAGCTCACCGCCCAGATGACCACCGACCAGCGCGGCTCCATCTCCATGTTCGAGAGCCTGGGCTTCCGGCCCGAAGCGCTGCTCGCAGGCCACGTGCGCGGCCGCGACGGCGCCAAGCATGACGTCGTGGTGCTGAGCCACGACGTGGCCGAGGTGGCTGCCCGGCTCACCGCCTACGGCGTGGGCGCCTAGCCTGGCAGCGGCCCGCTTCCATCCATCACCACTCAGAGGAGACCAAGACCATGGATCTGGGCGCAATGCTCAAGGGCAAGGGCGTGCTCGTCACCGGCGCGTCGAGCGGGCTGGGTGCGCACTTCGCACAGGTGGCGGCACGCAACGGCGCACGCGTGGTGATCGCGGCGCGGCGCAAGGCCAAGCTCGATGCACTGGCGCAGGAGCTGAAGGGCCTCGGCGCGCAGCGCGTGCTCGCGGTGGAGATGGACGTGGGCAGCGACACCGCCATCCACGCGGCTTTCGACGCCATCGAGGCGGACGGGGGTCCGGTGGACGTGGTGGTCAACAACGCCGGCGTCGGCGGCGAAGGCGCGGCCATCGACATGAGCGCGGCCGACTTCGACGCGACCGTGCAGACCAACCTGCGCGGCGTGTGGCTGACCGCCACCGAGGCGGCCCGGCGCTGGCGCACGGCGAAGCAAGGTGGATCCATCATCAACGTCGCCTCCATTCTCGGCGAACGCGTCGCGCACTTCGTGGTGCCTTATGCGGCCACCAAGGCCGCTGTCATCCAGATGACCAAGGGCCTGGCGCTCGAATGGGCGCGCTACGGCATCCGCGTCAACGCGCTGGCGCCGGGCCACATCCGCACCGACATCAACGACGCTTTCTTCGCTACCCAGGCCGGGCAGGACATGATCAAGCGCATGCCGATGCGCCGGCTCGGCAAGGCCGAGGAGCTGGACGGCGCCTACCTGCTGCTGGCCACGGAGGCCTCGTCCTGGATGACCGGCACGGTGATCGCGGTGGACGGCGGGCACCTGGTCTCGTCCCTGTGAGCCCCCGCGTCACGAACGAACGCCCTGTCCGCTGAAGGCGCTCTCAGTCCAGCGTGATCCCGCCCATGTCCTTGACCACCTTGCCCCAGCGGGTGGTGTCGGCGCGCACCAGCTCATCGAACTTGGCACCCGACAGGCCCGTGGCTTCATAGCCCAGCTCGGCCATGCTGGCCTTGAGCTCGGGGGTCTGCAGCACCTTGTTGAGGGTGCTGCCCAGCTTGTCGACGACGTTCTTGGGTGCCTTCGCCGGCGCGAAGACGCCCAGCCAGCCCGTCATGCCCGCGAGCTCCGGCAGCCCGGCTTCGCCGAAGGTGGGCACGTCGGGCAGTGCGGCGGCCCGCTTGGTGCCGGTCTGCGCCAGCGCGCGCACCTTGCCGCCCTTGATGAGGCCGGCCGAGGAGCCCAGGTCGGCGATGACCGACGTGATCTGCCCGCCCATCAGGTCGGTCAGCGCGGGCGCGGCGCCCTTGAAGGGCACGTGCATGAGCTCGATCTTGGCCTCCTTGGCAACGGCGGTGCCCAGCAGGTGGCCGGTGGTGCCGTTGCCGTAGGAACCGAAAGTCGCGCTGCCCGGCTTGGCCTTGGCTGCCGCCGTGAATTCGGCCAGCGTCTTGGCGGGATTGTTCGCGTTCACCAGCAGCAGCAGCGGGGTGTTGCCAGCCTGCGCCACGGGCTGCAGGTCCTTGGACGGGTCGTAGGGCAGCTTCTTGTAGACGTGCGGGTTGACGTTGATCGACGAGCCCGCGGTGAAGAGGATGGTGTAGCCGTCGCCCGGCGCCTTGGCCACCGCATCGAGCCCGATGATGGCGCCCGCGCCCGGGCGGTTGTCGACGGTGACGGGCTGGCCCAGCGCGTCGCTCAGCTTGCGGCCCACCTGGCGCGCGATCGCGTCGACGCCGCCGCCGGCCGCATAGGGCACGACCATGCGGATGGCGCGGCTGGGGTAGTTGTCCTGCGCGGCGGCGGGGACGGTGCCCCACACGCCGGCCGCGCTCAGCGCGGCGGCGGTGATGAAAGTGGATCGCTTCACGGTCTGTCTCCAGAATCGGCGGCCGTTGTGCCGGCCGCATCGGTTGAACCCGGATGTTCGGCCGCCCGGCGCGCCCGACCAAGGGGGCGGACGGTCACAAAGGGGTTCACGCCGGACAGCCCGGCCTGCACGCCCCGGCGGCGCTCAGCGCCGAAAGTCGCTCGGGCTGCGCTGCGTCCAACGCCGAAAGGCGTGACGGAAATTGGCCGCGTCGCTGAAGCCCAGGGTGCCGGCGATGTCGTCGATGCTCATGCGCGTGTTGCGCAGGTACTCCTTGGCCAGGTGGCTGCGCACGTCGTCCAGGATCTCCTTGTAAGAGGTGCCCTGCTGCGTCAGGTGGCGGCGCAGCGTGCGCGAGCTGGTGTTGAGCTTGTGCGCCAGGGCCTCCATGTCGTCGAACTGGCCCGGCGTCTCCATGAGCAGGTTGTAGACGCGGCGCGTCACGCCGCTCGCGGTCTTGGCCTCCACCAGCATGCGTTCGCAGACCTCGGCGGCCATCGCGACGGTGATCGGATTGCGGTAGGCGGCCGGCTGGTCCAACTGCGAAGCCGGGTAGCGCAATTCGTTGAAGGGCTGGTCGAACGCGCAGTCGCAGCCGAAGTAGGTGCTGTAGAGCCTGGCGTGGACAGGCTTCGGGTAGCGCACGCGCAGGCGGCTCAGGCGAAAGTCGGGCCCGAGCATGTCGCGCGCCAGGGTCTGGTGGATGCCGAACTGGAACTCGATCAGGAAGCGGTACAGCGGATCGTGCAGATCCAGGCCCGACACCTCGTCGAAGCTCCACACGCCCTCGCCGTCCTCCTCGCGAAAGCGCAGCGACACGGCCGGCGTGGCGAGCCGGTGAAAGCGCGTGGCCATCTGCGTGACTTCGCGCAGCGTGCTGCAGCACAGCAAGGCATAGCCGTACATGCCGTAGCTCGACACGCGCATGCGGCTGCCGGCGCGAAAGGGCAGCTCCGGATCGGACGTGGCTGCCATGGCGTTGCGGCACACGGTCATGAACTGGCGGATCGAGGTCTTGAGCGAGGAACTCTGCAGCTCGCCGGCCTGCAGGCCGGTGCGCGCCAGCGCGGTCTCGGCGGGCACACCGGACTCGCTCAGTGTTTCCACCAAGGTCGCGATCTTGTAGGGGGGATAGACGCGCTCGTCGGCCAGCGGCAATGGCGTGGAAGTGGGAAGCACAGTACGCTGGATGGGGCTGGATGGCTGTCCGGAACTCACCCCATCTTAGCCGCTGCGCACCTGTCGGCCCCCCGGGACTTACTCGCAGAATCCCGCAAAGCAAGGAGACACGACCCCGTGACAGACGCCCTCATCGAACGGGCCCCCTCGGCCTACGCCTACCCGCTTCTGATCCGGCAGCTCCTGCATGCGCCGCTGGTTCATTCGGGCGACCAGGAAATCGTCTACCGCGACCTGAAGCGGTACGACTACCGCACCCTGCGCGAACGCATCGCCCGCCTGGCCAATGCGCTGGCCGCACAGGGCGTGGGACACGGCGACGTGGTGGCCGTGATGGACTGGGACAGCCACCGCTACCTCGAGGCCTACTTCGCGGTGCCGATGATGGGCGCCACCCTCATGACGGTGAACGTGCGCCTCTCGCCCGAGCAGATCCTCTACACGCTGGAGCATTCGGGCGCCAGGGTGCTGATGGTGAACGCGGAGTTCGCGCCGGTGGTCGCCGAACTGCGGCCCAAGCTGACGAAGGTGGCGCACCTCGTCCTGCTCCAGGATGGCGACGCGCCGCCGGCCGGCTCACTTTCCTTCGCCGGCGGGTACGAGGCGCTCCTGGCGGCGGCCTCGCCGACACGCGAGTTCGGCGACTTCGACGAGAACACGCGCGCGACCGTGTTCTACACGACCGGCACCACGGGCCTGCCCAAGGGCGTCTCCTTCAGCCACCGCCAGCTCGTGCTGCATACGCTCGCGACCATGGGCTTCATGGCCTCGAGCCACCCCGGGCAGAACCTGCACCGCGGCGACGTGTACATGCCCATCACGCCGATGTTCCACGTGCATGCCTGGGGCCTGCCCTACGTGGCGACCGCGCTCGGGCTCAAGCAGGTCTATCCCGGCCGCTACGAACCCGCCGTGTTGCTGAAGCTGCGCCACGCCGAGGGCGTGAGCTTCTCGCACTGCGTGCCGACCATCCTGCAGATGCTGCTCAACGTGCCGGCCGAGCAGGCGGGCGACCTCCGCGGCTGGAAGATGGTGATCGGCGGCTCGGCCCTGAGCACCGCGCTGGCGGGCGCCGCGCTGGCGCGCGGCATGGACGTGTGGGCGGGCTACGGCATGTCGGAAACCTGCCCGACGCTGTCGCAGTCGCAGTTGGCGGGCGACATGACGACGCTGCCGGAGGACGCGCAGCTCGCCCAGCGCTGCCGCTCGGGCATGCCGCTGCCGCTGGTCGACATGCAGATCGTCGACGGCGACATGAACCCGCTGCCGCGCGACGGCCAGGCCACCGGCGAGATCGTAGTGCGCGCGCCCTGGCTCACGCAGGCCTACTTCCACAACCCGGAGGCCTCGGACGCGTTGTGGGAGGGCGGCTACCTGCACACCCAGGACATCGGCAGCATCGGCCCGGACGGCTACCTGCTGATCACCGACCGCCTCAAGGACGTGATCAAGAGCGGCGGCGAATGGGTGTCGTCCATCGCCGTGGAAGACCTGCTGCTCCAGCATGCGGCCGTGGCCGAGGCGGCCGTGTTCGGCGTCAAGGACGACAAGTGGGGCGAGCGCCCCGTCGCGCTGGTGGTGCGGCGTGCCGGGCAGGACGTGGACGATGCCGCGCTCAAGAAGCACCTGATGGGCTTCGTGGACCAGGGGCGGATCTCCAAGTTCGCCGTGCCATCGAACATCCGCTTCGTCGACGCGATTGCCAAGACCAGCGTGGGCAAGATCAACAAGCGGGCCCTGCGCGAGCAGTACGCCGCCGGCTGAGGCCGCGCCGCGCGAGGCCCTTCCAACGAGCCCGATGCCATGAAGATCGAAGAACTGTTCAAGCAGGTCAGCACGCCGCTGGGCGCGCCGGCCTTTCCGCGCGGCCCCTATCGCTTCCACAACCGCGAATACCTCAACATCACCTACCGCACCGACGTCGAGGCGCTGCGCAAGGTCGTGCCCGAGCCGCTGGAGATCGACGACCCGCTGGTGCGCTTCGAGGTCATGCGCATGCCCGACACCACCGGGCTGGGCAACTACACCGAATGCGGCCAGGCCATCGTGGTGCGCCTGGGCCAGGAGCGCGGCGAGTACCTGCATGCGATGTACGTGGACAACCACCCGGCCATCGCCAGCGGCCGCGAGGTCAGCGCCTTCCCCAAGAAGCTGGGCGCGCCCAAGCTCTACGTCGACTCGGACACGCTGGTCGGCACGCTCGACTACGGCACGCTTCGCATCGCGGTCGCCACCATGGGCTACAAGCACCAGGCCCTCCCCCTCGAGGAGGCCCGGGCCGAGATCTGCGTGCCCACCTTCATGCTCAAGCTCATGCGCGGCTACGACCGGCAGCTGCGCATCTGCGAGCTGGTGCGCTCGCAGATCCAGGACATCGAGATCAAGACGGCGTACAAGGGGCCGGCACGGCTGCAGCTGTTCGAGCACGTGCTCGCGCCGATGGCCGACTTTCCGGTGCGGGAGATCGTGGCGGCCAGCCACATCCTCGCGGACCTGTCGTTGACGCCACCGTCGGTTGTTCACGATTACCTGGCGAAATGAACCATGAGCCATGACGACACGGTGTTGAAGCGCTACCGCGAGGTGGCGGTGGTGGGGGCCGGCGTGATCGGCGCCTCGTGGGTGGCGGTGTTCCTCGCGCATGGCCTGCGGGTGCGCGTGAGCGATCCCCGCGAGGGGGTGGACGCCGAGGTGCGCGGCTACGTGGCGCAGGCGATGCCCACGCTGGCCCAGCTCGGCGCGCCGCTGGCGCAGGCCGACTTCGGCGAGCGGCTCGTCTTCGAGCCCGATCTGGAACGCGCCGTGGCCGCGGCCGACCTGGTGCAGGAGAACGGCCCCGAGCGCATCGACTTCAAGCGCGGCCTGTGGCGCCGCATCGAGCAGGCCGCGCCGGCCGCAGCCCTGTTCCTCTCCTCCAGCTCGGCCCTGCCGGCCACCGAGCAGGCCAGCGAGATGAGCACCCCGGAGCGCCTGCTGATCGGCCACCCCTTCAACCCGCCGCACATCATCCCGCTGGTGGAAGTGGTGCCGGGTAAAGCGACCTCGGCCAACGCGGTCCAGGCCGCCGTCGAGTTCTACCGCGCGGTAGGCAAGGTGCCCAAGGTGCTGCGCAAGGAGGTCAGCGGCTTCGTCGCCAACCGGCTGCAGTCGGCCATCTTCCGGGAGTGCGTGGCGCTGGTCGCCGCCGGCGTCGTCACCATCGACGAGCTGGACGACATCGTGACCCACTCCGTCGGCCTGCGCTGGGCGGTGGATGGCCCCTTCGCGTCCTTCCACCTCGGCGGCGGCGACGGCGGGCTGCGCAGCTTCGTGCAGCAGTTCGGACCCGGCATGGAAAAGCGCTGGGCCTCCATGCAGCGCGAGGTGCGCTTCGACGAGGCCACGACCCGGCTGCTGTTCGAGCAGGCCGACGCCTCCTACGGCCGCCACACGCGGGCCGAGCTGGAAGGCGCGCGCGACGCGCGGCAGATCGCGATCCTGCAGGCGCTGGCCAGGATCAAGGGCTAAGCCCCATGGACATCACCACCGATGCGATCCGGCACGCACTGGCCGCGCCCGCCGCGCATGCGGACGGCTTCGACCCGCATGCCCATCTGCGCAGCGTGCTCGAAGGCGTGGGGCTCGCGCCCGAGGACAGCGGCGGTGCGATCGAATTCATCGGCCAGGACCCGATCCTGCCCAGCGTGTTCCGCATCGCATCGGCCGCCGGCATCGGGCTGGCGGCCAAGTCGGTGGCGATGGCGGCCCTGTGGCGCCTGCGCGGCGGGCCTGGGCAGGACATCTCGGTCGACCTGCACCGGGCGCCACACCGCCTCTGCCCCTTCTACGACCGACAGTGGGAGAAGCTCAACGGTTACCCGCCTCGCAACACGGCCGATCCCGATTCGCCCTTCACGCTCAAGTTCTATGAAGCGGGCGACGGGCGCTGGGTCATGCCGCTCAACCTGTACCCGCGCCTGAGGTCCTCGGCGCTGCGGCTCCTGGGGTGCAGCGACAGCGAGCAGGCCGTGGCGCAGGCGATCCGTGGATGGAAAGCGCTCGAGCTGGAGGACGCGAGCGCCAGGGCCGGCGTCGTCATGCCCATGCTGCGCTCGGTGGAAGAGTTCATGGAAGAGCCGCAGTACCTCGACGGGCTGCGCCGCCTACCGCTGATCGAGATCGAGCGCATCGGCGACGCGCCGCCCCAACCCTTCGCGCCGAACGCGCGCCAGCCGCTGGACGGCGTGCGCGCGCTGGGCATGGCGCGCGTGATCGCCGGCGCCGGAACCGGGCGCGCGCTCGCCCTGCACGGCGCCGACGTACTGAACATCTGGCGTCCCAGCGACTTCGAGAGCGACCTGCTGTATGCCACGGCCAATGTCGGCGTGCGCTCGGCGCTGCTCGACATCGGCAGCCCGGAGGGCCACGCCCGCATGCAGCAGCTGCTGGCCGGGGCCGACGTGTTCTACGCCAACCGGCGGCGCGGCTTCCTCGACCGCTTCGGGTTGTCGGCCGAACAGGCCGCCGCGGCGCGGCCCGGCATCGTGCACGCGACCGTCAGCCTGCACGGCGAGACCGGCCCCTGGGCCGACCGGCCGGGTTTCGACCAGACGGCCGGCTGCGTGACAGGCGTCATGACGCTGGAAGGCTCGCCCCAGGCACCCAAGCTGCCGACCATCATGGTGGTCAACGACTACCTCGGCGCCTGGCTGCTGACCACGGGCGTGGTGGCCGCCCTCATGCGCCGGGCCCGCGAAGGCGGCAGCTGGCGCGTGCACGTCTCGCTCACGCGGCTGTCGCTGTGGCTCTACACGCTGGGGCTGTTCGACAAGGGTTACGCCCATGCGACGGCGAACAGCACGCCGATGCACGCCTACCTGCCGCCGGAGGTGTTCCAGGCCGAGACGGGACTGGGCGACTACCAGGGCGTGACTGAACAGGTGCGCATGTCGGTCACGCCAGGGTCCTACGACCCCGTGCTGGTGCCGCGGGCATCGTGCCGCCCCGAGTGGAGGCGATTCAGTTGAAGACCCTGCTTGGCCAAAAAGACGTTCGGCCTTGACGTCAAATTTCCGCCTCGTGGCATGCGCCAGCTCTATGCCTGTTGGGTCGCGTGCGCAAGTCAGGAACTGGCGCGTCCGGGCTCATCGGCTGCGGGCTCGGTCAGGCTTCCCCAAACCTTGACCAACTGTTGAATGATCTCGGCGACCACCCTGCATGCAGGCGAAAGCTTCCCCTGTTTCGGGAACGCCAGGGTCACGTGGCGAAAGAGATCAGGCTTTACGAGCTTGCTGGCTTGAAGACGGCCCCGTTGGAGCTCCTCGGCAATCGAATACTGACCCATCATCGAATAGAGGCCCGTCGTATTCGCCACGAGTTCTTTCTGCATCGTCAACGAATCAACTTCGGCGACAGGTATCAGAGTGAATCCCAAGCTCCGAGCTGCTTCGTCAAGCGCATTGCGCCAGTGACTGGGACGGCGAGGCAGCACGAGGCGCAGACCCGACAGGCGCGAGAAGCTGACCGTGGGCTCTTTGGTGAGCTCGTCGCCCGGTGCGGCGATCAGATAGGTATGCGCAACGCTCAGCAGTTTTTCTTCGTGGCCGCTTGGGCGATTGAATCGAAAGAGGATCGCCATGTCGACGGCGCCGCTATCGAGCATCGCGTTGAGTTCAGTGCCCTGAGCCTCGGCGATGTTGAGGCGGATGCCCGGGTGTTCGACCTGTAGGCGTTGAAAAAGTCGCGTCATCAGTGGATGCGCTGCAGACGGGATGACGCCCAGGCGGACCTCGCCAAGCAGTTTGCCCGATTCCTCGCGAAGCTCCTGTGCCAGACGGTCTGTCTCCAACAGCCAGGAACGTAGCCGCACCGCAGCGCGCTCGCCCAGCTCGGTCGGCGCGACACCCCTGCCCGTGCGCCGGAAAAGCGGTCCGCCAAAGGTCGCCTCGAAGTCACTGATCTGGCGGCTGATATGCGACTGCACCGTCTGGCGGCGGGCCGCGACCTTGCTCAGGCTGCCAGCCTCCAGCACCTCCAGGAAGAGCTTGACGGTCGCGACGTTCATAGGGATTACCCGCGTGAGCCATGCCAATAGTGGCAAGTCTGATTGCTCTGAATTCTATCTATGCGGATAGCTCGTGGATTTCTACATTCGCTGTACCCGCTGCGAACTGATCAATTTCGAGCAACCAACGCAGTGATGAATTCAAGGAGACCCATTTGAAACTCGCTAGCTTCATACACGCTGGGCAGGCCACCTACGGAGTGGTCCAGGAAGAGCGCTACCAACTGCCGCCGGCCGACTTCCTCGACCGTTACCCAGACCTGGTGTCGGTGTTGCGGGCAGACGCCTTGCGCGAGCTCGAGCGGGCAGCGGCGGCAAGCGGGAATTCCGTGCAGGCGAGCGCGGTGCGTGCGCTCCCGGTGATTCCCAACCCGCCCAAGCTGATCTGCGTGGGCCTGAACTACAAGACCCACGTCGCCGAGACCAAGCGCGGCGACAGCGAATACCCGTCACTGTTCCTTCGCTTCAACGACACATTGGCGGCGCACGAAGAGGTCGTGCTGCGCCCGGCCTTCTCAGAGCGCTTCGACTGGGAAGGCGAACTGGCCTTCGTGATTGGCAAGGGCGGCCGTCATATCCCAAAGGCTCAGGCCTTCGAGCACATCGCCGGCTATGCCTGCCTGAACGACGTCAGCGTTCGCGACTGGCAGCGCCACACCCACCAGTTCACTCCGGGCAAGAACTTCCCCGGAACTGCCCCGTTTGGCCCTTACCTCGTGACCAGGGATGAGGTGCCGGATG
The DNA here is from genome assembly GCF_002157355.1 of Variovorax sp. JS1663. Classification (GTDB taxonomy): domain Bacteria; phylum Pseudomonadota; class Gammaproteobacteria; order Burkholderiales; family Burkholderiaceae_C; genus Variovorax. Next base: position 56,886 of record NZ_LYMK01000016.1, on the reverse strand, counting down.
TCACCAAGCTGACGCTGGAAACGCGGGTCAACGGCAACGTAATGCAGCACGCGAGCATCGACGACCTGATCTTCGACATCCCCGTTCTGGTCGAGTACATCTCGCGCTTCACGCCGCTGTCGCCCGGCGACGTGATCGCGACCGGAACGCCCGGTGGCGTCGGTGACCGCCGCGAGCCGCCGCTGTACATGAAGGAAGGCGACGTGGTCGAAGTGGAAATCACCGGTCTCGGCATTCTCCGCAACCGCATCGGAACGGCAGCCTGAGCGCCGCTAAACCATGGCAACAAAATCCACTCCCAATCTGCGCATCGCGGTCGATATCGGCGGCACCTTCACCGACATGGCCGCCTTCGACGAGACCACCGGCAAACTGCTGTTCGGCAAGGCGCTTTCGACGCACGGCCAGCTCGTCAATGGCATCCAGGCCACCCTGGACAGCGCCGACATCGATGTGCGCAACGGTCAGCTGTTCCTGCACGGCTCCACCATCGCCATCAACACGCTGCTGGAGCGCAACGGCGCCAACACCGCGCTGCTGATCACGGAGGGCTTTCGGGACATCTACGAGATCGGCCGCGTGAACCGTCCGGATGCCTACAACCTTTTCTTCAACAAACACCAGCCGTTGGTCAAGCGCTCGCTGCGCTTCGAAGTGGCCGAGCGATTGCGCGCCGACGGCAGCCTGCACAAGCCGCTGGACGAGGGTGCCGTGCGCGAGCTTGCCCGCGAGTTGAAGGGCCATAACATCGAGGCGGTGGCAGTACTGCTCCTGCACTCGTATCGCAATCCGGCGCACGAGCAGCGCGTCAAGCAGATCCTGCAGGAAGAGCTTCCCAACGCCTTCGTTTCTGCTTCGCACGAGCTGTCGCAGGAATACCGCGAGTTCGAGCGCGTTTCCACCGTCGTGGCCAACGCCTACGTCGGGCCCCGTGTCTCCAAATACCTCGGTCAGCTCGAGACACACCTTTCCGACAAGGGCTTCGGCGGCGACTTCTACGTCGTGCAGTCGACCGGCGGCCTGTTTCCGATCGAGCATGCGCGCGTCGGCTGCGTTCGGATGCTGGAGTCCGGCCCCGCGGCCGGCGTGATCGGTGCGCAGGCCATCTGTGCGCAACTCGGCATGGGCGATGCGATCGCCTTCGACATGGGCGGCACGACGGCCAAGGCGGGCGTGATCAGCGAGGGACGGCCGCTCACGACGGGCTCGGCGCTGATCGGCGGTTACGAGCGCGCGCTGCCGATTCAGATACCAATGATGGACATCCACGAGGTCGGCACGGGCGGCGGCTCGATCGCCCGTGTGGAGACGGGCAACGCGCTGCGTGTGGGGCCGCAAAGCGCCGGCTCCATCCCTGGCCCGGTGGCCTATGGCCGCGGCGGCAAGGAGCCAACCGTGACAGACGCCAACCTGGTGCTGGGCCGTCTCGACGCCGACAACTTCCTAGGCGGCGAGCTCAAGCTCGACCTGGAAGGCTGCAAGCGGCAGATGGCCGAGCGCGTGGCCGGCCCGCTGGGCCTGGACCCGACCGAAGCGGCCGACGGCATCCTGCGCATCGCGGTGACGCAGATGTCGCACGCCGTGAAGGCGGTGACCACCGAACGCGGCCTGGACGCCGGCAGCTTCACCATGGTGGTGTACGGCGGCGCTGGCCCTCTGCATGCCTCGGCGATCGCCCGCGAGATCGGCATCCGTAAGGTGTTGATCCCGTACGCGCCGGGCTACTTCTCGGCCTACGGAATGTTGTTCTCCGACCTGCGCTATGACTACGTGCGCTCGGTGTTCCGAAAGCTCAACGACGTCTCCTTCGAGGAGATTGAAGCAGCCTACAAGACGATGGAAGACGAGGGCCGCGCCGCGCTGGCGCAGTCCGGTGTCAAGGCGGACGGCGTCGTGATCGAGCGCGCTGCCGACATGCGCTACGTGGGCCAGGAGCACGCCGTGACCGTGGACCTGCCGATGGCGTTCTTCGAGGGCAAGGACCGTTCGGCGATCAAGCAGCAATTCGACGAACTGCACAAGGTTCGCTACGGCACTTCGGCACCCAAGGAACCGGCCGATCTGGTGAGCCTGCGCGTCACGGTGCTCGGCATCATGAAGAAGCCACCCAAGCACCAAGTGGACGAGGGCTCATCCAAGCCCGAGAAGGCTTCTGTGCGCGCAGTCAAGCCGGTGTACTTCCGCTCCGGCGGCTGGGCCGACACCCCCATATACAAGCGGGACCTGCTGCGCTCGGGCAACGTGATCAGCGGCCCGGCGTTGATCGAGGAGCATGCCTCCACCACCGTGATGCAACCAGGCGACGAGATGCGCGTGGATGAACTCGGCAATCTTCAAATTTCCATCGGGAGCGACCGGTCATGAGCAACCCCCAAACCCAAGCGGCCGTGGTCGACCCGGTCACCGTCGAAATCATCCGCAACGGGCTGTACGCAGTGACCGAGGAGATGAAGACCAACCTGACGCGCACGGCCTACAACCTGATCATCTACGAGGCATTGGACTTCACCGTCGGCCTGTTCACCAAGGAAGGCGACACGGTCTCGATCGGCCTGGGCCTGCCGATGTTCATCCGGGGCATGTCCGAGACGGTCAAGGCGAAGATCAAACACTTCGGCTACGAGAACATCCTGCCCGGCGACATCCTGGTCACGAACGACGCCTACACCACCGGCAGCCACCTGAACCACTTCACGTTCACGATGCCGGTGTTCCACGAAGGCAAACTGGAAGGCTTCACCTGCTGCATGGCGCACTGGCTCGACGTGGGCGGCACGCTCGGCAACGTGACCACCGACATCTTCAGCGAAGGAATTCAGATTCCCATCATGAAGTATCAGCGCGAAGGCGTGGTCAACCAGGACCTGATCGACATCATCGCGATGAACGTGCGGCTGGCCGAGCGCGCCCTGGGCGACTTGCGCGCACAGATCACGGCGATCACCACCGGAGAGCGCCGCTACGTAGAACTTCTACAGCGCTACAGCGCCGATGCGGTGAACGGCTCGATCCGCCAGATCATGGATTCGTCAGAAGCCGTGGCGCGCAAGAACACGTTGTCCATCCCTGATGGCATCTACGAGGCCGAGTCCTTCATGGACGACGACGGGCTGGAGATCGGCAAACGCATCCCGATCCGCGTCAAGGTGACCGTCTCGGGCGACGAGATGACGGTGGACCTGTCGGACGTCAGCAAGCAGGTGCGCGGCTTCTACAACTCCGGCTTCACGACCGGGATAGCTTGCGCTCAGGTTGCCTACAAGTGCCTCACCACGCCGACCGACTACCCCGTCAACGACGGGAGCTTCCGCTCGCTGAAGGTGATCATGCCGATGGGCACGGTCATCAGTGCCGAGCGGCCATACCCGATGCGAGTCTGGATGACCTTCCCGATGACGGTGATCGACACCATCTTCAAGGCGCTGGCTCCAGCCATTCCGGACCGCTCGATCGCGGGTCACCACGCCGACTTGGTGTTTCCCAACATCCATGGCATTTCTCCGGAGGACGGACGCCTCTTCATTGTCGGCATCGGACCGCTGGGCGGAGGTTGGGGGGCCAAGTCGAAGGAAGACGGCGTGTCCGTCACGGTCTGCATCAACGACGGCGACACCCACAACAGCCCAACCGAGCAGCTCGAGGCCAAGTACCCGGTGCTTGTCGAGAAGTACCAGATCCGGCAGGACAGTGCCGGCGCGGGCCAGTACCGCGGCGGGCTGGGCGCGGAGATGGTGGTTCAGGCGCTGTCGCCATTCACTGTCACCACCCGGATTGATCGCGTCCACTGCAAGCCGTGGGGACTCGAAGGTGGCGGAGACGCCATGGGCAACGGCTTGGCCGTGCGTCACAAGGGCGAGTGGAAGACAGACCACCTGAACGCGAAGATCTTCAACGTCCGGCTGGAGCGCGGCGATGCCTACAAGATGCTGTCGGGCGGCGGTGGCGGCTTCGGCGATCCGCTGGAACGCGACATGGATCTGGTCGCAGAGGACGTTCGCGAGGGCTACGTGAGCAGCGACGTTGCACGTCAGGTCTATCGCGTCGCGCTGGACTCCAAGGGTCAGGTTGACCAGGAGGCCACAAGCGCGCTTCGCAAGACGCCGAAGGCCTCGCGCAATGGCGCCTCGCTCGACGTCGCCTGGGACGGGCAGTGAGCCTCGCAATGGCCGACGACGTGTCGCAGCGCGCCTCCAGGCTCTCGCGCCTGTGGAGCGAGCTCGCGATGCGTCATGTTGCACTCGGCTCCAGCTGCGGCTGCGGCGCTGGCGGCGTGAGCCTTCAGCTGGTCGACTTCGAACTGGACATCGTGGACTACCTCGAGGATCAAGGCCTTCGCTCCGGCGTTTCCGAAGTAGAGGACTTCTTCCGGGCCCGCCCGACGTCTGAAGCCACCGGCCTCCCGCTTCAGACCCTCTTGGAAGATCTAGAGCGCAACGAGTTTCCCGCTGCGGCAAGCGAATGGTTGCTGGCAAGGCTGGAGCGAACCTTGAAATCATTCGCTGAGCTTCACGGCGGGCGACAGCAGGGTGAGTCATGACCGGCCATTTCTCCTCGTTGCTGGGAGCTGACCAGCCCGGGCATGCGCGCGTGCCTGTGACGGTGCTCACCGGATTCCTTGGCAGCGGAAAGACGACGCTTCTCAACGAGCTGCTGCGCGAACCCGATCTGCACGGCACCGCAGTCATCGTCAACGAGTTTGGTGAAGTTGGAATCGACCACGACCTTATCGCCAACACGACCGAGGACACCATACTGTTGGCCAACGGCTGCATGTGTTGTGCGGTGCGAGGCGATCTCATCGGGGCACTGGTTCGTCTCGGCGATCGCGGCGCGTCGGATGACCTTGCTCTGCGCCATGTATTGATCGAGACGAGCGGCCTCGCCGACCCCGCGCCCATCCTTCGAACGGTGATGGGAGAGCCCGCCGTCAAAGATCGCTTCACATTGGCCGGCGTGTGTTGCACCGTCGACGCCGTCTTGGCGGCTGGCACGCTCGATCGCTATTCCGAAGCCGTCAAGCAGGCCGCCATGGCTGATCACCTTTTTCTCACGAAAGACGACCTGCTGGGCGAAGCAATTCCCCAGGAGCTGTTGGACCGCTTGAGGAGCTTGAACCCCACAGGCGCTGTGCATCAGGAGCGCGGCGAGTACGTGGCGGTGCTGCGGCAGACGATGCAGACACCTGGCGCTCACGTTCGGTGTTTCTCAGCGGAGAGCGGATCCTTCTACAGGCCGGTGCCAACCACTGGTGACGCGAGTGATCCATCGGTCCACTCGAGCGGAATTACTTCGTTCGTGATCGTTCGCGACGATCCCTTGCCGCGAGACGGCTTCCTTGCCTGGCTCGACATGGTGATCGCAATGCGGGGCGAAGACCTGCTGCGCGTGAAAGGAATCGTCAACCTGCAGGAGCAGCCGGAGCAGCCGCTCGTTTTTCACGGCGTGCAGCACCTGTACCAACCTCCCGAGTCGTTGCCGGCCTGGCCAAGCCCGGACAGACGCACCCGGATCGTGTTCATCACCCGAGGCGTCGACGCAGAGTCGATGGACGAGTCGCTGCGCGTTTTCGAGCGACGAAGACGCCCGAGGCCGCCCACGGCCTCTTCACCGGACACCTCATCCAGATCAACGGAGACTCCATGAAATCATTGAAAGTATTGGTCGCGTGCGCGATGCTCGCGGTCGCACCCGCATGGGCGCAGACCGCCAAATTCCCTGACCGCCTGATCCGCATCGTCGTTCCTTTCGCAGCGGGAGGCGGCGTGGACAACATCGCGCGCCTGCTGGCCAACCAGCTGCACACGCAGCTCGGGGTATCGGTGATTGTGGAAAACCGTGCCGGAGCGAACGGCGCTCTGGGTGGCAAGGCAGTCCAGACCGCTACCGCCGACGGTTATACGCTGCTGTTCTCCGCGGCCACACACGTGCTGGCCAAGGAAGTCGTCGCCACGCCGCCTTACGACCCGCAAACGGATTTCTCCCCGATCGCCCGCGTTGCCGAGGCGCCGCTGATGCTCGTCATCGCGCCCCAGCTTGAGCCTCGGAAGCTCACGGACGTGTTGGCCGCGGCAAAGAAGGAACCGGACAAGTGGACGGCAGCCATTCCCGCTGCGGGTGCGCCAAGTCACCTGGCCACGCTGCTTCTTGCCAAACAGGGCAATGTGAAGCTCACCTATGTGCCTTACAAGGGCACGCAACCTGCGTTGGTGGACGTGGGGGGCGGACACGTTCAGCTCCTGATGGACTCGATGATCTCCGTGCTGCCGCTGGCCAAGGCGGGCCGCGTTCGACCCATCGCAATCACTTCAGCCAAGCGTAGCTCGTTGGCGCCTGACGTTCCGACGGTGCAGGAGAGCGGGCTGCCGGGTTTCGTCTACGGATCGTGGTACGGCGTGTGGGCGCCCAAGGGCACCCCCGCCGATCGGGTTCAGTTGCTCAACACTGCCATCAACGCCGCCATGACTGAGTTAGGCAAGTCCGGCGCGCTGGCAAGCCTTGGCGTCGAGCCTGTAACTCAGGACGTCGAACAGTTCAAACGCTATGTCGCTGGCTTCGTGTCCCAAAGCGCTGAACTCCTTAAGAGTGCAGGCTTCAAGCCAGAGTGACGACAGACGCCATCGCCACGCTTCATTCATCGAGATCAGAACCATGAACAGAACCATCATCGCGGCAGCGAGCATGCTGTCTTGCGTCACCGCGGCCACCGCCCAATCGTCAGTCACGCTCTTCGGCGTCGTCGATGTCGGCGTTAGCCACTACAGCGCCAAGAGCGAGTTCTACAACAACACGGTTGCACTGGTGCCTCCGCTGCCAAGCGTCACCCGAAGCCAGACGGTTTTGTCCAACAGCGGTCAATCGAACAGCCGTTTGGGCTTTCGCGGCACAGAGGATCTTGGCGGAGGACTCGCCGCAAGCTTCTGGCTCGAAGCGGGCACGACGCCCGACAGCGGCGCAACCGGGGTCGCAAGTTTCAATCGACGGTCGACCGTCAGCTTGTCCGGCCCCTTCGGCGAGATCAGGCTGGGCCGCGACTTCACTCCAACCTTCTGGAACGACTCGATTTTCAGCCCATTCAGCACGATCGGAGTCGGCGCCAATGTCGTTTCGACTGTTGGGACGAATCTGCAGACGGCAAGAGGTCCTGGATCCCCCGTTGCCGCTTCCGACAACTACCTTCGCACCAGCAACAGCATCGGCTACTTTCTTCCGCCCAATCTGGGCGGCGTCTATGGACAGCTGCAGTACGCACTGCACGAAAACGTCTCGCAGAGCAATATGGCGGGAAGTCCAAGCCACAGGGGGCGCTTTTTCGGCGGCCGGTTGGGCTACGCTGCCGGGCCTGTCGACGTTGCCTTGGCCTACGGGGAAAGCACGGCAGCCGACACCACCGGCATGAACGCCGCTGGATTTCCCACGGGCGTCAATCTGGACGAGAAAATCAAGACCATCAATCTCGGTGCCTCCTACGATTTGGGTTTCATGAAGCTCTTCGGTGAAGTCTCGCAAGTCACGGATCGGGCATTGTCAACGGCACCAGCGCTGGGATCTCTCACGCTTCGTGATTCAGACAAGTACAAGGGCGGACTTCTGGGCGTCACCGTGCCCGTGGGCCCAGGGCTGATCAAGGCGTCGTACTCGCGCGTCAAGTTCGACAACGACCTGGGCCCGTTGGCCACCCCATTTGCGCCGCGACGAGACGCATCGGCGAACAAGCTTGCCGTCGGGTACGACTACAACCTCTCAAAGCGCACGGCGCTGTACGCCACGGTGGCCCGCATTCGGATCAAGGACGGTCAGAACAATCCGGCGATCATGGGGGCAGTGACGGGTGGCGGTGCGTATTTGTCGACAGGGACAGGAACGTCAGGATTGGCACCGCGCACTTCCACCGGATATGACTTTGGCATCCGGCATGCGTTCTGACGTGACGGGCTGATCGGAAGGCGGGGAACTGAACTTGAGCCTCGCGCCCGTCGAAATCGACACCAGCCCATCGCTTCGATGCCGCCCTCAGGGCCCGAAGCTCGACCGCGCCTGGATCCCCCAGCGCCCGTTCTCGCAGGTCATGACGTAGAGCGACTCGTACACGCCGATCACGCTGTCGTCGGCCCGATAGCGCGTGTACGACAGCGCCACGTGCGCCTTGTCGGTGTTGTACTGGATCACCTCGCGCGATTCCCAGCGGCTGTAGCGCCATCCGTCCTCGGCCTGCAGGCGCGCGAAGAGGTCCATCGGGTTGTCGCCCGGCGCCTGGTAGACCTTGATGGACCGGCCCGCGAAGCGCGTGTGCGGGAAGTGCATGCAGGCATCCATGCCCGCCGCGTCGTGCGCATTCAGCGCCGCCATGAAGTCGTCCAGCACGGCGTTGCACAGCGCCTGGATGGCCTCCCGGCCGGCGGCGCTGTCGATGTCGTTCGCTCGCATGGCGTCAATCGATGGTGATGCCGGCCTGCTGGATCACGGCGCTCCAGGTCTTGTCCTCCGAGGCGAGGAAGCGCGCGTACTCGGCGGGCGAACTCGAGACGAGTTCGAGCCCCTGGTCGGCGAACTGGCGCGCGATCGCCGGACTGTGCGCGAACTCGTCGATCTCCTTGCGCAGGCGCTCGACCACCGCGGGCGGCGTCTTGCCCGGCACGTGGATGCCGTACCAGGCCATGAAGCTGAAGTCGGAAACACCAGCCTCGGCGAAGGTCGGGACACTGGGCAACAGTGCATTGCGCTTGGGCGAGGTGACCGCCAGCGCGCGCAGCTTGCCGGCCTTGATGTGCTGCAGCGAGGTGATCAGACTGTCGAACATGAAGGTCGTCTGCCCGCCCAGCAGGTCGTTCATCGCCGGCGCGGAGCCCTTGTAGGGAATGTGCGTGAACGAGGCGCCGGTGCGCTGCATCAAGAGCGCCGCCTGCAGGTGCGGCGACGAGCCGTTGCCGTAGGTGCCGAAGGTGACTGCCTCCGGCGACTTCTTCGCCACGGCGAGCAGGTCCGCCACCGTCTTGTAGGGGCTCGACGCGTTCACGACGAGCACGTTGGGCCCCTGGGCGATCAGCGACACGGGCGCGAGGTCCGCGTTCGGGTCGTAGGGCAGCTTCTTGAACAGGTGCTTGTTGACCACCGCCTGGCCGATGGCCGCCAGCAGGACGGCGTGCCCATCCGCGGGCGCCTTGGCGACCAGGTCGGTGGCGATCACGCCGCCGCCGCCGGGCCGGTTGTCCACGATCATGGGCTGGCCCATGGCCTGCTGCGCATGGTTGGAGAGGCTGCGCGCGATCACGTCGGTGATGCCGCCCGGCGGGAACGGCACCACCAGCTTGACGGGCTTGCCGGGATAGCCCTGCGCCATGGCGGAAGACGGCATGCCGACGGCAGCGGCGAAGGCGGTGGCCGACAGTGCGGCGAGGATCAGGCGGCGTTGGGATCTCATGGGCTGTCTCTCCAGATGAATCAGGATGCGAGGGAAGGGGAAGAAAGTCCGAAGCGCGAGAGCGCCGTGAGCGCCTCCCGCATTTCCGCCTCGATGCGGCGGACGATGGCGTCGAGCGGCTCGATCCGGTCCGCGAAGGCGACGGCCTGGCCCAGCGACACCGTGCCGGTGCGACTGTCGCCGGTCTCGTACACCCGGCGGCCGAGCTGGCCCGAGACATGGGGGCGCAGGACTTCGAAATCACCGCCGTGCGCGCGCTCCAGCTCGGTCACGAGTTCGGTGGTCTCGTTGCGCAGCGCGCGCACCGTGTTGCGCACGCTCTGCATGATCAAGGCGGTGTCCGTCTCGCGCGAACGCACCAGCGCCTCCTTGTAGTGGCGGTGCGCCCAGACCTCTTCGGCGACCAGGAAGCGCGTGCCGATGGTCACGCCATCGACGCCGAGCGCGAGCGCCGCCATCACCTGCGCGCCCGTGCCGATGCCACCGCCCAGCAGGACGGGAATGTCGAGCGCCTCGCCGGCAAGCGCGCCTTGCACGATGGTGCCGACCAGGTCGACGCCCGGATGCCCGCCGCACTCCGCGCCGACCACCGCCACGGCATCCACGCCGATCGTCTGCGCCTTGAGCGCGTGGCGCACGGAGGGCGCCTTGTGGAGCACCTTGATGCCCGCCCCGTGCAGCAGCGGCAGGTACGGCTCGGGATTGCGCCCCGAGGTCTCGACGAAGCGGACGCCGGCGCGCACGATTTCCTCGAAGGTTTCCTGCACGCGCTCGCCCGGTGCGGGCGCGGGCAGCATCGAGACGTTCACGCCGAAGGGCAGATCGCCCGCCCGGTCCTGGCAGCGCGCGATCTCGTCGCGCAGCCCGGCCAACGTCGCGTGGCTCGCCGCGGTGATGAAGCCCATGACGCCCGCCCGGGCCGCCGCGGCCACGTAGTCGGCATTGGCCAGCCATTGAAGTCCGCCCGCCACGATGGGAAGGCGCGTGCCGAACAGGTCTGTGATCGCGGTGCTGAACTGGGTCTGCATCCTGGGCTCCGAAGGCTGTTTAAAATGGAACTCAAGTTCCGTTTATTCATTGTTCACAGGTCTCGATGACGCTGTCAATGACCCTGTCAGTGCAACCCTTCCGTCGATTCAAGTTCTACGCAGTCCTTGCAATCTGGGGAAAATTGAATAAATAATGGATCAACAGTTCCAAAAAATACAGATGAACACCAAGACTTCCAAGACACTGCCGCCCGCCCCGCCGAGCGACGAGGCGGACAAGGACCAGGTCTCGGCGCTCGCGCGCGGGCTGCAGCTGCTCGACGCCTTCCGGTCGTCCGAGCGCTTCCTGAGCCTGCAGGAGCTGGTGGAGCGCAGCGGCCTGCCCAAGGCGACGGTGTCCCGGCTGGCCTACACGCTGGCGGCCAACGGCTACCTCGAGTACTCCGAGCACAACGGCCAGTTCTATCTGGGCGCGCGCGTCATCTCGCTCGGCTTCTCGGCCCTGGGTGCGCTGCGCGTGCGGCAGGTGGCGCGGCCCTTCATGCGGGAGCTCGCCGACAGCTGCTCGGCCTCGGTGGGCATCGGCTCACGGGACCGCCACACCATGCTCTATATCGAGAACGCGGCCAGCACAGCCAACCAGAACTTCAGGCTCAACATCGGTTCGCGCGTCCCGCTGGCGACCTCCGCCATGGGCCGTGCCTACTACTGCGGCCTGGACGACCGGGAGCGCGAGCAGTTGCTGACGGAGCTGTCGCAACGCGCAGGCGCGGACTTCAAGCAGATCAAGGCCTCGCTGGACGCCGGGCTGAAAACCTATGCCGAGTTCGGCTTCTGCATCTCGGCCGGCGAATGGCAAAGCGACGTGAACGCGGTCGGCGTTCCGTTCCGACCCGCCGACGGAACGGTGGTACTCGGCTTCAATTGCTGCGGCCCCGCCTTCCAGCTGCCCGAACGCGACCTGCGCGAGAAGTGGGGTCCCCGTCTCGTCAACATGGTGCGCAACGTCGAGGCCGCCACCTCGGCTCTGTAGAAGCAAACGCCCGCGCGACAAGGCGACAACCATGACCCGACCTGCATTCCTGCGCATCCACGACGTGCCCGCGTGGTGGGCCGCAGAGACGCCCGATGCCGTCGCCCTGCTGGACGACGGCCGCTCGCTCAGCTACGCGGACCTGCAGCGCGCCATCGACGACGCGAAGGCCGCGCTCGCAGGGCTCGGCGTTTTGCCGGGGCAGCGCGTGCTGCTCGTGGCCGAGAACAGCGCGAGCCTGGTGGCCTTCGTCTTCGCGGCCAGCAGCCTCGGCGCGGCGTCGGTACTGGTCAACGCGCGCCTGTCGGCGCAGGAGATCGACGCCATCGTCGCGCATGCGCAGCCGCAGGCCGAGATCTACATCGACGCCGGCTTCAAGGAAGGCATCGCGCACGCGCTGCGACGCCACGCGATGCCGCTGGACTGCGGCCTGGCGGGCTCCGTGCGTGCGGTGGTGGCCGCGCAGCACTTCGAGCCGCTGCCCGAGGACGTCGCGGCGCTCATCTACACCTCCGGTTCCACCGGCAAGCCCAAGGGGGTGATGCTGACGCACGGCGGGCTGCTTTTCGTGGCCACCACCCTGGTCGCGTATCGGCAGATGTCGGCCGCGGACCGCAGCTACGGCGTGCTGCCCATGTCGCACACGATGGGGCTGACCAGCGTGCTGCTCGGCACGCTCGTCGCAGGCGGCTCCGTGCTGCTGAGCGCGCGCTTCGAGGTCGAGGCACTCGTCGACGCGATCGAGACGCAGGGCCTGACCCTGTTCCAGGGCGTCCAGGCCATGCACACGGCGCTGCTGGCCCATCTCAGGCGCCACGGCCGTGCCTTGCACCGGGGCCGGCTGCGCTACATCTACGCCGGCGGCTCGCCGCTGGACCCCACGCTCAAGGCCGAGATCCAGGCGCTCTTCGGCCTGCCGATGCACAACGGCTACGGCCTCACCGAGAGCTCGCCGACGCTGTGCCACTCGCGCTTCGGCGAGCATCGCCAGGACGCCGCGGTGGGCCCGCCAATTCCCGGCGTCGCGATCCGCATCGTGGACGCTGAAGGCAAGGACGTCGCGCCCGGCGAATCCGGCGAGCTGTGGGCGAGCAGCCCCGGCGTCATGCGCGGCTACTTCCGGGACCCCGAGGCCACGCAGGCCGCGTTGTCCGGGCCCTGGCTGCGCACCGGCGACATCGCGCGCCAGGATGCGGAGGGCAACGTCTTTCTCGTCGGCCGCATCAAGGACATCATCATCCGCTCGGGATTCAACGTGTACCCGGCCGAGGTGGAGGCCGTGCTCAATGCGCATCCGGCGGTCGCGCAGTCGGCCGTGATCGGACGCGAGGTGGCGCGCAACGAGGAAGTGGTCGCCTTCGTGGAGCCCAAGCCCGGCCAGGTGGTCGACGGCGCGTCGCTGCAAGCCTTTCTGAAGGACCGCATCTCGCCGTACAAGAGGCCGTCGCAGATCGTGATCCTCCAGGCGCTGCCGACCATGACCAACGGCAAGGTGGAACGCACGGCACTCAAGACCATGGCGAACGCCATGCCGCGCCGGCCCGAAGCAGTCCCCTCGAGTTGAACAGGCCCTGATTCCAGCCACCGGACTTCGGTCCGGCATTCATTCCCTCTCGCGGCGCCACCTGCGTGTGTTGCGCCCGCTCAACCCATCCTTCAGGAGATTTCCATGCGTCAAGGTTCCTTCAGCATTCCACCGATGGAGCGCGTCTTCTTCGGGCGCCCCTTCGTCGACGTCGTGATGGAAGAAGTCGAGCGCCTCGGCGCGCAGCGCGTCTTCCTGCTGGTGAGCAACACGCTCAACAACAAGACCGGCGAGATCCGCAAGATGCAGGATGCGCTCGGCAGCCGCTTCGCCGCGATCTACGACGACATCCCGGCGCACATCCCGCGTGACGCAGTGCTGCGTGCAACCGCGGTGGCCCGGGCCGCGGATGCGGACCTGATCGTGACGATCGGCGGGGGCTCCATCACCGATGCCGGCAAGAACGTGCAACTGTGTCTCGAGCACGGCATCACCGAGCTGGACCAGTTCGAGCCCTTCCGCCTCAAGACCGATCCGGCCACCGGCGTGGTCGAGGCGCCGGTGTTCCGCGGACCGACCGTACGCCAGATCGCGGTGCCGACGACGCTGTCGGGCGGCGAGTTCCACCAGAGCGGCGGCTCCAACGATCCCGTCAAGAAGCTCAAGCAGAGCATCCGCCATCCGCTGATGATTCCGCGCACCGTCGTCTTCGACCCGGCGCTCACGATGCACACGCCGCTGGGCCTCTGGCTGTCCACCGGCATGCGCGCGGTCGACCACGCCGTCGAGTCCTTCTATTCGCCCTTCGGCAGTCCATTCGTGGATGGCACCGCGCTGCAGGCGCTGCGTGTTCTGCCCGCCGCATTGAAGCGCACCAAGCGTGACCCGCAGGACCTCGAGGCACGCGCCGAGGCGCAGGCCGGCATGTGGCTGTCGCAGATGGGCATGTGGTCGCTGGTGCCGATGGGCGCCAGCCACGGCATCGGCCATGTCCTCGCCGGCTCCTTCCATGTGCCCCACGGCCACTGCACCTGCGTCACGCTGCCCGCGGTGCTGCGCTTCAACAAGCCCGTGACCGAGGCCAAGCAGAAGCTGCTGAGCGAGGCGCTCGGCGATGCGCGGCGCGAGACGGCCGACCTGGTGGCCGAGCTCATCGACGAACTGGAGATGCCCAACCGGCTGCACAAGGTCGGCGTGCAGCGCGCCGATTTCGCGCTGGTGGCCAGGAATGCGCTGCTGGACCGCTGGACCCACAGCAATCCACGCAAGTTCAAGAGCGAGCAGGAGATCGTGGACCTGCTCGAGACCGCCGCCTGAACAGAGGAACCCGCGTGTCGCACTACGAGACCCTCCGCCTGGACATCGAGGACGGGCTCGCCACCCTGACGATGTCGCGCCCGCAGACGCTGAACGCCCTCACCCAGCAATCGCTGGGCGAGCTGCGCTCGGCCCTCAAGGCGGTGATCGCGTCGCCGGCCCGCTGCCTGGTGCTGACCGGCGAAGGCCGCGCGTTCGGCAGCGGCTCGGACCTCGCCGCACCGCGGACCGGCCTCACGCCGAACGACCCTGACGAGTTCCTGCGCGACTGGTTCGCGCCGCCCTTCCGCTTGCTGGCCGAGCTGGAGATTCCGACGATCGCAGCGGTCAACGGCCCTTGCGTGGGCGCCAGCATGAGCCTCGCCCTCACCTGCGACATCGTGATCGCATCGCAGTCCGCGTACTTCCTGCAGCCTTTCGTCAACATCGGGCTGGTGCCGGATCTCGGATCGAGCTGGCTGCTTCCGCAGGCACTGGGTCGCGCGCGGGCGACCGGGCTGATGCTGCTGGGCGAGAAGCTCCCCGCGGACGATGCGGCGGCCTGGGGCCTCGTCTGGAAGACGGTGCCGGACAGCGAGCTGCACGCGACGGTCCAGGCGACGGCGCGCAAGCTCGTCGACGGGCCGAGCCACAGCCCCGGGATGATCAAGAAGCTGATCGCGCAATCGCTGCGCAACGGCCTGGAAGAGCAGATGCGGGCCGAGATCGCGCTGCAGCGCATCGCGCTGCGCAGCGCCGACCACCTGGAAGCCAAGGCGGCGTTCAAGGAGAAGCGCCAGCCTCGGTTCAGCCGCTAGCCGGCATCAGGCCTCGAACAGGTAGGACTGCACGGTCGCCCCGATGCGCCGGACGATCTCGGGCCGCTTGAGCGCGACCACCGGCGGCAGCTTCAGCACATAGCGGCACAGGGCCAGGCCCAGGACCTGGCTGGCGATCAGGCCGGCGCGCGCGGCCGCGCCCGCGCGTGAGTCGCCGCTCAGGCGCGCGATCAGGGGCGCCATCTGCGCCGAGAACAGCACCTGCATGCGCTCGGCCGCGGCCTCGTTGGTCGACGCGGTGCGCAGCAGCGCCATCAGCGTCTCGTCACCCTCCCATCGATCCAGGAAGTGCGACATCAGCGCGGGGCCCAGCCCGTCGCGCGGCACGCCTGCCAGGTCCGGCAGCCGGAGATCGAAATCGGCGGCCGCGGCGAACAGCCCTTCCTTGTTGCCGAAGTAGCGCATCACCATGGAAGGGTCGATCCCGGCCGCATTCGCGACGGCGCGGATGGTGGTGGCCTGGTAGCCGGAAGCCGCGAACTGGGCGCGGGCGGCCGCGAGGATGGCGGCCTTGGTGGCATCGGAGCGCCGGGCCGGCGCGGCAGTCTGATCAGTCATGCCAACAAGTATAGGCCAACGCTTGTTGACAAATCTCGGGGATGCCTTTAAATTTGCCAACACTTGTTGACCAACATCTGTTGACCTACCCGCCAGGAGTGAACCATGTCCCACCCGTCCGCATCCCCGTCTTCCTCGCCCGCCGCCTTCGACACCGACGTCCTGATCGTCGGCGCGGGCCCCGCCGGCCTCACGCTCGCCACCGCGCTCGCCGCCCGCGGCGTGAAGCTCATGCTGATCGACCGGCAGGCCGAGGGCGCCAACACCTCGCGCGCCGCCGTGGTTCATGCCCGCACGCTGGAAGCGCTCGAACCGCTGCAGGTCGCCGGGCGGCTGGTCGAGCGCGGCGTGCAGGCGCAGCGCTTCACGATCCGCGACCGGGACCGCGTGCTGGTGCCGATCGGCTTCGACCACCTGCCGACACGCTATCCCTACACGCTGATGGTGTCGCAGGCGGTCACCGAGAGCGTGCTGCTCGAGCGCCTGCGCGAGCTGGGCGGCCAGGTGCTGCGCCCTTGCGTGGTGACCGAAGTGCGACAGGACGAAACCGGTGCCACCGCCACGCTCGACGACGGCCGCCGGCTGCGCGCGCGCTACGTGGTCGGCGCCGACGGCATGCACAGCACGGTGCGCGAACACGCGGGCATCGGCTTCACGGGCGGAAGCTACGGAGAGTCGTTCCTGCTGGCCGACGTGCGCCTGACCGGCGGCGTGCCGCGCGATGAGGTGATCCTGTACTTCTCGCCCGCCGGCATGGTCGTGGTGGCGCCGCTGCCGGGCGGTGCGCACCGGATCGTCGCGACCGTGGCCGACGCGCCGGAGCAGCCCGGCATCGGCTATGTGCAGGCCTTGTTGGACGCGCGCGGCCCGGCAGGCGAAAGGGCCGTGGTCCACGACGTGCTGTGGGGCTCGCGATTCAGGGTTCACCACCGGCTGGCGGATGCCTACCGCGCCGGGCGCATCTTGCTGGCTGGCGACGCCGCGCACGTGCACAGCCCGGCCGGCGGCCAGGGCATGAACGTCGGCATCCTCGACGCGATCGCCCTGGCCGACGCGCTGGGTGAAGCGCTGGCCGGCAACGAAGCCGCGCTCGATGCCTACGGGACCGAGCGGCGCCCCGTGGCGCGTCAGGTGATCGCGCTGGCCGATCGCCTCACGCGCATGGCGACGGCGCGCCCCGGGCTGCGGGCGGCGCGCAACCTCCTGTTGCGCACGCTGTCGCGGCTGCCGATGGTCCGCCACGAACTCGCGTGGCGCCTCTCGGGCCTGGTCTACCGGTAAGGCCCGCCCGGCATTTCAATCGACCGCCCGCTTGAAGCCCTGCGGGCCGGTCGCGAACACCTCCTGCATCGCCCGCGGCAGGAGGTCGCGCAGCCAGCGCGATGCCGCATCGTCATGGAAGCGCTCGTGCCAGAACTGCTCGATCAGCAGCTTGGGCAGCCGGATGGGCAGCGGATGAACGCGCACCGCCGCCACGGGGAGCATCAGCTCCGCCAGGGGGCGCGGGATGGTGGCGATCAAGTCGCTGGACGCCACGATGGTCGGCAAGGCCAGGAAATGCGGCACACGCGCGCCGATCGCATCGAGCAGGCCCATGCGCTGGAGCGCGGCTTCGACGGCATGGTGGCCTGTGCCTTGCGCCTGCGCCACGGCGTGGCGCTCCCCGGTGAAGTCTTGCAGCTTCATGCGTCCCCGGATGCGCGGATGCGAGGCGCTGGCGACGCACACGTAGTCGCTGCGGAAGAAGGGCTTGTGCAGCAGGCTGGCCCGCAGCGCGGGGCTGAAGCCGATGGCCGCATCCGCCGCGCCGTCGCGCAATGCGCTCACGATGGATTCCGTCGGCAGCTGGATGGCCCGGAAGGCCACCGCGGGCGCCTCACGCCGGCACAGGCCGAGGATGCGCGGGAGGATGATCGCCTCCGCGATGTCCGTCATCACGATCGTGAATTCGCGCCGGCTCGACGAGGGGTCGAACTCGCCGCGGATGTCGAGGCCCTGCTCCAGCAGCGCCAGTGCCTGGCTGATGCGGCGCGCGATGGTCTCGGCCAGGGGCGTGGGCATAACGCCACCGGGACAGCGCACGAAGATGCGGTCGCCGAAATGCGTGCGCAGCTCGCGCAAGGCATGGCTCACGGTGGGCTGCGACACACCGAGCGCCTCGGCCGCGCGCGAGACGTTGCGGCATTCCCAGATCGCGCGGAAGACGCGAAGGCGGTTGAGGTCGAGCGGCTGTTTATTCATTTTTTGAATACTACAGACTAAGTCATTCGCATTGCACGTGAAGGGTTCGGAACGAATACTTGCCGCAGCCCATTCGCAAAGCCCCCACATGACCCCCGCCACACTGCAACCGCATGTCCTTGCGCAAGAGGACGCCGAGGAGACGTTCACCGTCCACGTGCATGAGCCGATCCACGGCGACGCCCGCCACGCCGTCGTGCTGCTCCCCGCCATTGCCGGCGTGAACGACTACATCGCGGCCCGCGCGGCGCAGCTCGGCCACGCCGGCTATCTGGTCGTCGTCGTCGACTACTTCAGCCGCCGCGCGTCGCACCCGGACCTGTCCACGCCCGAGCGCATCGACGATGCCGTCGCCTCCGTCGAGGACACTCGCGTCCTCACCGACATCCGCCACGTCCTCGATTGGCTCGGCCGGCGCGGGATCGACCGCCGGCATGCGGGCATCCTGGGCTTCTGCATCGGCGGCAGCTACGCGGTGCTTGCCGCGAGCGACAACGAAGGCCCCGCCTGCGCGATCGCCTACTACGGCCAGCTGCGCCATCCCCGCCCGATGCCGCTGAAGACGCTGGACCCCATCGGCGTGGCCGCACGCCTGCGGGCGCCCCTGCTCGGCCACTTCGGCGACATGGACCGGCTGATCGGCAGGCAGGACATCGCCGATTTCTCGGCGCAACTGCGCGAGGGCCAGCGGCACCACGAGATCCACACCTACGCGGGCGCGCCGCACGCATTCGACGAATGGTTCCGGCCCGCCGTCTTCCGTCCGGTCGCCTCCGCCGAGGCCTGGAGGAGAAGCCTGGTCTTCCTGGACTGGCACCTGCGCGGACGACTGTCCGCCTGACGCTTTTTTTCCAACCCTTGAAGGAGACACATTCATGAGCGCACAACTCAAGCCCGGCAGCCACGCCCCGGAGGTCACGTCGATCGTGGACCGCACCGACTGGGCCCGGTTCATGACCGACGACGAGTACTACCCCTTCCTCGTCAAGAAGAACCTGCGCGCGGCCATCTGGCGCTGGGAGGATCTGGCACCCCGCCTCGAACAGGTGCTGCGCGATCCGCTGCGCCGCGCCGACCGCCGCTTCATCGCGCTGGTCAACAGCGACACCGGCGAAGCGGGCGGCGTGTTCCCGTCCATCTTTCTCGGCATCCAGATCTTCGCGCCCGGCGAGCACATCGTCGCCCATCGCCACAACTCCTACGCGCTCTATCACATCATCCAGGGCGAGGGCTATTCGGTGCTCGACGGCCAGCGCTTCGACTGGAAGCGCGGCGACACCTTCGGCTGCCCCCCGATGGCCAGCCACGAGCACATCAACACCGGCAGCGAGCCGGCCATCCAGTACGTCATCCAGGACATGCCGGCGCGCGCCATGGACCGCAACCTGGTCTGGGAGGAACCCATCGGCCGCACCTTCCACATGGTCGAGGGCAAGGCGCCGCACCAGGACTGAACACGCCCGACCCCGATACGAACGGAGAGCAAGATGCCCCAACCCCCCACTGTCGATGCCGCCACGGCGATCGACCAGGCGCCCTTCGGCGGCGCCCAGAAGCGGATCGTTTTTCTTTGTGCATTGATCGCGATGCTGGACGGCTTCGACACCCAGGTCGTTGCGTTCGTGGCGCCGGTGCTGGCCGCGAAGTGGGGCCTGCCGGTCTCCTCCTTCGGCCCGGTCTTCGGCGCCGGCCTGGCGGGACTGATGCTCGGTGCCCTGGTGTTCGGCCCGGCGGCAGACCGCTGGGGCCGCCGCCGCGTGATCATGGCCACGACCGCGACCTTCGGCACGTTCACGCTGCTGACGCCCTGGGCCGACTCGATGACGGGCCTGCTGGTCCTGCGGCTGCTGACCGGGCTCGGCCTGGGCGGCGCCATGCCCAACATCATCGCCTTGACGGCGGAGTACGCCCCGGCGCGTTCGCGCGCCACCCTGATCAGCCTCATGTTCTGCGGCTTCCCGCTGGGCGCCGTGCTCGGGGGATTGCTGGCCGCGCGGATGATCCCCTCGTTCGGATGGGAGTCGGTGTTCTGGCTGGGAGGCGCACTGCCCCTGCTCCTGCTGCCGGCGCTGTTCGTCTGGCTGCCGGAGTCCATCCGCCTGCTGGCCGCGCGGGGCACGCCCGAGGCCGAGCTGCGATCGCTGCTGGCCCCCATCATCGGCGCCGGGCGCGCCGCGCAGGTGTATTTCAAAAGCGTGCCGGAGGCGGCGAAGGGCATGCGCATGATGCAGCTCTTCGGCGGTAGCCGCACGGCGCAGACCCTGCTGCTGTGGGTGGTGTTCTTCATGAACCTGCTGGTGCTGTACTTCCTGGTCAACTGGTTGCCCGCCCTGCTGCGGCAGGCCGGCGTCCCGTTGGACAAGGCCATCGTGTCCACGGCGCTGCTCAATCTCGGCGGGATCGCGGGCGCCTTGCTGTTCGCGCGCTTCATCGACCGGCTGGGTCCGTACCGGGTGCTCCTCGGCGCCTACGTCGCGGCCGGCCTGGCAACGCTGGCCATCGGTCGCATGACGCAGGCGGAATTCCCCGCGCTGATGACGATGGTCTTCGTGGCCGGCTTCTGCGTGATCGGCGCCCAGATCAGCATCAACGCGCTGGCGTCCGGCCTCTATGCCACCGAGATCCGTTCGACGGGCGTCGGATGGGCCCTGGGCGTGGGGCGAGCAGGCTCGATCGTGGGGCCCGTGGTAGGCGGCCTGCTGGTCGGCACCGGCGTCGCGCTCGATTCGCTCTTCGCCGTGGCCGCGCTGCCGGCGTGGATCGCCGGCGCCGCCATCGCGCTGCTGGCTCGTCGCGCGATGCGTCCCAGGGAGGCGATGTCCGGCACTGCCCCGCAACCGGCGGCGGGAGCGCTCGAATGAACGCCTACGTACTGCCGGCGCCGGCCGCGACGGCCGTGCCCGTCTCGGGCAGCGGCCTGCTTTTCCCGGTACGCCGCGTCTATTGCGTCGGGCGCAACTATGCGGCGCATGCCCGCGAGATGGGCTTTTCGGACCGCGAGCCGCCGTTCTTCTTCTGCAAGCCCACGGACGCGATCGTTCCGGTCCCCGACGGGGCAGCGATCGAGATTCCCTACCCCGCCCGCACCGGGGACTTCCAGCACGAGATCGAACTCGTCGTCGCGATCGGCAGGGCCGGCAGCGACATCGCGGCCGGCGATGCGCTCGATCACGTCTTCGGCTATGCCGTCGGACTCGACATGACGCGGCGCGACCTGCAGATCCGGATGCGCGAACAGGGCCGGCCGTGGGAGATCGGCAAGTCCTTCGACGGCTCGGCGCTGATCGGCCCCATCAGGCCCGTGGCCCTCGGGGGCCATCCCTCGCGGGCGCGCATCCGGCTCGACGTGGACGGCCAGCTGCGTCAGGACAGCGACATCGGCGAGCTGGTCTGGAACGTGGCGGAGACCATCGCGCACCTGTCCGGCTGGTTCGAGCTGCGTCCCGGCGATCTCATCTACACGGGGACGCCGGCGGGCGTGGGACCGGTGCATGCCGGGCAGACGATGGTCGGCGCGGTGGAGGGCCTGGGTGAGCTTCGGGTGCGCGTCGGTTCCGGGCCTTGAGAGGGCGGGGCCGCGGCTAAGGGAAGCCCCGATGGGGCGAGCGGTTATGGAACGTTACGATCCGCCCTGGCCGAATCCAGGCCGCTGCGCCCCTTTCCTCGATGTCCTCTCCCCCAGAGTCCGGCCCCACGCTGGACGCCGCCAGTCCCCTCCCCCCTGAGATCGAAGCCGCCGCCGACGAGCCCACGCGCGTGCCGCTCGCCATCGAGGACTGGGCCACGGTGGTCATCATGGGTCTCCTGGCCTGCATCACCTTCACCAACGTGGTGGTGCGCTACTTCACCGACTCTTCCTTCGCCTGGACCGAGGAGTTCTCGGTCTTCCTGATGATCCTGCTGGCGATGGTGGCGGGCTCGGCCGCGGTGGCGCGCGACCGCCACATCCGCATCGAGTACTTCGCCGAAAGCGGCTCGATGAACCGCCGCAAGCGCCTCGCGCAGTTCGGCGCGCTGATGGTGGCCCTGCTCTTCTTCCTGATCGCAGCGCTGAGCGTGCGTGTGGTGTGGGACGACTACCGCTTCGAGGAGACCTCGCCCGGCATCGGCGTGCCGCAGTGGTGGTATTCGATCTGGCTGCCGGTCGTGTGCTTCGCGATCGGGCTGCGTGCGGTGGGCCTCTTCATCCGCCGCGGCCGCGAGTGGCGCGCCCAGGAAACGGGCGAATGATCCCGGCGCTGCTGTTCGCCGCCTTCATCCTGATGATGCTGGTCGGCGTGCCGATCGGCGCCGCGCTGGGCCTGGCGGGCGCGGTCGCGATCGGGCTGGCCAATGCCGATGCGCAGTGGTTCGGGCTGCTGGCGGTGCCGCAGAACTTCTATGCCGGGCTGGGCAAGTACCCGCTGCTGGCGATCCCGATGTTCGTGCTGGTGGGCTCGATCTTCGACCGCTCGGGCGTGGCACTGCGGCTGGTGAACTTCGCGATCGCGATCGTCGGGCGCGGGCCCGGCATGCTCCCGCTGGTGGCGATCGTGGTGGCGATGTTCCTGGGCGGCATCTCGGGCTCGGGCCCCGCCAACGCCGCGGCGGTGGGCGCGGTGATGATCGGCGCGATGTCGCGCGCGGGCTATCCGCCGGCCTATTCGGCGAGCGTCGTGGGCGCGGCGGCGGCCACCGACATCCTGATCCCCCCCTCTGTGGCCTTCATCGTCTATTCGGTACTGGTGCCTGGCGCATCGGTGCCGGCGCTGTTCGCCGCCGGCATGGTGCCGGGCGTGCTGGCCGGCCTGGCGCTGATCGTGCCGGCGGTGTGGATGGCTCGCAGCCACCGCATGGGCGCGCTGGAGGCGACGCTGCCGCGCCCGCCCTTCTGGAAGAGTTTTCGCGAGGCGATCTGGGGGCTGGCGGCGCCGGTGCTGATCCTGGGCGGCATGCGGGCCGGCTGGTTCACGCCGACCGAGGCCGCGGTGGTGGCGGTGTTCTACGGCCTCTTCATCGGCATGGCGGTGCACCGCACGATCAAGGTCCGGGACCTGTTCGTGATCCTGCGCGAGTCGGGCGAGCTCTCGGCGGTGATCCTGCTGGTGGTGTCGCTGGCGGGCATCTTCGCCTACTCGCTGTCGACGCTGGGCGTGATCGATCCGGTCACGCGCGCGATCGTGAACTCGGGGCTGGGCGAGTACGGCGTGCTGTCGCTACTGATCCTGCTGCTGATCACAGTGGGCATGTTCCTCGACGGCGTGTCGATCTTCCTGATCTTCGTGCCGCTCCTGTGGCCGATCGTGCAGCATTACAAGTGGGACCCGGTGTGGTTCGGCGTGATCCTCACGCTGAAGGTGGCGCTGGGCCAGTTCACGCCGCCGCTGGCGGTGAACCTGATGGTGTCCTGCCGCATCGCGAACGTGCGCATGGAAGAAACGGTACGCTGGGTCGGCTGGATGCTGGCCGCGATGTTCCTGGTGATGGTGGCGGTGATCGTGTGGCCGCAGCTCGCGCTGTGGCTGCCCAATGCCCTGGGCTATTGAAATCAACTGAAGAAGGAGACAACTCATGAAATTCCGTCGTTCCCTGCTCGGCCTGCTGGCCGTCGCCGCCACGCTGGGCGGCTTCTCGGTGTCGGCGACCGCGCAGAACTACAAGGCCGAATACAAGATGTCGCTGGTGCTGGGCCCGCCCACGCCCTGGGGCCAGGCCGGCAAGATCTGGGCGGACCTGGTGAAGGAGCGCACGCAGGGCCGCATCAACATCAAGCTGTACCCCGGCGTCTCGCTGATCCAGGGCGACCAGACGCGCGAGTTCAGCGCGCTGCGCCAGGGCGTGATCGACATGGCGGTGGGCTCGACCATCAACTGGTCGCCGCAGGTCAAGCAGCTGAACCTGTTCTCGCTGCCCTTCCTGATGCCCGACTACGCCGCGGTGGATGCGCTGACGCAGGGCGAGGTGGGCAAGGAGATCTTCAACACGCTGGACAAGTCGGGCGTGGTGCCGCTGGCCTGGGGCGAGAACGGCTACCGCGAGATCACCAACTCCAAGCGGCCGATCAAGGCGCCCGAGGACCTGAAGGGCATGAAGATCCGCGTGGTGGGCTCGCCCATCTTCTCGGACATGTTCAGCGCGCTGGGCGCCAACCCGACGCAGATGAGCTGGGCCGATGCGCAGCCGGCGCTCGCCAGCGGAGCGGTGGACGGGCAGGAGAACCCGCTCTTCCTCTTCACCGTGCTCAAGATGCACACGGTGGGCCAGAAGTACGTGACGACCTGGGGCTACATGGCCGACCCGCTGGTGTTCGTGGTCAACAAGGACATCTGGGCCTCCTGGACGCCGGCAGACCAGGCGATCGTGCGGCAGGCGGCGATCGATGCCGGCAAGCAGGAGATCGAGCTCGCGCGCAAGGGGCTGGTGGAGGCGGACAAGCCGCTGCTCAAGGACATCGCGGGCATGGGCGTGACGGTGACGGAGCTGTCGCCGGCCGAACGCGAAGCCTTCGTGAAGGCGACCCGGCCCGTGTATGCGAAGTGGAAGCCGCAGATCGGCAACGAGCTGGTGACGAAGGCCGAGCAGGCTGTCGCTGCTCGCAAGAAGTAAGGCGCCCTCAAGAAAAAAGCCCCGCAATGCGGGGCTTTTCTACGAGAACTCCGGGCAGCCTCAGTGCTGCAGGATCTTGTTGAGGAAGTCCCGGGTCCGCGCCTGGCGGTTCTCCGGATGCGCGAAGAACTCGTCCTTCGAGCAGTCCTCCAGGATGCGCCCGCCCACGTCGATGAAGATCACGCGGCTCGCCACCTTGCGCGCGAAGCCCATCTCGTGCGTGACCACCATCATGGTCATGCCTTCCTTGGCCAGCGCCACCATGACGTCCAGCACCTCGCCCACCATCTCAGGGTCCAGCGCCGAGGTCGGCTCATCGAACAGCATCACGATCGGGTCCATGGACAGCGCCCGCGCGATCGCCACGCGTTGCTGCTGGCCGCCGGAGAGCTGGCCCGGGAACTTGTCCTTGTGCGCCATCAGGCCCACGCGGTCGAGCATCTTCAGGCCGCGGGTCTTCGCCTCATCCTGCGATCGGCCCAGCACCTTGATCTGCGCGATCGTGAGGTTCTCCGTCACCGACAGATGCGGAAAAAGCTCGAAGTGCTGGAACACCATGCCCACCTTGGAGCGCAGCTGCGGCAGGTTGGTCTTGGGGTTGTGCAGCTCGATGCCGTTGACCGTGATCTCGCCCTTCTGGAAGGGCTCGAGCGCGTTCACCGTCTTGATCAGCGTCGACTTGCCCGAGCCCGAGGGCCCGCACACCACCACCACGTCGCCTTTGGCGATGCTGACCGAGCAGTCGTTGAGCACCTGGACCGGGCCGTACCACTTGGAGACATTTTTGATTTCGATCATTTTGTCGGCCATGAATTTCCCTTTCGATGTTCAGCGAATGATCGCGATCTTCTTGTGAAGACGCTTGACGAGATAGGACAGCGCGTAGCAGATGACGAAGTACAGCACTGCCGCCAGCAGGTAGGACTCGATGGGCCGGCCGAAATTCTTGCCGGCCGTCTCGAAGCCCTTGAGCAGGTCGTAGGCGCCGATGGCATACACCAGCGAGGTGTCCTGGAACAGGATGATGGTCTGCGTCAGCAGCACCGGCAGCATGTTGCGGAAGGCCTGCGGCAGGATCACCAGCGTCATGTTCTGCTTGTAGGTCATGCCCATCGCCTGCCCGGCGTAGACCTGGCCGCGCGGGATCGACTGGATGCCCGCACGCATGATCTCGCTGAAGTAGGCCGCCTCGAAGGCAACGAAGGTGATGATGGCCGACACCTCCGCGCCGATCGGACGTCCGATGATGAAGGGCACCAGCAGGAAGAACCACAGGATCACCATCACCAGCGGAATGCTGCGCATGCCGTTGACGTAGATCGCGGCGGGCGCGTCCAGCCACTTCTTGCCCGACAGGCGCATCAGCGCCAGCAGCGTGCCGAAGACGATGCCGCCGAGCGTGGCCACCACCGTCAGGAACAGGCTGAAGTACAGGCCCTTCAGCAGGAAGCCGGTGATGACGTTCCAGTTGTAGAAGGAAAAGTCGAGATTCGTGAGCATCTCAGTGTCCTCCCCCGCCGGCCTGGGCGATGAAGCCCGGCACGCGTGTCCGCTTCTCGATCGAGGCCATGATCCGGTTGATCGCGAAGGCCGAGATGATGTAGAGCACCGTCACGGCCAGGTACATCTCCATCGGACGCGCCGTTTCCTCGCCGGCCTGCATCGCGAACTGCGTCATTTCGGCGATCGACACCGCGAAGGCCACCGACGAGTTCTTGAAGATGTTCATCGACTCGCTGGTCAGCGGCGGAATGATGATCCGGTAGGCCATCGGCAGGATCACGTAGCGGTAGTACTGCGGCGTGGTGAAGCCCACCGCCATGCCCGCGTAGCGCTGCCCGCGCGGCAGCGCCTGGATACCGGAGCGCAGCTGCTCGGCAATACGCGCCGAGGTGAAGAAGCCCAGCGCCAGCACCACCAGGACAAAGGGCGGCACGTCGCGCATCACGGTGAAGAGCGCCGGCACCACGTGATACCAGAGGAAGATCTGGACCAGCAGCGGCACGTTGCGGAACAGCTCGACCCAGGCGTTGCCGACGCGCACCCAGCCGGGGCTGTTGGGCAGCGTGCGGATCACGCCGACGATGGAACCAAGGACGAGGGCCACCACCAGCGCGCAGAGCGCCACGGACACCGTCCAGCCCCACGCGGAGAGCAGCCATTGCCAATACGTCGGGTCCTTGCCACCCGGGTCCTGCAGGAAGACCTGCCAATCCCAACTTCCCATCGGGACCTCCTCAATCGTTGTTGGTGAAGAAGAAAAACAAACCTGAAAACAAACGCCCGCCGCAAGGGGCGGGCGTTCGTCGTTTCAGCCCATGCCGATCACTTCTTGACGTAGTCTTCCATCGGCTTGTTGTTGGGGCTGGCCCACGCTGCCTTGGTCGCATCCGACAGCGGGAGGCCGACCTTGGTGTTGGTCGGCGGGATCGGCTGCATGAACCACTTGTCGTAGAGCTTGGCCAGCGAGCCGTCCTTGATCTGGTTCTTGATGCTGTCGTCCACCGCCTTCAGGAAGGCCGTGTCGCCCTTGCGGACCATGCAGGCAATCGGCTCGACCGACAGGACGTCGCCGACGATCTTGAAGTCGGCCGGGGCCTTGGACTTGGAGATGTTGCCGGCCAGGATCTGGCCATCCATCACGAAGGCATCGGCACGGCCCGATTCGAGCAGCAGGAAGCTGTCGGCGTGGTCCTTGCCCATGACTTCCTTGAAGTCGATGCCTGATGCGCGCTCGTTCTTGCGCAGGGTCTGCACGGACGTGGTGCCGGTGGTGGTGACCACGTTCTTGCCGTTCAGGTCCTTGATCGAATTGATGTTCGAGCTGGCCTTCACGGCGATGCGCACTTCCTCGACGTAGGTCGTGATGGCGAAATCCACGTCCTTCTGGCGGGTGGCGTTGTTGGTGGTCGAGCCGCATTCCAGGTCGACGGTGCCGTTCTGCACCAGGGGAATGCGGTTCTGCGAGGTGACCAGCTGGCGCTTGATCTCAAGCTTGGGCAGGCCCAGCTGCTTCTGCACGTCAGCCAGGACCTTTTCCGCCATTTCGGTGTGGAAGCCGACGTACTTGCCGTCACCGATGGTGTAGGCCAGCGCACCGGACGAATCGCGCACGCCCATGGTGACGCTGCCGCTGGCCTTGATCTTGGCCAGGGTGTCATTGGCTTGCGCGAAGGCGCCTCCAGCGGCGAGTGCCATCACGGCCAATGCCAATACCTGCTTCTTCATAAGGAAAACTCCTGTGACTGAGACATACAAATTTTAGACAGCCGCATTCTGCGCCATACCCGGGCCAACCCGGTGCACTTCGCACCTTCGGCGATCAGAGGACATGCGCCGCCGTTCCGCGCCGGTGCGACCATGGCCTGACCGGATTGCACAAAGCAGCCTTTGTGCCCGAAAAAAAGCACGCGCTGCGCGCGTGCTTTCAAGCGGTGTGACGACAGATGTGGGGCCAGACTGTAGAGGCGGGGCGAGACCGAAGGCAAATGCGCATTGCGACGGTCGGCATGCGGTCGCGTCATAGTTTTGTGCACTGCACAAGTGGACTTTCTTTCCCTTTCTCGCTCTTTCTCGTTCTTTCTCTCAGACTGCGGGTTGGGTGCCTACCAGGTAGGCCCAGAGCGCATCGACCGTCCCCTTGCTGCCCGGGGCAGCGGCATCACCCTTGCCGCCTGCGCGGCTCCCCGCCCGGGCCACCGCCGAGGTGGCGGGGCGCTCACGGTAGGCCCGGATCTCCATCGTGGCTTCTAGCTTGTCGATGTCGGGCGGCAACGCGCTGACCAGCGTGCGCGCCCGCGCCTCCTTGCGCACCGCGCTCTGCGGCAGGAAGGCGATGCCGTGCCCTTCCAGCGCCATCACCTTGAGGCCCTCGGCCATGTCGGTCTCGTACACGCGGTCGAGGTGGATGGCTGTCTGCGATTCCTTGAGCAACTGATCCACCACGCGCCCCAGGTAGGCCCCGGGCGCATAGCCCAGGTAGGGCAGCGGCTGGCCCGGCCGGCCCGGCAGCCGGAAGCGCGGCGCGCCCTCGGCATCGGGCTTGACCCAGGGCGCGACCACCTCCTGGCCCAGGCTCACCATCTCGTAGCGCGTGGCGTCCAGCGGCAGAGGCTGCGAGGGATGGTGGTAGGCGATGAGCAGGTCACAGCTGCCCTCCACCAGGCGCAGCACGGCGTCGTGCACGTTCAGCGCGATCAGCCGGCTCTTGAGCGGGCCGAATTGCTCGCGCAGGCTGGTGACCCAGGCCGGGAAGAAGGTGAAGGCCAGGGTGTGCGGCACCGCGACCTCGATCACGTCCTGCGCCGCGGCCGAATGGCCGCGCAGCATGGCGCGGGTGCTCTGCAAGGCCTGCAGCATCTCGATGGCCTGGCCGTAGAGCGTCTGGCCGGCGGGCGTGAGGCGGGTGGGATAGGAGCTGCGGTCCACCAGGTCGGTGCCGGCCCAGCCCTCCAGCGCCTGGATGCGGCGTGAGAAGGCCGGTTGGGTCACGTGGCGCAACTGGGCCGAGCGGCTGAAGCTGCGTGTCTCGGCCAGGCTGACGAAGTCTTCGAGCCACTTGGTTTCCATGGGCGACGATTATGTCCGCGGCCTCGCATGCCGGCCGAGCTTGCCAGGAAATGCGGAAATCAGACCGGCGAGACCACGCCCCGCCCCGCGAAATGGCCTTCGGCATTGGCCATGAAGCGGTCCACCGAGGCCTGGGTGGCCTCGGGCGACCAGCCCGCGACGTGCGGCGTGAGGATCACGTTGTCCAGGCCGATCAGCGGCTCCGGCCGCTTCGGCTCGCTTTCGTAGACATCGATGCCCGCCCCCGCCAGGCGTCCCTCGCGCAATGCGGCGGCGAGCGCCTCCGTGTCGACCACGCTGCCGCGCGAGATGTTGACCAGCCAGCCTTGCGGGCCCAGCGCATCGAGGATCTCCGCGTTCACCAGGTGCCGCGTGGCGGGCCCGCCCGGCGTGGCCAGCACCAGAACGTCGGCCCAGGTCGCGAGCGCCTTCAGGCTGTCGAAGTAGCGGTGCGCCACAGCCTCGCGCGGCTTGCGGTTGTGGTAGCCGATCGCCATGTCGAAGGCGGCGGCGCGCCTGGCGATCTTCTGGCCGATGGTGCCCAGGCCGAGAATGCCCAGGCGCTTGCCCGAAACGTTCGGCGGCTGCGGAATGGACTCGCGCCACACGCCTTCGCGGCACAGCCGGTCGAGGCTGTGGAAGTTGCGAACCGCCGCGATCAGCAGGCCGAAGGCATGGTCGGCCACGCAGTCGTCGTTGGTGCCGGCGCCGTTGGCGACCACGATGCCGCGGGCACGCGCGGCGTCGACCGCGATGCCCTCGTAGCCCGCGCCCATCGCGCAGATCAGCTCCAGCTTGGGCATGGCTGCGATCTCCTCGGGGGTGAGGCCGATCACGCCGATGGTCAGCACGGCGCGGAACTCAGCGCCGTGCTGCGCGACGGCCGCAACACGCTCGGCTGCGGTGGGCGCGTAGGTCACGTCGTAGACCGCGGCGATCTGGGCCTGATGCTCGCTCGAGAGCTTGTTGAGCACCAGGAGGGGAATCTTGTCGGACATCCAAACTCCGGAAGAAAAACGAATCAGAGAACGGGCTCGGCCTCGATCTGCTGCAAGGCCCACATCTGGGCGTAGCGGCCGTCCCGCGCCAGCAGTTGCGCATGCGTGCCGCGCTCCACGACCACGCCGCCCTCGAGCACCAGGATCTCGTGCGCATCCACCACGGTGGAGAGCCGGTGCGCGATCACCAGCGTGGTCTTGTTCTGCGCCGCGCTCTTGAGCTCGGCCTGGATGGCGCGCTCGTTGGCCGAGTCCAGCGCCGAAGTGGCCTCGTCGAAGATCAGGATCGGCGGGTTCTTCAGCAGCGTGCGCGCGATCGCCACGCGCTGCTTCTCGCCGCCGGAGAGCTTGAGGCCGCGCTCGCCCACCATCGTCTGGTAGCCCTTGGGCGTGGCGGCGATGAAGCCGTGGATGCGCGCGGCACGTGCCGCAGCCTCCACCTCCTCGCGGCTGGCACCGGGGCGGCCATAGGCGATGTTGTATTCGACGGTGTCGTTGAAGAGCACCGTGTCCTGCGGCACGATGCCGATGGCCTGGCGCACGCTGGACTGTGTCACGGCACGAATGTCCTCGCCGCCGATGGTGATGCGGCCTTCCTGAACGTCGTAGAAGCGGTAAAGCAGCCGCGCCAGGGTCGATTTGCCCGAGCCCGAGGGCCCGACCACGGCAACCGTCCTGCCCGCAGGGATCTCGAAGCTCACATGCCTGAGGATCGGCCGCGACGCCTCGTAGGCGAAGCTCACGTCCTCGAAGCGCACCGTGGCATCACGCCCCGCCAGCGGCTGCGCGCCGGGCGCATCACGCACCTCGCGCTCCTTCTCGAGCAGCACGAACATCTTGTCCAGGTCGGTCAGGCTCTGCTTGATCTCGCGGTAGATCACGCCCAGGAAGTTCAGCGGGATGTACAGCTGGATCATGAAGGCATTGACCATGACCAGGTCGCCCAGCGTCATGCGCCCCTCCACCACGCCGGACGTCGCGCGCCACAGCATCAGCACCAGGCTGACGGCGATCAGCAGCTGCTGGCCCGTGTTGAGCAGGCTCAGCGTGTTCTGGCTCTTGATGGCGGCGCGGCGGTAGCGGTCCAGGCTGGCGTCGTAGCGGCCGGCCTCGAAGTCCTCGTTGTTGAAGTACTTGACCGTTTCGTAGTTCAGCAGCGAATCGATGGCGCGGCTCTGCGCGACCGAGTCGAGCTCGTTCATGGTCTTGCGGAACTGCGTGCGCCACTCGGTCACGGTGACCGTGAAGGCGATGTAGAGCACCAGCGCCGCCCCCGTGATCCAGACGAAGAGCGCGTCGAACTTGACGCCCAGGATGGTCAGCACCAGCGCCAGCTCGATGATGGTCGGGACGATGCTGTAGAGCGACATCGAGATCAGCGAGTGCACGCCGCGCGTGCCGCGCTCGATGTCGCGCGTCATCCCGCCGGTCTGCCGCTCCAGGTGGAAGCGCAGCGACAGCGCATGCAGGTGGCGAAACACCTCCAGCGAGATGCTTCGCGCCGCGCCCTCGGTGGCCTTGGCGAAGACCAGCTCGCGCAGCTCGCTGAACAGCGAGGTCGAGAAGCGCAGCAACCCATAGGCCAGCAGCAGCGCGATCGGCACCACCAGCAGCGCCTGCGCCATGTCGGGCCTGGGCGTCATGGTGTCGACCAGGTTCTTGAGCAGCACCGGCACGCCGACATTGGCCACCTTGGCGCCCACCATGAAGAGAAGCGCGGCCAGCACGCGCCACTTGTAACGCCAGAGGTAGGGAAAGAGCCGCCGCAGCGTCGCCCAGTCGGACCGGTCGCCGCGTGCGGGCGCGTCCTGGGAACCAGCGTGGTGAGAAGAAAGGGCTTCGCCGCTGCGGCGCATGGATGACAATCGTGGCTGTTTTTTCCCGAGATTGTGCCCATGTCCGAATCTTCCAGCACCAATGTGGCCAACCCGCTCAAGAGCCTGCCCGACGACATGGAGCTCGTGCTCAAGGTGATTCCCATGCCGGCCGACGTCAACGCCAACGGCGACATCTTCGGCGGCTGGGTGATGGCGCAGTGCGACCTGGCCGGCTCCGTGATCCCGGCGCGCTACGCCAAGGGCCGCATGGCCACGGTCGCGGTCAACGAGTTCGTCTTCAAGCAGCCGGTGCGGCTGGGGGACATCCTGTCCTTCTACTCGAAGCTGGTGCGCATCGGCCGCACCTCGATCACCGTCACGGTCGAGGTCTTCGCCGAACGCTTCAGGGCCCAGGGCGAGTACATCAAGGTGACGGAGGCCACCTTCACCTACGTGGCCATCGACATGAACGGACGGCCCCGGCCGATTGCCCAGGCCTGACCGGGTGATGGCGGCGGGGCACGCTCCCCGGAATTTGTGTGACGTCGAGACCACCGACGCCGACCGAACCTACCAATGTTGGTAGTTGCCCAGATACCCAGTTTCACATCTACTCCTGCGGCCTGAAAAGCAGCAGAGAGATCAATGAACTTGGTAACGGGAAGGGCTGGCGTCGCGCGGGTCATTGCCTCTATGGCAATGGTGGCTTGCGTGCAGGCCACGCCGGTGTATGCGCAACGCGTGGATCCGGATGTTCGGGTGTTGAGGACCATCCTGGAAAAGCCGGAAGCCGAGATCGATCTGGCTCGGGCAAAGCTGGCCATCGACAAACTCGTCGACCCGGCCGTCGACATCGAGGGCACGCTTGCAAAGCTCGATGTCATGGCTGCAGAGGTCAAGGCCTTGGCAGGCCCGCGGACCCAGAGCTCGGAAATCGCGCAGGTGCTCCGTTCGTACCTGCATGACGCCGGCCCATGGAACAACCGGCAACCCTTTCGGTTTGATCTGGAAGGCGATCCACTGGGCCACAAGATTTCCGGCAAGCTGCTGACCAACTATCTGGCGACGAAGAAGGGCAACTGCGTTTCGATGCCCGCGCTCTTCGTCCTGCTGGCTCACAGACTGGGGCTTGAGGCGACCTTTGCGGCTTCGCCAGAACACTTCTTTGTGAAGTACCGGGACGAAACAGGACGCTGGCACAACCTGGAGAGCACATCGGGTGGCCATCCCCGGCGAGACGAGTCCTATCAGCGGGACACGCCGATGACACCGCAGGCGCTCAAGAACGGGATCTACATGCGGCCGCTCTCCCGGAAAGAGGCCGTCGCGAGAGTCATGACCAACGTGCTGCTGGAGCACTACACGAGCACCGGAAGGCCCGAGAAAGTCATCGCGCTCGCCAACGTAGCACTCGAGCACTACCCGAGCGACATCGATGCGATGCTTCAAAAGGGCTACGCCTACTACCTGCTCATACGAGATTTCCAAAAGAAGCACCCAAGGCCCAGGGGCGTTCCCTTCGAGGACAGGTTGCTCTTTCAGGCATTGGAGCTCAACAACCGGCTCTGGTACGA
Source organism: Variovorax sp. JS1663 (assembly GCF_002157355.1). Taxonomy (GTDB): domain Bacteria; phylum Pseudomonadota; class Gammaproteobacteria; order Burkholderiales; family Burkholderiaceae_C; genus Variovorax. Next base: position 23,444 of record NZ_LYMK01000016.1, on the reverse strand, counting down.
AAAAGCGGAAGCACTGGGATGGCGGGAGCCGGACGCCGGCGCGGAACGCAGGTACCTGGAGTTGATGAAGACAGCGAGATCAAATTGACAAGGAGGGAGACACAGCATGCGAACACCCAGCTTCAGGCGCGCTGGCATATTGATGACAACGTTCATCGCTTGCTGCAACATTGCTTCGGCGCGGTACACACAACCTGATCCGATCGGACTCGATGGAGGATGGAATCGAATTCCGTACGTGGATGGAAACCCGTTGGGCGCCACTGATGCCCTGGGCTTGATGGGATCGGGCGGTGGAGGATCTGCGAAGGGAAGTTCTTTTGCTAGCTCGAACAGTTGTCGCATCCAGGCTTGCCAGTGCGGCCCCGACTATTGGGATCGGTATATGGACTTTACGAGTGAATACGCGGTCAACGTGGGGCCCTATGCCGCCGCGCTCGCAGGCGGATTGTGGCCAAAGTCGCTGGCGCCAGCGACAGGATTCAGGCCGCCCTTGCTGGGCTCGAGCAATCCGCTCACAAGCGTTCCAAGAGGCTTTGGCGTTCCCGGTGCAGGAGGAGCATTGGCTAGAACGGGAGCAGCAGGCATCGGGCTCGCAACGACTGGCATTGGTATGTACAACGCCACAATATTTGCAGAGGGCTTTCTGTACGCCATGCCGAGCAATGTGAATTGCTCTTGTGATAGGTGAGTACCATGGCGATGTGGCTTGGAGTCACCGTTTTAACAGCGATCATCGCCCTCCTGATATTCAAGAGACTTGCTCGAAGGTCGTTTGAACGTGGGCGAGAACCGCAACCGCTGGCTGAAATGCACGCGCCGATACGCGATCAGGTCTCAGCCGAAGTGTTTAAAGAGGTCTGGTCAAAGGTTGGCGAGGTCTTCGCTATTGATCCTCACTTGATTCGATCGACTGACACGCTGAAAACCCTCGCCAACATGGACAGTTGGGACTTGGGTGAAGGTGGGGACGCCCTCAGTCGCTGGTTGGAGCAAGAGCAGCTTGGCAAACCTCCAGCCCTCGAAACCGTGCTTGACTTGGCGAAGTGGGTGCAAGATGCACGAGCAAGTCGCAAGGACGCATCATGAATTGCGAGGATTCGGTCCCGCGCCACTACTCGGAACGATCCGCGATGGCCTACTCCGATGAAGCAATCCGCGCGTACGCCAGAGCGAGCGAGAGTCGCCAGCGTCTTCGGACTCAAGATCGAGCAGATTCATTCCGGAATGCACTTCGAACACGACTTCAGTGCAGCACCAGTCTTCGACTGGAAACGCAACGAATTCAATCAATTGAGCGACGATTTTCGGGATGTTACGGATCGGAAGATAGAAAGAGAACTCAACAATGGCTTACTGGTTGTCCACACCGTGGGCGACTATTGCAACCACATGGTGCGTTGCTACAGAGCAAACGCGAAAGAGGTCAATTATGTGCATGGCCTCGGGAGCGCCTCATCCAAGTAGCCTTGGCCCAAGCGGGCTCAAGGAAGCCGCGTCCGAAGCAACTCGCATTGCAAGTGCTTCGTTCCGAACATCGCCGCAAACGTCGAGCTCGAAGGCTGGTCTGCTGTGAACCGCCCTGCTCATACCGGGTTCATAGCCTGAGGATGAACGAATGAACAAAAAACCCGATACCCGCGGACCTTGGGATGCCGCGTTCGCAAGCATGCTCCCCGGCAAGCTGCTCCTGGTGGGCCTGACCTACCTCGAAGCCGACGGCACCTTGATCGATAAGCAGCAGATCTTCGGTCGCGTGCTGTCCGCCACGCCGCAAGGAGGCATCCAGCTCCGGCTGGAGGGACGCCGTGGCGGCGAGCGGTACGTGCTTCCGCCGGACCTGCAAGCCCTTCAGAAGGCCAAGCCTGGCGAGTACCAGCTTCCTGCCACCGGCGAAACGGTGCCCGACCCGGACTACACCATCGTTTTCTCGATTCGAAAGCGCCCCGATCGCCCGCCGCCGACACGCCATTAGCTCGCCGACGTCCAGCCGAGCGACCTCACACCTTCGAAAAATCCGGCTTGCGCTTCTCCATGAAAGCCGTGAAAGCCTCCTTGGCCGCCGGCTCGCGCAGCATGCGGCCGAAGCTCTGGCCTTCCTCGCCCATGCGCTCCACCACGGCCGGCTGTTGCGCCTTCTTCATCAGGCGCTTGGTCTCGATCAGCGCGCTCAGCGGCTTGGCCGCCAGCTTGCGCGCCTGGGCCTGGGCGATGGCGTTGGCCTCGGTGGGCGGCACCACGCGGTTGACCAGTCCCACCTCCAGCGCGGCCTCGGCCATGAAGGGCTCACCCAGCAGCAGCGCCTCGGCCGCGCGGTGGTAGCCGAACATCTGCGGCACCAGCAGGCTGGACGCCGCCTCGGGGCACAGGCCCAGGTTGACGAAGGGCATGGAGAAGGCCGCGTTGTCGCCGGCATAGACCAGGTCGCAATGGAACAGCATCGTGGTGCCGATGCCCACCGCCGGGCCGCACACGGCGGCCACCAGCGGCTTGGGAAAGCGCGCGATGCCGTGCAGGAAGCGGAACACCGGCGATTCCGGCGTCGAGGGCGGCGCGTTCAGGAAGTCGCCGATGTCGTTGCCCGCGCTGAAGATGGTGGCATCGCCCTGGATCAGCACGGCGCGCACCGCGCTGTCCTGCTCGGCGCGCTCCAGCGCATCGGCCAGCTCGGCGTACATGTCGCGGGTGATGGAGTTCTTTTTGTCGAGCCGGTTGAAGGTCAGGGTCATCACGCCGGCTTCGGTGTGGACGAGGATGTCGCTCATGGGAGGTCCTTCTGCAAAGAAAAGAAAGTATCAGGCGCCCAGCGCCTCTCTGACGAAATCGAGCCGGTCCTGGCCCCAGAACATCTGGTCGCCGACGAACATGGTCGGGGCGCCGAACACGCCGCGGCGCACCGCCGCCTCCGTGTCCGCCTTCAGGCGGCTCTTGGTTTCCGGGTCGTTCGCCAGCGCCAGCACCTGGGCCGGCTCGAAGCCCGCGTCGGCCAGCACCTCTCCCACGGCAGCCGGGTCGTTGAGGTTGCGCGGCTCCACCCACATCGCGTTGAAGACAGTCTCCACGTAGGCATGGAAGCGTTCCGGCTCGCGCATCTGCAGGCCGGTGGCGCCGCGCATCAGCAGCAGCGTGTTGATCGGGAAGTACGGGTTGTACTGGAAGGGCACGGCATAGCGCCGCGCGAAGCGCTTCAGGTCCTCGAACACGTAGGGGCCCTTGGCCGGGATCTCGGCCGGCGAGCGGTTGCCCGTGGCCTGGAACACGCCGCCGAGCAGCATCGGCTTCCAGACCAGCTCGGCGCCGGTGTCGGCGCACAGGTGCGGCAGCTGGGTCGCGGCCAGGTAGGTGGCCGGGCTGCCGAAATCGAAATAGAACTCCACCGATCGCGCGTTTGCCATGGCCTGTACGCCTTTCATTCCTTGAAGTAGACGATCTGGTTCGAGGTGGCCAGCAGCGCGCCCGCCTCGCTCCACAACTGCGCCGCCTGGTCGAAGTAGCCGTTGCGGAACTGCTGGCCGGTGGCGCGTCCGAGCAGGTAGCCCGCGCCCACCTCGGCCAGCTGCGGCGCGTCGACATGGAAATACGTGGTGATCGACACCGTGCCGATCGGCACCGGCTTGGCGCGGCGCAGCCAGACGCGCGGGTAGAAGCAGTCGCACAGTGCCGCGAGCGCGGCGAAGTCCAGCGGCCGGGGCGGCGTGTCGCGCAGCCACATGCGGGTCTCGCTGTGATCGCCGCCGCCGTCCCAGCGCGTCGGGATGGCGCCGCTGATGGGGCGCATCTCGTAGCGGTCCAGCCAGGCCACCTTGGCCGGGCCGATGCTCAGGCGCTCCACCTCGACGGGCGGGGGCACCTCGGGCATGGGCAGGTCGCTGGCGCCCCAGGTCTCGCGCCGCAGGGCCGTGACCGCGGTGGCCGTGGTCACGACCTGCGGCTTGCCGTCGGCGCCGGCCTGCGACATCTGCATCGTCCAATGCTGCGTCGAGCGGTTGGTGCGCACCGGCACGGCCTGCACCTCGAAGGGGCCGGCGTCCAGCGCCGCGGCGTAGTTCACCGTCAGCGCCACCGGCGCGCCCAGTAGATCGGGATGCTTCAGCACCGCCTGCAGCATCACGGCCGCGGTGGTGCCGCCGAAGGGCCCGACCATGTTCCAGTAGTCGGCGCTGCTGGCGCCGGTGAAGAGGCCGGCGCGGATGTCGCTGTGCGCGAGGGCCAGCGCCTGGTCCAGGGGATGCGTGCTCATGATGTCAGTGTGCTGTGTCGCGCGGAGTCAGGCAGTCGTGTGCGGGACGCCGCCCGCCGGCGGCGTGGTCAGGGTCGCAAGGCGGTGCAGGCTGTCGGCCAGGCGCGGCCACAGGTTCAGGCTGAACTGCTCGCGGAAGAAGCCGAAATGCCCGATGCGCCGCGCCTGCACGTCGGCCGGCGCGATGCGCTGCACCGCCCGCGGCGCCGCGGCGTACAGGCCCAGCAGGCTCTGCGTGCCTTCCAGCGTCATCAGCTCGTCGTCGGTCATGGACAGCGCCAGCACCGGGAAGCGGACGCGCTCGTAGCTGCGCGCGGCCAGTTCGCCCTCCGCGCCCACGCTGTAGCGCGGATTCAGGCACCAGCGCCGCCATTGCAGGATCACGCCGCGCGGCAGGTCGCCCACCTTGCGCAGCCGGCGGCCGGGGAAGTAGCCCCACAGCCGCGTGGCCAGCGGCACCAGCACGAACCAGAAGTAGAGGATGCTGCGCTTGAGCCGCGGCGCGTTCTCGCGCCAGTAGCCGCTGCCCGCGGCGATGCTGACCAGGCCATCGACCTGCTGCGGCCGCTCCAGGAAACCGGGCAGCTGCGCGCCCAGGCTGTGGCCGAGCAGGTAGAGAGGCCGGTCGGGCCGCGCGGCCTTGGCGGCGTCGATCACCGCTTCGTAGTCGCGCGCCCAGTCGAACAGGTCGGCCTCGAAGCCGCGCAGCGAGGCCGCCGTGCCGCCGGGCCGCGAATCGCCCGAGCCACGGTAGTCGAAGGTCCACACGCTGACGCCCTGCTGCGCGAGCCAGCGCGCGAAGGGCTCGTAGAAGGCCTGGCGCACGCCCATGGCGCCGCCGATCACCACGCTCGCGCGCTGGGGCGCATCGGGCTCGTAAACGCGCAGCGCGATCTGTGCGCCGTCCTCGAGTTGCAGGGTTCTTGCTTGCATGCCGTCGTCTCCTTCTTCCGCTGTTCCGGCTTGCGAGTGCCGTGTCAGACCCTTTCGAAGATGCCTGCGGCGCCCTGTCCCATGCCCACGCACATCGTGACCATGCCGTACTTGAGCTTCTTGCGCTGGAGCGCATGCACCACGGTGGCCGAGCGGATGGCGCCGGTGGCGCCCAGCGGATGGCCCAGCGCGATCGCGCCGCCCATCGGGTTGACCTTGGCTGGGTCCAGGCCCAGCGTGTTCATCACCGCCAGCGACTGCGCGGCGAAGGCCTCGTTGAGCTCGATCCAGTCGATCGCATCCTGCGTCAGGCCGGCATAGCGAAGCGCCGCCGGAATCGCCTCGATCGGGCCGATGCCCATGATCTGCGGCGGCACGCCCTTGCTGGCGAAGCCGACGAAGCGCGCCAGCGGCTTGAGGTCGAACTGCTTGCAGGCCTTCTCGCTCGCCAGGATCAGCGCGCCGGCGCCGTCGGAGGTCTGCGAGCTGTTGCCGGCCGTGACGGTGCCGCGCGCGGCGAACACGGTGCGCAGCTTGGCCAGGCCCTCGGGGCTGGTGTCGGCGCGCGGGCCTTCGTCGAGGTTGACCATGCGGTTATTGACGATGGCTTCGCCGCTGCCGAGGTCGGGCGTGCGCTCCGTCACTTCGATCGGCGTGATCTCGTTGGCGAACTCGCCCGCCTGCTGCGCCGCCAGCGCGCGCTGGTGCGACTGCAGCGCGAAGGCGTCCTGCGCCTCGCGGCTCACCTTCCACTGCTGCGCGACCTTCTCGGCGGTGAGGCCCATGCCGTAGGCGATGCCCACGTCGCCGTCGCGCTCGAAGATGGAAGGCGACAGCGAGGGCGAGTTGCCCATCATCGGCACCATGCTCATGCTCTCGACACCGGCAGCGATCATCACCTCGGCCTCGCCGACGCGGATGCGGTCGGCCGCCATCTGCACCGCCGACAGGCCAGAGGCGCAGAAGCGGTTGACCGTGATGCCGCCCACGCTGGTGGGCAGGCCGGCCAGCACCGCACCGATGCGCGCCACGTTCAGGCCCTGCTGCGCCTCGGGGATGGCGCAGCCGCAGACGATGTCCTCGATGGCCTTCGGGTCCAGGCCCGGCACCGCCGCCAGCGCCGCCTTCAGCGTGGTCGCGAGCAGATCGTCGGGCCGGGTGTTGCGGAAGTAGCCGCGGTGCGAGCGGCCGATCGGGGTGCGGGTGGCGGCGACGATGTAGGCGTCTTGGAGTTGCTTCATGAAAGATGCTCCTGCGGGTGGTATTGCTCCTTCCCCCTCTGGGGGAAGGTCGGGATGGGGGCATGCAGCGCCAGCTCATCGAGCCGGTCAAGAATCGCCTGCAGTACCCCATCGAGTTGATTGAACGGATCGTTCGACGCAAAGCGCAACACGTCGAAACCTTGATGACGAAAGAACGCATCGCGCTCCGCGTCATACGCCCGCTGCGTCTGATGCTGCGCTCCATCGAGCTCGACGATCAGCTTCGGCGACAGACATGCGAAGTCGGCGATGTAGTTGCCAAGAGGATGCTGGCGTCTGAACTTCACGCCCAACTGCTCGCCGCGCAGGCCAAACCAGAGCTTGCGCTCGGAGTCGGTCATGCCGCGCCGCAAAGTGCGGGCGTGTTTCTGTGCGATCGGTGTGGACTGGTTTTGCATCGGGCGTGCCCCCATCCCAACCTTCCCCCACAGGGGGAAGGAGGAAAGCGGGTCCTCAGTTGCGCAGCGGCTTTCCGGTCGAGAGCATCCCCATGATCCGGTCCTGCGTCTTCGGATGGACGACCAGCGAGCAGAAGGCCTGGCGCTCCAGCGCCATCAGGTACTCCTCGCTCACCAGGCTGCCGGTGTCGACGTCGCCGCCGGTGACCACGTTCGCGATCAGGCCGGCGATGTGGAAGTCGTGCTCGCTGATGAAGCCACCGTCGCGCATGTTGACCAGCTGGCCCTTGATGGTGGCGGCGCCGCTGCGGCCCGCGACCTTGAACAGGCGGCGCATCGGCGCGCGCCAGCCGGCGTCGGCCATGGCCTTGGCCTGCTGCAGGGCGACGTAGAGCAGCTCGTCCTTGTTGGGCACGATCACGTCGCTGTCCAGAAGGTAGCCCAGCTTCTTCGATTCGAGCGCGCTGGTGCCCACCTTGGCCATCGCGGCGGCGGTGAAGCCCTCGGTCAGGAAGGGCAGCAGGTCGGAGCACGTGGAGGCCTCGGCGTTCTCGGCCGCGCGGCGCGCGATGTAGGTCAGGCCGCCGGCGCCTGGCACCAGGCCGACCCCGACCTCGACCAGGCCGATGTAGCTTTCCATCGCCACGACACGCTTCGCCGAATGGATGGCCAACTCGCAACCGCCGCCCAGTGCCATGCCGCGCACCGCCGAGACCACCGGCACGCCGGCATAGCGGATGCGCAGCATCGTGTTCTGCAGCTCCCGCTCGGCGCCATCGATCGCGCCGACGCCGGCCACCACGAAGGCCGGCAGCATCGCCTGCAGGTCGGCGCCCACGGAGAACATCTCGTCGGGCGACCAGATCACCATCGCCTTGTACTCGCGCTCGGCCAGCTCGACGCCGGCTGCCAGCGCTTCGGCCACGTCGGGGCTGATGGCGTGCATCTTCGAGTGGATGCTGGCGATCAGCACCTCGCCGTCCAGCGTCCACAGGCGCACGTCGCCTTCGTCCTGGATCGTGGTGCCGGCCTGGTTCGCATCGGCCGCGTTGCTGCCCAGCACGCTTTCCGGAAAGAGCTGGCGCTCATGCACCGGCAGGCGGCGCTGCGGCACGAAGCGGCTTTCGGCGGCACTCCACGAGCCCTCGGGCGTGTGCACGCCGCCCGCCTCGGCGACCGGGCCTTCGAAGACCCACTTCGGCAGCGGCGCGCTCGACAAGGCCTCGCCCGCGTCGATGTCTTCCTGGATCCACTTCGCGACCTGCGCCCAGCCCGCTTCCTGCCAGAGCTCGAAGGGGCCCTGCTTCATGCCGAAGCCCCAGCGCATCGCGAAGTCCACGTCGCGCGCGCTCTCGGCGATGGTCGCCAGATGGACTGCCGCGTAGTGGAAGCTGTCGCGCAGGATGGCCCAGAGGAAGCGGCCCTGCGCGCCCTCGCTCTCACGCAGCAGCTTGAGGCGCTGCGCGGCCGGCTTCTTGAGCATGCGGCCATAGACCTCGTCGGCCTTCTCGCCCGAAGGCACGTAGTCGCCCTTCTGCAGGTCGAAGCGCAGGAAGTCACGGCCCGCCTTCTTGTAGAACCCGGCCTTGGTCTTCTGGCCCAGGTTGCCCAACTCGATCAACTTGGCCAGCACCGGCGGCGTCGCGAAGTTGGCGTAGAAGGGATCGGTCTCGGCGTTCAGGTTGTCCTGCAGCGTCTTGACGACGTGCGCCATCGTGTCCAGGCCCACCACGTCGGCGGTGCGGAAAGTCCCGGAGCTCGCGCGGCCCAGCTTCTTGCCGGTGAGGTCGTCCACCACGTCGGGCGTGAGGCCGAACTTCTCCACTTCCTTGAGGGTCGCCAGCATGCCGGCGATGCCCACGCGGTTGGCGATGAAGTTGGGCGTGTCCTTGGCGCGCACCACGCCCTTGCCCAGGGCGCTGGTGACGAAGGTCTCGAGCTGGTCCAGCGCCACCGGCTCGGTGGTCGGCGTGGCGATCAGCTCCACCAGGAACATGTAGCGCGGCGGGTTGAAGAAGTGGATGCCGCAGAAGCGCGGCTTCAGCGCCTCGGGCAGCGCCTCGCTCAGCTGGGTGATCGACAGGCCCGAGGTGTTCGAGGCCAGGATCGCATGCTTGGCGACGTGGGGCGCGATCTTCCTGTACAGATCGAGCTTCCAGTCCATGCGCTCGGCGATCGCCTCGATCACCAGGTCGCATTCGCCGAGCCTGGTCAGGTCGTCCTCGTAGTTGGCCTGCTCGATCAGCACGGCATCGGCCGCGTCGCCCAGCGGCGCGGGCTTGAGCTTCTTGAGGTTGTCGATGGCGCGCGTGACGATGCCGTTCTTCGGCCCATCCTTGGCGGCCAGGTCGAACAGCACGACCGGCACGCGCACGTTGACGAGATGCGCGGCGATCTGCGCGCCCATCACGCCGGCGCCGAGCACGGCGACCTTCTTCACTTGAAACTTGGACATGAGATTTCCAACAGGGGAATGTGTTCTTACTGGACGCGGACCCAGGTCTGCGTGCGGCCGATGCCGAGCACCGAGCCGCGCACTTCCAGCTTCTTGCCGCCCTCGATGGGCGTGAGCCGCAGGGTGTAGGACCTGCCGCTTTCGGGGTCGAGGATCTTGCCGTCCTCCCAGACCTCCTTGCCCTCGGCCTTCTTCGCGCCGCGGATGATCTCCAGGCCGACGAGCGGCCTGCCCTTGCGGTCGTCGGTGCACTCGTCGCACACCGCGTCCTGCCTGGCTTCCTTGCGCAGCAGCTTCTCGATGCGGCCGGACAGCACGCCGCCCGACTCGCTGATGCGGATCTGCGACTTGGCCTCGCTGGTCTTGTCGTCGATGCTTTGCCAGACGCCGACGGGCGTCATCTGCGCGAAGGCCGGGCCCGCGCAAACCACGGCGATGGCAGCAAGAAGGCGCTTCATGGTTTTCAGGCCAGGGCCGCGTCGGTGTTCATCAGCGGCGCGGCACCGGCGCGCGCGGTGCGCATCAGCGTCGCGGTCTCGGGGAAGAGCTTGGCGAAGTAGAAGCGCGCCGTCTGCAGCTTGGCCTGGTAGAAGGGATCGGTGTTGCCGGATGCGATCTCGCGCAGCGCCACGCGCGCCTGCAGCGCGAACATGTAGCCGAACACGAAGTGACCGGCGACACGCAGGTAGTCCACCGCCGCCGCACCCACCTCGTCGGCGTTCTGGAAGCCGCGGAAGCCCAGCTCGGTGGTGAACTTGGTGAGCTGCTCGCCCAGCACCGCGATCGGGGTGATGAACTCGCTCATCTTTTCGTTCACGCCCTCTTCCTCGACCAGCTTCGCGACCAGCTTGCCGAACTTCTTCAGCGTGGCGCCGTTGTTGCCCAGGACCTTGCGGCCCAGCAGGTCCAGCGACTGAACCGTGTTGGTGCCCTCGTAGATCATGTTGATGCGGTTGTCGCGGACGAACTGCTCCATGCCCCATTCCTTGATGAAGCCATGGCCGCCGAAGACCTGCATGCAGGCGTTGGTCGCGATGTGGCCGTTGTCGGTGAGGAAGGCCTTCACGATCGGGGTGAGCAGCGCGACCAGCTCGCCCGCGTCCTTGCGCGCCTTCTCGTCGGGATGGTGGTGCTCCTTGTCCAGCAGCAAGGTGCAGAAGATGGCCAGCGCACGGCCGCCCTCGGCATAGGCCTTGGCCGTCATCAGCATCTTGCGCACGTCGGGGTGCACGATGATCGGATCGGCCTCCTTGTCCTTGGCCTTCACGCCCGAGAGCGAGCGCATCTGGATGCGGTCCTTGGCATAGGCCAGCGCGTTCTGGAAGGCGACCTCGGTCAGGCCCAGCGACTGGTTGCCCACGCCCAGGCGTGCGGCGTTCATCATCACGAACATCGCGGCCAGGCCCTTGTTGGGCTCGCCCACCAGGGTGCCGCTGGCGTTCTCGAGCACGATCTGCGCCGTGGCGTTGCCGTGGATGCCCATCTTGTGCTCCAGGCCGCCGCAGTAGATGCCGTTGCGGCTGCCCAGCGAGCCGTCGGCCTTGACGTTGAACTTCGGCACCACGAACAGGCTGATGCCCTTGCTGCCCTTGGGCGCGTCCGGCAGGCGCGCCAGCACCAGGTGGATGATGTTCTCGGCCATGTCGTGTTCGCCGGCCGAGATGAAGATCTTGTTGCCGGTCAGCCGGTACGTGCCGTCAGGCTGCGGCTCGGCCTTGGTGCGCAGCATGCCCAGGTCGGTGCCGCAGTGCGGCTCGGTCAGGCACATGGTGCCGGTCCATTGGCCGCTCACCAGCTTGGGCAGGTAGGTCTTCTTCTGCTCGTCGGTGCCGTGCGCCGACAGCGCCTCGTAGGCGCCGTGCGACAGGCCCGGGTACATGGTCCAGGCCTGGTTGGCGGAATTGAGCATCTCGTAGAAGCACTGGTTCACCACGAAGGGCAGGCCCTGGCCGCCGAACTTCGGATCGCAGGACAGCGCCGCCCAACCGCCCTCGACGTACTGGGCATAGGCCTCTTTGAAGCCCTTCGGCGTCTTCACCGTGTGCGTGCTCTTGTCGAGGGTGCAGCCCTCCTCGTCGCCGGAGATGTTGAGCGGGAAAGTGACCTCGGCGGCGAACTTGCCGCCCTCCTCCAGCACCGCGTTGATGGTGTCGGCGTCGACCTCGGCGTGCGCGGGCAGCGCCTTGTATTCGTCGGTGACCTTGAGCACCTCGTGCATGACGAACTGCATGTCGCGAAGGGGCGGGGTGTAGGCGGGCATGTCGAGGTCTCCAGAAAACGAAAGAGATGAAAAGAAAAAGTGATCGGATGCGCTCAGCGCACGGTCTTGAGCCGGCGCGAGGAGGCGGGCGCGGCGGCCGAGGCTGACAGCGCCTCCGGCGTGGCGCAGCGCGCAAGGATGTTGTCGAAGCCCGCGTTGGCGCGCGCCAGCGATTCGGGCGAGCGCAGGAAGCGCGCCTCGTAGTGCAGTGCCAGGATCAACGCATGGATCTCGAAGGAGATCTGCTTGGCGTCGGCATCTGCGTGCAGGTGCCCCTCTTCCTGGGCCTGCAGCACCGCGCGCAGCATGGCGGCCAGCCAGGTGTTGACCGACTCGGCCAGCGCGTCGCGCACCGGCCCCGGCCGGTCGTCGAACTCGACCGCGCCGCTGATGTAGATGCAGCCGGAGTCGATCTCGGCCGAGGTGCGCTTCATCCAGTTGGCGAACAGCGCACGCAGCCGCGGCAGGCCGCGCGGCGCCTGCAGGGCCGTGTAGAACACTTCCTGCTCGAAGCGGTTGTGGTACTCGCGCACCACCGAGATCTGCAGTTCCTCGCGCGAGCCGAAATGGGCGAACACGCCCGACTTGCTCATGCCCGTGACCTCGGCCAGCGCGCCGATCGACAGGCCTTCGAGGCCGATCTGCGCGGCCAGGTTCAGCGCCGCATCGACGATGACGGCCTTGGTCTGCTGGCCTTTCTGGGGCGCGCGGGAACTCCGGGAGGACGCGGCGGTGGGGGGCATGGAAAGTCGCAAATAAAACGAACGGTCGTTCTATTTTGCGACAGTTGATGTCCTCCGAATGAAAGACCCAGTGCGCCGGCAGGTTATCCGGCGCGAGACGACTTCAGTAGACGGTGACAGGCGCCAGTTCGCCGCGACCGGACCGAACCACGGCCGGCTGCGGCTGCTCCAGCCACGACAGGCGGTACAGCAGGGCCAGCGCCATCGCTGCGCCCGCGAACTGGTAGGACTGCAGCACATTCCAGGCCGAGCCCGCCAGCAGGTTGGTCGGGCCGACGAAGGACTGGCAGGACAGTGCCAGCGTGATCCCCAGCATCGGCAGCGTCCACGTGCCCCAGGCCTGCCGCCGCAGCGCCGCGGGGAAGACCACGGCGAAGATCGGCAGCAAGAGCCCGTAGTGGTGGTCCCAGGCGATGGGTGAAGCCATCGTCAGCGTCAGCATGACCAGGGCGAGGTCTGCCGTGCTCGGCCGCTTGCCGATGCGCCAGACCAGGGCGATGCCGAGCATGAGCGTCGAGGACACCACGGTCGCCAGGTGCACCATCGGCTGGTAGGGCGGGAAGTCGGTGCCGGACCACACCAGGCCCGCGCCCTGCAGGTTGACGCCGTTGAAGAACAGCCGGTGCATCAGCCCGTTGACGGACTGGTTGATGAAATAGCTCTCCCCATGCCGCCCGAGGAAGGACACGACGGAGAGATAGTCGATCACGTTGGACCAGCCATACACACCGACCGCAAGCAGGCCGGCGGCACCGGTGACCCCGGCAGCGACCAGCGCGAACTGCCATTGCTTGCGCAGCAGCGCCCACAGCACGACCACGCCCCACTGCGGCTTGATGATGCAGCACAGCGCCATCATCAGCCCCGCCAGGCGCGGCTGGTCGCGCTGCCACGCCAGCAGCGCCAGGCCGGCGGCCAGCGTCATCAGTGTCTGGATCTGTCCGTGGTATTCGGATCGCAGCAACGGATAGAACATCGCCACGCTGAGCAGGCTGAGGCCGAGGAGCGCGCCGGTGGACCTGGACGGCAGCCGCAGGGCACGTCCGACGCCCGGCGGCTGCAGCGCGCCCATGAAGAGCTGGAAGAACACGAGCGCGATCGCCAGCAGGCTCAACCTGGAGACGATCTGGAAGATCGTGACCACGCTCTCCGGCGACAGGCCGAAGAGCCATTGCGGCAGGTCCAGCGGCAGCAGCGCGGTCAGCGGGTACTGGAACTTCACGTGCTGGCTGAAGAACACGCTTTGATAGAGGGGATGGTCCGGGTGCTCGCGCAGGAAGGCGGAGGCGCGCAGCATCGGCATCCACGAATCCTCGCCGGCATGCGAGGACAGGACGATGCGCAGGTAACCCAGCGAGGTCTCGCGCGCCTCGCCCACTGCGAGCGCGAGGACGGCACTCGCCACCACCCCGCCGAGCAGGCAGCCGAACCACAGCCGCCAGGCGAGGTCGAGCCGCTGCGTCTCGCGCGAGCGCACGAGGCCCGGAACGCCGGGCCGGAATCGCCACAGCACGAACAGCAGGCCGGCGCACAGTGCCGTGAGCGCCACCTGCGCGATCAGGATCTTCATGTTGTTGTCAGAAGGAAAAGAAGAACGAGGAGGAGAGGCCCGTGCGCGCCATCAGTTGTTCGCCATCCACAGCGCGACCGCGCCGATCGCCACCGCCAGCCGGCTGACCCAGTCGCGCGCGGCGAAGACCACCGGGTCGTCGTGCAGCACGCCGCGGATCGCCTTGAGCCAGATGCGCACGGTCCAGAACAGGAACACGGGGATCAGCACCCACAGCCAGGTCGGGTTCTCGTAGCGCGACAGCATCTGCTGGTCCTGCAGGTACAGGCTCAGCAGCAGCGCGGACATCTGACCTGCCGCCACGCCGGTGCACAGCACGAAGGTCGCGTCGCCCGGGTGGTAGCCGCGGTCGCGCTTGAGCTGGCCGGCGTCGCCGGCGGCCGTGAGTTCGACGTAGCGCTTGGCCAGCGCCAGGCTCAGGAAGATGAAGAGGGAGAAGGACAGGATCCAGAAGGACAGGGGCTGCCCCGTCGCCTCGGTGCCGGCCGCCACGCGGATCGTGTAGAGGGCCGCCAGCGAGAACACGTCCACCACGGCGCGCCGCTTCAGGAACACCGAATAGGCGGTGGTCAAGGCTGCGTAGACCAGCAGCACCGCCACGAAGGATGTCGGCAGCAGGGCGACCGACAGGGCGAGCGACGCGATCCCCAGCGAGGCCGACATCGCCAGCCCCGTGGCCGGCGCGATGTCGCCGGCGGCGAAGGGCCGCCGTCGCTTGCGGTGATGGCGCCGGTCCGACTCCAGGTCCAGCAGGTCGTTGAGCACGTAGATGCCCGAAGCCATGAGGCTGAAGGCCACGAAGGCCAGCGCGGCGTCGACCACCAGCGCCTGGGTCAGTTCATGAAGCACCGGCATCAGCGGCAGGAAGACCAGCAGGTTCTTCAGCCACTGGTGGGCGCGCAGGCCGTAGAGATAGCGGCCGAGCCCCGCGCGCCGCGGCTGGATCACCGCCTCCACCTCGGTGACGCCAGCGGCGCGCCGCGCCAGCGTGGCCGAGCGGCTGACGACCACCGCGGCCTGGGCACCCTGCCAGACCTTCATGTCGGCGGGATGGTCGCCCGCGTAGCTGAACCCTTGTCCGCCGGCATCGGCCTGGATGGCGGCCAGCTTGGCGGCGCCCTTCACGTTGCGTTCGCCGTCGGAGGCCAGCACGGCATCGAAAAGGCCCAGGTGCTCGGCCACGCGGCGCGCCACCCGTCCGTCGCTGGCGGTCGCCAGGATGGTGCGGCGTCCCGCTTCCCGGGCACGGCGCACCAGCTCGATCACCTCGGGCCGGTACGGGAGCGTGCTCACGTCCAGGCGCGTGCGGCGGGCCACCTCGCGCTTGAGCACGGCGCGGCCCTTGAGCAGCCAGAACGGGAGCTGGAGCAGCGCGAGCGGCGAGGAGCGCACCAGCTTGAGCAGCGACTCGTGCAGCGAGTCGGTCGCGATCAGGGTGCCGTCGAGATCGACGTACAAGGGCAAGGAGGAGGTCATGTCAGTGGCTCCACCGCGCATCGCGAGACCCGTGACGCTTGAACCCCTGCACGCCAGCCGGGAAACACCGCGGAACCGGCTTTGCCGGGCCGCTGGTGTTGGGGGTTGGCGGTCCACACGAAGTGGGGGAGCCTGGGGGAGATCGTCATTTCAGCCGCGCCCCAGGACGACGACGCCCACCAGGATGATGGCGATGCCCACGACACGCGAGGCGGTCAGCGCCTCGCCGAAGAAATGCCAGGCCAACAGTGCGGCGATGACGTAGCCCATCGACAGCATCGGGTAGGCGACCGTCACATCCACCCGGGTCAGTGCCAGGATCCACAGCCCCGCACTGACGAAATAGCAACACAGGCCCACCAGGATCCATGGCTGCGTCGCGGCACTCCAGCCGGCCGCGAACAAGGACGCACCATTGAAGGCCACCGTGCCCAGGGCCTGGGCGCCGGCCTTGAGCATCAGCTGCGCCGCCGAATTCAGCAGCACGCCGGCCAGGATGATCGAGAAGGCGGTCAGAGTCATTTGAAACTTGAAGTCTTTTTAGTTACCGCAAGTATCATGCCTCAGTATTACTTTTTCTCGACAACTCCTGGACTCGAATGAATGGAAAAGTTGACATCCCGGCCGGCAACGCCGTCCGGACTGCCAACGGCGCCCGTCCGGGCCCTATTCGTAGCGCCGGCCCAGCGCCATCAGTTCCGGCGTCCCGATCACCGCGTTGAGCCCGTCGAAGTCCAGCATCCGCTCGCGCCAGGGCTGGGTGGTGCGGTGCAGGTGCAGGCTGCCGTAGTAGCCCTGCAACGTATGCACCACCGCCCTCGCCGTGCCGCCCGGAAAGATCGCGATGCGAAAACCATGGGCCTGCAGCGCATCCGCGTCCTGGATTGGCGTCTTGCCGCCTTCGACCATGTTGGCCAACAGCGGGACGCGGCCGGCGAAGCGCCGGCAGGCCGCGTCCATCTGCTCGGGCGAGCGCAGCGCCTCGATGAAGAGCGCGTCGACGCCGCAGGCGAGGTAGGCCTCGGCACGGTCCAGCGCCGCCTCCAGCCCTTCGACCGCGAGCGCGTCGGTGCGCGCCAGGATCAGCGTGTCCTGCGCGGCGCGCGCATCGAGCGCCGCCTTGAGCTTGCCTTCCATCTCGCGCACCGGCACGACGCTCTTGCCGTCGAGGTGGCCGCAGCGCTTGGGAAAGCCCTGGTCCTCGATCTGGATCATCGCGGCGCCGGCGCGCTCGAAGCCGCGCACCGTGCGCTGGGTGTTGAGCGCGTTGCCGAAGCCGGTGTCGGCATCCACGATCACCGGCAGCGCGACCCGCTCGCAGATGCGCGCCAGCGTGTCGGCCACCTCGGTGTACGTGGTCAGGCCCACGTCCGATCGGCCCAGCCGGGTGTAGGCGATGGAGGCGCCCGAGAGGTACAGCGCCTCGAAGCCGGCCTGCTCGGCCACCAGCGCGCTCAGCGCGTCGTAGACGCCGGGCGCGAGCACGATGGCGCGCGCGGCGAGCCGTGCCTTGAGGGAAATCCTGTTCGTCATGTCTTGTCCTTTCCGATGAGCCCGGCCGCGGTGCGCGCCGCGATGGCGCCGCCCGCCACCGCGCTGAGCAGCCCGTTGCCGGAGAGATAACCCCACACCGCGTCGCCCGAGACGCCGCCCGCCGCGCCGCCCGCGGCCAGCAGGTTGGGCAGCGGCGTACCGTCCTCGCGCAGCACGCGCATGTCGGGCGCCACGTCCAGCCCGCCCTGGGTGTGGAAGAGCGCGCCCGTCACCTTGACCGCGTAGTACGGCGCGGACAGGCCGCGACGAAACACGCGCCCGTCGGGCTGCGGCCCGATCGAGCGCAGCGCATCGAGCGTGGCCTGCAGCGCCGCTGCCTCGCAGCCGATGCAGGCGGCCAGCTCCGCCACCGTGTCGCAGCGGCGCAGGGCGCCGGCCGCCTCGGCCTCGCGGAAGTCGGAAAACTCGCGTGCCAGCGCCAGCAGCGGCGCGTCGAACACGTTCCAGGCGATGCCGCCCGGCTGCGCCAGCACCTTCACCGCGGCCTCGGAGTAGCCCTGTGTCTCGTCGTGGAAGCGGCCGCCTTCGCGGTTGAGCTGCACGCCCCCTTCCATCATCACCGCCCAGGACATCAGCGCACCCTGCGGCGTGACCCAGGAGCCGTGGCCCTGGTAGCCACCCAGGTCGCGCAGCCGCGCGCCCAGCGCCCGGCCCCAGAGGATGGCGCTGCCGTCGTTGCCCACATGGCCGCCGAACGCGGCCTCCGCCATCTCGGGCAGCAGCTCGCGCACCATGGCCGTGTTGCCGCCGAAGCCGTTGCAGGCCAGGAGCAGCGCATCGCAGGCCAGCCGTTCCTCCCGGCCGTCGGGGCGGCGGTAGGCCAGGCCCGTCACCCGGTCCGCATCGTCGAGCCACAGCGTCTCGACCAGCGCCTGGGTCAGCACCGGAATGCCCGCGTTCCCGGCAGCCGACTGCAGCGCAGCCATCAGCGCCGCGCCGGTCTTCTGCGGCAAGGCATGCATGCGGTGCACGCCATGGCCGGGATAGAGAAAGCCGTCCAGCAACACCCAGTCCAGCCCATGCCGCGCCTGCAGGGCATCGAGCGCCGGGCCGATCGCCTCGGTGTAGGCGCGCACCAGCGCGGGTGCGGCATGGCGATGCGCCTTGGCCTGGATGTCGGCGGCGAAGCGCTCCGCGCTGTCCGCGATGCCGAGCAAGCGCTGCACCCGCGTGCCGGGCGCCGGAATGAAGCCGGAGGACAGCGCGGTCGAGCCGCTGGGCTGCGCATCGCGCTCCAGCACCACGCAGTCGATGCCGGCGTCGTGCAGCATCAGCGCCGCCGTCAGCCCGCAGGCGCCGGCGCCGACGATGGCGACGCTCGCATGCGCCTCGGCGTCGAAGCCTGCCGCGCGCTGCACGCGGCGTACCGGTGCCTGCGTCATGCGAGACGACCGACGAAGTCCGCGCAGTCCATCACTTCGGCCACGTTGCGCATGTCCGCCAGCGAAGTGCGGTGCCGCTCCTCGCCGAAGGCCGCGCAGCCGTCGGCCAGCACCAGGGTACGGTAGTCGCGCATGTGGGCATCGCGCACCGTGCTCGCCACGCCGCCGTTGGTGACGATGCCGCACACCGCCACCGTGTCGATGCCCGCGCGGCGCAGCACCCAGTCGAGCTGGGTGTGGAAGAAGGCCGAATATGCGACCTTGCACACCGCCACGTCCACCAGCCCCGCCAGGGCATCGACGTTCGCCTGCCCCCAGCTGCCCGGCGCGAAGTCGCCCTTGCGAAGGAACGGCCGCAGCGCCAGCAGGTGCGGCGAGACCATGGGCTCGCCGGCCGCGTCGGGCCACAGCGTGAACTGGCTCGCGGCCACCATGCCGCCGGCCGCCTTGAGGGCGCGTGCCACGCCGGCTGCGCGGGCCGGGAGCGGCGCCGCTGCGGGGTTGGCGTCGCCGCCGCGGGCGTAGGCGCCCTGCGGGTCCAGGAAATCGTTCTGCAGGTCGATGATGACCAGGGCGGTTTTCTGGGCGTCAATGGGAGGTTCGGTGCTCATCGGGTCGTCCGCTCGTCCATTGCGCGGGTTGCCTTGTTTGGCCTTGCGCTTGTTCCTGCCTTGAAACAAGCGCAAGGCAAAAACAAGCCAGATGCCAGATGTCTCATGCCACCCTCACCAGCAGATTGCCGAACGCATCGACCTCGCCCTCGAAGCCCGGTTCCAGCCATACAGTGGTGTCGGCCTGCTCCAGGATGGCCGGCCCGGCGACGCGGGTACCCACCGGCAACGCGAGCCGCGCGTAGCGCGTCGCTTCGTGCCAGCGCCCCTCATGGAACACGCGCTGCGTGCCCAGTGGGTCTACGCTGCCCTCGCCTTCCGGCGCCAGCACCGCCAGGTCGAACTTGGGCCGAACGCCGATGCGCGCGTAGCGCAGGTTCATCACGCGGATGCCGATGCCCTCCAGCACGCGGCCGAAGGCGCCGGCATAGGCGGTCTCGAAGGCCCGGCGGATCGCCTCGCGCGTGAGCGCCCCCGCATCCGGCAGCAGCACCGGCAGCGTGTGGGTCTGCCCCGCATAGAGCATGTCCAGCGCGATCACCTCGCGCACCGCGTCGAAGCGCACACCGGCCGAATCCAGTCGCTGCTGGCAGCCCTCGGCCAGCTCGGCCACGCGCCGCTGCAGGGCCTCGACGTCCAGCGCATCCAGCGGCTGGTTCAGCGTCTGCACCGCGTCGTGCCGCATGTCGGCGATCACGCAGCCCAGCGCCGAGGTCACGCCCGGGTAGCGCGGCACGATGCCGGTCGCCACGCCCACCTCGCGCATCATCGCGCACACGTGCAGCGCGCCACCGCCGCCGAAGGGCATGTAGGCGAAGCGGCGCGGGTCGTGGCCGCGCTCGATCGACACCAGCCGGATCGCGCCCGCCATGCGCGCGTTCGCCACCGTCAGGATGGCCTCGGCGGCCGCATGCACCTCCAGGCCCAGCGGCTTGGCGACGTGTTCCTCGATGGCCTGGCGCGCCTTGCCGGCGTCCAGCGCCGCGAGCAGCCCGCCGCCCAGCGGCCGATCCGCCGCGATGCGGCCCAGCAGCACGTTGGCATCGGTCACCGTCGGCCGCGTGTTGCCGCGGCCATAGCAGGCCGGGCCCGGCACGCTGCCGGCCGACTCGGGGCCCACCTGCAGCATGCCGCTCGCATCCACCGAGGCGATGGAGCCGCCGCCGGCGCCGATGGTCTCGATCTGGATCATGGGCGAGCGGATCACCATGCCGAACTCGATCGCCGTCTGCGCCGCCAGCGCCGCCTCGCCGTTCGCGATCAGCGAGACGTCGAAGGAGGTGCCGCCCATGTCGCCGGTGATCGCGTTCGGGAAGCCGGCCGCGCGCGCGATCTCGGCGCAGGCGATCACGCCGGCCGCCGGGCCCGAGAGCGCGGTGCGCACCGGCAGCTCGCCCGCGGTGGCGCGCGACATCACGCCGCCGTTGCTCTGCACCACCAGCAGTTCGCCGCCGAAGCCCTGGGCACGCAGGTCGCCCTCCAGCCGCTCGAGGTAGTTGCCCACCACCGGCTGCAGCGCGGCATTGAGGGTGGCGGTGGAGCAGCGCTCGAACTCGCGGATCTCGGGCAGCACCTCGCTCGCCGCGGTCACGTGGGCGTTCGGCCAGATCCCGCGCACCGCGGCCACGGCGCGCCGCTCGTTCTCCGGATTGGCGTAGGTGTTGATGAAGAACACGCAGACGGCCTCGCAGCCCTCGGCCAGCAGCGCACGCGCCTGCTCGCGCACCTGGTCCAGGTCTACCGGCGTGTGGATGCTGCCGTCGGCCAGCACGCGCTCGTCCACCTCGCGCCGCAGCTGGCGCGGCACCACCGGCACGAAGCTGCCGCGCAGGCCCCAGGTCTGCGGGCGATCGCGGCGGCGCATCTCCAGCACGTCGCGAAAGCCGCGCGTGGTGAGGATGCCGGTCTTCGCTACCTTGCGCTCCAGCAGCGCATTGGTGCCGACGGTGGTGCCGTGCACGATGGTGGCGATGGCGGCGGCCGAGTCAGCCACCCGCTGCACGCCGTTCATGAAGCCGCGCGCCTCCTCGCCGCGGGTGGAGGGCACCTTGACGATGCGCGCCGTGCCCTCGGCCTCGTCGAGCACGAAGAGGTCGGTGAAGGTGCCGCCGACGTCGACGCCGACGACCAGCGGCGCGGCCTTCTTCTTTTCTGCTGCGTTCATTCTTCGGATTCCTGACCGGCGCCGTCGGCGCCCACATAGCCCATCGCGCGGTCGCGTGCCCGCGCCTGCGGCGCCCGCTCGGCCGGCGCGCCCCATCCGCCGCCGCCGGGCGTCTCCAGCCGCACGCGCTCGCCGCGCGCGAGCCGGATGCCGCGCATCTTCGAGACCATGGGCGGCACATGCCACTCGCCCGCGTTCTCGTAGCGGAACACGTTGAGCGCGCCGGCCCCGCCGCCCGCGATGCCCTTGGGCGGCGAACTGCCGCGCTCGCCGAAGACGAACACCTCTGCATCCTTCTCCAACAGCTCGATCTCGTAGACCGCGCCCAGCCCGCCGCGGAACTGGCCGTCGCCGCCCGAGCCGGTGCGCAGGCTCCACTCGGTGAAGCGCACCGGGTAGGCCGCCTCCAGGATCTCCAGCGGCGGGATGGTGGCGGTGGAGATCGGCGCATTGCCGTGCGACAGCCCGTCGCCGCCCGAGTGCGCGCCGTGGCCGCCGCCGAAGAAGCTGAACATCACCCAGCGCTGCCCCTCGCGGCCCGCATCGCTGCGGTGGCCCGCGATCGACAGCGCGTTGATGGTGCCGTAGGCCTGCGCCACGGCGCGCTGCGGGTCGGCCTGGGCGGCGGCGCTGAAGATCACGTCGATCATGCGCAGGATGGTCTCGGTGTAGCCGCCCACCGGGCGCGGGCGCTCGGCGCTGATCACCAGCCGGTCGGGGATCTCGAAGTCCACCGCGTCCAGCACGCCCGCATTGGCCGGCACGTCCGGGAACAGGTGCTTGAGCGCCACGTAGCAGGCCGCCACCGCGGTCGCGCGCGAGATGTTGACCGGCCCCGCGCATTGCGGCGAGCTGCGCGAGAAGTCCAGCGACAGCCGGTCGCCGGCGACCGTCATGTCCAGCGCGATGGTCAGCGGCTCGGGCGTGATGCCATCGTTGTCGAGCTGGTCCTCGAAGCTGTAGCGGCCGTCGGGCAGCGAGGCGATGTGCGAGCGCATGAGCTTGAGCGCGCGGCCGCGCAACTCGCCCAGCGCCTGCAGCACCAGCGTGTCGCCATACTCGTCGAGCAGGCCGTGCAGCCGCCTGGCGCCCAGCTCCAGCGCGGCCAGCTGGCCGTTCAGGTCGCCCCACAGGCTCTCCGGCAGGCGGGTGTTGGCGCGCAGGATGGCGAGCACATCCTCGTCGAGCCGGCCGCCGCGCACGATGCGCACCGGCGGGATCTGCACCGCCTCCTGCCAGCACTCGGTGGCGGCCGGGTTGTAGTTGCCGGGCACCGCGCCGCCCACGTCGTGCCAGTGCGCGGCCGAGGCCATGTGGCAGTAGAGCCGGCCGTTGCGGAAGAAGGGCCGCACCAGCTTGAAGTCGTTGGCGTGCGTGCCGCCGTCGTAGGCGTCGTTGCTGATCCAGATGTCGCCGTCCTGCATGCCGCCGCGCGCTTCGGCGACCTTCGCGGTGGCGCGCACCGCGAAGGCCATGGCGCCGACGAACACCGGCAGGCCGGACTTGCCCTGCACCAGCGTGTCGCCGGTCTGCGCGTCGTACAGGCCGTGGCAAGCGTCGTGCGCCTCCGCGATGATGGGATTGAAGGCGCTGCGGTAGAGAGTGGCGTCCATCTCGTCGGCCACCTGCTCCAGGCGGCCGCGCAGCACGGCGAGGGTGACGGGGTCGAGTGCGTTCTCAGTCATGTCTGTCGTTCCTTGAAGCGCTGGCGCAGCTGCGCAAGCAATCCGCCGGCGCGCACCATGTCCATCAGGAAGCCGGGCACCGGCTCGCAGGCGAGCACGCGGCCATCGGCGGCCTGCAGGGCCGGCCTCTCCGCGTCGAGGGAGACCTGCTCACCGTCCTTCAGCGACTCGGCGTCGGCGCAGGTCAACAGCAGCAGTCCGAGGTTGAAGGCGTTGCGGAAGTAGAGCCCGCTGTACGAGGGCGCGATCACCGCCGCCACGCCCAGCTGCACCAGCACCGCCGCGGCCTGCTCACGCGAGGAGCCGATGCCGAAGTTGGGCCCCGCCACGATCACGTCGCCCGGCCGCACATCGCGCGCGAACTCGGGGCGCACGGCCTCGAGGCAGTGCTTCGCGATGATGTCGATGCCGTGCTTCATCGCATGGCCCGGGGCCAGCGCGTCGGTGTCGATGTCGGCGCCGAGGCGCCACACACGGTGAGCGGTCATTCGCGTACCTTCGCCTTGGGAGCGGTCCTGCGGTTCATGGGCTCACCTCTTCTTGCTCCCTCTCCCTCTGGGAGAGGGTGGGGGTGAGGGCACTCGTACGCTTGATTTGTGCCTTGCTGTTTGTTGTTGCGCCGGAGCCGGGAATTCGCCCCGGCGGGCGAGTCACTTTCTTTGCTTCGCCAAAGAAAGTAACCAAAGAAAGGCGACCCCACTGCGCGTGACC
>NZ_LYMK01000015.1 GCF_002157355.1 Variovorax sp. JS1663 | reverse complement strand
GGGGTACGGCAGGGGTCGCAGCAGGGGGCGCTATCGGCGCTGCAACGGGCGGTGCGACCGGAGGTGCGACTGGAGTTGCAACAGAAGGTGCAACAGGAGATGCGACAGGGGCGGGCGGCTCCGCCACGGCGGGTTTGCCGCCGAACCAACTGGACGGCGAGAACACCGACCGGGCGGGCGCCGGCGGCTCCGCGGGCGTCTCGGCCGGCAAGGCGACAGGTGCTGGCGCAGGGCTCTCGACCGGCGGTTTTTTCTTGAAGAAACTGAACATCGGGGTGTTTTTACAATCCGACCCATTCTATGAAACACCCCTCGCCACGCCGCGCTGCGTCTGGTGCGGTGCTGGCTTCGGTGCTCATCGCGCCCTGGGCCTGGCCCGCGCTGGCGCAGACCCCTCCCCCGGCCGCACCCGACGCCACGGTGGCCAGCCCAGCCACCCAGCCCCGCCAATTCACCCTCGCCAACGGCATGAGCCTGATCGTCAAGCCCGACCGGCGTGCGCCGACGGCGGTGCAGATGGTCTGGGTCCGCGTCGGCTCCGTGGACGAGGTCGACGGCACCTCCGGCGTGGCGCACGTGCTGGAGCACATGATGTTCAAAGGCACGAAGACGCTCAAGCCCGGCGAGTTCTCGCGCCGGGTGGCCGCGCTGGGCGGGCGCGAGAACGCCTTCACCACGCGCGACTACACCGGCTACTACCAGCAGATCCCGGCCGACAAGCTGGAGCAGGTGATGGTGCTGGAGTCCGACCGCTTCGCCGCCAACCAGTGGCCGGACGAGGAATTCACGCGCGAGATCGAGGTGGTGAAGGAAGAGCGCCGCCTGCGCACCGATGACCAGCCCCGGGCCTTGCTCGGCGAGCAGCAGAACGCCGCCGTCTTCACCGCCTCGCCCTACCGCCGCCCCATCGTCGGCTGGATGAGCGACCTGGACGCGATGACCCCGGCCGACGCCCGCGCCTTCTTCCAGCGCTGGTACGTGCCCGCCAATGCCGCACTCGTGGTGGCGGGCGATGTCGACGTCGACAAGGTGCGTGCCCTGGCCGAGAAGTACTACGGGCGCATCCCCAGCCGGGCGGTGCCCGAGCGCAAGCCCCGCATCGAGCCGCCGCAGCGCGGCCTGCGGCGCATCGAGTTCAAGGCGCCGGCCGAGCAGGCCTACGTGTCCCTGGCTTTCCGCGTGCCGCAGATCCCGACCACCGACCAGTTCGACGGCGCGAGCGATTCCTATGCCCTGCTGGTGCTGTCCGCCGTGCTTGACGGCTATCCGGGCGCGCGCCTGGACCGCGCGCTGACCCAGGGGCCGGATCGCGTGGCCGACTCGACCGGCGCCTACTCTGGCTTCGTCGGCCGCGGCCCGCAGCTCTTCGTGCTCGATGGCGTGCCCGCCGCCGGCAAGACCCCGGAGGCGGTCGAGGCCGCCCTGCGCGAGCAGGTCGCGAAGATCGCCCGCGAAGGCATCGGCGAGGCCGAACTGGCCCGGGTCAAGACCCAGTGGACCGCCAGCGAGACCTACAAGCTCGACTCGGTGATGGCCCAGGCGCGCGAGCTCGGCAGCAACTGGATCCAGGGCCTGCCGCTCGATGCCAGCCCGCGCATGATCGCGCGGCTGCAGAAGGTCACGGCGGCAGAGGTGCAGGCCGTGGCAGCCAAGTACTTCGGCGACGACCAACTGACCGTCGCCACGCTGCGGCCGCTGCCGCCCGATCCCCAGCGACGTGCACGCGGCTTCGCTGCCCCCGGGGGAGAACTGCGATGAAGACGACGAGCCGCCGCATCATGCCGATCCTGAACAAGATGAAGCTCCTGCCGTCCCTCGCTGTCGCGCTGGCCGGTGCCGTTGCCCAGGCCGCAGTCCCGATCGAACACTGGACCCTGGCCAACGGCGCCAAGGTGTACCTGGCCGCCACCGATGCCCTGCCCATCGTCGACGTCCAGATCGATTTCGACGCCGGCAGCCGGCGCGACCCCGCGGCGCAGGCCGGGCTCGCCGGTGTGACCGCCGGCATGGTCGAGAAGGGCATCCGGGCGAGCGGTAGCGAGCCGGCGATGGACCAGAACGCCCTGGGCGAGGCCTGGGCCGATCTCGGCGCCAACTTCGACGCCAGTGCCGGCTCCGACCGCATGAGCTTCTCGCTGCGCACGCTCGCCACGCCGGCGCTGCTCGACAAGGCGGTGCGCCTGGCCGCGCGCGAGATTGGCGAGCCTTCCTTTCCCGAGGACGTGTGGCGGCGCGAGCGCGAGCGGCTCAACGCCTCCATCCGCGAGGCCAACACCAAGCCTGCGACCCTGGCCGGGCGCACCTTCGGCCAGGACGTCTACGGCAGCCATCCCTATGGGTTGGATACGACCGAAGCCACGCTCGCGCGCATCGACACGGCCGCGATGCGCCAGCGCTACGAGCAGTTGATCCAGCCTTGCCGCGCCAAGCTCAGCATCGTGGGCGCCGTCACGCGCGCGCAGGCCGACTCGATAGCGAACACGCTGCTGTCGCGCCTGCCCGTGCCGGCCGGCGGCTGCGCCGCGCTGCCGCCGGTGCCCGACGTGGCGCCGCTCGCGGCCGCCAAGGACGAGCGCCTGCCCTTCGACTCGGCCCAGGCCCATGTCTGGATCGGGCAGCCGGGCTATCCGCGCAGCGATCCGGACCACTTCGCGCTCACCCTCGGCAACTACGTCCTCGGCGGTGGCGGCTTCGTCTCGCGCCTGACCGAGGAGGTGCGCGAGAAGCGCGGCCTGGCCTACAGCGTCTACAGCACTTTCTCGCCGGGCCTGCATGCCGGCGCCTTCCGCATCGGCTTCCAGACCCGGCCCGACCAGGCCGACGAGGCGGTGAAGGTCTCGCGCGAGGTGGTCGCGAAATTCGTCGCCGACGGCCCCACCGCCGCCGAGCTCAAGGCCGCCAAGGACAACCTGATCGGCGGCTTCCCGCTGCTGCTCGACAGCAACCGCAAGCTGCTGAGCAACGTCGCGAACATCGCCTGGAACGACCTGCCGCTCGACTACCTCGAGACCTGGACCGCGCGCATGAACGCCGTCACGGCGGCCGACATCAAGGCCGCCTTCGCGCGCAAGCTGCAGCCCGACCGCATGGTGACGGTGGTGGTGGGCGGCAAGCCCTGAATCCGCCCGCGGCCGCTTGGCTACCATCCTCGCCTCACAGCGCAACACGAGGAGCGACAAGATGGCGATGGACGTGGTGGACTACGAGATCCGCGGTGCGGAGATGCAGTTCGTCGAGGTCGAGCTGGATCCCGGCGAGGCCGCGATCGGCGAGGCCGGCAGCCTGATGTTCATGGATGGCGGCATCGCCATGGACACGGTGTTCGGCGACGGCTCGGTCCAGCAGGGCGGCGGCCTGTTCGGCAAGCTGCTCGGGGCGGGAAAGCGGCTGGTGACGGGCGAGTCGCTGTTCACCACCGTCTACACGAACAACGGGCAGGGCAAGCGCCGCGTGGCCTTCGCGGCACCCTATCCGGGCAAGATCCTGCCGATGGACCTGAAGGCGCTGGGCGGAACGCTGATCTGCCAGAAGGATGCCTTTCTCTGCGCCGCGCGCGGCGTGAGCCTGGGCATCGCGTTCCAGCGCAAGCTCTCGGTCGGCTTCTTCGGCGGCGAGGGCTTCATCATGCAGAAGCTCGACGGCGATGGCCTGGCCTTCGTGCATGCGGGCGGCACTGTGGTCAAGCGCGAGCTGGCGCCCGGCCAGACGCTGATGGTGGACACCGGCTGCCTGGTCGCCTACACGCCGCAGGTCCAGTTCGAGATCGAGTACGTGGGCAAGATCAAGACCGCGCTCTTCGGCGGCGAGGGCCTGTTCTTCGCCAAGCTCGGCGGGCCTGGCACGGTCTGGCTGCAGAGTCTTCCCTTCTCGCGCCTGGCCTCGCGCGTGTTCGCGGCCGCACCGCAGCGCGGCGGCGCGCGCGAGGAGGGCTCGGTGCTCGGTGGCTTCGGCGCTGGAGGACTGCTCGGAGGAGTGCTGGGTGGCGACGACGAATAAGCGGACACAGGACGCGCGGCGCCACGAGGTCCGCATCATCGGCGGCCAATGGAAGCGCACGCGGCTGGCGGTGGTCGACAAGCCCGGCCTGCGCCCCACGCCCGACCGGGTGCGTGAGACCCTGTTCAACTGGCTCGCCAGCCTGGCGGGCGCCAGTGGCGGCGAGCTGCCGGGCTGGCATTGCGTCGACGCCTTCGCCGGCACCGGCGCGCTCGGCTTCGAGGCCGCCTCGCGCGGCGCGGCCTCCGTGCTGCTGTGCGAGCAGGACGCCTCGCTGGTCGCTCAGATGCAGGCCCTGAAGACGAAGCTCGAGGCCGAGGCCGTGCGCATCGAGCGCGGCAATGGCGTGACGGCCCTCGAGCGCGCGCCGGCGGGGAGCGTGCATGCCGTGTTCCTCGATCCGCCCTTCGACAGCCCGCAGCTCTACGACTCGGCCCTGCGGGCAGCGGTGCGCGCGCTGCGGCCCGATGGCGTGGTCTACCTCGAAGCGGCGCGCCGCTGGGGCGGAGAAGAGCTGGCCCCTTTCGGCCTGGCGCCCTACCGTCTGCTCAAGGCCGGCGCGGTGCATGCACATCTGTTGATACTTGCGTCTGACAGCACTGCATAATCCGCCCGAACCGGCCGCAACGGCTGCACCAGGAGGAAGCAACCATGTCCAGCAACGTGATCGCGGTGTATCCCGGCACATTCGATCCCATGACCCTCGGCCACGAAGACGTGGTGCGACGGGCGACGCAGCTGTTCTCCAGGGTGATCGTCGCGGTGGCGGCGGGCCATCACAAGAAGGCCCTGTTCACGCTCCAGGAGCGCATGGACATGGCGCGCACGGCGGTGGCGCCCTACAGCGACCAGGTCACCGTGGAGAGCTTCTCGGGCCTGCTGCGCGATTTCGTGGTGGCGCGTGGCGGCAAGGCCATGGTGCGCGGCCTGCGCGCCGTGACCGACTTCGACTACGAATTCCAGCTCGCCGGCATGAACCGCTCGCTGATGCCGGAGGTCGAGACCGTGTTCCTCACGCCCAGCGACAAGTACCAGTTCATCTCGAGCACCTTCGTGCGCGAGATCGCGATGCTCGGCGGCGAGGTCGACAAGTTCGTCTCGCGCGGCGTGCAGGAGAGCCTGCTCGCCAAGGTGCGCAGCCTGGGCCGCGAATGACGTCGCCGCGCCTGCACGCCCTGGGCGATGCGGCGCTGCTGTGCGAGCTGCCGTCGCCGGCGACGCTGGCGCAGCAGCAGCAGATCTGGGCGCTGGCCAGCGAGGCCCTGCAATGGCGCGGCGTGCACGAGGTGCTGCCGGGCATGAACAACCTCAGCCTCGTCTTCGATCCCGAGCAGGTCGATGCGGCCGAGCTGGAGATGCAGGTGCTGTCGGCCTGGCCCCAGCTCGCCGGCATGGCCATCGAGGGGCGCGAGATCCGCATCCCGGTGGCCTACGGCGGCGAGGCAGGTCCTGACCTCGCCGACGTGGCCGCGCACACCGGCCTCGCGCCGGCGGAGGTGGTACGGCGCCACAGCAGTGCCGACTACGTGGTTTACCTGCTCGGCTTCCTGCCGGGCTTCGCCTTCATGGGTGGGCTGCCGCCGGAGTTGGCGACACCGAGGCGTGCCGAACCCCGGGTGGCGGTGCCGGCCCGATCGGTGGGCATCGGCGGGGCGCAGACCGGCATCTATCCGCTCGTCTCGCCGGGCGGCTGGCAGCTGATCGGCCGCACCCCGTTGGAACTCTTCGACCCGGCCGCGGCCGAGCCCACTCTGCTGCGCCCCGGGGACCGGGTGCGCTTCGTCGTGGAAAGCGTCGCGCTGTGACGGCGGCGGGCGCCCTCACGGTGCTGCGACCCGGCCCGCTGGCCTCCGTGCAGGACCTGGGCCGCCATGGCCACCGGCAGCAGGGGATCTGCCCCGGCGGTGCGCTCGACGCACTCGGGCTGGTGCTGGCCAATCGCCTGGTGGGCAACGCCGACGGCGCGGCAGGCCTGGAACTCACGCTCGGTGGCTGCGAGATCCGCTTCGAGACCTCCACCCGCATCGCGCTGGTTGGCGACGATTTCGGCGCACGCCTCGACGGTGCGCCGCTGTGGCCCGGCTGGAGCATGCCGGTGGCGGCAGGCCAGGTGCTGCGCCTCGGCGCGGCCAACGAATGGATCGGCAAGACGGGACTGCGCAGCTGGCTGGCCGTCGCCGGCGGCATCGACGTGCCGCCGGTCATCGGCTCGCGCAGCACCGACCTCAAGGCCGGCTTCGGCGGCCACGAGGGTCGCGCGCTGAAGAAGGGCGACCGGCTGCCGCTGGGGCTGCCCGGCCTCGATGCGGCACGCATGGCGCGCCGCGCCTTCGGCGTGCGCGCGCCCGACTGGGACCAGCACGAGGACGGCACCGTGGTCCTGCGCGTCATGCCAGGCCCCGAGTTCGATCAGTTCACCGTCGCTTCTCGCGAGCTGCTGTGGCGCGAGGCCTGGCGCATCACGCCGCAGAGCAACCGCATGGGCAACCGGCTCGAAGGACCGGAACTCAAGCGCAAGCGCAGCACCGACATGCTGTCCTCGGCCGTGATCCCCGGGACCATCCAGGTGCCGCCTTCGGGGCAGCCCATCATCCTGATGGGCGATGCGCAGACCACGGGCGGCTATCCGCGCATCGGCGTGGTGATCCGTGCCGACCTCTGGAAGCTTGCGCGGGCGCCGCTCAACGGCCGGCTGCGCCTGGTCGAGGTCGACGCGGCGGCGGCGCTGGAGGCCTGGGGCGCACAGCAGCAGTACCTTGCGCATGTCAGCCAAGGCCTGTCCGCGGCGGGGTGGATGCTGCCGGCGCACAATGGGACGCAAGGAGAACGCCACCATGCGGATTGACCTCAATGCCGATCTCGGCGAAGGCTGCGACAACGACGAGGCCCTGCTGCAGCTCGTGAGCTCGGCGAACATCGCCTGCGGCTGGCATGCCGGCGACGCGAAGACCATGCGGCAATGCGTGCGCTGGGCGCTGGAGAACGGCGTGGCGATCGGCGCGCACCCCAGCTGGCCCGACCGCGAGAACTTCGGCCGCAGCGAGATGCGGCTGCCGCCCGAGGAGGTCATCGCCGGCATGCTCTACCAGGTCGGCGCGCTGGCGGCCATCGTCAAGGCCGAGGGCGGCGCGCTGGCCCACGTCAAGCCGCACGGGGCGCTCTACAACCAGGCGGTGAAGGACCCGGTGCTGGCCGAGGCCCTGTGCGAGGCGGTGCGCCGCTTCGATCCCGGCCTGCGCTTCTTCGGCCTGGCAGGCAGCGGCATGATCGATGCGGCCCGGCGCGCCGGCCTGACGCCGGTGGAAGAGGTCTTCGCGGACCGCGGCTACATGCCCGATGGCAGCCTGGTGCCGCGCAGCCGGCCCGAGGCGCTGATCGAGGACGAGGCACAGGCGCTCGCGCAGACGCTCTCGCTGGTGCGCGACCACCAGGTGCGTGCGATCGACGGCACGGTGGTCGAGGTCAACGCGCAGACCGTCTGCCTGCACGGCGATGGCGCCCATGCGCTCGCCTTCGCGCGCCGCATCCGCGAGCGCCTGACGGGCGAAGGCATCGCGATCGCCGCGACGTGAACATCCTGCTGACCGGCTTCGAGCCCTTCGACAAGGAGGCGATCAATCCCTCGTGGGAGGCGGTCCGCGCACTGGACGGCTGGCGCTGCGAGGGCGCGGTGGTGCATGCGCGGCGCATCTCCTGCGTCTTCGGTGCCGCGCTGCGCGAGCTCGATCCGGCCATCGACGAACTGCGGCCGGTGCTGGCGATCGGCGTCGGCCAGGCGGGCGGCCGTAGCGAGATCACACCCGAGCGCGTGGCCATCAACATGGACGACGGCCGCATCTGCGACAACGCGGGCTGCCAGCCGATCGATGTGCCGGTGGTGGCGGGCGCGCCGGCGGCGTACTTCTCGACGCTGCCGATCAAGGCCATGGTGCGTGCGCTGCGCGAGGCGGGCATTCCCGCGTCGGTGTCGAACAGCGCCGGCACCTTCGTCTGCAATCACCTGTTCTTCGGCCTGATGCATCGCATCGCCATGCGCCCGGCGCCGGGCTTGCGTGGCGGCTTCATCCACATCCCCTACCTGCCCGAACAGGCGGTGCGCTTTCCGGGCATGCCGAGCATGGCGCTGGAGACGGTGACCACTGGTCTGCGCATCGCGGTCGCGACAGCGCTCGCGGTGCACGACGACGTGCGCGAGACCGGCGGGCAGATCAGCTGAGCATCACCCGCTGGAGCCATGGCAGCAGCGTCGCGTTGACGAATGCCGGCTTCTCCATCGTCAGCATGTGGCCGCAGGCCTCGACCCACACGAGTTCCGCGTGAGGCATCAGCGCGGCCAGCTCGCTCGAGCATTCGGGCGCGGTGAGCCTGTCGCTGTCGCCGCACATGATCAGCACCGGGCAGCGCAGCGAGGCCAGGTGCGTGCGCTGGTCGGGCCGCTCCATGAGGGCGCGGTTCTGGCTGATGAGCTGCTCCGCGCCGGCATCGAGCACCAGCTCCACGTAGCGGCGCACCAGCGCGGCATCGCCCGCCTGCGCGGGATGAAAGGCGAAGCCGGCATTGAATTCGATCACGTCGCGCGCCTCGCCGCGTTCGAAGAGTTCGATCGCGGAGGTACGCAGCTCGTACATCTCGGGCGTTTCGGGGCGCGGATTGGTGCCCAGCAGCGCCAGGCCCGCGATGCGCTCGGGCGCCTGGCGCGCAGCCTCCATCGCGATCATGCCGCCCATCGAGGCACCGCACAGCACCAGTGGCCCGGCATGCTCGCGCAGCACGGCTGCGGCCATGGCTTCGATGCGCTCATGCCGCATGTGGGCGTCGCTCACGCGCACGTCGAGGTTGGCGGGCAGTGCGGAGAGCTGGGCTTCCCAGAGGCGTTCGTCGCAGGCGAGGCCGGGCAGCAGGACAAGTTGGGGCATCGGCGCATTTTCGGCGATCCGCGGCCGTCGTCTGGCCGACATGGGTTGCGAGGACAATAGCCACACTCCATGTCCATCGAACTCATCCTCATTCGCCACGGCGAAACCGACTGGAACCGCGAGCTGCGCTTCCAGGGCCACATCGACGTTCCCCTCAACGACACCGGCCACGAGCAGGCACGCCGGCTGGGCCTGCGCATGGCGCGCGAGACGGCGCAGCACCTGGTCAGCAGCGACCTGATGCGCGCGCAGCAGACGGCGACGCCCGCCGCGCAGCAGCTCGGGCTCGAGATCCTCACCTCGGTCGCGCTGCGGGAGCAGAACTTCGGCGTCGTCGAGGGCATGCGGGCCGAGGAGATCCAGGCGCAGCACCCGAGCGCCTGGGAGGACTGGCTCAAGTTCAGCGAGGACCACGCGATGCCCGAGGGCGAGTCGACGCGGCAGTTCCACGCACGCGTCATGGAGACGTTCGGCGGCCTCGCGGCCGCGCATCCGGGGCAGAGGGTGATCGTCGTGACGCACGGCGGCGTGCTGGACATGGTCTGGCGCACCGCGCGCGGGCTGGGGCTCAACGGCCCGCGCCAGAGCGATATTCCCAACGCCGGCTTCAACCGCATCCGCATCGCCGACGCGGCGCGGCCCACGCAGATCGAGATCATCGACTGGGCCGACACCGCGCACCTCGAGGGCCTGCCCGCGCAGCCGACCTACGACCAGCAGCGGCACCTGCGAAAGTCATGAGCCGACGGGCCGCTCCCAAGGCGAATACCGCAGCCGGAGGCGAAGGTGCTCCGGTCAGCCCGCGGGCGCGCTGCAGCCTTCCTGCTGCAGCACCGGCAGCAGCTGCGGCGCCAGCGATTTCAGCAGCTGCACCGGCAGTGCGCTCGTGAAGCGGAAGCGCGCCGCGTAAGGCTCGCGCGCATAGGCGACCAGCGTGCCGAAGTACCGGTCGCCGAGGGTGAAGGCAAAGGTGGCCGTGCGCTCCACCTTGCGCTCGGCAATCACGCGGCCGCCGCGGCCGTAGACCTGGAAGCGGCGGTCGCCGGTGCCGGTCTTGCCGGTGATCTCGATGGGCCTGCCGTCCGCGTCGATCACCGCGCCGTACAGCCGGCGCGCCGTGCCGCTGCGCACGACGTCGGCCAGCGCACGGCGTGCCGCCTGGGCGACCTCCGGCGCCAACACCTGCTGCGGGGCCTCGCCGCGCTGCTCGAGCCGCGTCTCGTAAGGCGTCCCGCGCGCGAAGTGCAGGGCGGTCACGCCGGGCTGCGGCAGTCGCCGGCCGTCGTTGGCCAGGATGCCCATCAGTTCGGCCAGCGCCGCCGGCCGGTCGCCGGAGGCGCCGATCGCGCTGGCATAGGAAGGCGTGAGCGACGCGAAGGGATAGCCCAGGCGCTGCCACGAGCGGTGGATCTGGGCGAAGGCGTCGCCCTCGACCAGCTCGCGGATGCGGCGGTCCTGCGCGCTCCTGTGGCGCGTCCTGAACAGCCACGCATAGCTGTCCTGGCGCTCCTGCACGCTCGCGTCCAGCACCTCGGTCAACGAGGCACCGGGGTGTCGGCGCAAGTAGCCCACCAGCCAGAGTTCCAGCGGATGCACCCGTGCCACGTAGCCGCGGTCGCCCAGCGAGAGGCCGGTGTAGGTGCTGTGCATCTTGCGAAGGGCACGCGGCGAGTTGGCGCCGCGGCCGAGCTCGCGCACCAGCAGCGCCTCGAGCTGCGCTTCGTCGGCCCCCGGCTCCAGGGTGAACAGCACGCTGGCCAGGCGTGGCGCCGTCGGCCGCAGGCCCTTGAGCAGCAAGGCCTCCGCCTCGGCCGGCGTCTTGCCCTTGTACTTGCGATGGAAGCGCGCGAGGAAGGCCGAACCCTCGCGGTCGGCGAAGAGCACCAGCATCTCGCGGCGCGACGGGTCGGCCGGGTCTTCCAGCAGGCGGCGGCCGGCAGCGCCATCGCCGTACATCCGGTGGCGCACGATGTCGCGCATGAGCCGGATGAACACCAGGTTGACCGAGTGCCGGAAGGCCTCCTGCACCGTCATCGGCCCGCCGTGCGTGCGATCGAAGTTGCTGAAGCTGTGCAGGCCGCCGCCGGTGAAGAAGGCCTCGCCTTCGCCGGCGGAGTAGCGCCGCTGCATGGCCGCTTCCAGCATCGCCGGGAGGCTGCGGTCGCGTGCGTTCAGGAGCTGGTGGCGCGCCCACTGGCCCAGCGGATCGCGCTCGTTCGGCTTCCAGGCCGCGACCGCGGCCGTGCCGGCCTCCGCCCAGCGCCCGTGCAACTCGGCCACCAGTTCGAGGTAGCTCACCAGCGTGCGCAGCTTGGCGGTGGAGCCGAGATCCAGGCGTGCGCCCCGGTTCACGTCGAAGGGCTGATCGATGCTGTCGGCCTGCACCCGCAGCAGGTTCCTGTCTTGGCCGCGCTCGTAGAGCGTGAAGCTGTAGGTCAGGCGGCGCGGGTCGTCGCCCGGGTCCAGCAGGTGGTGGCCGTACAGCCCGGCGGCCTTGGCGGCTGCGGGCGTGCGAAGCTGCATCAGCGCCCGCGCGGCAATCGCCTGCGCCTGGTCGTGCAGGCTGCCGTCGACCTCCAGGTCCAGCCGCTCCAGGTCGTAGGCACGCGGCACGTCGAGCAGTGAGGTCATCTCGCCGCGCAGCGCATTCAGCGCCTTGCGCCGAACGAAGTCCGGCCGCGGTGCGGGCGGTAGCTCGGACGGTCGCTTCAGCGTGATCTTCAGCGCCGCATCGCGCAAGGAGGGCGCGATGACGCCCGCATCGGCCATCAGGCGCAGGTAGCTGTCGGTGAGCCGGCCCAGGCTCTCGCCGTTGTCCAGCAGGTGTTGCGAGGGCCGGCGTTGGGCGATCATGAGCGAGAGGGCCTGCTTGAAGGCCTCGGCCTGCCGTTCGAGCGCCTGTTCCGTGGGCGGGGCGCCTTCGGCGTTGTCGGCCAGCAGGCGATTGACCTCGCCGAAGTCTCGCCCGTACCAGGCCCACAGGCCGTCGCCCAGGCCATGCACCTCGCCGTAGCCGGGCCGCGCGGCGAGCGGCACGGTGTCCAGGTAGTCGACCACGATCTGGCGGCGCCGTACCTGCGTGTCCTCGCCGTCCTGGTAGGCGCGCAGCGAGGCCGATGCCATCTGGCGCAGCTTGTCGCCGATCGAGCCGGTGCGGCCGTGGGGCGAATGGCGGTACTTCTCGATCTGCGTGGCCAGCGTGCTGCCGCCCGAGGCGGAACGCGAAGCGCCGAGGGCGCGCTGCAACTGCTCGATGCCGGCCTTGGCGAAGCGCTCCGGGTCCAGCGCGGGATTGCGCTGCGCCGGCTCGGCGTCGAGCAGATGGCGGTCCTCGACGAAGAGCAGGGCGTCCACCAGCAGCGGCGGCACCTCCTCGAAGCGCTCGTACACGCGCTGCGGCACGCGGGTCTGCGACAGTGTCCGGGCCCGGCAGTCGCGTACGGTGAGGCCGGCCTGGTTCTTCTCGCGCCAGGGGCCATAGAGGCCGTGGTCGTACAGCGCCATCAGCCGCGGCGACATCCGCGCCTGCTCAGTCACCTGATAGCCGCGCGCCTCCAGCCGCTCGATGAACTCGGGCATGCGCTTGTAGCCAAGACGCTCGTCATAGGGGCCGCTGTGCGGGAAGCGGAGGGCGTCGCTGGGGCCGGCGGCGACGCTGAAATGCGCGTCGCGCCCGACATCGCGCCAGAAGGCGGACTGCAGCCGCGCGGTCCGCAACTCGTCCACCGCGAAGGCAACGAGCGCCCCCGTCGCGGCGAGTGCCGCGCCGAGCCACAGGAGCGTCCTGAACCTTGCCACGATCTGCCTCGCATCGAGCCCGTGCCGTGGGTTCTGCAGACCGGATGATGCGCCTTTCGGCGCCTTTGTGGGAGTCCGGGCGCTTTCATGTTCACAAAAGGAACCAGCGCCATGCCCGACGGGTCCAACGACCACCGGCATTCCAGCCGGCAGGAGGTGCAACCATGTTCCAACTCAAGCATTGGCAGGACGCCGTCAATGGCGCGCTGGGTGCCTGGCTGGTGCTCTCACCCTGGATCCTGGGCTATTCCGGTGATGCTGCCGCGATGCCGAACGCGGTGATCGTGGGTATCGCACTGATCGCCGCGGCGCTCGGCGCGATGCTCCTTCCGCGCGCCTGGGAAGAATGGACCGAGGCGGCGCTGGGGCTGTGGCTGGTGGCGTCGCCCTGGGTGCTGCGCTTCAACGGCAACGCCGATGCGATGCTCACCGCGGTCGTGACCGGGCTGGTGGTCATGGTGCTGGCGCTGTGGACCTTGTCGACCGACGAGGAATACAGCCGCTGGTGGCACCGCATCGCGCACTGAGCGCGCAGCGCGGCTAGGCCGGGCGACGGGCCAGCAGCGCCCAGATCCCGGCCGCCGACAGCAGCGAGCCACCCGCCAGGTGGAAGCGCCGCTGCGCGCGCGGCGAGCTCAGCAGCCGACGCGCCGCCGCGGCGAACACCGCGTAGAGCGTGGCGTTCAGCGTCGCCATCACCACGAAGGTGAGGGCGAGGATCCAGAGCTGCTGGGTCACGTCCTCGCCAGGCCGGAGGAATTGCGGCAAGAAGGCCACGAAGAACACGATGCCCTTGGGGTTGAGTGCCGTCACCAGCCAGGTGTTGGCGAACAGCCGCCAGCGCGAGCCCGGCGCGGCAGGGGCGGCCAGCTCGGCCGAGGAGGCGCCAGCGCGCAGCAGCTTGAAGCCCAGGTAGAGCAGGTACAGGCCGCCCGCCCACTTGACCACGGTGAACCAGAAGGCCGAGGCCGCGAGCAGCGCGCCCAGGCCCAGCAGCGACACTGCCAGCGCGGTCGAATCGCCCAAGGCCACCGCGGCCACCAGCGGCACATTGGCGCGGCGGCCGTGCGCCATCGAATAGCTGATGACAGTGAGGATGGTCGGGCCGGGAATGATGAGCAGCACCGCCGAGGCGGCGACGAAGGCGAGCCAGATTTCGATGGACAAGTTTCTTACTCCTGTGCGTGTGCGTGTGGGTTGGGCGAGTTGGACACCAGGCGTGGAAGCCCAAGTGCGGCGTAGACATCGCCGGCCTGGCGCCGCAGGCGCAGCGATTCGGGCTGCGCGTTGACCTTCTGCTGAAGAAGACCTTGTGCGCTGGCCAGCCCGCTGGCTGTGCCGCTGGCGACCAGCGCATCGAGGTAGACCTGCTCGAACAGGTCGCGCTGCGCATGGCTGCCGCCGATCTCCACGAGGCGCGGCAGCGCCAGGCCGAGGCCCTCGATCGTGCCGGCCGCATCACCTTGCGCGTGGGCCAGCAGGCCCCGCGCCGCCGGGACACAGACGCGTTGCCAGGCGGCACGCGTGGAGGCCGGGGCATCTGGTGCGAAGGCCTCGATGCTGTGCAGCAACTGCTGCGCCTCGGGCCGGCCGGCGCGCGCGAGGCCATAGAGATACTGCAGGTCGAGAAAAGGCAGCACATGGTCGTCGAGCCGCTGTGCCAGGTAGCCGGCCAGGTCCTGCCAGCGTGCGCCCACGTCGATGCCTGCGAGCTCCAGGCGGGCGAGCAGCGAGACCGCGCCGATCTGGTCCTGCGAGTACTCCTTGACCACGCCCCACACCTGCCGGTCGTAGACCGCGAGCGCCTCGGCATCAAGGCCGAGGTCGATGAGAAACAGCGCCACATGCCACCAGTTGTGCGTGACCATGAAGGAGTTGAGCCCGACCCAGGTGTCGCTCACGCCGCGCATGAAGTCCAGGCCCTCGGCCAGCCGTCCCTCGGTCAGCATCACGTGGGCCAGAGCGTGGTGGGCCCAGGGCTCCTTGTGCACCATCGCGATCGCGCGGCGTGCGCTGGCCTCGGCCTCGCGCAGCAGGTGGCATTGCTCCTGGCCGAAGGCTGCCATGCCGTGCAGATAGGGCACGTCGGCCGCCGCCGGCAGCGCCGCCAGCGCGAGCCGCAGCATGCCGGGGCAGTCGCCGACGTTGAAGCAGTGGTACTGCCCGAGCTTGAGCGAGGCCAGATCGCGCGGATGCTCGCGAGCCTGCTCGTGGTGCAGGGCGATCGCGCGCGTGATGTCGCCCTCGGCCCAGGCGCTGACGGCCGCGATGTAGCGCCGCTCGCGCGGCGTGGCACGGCCGGCGCCGGCCTGCGCCCTGTCGAGGAAAGGCCGCGCATTGGCCGCGGCATCGCGCGACTCGGCGAACAGATGCAGCGTCGCGCAGTAGGCCTGCACGAGAGGGCTGTCGTCCTGCGCGGCGGCGAGCACGTCGACGGCGCGCGCCTCGCAGGAGATGAAGCCCTCGACGAAATCGTTGACGGCGCGCAGGCTCGACGGGTCGCTCAGCGTGACGGGATTGCCCAGGCTGTCTTGCATGCAGCCTATTCTGCCCCTACACGCCGGCCTGCTGGTGCCGGTACTCCTGCGTGAGTCCGCCGTAACCGTAGGCCGCCGCGCGGGCGTCGATCAGATGCACATAGGACACCTCGTGCAGATTCTTCCGCAGCGCCGCCATCGCGCGGTAGATCTCGCGGAGGTAGCGCGCCTTCTCGGCCTTGGTGTTGGTCTCGTCGGTGATGCTGATGTCGAGATGGAAGGCCGACTGGCCGAGTTCGGCGAGCGAATGGCCTCCGATGAACCAGGCGTCGTCGGCGATGTACTGCACGGTGGTGGCGATCACCGGCAGCTTCTTGTCGAGCACGCTCTGGGTCAGCTCGGCCACGGTCTCGACGACGCGGCGGGTGAGCTGGGCGTCGGGCTGGCCGGAGAGATGGATCACGATGTGGGGCATGGTGCTTTCCTTTCGAACGATGAGGGCTTCATTCTGGGAAAAGGCGATCCATCTGAAAAGCGGGAAGATATGATGGATGTCATCGGTAGAACGAATGGATATGCCCATGCAGCAGAGCTTCGACCTGGAGCAGCTCAGGACCTTCGTCGCGGTGGTCGAGGCGGGCAGCCTCACCGCGGCCGCGCCGCAGGTCTTCCTGTCGCAGTCCGCGGTGAGCGAGCAGATGCGCAAGCTGGAGGAGCGCGCCGGCCAGTCCCTGCTCAGCCGCAGCAAGGCCGGCGTGCTGCCCACGGCGGCCGGCACGCGGCTGCTGGCCCATGCGCAGCGCCTGCTGGTGCTGGCGGACGAGGCCCTGCGCGACCTGCGCGGCGAAACCCTTCAGGGTGAACTGCGGCTCGCCGTCACCGACTACTTCCGGCCGGGAGAGCTGGCGCGCCTGCTCGCGCGCCTGGGCGAACGCTACCCCCAGGTGCGGCTGCATGTGAGCGTGCTGAAGAGCGGGGCGATTGAGGCCGGCTATGCGC
Organism: Variovorax sp. JS1663; assembly: GCF_002157355.1. GTDB lineage: Bacteria > Pseudomonadota > Gammaproteobacteria > Burkholderiales > Burkholderiaceae_C > Variovorax. Next base: position 121,368 of record NZ_LYMK01000015.1, on the reverse strand, counting down.
AGGGCCAGTTCGACGTCGGTCTCTCGATGCGTGTGGCCGGGCAGGGCGACAAGGCCGCTGCGAAGGCGCCCGCGCTGCGCCGCGAATCGCTGGCCTGGATGGGCGCTGCCGGCCTGCGCGTCGCGCGTGGCGCGCCGCTGCGGCTGCTGGTGCTGCCCGACACGTGCTCGCTGCACCAGTTCACCATCGGGCTGCTGCGCCGACGGCGCGTGCCCTACACGGTGGCTCACGTGGCTTCGGGCGTGGCCGGGCTGCAATCAGCGCTGGCGGCCGGTTTGGGCGTGGCCTGCCTCAACGAATCCGCCCTGTGCGAGGGCGTGGCACGCCTGGCGCCGCCGCACGGCCTGCCCGCGCTGCCGCGGGTGGTCTTCCATCTGCTGCCGCCGCGGCGCGGCGAGACGGAATTCGTCACGCGGGCGCGCGAGATGCTCGCCTCGCAGTTTTCCTGAGCCGCGTTCAGGCGGCCGGCGGCTGCGGCCAGGGCCGCTGTGGTTCGCGGATCAGCTCGAAGGCGCGCGCGACCTGCAGTACGCCCAGGTCGTCGAAGCGATGTCCCGCGATCTGCAGGCCGATGGGCAGGCCGCTGGCGCTGTAGCCGCAGTTGATCGACGCGGCCGGCTGCTCCGACATGTTGAAGGGCACGGTGAAGCCAATGTGCTCCAGCGGGCGCAGCGGGTCGTTGGTGGGAGAAGGAAGCTCCGCGTCCACCGGCAGATTGGGCGAAACGGGCGAGATCACGTAGTCGAATTTCGAGCAGGCGCTCACCGCCGCCACGCGCGTCGCGTGGAATTGGCTGAAGCCGCGGAACACGTGCTCGCCGCTGAAGGCTCCCGCGCTCTCGGCCCATGCACGGATGTAGGGCAACACCTTGACGCGCTGCTCGGCCGGCAGGGCGTTGATGTCCACCAGCGACCGCATGCGCCAGAAATGGTCCATGCCATCCAGCATGGCCTGCGACATGAAGGGCCGCATCGGCTCGACCACGGCACCGGCGCGCTCGAGCAGCCGCGCTGCCTGCTCGACCGCCTTCAGGATCTCGGGCTCGACGGCCAGGCCACATCCCGCATCGAGCAGCAGGCCGATGCGCAAGCCGCGCAGGCGCTCTGCGCCGGCGTCGAAGGTGGACCAGGCGATGACCTGTTCCGGCAGGCTCATGCTGTCGCGCGCGTCGGGCTGCGCCAGCACCTGCATCATGAGCGCCGCATCGGCGACGCTGCGCGTCATCGGGCCGGCTGCGCGGCCCATGTAGGGCGGATCGATCGGAATGCGGCCCAGGCTGGGCTTGAGGGTGAAGATGCCGCACCAGCTGGCGGGCAGCCGCAGCGACCCGCCGATGTCGGTGCCGACATGCAGCGGGCCGTAGCCGGCCGCCGCCGCCGCACCGGCGCCTGCGCTGGAGCCGCCCGGTGTCCTGGTCAGGTCCCAGGGATTGCGGGCCAGCCGGTGGAAGCTGGAGAGTCCGGAAGACAGCATGCCGTAGTCGGGCATGGTGGTCTTGGAGACGACCACCGCACCCGCTTCCTTCAGCCGCGCGGCAGGCGGCGCATCGGCCGCGGCCGGGCGCAGCGCCACGGCCGCGGTGCCGGCGGGCATGGGGTCGCCCTGGGTGGCGATGTTCTCCTTGATCGTGGTCGGGACGCCGTCGATCGGGCCCCGCGGCTCACCGCGGCGCCAGCGCGCCTCCGCGGCACGCGCCTGCTCCAGCGCGGCCTCGGGGCGCAGCAGCCAGGTGGCCTGCAGCCGCGGCTCCCAGCGCGCGATGTGGTCGAGCACGGCCTGCGTGACCTCGACCGGGGACAGGCTCCCCTTGCGGTAGGCGCCGACGAGCGCCTGTGCCGACAGGTCGTGCAGCGGCGTGCTCACGACCAGGACAGCGCCGCGAGGTCGTTGACGAAGATCGGGCTTTCCTTCCACAGACCCTTGACGCCTTTCCTGGCGACGCTGGGGAACTGGGGCTGGTACAGGAATCCGTTCGCTGCGTCGGTTGCCAGCAGCTTCTGTGCATCCCCCAGGAGCTTGTTGCGCTCGGCCTCGTTCGCAGTGTTCTTGATCTTGGCGTAAAGCGCGGAGAACTCCTTGGAGTCGTAGCCCCAGTAGTAGTCCGGCTTGGCATAGTTGCCCAGGTCGAAGGGCTCGACGTGCGACACGATGCTGAGGTCGTAGTCGTGCGCACCGCCGTAGGTGTTGCTGAGCCATTGCGCCCACTCGACGTTCTGGATCTTCACGGTGATGCCGATCTTGGCCAGTTCGGCCGCGATCACTTCGCCGCCCTGGCGTGCATAGGGGGGCGGCGGCAGCGTCATCGTGAGTTCGAGCGGCGTTTTCACGCCGGCTTCGGCCAGGAGCTTCTTGGCCTTTTCGACGTCGTAGGGGTTGATGGCAGTGGTATCCACATAGCCGGGCGCGCCGGGCACGTAGTGGCTGCCGATCGGCGTGCCGAACCCGTCGGCGGCGCCTTCGATCACCGCCTTGCGGTCGATCGCGGCAAGGATGGCGCGGCGCACGCGCACGTCGTTGAGCGGCTTCTTCTTGCTGTTGATGGCGAGAATGGTCTTGGCGCGCGAGCCGCCCTGGATGACCTGGAACTGCGGGTTGTTCTTGAACTGCGCCACCGCGCGCGTACCGATCGGCTTGAACACGTCGACGTCGCCGGCCATCAGCGCCGCCGCCTGCGCGGCGGTGTCGGAAATGAAGCGGAAAGTCACGCGCCGGAGCTTGGCCTCGCCCGGATTGCGATAGCCGTCCCACTTGCTCACGACCACCGAGGCGCCCTTGGCCCAGCTGTCCAGCTTGTAGGGGCCGGTGCCGACCGGCTTCGTGGCATTGGTGTCCACGCTCTTGGGCTCGACGATGATCGCGGTTGCCTGGCCCAGCAGGAAGGGCAGGTCCGGATCGATCTCCTTGTTGATCAGCACAACGGTGTTGTCGTCCACCACCTGCGTGCTCAGGTTGGCGAAGGTGCGCTTGTCCTTGTTCGTGCTCTTCTCGGCGCCGGCGCGATCGAAGGAGAACTTGACGGCCTGCGCGTTGAATGGCTCGCCGTTCTGGAACTTCACGCCGCGGCGCAGCTTGAAGGTGTAGGTCTTGAGGTCGGGCGAGACCTCCCAGCTCTCGGCCAGGAGCGGCGTCACCTTGCCGTCGGCGTTGATCTTCGTCAGCGTCTCGTAGATGTTGTAGTGGGTGATTTCCGCGATGGCGGACGCTGCACCGGTGGTCGGGTCCAGGCCCGGCGGCTCGAGCGTCATGCCGATCACCAGGGCGTCCTTGCGCCCCTGGGCCAGCGCCGCCTGCGGCAGGGCGAGCGGCACGGTAGCGAGCGCAGCGGTGGTGAGGAGTGTGCGGCGTTTCAACATGTTCAGGACTCCGGACTGGAAACTGTTAGAGGAAAGACATACAACGTTACATCATCCGCGCGCCGGAGGGCTCGGGACAAGCACCTGCCCCTTCGGCGTGGCCGGGCGGACGCTCATGCAAGCGCCGCAGGCTCCGCCCGTGGCACCGCTGCCAGGAGGGCCTGGGTGTAGGGATGCTCGGCATGCGCGAAGAGCTGTTGCGGCGCGCCGCGCTCGACGACCAGGCCCCGGTGCAGCACGCAGACCTCGTCGCAGAGGTGGTTGACCACGGCCAGGTCATGGCTGATCAGCAGGTAGCTGATGCCGAACTTCTGCTGCAGGTCCTGCATCAGGTTCAGCACCTGGGCTTGCACCGAGACGTCGAGCGCGCTCACCGGCTCGTCGGCCACGATCAGCTTGGGCCGGGTGATCAGCGCGCGGGCGATCGCGATGCGCTGGCGCTGACCACCGGAGAACTCGTGGGGGTACTTGTAGCGATCGCTGGCGCGCAGGCCCACCGCGACCAGCGATTCGGCGGCGAGTTCGTGCTGCTCCGCGCGGCTGGTCTGGGCCAGTGCCTCCAGGGGCTCGGCGACGATTCGCGCCACGGTCTGGCGCGGGTCGAGCGAACCGTAGGGGTCCTGGAAGACCATCTGCAGGTCGCGGCGGGTGGCGCGCAACGCGTCCTTGGGCAGCGCGTGGAGATCACGGCCGAGCAGCTTCACCGTGCCGGCGGTCGGTGCGTCCAGCGCCATCACCAGGCGCGCGATCGTCGACTTGCCCGAGCCCGATTCGCCGACGATGCCCATGCTGCGGCCGGCTTCGAGGCTGAAGCTGACGCCGTTCAGCGCCTTCACCGTCGGCGCCGGGCCGAACAGGCGCTCCCGCGGGAGCTGGTAGTGGCGCACCAGGTTCTCGACTTCGAGGAGAGCGGTCATGCCGTCACCTCCTGCGCGATCGCTTCGCCCAGTCGGATGCAGCGCACCTCGTGCCCGTGCGGCATCGGCGTGGGTGGCGGGCGCGTGGCGTGGCAGTCGTCGATGGTGAGCTGGCATCGGCCGGCGAAGGGACAGCCGGCCGGCAGGTCCACCAGTTCCGGCACGCTGCCGCGGATGGTGGCCAGCTTCAGGCCTCTCGCCGCTCCGAGCGCGGGCCGGGCGGCGAAAAGACCCTGCGTGTAGGGATGGGCACGCTCCGCGAAGACGGCGGCTGTCGGCCCGCTCTCGACCACGCTGCCGCCGTACATCACCAGCATCCTGGAGACGTTCTGCGCGATCACGCCGAGGTCGTGGGAGATCAGGATCAGGGCCATCCCGCGTTCGGCCACCAGGCCTTGAATGAGCTCGAGGATCTGCTTCTGGATGGTGACGTCAAGCGCGGTGGTGGGTTCGTCGGCGATCAGCAGGTCAGGCCCGCAGGCCAGCGCCATCGCGATGCCGATGCGCTGGCGCTGGCCGCCGGAGAACTGGTGCGGGTAGGCATCCAGGCGCGAGGCGGCGTCGGGAATGCCGACCCGGTCCAGCAGGGCCAGCGCCTCCTTGCGCGCCTCGGCGCGCGACAGACCGCGGTGCAGGCGCAGCGGCTCGCCGACCTGGCGCGCGATGGTGTGGACCGGGTTCAGCGCCGTCATCGGCTCCTGGAAGATCATGCCGATGCGATTGCCTCGCAGCTCGCACATCGCGCGTTCGGGCAGGCCGACCAGCTCGGTGCCGTCGAAGCGGATGCTGCCCGTGACCTTGGCGGTGGCCGGCAGCAGCCCCATCAGCGACTGGACGGTGATGGACTTGCCGCAGCCGGATTCGCCGACGATGCCCAGTGTCTCGCCGCGCTCGAGCGTGAAGCCGATGCCGCGCACCGCCTCGGCGGGCCCGCGCTGCGTCTGCAGTTGCACATGGAGGTTGTCGACTTCGAGCAGGGGCATGAGAAGCGGGGATCAGCGGGCGCGGGCGAGGCGCGGATCGAGCAGGTCGCGCAGGCCATCGCCCAGCAGGTTGAGGCCGAGCACGGCCAGCGCGATGGCCATGCCGGGGAACACTGCCAGCAGCGGGGCCTGGAACATCATGGTCTGGGCCTCGCTCAGCATCCGGCCCCAGGAAGGCTGCGGCGGTTGCGTGCCCAGGCCGAGATAGGAGAGCGCGGCCTCGGCCAGGATGGCGATCGCGAAGCGGATGGTGGACTGCACGATCAGCACCGCCGAGATGTTGGGCAGCACATGCTGCACGGTGATCGCGAAGGCGCCTTTGCCGCAGGCGCGCGCCGCGGCCACGTACTCGCGCGACCAGATCGCGTTGGCCGAGGCGCGAGTGATGCGCGCGAAGGTGGGAATGTTGTAGATGCCGATCGCGATGATCGCGTTGACGATGCCGGCGCCGAAGACGGCGGTCATCATGATGGCCGAGAGGATGGCGGGAAAGGCCATCGAGAAGTCGGCGAAGCGCATGATCGCCTCCTCGACCCAGCCACGCTTCGCGGCGGCGAGCAGGCCCAGCGCCGTCCCGACGACGAGGCCGATGCCGACCGCGATCAGCCCCACCAGGATGGACGCGCGCGCGCCCACCAGCAGCAGCGAGGCCACGTCGCGCCCGAAGGTGTCGGTGCCCAGCCAGTGCGCGGCCGTCGGCGGCTGGAGCTTGTTGGCGATGTTCATCTCGTAGGGGGACCAGGGGGTCCACACCAGGGAGACGGCGGCCGCCAGGATCAGCAACAGCGTCAGGGCGCCGCCGATGGTGAAGCTGCGGTGATGCAGAGCGCGGCCCCAGAAGCCTGGGACCTTGAACGCGGCGGCGCTGGGGACTTGTGCGGGGACGGCGCTCATAGCGGTCGCCGCCGGGCCGCCCCACGGCGAGCCGCGCCGCCCCCTCGGGGGGTGGAGTTACACACAGCGCGGCGGAGTGAAAAGCCGGGGGGTCTCATATGTCGGAGGCTTTGATGCGCGGATCGATGACGGCATAGAGCACATCGACCACGAAATTGACGATCACCACCATCGCAGCCAGCAGCATCACGCAGTTGCGCACCACGATGAGGTCGCGGTTGCTGATGGCCTGGAAGATCAGCCGGCCCAGGCCGGGCAGGTAGAACACGTTCTCCACCACGATGGTGCCGGCCAGCAGCTCGGAGAACTGCATGCCCATGACGGTGACCACCGGGATCAGGGCATTGCGCAGCACGTGGGTCCACAGGACGGCGCGCTGGGTGACGCCCTTGGCGCGCGCGGTGCGCACGAAGTCCTCGCGCATCACCTCCAGCACGGCGGAGCGCGTGATGCGCGCCAGAATGGCGGCCTGCACCACCGCCAGCGAGAGCGCGGGCAGGAGCAAGGCCTTGAGTCCGGGGAGGATGCCTTCCTGCCACCCCTCGAAGCCGCCGGCCGAGAACCATTGCAACTGGACGGAGAAGACCAGGATCAGGAGGATGGCGAACCAGAAGTTGGGAATCGCGATGCCGATCTGGGTCAAACCCATCAGGCCGACGTCGCCGAGCTTGTTGTGGCGTGCCGCGGCGGTCACGCCCACCAGGAGGGCAAGCGCGGTGGTGAGGGCCATGGCGAGCAGGGCCAGCGGCACGGTCAGCGCCAGGCGCTCCAGGATCAGCTCGACAACCGGCGTGCTGTAGGCATAGCTGTCGCCGAGGTTGCCGGTGAGCAGGCCACCGATCCAATGCCAGTAGCGCGTCCAGGCGGGCTGGTCCAGCCCGAGCTTGGTGGCCAGGGCCGCGACCGCCTCGGGCGAGGCGTCCGGGCCCATGAGCATCTGCGCGGCGTTGCCGGGCAGGATCTCCAGCACGAGGAACACGATGACGGAGGCGCCGACCAGCGTGGCGATCAGCGTCACGAAGCGCTTGAATAGAAAGAGACTCATGGGGCGGGCCGCAGCATAACCCGACAGACGCAATGAGCATGCCGAGAGCTGTTGACCCCCACGTTCGGCGCTTCGCGTCCTCACCGCCCCCAGAGGGGGCTTTGGCCGCCTCGGGGCGGCCCGGCGGCGGCCGACGGATAATGCGAGCCCATGGCCCTCATGATCACCGACGAATGCATCAACTGCGATGTCTGCGAGCCGGAGTGCCCGAACGACGCGATCTACATGGGCGAGGAGATCTACGAGATCGACCCGCACAAGTGCACCGAGTGCGTGGGCCACTTCGACGAGCCGCAGTGCGTGCAGATCTGCCCGGTGGCCTGCATTCCCACGAACCCTGCCCACGTCGAGTCGCGGGAGACGCTGTGGCAGAAGTTCGAGCGGCTCGCCGAGGCCAAGGCTGCGGCTGAAGGCGAACCGCCGGCGGCGGCTGCACAGGCCTAGCCCTTGTCGCCGCCGCGGCGCGCGGCCGCCTTCTCCGCCTTTTTCTTCGCCGTGGCCACCGGGTCATGTGCGCTGAAGTAGTCGGGCTCCTTTTTGCCCTTTTTCTTTTTGCCCGTGCCGTCGGTGACGCTCTGCGGTTTGGGCGCCGCTGGCCGGCTGTCGATCAACGTGGGGCGGTTGGCTTGTGCCTTCTCCAGCCGCAGGCGCTCGCGCTCCATGCGATCGCCGGCCGCCTGGGCTTCGCGTGTCGTGCGGTCGGCGTCGCGCTTCAGCGTCGCTTCGCGCGCATCGTCGAGGGCGAGGGCCTTTCCGCCTTCGCATGGCCGGTCGGAGTAGGTGCTGCCGCAGCGCCAGGTCGTGGCGCTGCCGGCGATCGCGGGTGCCCACAACAGGCAGGCCGCGATCGCCGGGGCGGCGAGGGTGGTCCAGTTCTTCATTCTTCTTTCTCCCTTCTTCGTGATTCCGCTCAGGCCGGAGCGGGCGGTCCGCCTTCGCCCGGCTCGCGCCGCGGCGGCTTGGGACGCGGCGGCTTGCTCGTGTGGATGAGCAGCGTGGCCTTGTCCATCTCGCCGGCGACCAGGGCCGGGAAGGCGTGCAGCGTGCGGGCGATCGCGTCCTCGATCGCCTCGCGCTGTTCTTTCAGCGGCTTCTTCAGCACCCAGCTCACCACCTCGGACTTGACGCCGGGATGGCCGATGCCCAGGCGCAGCCGCCAGTAGTCCGCCGTGCCGAGCTGCGCGTGGATGTCGCGCAGGCCGTTGTGGCCGGCATGGCTGCCGCCGCGCTTGAGCTTGGCCTGGCCGGGTACGACGTCTAGCTCGTCGTGCACCACCAGGATCTCGTGCGGCTCGATCTTGAAGAAGCGGGCCAGCGCGGCCACCGACTTGCCCGAGAGGTTCATGTAGGTCTGCGGCTCCAGCAGCCAGACCGGCTGCCCGCCGATCTGCATGCGGGCCACCAGGCCGTGGTAGCTGCGCTCCGGCTGCAGCGTGAGCTTGCGCTCGCGCGCGAGGGCGTCGATCCACCAGAAGCCGGCGTTGTGCCGCGTGGCTTCGTACTCCGGGCCCGGATTGCCGAGGCCGACGAACAACTTGATCATGGGGCGGGATTATCGGCGGCGCGACGCGCCAAGAAAAACGGCCCGCGAAGGCGGGCCGTTTCCGGGAAGCGCGAGAAGCGATTACTTCTTCTTGGCGGGCGCGGCCTTGGCGTCCGTCTTGGCAGCCGCCGGAGCGGCTTCACCGGCACCTTCGGCAGGCGCGGCTTCTTCCGCGACCAGCGGCGGCACGGCCGACACCACCACCGGGTTGCCCTTGCCGTGGCTGATGTACTTCAGGCCCTTGGGCAGCTTGATGTCGCTGACGTGCAGGGTGGCGTTGTTGGTCAGGCCGGTCAGGTCGACCTCGATGAACTCGGGCAGGTCGCCCGGCAGGCAGCTGACCTCGATGTCGGTCATCACGTGGTTCACTAGGTTGTGGTCCAGCTTGACGGCCGAGGACTCTTCCTCGCCCTTGAAGTGCAGCGGCACCTTCACGGTCATGCGGGTGCGGGCATCGACGCGCTGGAAGTCCACGTGCTGCACGAGCGGACGGAAGGGGTGGTACTGCACGTCGCGCAGGAGCACCTTGCTGACGTTGCCGCCCAGTTCCATCTCGAGGATGGACGAGTGAAAGGCTTCCTTCTTCAGCGCATGCCACAGCGCGTTGTGATCGAGCTCGATCAGTTGGGGCTGGCCTTCACCCCCGTAGACGATGCCGGGCGTCTTGCCCGAGATGCGGAGACGGCGGCTCGCACCCGTGCCCTGCTTGGCGCGCTCGAAAGCGACGAATTTCATAACTGCTCCTGTGGAAGTCGACCGCGACCAGTGCGACTCCGGTTTCGAAAAAGGGCACCGCGAAGGGCGCCCGGCTTTTTGCTCAGAACAGGTTTTCCTGATCCGAGAACAAACTCATGACCGACTCGCCCTTGGCGATGCGCTGGATCGTCTCCGCGATCAGCGGCGCCACCGAAAGTTGGCGAATCTTGGTGCAGCCCGTCGCGCCGTCGTTGAGGGGGATCGTGTTGGTCACGACCACCTCGTCGAGTGCGCTGCCCTTGGCGATGCGCTCGATGGCGGGGCCCGAGAAGATGGGGTGCGTGCAGTAGGCGTAGACCTTCTTGGCACCGCGTTCCTTCAGCACCTCGGCCGCCTTCACCAGCGTGCCGGCGGTGTCGATCATGTCGTCCATGATCACGCAGTTGCGGCCGTCGATCTCGCCGATCACGTGCATGACCTCGCTCACGTTGGCGCGCGGACGGCGCTTGTCGATGATGGCGAGGTCGCAGTTGAGTTGCTTGGCCAGCGCGCGGGCCCGAACCACGCCGCCCACGTCGGGCGACACGACGATCAGATCCTCGTAATTCTTCTGGCGCAGGTCGCCCAGCAGCACCGGCGAGGCATAGATGTTGTCGACCGGGATGTCGAAGAAGCCCTGGATCTGGTCGGCGTGCAGGTCCATGGTCAGCACGCGCGCGACGCCCACGGTCTCGAGCAGGTTGGCCACCACCTTGGCGGAGATCGGCACCCGGCTCGAACGCGGGCGGCGGTCCTGCCGGGCATAGCCGAAATAGGGGATCACGGCACTGATGCGCTCGGCCGAGGCGCGCTTGAGCGCATCGACCATGATGAGCAGCTCCATCAGATTTTCGTTGGTCGGCGCGCAGGTCGACTGAACCACGAACACGTCGCGTGCACGGACGTTCTGATTGATCTCGACGGTGACCTCGCCATCGGAGAAGCGGCCGACGCGGGCGGCACCCAGCGAAGTGCCCAGGTTCTGCGCGATCTCGGCGGCAAGGCCCGGGTTGGCATTGCCGGTGAAAACCATGAAATCAGGATGGTGAGCCTGCATGAGCGTCCCGGCAAAAAAGCAAATGGCCCGTCAGGGGCCGCCACTAACTCTTGTGAACGATGAAGATTTGGCAGGGGAGAAAGGATTCGAACCTTTGCATGCTGGAATCAAAATCCAGTGCCTTAACCAGCTTGGCGACTCCCCTACACAGGTTGGTGGCCAGAAGCCACCCACCGATATATGTCGCATCAAACCACAAAAGTGGCCTGACTTTCTAGACCGCCCAACCCACAAGGGGATGAGAGCCCAGATTGCTGCACTTGCGAACCTGCCAGCCCGAAGGCGCCGGGTTCAGTTCCGTGTCCGACGGCATGGCCGCGAAAACCGAACTTCCCGAGCCGGTCATTCGAGCGTCGAGTCCTTGATCGCCGAGCCATCGGATGGCTTCGGTGACCGCGGGACAAAGCCTCTCGGCAACCGGCTGCAGATCGTTGTGACCGAAGTGAAGACTTTGGGTCTCGCCTTCGTTGCAGTCAACGTGTGCAGCAAAGCCAGAGAGTATAGCAGCTGGCGTAGAACGTTGAAGATCGGGTGCGGAAAAAATGAGGCGCGTGTCGAGGCCTTCTGCAGGCTTGACGACCGCGAAGCGGCCGGGAGGCAATTCGATCGGACTGATCTGTTCGCCGACACCTTCGACCCAGGCATTGCGGCCGCGCAGGAAGAAAGGGACGTCGGCGCCCAGGGCCAGGCCGATCTGCTCCAGTTTCGATAGCGGCAGTTTCAGATCCCACAAGCGATTGAGTGCCAGCAGGCAGGTAGCGGCGTCCGATGAGCCCCCGCCCATGCCAGCCTGGGAGGGCACCCGCTTGACGATGCCGATGTTTGCGCCCAGCGATGTTCCTGTCGCAGCCTGGAGTGCGCGGGCGGCGCGCAGCACCAGATCCTCGGGCGGCAGCGGGGTCGCGAGGTCCTCACGGCTCAGCAGGCCGTCGCTGCGCGCCTCGACATGCAGCGTGTCGCACCAGTCGATCAGCATGAACACCGACTGCAGCAGGTGATAGCCGTCCGCGCGCCGGCCCGTAATATGCAGGAACAGGTTGAGCTTGGCCGGTGCCGGAAGGTCGTAGAGGGCCTTCATGCGCGCTCGAACACGATGCGCAGCTCCGCCCGCGGCCGCGGCGACTCGCGCGTGGCCTGCAATCGGCCGGCGCCGACCTGGGACAGGTCCGGCCGCCAGCCGGGGACGCCCACGTCGCGGCCCGCCAGCCAGTCGAACAGGGCGCCAACGGGGATAGCGGCGCCGGTGGCCGCTTCGATCAGCGCGTCGACCGAATCGAAGTGCCGCGTCTCGCTGCCGTTCTTCAGCAGGGCTTCGCCGGGCGCCCAGTGCAACTGGGCCAGGGTGTTGCCGATCGGGCTGGTCAGGATGAGCTCGCCTGTCTCCGGGCTGCCGCGCAGCTCGAACAGAGCCGAGAACGTCTGCGCCGGCTCGCCGTCGACGCGCAGCGCGAGCCGCCCACTCCAGGACCGTCCCGATGCCTCATCGCGCGGCCGGCCGCCGGGGCTCGCACAGCCGGTCAAGAACAGCAGCCCGGCCCAGCCGGCGCCGAGGCAGAGGCGGCGCTTCAAAGCTTCACGCGCAGGCGCTTGAGCGTCTCCTGCAGCGTCTCGTTGTCCGCGTCGGTCAGGTAGGCTTCCTTCCAGATCGACAGCGCACGATCCCGCTGACCCTTGACCCATAGCACCTCACCCAGGTGTGCACCGATCTCGGGATCGGGCCGGCGCTTGTAGGCGGCTTCCAGGATGCGCATGGCCTCGTCGGTGTTGCCCAGTCTGAACTCGACCCAGCCGAGGCTGTCGGCGATGAACGGGTCCTCTGGCGCGAGCTGCACGGCCTTCCTGATCAGCGTGCGCGCTTCCTCGAGGCGGATCTTGCGATCGGCCAGCGAGTAGCCCAGGGCGTTGTAGGCATTCTGGTTGTCGGGCTTGAGCTCGATCAGGCGGCGCAGCAGGCGCTCCATTTCGTCGAGGCGGTTCAGCTTCTCGGCGACCATCGCCTTGTCGTAGATCAGGTCCGTGTCCTCGGGCTTGGTCGTGCTGGCTTGCGCCAGCATGTCGTAGGCGGCCTGGTATTGCTTGGCGTCGCGCAGCAGTTGGACCTCGGCCAAGAACTTCTGCTTCTTGTCCTCGTCGTTGCGCTCGGGCAGTGCCCGCACCAGCTCGCGGGCCTGCGGGAGCTTGCCCTGGCGGGCCAGCAAGGCCGCGCGCCGCGTCTGCGCCGCGACCAGGTCCTCGGTACTGTCGATGCGTGAAAGCCAGTGCTCGGCACCGACGAAGTCCTTGCGCCGCTCCGCCAGCTGTGCCAGCAGAATGAAGGCCTGCGTCTGGCCGCGGCTGCGTGCCTCGGGGTTGTCGCGCTGGGTGTCGGCCATCGCGATATAGCGCTTGAGCGAGCTTTCGGCGGCGGCGTCCTGGCGTGCCTGGGTCTGCAGGCTGCCCAGCAGCAGCCAGGGCTCGGGCAATTCGGGGCGGGACTGGGTCAGCGCTGCGAGCTCCGCGCTCGCATCGGTGTAACGGCGTCCTTCCACGAGCACGCGCGCATAGGCGATGCGCAGCTCAGGAAGGACCTTGGGGCCGGCGAGATACCGCTTGACCAGCGCCTCGGCCTCGGGCTGGCCAGGATCTACCAGTTCCAGGGCCAGCAGGGCCGGAGCGTCGGCGGAGGGGTCGATCTCATGGCCCTTGCGCGCCGCTTCGAGCGCGCCGCCGGCATCTCCTGCCGCCAGCCGCAGGCGGCCGATGGCGCTCCAGGCCGCACCGCCGGTGGCAGGGCTCTTGAGCTCCTCGGCGAGCGCCTGCTCGACCACCGAAACCGCAAGCTTCTTGTCGGTGGCCCGGGCATAGTTGCGGGCGATGATGGCCATCAGGAAGGGGCGTTCCACCTGCGGCGTTGCGGCCAGTTCGGCCTTGAGGGGCTCGACGGTTTCGCTGATGCGGTTCAGCGCGATCAGGATCTGGAGCTCGAAGCGGCGCGCATCGCGCGAAGCCGGCAGCGCATCCTTCCAGGCACGCGCCGCCGCCAGCGCGGCGTCGCCGGAACGCGCCTGCAGCGCGATTTCGACAGCGCGCTGGAAGAGCCTGGCATCGCGCGAGCGCCGTGCGGCATCGAGTACCAACGCGTAGCCGGAACCGGGATCGCCGGAGCGCGCCGTCAGCTCGCCCATCAGCACTTCGTAGAAGAGCTCTGCCGTCATCGCCGAAGGCCGGACTGCTTCGTCGCGTGGGGTGGCCGCAGCCAGCGTTGTCACAGGCGGGGCTGCCGGTTCGATGACGGGGGCAGGGCTGGTCGGTTCGGCAGGCGCGGGCAGGGTGGGCTGCGCCTGCACGGCCAGGGTGATCAAGGCCAGAAGCACGGCCGCCGCGAGGCGGGATCGGCGGGGCGAGGGGGTCATCGACCCATAATAATCCAAGGTTTTCGAGCCATGGCCGTGCGGGGGTTCGATCCTGTCTTGTTTTCGTGTCAGCCTTCCTCCATGCCTGAACTACCCGAAGTTGAAGTGACGCGGCTGGGTTTTGCCGGACGGATCGCAGGCGCGCGCATCGAAGCGGTGCGCCTCGGCAAGCCGCTGCGCTGGGCGCTGGCGGTGGAGCCCGCCGCGCTGGTGGGGCGCACGGTGCGCGCTGTGCGAAGGCGCGGCAAATACCTCCTGGTCGACATGGACTCTGGCTTGCTGCTGATGCACCTGGGCATGTCCGGCAGCCTGCGCTTCGACCTCCAGTTGCCTGCGCCCGGGACGCATGACCATTTCGACCTGGTGACCAGTCGAGGCACGCTGCGGCTCAACGACCCGCGCCGTTTCGGTGCGGTGGTTTACGCGCAGGACGAGGACGCGCCACTGGCCGCCAAGTTGCTGGGCGGCCTGGGCATGGAGCCTCTCGAGGCCTCCTTTGATGTCGAGCGCTTTCATGAGGGACTTCGGCGCCGCAAGGCCCCGATCAAGCAGGTGTTGCTTGCGGGCGACCTGGTGGTGGGCGTCGGCAACATCTATGCCTCCGAGGCACTGTTCATCGCGGGCATCCGTCCGAGCCTGCCGGCCTCGCGGATCAGCCGTCCGCGCGCGGCGCGCCTGCATGCCGCGGTACGGGAGATCCTGGCACGGGCCGTCGCGCGGGGCGGCAGCACCTTGCGTGACTTTTCGAACGTGGACGGCCAGGGCGGCTATTTCCAGCTGGAAGCAAGCGTCTACGGCCGTGCCGGCCAACCCTGCAGGGTGTGCGCTACCGCGGTGAGGCAGATCAGGCAGGGTCAGCGCTCCACATATTTCTGCCCGAACTGTCAAAAGTACTGAAAGCCCGGCAGACTACTGCCTCGTCAGCGCCGCGCGGGTGCTAATATTTTGTAAGCAACCCTTACACGCCCTTGACTCGCTCTTTCAATCAGCAGTTCGACCAGCATGGCGCCTGGCGACGGAACTTCGCGCACCGCCTCAAGTGGCTGTCGCGTTGGCTGGACGAGAACGAGCTCATGGACCAGAGCGTCGCGGAGCGGCTGCGCGAGCTGGAGTCGCAGATGCGCACCAGCAAGGTCATGGTGGCCTTCGTGGCCGAGTTCTCGCGCGGCAAGTCCGAGCTGATCAATGCGATCTTCTTCGCCGCCTACGGCCGCCGCATCATGCCGGCCAGCGCGGGCCGCACGACCATGTGCCCGACCGAGCTGGGCTACGACGCTGCCTTCCTGCCCTGCCTGCGCCTGTTGCCGATCGAGACCCGGCTGGAGCCGCATTCGCTTGCGCACTGGCGTGACCAGGCCGAGCGCTGGACCGAGATCCCGATCGACGTCGAAGACGCCGAGCAGCTTTCGCAGACGATGAACAAGGTGGCCGAGGTCCGGCGCGTTTCCCTGGAGGAAGCGCGCTCGCTCGGCTTCTGGAGCGACGAGGCGCCCGAGGACAACCCGGTGCCCGACGCCGAAGGCCAGGTCGAGATCCCGCGCTGGCGCCATGCGCTGCTGAACATGCCGCATCCGTTGCTTGAGCAGGGATTGGTGATTCTCGACACCCCTGGCCTCAATGCGATCGGCGCCGAGCCCGAACTGACGGTGAGCCTGATTCCGCAGGCCCACGCCGTGGTGTTCATCCTGGGCGCAGACACCGGAGTGACGCGTTCGGACCTGGCCATCTGGCGCGAGCACCTGATCACCGAGGGCGACCCGGGCGAGACGCGCATCGTGGTGCTCAACAAGATCGACACCATGTGGGACACGCTGAGCACCCCCGCCCAGATCGATGCCCAGATCCAGCGCCAGCGCAAGGGCGCCGCCGAGCTGCTGGGCGTGCCACTGACGCAGGTGCTGCCTGTGTCCGCGCAAAAGGGGCTGCAGGCCAAGATCCGACGCGACGTGCCGTTGTTGCAGGCGAGCCGGCTGCCGGCGCTCGAGGCGGTGCTGGGCGAAGGGCTGCTGGGCCGGCGCGAGCGGATGCTGCGGCTGGCCGTGGATGCCGGCATTGCAGCGCTGCAGTCGGAGGCGGCGCGCATTCTCAAGGTGCGCCAGCGCGATCTGTCGGAGCAGGCGCTCGAGCTGCAGGGCCTGCGCGGCAAGAACGTCTCGGTCATCCGCCACATGCGCACGCGCATAGAGCAGGAGCAGAGCGAATTCGAGGGCAGCAACACGCGCATCCTGGCGCTGCGTTCGGTCCAGGGCAAGCTGCTGCGCGAGGTCTATGCGGTCCTGGGCAGTACCGCACTGAAGGCCGACATGGCGCGTCTGTCGGCGTCGCTCAAGCGGCCCGGCATCAAGTTCAACGTGCGCAAGGTGTACGGTGCGACCTTCGATGCGCTGCGTAACAACCTGCGCGAAGTGCAGGCGACCACGGCCGAAATCCAGTCGATGCTACATGCCACTTTCCGCCAGCTCAATGCCGAACACGGTTTCGCGCTGCAAGCGCCCGCCGAGCCGGATCTGGCGGGCTTCCAGGAACAATTGAGCCAAATCGAGCGCAGCCATATCCACTACCTCGGTATCGGCAACTTGCTGAAGCTGGCCCAACCGGATTTCTGCGACAAGCTGGTGCGTGCGCTCGCCAGCCGGCTGCGCGTGGTCAACGAGGCGGCGATGACCGAGGTGGAGCGCTGGAGCAAGGGCGCGGGCGCCCAGCTCGATGCGCAACTGAAGGAGCGCCGCCGCAACTTCACCAAGCGCATCGAGGCGGTCGAGCGCATCCAGAGCGCCGCGGGCAACCTCGACGAGCGTCTCGCGGAACTCGCCGCCCAGGAGAGCGGGCTGGCCGAACTGCATGTGCGCTTGCGCGAGTTCACCGCGCTGCTCACCAGCAACGAGGCGCCCAACGCAGCCTCGGCGCGCAGCGAACTCAGTGCTGCCTGACGAGCCTGGACCGGCGGCGCAACGACTGCCGCCCGACTTCGCCGCGCGCGTCGTCGTCTGGCAGCGCAGTCACGGGCGCAGCGAGTTGCCGTGGCAGAACACGCAGGACCCGTATCGCGTATGGCTCTCGGAGGTGATGCTCCAGCAGACCCAGGTGTCGACCGTGCTGGGCTACTTTTCCCGCTTCCTCCAGCGCTTCCCGACAGTGGATGCGCTGGCCGCCGGCACGGAGGACGAGGTGTTCGGCCTCTGGAGCGGCCTGGGCTACTACAGCCGGGCGCGCAACATGCACCGCTGCGCGCAGGAGGTGGTTGCGCGCTTCGACGGTGCCTTTCCGCGTACGGCTGCTGAACTGCAGACGCTGCCTGGCATCGGCCGCTCGACTGCTGCAGCCATTGCCGCCTTCTGCTTCGGCGAGCGAGTTGCGATCCTCGACGGCAACGTCAAGCGCGTGCTCACGCGGGTGCTGGCCTTCGATGGCGACCTGGCCGCGGCTGCACAGGAAAAGGCCTTGTGGGGCCTGGCGACGGAACTGCTGCCGCCGGCAGCGCAGCGTGGTGATCTCGCCGGGTATACCCAGGGCCTGATGGATCTGGGCGCGACCGTCTGCCTGCCGCGCAAGCCCAGCTGCATGATCTGCCCGGCGAGCGAGCTGTGCGCGGCACGGCGCATGGGGGAGCCCGAGCGCTTTCCGGTCAAGACGCGCAAGCTGCGGCGCAGCGCGCAGTTGCTGTGGATGCTGCAGGCGCGCGATGCGCAGGGGCGCGTCTGGCTGGAAAAGCGCCCCTCGCGCGGCATCTGGGCCGGGCTCTACTGCCTGCCTGTCTATGAAAGCCGCAGCGCGTTGGTGGATCGCTTAGCGCCAGACGCGCGCCGGACGGTGCACGATGGCCGCGCCTTCGTCCATGTGCTGACGCACAAGGATCTGCATCTTCACCCGGTCTCGGCCCACTTCGCGACGGAGCATTCCCCCACGGAAACAGGCAGTTGGTTCGGGGCCGGTGAGTGGCCCGCGCTGGGGTTGCCGGCCCCCGTGCGCAAGCTGCTGACGGAGGATTAGCCCAGCGCGTCCAGTTCGCGGTGGCGCTTGAGCGCTGCCCAGTGCGCGCCGAAACCGCGCGCCAGCTGTTCCACCAGGAACACCGAGCGGTGCTGGCCGCCAGTGCAGCCGATCGCCACCGTCACGTAGCTGCGGTGGTCCCGCGCCAGGGCATCGAGCCAGCGCTGGAGGAACTGCTCGATGTCGCCGTACATGCGGGCGACGTCGTCGTGTTCGCGCAGCCACTCGATCACTGGTGCATCCCGGCCGGTGAGGGGGCGCAGCGTGGGCACATAGTGCGGATTTGGGAGCATGCGCACGTCGAACACGTAGTCGGCATCGAGTGGCACGCCGCGCTTGAAGGCGAAGGACTCAAACACCAGCGTGAGCGTGCTTTCGGGCGCCGCGATCAGCGCCTTGATGTAACTCTGCAGCTGCGCGGGGCGGATGAGGCTGGTGTCGATCACGTCGGCGCCATCACGCAGCTCGGCCAGTAGCTCGCGCTCGAGCTCGATGGCCTGCACGAGCACCCGCTGCTGTTCGGGCGCATCGGTGCGGCCGTCATGGCGCGAGAGCGGATGACGGCGCCGGGTCTCCGAATAGCGGCGCACGAGGGCATCGGTCGTCGAATCAAGAAACAGCGAGCGCAGCGACACGCCTTCGCGCCGCAGCAGCTCCAATTGCTGCGGCACCAGCGGCAGCGAGACGCCGCTGCGCACATCCATCGCAATGGCCACGCGCTCGGCCTGGCGCTCGCGTTGCAGGGCGATGAAGGGCGTGAGCAGCTCGGGTGGCAGGTTGTCGACGCAGTAGTAGCCCGCATCCTCGAGGGCATGCAGGGCCACGGACTTACCGGAGCCGGACATGCCGGTGATCAGCACCAGTTCCAGGCTCATTGAAAAACCTCCGCGCTGTGCGCTGCGGTATTCGCCTTGGGAGCGGCCCGGCGACTCATGCCGACACCCCCGGCGCCTTCCTGCCCAGCATTTCACGTGCATGTGCGAGCGAGGTCTGGGAGACGCGTTCGCCGCCCAGCATGCGGGCGATCTCGCGGACGCGCGTGTCCTCGTCGAGCA
Source organism: Variovorax sp. JS1663 (assembly GCF_002157355.1). Taxonomy (GTDB): domain Bacteria; phylum Pseudomonadota; class Gammaproteobacteria; order Burkholderiales; family Burkholderiaceae_C; genus Variovorax. The sequence goes on along the minus strand of NZ_LYMK01000015.1, from coordinate 102,404 downwards.
CCGACACGCTGCTTTCGGTGCGAACGCCGGCGCGGACCTTGGCGCTGGTCTGGTGCTTGGCGACCAGAAGATGGTGGTTGGCGCACGCGGCCACCTGGGGCAGATGGGTGACGGCCAGCACTTGGCGATCACGACCCAACTGCTTCATCAGCCTGCCGACAGTCTCGGCGACGGCCCCGCCGACACCGGCATCGACCTCGTCAAAGATCAGCGTCTGTGCCGCGCCAAGCTGGCTTGTGGTGACGGCGATCGCGAGCGCGATGCGGGAAAGCTCGCCGCCCGAGGCCACCTTGCCGATCGGTCGCGGCGTGCTGCCCGGGTGGCCGGCGACCAGGAAAGCGACTTCCTCGAGCCCGTGCCGGGCCGGCTCCGCCAGCGCTTCCAACTTGACTTCGAAGCGCCCCCCCTGCATGCCCAGCCCCTGCATGGCCTGAGTGACGGCCTGGGACAGGCGAGGCGCGGCTTGCCTGCGGGCCTTGCCCAGGGCCCGCGCCTCCTTCAGATAGGCCTGCTGAGCAGCCTGTTCGGCACGCTCCAGGGCCTCCAGGTCGCTTTGCGCATCCAGCGTCTGCAGCTCGGCCTGCCAGCCGGCGAGCAGCGCCGGCAACTCGGCCGGTTGGCGCTTGTAGCGGCGCGCGAGCGACATCCAGAGGCCCATGCGCTCATCCAGCTCGGCAAGCCGCTGCGGATCGGTGTCGGTCTCGCGCAGGTAGCCGTGCAGCGAATGCGCTGCGTCGGAGGCCTGGGCCACGCTCGACGCCAGCACCTCGCCCAGTTCCTTGAAGGCCGGCTCGATGTGCTCGCAGTTCTGCAGCAGCGTGAGGGCGCGGCCGAGCGCGGCGAGGGCGCCGTGCTCCTCGTCCTCCAGCGCGCTGGAGGCGCCCTGCGCCGCGTCGATGAGCGCCTGCGCGTTGGAGATGCGCGTATGGGTGGCCGACAACTCCTCCCATTCGTCCGCGCCCGGCGCGAGTTTCGCTACCTCGCCCACCTGCCACTGGAGGCGCTCGCGCTCGCGCTGCAGAGAATCCTGCGCCGAACGAGCCTTTTCCAGCGTCGCGATGGCCTGGCGCCAGCTCTGCCAGGCCGCGCCGAGCGCGCTGTCGTCGGCACCGGCATAGGCATCGAGCAGCCCGCGCACGGCCTCGGGCCGCGTCAGGCTCTGCCATGCATGCTGGCCGTGAATGTCCAGCAGCCGGTCACCGAGTTCCCGCAACTGTGTGGCAGTGGCGGGGCCGCCGTTGATCCAGCCGCGGCTGCGGCCCTGGAGATCGACGGTCCGGCGCAGCAGTAAGACGTCGCCGGACTCGAAGCCGCCCTCGTCCAACCAGGCCGCCAGGGACGGATCGGCGTCAAATTCCGCGCTGACCTCCAGCCGGTCGGCGCCTTCACGCACGGCGCCGGCGTCCGCGCGGTTGCCCAGCGCCAATTGAAGGGCATCAATCAGGATCGACTTCCCGGCGCCGGTCTCCCCGGTGAGCACGGTGAAGCCCGAGGCCAAGTCGAGCTCGAGCGCGCGCACGATCACGAAATCGCGCAAGGCGATGCGACGCAGTGCCATCTCAATACCCGCCCGGATGCGCCAGGGGCTCGCGGCAAGCGTACGGCGAGCGATGAACAGATCGAGCGTGCGGGCTCACTGGAGTACCTTCGCCTGCGGCTGCGGTATTCGCCTTCAGAACGGCCGTGCGGCTCATGGATCAGGAACCTCCTTCGTTCCAGTGCAGTTTCTTGCGCAGCGTGTCGAAATAGCTCCAGCCGCGAGGGTGCAGGAAGCGCACGCGATAGTCGGAGCGCCGTACCACGACCTGGTCGCCGATCGCCAGCGAGGCCAGAGATTGCATGTCGAAATTGGCGCTGGCGTCGCGGCCGCTCACCAGTTCGATCGAGACCTCGTCCGCGTCGGGCAGGAGGATCGGCCGGTTCGACAGCGAGTGGGGCGCGATGGGCACCATCACCCAGCCCGGCACCGCGGGGTGCATCAGCGGACCGCCGGCGGACAGCGCATAGGCGGTGGAGCCAGTGGGGGAGGCCACGATGATGCCGTCGGCACGGTGATTGGCCACGAAATGATGGCCCACCGTCACCCGCAGCTCGACCATGCCCGAGGTGGCGCCGCGGTTGACCACCACGTCGTTCATGGCGAGCGCATGGAAGACGGGGGCGCCATCGCGCATCACCTTGGCCTGCATCAGGCTGCGGTGATCCTCCTCGTATTCGCCGGCCAGCATGGGCGTCAGCGCCGTGCGGTAGTCATTCAGCGAGATGTCGGTGATGAAGCCGAGCCGGCCGCGGTTGATGCCGATCAGCGGCAGGCCGTAGCAGGCCAGATGGCGCCCGATGCCGAGCATGGTGCCATCGCCGCCGACCACCAGCCCCAAGTCGCATTGCCGGCCTATCTCCTCGACCGACAGCGCTGCATGGCGGGTCTGCGCGGCTTCGCTGCCTGACGCCTGTTCCACGACGACTTCGCAGCCCTGCGATTCGAGAAAGGCGCCGATGTCCTCCATGACTTCGTCCGGCGCGCCGGCCTGCGCCCGCCCGCCCGTGGCCTGGTACTTGCCGATCAATGCCACGCGCCGGAAGCTGGATGTCATTCGTAAATTACAACACTAAAATCTTTCAATGCTGGACGAACGCGCCAAGTTGCTGCTCAAGACATTGGTCGAGCGCTACATTGCCGACGGGCAGCCGGTGGGCTCCCGCACGCTGTCCCGGGCGTCGGGGCTGGAACTGTCGCCCGCAACCATTCGCAATGTGATGTCCGACCTCGAAGGGCTCGGGTTGATCGCGAGCCCCCACACCTCCGCGGGCCGCGTGCCGACGGCGCGCGGCTATCGATTGTTCGTCGACACCATGTTGACCGCGCAGCGCGAAGATTTCACTGCGCAAAGCATCGCCCCGGATCAGCCTCAGAAGGTGATTGCCAATGCGGCGACCTTGCTGTCGAACCTCTCGCAGTTCGTCGGCGTCGTGATGGCGCCGCGCCGCGCCTCGGTGTTCCGCCAAATCGAGTTTCTGCGGCTGTCGGAACGCCGTTTGCTGGTGATCATTGTGTCGCCCGACGGCGACGTGCAGAACCGGGTCATCTTTCCCGAGGTCGACTATTCGCAGTCGCAACTGGTCGAGGCCTCGAACTACATCAACACGCACTTCGCAGGCCTGTCGATCGAGCAGGTGCGCGACCGCCTGCAATCCGAGATGGAGCAGTTGCGCGGCGAGATTGCGGCGCTCATGCAGGCGGCCGTGCAGGTAAGCTCCGAGGTGCTGACGCAAGCGCAGGACGAGGTGGTGATCGCGGGCGAGCGCAACCTGCTGTCCGTCACCGACTTCTCCAGCGATATGAGCCACCTGCGTCGCGCCTTCGATCTGTTCGAGCAGAAAGCTCAATTGCTGCGCCTGCTGGACGTGTCGAGCCAAGCCGAGGGCGTGCGCATTTTCATCGGCGGGGAGAGCCAGGTCGTGCCCTTCGAGGATCTCTCGATCGTGAGTGCGAATTACGAGGTGGACGGCGAAGTGGTCGGCACGCTCGGTGTCATCGGACCGACGCGCATGCACTACGACCGCATGATCCAGATCGTGGATATCACCTCCCGGCTGGTTTCGAACGCTTTGTCGCACCGCAAATAGCGCCCTTCAGCCGCCCCACTAGAATCCGGCCTGCGTGGGCCGTTAGCTCAGTTGGTTAGAGCAGCGGACTCATAATCCGTTGGTCGCTGGTTCAAGCCCAGCACGGCCTACCACCGCGCTTCGGCGCATTTATAGGAACAGCCCCGCGTAGGCATGCTATAATCGCAAGCTGTGCGGCTGTAGCTCAGTTGGATAGAGTACTTGGCTACGAACCAAGGGGTCGTGGGTTCGAATCCTGCCAGCCGCACCACTTTTCAGAGGGTTAGCCCGTGAGGACGGACTGACCCTCTTCTCTTTTGCGCGACTTTCTGCGCGACTTTCTTCTAACGCCTACCCGTTCACCACCCGCAGCAGCGTCGTGCGGTCGAAGGTGTTGGTCGCCTTGTTCGCGGCCTCCACCAGCCTTCCCACGGTCGCCGTCGCATAGTGCTGCGGCATCCCCTCGATCGCGTGCCCCAGGAGCAGGGCGCGGTCCTCTTCCGACACCCCTCCATCCCGCAGCCGCTGGCCGAAGGTGTGGCGAAGGTCGTGTACCCGCACCTTCTCCAGCCCGATCTCCGCTCGCGCGCGCTGCCAACCCGTGTTGTTCAGCGTCCCGATCCGTCGCCTGGGCAGTTCCTGCCGCTTGCCGTCTGGCTTCTTCTTCGACGGCGGGCGGTAGGTGAACACGTATTCCGGATGCTTCCCCCTGCACGACTCCACGATCTTCCAGGCCGCGTCGTTCAGGATCAGCACATGGTCGCGCTTCCCCTTGAACTCAGCCGCCGGAATCACGAACACGCTGCGTTCCAACTCCGGAACCGGCACTTCCCAGCTCCACCGCAGGCCGCACACGTTGTCGTCACGGGCGCCGGTGTTGAGCGCGAAAAGCACTGGCCGCTGAAGGTGGGTCGCGAGCACCGGAATCAGCTTGGCCTGCTCTGCCCAGGACAGCGGATACGGCGGTCTCCGCTGCGCATCTTCATCCAGCATCTCGATCAGCGGCGGGGACGGCAGCCAGGGCCGGCCGTTGTCGCGCCATACCCGGGCCGCGCGGTTCATCACTGTCCGCACCACCTCCAGGCTGCGGTTGACGGTCGAGTTCTTCGCCTCGTCCTCGTCGATCCGCTGCGCCTTGAAGGTCTCCAGCGAGTCATTGCAGATTTCGCCCATCGGCATCTTGCCGATGTAGGGCAGCAGGATCTTGACGTGGTAGCTGATGGTCTCCAGGGAGCGCACGCCGCGGTGCCGGCACTCCATCAGATACTTTGCCGCCCCATCTGCCCACAGGCGATCAGCGCCTGCTCGAAGTTGCTTTGCCCGCTCGTCGTCGATTTCGAGCTGGCGACGCCGAAGCCAGGCTTCTGCATCGTCCTGCGAGATCTCGCCGAGCCGCTGGAAGATCCTTTGGCCAAGGTACTGCTTGTTGACGACCCGCTCGCTTCCGAAGAGCTGGATCCCTTTTGTCCGAGTTCGCATTGGGTTTCTCCTTTCCTTGCGCGACTCGGGCGTCCACGCTCGGCAATATACGCGTCAAGCCAGGCGTCGAGTTCGTGCCTGTCGAAGGCGATGCCGCGATGGCCGATGGGGATTTCTGTGAGGGCAGGGCGCACCTCGGCGTCGAAGCGGTTGCGGTCCATGCCGCAGTACCCCGGGGCGTCGCGGTGGCGGACGACCCGTGGCAGGAGCGGGCCGCTCATCGCAACCCGTCCGGGTGGATGCCCACCTCTGCGAGCGAGTCGAACCAGCGTTCTGCGATCTCGACGGCCTCGATGCCGTCCTTCGCGTAGGTGTGCAGCGTGTGATTGATTGCTGGGTGGCGGACGGCATAGATGCCTGGGCCCAGGCTGCGAACCTCCAGCGGACCATGGTGCCGGCTGGGCAGAGGCATGACGGGATCGGCGGCAGCTGGAACTACACGCGGCCACGCCCGCCAGGAGGTCCAGTCGTGGAATCGGACGGACAGCCGAGACCAGTTCGTGATGGCCATGAGCGGATGGCAGATGGCATCGTGCACGAAGGCCCAGATGAAGCGCTCCTCGGCGTTCGCGCACGCGGCGCGCGGGTCCGTCCTCATGTAGGCTTCCCAGCTTGCTGCACGGCCCGCACGATCGTGTTCCGGACGTTGACCCGTGCGATCTTCGGCAGTCCCTCCCACAGGACCGGATAGGTCTGGTCGATGTACTCCATTACCGTGAAGGCGACCATGTCGGCGTCGATCGTGCCCTCGGGCTTGGGCACCAGGTGCAGGGTGCGCTTGCGCGGGGTGCTGCTCATGCCTGGCTCCTGAGAGCCAACACGGGCCTGGGTGCGGGCTTCGCTCCAGCAACCAAGCGCAGATGTCCTGGACGGTGCTCGTCCTTGGGGGCCGTAACTTGGTGGGCTGCGAAGAAGAACTCTTCACCACTGCGATAGCGGCAGGTGTAGCCCCAGCGGTATTCGATGCGAACGCCATCGCTGGCGACGAACTCACCGTCTTCGGCCTTGACCGCGCACAGCCCGTAGCCCTCGCAAACCATGGCCGGGTAGCCATTGGCCAACACGGAATCACCGACGTTGAAGATGGCGCTGGCGCCGCGCAATTGCTTGGCCGCCTCCTCGCGTCCGATGTCCTTCTTCGGCGCGGTGCGCGCCAGGTCTTCGAGTTCCTGCGCACGCTGCTGCTCGCGCCGGGTACGCTCCGCGTCGCTGATGCCCTTGGAGACGCGAAGCTGCCGGCCGATCATGGTCGCCTGCATCCAGCGTTCATCGTGCTTTGGCTTGGTGCCGCGGGGCTGCGGCACGCCGTCGATGAACGTGATGGAACTCTTCGGCATGCCTGGGGCACCCGGCACCTTCGCGGCGTCGATGATGCCGGAGGCGATCAGAGCCTCAGGGCGGCCCAGGTGGATGTCTCCGCTGGTGCCGGCTTCATACTCCACGCCGGCCTCGACAGTGATCGCGGCGGCTGTCATGCTGCAACTGCCCTCTCGTCCATCATGTCCTTGACGATGGAATCCAACTGATCACGTGCCTCCCGGAGTTCGTTGCCGCTAGCCCTGATCAGCATGACGAGACGATCTTGAGCTTGGGCGCACGATTCAGCGTTGCCGTACTGGAATTGACATGCTTCGCTAGCCATGTCGAGCAGGATCAGCGCCCCGTTGAGGGTCCCGTCAACACAGTCAACGTCAATCCAGGTGGACCGTTCGCGGTCCGGCTCCTGGGGGCTTTGCTCGGGCAGCAGCTTCGGAAGCTCCGCGCAGCAGTCGAGTTCGTCCTGCACCCGGTCGAGCAGGTCGAATGCCTCTTTCAGCGTTCCTTCGATGCCAGAACCCTGAGCGAGTGCGATCGTGCCCTGGAGCGCGGCCAGTGGCTTGAAGAGCGCTTCGAAGTTGGCGGCGGCATGAGCCCGTGTCGGCGAGTCGTCCAGCATCGCGAGCGCATCGCCGATCAGCAGGTCGTGCGCGACATGGCCGAGCAGCACTTCATAGGGCTCGCCACGTTCTGCGCGGTCGTAGGCAGCCTCGAGTTTTTCGTCGGCCTCTCTCAATGCTGCCTGCAGGGTCGCCAGCCGTGCCTTCCGGTTGTTGGCGTCGGTGGATGGCGCGTGTACGGCGTTCTTGCGGACGGGCTTGGCGGGGCGTGTGAGGGTGGTGGTGCTCATGCTGCACCGCCTTCCAGATGAGCCAGGACGGCGCTCAGGTTGACCTCTTGGTGCCTGAGGACGGTGATCAGTGCAGTCGATTCGAAACCGTCCCACGCAGGAGCGTCGATCTTGTACATCTCGCACTTCGCGGCGAACTCTTCGCTGTGCTTGCAATGGAAATTGACATCACGGCAGGCTTGCTGCGCGGCCACGATCCATTGCACCAGCCTCGAAATGTCGAGGGCTGCGCTGATGTCGGATTCGAGATCAACAGGAGTGGGCGCCTTGCGTTCCTCGTTCTCGATCGACGTGGCCGGGACAGTGGTAGAGGCGGCGACCGCGGTAGCTGCCGCGGTGACAGTTGTTGCGCCCTGACGCGGGCGCGCGATAGACTCAACCATGATTTGGTTTCCTTGGTAGGGTTTCCGGATCTAGGCCCCTTTGAGCGCTCTCATCTGCTCGGAGGGGCCGACTTTTTGGGGGTGCTGATTCAGCCGTTGCTCATCGCGTCCCCCTCGCTGTTCCTGGTCAGTTGCTGAAGGCGGGCCTGCTCCAGGACGCGGTTGATGATCCAGTTCGCCGAGCGCTCCTGAGCTTTGGCCTGCTCGTGGATCCAGCGGTGAGTTTCCGCCTTCATGCGGACCTGGACAGGTTTGAGATGCTTGTCGCTGCTTGTGCTCATGATTTGATGGCTGTTAGCCATGATGGCTAAATTATGGCTACCCAAGCAAGCTGTACGCAAATACATAATGGCTATGTGCCATTGTTGAGTTATGGCATTTAGCCATTAAGCTCGGGGGATGACGGAATCTGCTAAGCCCAGAGGCTCAACCATGCAAGCGGGGGACAAGTACATCGTTCGCTTCCCGGAGGGCATGCGCGAGCGCATCGCTGAGGTAGCCAAGGCGAACAATCGCTCGATGAATGCTGAGATCGTGGCCCGCCTGGAAAGCAGCTTTGACCTTCCGACCGGCTACGTGACCCAAGAGCAGTTTGAGAACGCGTTGCGCAACGCCGTGCTTAACTTCGAGGCTGATCAGTTTGTGATGGGGACGGTGCGGACGATGTTGGCGAGCAACGTCGTTCGGCTGTTTGAGCTTGTCCCCGAGGACCGTCGCACCGAAGCACTTGCGAATGCCTATGAATTTGCGCGCGCTCTGAAGGCGCCGGGCAGCGTCGGTCTTGAGGAAGCCGCCTCCAAGATCATGCGGCGGGCGGCCGATGACAAGGAGTCCAAGGATCTCGCTAGCGCTCTCCGGCGCCAAGAAGGCCGTCTTCAGCAGCAGTTGGATGCGGACCGCGTAGCTGACGTGAAGCTGGGTCGCAAAGAACCCAAGCTCTGACTTCACGCCTACCTCAAAGTAGCGCGCAGCGCCGCGCTGACCTCGGCGTAGATTCTGCCGGCCGATAGTTGCAATTGCTTCCATCCTCGCTCCGTTCCAACCCGCGGTGCACCTCCTGTGCTGCGGTATGGGCGAACTGTGCGGTAGCTTGGCACGAAAGAAGGGCAGTTGCCTATCTGGGAGGGGCAACTGCCCTTCGAGAGCCTTATTTCATACGGCTTTCAAGAGCATCTGGAATCTTCTTGAGGTGTCCTTCTATGGTGGTCTCGCCGATTGAAACTCCCATGCCCTCAGCAAGGCTCTGAATTAGCCCGGCGGTTTTTGCCGGCTTGGTGTAGTCCAGCTTGGCCTCTTTGCAGAGCACTGCGATGATAGTGAGAAGGGTTTTTTGCACCTTAGGGTGAATAGGATTGGGTTCGCTAGCCTTGGGTGACCCCTCCTGGAAATATCCAGCCTTCTTCGCTGCGTCAAGCCACGAGATGCCGATGCCCTTGGATGCCGCCCAGTCAAAAAAGTACTTTGGAGGCGCGGCCGCAGGATGTGCCGGATTGGATTTCCAAAGACGTTCCAGACTCTCGATCTGGGCTATGCGTGCATCCTTGTCCCCCTTGTCGTTGTGCAGCACCCCGCCCTCAACTTTAAAATACCCAAAACCTTCATAAATCTTGGCTGGGATCACTCCAGCGATCAAGAACATGGCAGCCTCCATCGGCCATGTGTCCATTATCAGCCATTGATGGAGTTCTTCTCGATCGTCTCCCAGCCGGGAGAACATGTCCCTGTTGGGCCCTCGGGAGGCGCCCAACGCTTCTTGCTCAGGAACCGCAAAGGAATAAACTGATTTCATTCCGATTGCTATGAGCCAGCGTCGTACTTCTTCTCTTTCGAAATTGGCGTCATCGAAAGGCGGGAGGTCTTCTGCAAAAAGAGACAACCCATAGCCCGAACCTGTACTTCGGACTCGTGTCATGGGCTCAGACTCTAGATACGTGGGATTGGCTGAAAACGAGCGCAAACCTTCTTTGGCATCGCCGCCCCATGTCGCAGCTGCATTCAAAAGATTGCCGGCGCCGATATAGGCGCGCTCCATTCGGCGAAGAATCGGCGTGATTTTCGCCACAAATCTCGCTTCTTCGCCCATCACTCCAAAAAGTCCGGTGTTCTTCTCAGGGGGAATTCCAACGATCAACTCGGCGATCTCCTTTGCCTTGAAGTGTTCTGCAAAATCCCAATGCGATAGATCTTCCATGCCCATCCAGTCAATGGCCAATCACGCCCGTGATACTGCCATCAATGTGCTATCAACGTGCCATCAGTTCGGCTCCCGGCTCATGGAGACGGTGACGGGCATGAAAAAAGCCCGCTCAGGGCGGGCTGGGTGTTGGGGCAACTCGTGTCGAGCTACAGCAACGGCAGGTTGTCGCCTTTCTTCGGGAACGCGCGGTGAAACCTCGCCTTGAACGAGTCCCAATCTTCCTCTGCCCTCATGAAGCCAATGAGAGCAAACATGTGCTGGGAAAGGGCGGTGTTCCCAATGTCTTCCGTAAGCCACTGATGATGTCTGGCCTTTCGTTGGCCGCGGCCATCGCTCGGATTCTTGCGCTCAAGCTCAGCGAGTACCCCAGGGCCAAGGCGTTCGTATACCAAGTCCTTGATGTAGAGTCCAACCACACCGGGACGCCTCGACGATCCATTCCATGGCCACTTCTTCAACCGGTAGAGCTCTCGGAAGAATTCAAGTGGGAACCGTTGCACCCACGCAGCCAACTCTTTGCGGATGAAGCGCTCAAGATAAGCCTGCAGGGCATCCTTTGCGCGAATCTCTTGGAAGCCCGTGGCTTCATCCACCAAAGCGATGATGCCGAGCGTGGCAAACCCGTGCTGCAGCATCTCGGCGCGCTGTGCCAGGTAGTTCAGCCGAGCGTCCAGGATGCCCATCTGAGAAGCCTTCAGGATCGCCGAGCAAATATCGGGCAGTAGTGTGGCTTCGTAGCCTGCTGCCGGGTTGCCGCCGTGTGGCGGAATGAAGCGGATCGGAGAATTTGCGCGCGCGGCTAAGTCTTTGATTGGTATGCCCTTTTTCTCGAATCGCTCCATCAAAGCAGCAATTTTGCGCACGCCACCTTGGCCGCCGCCGTGCGACATACCCAAGGCCGAATGGAGGCCCCGCAGCGCGAGAACTCGAGTCTCGTCCGGAAGCACATAGCAATGAATCTCGACCTCTCCGATGCGTACAGGTCGATCGAGAGACCCATGTGTAGCTATCGGAAGACGATCTAGGGCATCAGAAGGCGCTTCATCGGCATGATGCTTCGCTCTAGCCGCGATGCTTGCAATCTCGGATCGCCGCTGCGGGGAGAGTTTTGCCGCTCGGGCTGCGCCTCCGCGCGCTCGGCCTGTGATCTGCTTTTCGTCGCTCATGCAAGCACCTGATGGTTGAAGTGCATGCATTATCGGTGGAAAATTGAGAAAGCAAGCAAAAGAAGTGATGGTCGCTAAATTCAGCTAGCTTTTTCTCTGCCGCACTCCATCACATCCAACAGGTTTGCTTAGGGCACGCACTCCGGGGCGGCCCTGTCCAACGCGCGCACCAGTTGCTCGATAAGCCGCGTGCTGTACGACTGGCCTGGGTGCACGTCGTCGGCCATGTCGGCCGGATCGAACGCCGCCGTGCCCCAGTCCGCGAAGAGGGCGCCTTCCTCCTGTGCGACGTGCCGCGCCAGGGCGTCGTAGGCATCACGCCACAGCGGCGCACCGCGCACCCGCGACAGGCCCGTGATGATCGGCGTCTTCCCGAGCGCCTTCACGCGCTGCACCATGGCGCGCAGCGGCTCGCGGTAGTCGAAGCCCTGGCCGCCGTCGTTGATGCCGAACTGCAGCACCACGAACCGGGCGTCGAGCGGCTCGGCCAGGAAGCCGGGAATGCGCAGGTTCACGTAGTTGCCTGGAACGCTGCGGTCCGTGACCGTGTACATCGGCCGCATGCGCTTGATGGCTGCGGCTGGGGGCTCAGCCAGGCGACCGGCGAGGCTGGAGCCGTGCAGGATCGAATCACCCTCCAGCCAGACCGTGCACACCGGCGGCGGCTTGATGGGCTGTTCGGGCCGCGGATCCGGATTGGACGGTGCGGGCAGCATGGCGATCGGCGCGCTGCTGCCTCCGCCGCCACCACCGCCGCAGCCCCCACTGCAGCCAGCAACGGCTGCGAGCGCGAGGGCGGAGAGGACGCGAGCTGGTGCCACGTCCTCGCGCTCGTCGCGGCCGTGCATGGTTCCGAAGAACCAGTTGAACAGGCGCGACGACAGGATGAGGTCGAGCAGCATGGTCAGGCCCTCCGCTTAGGCATCAGGAGGCGGGTGACAAGATCGCCGGATGGCTGCTCCCACTCGGCGCGGAAGTCGCGGCATCCACGTTTGCGCGCGTTCTCGCGGTAGTTCTTGAACTCCTCGGTGCGGCAGAGCGCCAGATGGGCATCGCGGCGCAATCCATTTGCACGAGCCGGCGGGAAGCCGTTCACGTCGTCCGGGATCCCGGCGGCGGCCTCGGTGAAGAGCAGGGCGGCAGAACGCCAGTTGTGCTTGCTCAGCGCATCGCGTGCGGCGGCTTCAAAGTTCGTGTGTGTGACCGTGTCCATTTCCACTCCATCGCCCAGGATGGGCGGCGAAGCGAATTAAACACCGTGTGATGTCATTGGTCAACGTCATGTGAATTGCGAGTGGCCAATCGTGCAGAACGCGTGCGGCTTCAGTGGCCAGAATCGATCGTTAGCTGTACAAACGATCAGCGATGGACCGTCCATCATTCGTTGCACATGCTCGTACAGCAACGCTATACTTGCTGCAAGTGGATTGGGGGTTCCCGGTCGGCGCTAGGCCCTGGTGAGTTTCATCGGGGCCTTTCGCTTTTTTGGGGCTATGGATAGCGTTTCAGGCCGAATTTCTCGTAGCCCGCGCCGGCGGTTCTACGCCCGCCCTCACAGTAGAACTTGGCCTTCAAGATGTCGAAGGCGCGGTTGGACTGGTGGGGACGAACGGTGTGGATGCCAATAGGTCGCGCCACCAAGTCCACCAGTTGCAGACCATGGGCATTAGCCTTCTTGTCCGCGAACACGATGTTGTACGGCAGCCTTCCGCCGGTCCTGTTGGCGCTGTCGCAGATTCGCCGAAACTCAAGCTCTAAGTCTCTGTCCTCTTTGTGCCCGCGGCATTCCACCACGATGTGCGTGCGCAGGTCCTCTTGGTTCTTCTCTTTCAAGAAGTCATACAGGGAGTCCAGGCACTGGCCCAGCGCGAGGTGGTACAGATTTTCAGGTAGCTCTTTCTGCCCGGCCAGCTTGGTCTTATCGACCACGCATGAGATCAGGATGAAGTTAGACGAGTCGATGATCGAAGTGAGGTCTTCGATGAACGCCTGGTGGTGCTCCCTGTTGCGGAAGAAATTGAATTCACCGGAGCCCATTCGGATCTCGCGCTCGTGCAGTACCACCTGATCGTGGCCGAAGTGTCTGAACTTGAACTTCTCTACTGCAGGGACCACATTTTCCGAGTAGTACTTCTTGTGGAAAACGCAAAAGGCGAGCACGAAGACGGGGTAGTTAGCGTCGACCTTGACCATGCTGTGGTCGCCGCTTTCGTCGACGTAAACAACGTAGCTGCTGTCCCGACTGCCCGCCTGGACTGCATCGTCTGTCTTGCCGAGGGGCTGATGCTCCGCCGCGAATAGCCCAAGCTGTTCTTCTCGCCTTCTTTCTAACACAGCGCCTCCTAGTGATCGAATTGTCGTCGGTCGGCGCCGCACATTCGGCGGGAGCTACGTGCAGCGTCCGTTGCTCCATTTGCCTTGCTGGCAACCCTGCACTCTCGCACGTCTACCAGCATCTTGAGCCGGTCAGCCCTTCTGCCCCAAAAGCTGCTCGACCGTAGCCGCCGCAGCCCGCCACTCTGATGGATGGTCGAGCGCATACCTGATGGCGTTCTGAGCCTGGGAGAGGGGGAGGCCGTGGAGCGACCCCAACGCTGAGAAGACGACGCGCATGGCGTTTGTGATGGCCGGCCCCGACATGCTCGCCAGATTTGCCGAAGCCAGGCCAGGCGAGGTCTTCGCGGTCTCGTCTCCGATGCCGGTCAACAACCAGTTCACCGAGCATCCGAACTCTGCCTCGGCTGCGATGGCACCTTCCTTCGATAGCCCGCGGCTCTTCCAGTTGGTAAAGGCCCCAGAACTGACATTGAGGCGCTGCCGCAGTGAGCTCTCGTCGGTGATCGGACGCGCCTCTCCCTTGGTCGTCTTGATCGCGTATTCGAGGAGGCGCTGCATCGAGGGGTGCATGGCTCGATTGTGAAGGATTTAAACGCTGCGTGAATACACGTAGTGTTGCCAAAAGAGCTAACATGGCGTTTAATCTGAGCACCATGAAAGATGCAGACCTCATCAGGCAACTCGGCGGCCCCACGCGACTGGCCAAGCGACTCGGGTACGGCATTGGAGGCGCCCAGCGCGTCACCAACTGGCTCAAGCGCGGCATTCCTGCGCAGGTGAAGGTGGATCACCCCGATCTCTTCCTGGTGCGCCGGCCGGTTGCGGCAGAGAGCGCCTGACGTGGCCACCTACCTGACGTGCCGGCTCGGCCGCGTCCGCGTCGGTGACACATCCGTCGCATGCGCGCTGAAGCGCACACCCACATCACCGTCCTCCCACCGGATGTCCAGGCGCGTCACGCGCAGCTTCACCTGCGCGGTCTTGCCGTCACCGGTGGCGTTCGTGCTCAGGAAGGTTCGCGTCGAGCTGTGGATCAGGTCGGTGTCGTTGGCCGCGAGGGCAGGGCGGTAAGTCATGTCGGCAGTCTCGCCTTCACCCGCTGAAAGAGCCAGAAAGGGCGCGGTGCTCGCGGCCCGTGCTCTTGCTGAACCTGGCCGCGCTGCAGGTGTTGCCTCGGCCATGGGGCTGTCGGAATCCACGGTGAGCAGGATCAAGAACGAGCGCCTCGACGAGGTGTTGCTGTTCCTCGCGCACTTAGGGATCAAGTGCGTGCCGTCCTCCTTCCGGTGTGTCGATGAACGGACCTTCGAGGCCTACCAGATCCTTTGGGAGAAGGCGTTGAGCCAGACCTCTCCGGCCAAGCTGATTTTCGAGGAGGCCGACTGATGCGGCGCGCTGTGCTCTGGGCGTTTCACTTTGTCTACTGGCTGCGCGTGCACCGCAGCCTGAGCCGTGCCAAGTGGTGCACGGATCACGAGATTGGATGTTGGAAATGAAAGCATCGAACCTACCCGACGCGGCGTTCACGCCCAGCGAGGACACCGCCCCGACCTTCGACGAGTTGCGCGAGGGCGGCTGCATGCTGATCGACGACTCGCTGCAGAAGCTTGCGGTCTACCCCGGTGGCGGTGGCAACGTCGTCTTGATGGAGCAGAACTTCGACAGCGAGGTGCACCACATCGTCATCGACCAGGACAAGGTGCCGGCGCTGATCACCGCGCTGACCAAGGCGCAGGCCGAAGCGGCCGAAGCCTGGGCCGAGGTCGAGAAGGAGATCGAGCAGTATGCGGCCGCGGAGTCGGCGACGATGGGTCACGCGGCTTCAGGAGAAGTGGGGGCGCAACGCTGATGGCCCGCGCGCGCAACATCAAGCCCTCGATCATGGACAACGAGGCGCTGGCCGAGCTGGCGCCGATCGACAGGCTGCTGTTCATCTACCTCTGGATGCTGGCCGACCGCGAAGGGCGCCTTGAGGATCGACCGAAGCGGATCGCGAAGCAGGCGATCCCCTACGACGACGATGCGGATGCCGACGCGATCCTGTCTCGCCTACATGCATCGGGCTTCATCAAGCGCTATTCCGCAGCGGGCAAGGCCTGCATCCAGATCGTCAACTTCAGCAAGCACCAGGCCCCGCACGGGACCGAAAAAGATGGCGACATCCCGGATGAAAACGGGATGGTCACTGTCCATGAACGCAAGCCCAACGGATATGCAACAGGTCAGAAATCGTTGGCTTCCTGTTCGATAACTGATGCAGCACTGTCAGATAACAGTGCCTTAACAGTTAAAGAACAAGTGTCTAACGCCCTGATTCCTGATTCCGGATTCCTGATTCCTGATTCACTGATTCCTGATTCCCCCCATACCCCCCAAGGGGGGCGACCGCGTCGATCACCGACTGCAGCCATCGAGAGCATGCCGGGCTTCGAGGCGTTCTACGCGGCCTACCCTCGCAAGGTCGGCAAGCAGGCAGCGCTGCGGGCCTGGCTGAAGCTGGCACCGGACGAGGCGTTGCAGGCGACGATCCTGGGCGCGCTCGCTGCTCAGCGACCGCACCTCGACCGGCGAGAGAACGGGCGATTCATCCCCCATGCGTCGACCTGGCTCAACAAGGGCCAATGGGAGGACGAGATCCCGGGCGCGAAGGTGCCCGTCAACGACAGCGGCATGCGGTGGTTCGAGGCGGCGGGATTCGAGACCGAGTACGAGGCCAAGAACGCTCGCTGCCATGTCGGCAACTACCAGCTCTACCGTGCCGGCAAGTTGGTCGAGGAAGGGGCGACCGCTTGAACGCCGGCGAACTCAAGGTCCGCATGGCGCAGCACGCCGCCGAGATCGCCCGGCACCTGCTGCCGCAGGGCAAGAAGGCCTCCGGCGAGTGGAAGGCGGGCAACACCAGCGGCGAGACGGGCGACAGCCTTTCGGTGCGTCTGACCGGCGCGAAGGCCGGGGTGTGGAAGGATTTCGCGAGCGGGGAGGGCGGTGACCTGCTCGACCTCTGGATGGCCTGCCACGGGCTCACGCTGATCGAGGCGATGAAGGAGGCGAAGCAGTTCCTGGGCATCCGCGAGGACTTCCCGAAGCCGCCAGAACGCACCTTCACCAAGCCCGCGAAGCCGCAGACCCAGAAGCCTGTTGGACCGGTCTATGCCTGGCTTCGCGGCCGCGGCTTGACCGACCAGACGATCGAGGCCTTCAAGGTGCGCGAGGTGCAACGCAACGGCTCCACCTGGGCGCTGTTCCCCTACCTGCGTGACGGGGAGTACGTGAACGGCAAGTACCGGAACCCCGACGACAAAAAGGGGATGGGCCAGGAGAAGGACGCGATGCCGTGCCTGTTCGGCTGGCACCTCATCAGCCCGAACGTTCGAGTGGTGACGATCTGCGAGGGCGAGATCGACGCCATGACGCTCCACCAGTGCCGCATTCCCGCGCTCTCGGTGAACGCAGGCGCCGGCAATCACCAATGGATCGAAAGCGACTGGGAACGCCTGGAACGCTTCGAGGAGATCATCGTCTGGTTCGACAACGACGAGCCGGGCAAGAAGGGTGCGACCGAGGTTGTCCGCCGGTTGGGCATCGAACGCTGCCGGATCGTCCATCATGCGGCGAAGGACGCGAATCAGTGGCTGCAGGACGGCGCTGATGCTTCGGACCTTCAGCAGGCGATCGAAGAAGCGCGGCCGCTCGATCCGGACGAGCTAACCAGCGCGGACGACCACACAGCCGAGGTCGAAGCGCTGTTCTACCCCGACCCGGAGGCGCCGAAGGACCCGAGCTTGTTCATCGACAAGTACCTCGACTGGTTCCAGTTCCGCCGCGGTGAGTACACGGCATGGACGGGCTGGAACGGTCACGGCAAGAGCTTGATGCTCGACCAGGTGCTGCTTGGGCTGATGAAGCAGGGCGAACAGGTCGTCATCTTCTCCGGCGAGCTGACGCCAGCGCGGCACCTGAAGCGCGTTCACAAGCAGGCCTCGGGTCTGGATCGGCCGTCGATCCCGTACATCCGTGCCATCGGCGCATGGTTGCGCGACAGGTGCTGGATCTTCGACGTGGTCGGTAGCGCGAAGCTCGACCGCCTGCTCGAAGTGTTCGCCTATGCAGCGCGGCGCCACGGCGTGCGGCATTTCGTCATCGACAGCCTGATGATGATCGATGTACCGGTCGATGGGCCTGGCTCGTTGTCCGCGCAGAAGGCCGCCGTTCAGAAGATTTGCGACTTCGCAAAGCGGCACGGTGCACACGTCCACCTGGTCGCACACCCGCGCAAGGGCAAGGATGAAGCACGGCCGCCGACCAAGATGGACGTTGCCGGCAGCGGCGACATCATCAACGCAGCCGATAACACGTTCGCCGTCTGGCGGAACAAGAAAGACGAAGCCTTGCCCAGCGCTGACGACCCCGAGGCGGTCGAGAAGTGGAAGAAGAAGCAGGAGGAGCCAGATGCCGAGCTCGTGCTGTCCAAGAACCGCCACGGCGATTTCCAAGACTACACGCTCGCGCTTTGGTTCGACAAGGCCTCGCAGCAGTACCGCACGCAGCCGCGCCGCTATCCCCTCTCGTTCGTCGAGTTTTCAACCCAGGAACCCACCTATGCCGGATACGACCAATCGCCCGAAGCGCCCTCTGCTCGCTGAGCATCCGACATTCGACACCCTAAAGGTGTGGGTGCTCTTGTGGAGCCAGAAGCAAGGGATGCTGCACATCGAGACGCTGGACGACATGCTGAACTCACACATGCAGGCCTTCGCTGACGATCGAGACATGCAATACGTGCCGCTCCTGATCGGTGATCGAGAGGTGATCGACAAGGCCGCCGCAGCGGTCACGCCCAAGGTCGCCGAGCGCTACAACGCGAAGCACCGCGACGAGGATGGCTTCATCCCATACGAGGCGCTGCCTTGAAGATCATCGAGCGCTACGCCAGCGCAGTACGGTCCTCGAACCTCAAGAGCGAGGCGCGCACGAACTTCTCAGACTCCGACGTGCTGGGCGCGATGGGCCTGGCAGACCGCGACCTGCGGCGGGGCCATGACAGCGAGGGCAATCGCGTCTGGCGTGCGCCGCTGGCTGTGGCGCTGCAGCGGCTCTTCCTTGGCGACAACTCGGCGTCCGTGCAGGTCGTGGAGATCTTGTCGGACTTGGCATGGCGGCAGGCCCGCCGGATGCGTGTGAAGCTGAACCGCCGGGAAGCCGAGAACATGGCCAAGGCCTGCCTTGCCTGGCATCGTGACGGCCGGTGCAAGCCCTGCGGCGGCCATGGCTACGAGCTGATTCCTGGCACGAAGACCCTCGGCTCACGCGAGTGCAGCCCGTGCGCGGGTTCCGGCCGCATCCCGTTCGAACCGCAGTTCCCGAAGGACCATCGTGAGCTCGCCGCCTGGATGATCTCGGAGATGGAGCGCAACCAGTCCGAGGCCGGGCCGCAAGCGATGGACAAGCTGCGCGAGCGCATGGGGTGAGGGGTTGCAGATGCTCTACCAGACGGTAGAATGCTGAGAGCCGTCACCGGGCAGCCCGGGTCAAATAACAATGCGGCACCCTGGCCCCACGTTGGGCGAACTCGTCCCCAAGAACCCCGAAGCCGCCCAGCGTCACAGCTCGGCGGCTTTTCTCGTTCTCTCGCGGTTAGTCAGTAGCCGAAGTAAGGGCCTTCGCAAGATTGTTGATCAGGGTGCTTAAGTAGACCGCATCCCGCTCCGCAGCCTTTTTGGCTAGCTCAGTATCTGGATTGCTTGACGGACCAATGAGTTTTAGTCCTTCCCCTTGCAATGCGCCTTGAATGATCGAGCATGCGTTCGTGTACGCCTGATGATTCGTAAGTCCGGGCATCGTTTCCTCCTAGCTAGGGACGGTTGCGCTTGTAGTTGTCATCACCGATGGTGACGGCACCCGGCGATTCCTTCTTCACCAGTGCGATGCCGTGCTCACAGTCTTGAAGATTGTGATAGCTCTCCGCGCTGTCGGCGATCGTTCTGCCATTGCTCGCCACGAAGCGCCAGCGCCATTGCGAGGCGTGATCCTTGTAGACGAAGAAATAGGGAACATTCATGAATTCTCCAAGTCGAGTTGTTGTGATCGGCGAGACATCCTTCACTTTGAAGGATGACGGCAGTTGTGAGGTTCTGCGCAGGGACCAGCCGATCTTCAGTTGCCCCCTGAAAGACATTTTGGGTTTGCCAGCGCGCTTGAGAGCCGAAGCTGCCGAGGGAGAAGGCCCTAGCGAATAAGCTCGTCGGCGCGGAAGGGCATCGTCGCTTCAATTCGCCTGCAGGCAATGCGACCAAAGTCGAATGCGCGTGCACTTCGTCACGACTGGTCGATTCTTTCGCGCGCGGCACCGTTTCAACCACCCCGGCGAACAGGCACCAGCCTCGCGTGCCGGCGCGGCGGGCAATCCGCGCCAATGTTTCCACCATCCGCACTCGATGGTTGCGAGGCAAGAGTGAGAACCGCAACAGGCCCAGCGCGCGAGCGTAAGTCGGATGGGCCCCATCGGACAAGCCAAGGAAGCCCCGAACCATGAACATGTCAACCAACCCGACCCCGCCCGCACTCCAAACCTTCGATGAGTGGTTCGAGGGCAAGCACGGTTACAGCTTCGACCACTTGGCCTCGACGATGATGATCGACGGCGCAATGCGGTTCCTCGCTGCGGCAATGCGGGAATACGCAACGGTGATGTTCGCCAAGTTGCCGACGCTCGGCATGCGCGTGGGGGACCTGCCGTGACTCTTGAAAAGAATCAAGATAAATCAAGTCACGGCGGCTCGCGCAAAGGGGCAGGGCGCAAACCCGGGGCAGCGACGCAGAAGACGCGCGAGATCGCCGACAAGGCGGCAGAGGATGGGCTGACGCCTCTTGAGGTGATGCTGCGTACGATGCGCGCCCTGGTGAGCCGCTTCGATGGAATGCAGGCAGCCGCCCAGACCGACGCAGAGCGCGGCGCAGTGCCGCTCGACGCAATGATCGAGGCTTCGGCCATTGCAAAGGACGCCGCGCCCTACATCCATCCGCGCCTGCAGGCTATCGAGCACTCGGGCGGCGTGACGGTGCGGAGCCTGGCCGAAGAGCTCGCAGAACTGAATGGCGCTCACCGAGACGCAGCGGGCAGTCCTCCGGTGGCGTAAGGGTGGGCCGGCTCTCTTCGCGCAGGAGGTGCTCGGAGCGAAGCCCACGGATCAGCAGTGGGACGCCAGCCGGCACCTGGTGAAGACGCGCCGCGTGTCGATCCGCTCGGGCCACGGCACGGGCAAGTCCACTTTCATGGCTTGGTGCGTGCTGTGGTTCCTGTCGTGCTACTTCCCGGCGAAGGTGCCGGCGACGGCCCCGACCGCGCACCAGCTGGAAGACGTGCTGTGGTCGGAGATCGCCAAGTGGCATCGGACCATGAAGGAGCGGCTTCCGGCCCTTGGTGAGCAGTTCACCTGGTCGGCCGGAGCGTTCCGGATGAGTGCGGCACCCAACGAATCGTTCTCTGTCGCGCGCACATCGCGTCCGGAGCGGCCGGAGGCACTGCAAGGCTTCCACTCGGAGCACATCCTGTTCCTGATCGATGAAGCCTCGGGCGTCGCCGACAACGTGTTCGAGGTCGCGGAGGGTGCGCTGTCCACTGATGGCGCTTTCGTCGTGATGGCGGCGAACCCGACCCGGCAGAGCGGCTACTTCTTCGACTCGCACCACAAGATGCGCGGGTCCTGGGCTGCGCTGCACTGGGATGGCGAGGCAAGCCCGATGGTCTCGCGGGCCTACATCGAGAACATGGCCAGGAAGTACGGGCGTCAGTCGTCGGTCTTCAAGGTCCGGGTGAAGGGAGAGTTCGTGAGTGCACCTGATGGCGTGATCTCCCTGGAGCTGTGCGAGGCGGCCAAGATCCGCGAGGTGGCGGTGGTGGCCAGCGCGCCGGTGATCTGGGGCGTGGACGTGGCTCGCTTCGGCGACGATTCCTCCGCGCTGGCGAAGCGCAAGGGCAACCACCAACTGGCGCCGGTGGAGGAATGGTGGGGCAAGGACACCATGCAGACCGCCGGCCTGATCAAGGCGGAGTGGGACAAGACGCCCGAGCACGAACGGCCGCGGTCGATCAATGTGGACGTGATCGGCATCGGCGCCGGCGTGGTCGATCGCTTGAAGGAGCTCGGCCTGCCGGTGTTTGGCATCAACGTCGCCGAGGCCGAGGCGGTGAACGACAAGGCCGATCGGCAGTTCAACCGGCTGCGCGATGAGCTTTGGTGGAAGGGCCGCGAGTGGTTGGAGGCGAAGGACTGCCACCTCGCCGACGACGACGACACGATCGCAGAGCTGTGCGTGCCGACGTACTCGATCCTGAGCAATGGCCTGATCAAGGTCGAGGGCAAGCCCGAGCTGAAGAAGCGGGGCGTGAAGAGCCCGAACCGGGCCGACGCCTGGTTGCTGACGTTCGCAGACCTGGGCGCCCCTGCGCGGCCGCCGAAACCGCTGAAGCAACGAAACCGGGCCCTGGCCTGAAGAAAGGAGCCACCATGGCAAAACGCACGACGGCCCCAGAGGCCAGCACCGGCGCGGCCGCCGAAACCGCTGAAACGGCGGCGGACGACTCGCAGCCGAGCCAGATCCACACTTACCCGGACGGCTCGGCCGTGAACGGCTGCCCGCCCTGGCCCGAGAAGTCCCCGCTGCAACGCCAGCGCGCGACGGCCGAGGGCAAGGACTGACCGTGGCAGAGCGCATGGACGACGAGAAGCTGCTGAGCCATCTGCAGCTGCTGGAAGAGGACTCAGCAGACTTCACCTTCGGTCTGCTCGCGTCCGCCCGCCGGGCGTCCGTGCGCGAGTACTACCGCCGCCCCTACGGCAATGAGGAAGAGGGCTGGTCGCAGATCATCACCTCGGACGTGCAGGACACGGTCGAGTGGCTGCTGGCCGAGCTGCTGAAGATCTTCGTCTCCAGCGAGGATGCGGTCGTCTTCGACCCCACGCGCGAGTCGGAGGTGAAGGGCGCGCAGCAGGCGACGGACGCCTGCAACTACGTGTTCTACAAGCAGAACCCGGGCTTCCTGGTGCTCTACACGCTGTTCAAGGACGCCCTGCAGCAGAAGAACTGCGCGGTGCACTGGCGCAAGGAGACGGTGCGCAGCAAGGAGACAATTCCGGTGCGCGGCGCCACCGAGGAGGTGCTGGCCGCCGCCATGCAGGATGGCGACGAGATCGAGGCGGCCGAGGAGTACCAGGCGCCTTTGATGGACCCTGCCACGGGTCAGCCGGCGCTCGATGCAGCTGGCCAGCCCCTCCTGCAGACCCTGATCAACGCCAAGATCGCGCGCATCACCGAGCGCAAGGTGGTGAAGGTCGAGGCCTTCGAGCCCGAGAACCTGCTGGTGAAGCGGGACTGGACCAGCCCGCTCCTGCACGACTGCCCCTACGTGTCTCGCGTCATGGAGGTGACGCTGTCCGACCTGCACCAGATGGGGCACAAGGACGTGACGGCCGAAGAGCTGGCGGCCAGCTCGGAGCCCGGCGGCACCATCGACTCGATCAACCGCCGCGACCGCACCGGCGGGTTGAACGAGGACGTGACGACCGACCTGTCGAACACCCAGACCGAGGACGAGAGCCAGACCACCGGGTGGCTGCGCATCGAGTGGGTGCTGGTGGATACCGACGGCGACGGCATCTCGGAGCGCCGCGAGGTCTTCCGCTTGAAGGAGCGGATCCTGTCCAGCGAGGAATGCCCGCAGGTGCCGGTTGCCACCGGCTCGCCCCTGCTGGTGCAGCACCGTTGGGACGGCATGAGCATCGCTGAGCTCGTGAGCGACATCCAGAAGCTGCGCACCGACCTGATGCGCGGCGTCGTGAACAACGCCATCCTGGCCAACAACCCGCGCAAGACGGTGATGGTCGACAGCAATGGCGCGCCGCTGGCCAGCATCGAGGACCTGCTGGACGGTCGGCCGGGTGGTGTGGTGCAGCAGTGGGCAGAGAACGCCGTCGGCGTGGAGGCGACGCCCTACGTCGGCAACCAGATGCAGCCACTGCTGGGCTACGTGGACGCCATGCGCGAGCAGCGCACCGGCCTGACCATGAACCGCATGGGCATCGACCCGAACGCCCTGCGGCCTGGCGAGCGGACCCTGGGCGAAGCGCAGATCATCGACGATGCCTCGAAGCAGCGCACCGCGCTGATTGCGCGCGTGTTCGCCGAGGTCCTGGTGAAGCCGACCTTCCAGGGCATCCTCCGCCTGCTGACCGAAGGCGGCATGGAGAAGATCGCCTTCAGGCTGCGCGGCGAGTTCGTCGAGCTCGATCCGAACGAATGGCGCGACAGCTATGACATGACGATCAACGTCGGCCTGGGCACCGGCGACAAGCAGGGCCAGATGGCCGTGATGCGCGGCATCGTGTCGGACCAGATCCAACTCGCGCAGAGCCCGCTGGGCCCGATGATGATCACGCCTCGGCAGATCTACAACACGCGGGCCAAGATGCTGGACCTGCAGGGCATCAAGGACATCGGTAACTACTACACCGACCCGGGCGAGGCGAAGCTGCCGGAGAAGCCCGGCGGTCCGCCGCCCGAGGTGACGATCGAGCAGCTGCGCGGCCAGATCGCCATGACGAAGATCGACCGCGAAGCCGAGCTCAAAGAGCGCGAGGCGCAGAACAACTTCACGCTGCAGCAGCAGAACGACGAGCGCGACGCCGAGCGCGAGCGCCGCCAGGCGGAGTACGACTTCCAGATCGAGCTCGCGAAGATCGCCGAGGGCCGCTACAAGACCGACAAGGACAACGCCGCGCGCGTCACGGTCGCGAAGATCTCTCACCCCGAGAGCATCCTGCCGCCCGGCTGGGGCGTGGACCCCGAGACGGGGAAAGTGGTGCAGGGCCCGGACCCGTTCGAGACCATCCTGCAGGGCATGGAACTTCTCAGGGCCGAGATCAGCGCGCCTGCGCAGATCGTGCGCGACCCCGAAACAGGCCGTCCCGTCGGCATCACGAAGGGCGGACGGATGCGCCCCCTCGTTCTCGATGAATCCGGCCGGGTGGCCGGACACCAATAAGGAAAGACCATGAGCAAGTCCAACACCTTCGAGAACGATTTCCTGTTGCTGCTGTTTCAAAACACGTGGATCGCGAACATCGGGGACGCCTCGGGCCTGCGCGGTTCCTCTGTTGCCGGAAGCCTGTACTTCAGCTTGCACACGGCCGACCCGGGAGAGGCGGGCGATCAGACCACCAGCGAAATTGCCTACACGAGCTACGGGCGCGTAGCCAAGAACCGCAACAGCACCGACTTTCCGGTTAGCGGCAACGTTGTCAGCCTGGGGACCAATGCGGTGTTCCCGGCCGGCACCGGAGGCAGCGGCACTGCGACGCACTGGGGCCTGGGAACGGCCTCCAGCGGCGCCGGCAAGCTGCTTTACAAAGGCCCGCTGTCGCCGAGCATCGTCAGTGGCAACGGCGTCACGCCGACCATCAACGCAGGCCAATGCGTCACAGAGGACTGACGTGTGGCCGTCGTCCTGAGCGTTACTTCGCGGCAGTACTCGCCGCGCAAGATCTCGCTGGCGCCTTCACTACCGCAGCGCAGCACGCTCCGCATCACGCTCACGCGCGAGAACTGGCCGCCTGGCGACGTGGGCAGCATCACCCTCATTTCGCCAGACGGCGACCTGCTCGCATCGGCCAGCTTCCAGGGAGGGGCGGCCACGAACCGCGACGGCACACCGCGCACAACACAGGTGCTCCACCTCCCGGACGTGCCGGCCGGCCAGTGCGGCGTCGATGTGGACATCCTGCAGACCCTGCGCACCGCGGTAATCATCGAGAGGCTTTAATTGTCCTCGCTCGTTCAGAAGAGTGCGCAGTTCTTCCTTGATGGCGTCACGGGAGGCGCCAGGTCGATCACGGGAGTCACGGCGAACAACACGGTGGCGGTGGTGGTCGAGCTGTGCTCGCAGCCGAACACGTCGCCGACGCCGGCCATCAACACGCCGACCGGCGGCTGGTCGGTGGCGATCGCCCCCACGGGCAGCACGGGCGTCTCTGCGTACCGCCCGAACTGTGCGGTCTTCTACAAGCCGGCATCCAGTGTTGCGGCCGGCACGCATACAGCGACCTGGGCGACCGGTCAGTTTCCAACTGACACCTATGCGGAAGTAACGCTTCTCGAAATTTCAGGCCTTGACGCCAGTGCACCGGTTGACGTGGTGGCATCGGCGGCCATTGCATCGGCAGCAGGCTCGGGCAATGCGGGAACCACCGCGGCCTCGTCGTCGCTCGGCGGCTTCCACGTGGCAGCTGGCTCGTGCGGCGGTGAGGGGTCGTCGTTAGCTGGACCTACGTCCGGCTACACGCAGATCGACATCGAGCCGAATGCCAGTACCCATTTCACATACGGCTCTGGGTACAAAGTTCTGACCGGATCCGGCACGCAGACCGCATCCTTCACCTTCACCGGCACGGTGTCGGGATTTGTCGGCGTCCAGGTCGCGTTCAAGAACGCGAGCGGAGGCGGTGGTTCTTCAGCGGACATGACTGCGGCTGCCGGCACGGCCACCACGAGCACGATGACTGCGCAGTCTGGTGCCGCCTCCGCGATGACAGGCGCCGCGGGCGTGGCGACGGCCAGCAGCATGGCGGGGCGCGCAACCGCGATGGCCTCAATGACGGCGGCAGCGGGTGCCGCTACCGCCGGCACGCTCACGGCCGTGGCTGCGACCAGGTCCACGATGGTGCCGGCTGCCGGGCAGGCTACGACCAGCACCATGACGACCGGCGGCCAACCGCAGCCGGCCCCCGGCGGCATGGGTTTCGAGATGGTCGGCGGTGTTCGGGAGGTGTCCTTCAAGCCGCTGCTGCAGCGCGTCCTGGACGCGCGGGCCGAGCGGCGGGTGAAGCCCGCGAAGGAGAGGGCGCAGAAGCGCGCGAAGGCGTTCGAGGTCGAGGCCGCGCGCCTGGTGTTGGAAGACGACGGCGCCGAGATGCGCTTCCGGGATCTGATGGCGGGCTGGTTGGCGCAGCGGCCCGTCTTGCCGCCGATGTTCGACCGGCTGGACCCGATGCAGCTCTTCATGGCGCAGGTGGCCTTCCGCATCCAGCAGATGCAGGCCGAGGAGCAAGCCCGGGCCCGCCTGGCGGACCAGGACGAAGAGGAAGCGCTGTTGGCGCTGCTACTGGCATGAGCGAACCCGAGCGGCTGTGCCGCACCTGCACGCACTCGCGCACCAAGGACGGCGCGCAGTACACGAACGAGGACATGGCCTACTGCGCACGCGCGCAGGGCGAGTCCTCGAATCTGATCAACTGCCCTTCGCAGCGCTTCGCCGTGGCTGATGAACCAGCCGGTGTGTGCGGTGCCGAGGGCATCTTCTGGGAAGCCCGAGCATGAAGCGAGACGACGCGCAAGCCGCGACCCTGGGACTGGAGGCCCGGCAGGTGCTGGAGAACCCGGCCTTCAATGATGCATTCGAGCGCATGAGCCGCGCCATCTTCCAGGCCTGGCGCAAGTGCGATCTGCGCGACGCGGAGGGGCAGCGGCTGCTGCTGCAGCAGGCCAAGCTGGTCGACCGCATCAAGGCCACGCTGGGCGGAATGATCGAGCAGGGCAACCTGGCCGACGCCCGCATTCAGGCCGACGACCTGCGCGACGAATCGCGCCTGCGCCGCGGCCTGCGGTCCGTCACCGGCCGCTGATTTCTGGGCGCGCACCCGCCTATCTGGGCTCCGCCGCGAGGCGTCCCGTGTCTGCCCCTGGTGCCATCGAGGGGTAGTCTTGATCGAAAGCACATCACATGAGCGGTCAAGCCGATCCGGCCCCGGAATCTCTTGATGATCTGACCCAGTTCCTGGTCGATAACCCTGAGGCCGACCACCAGGGAGCTGAGTCCAACCGCGGCGCCGAGCCCAGCGACGAGCTGGACAACTCGAATGCCGACCCGGATGCAGATCCGGATGCAGACCCCGATCCCGACGCGGATCCGGACGCAGAAGATGCGGACCCGGAGGCTGACGCCGGCGCCAAAGATCGACAAGGTCTGAAATGGAAAGTCCCTGTCAAAGGCGATGACGGGGCCGACATCTTGATTGAGGTGGACGAGAAGGAAATGATCGCCGGCTACCAGCGGCATGCGGACTACACCCGCAAGACCATGGAGCTGGGCGAACGTGAGCGCCAGGCGTTCGATGTGGTTCAGCAGCGTCTCTCCGAGGGGCTCGAGAACTATGCGCAGCAGGCCGTCAAGGCCCGCAATGCAATCGTGAAGCTTGCGCAGCTCAAGACGGATGCCGAGTTGGCCCAGTTGGCCGCGAGTGACCCCAACGCCTACGTCATCGAGGATGCGCGGCGCCGGGCGATCCAGGCCACGCTGGAAGAGATCGATTCCGACATGCGCGAAGCGGTGCAGCAGCACCAGGAGCGCGCGAAGGGCGAGGAGGCGAAGGCTTTCTCTGCCGCGTGGGGCGTTCTCGGCCAGAACGGCATCAACAAAGAAAAGCTCGCCGGAATTTTCGGCGACATCGCCAAGCTCTACGGCATCGAGAAGGAGCGCTTCGCGGTGGTCAAGGACCCTCGGCTGGTCCTGATCATGCGCGACGCGGCGGAACTCCACAAGCTCCGCGAGAAAGCGAAGGGCGTCCGCCAGAAGGTGCCGCAGGGTGAACGAGTCAGCAAGCAGGTCGAGCAGCGGTTCAAGACGGGCCGTGCGAGGACCAGCGACCTGACCTCGTTCCTCATGAAAAACCCCAAGCTTTGAGGAGCCAGACATGGCACAACCAGCAAACCTTTTCGACCGCTACGACGTGAACAGCTCTGTTCGCGAGGACCTGGTCGACAAGATCTACAACGTGGACCCCGAAGAGGTCCCGATCACCACCAACTTCGGCCGCGGCACGGCGACGAACACGTACCACGAGTGGCAGCGTGACGGCATGGCCGCGCCGAACAAGGACAACGCGGCGATCGACGGCGACGATTTCGCGGCGGAGGCGCTGACCGGCACCGACCGCGTCGGCAACTACTGCCAGATCTTCACCAAGCGCCCGGCGGTGAGCCGTCGCGCCAACATCGTCAAGAAGGCGGGCATGGCCAAGGCCATGGCCTACCAGAAGGCGAAGAAGATGAAGGAGATCAAGCGGGACATTGAGGCGGCCACGCTGTCCGCGAACCCCGCTGTTGCTGGCACCTCGGCTGCTGCGTCGAAGCTCGGCGGCCTGGGTGTCCTGCTGTACAGCAACGTCTCGCACGGTGCTGGCGGCTCGACTCCGGTGCACAACACCGGCGCCCCGCTGGTCGCACCGACCGCCGGCACGGCTCGCGCGTTCACCGAAACCCTGCTCAAGACCGTGGCGCAGGCGGCCTACACCGCCAGCGGCCAAGTCCCCCCGCAGGCGGTGATGTCGCCGAACCACAAGGTGGTGTTCTCCACCTTCACCGGCATCGCGGTCAACCGCTACCAAGTGGGCAAGAAGGAGCAGGGCCGCATCATCGGCGGGGCCGACGTGTACATGTCGGACTTCGGCGAGATCGAGATCGTGCCCCACTACATCATGGTGGGCTCGTCCAACGTGTTCCTGGTGAACCCGGAGCACGGCGAACTGTCCTTCCTCGACGGCTTCCGTACCGAGGAGATGGGCAAGACCGGCGACAGCGAGAAGGTGCTGATCACCGCCGACGTGACTCTGGTGGTGGACGCGGAGAAGGCGATGGGCAAGATCGCTGATCTGACCCCGTAAGCAGCGCTCGCGCGCACCGAAGGGCCTCCCTCACCGGAGGCCCTTTTTTCATTCAAGGCATCGCTGAGAAGCGACCCGGAGGTAGAGCCATGGGCCATGAGGGAAACGTCACCGTCGACGAAGGCGTCAGCACGCAGGGCGTGCGCACGCAGCTGCATTTCGAGGGCGATTCCCTGATCGTCCAGCGCTCCTACGACGCGGAGCCGCACCTGGAGTACGCGCGACAGGCGCGCGAGGCGACGGAGGGCAAGCGCTGGGGCGAGGGCCGCCTGGTGGGCCACATCCCGCCGGCCGAGTACGCGCGCTTTCTGCTGATCCGCGACAACGGCGCACGCCAAGCCGCGATCAAGGCCTGGCTGCGCGAGAACAGCCAGTTCGTGATGTTCGAGAAGTACCTGAAGCGCTGAGCCATGAGCTTAAACAACTACACCGACCTGCAGGCTGCGGTGTCGGGCTGGGCTTCGCGCGCCGATTCGACGGTCGTCAGCAGAATCCCGGACTTCATCCGGCTCGGCGAGGAGCGGCTGTGGCAGCGCGTGCGCTCGCAGTGGGGCATCGAGCACGCCACGCTGACGATCCCAGGCGGGCAGAACTGGGTGGCCTTGCCGACCGGCTGGCTGGCGTTCAAGCGCATCACGTCTGCCGCCGAGCCGCGCATCGAGTACATGGCGCCCGATGCCCTGGAGGATCTGCCGCAGCCGGGCGACGCCACGAAGTACAGCATTGAGGGCGGCCGGTTGCTCTACGGCCAGACGCCGAGCGCGCCGCTCGTGCTCACGACCAAGTTCTACAAGATGCCGGGCCTGCTGGCCACCGCCGGCACCACCTGGCTCATGGACCGAGCGCCGAGCATCTACCTGTACGCCGCCCTGATCGAGTCCGCGATCTTCGTGAAGAACCCGGACAAGGTCGCCGAGTACGGCGCGCTGCTAGACAAGGCAATCGACAACTTCCAGAGCGCCGAGCGCGCGGCCGTGGTCAGTGGCTCGCGCCTCCGGATGCCAGGGCGGCAGTAATGGACAAGCTGCTTGGTTTCGCTCCGGACGTGGACCCGGTCACGCCGGGGATCTTCACCGACTGCTCGAACATCATCCCGCTGGAAACCTCCTTCGTGGGGGCGCCGACGGGGGCAGCAGCCAATGCGCCAGCGCTTGCCGCCGCGTGCCGCGGTGCGGTGATCGTCACGAAGCTGGACGAGACGCGGCGCATCTTCGCCGGCACGCAGACCAAGCTCTACGAGTTGCTGGGCACGGTCTGGACCGACCGCAGCGCTGGCGGCGGCAGCTACACCGGCAGCGTGGATTCGCGCTGGTCCTTTTGCCAGTTCGGCGACACGTCGATAGCGTCCAACCTGGTCGACAACATGCAGAGTTCGACCACCGGCGCATTCGCTGCCTTGGCCGGCGCGCCAAAGGCGAAGATCGTGGTCAGCGCCTCGAACAACTTCGTGATCGCGTTCAACACGAACGAGGGCACGTTCGGGGTAGCGCCGGACCGCTGGTGGTGCTGCGCGCAGAGCGATCAGACCAATTGGACGCCCAGCGTTGCAACGGGAGCCACCACCGGCCGCCTGGTGGCTGCGCCGGGCGGTATCCAGGCCGGCTTGCAGTTGGGCGACTATGTGATCGCCTACAAGACGCGCGGCGTGTTCCTGGGCCAGTTCGTGGGTTCGCAGTCCGGCACCTGGGGTTGGTCGCTCGTGCCGGGCTCGAATGACTGCGGCGCGGTCGGCCAGGAAGCCGTGTGCGACATCGGTGGCGCGCACTTCATCGTCGGCGATGATGATTTCTGGATCTTCGATGGCACGCGGCCGGTGTCGATCGGCGACGAGGTGCGCAACTGGTTCCGGCGCAACAGCTCGCAGACCTATCGCTTCCGCGCGCGCGCCACGTTCGACCGTCAGCGGCAATGCGTCTGGGTGGCGTTCGCCTCGCAGGGCAGCACGGGCGCCCTGGACCGCATGCTGGTCTGGAACCTCAAGTCCAAGCGCTGGGGCATCGCGGATCGGGTGTCCGAGGCCGCGCTGACCTTCACCGCGCCGGGCGTCACGATCGACGGGCTGAACGCCTATTCCTCGACTATCGACGGCCTGCCGGCGGTGCCCTTCGACTCGCAATACTGGCTCTCTGGCGGCCGAGCCTTCGCCTACTTCGATGCCAACCATCAGCTGGTGGTGGCCAATGGGGTCTGTGGCGCTTCCAGCTTCACGACTGGTGACTATGGCGACGATGGGCTGGTGACTTTGCTGGAGCGGGTGCACATCCGCTTCAGCCAGCGGCCCACGTCCGCGGCGGCAGCCGGCTTCTTCAAGTTTGAGGAGGGCGCCACGCTGCAGGCCGGGCCCACAGAGCAAATGTACGACGGAGGGTTCGACGTGTGGCAGTCGGGCCGCTTCCACCGTCTGCGCTTCGACTTCATGGGCGATCACCGCGAGACCGCGATCAAGGTCCCCCTGCGACCGGACGGGATGCGATGAAGCTCGAACAGGATCCGCGCATCACCCAAGGGCCGGGCTTCTTCCCTGCCGTGATCGACTGGGGGCGCCGCGTCGCGCTCTCGTTCAATCCGCTGGTGGACGCCATCGGACCCATCCGCGCCGGCGCGAAGTCGATTAGCGAGACGCTCGACGGGCCCGCCTTCAAGGCCTTCCTTGGGAGCAATTCGACCGGCGCACCGCAGAACGTCGTGACGGTCCTCACGGCTCTGTCGGAGGAGTTCGATACGAATGGCTGCTTCGAGACGACGGGGCCCAACGCCGGGCGGTTCACGCCCAACGTCGCCGGCTACTACCTGGTGACCGGGCGCATCTACCTGCAGGGCGTGGGCGGCAACCTCGTCAACGCACAGGGGCACATCAACAAGAACGGGGCCCAGGCCGCGCTGCTTGGCCTGGATGCCAGCGGCGCCTTCGCCGAGCCCTTCTGGCAGCGCAGCGGCGCGGCGCTGATCCCCATGAACGGCACCACCGACTACCTGACCTTCAGCTATTACGCGAGCGTATCGGCAGGCACCGTGACGATCGCGGGCGATGCCGATGGAGCCGTCACCAGTTGGACCGCGCACCTCGCGCGCCGGCTATAGGAGAAAGAAGAATGGCAGACCTTTCCGACTGGGGAATGGGGACGAGCAACCCATTCCTGGGCACCAGCAATCCCTACCTGCAGCAGATGATCGACGCGGCGAGCGGCGATGTCGTGCGCAACTTCAACCTGACGGCCCGGCCCGCGTCCAACGCGGCCATGGTGCGCTCGGGCTCCTTCGGCAACAGCGGCCTGGAGGAGATGGCGCGCAACGACGAGAAGAACCTGCAAGGCTCGCTCGCCGACATCGCCACGAAGCTGCGCTACGGCGACTACACGCAGCAGCAGGGCATGTACCAGTGGCAGAAGAACTTCGACGAAGGGAGCCGCCGCTACGAGCAGGACTTCGATCGCAACGTCTTCAACGACTCCTATGCCCAGAACATGGGCAACTTGCAGGCGGGCATTGGCCTGCTGGGCACCCTCGGCGGCTACAACGCGCTGGACTACCAGAATGCGACCGGCGAGCAGAACGCGCCGCTGAGCTACCTGCAGCAGTTCTCGCAGATTGCCAGCGGCCTCGGCGGCATGGGTGGCACGACCACCGGAACGCAGGGCACAAGCAGCAACCCACTGCTGGGCGCGCTCGGCGGCGCGCAGCTCGGGAACAGCTGGTGGAACCGTGGCAATAGCGGCTCCGGAACTGGCAGTAGCGGCAGCGGCGGCTCTGGCGGCTGGAATTGGGGCGGCGTCGATGCCGGCGGCTACAACTCGTCCACGGGCATGTGGCAGGCATGAGTGCGAACACCCTGCCAGCGGGACTGCGGCCGCTTGACGAACTGGACGGCACCGGCATTACGCACTTCTGGGGGCGCGGCGTGTGCTTGAAGCAGACGGTGATCCCCAAGGGCGCGCAGATCGTGCAGCACCGCCACAACTACGCGCACTTGGCCTACCTGGTGAGCGGCACGGTCGAAGTCAGCACCGACAGCACGAAGCGCGTGCTGACCGGGCCCGACGCGATCGAGATTCCCGCCGGCACGCACCACGGCGTGCGTGCGCTCACAGGCGCGGTGTGGCTATGCATCCATGGCACGGGCGAAGACCAGACGCCGGAGGCGGTCGACGCGATCACCGTCGCGCCGATCAACGAATCCGAGGTCGACGCCATCGTGCGCGGCTTCAACGAACAGAAGGAGGGCTGACCATGGCATGGATTGGCGCAGCGATCGGGGCTGTCGGCGGCTTGCTCAGCAGCGAAAGCAAGAGCGGCGGCGGCGCGGGCTCAAGTTCGAGCGCTCGCGAACCCTGGATGATGGCAGTCCCCTGGCTGCTGCAGAACCTCAACCAGGGCCAGGCGCTCCAGCAGCAGTACCAGGCGCAGCCGATCAGCGCCCGGCAGCGTGCGGCGCTCGACAACCAGTATGCGCAGAGCGACTACATGCGCGGGCTCATCCCAGGGCTGCTGGGCCAGCTGCAGGGCCAGCCGGTGGGCTTCGACAAGAAGAACCTGAGCGCGCGCCCGACGGCCTGGGACTGGAAGACCACTGCGGGCGGTCTCGGCCAGCGCAGTGTGCAGGACCTGCAGAGCCAGCCCGAGGCGATCAAGGAGCCCGAAAAGAAGTTCAGCCAGCAGGACCTCGGCTACACCCCCCAGCAGCAGGCCCTCATCGATTCGGGCCGCAGCCCGTGGCTGATGGGCGAAGGCACCTATCTGCTCGGGCCGCCTGGCACGCAGGGCAACGGCGGGTATGGGGCGTACCGCTACGGCGACACGCCGCAGGCCGGCACGCCGGCCTATCGCGACATGATGGAGTTCTTCTTGATGGGCGGCAACGACCCGGCGAATCTCGCCCCTGCGGGCCTGGGCATCAAGCGGCAGGCCTTCAATCCGTGGCTCATGGGCGGCGGTGGCAACACCGGCGCCAGCGTGGGCGGCTCGCCGGCCGCGGATGGCTCGGGCGGTGGCACGCCCGGCGGGAACTGGTAAGGGAACGCCATGGCCGGACTACTTGATTTCTTGAGCTCCGAAGACGCGGCCCTGGGGCTCGGCCTACTCGCGGCCGCTGGCCCAAGCGCACAGCCGATGAGCTTCGGCCAACGCGTGGCGCAGGGCACTGACTTCGCACGCCAGCGCGCGGACGCCGCAGAAGATCGCCAGATCCGCAAGATGATGACGGCCGCGCAGATCGCCAAGATGCAGCGCGACGCGGCGTTCGATCAGCAGTTCCTCGGCGGCGGGCTTCTGGGTGCTGCGCCGGCGGCGGCCGGCGGCACGGCAACCACTGCGGCGCCGGGTGGCGGCGGTGGCTCTGTGCCGGGTGCTCCTGCCTCTGGCGCGACCGCTGGCGGCCCGGCGGCTGGCGGCGGCATGTCTGCGGTTCAGATCTCGCAGCGCTACGGCATCCCGCTCGATCAGGTGCTGGCCGACTTCCGTTTCAACGGTGGCAAGAAGCTCGCCGAGTTCATCGCCGATCGCAGCAAGCCGAACTGGGTGAACGTCAACGGCAACCTGGTCAACACCAATGCGCAGGGCTTCGCTGGTGGCGTTCAGCCGGGACTGAGCGTAAGCAACAACGGCCAGGCCACGGCGTGGGAGGTCGGGCCTGATGGGCAGATCGTCGTTGGCGCGCCGCGGGGCGCCCTGGACACTTACAAGGCCTATCAGGGCATCTCCGACCGTAGTCGCGCAGCCAACACGCCGGGCCGGCCGACGATCCTCCCCGGCGGCCGCATGGGTGGTCAGTCGCAGCTGGACGAGATCAGCGGGGGCCCCGCATCGAGTCCGGCGCCCGTGCTGCCTGGGGCTCCCCTCGGCGCCGGCGGTCCGGTCAACGGCGTGCGGATTCCGAACCCAATGGCGCCTCGGCCCGGCGACAACGACCGGGTGCAGATCTACACGCAGGAACTGCGCGAGGCGCAGCAGCGCCTGGCCAGCGCTACCACGCCCGATGACCAGCGGCGAGCGCAGTCCGACATCGACGGCCTTCTGCAGGAGATGCGCAGCAACCGCATTCCGATGCCGGCTGGCGCGGCCCCGAGCGCGCTCCCTGGCCGCCCGTTGGGTGCTCCAGCTGCACCGCCTGCCGCTGTGGTGCCGGCGCAGCCCGAAGTGCAAGGCGGCGGCCTGGAGTTCTCTCCGGAAGAGAAGGCGGCACAGGAAGGGGCCCGCACCGCTGCCGTCGAGCGCTCGAAAGCTACCGTCGCGCGTGAAACGGAGCAGGCGGCAGCATCGAAGCGTGCCGGCCAGTTCGAGGCTGCTGGCGAGCTCGCCAGCCAGCTCCTGGACCAGGGCCCCACAGGCTCAGGTGTCGGCTCGTTGGCGGATCGTGTGGGGAACTTCGTCGGGCAGCCGCTCAAGGGCGCATCGCAGGCGCAGCAGCTCAAGGCGCTGGGGGGCTGGCTCACGGCGAATGTGCCTCGCATGGAAGGCCCGCAGTCGAACACCGACGTGCTGAACTACCAGACCATGGCCGGCCAAGTGGGCGACGACACACTGCCCGTCTCGACGCGCAAGGCGGCCTTGTCGACGGTGCTCCAACTGCAGCGCAAGTACGCTGCCCTCAACGGCGGCGCGGCGCCCGGGCCCAGCGCCCCGGCTGCCGTGACCCTGCCGCCCGGCTGGACCGTGAAGGTGAAGTGATATGCCGACCTACGAATTCACTTCGCCCGACGGCAAGACCTACGAGGTGGGCGCGCCCGAGGGCGCAACGCGCGAGCAGGCCTTCGGCATGCTGCAGTCGCAGATCGACAGCGGCACCGCGCCCGCAGCCTCGGATCCTTCCCTGGTTGTGTCGGCCGGTCGGATGCTCAACGACGTGCCGCGGCAGTTCGGCCTGGCGGGCCGCTACGCGCTGACCGGCCCCGCCAAGGCCGCACAGGTCGTCAAGGAGCCGCTGCGCTACTTCACCGATAAGGTGCTGCCAGACCGGCAGGTTCCACCGAAGTCGACGCCGCTGGGCGTGCAGGCGGAGAAACTCGCCGACACGCTGGGCTTGCCGCGTCCACAAACGCCGACCGAGCGCGTCATCGGCGACGCTTCGGAGATGGTGGCCGGCGCCGGCGGCCTGGCTGGCCTGGCGGGCAAGGGTGCCGAGATGGTTTCCCGCCCCGTGGCTGGCTTCCTGGCCGAGAACGCACCGAAGGCCCTCACCACCGGCGAGAGCCTGCTGCGTGGACTCGCTGCGAATGTGCCGGCGCAACTCGGCGGCGCTGCGGGTGCTGGTCTGGCCGGTGGCGCGTCGCGCGAGGCCGGCGGCGGCCCCTGGCAGCAACTCGGCGCTTCGGTGCTCGGCACCCTGGCCGGCGCAATGATGCCGGGCGGGGCTGGCAACCTCTTGGCGGCCGGCCGTCGCCTGCTCGCGCCCGCGCCGACGGCGGAAAAGCTCGACATGCAGCTCACCCGCGTGCTGGGGCAGTCCGGCACCGACTACTCGGCGCTGCCGGCAGCCGCGAAGATCGCGCTTCGGCGCGAGATGGCCGACGCGCTGTCCACTGGTCGCGAGGTGAGCCCCGAGGCGCTGTCGCGCCTGGCCGACTTCCGGGCCCTCGACATCACGCCTACGCGCGGCATGATCAGCCAGAACCCGGTTGACATCACCCGCGAGCAGAACCTAGCCAAGATGGCGGCCAACTCTTCGGACGGGCAACTGGCCGGCCTGCCGATGCTGCAGAACCAGAACAACCGGGCGCTGATCGGCCGCATGAACGATTTGGGCGCGCAGCAGGGCGACACCTTCGCTGCAGGAGAGCGCGCAATCGGGGCCATTGCTGCCAAGGATGCCGCCGAGCAGGCGCGCGTCTCTGGCCTCTACACGCGGGCCCGCGAGATGCCTGGCGGCGAGATCCCGCTGGAGCGCACCGGCATCGTGAACGGCGTCTATGACGCGCTCAACCGCGAGAACAAGCTGCGCTATCTGCCCGCGGCCATCGCCGACACCCTGAACGACATCAGCCTGGGTCAGACCACCGTCGGCGGCCGCACCTTCCAGGTTCCCTTCGACGCGAAGGCCTTGGATAACCTGCTGACCGACATCGCGACGGCGCAGCGCAGCACCAGCGACGGAAACGTCCGGGCGGCGCTGGGTATCGCGCGTCGGGCGATCGACGCAGCGCCGATCGCGCCCATCAAGGCACCAGTGCAGGGCCAGCCGCTGGTGACGGAAGCCGGAGCGGCCTACCTGCGCGGGAGTGACGCAGAGGCGCCGGCCTTCATGGACGCGCTGCACGAGGCCCGGCGCGCGGCTGCCGCGCGGTTCAACTGGCGCGAGAGCTCGCGGCCCGTAGAGGCTGCGCTGGGTGCAGGTCAACCCGACAACTTCGTGCGGCGCTTCGTGGTCGGGGGCTCGCTGGAGGATGCCGCAGCGGTGGCGCGCGAGGCGCCGGCGGCGCAAGTGAAAGAGGCAATCGTCTCGCACCTGAAGGACCGCGCGCTCAACGGCGCTACGGACGAGGTTGGAAGGTTCTCGCAGTCGGCCTACAACAAGGCGCTGGACGCGATCGGCGACCGCAAGCTGCAGCTTTTCTTCAGTCCCGAGGAAATCACGCAACTGCATCGCGTTGGCCGCGTTTCGAGCCTCATGCAGGTGCAGCCGGTGGGCTCGGCAGTGAACAACTCGAACAGTGGGGCTTTGCTGCTGGGCCGCGGCATCGACATGCTGGGGAAAGTGCCATTCCTCGGGCCTCTGACGGCCCCGGCAGCGCAGAACATCAACATCACGTTGCAGCAGCGCGCGGCGCAGAACGTGGGCCCGGGGCTGCTGCGCCCTGTGCCGGCGCCATCGCGCGTGCAGCCCCTGCTGCTGCCAGGCCTCGCGGCCGGCGGGGCTCTACTTTCCCAGTAGTCGGCTGATGAGGGCATACAGCGCCATGCCCACCACCCAGCCGAGAAAGATCGGATTGAACTCCATCGGCGCATTCTAGGTCGCGCCTCCCGAAAGACCTTGCAAGCCCGCTTCCGCGGGCTTTTTGCTTTTTGAAGGGCCTCCCATGGCATTTCCAACCACCCTTGCCGCGTGCAACCTGAACCCGGCATTGAACGGGCCGCAGGGCTCGGATCTTCCGTCCGAGCTCGACGACGCGCTGCGCCAGGCCTTCGCACTGCTGGCGCAACTGCGCGACGGCGCTGGCACGCCCATCGGCGCCGTCTGCCAGATGCCGATTGCCACGGCGCCCACGGGCTTCCTGAAGCTCAACGGCGCGCTGATCTCGCGCACGACCTACGCTGCTCTGTTCGCCTTCGCTACGTCGGCCGGCCTGGTCAGCGAGGCGGCATGGACTGCGGGCAGCTCGGGGTGCTTCAGCGTTGGTGACGGCTCGACGACCTTCCGCCTGCCCGATCTGCGCGGGGTCTTCACGCGGGGCCTCGATGAGTCGCGAGGGATCGATGTCTCGCGAGTGCTGGGCGTGTTCCAAGACCATGCCAACGTGACGCACAACCACGGAATCAACGACTCCGGGCATGGCCACGCGGTGAGCGATCCGACTCACCAGCACGCCGGCAGCACGGATGCACAAGGCTTCCATGACCACCCCTACACAGGGGCGGTGAACACCGTCTTCACGGCCGGCGGGGCATCTCCAGTCGCGCAGGCCACCTCGTTGACCACCAGCGGCGCGGGCAATCACGCGCACAACGTGGTGACCGACTTCCGCGCGACCGGCATCGCGATCGTCGCCAACGGAACGGGTATCAGCATCCAGAGCCAGGGTGCGAGCGACGGCCACCCGCGGAACGTGGCCTATCCCTACTACATGAAGTTCTGAGAGGCGCGCCATGTACGTCTTCTGCTACCACCCCAACACGCTCGCCTACACCGGCGGCGTTCCCGCTGAGTACGACCAGCTGCAGCCCGGCGTGGTGCTGGTGCCCGCCTGGGCCAGCAAGAACGCGCCACCGTCGCACGACAACGCGGTCGAGTGGCCCTACTACCTGCCCGAGAAGGACGCATGGGAAGTGCGGCCGCTGCCGGAGCCCGAGCCGACACCCGAGGCGGCGGCGCCGGCAGAGCCGACTAAGGGCGAGGCAATCGAGGCCATGCAGGCCACGTTGACCGCGCACCTTGAAGCTGCGCAGCGCCTCATGGACCAGATGAAGGCTGCTGCCGGGGAGGGCGCGTGATGGCTGATCCCAACGACATCAGCATGCCCGTCGCAAAGGCCACGGCCGCTATCGCCTCGGCGACCGGTGCGCAGGTGATCGATGCCGGCGCGAAGGCGCAGAGCATCTTCGCCGACCTGCTCGTGATCACCTGGCCGAACATCGCCAGCGCAGCGGCCGCGCTCTTCAGCATCGCGTGCTTGCTGGAGTTCTGTTGGAAGAAGTTCTGGCGCCCCGCGTTGGAGCGTCTCGGCTGGATCAAGCCCAAGGTGTACCTGACGCCCAGCCAATGGGCCGACCTGATGCCCTACACCCCAAGGAACAGGCGTGAAAACCGAACTGACACGCCGTGAGCGCGACGTTCTCATGCTGATCGTGAATGGTCTCAACAACAAGCAGATTGCCCGCGAACTGGGCCTGAGCTTCTACACCGTGAAGAACCACGTCGGCCGGCTCTTCGACCGCATCGACGTGGCGTCGCGCCTGCAGGCCGCAGTTTGGTACATGCAAGAAGGAAACACCCAATGAACTTCGACGAAGCGTTCGATCGCCTGCTCGGCCACGAGGGCGGCTACTCCAACCATCCCAGCGACCCGGGCCAAGAGACGATGTGGGGCGTCACGGCGAAGGTCGCCCGCGCG
The DNA here is from genome assembly GCF_002157355.1 of Variovorax sp. JS1663. Classification (GTDB taxonomy): domain Bacteria; phylum Pseudomonadota; class Gammaproteobacteria; order Burkholderiales; family Burkholderiaceae_C; genus Variovorax. Next base: position 62,596 of record NZ_LYMK01000015.1, on the reverse strand, counting down.
AATGGCTACCTGGGCGACATGCGGGGGCTGTCGCGCGAGAAGGCGAAGCAGATCTACCGTGACCTGTACTGGGCGCCGATCCGCGCAGACGAGCTGCCCGAGGGCCTGCGCTTCGACGTCTTCGACGCAGCCGTGAACAGTGGCGTGCAGCAGGCGGTGAAGTGGCTGCAGCGCGTGGTCGGCGCCGCTCCGGACGGTGTCATCGGGCCGGCCACGCTGCGCGCGGTTGCGCAGGCCGACGCCCTGGCGCCAGCGCGGTATGCCGGCGTGCGGCTGCAGTTCATGACTGACCAGCCTACCTGGGGTGCCTTCGGCCGAGGCTGGACGCGGCGCGTAGCAGCCAACCTCGTGCGCCTGGAGGATGCCCATGCCTGACTTCGACTGGAAGCGCCTGGTTGCCGGCGTGGCGCCTGCGCTTGGTACGGTGCTGGGCGGCCCGCTGATCGGCGCGGCGGTGGCCGAGCTCGGCGCCGCGCTGCTGGGCAATCGTGACGCGACTGAAGCCGACATTGCGGCGGCGCTGTCGTCGGGACGCCTGGGCCCTGAACAGGTGGTGGCGATCAAGCAGGCCGAGAATGCGCTGACGATCGAGCTCGCGCGCATCGAGCAAGCCCGCGAGGCCGCCGGCCTGCAGGACACCAGCAGCGCCAGGCAGCAGACCGTCGCGCTGGCGAAGGCGGGCTCGGGCATCGCCTGGGGTGCACCGGTGGTCTCGACCCTGATCGTGTCGGGCTACTTCTTCTGCATCTACCGCCTGTTCATCGTGCCGACGGACCTGCCCCCTAACGCCTTCCAGTTGCTGAACGTCATGTTCGGCGCGCTGTCGATCGCCTTCGGCCAGGTGTGCAACTACTGGCTGGGCTCCAGCGCTGGCAGCAAGGCCAGCGGAGACGCGGTGCGAAAGATTGCCCAACAGAACGGTGCGAGATAGCGCGATTGCTCAGCCGCTGCCCGGCGACTTGGAAAGTTGGTGCTTAACGGGACTGATAGCACCTCTGTCGTGTGGCTGCGTAGATCACCTATGTGAGCCAGTCATTTTCCCTTTTTCGCAGCGTCCAAAATTTCCCGGGCAGATTCCCGGCTTCGCGTGATCGAATCTTGGTAAGGCTTATTTTCGGGTTCTCGAACGATTGCTGCCCCGGGCGAGTATCTAGTGCGTTGTTCAGCGCTCCACGAGGCGGCCGGAGTTCCTGGGGGCGGCAGCCTGAGGTTCTGGTCCGGAGGCTTGGTTAGAGGGCGAGTTGGGCTATTGACGCTGGCCCTGTCAGCAGCCTCGGTAGCCGATTCGCCGATACCTTTGCTTTGTGCGTGTGCAACGATGGTCAGGAACAACGGAATGGCAACGGAAACTGGAATCGCTACTCCTCGGTATCTCATACGGATTGCCTCCAAATTACGACCCAATCTTCCAATGCCGCGGGCAAAGATATTGAAGGATCTATCTTGGTCCTTGGGCTGGGTTGTACTTGCACGTCAACTCGCGGCGTACCTCGCGGATGTCACAGCTACCGGAACCGTCTCTCGTATATGCGACACAATCGAGCGGAAGAAGCGCGTTGTTTTCGGATTTCAACAGTGATCCGTTGCTCGTCTTCTCGATGGATCTATTTCTTTCATCGAAATTGGATCCCTTCCTCGCCTCATAAACTTTTGATCGTCCCCGGCGGGATTCCATCGTGATTTCGAGGTCGATGTCAGCATAGACCAAGCAACGGGCCTGGGTGCAATCGACGCCACGAACTGCGGCAAGCCAGCGAATGGTCACGGGGCTTACGTTGAAATCAATCCGGTAGTCGAGGCTTGCCTCGCATGGCAGGAGTTGCGCCGCGACGGGTTGCGCGAGACCTACTCCGATGGAGATCGCTGCGAGGCAGTGACGCGAGGCGACTTTCATAAGCCTCCAACAGGAGACAGACCGAGCACTTGAGCATACGACCTTGATGGTCTCCGCGCGATATCTCGATGGACATAGTCTCCGTCGTGCGCCGAGTCGAATCAAGCCGGCGTGTCCCAGTCTTCCCGCGCGACCTCGACGGGATCGCGTGCGCCATGCACTGGATAGAGCTCGTTCGCCAGGTCATAGACCTGGTGCTCGTCAGCCATGCCCTCGGCAAGGCGACACCATTCGTCCGCGAAGGCGAGCTGCCATTCCTGGCTGTGGCTCAGCGGCTTGCCAAGCTGCAGGGTCGGGATCTCAGGCTGCCACATAGTGTTCTCCATCAGAACGGGGCCAGCGAGCGCACGACCTCGACGGGTCCGATGCCGCGGTAGACGACCTCGCCGGTCTTCAGGCAGGTGACCATCCAGCGATCGTCTTCGCCGCCCGGCGTCACCTTGTAGTCGCCGGGCGAGTGCGGCAGTTCGTGCTCATCACTCACGTCCTTGCCAAGCCACGACGGCATGCGCAAGAGGGTGGGGCGGGGTTTGGCGAGAAGGTCGAGTTGACTCATGAGTTGCTGTCCGGGTTGTACTTGCCGCGCCGCGTCGGCCTGCGGAGGAGCGATGTGCCGATCGCGCGGGCCTGCCGATCGCGTTCTCTCCGGCGCGCTTCAGTCGGATCCGGGGCCGGTGGCATCTTGGGATTTGTTTCGCACCACCAGGTCTGTCGATACATCGGGCCGGTGCCCTTGTCGTTGCGAGTCGGGTAGACCTCAATGCCGGTTAGCAGGATGCCGCGCTCATTGATCGTAAGCAGCTTGACCTTGTCGAGCAGCGGCACGACGTAGGTCTCACGATCTGCGGCAAGCAGTACGGCCACCCGCTTCATCCCCTTGCGCTGAACCTGCAGATCGCCATGGGCCGGGGCAGCCTGGATGTCATGGGGGTGCAGCGGTTGCCCCTCTCGACGGCAGCGGTAAACGATGGCGAACACATGCGTAAATCACTGTATGAACGTACAGTATAGGGCATGGAATCCGTCGCCGCAGAAATCTGGATCGCCGCCTGCGCGCATCGCCTGCAACAACGCTGGCGGACCGTGGACCCTGATCAGCTCGAAGAACTCGCCGAAGACCTGTGGCGAGACCCGCGGCTGCGAACCATGCACCCAGACGAGGCGGCGCGCGTTTGGCTGGAGCCATTGCCCTCGCGGGAGGGCGGTTAAGGTCGCCGATTGCTGAGGTGCGGGTGTGTCCTTGCCCATGGACAAAACGCTTCCGTCATTTCTTGGGTGTTGTCAGACTGCCTTGGTCATTCCGCTGAGGAGAACCATGGCAACTAAGCGCAGGTCCACAAAAAAGCGGCAACTTCTCGCGCACAAAGGAACGATCAGTCGCTGGGAAGTCCACGTCTTCAGTCACGGGGCCTGGGGGCGCAACTACGAGGAGCGGGTCGGTCGCGCCGGGATAAACGCTCGTGGTGATTTCGAAGGCGCACTAAACGGCATCACGTCATTCGACATCCTGCTAGTACGAAGGCCGCTGAAGGAACTACAGGCGGACGACCGGGTCGGCTGGGTGCTGTCGGTCAAGACCGAAATCTCCGGGATCGTTGACCTGACGGAGGACGAGTTCGATGTCGCTTTGGCACTGGCGACGCTGGGCCGGCCGGTGCACCTTCACATGGCCTTCGACCAGCCGCGCTATGGATCGGGAGCGATCCGCTCCTTTTCGATCAGCACGGACCCCATGGAATAGCTGCGCGACTTCTGCGCAACTCGTCTCTGCGCCCCTAGGCAAATCTCTGCAACAACCTATCAGGTGGACGCCCTAAGTCGTTGATTTACAATGACAACATTCGCGGCTGCAGGGCTACGAACCAAGGGGTCGTGGGTTCGAATCCTGCCAGCCGCACCATCATCAAGAAAGCCTGCAACGAAAGTTGCAGGCTTTTTTCCTTTGGAGCGTGTGGCGATGAGCAAGGCATTCACCAAAGAAAGCGATGCGGACGACGACGATGACGGGGCCGGCAGCGCGCCGCCCTTGCCTGCGGGAGGCAAGAACTACATCACCCCGCAGGGCTATTCGCGCCTGCGCGCCGAGCTGATCGATCTGATGGACGTGGAGAGGCCCAAGGTGGTCGAGGCGGTTCATTGGGCCGCCAAGAACGGCGATCGGTCCGAGAACGGCGACTACCTCTATGGCAAGAAGCGCCTGCGCGAGATCGATCGGCGCATCCGTTTCCTCACCAAGCGGCTGGAGATCGCGGTGGTGACGGACCCCACGATCCACCACGGCCGCGACCAGATCTTTTTTGGTGCCACAGTGCGCTATGCCGACGAGACGGGCGAGGAGCGGGAGCTGACAATCATGGGCATCGACGAGGCCGACAGTGCGCAGGGCCAGGTGAGCTGGATCTCGCCGATCGCGCGGGCTTTGCTGAAGCAGCGCGAAGGGGACGTGGTCAAACTCGCGACGCCGGGCGGCGTGCACGACATCGAGATCCTGTCGGTGAGCTATCCCCTGCCGGCGAAAGGCTGAGCAGGCCTCACGGCGCTGGCACGGTGCGTGCCGCCGCAAGCACCGAGGGCGTGCGGCGGGCGGCCCGCAGCACCGCCTCGAGGTGGGCGCGGTCCCGAACCGCGATCACGAAGCGCAAATCGGTGGAGTCCTGTGGTGTCTCGTCGGCCATCTCCACGTGCGTGATATCAGCCTCCGCGTCCGCCAACGCGGAGGCAACACGCGCCAGCACGCCTTTGTCGTTGCGCACGGTAATGACGACGCCGGTCTCAAAGGTCCGTACGGGCTCATCCGCCCACTCGACGGCGAAGAAGCGCTCGCTGTCTTTGTGCCGCAGGCGCTGGCCGACGCCGCAGGCTTCCGTGTGCACCACAAGTCCTTCGCCATGACCCAGGTACCCCACGATCGGATCGTCTGGAATGGGCCGGCAGCACAGTGCAAAGCGCACCGAGGAGTTCTCGCTGCCATCGAGCGTGACGGCGCCCTGCGAGACGGCTTCGTGCGCGGTGAAGCGCTCGCGGCTGAGCATCAGGGCATCGGGTTTTTCGCCGCGCTCCGCCAGTAGCGCCATCAGCCGCTTTGCCACGATGCTGGCAATGCGCTTGCCCAGGCCGATGTCGGTCAGTAGTTCCGAGCGCGTGCGGTTGCCGGTGAAGCGCAACAGTTTTTCCCAGATCTGCTGATGCTCTTCGTCATCGCCGGGCAGGTTGCCCAGGCCCTCGGCGCGCAGCGCCTGGGCCAGCAGTTTCTCGCCCAGGCCCTCGGACTCGGCATGGGCCAGTGTCTTGAGGTAGTGGCGGATCTTCGACCGCGCCCGGCCGGTGCGCACGAAGCCGAGCCAGGCCGGGTTGGGCGTGGACACGGGCGCCGTGATCACCTCCACCACGTCACCGTTCTTGAGCTCGGTGCGCAGCGGCACCTGGTCGCCGTTGATGCGGGCGGCGGAGGTGTGGTCGCCGATGTTGCTGTGGATCGCATAGGCGAAATCGACCACCGTGGCACCGCGCGGCAGGGCCAGGATCTGGCTCTTCGGCGTGAAGACGTACACCGCATCGGGGAACAGATCGACCTTGACATGGTCCCAGAACTCGGCGGCATCACGCGTTTCGTCCTGGATGTCGAGCAGGGACTGCAGCCACTTGGTACCGAGCCGGTCGCCGGTCGGCGTGCTCGGTTCGGCAGCCTTGTAGAGCCAGTGGGCTGCCACGCCGGATTCGGCTACCACGTGCATGGCCTCGGTGCGCAGCTGGAATTCAACACTGACGCCTGCCGGCCCCACCAACGTGGTGTGCAGGGACTGGTAGCCGTTGAGCTTCGCGATCGCGATGTGGTCCTTGAACTTGCCGGGCAGCGGCTTGTACATCTGGTGCAGGATGCCCAGGCCCGTGTAGCAGGCAATCACCGACGGCACGATCAGCCGGAAGCCGTAGATGTCGGTCACCTGCGCGAAGCTCAGGTGCTTTTCCTCCATCTTGCGGTAGATTGAGTAGAGCGTCTTTTCCCGCCCTGCGATCCGCACGCTCATGTTCGCGGCGGCGAAGGCGGCTTCCAGCTCCTGCTGCACCTTCTGGATCAGGTCGCGGCGCCGGCCGCGGGCCTTGGCGACGGCTTTGGCGAGAATCGCGTAGCGCCAGGGCCGAAGATGGCGGAAGGACAGATCCTGCAGCTCGCGGTAGGTCTGGTTGAGTCCGAGCCGATGCGCGATCGGCGCGTAGATGTCCAGCGTTTCGCGCGAGATGCGTGCCCATTTCTCGCGCGGCGCATCCTCCAGGGTGCGCATGTTGTGGGTGCGGTCGGCCAGCTTGACCAGGATGACGCGGACGTCGCGGGCCATCGCGAGCAGCATCTTGCGGAAAGACTCGGCCTGGTTCTCCTCGCGGGTGTTGAAGCGCAGCTTGTCCAGCTTGGTGAGGCCGTCCACCAGCTCCGCGACGGGCGCGCCGAAGCGCTCGATCAGCTCCGCCTTGGTGACGCCGCAGTCCTCGATCGCGTCGTGCAGCAGGGCGGCCATCAGCGCCTGGGCATCGAGCTTCCATTCCGCGCACTGCGCGGCGACGGCGATCGGATGGGTGATGTAGGGCTCGCCGCTGTTGCGCAGCTGGCCCAGGTGGGCTTCGTCCGCGAAGCGATAGGCGCGCCGGACCTGTTCCACGTCCTCGGCGCTCAGGTAGTCGAGCCGGTCGGTCAGAGCCGCGAAGCTGGCGGCGGCCGCGTTCAACGCCGCCGGACTGGGCCGGGGCGTGCCTCTGGGGGCATCGGACGGGGACTTGACAACCACGCTCATGGCTGTCACTTTAGCTTGGCCGCCGCTTCGATGTCTTTATGCAACAAAAAAGCACCGCCACGCGGTGCTTCTTTGTTGCAACTGTGCGTCAGCTCAGCCGGGGACTTTCTTGAGCATTTCCAGGCCGATCTTGCCTTCCGCGATCTCGCGCAGGGCCGTCACGCCGGGCTTGTTCTTGCTTTCGATCTTGGGGGCGTGGCCTTGGCTCAACATGCGCGCACGGTAGGTGGCGGCCAGCACAAGCTGGAAGCGGTTGGGGATGTGCGCGAGGCAGTCTTCGACGGTGATGCGGGCCATGGAGGTCTTTCGGCGGACGGGATCAGGGGATGTTCAAGGCGGCGAAGGTGTCAGCACGTGCGCGGCGCTGTGCGGAATACCGAAGCCGCTGAGCGTGGACGATCGCCTTGAGGTCGAAAAGTGCGCGCTCAAATAACTCGTTGATTATAACGAAGTCGAACTCGCTGGCGCGCGCCATCTCCTCGGCGGCATTTTGCAGCCGCAGCTCGATGACCTCGGCGCTGTCTTCCCCGCGCCGTTCGAGCCGGGATCGCAGTTCTTCCCAACTCGGCGGCAGGATGAAGATGGTCACTGCGTTGGCGAAGGTCTTGCGGATCTGGATGGCCCCCTGGAAATCGATCTCCAGGATAACGTCCGCGCCCTGGGCGATCCGGTCCTCGATCGCCTTCTTGGAGGTGCCATAGCGCTGCCCGTGGACATGGGCCCATTCGACGAAGGCTTCTGCCGTGACCATGGCATCGAACTCGGTGTGCGGCACGAAGAAATATTCGCGCCCATGCTTTTCCTGGCCACGCGGCGCCCTGGTGGTATGCGACACCGAGGGCTGCACCGCCGAATCGAGCTCCATCAGCGCCTTGACCAGGCTCGACTTGCCGGCGCCGCTGGGTGCAGCAACCACGAAGATATTGCCGGGGTAATCCATTCGCACATTCCCTGTCATTCGATGTTCTGGACCTGCTCGCGCATTTGCTCGATCAGGACTTTCATGTCCACGCCAATGCGGGTGAGTTCGAGTGTGGCCGACTTCGAACCCAGCGTATTCGCTTCGCGATGCAGTTCCTGGATCAGGAAATCGAGTCGCTTGCCGATCTCGCCCCCTTTCTTCACCAGCCGTTCGATCTCGTCCAGGTGCGAGCCCAGCCGTGTGAGCTCCTCCGCGACATCGATGCGGATCGCGAAGGCAGTGGCCTCGGTCAGCGCGCGGTCCTGCGCGGATTCCGGCGGCGTGCCACCGCTCGCGCCCATGGCGTCCTGCCAGCGCTCCAGGAAGCGGCTGCGCTGCTGTTCGACCAGTAGCGGGACCAGCGGCAGCGCCTGCGCGACCAGGGCGCGCAACTGGGCCAGGTGGTCCTGCAGCATCTTGGCCAGGCGCGCACCTTCGCGCTCCCGCGCGGTGACCAGGCCCTTGAGCGTCTTCGCTGCCAGATCGGACAGCTCCTGACCCCAGTCGCTCCTGGCACTCGTGTCCCCAGCCGCCAGGCGCAGGACATCGGCCACGCTGAGCTCTCGCGCGCCGGGCAGCCAGGCGCGGACGTTGTCCTGCAGGCCATTGAGTCGCTGCAGGAGCCTGGACGAAGGGTCGCCGATACCGGCCGCGGCGCCGCTCTCGATCGCCGCGCGCAGCTCGACCTTGCCGCGCTTGAGCTGCGCGGTCAGCAACTCTCGCAGCATGGGCTCGTGCTGGCGAAGCTCTTCCGGGAGCTTGAACGTGAGGTCGAGAAAGCGGCTGTTGACCGAACGGATCTCGACCCCGAGCCGGCCTGCGGCTGCGGCCTTGGTCTCGGCCTCCGGGTGTCCGCCGGCCGGGCCGCTCTGGCCGCTGGCATAGCCGGTCATGCTGTAAACTGGCATTGCGCCTCGCTCTTGAATTCGTGTCCACGCACCGAGACGACGGCACCGCCTTCGCTTGCCGCACCCCTGTCTTCGGGCGAAACTCCCGGATTATGTCAAAGGTCAAACCTTCGCCCTTGCTGCCTGACACGGTCATCGGCGGATACCGCATCGTGCGTCGTATCTCCGCGGGCGGTTTCGGCGTCGTCTACCTCGCTGTCGATCATTCCGGGCAGCAGGTAGCGATCAAGGAGTACTTGCCCTCTTCCCTCGCCACGCGGGGCACCGGTGAGCTCGCGCCGCAGGTGCCGCCCGAGAAGCTGTCGCTGTACCGGCTGGGTCTCAAGAGCTTCTTCGAGGAAGGGCGCTCCCTCGCGCAGATCTCCCACGCCTCGGTCGTCAGCGTACTCAACTTCTTCCGCGAAAACGAGACCGTCTATATGGTGATGAACTACCTGGAGGGTGCCACCCTCCAGGACTTCATCGTGACCGCGCGCGACCTCAAGAAGCAGAAGGTCTTCCGCGAGTCCACCATCCGCTCCCTGTTCGATGAGATTCTGCGTGGCCTGCGCATCGTGCACCAGCACAAGATGCTGCATCTGGACATCAAGCCCGCCAACATTTTTGTGACCGACGACGACCGCGCGGTGATGATCGACTTTGGCGCCGCGCGTGAGGTGCTCTCCAAGGAGGGCAACTTCATCCGCCCGATGTACACGCCCGGCTTCGCGGCCCCCGAGATGTACCGCCGCGATTCCTCCATGGGCCCGTGGACCGACATCTACGCCATCGGCGCCTGCATCTACGCCTGCATGCAGGGTTATCCGCCCAACGACGCGCCCCAGCGCATCGAGAAGGACCGGCTCGGCCTGTCGCTCTCGCGCCTGCGTGGCATCTATTCCGACAACCTCATCGAGGTCGTCGAATGGTGCATGTCGCTCGATCCGCTCTCGCGCCCTCAATCCGTCTTCGCGCTGCAGAAGGAGCTGAGCCGCGAAGGAGAGCGCCGCTACACCAAGCTCACCGTGAGCGAGAAGGTGCGGCTGTCGATCGACAACATGCGTTCCTTCGAAAAGAAAGGCCTGCCGAAGGCAGCGGCCCCCACGACACGTCCGGCATGACAACCCCCCACGCTCCTCACTTCGTGTATTCGCTGCCCCTCCAAGGGGGGTTCAGTGCCCTTCGGGCGGCCGGGCGGGCACTGTGAAATTCTCCGTCTTCCAGGTCAGCCGCAAGGGTGGCCGTCTCAAGAACGAAGACCGCATGGGCTACTGCTACACGCGTGAGTCGGGGCTCTTCGTGCTGGCCGACGGCATGGGCGGGCATCCCGAGGGCGAGGTGGCAGCCCAGATGGCGCTGCAGACCATCGCGGCGCTGTACCAGCGCGACGCCCGCCCGCTGCTGAAGGACGTCAAGGCCTTCCTGACCTCCGCGGTGATGGCGGCGCACCAGCAGATCATGCGCTACGCAGGGAACAAGGGCATGCTCGACACCCCGCGCACCACGGTGGTGGCGGCGGTCGTCCAGGGCAATGCGGCAACCTGGATCCATTGCGGCGATTCCCGCCTCTACGTGATACGCGACGGCGCGCTGCTGACACGCACGCGCGACCATTCCCATGCCGAGCGGCCGCGCCCGGGTGGCGGCAACGACGTTGTCAACCGCAATCTGCTGCTGACCTGCCTCGGCTCGCCGACGACGCCGCTGTTCGATATCTCCGCACCGCTGCAGCTGCAGCGCGGTGATCGCATCATGCTGTGCTCCGATGGCCTATGGAGTGTGCTCGACGAGAACCTGATCGTGCGGACGCTGTCCTCCGGCAAGCCCGTCTCGGACGCTGCGCCTGACCTCGCCGAGATGGCGTTGCGCAACGGCGGCACGCACAGCGACAACGTGACGCTGATCGCGCTCGAGTGGGAAACGCCCGACGCCGCGGGTCAGACGCGCGGCGTGTCCACCGACAGCATCAGCGACGGCGTGTTCGCTTCCACGATCCAGGCCGGCATGCCCTCCGACAGCGAGCTCGACGACCTCGACGAGGACGCCATCGAGCGCTCGATCGCCGAGATCAACGAGGCCATCAAGCGCTCTTCCGCCGCACGCAAGTCCTGATTCCTTCTTCTTTTTTCCGGGTTCGACATGACAGTTTTTGTACGAAGCGGCGGACGTGCCGCCGACCAGCTGCGGCCGGTGCGCATCACGCGCGGCTTCACCATCCATGCCGAGGGCTCCGTGCTCATCGAGTTCGGCCAGACCCGTGTGCTGTGCACCGCCTCCGTCGAGGAAAAGGTGCCGCCGCACAAGCGTGGCAGCGGCGAGGGCTGGGTCACGGCCGAATACGGCATGTTGCCGCGCGCCACCCACACGCGCGGCGACCGCGAGGCCGCGCGCGGCAAGCAGAGCGGCCGCACGCAGGAGATCCAGCGTCTCATCGGCCGCTCGATGCGCGCCGTGTTCGACCTGTCCGCGCTCGGCGAGCGCACCATCCATCTCGACTGCGACGTGCTCCAGGCCGACGGCGGCACCCGAACGGCCGCCATCACCGGTGCCTTCGTGGCGGCGAAGGACGCGGTCAACAAGCTGATGGCCGCCGGTACGCTCGCGGCCTCGCCGATCCGGGGCCATGTGGCCGCCGTGTCGGTAGGGATCGTTCAGGGCACCCCGCTGCTCGACCTCGAGTACACCGAGGACTCGGCCTGCGACACCGACATGAACGTGGTGATGACCGGCGCCGGTCACTTCGTGGAAGTGCAGGGCACGGCCGAAGGCGCGGCCTTCTCGCGCGAGGAGATGAACGCGCTGCTGTTCCTGGCCGAAAAGGGCATCGCCGAGCTGACCGCACTGCAGGCGCAGGCTCTGGCCGGCTGACGCACCAAGCCGTGAAGCGACGATGAGACTGGTCCTCGCCTCCAACAATGCGGGCAAGCTGGCCGAACTGCAGCAGTTGTTCGCGCCGTTGGGCGTGGCGCTGGTGCGGCAGTCCGAGCTCGGCGTTGGCGAGGCGGAGGAGCCTTTCTGCACCTTCGTCGAGAACGCGCTGGCCAAGGCTCGCCACGCCGCGGAGATCACCGGCCTGCCCGCCATCGCCGACGATGCGGGCCTGTGCGTCGAGGCCTTCGGCGGCCTGCCCGGCGTGGCCACCGCCTACTACGCGACGCGGTTCGGCTACGAGAAAGGTGATGCCAACAACGTGCGTGCGCTGCTCGAGCAGATGGCCGGCATCGAGGACCGCCGCGCCGCCCTGGTGAGTACGCTGGTCGCGCTGCGCAGCCCCGAGGACCCCGAGCCGCTCATCGCGGTGGGCCGTGCCGCGGGGCAGATCACGCGCGAGCCGATCGGAGGGAACGGCTTCGGCTTCGACCCCGTGATGTGGCTGCCCCAGTTCGGCAAGACCTTCGCCCAACTGCCTGCCGAGATGAAGAACGCCCACAGCCATCGCGGCCAGGCGGCGCGCGCGATGCTGGCCCTGATGCAGGAGCGCTGGCTGTGAGCCCTGCGATCCCCATCGCCGACGAGCGCGTGCAGGAGCGGTCCGGCGAAGCGGAACGGGCCAACGACGTACTGCACTGGATGCGTCCCGGCCCGCTGCAGCTGACGGCGCTGCCGCCGCTCTCGCTCTACGTGCACATGCCCTGGTGCCTGCGCAAGTGCCCCTACTGCGACTTCAACTCGCACGAGTGGCGCGGGGCTGGCGATGGCAGCGATGCCCAGTTGCCCGATCAGCGCTACCTCGACGCGCTGATCGCCGATCTCGACGCAGCCCTGCCACTGATCTGGGGCCGTAGCGTGCAAAGCATCTTCATCGGCGGCGGCACGCCGAGCCTGTTTCCGCCGGCGGCCATCGACCGCCTGCTCGGCGACCTGCGCGCCCGGCTCAAGCTGGCCCCCGACTGCGAGATCACCCTCGAGGCCAATCCCGGCACCTTCGAGCGCGACCGCTTCCGTGCCTACCGCGCCGCCGGCGTCACCCGCTTGTCCGTCGGCGTGCAGAGCTTCGACGACGCGCACCTGAAGGCGCTCGGCCGGGTGCACGACCGCGCCCAGGCGATCGCGGCGGTGGAAGAGGCCGCCCGTGCCTTCGACACCTTCAACCTCGACCTGATGTACGCGCTCCCGGGCCAGAGCCTCGGCCAGCTCGATGCGGACCTCGACCAGGCGCTGGCGCTCGCCCCACCGCATCTTTCGGTCTACCACCTCACGATCGAGCCCAACACCTACTTCGCCAAGTTCCCGCCGTCGCTGCCGGAGGACGACATCGCCTACGCGATGCTCGACCGCATCACCGAACGCACCGGGCAGAGCGGGCTGGAGCGCTACGAGATCTCGGCCTATGCGCGCAGCGGCCACCGCTGCGTGCACAACACCAACTACTGGCAGTTCGGCGACTACCTCGGCATCGGCGCGGGCGCGCACAGCAAGCTGAGCTTCGCGCATCGCGTCGTTCGCCAGGTGCGCTTTCGCGAGCCGCGCCTCTACATGGACAACGCGCTCGCCGGGCGGGCAGTTGCGCAGAGTGACGAGGTCGGCATCGCCGAACTGCCCTTCGAATTCATGCTCAATGCCCTGCGGCTGAAGGAAGGCTTCACGCTGGCCCAGTTCGGCGAGCGCACCGGCCTGGCGATCACGGCGATCCAGCGCGGCCTCGAGGAGGCCGAGCGCAAGGGACTGGTCGAGCGCGACCTCGCGCGCGTCTGGCCCACCGCCCGCGGCTTCGATTTTTTGAGTGACCTGCAAGCCATTTTCCTTCCCGATCGCTGAGAGTTTTGCCCCCATGTCGACCCGAACCATGCCGGAAGAAATCAAGCGCCGCTCGCGCGGACGCCCCAGTCCGGAACAGGCAGCCGCGCTGCGTGAGTCCTTCCTCGCCGCGGCCCTGAAGTCCTTCCTCGAGCTGGGCTATGCGGCCACCAGCATCGAGGCTATTGCGCGCGATGCCGGCGTGGCCAAGATCACCATCTACCGCCAGTTCGAGAACAAGGAAGCCCTGTTTCGCGAGGTCGTTCATCGTGCGGTGAGCAGCGCACGCGAGAACATGCAGGCGACCCTGGTGCGCTCCGACGCGGACGAGCGGCAGGTGCTGCTCGACCTGGTCGAGCGCATGTACCTGAGCGCCACCGAGCCGCAGACCCTGGCGCTGCTGCGCCTGGTGATCGCCGAGGCCGTGCGCTTCCCGGAATTGGCGAAATCGCTGTACGCGGAGAACAGCTACGTGCTTGCGCCGGTGGTCGAATACCTGGCCGAGGCGCACCGTGCTGGCAAGCTGCACGTGCCTGATCCGGAACTGTCCGCCGTGCAGCTGTCGACGCTGGCCTTCGGTGGCGTGCGCTTCTTCATCTCCAAGCCCCTGGCCGGGCCCGAGGAGCGGCGTGCCTGGGCCGAGGGCGTGGTGGCGCTGGTGCTGCGGGGCTGGATTCCGTCGCCTGTCGATGCCGAGTCCGCCGAAACGCCAGCCGACGGGCACTAAAATCAATTCCGCGCCCGCGCAACGCGGGTGCGCTCCGGAGAGTTGGGTGAGTGGTTTAAACCAGCAGTCTTGAAAACTGCCGACGGGCAACCGTCCGTGAGTTCGAATCTCACACTCTCCGCCATCGGCAAACGCGCCGATGGCTCCCGTCCTCCGCGGGAACTGCAAGCCAGCGCACCCGCACTACTACTCGCCGTCCGAGGCCCCCCGGGGAGCGGCCTTCGCAGCAATGACATGCGCGACGCACTCCGCCAGTTCCTGCAGCCCGAGCGGCTTGTGCAGTACCGCCGCGACGCCGGCGTCGCGGGCCCGCTGCTCGAGGGCGACATTGACCTTGCCGCTCATGACCACGATCGGAAGCTGCGGGCGCCGGGCGCGCAGCAGCGCGGCGAGTTCGGTGCCGGACATGCCGGGCAGCATTTCGTCCGTCAGCACCGCGTCGAAGCGCAGGGGATCGGCCTCGAAGGCGGCCAGGGCCCGCTCGCTCGTGCCGAAGCCCGCCGGCTCATAGCCCAGGCTTGCGAGGATCTCCTCCGTCAGCTCGAGCAAGGGCTGTTCGTCGTCCACGATCATCACGACCTCGCCGTTGCCGCGCGGGAAGCCCTCCACGCCGCCGGGCGGCTCGGTGCCGGCCTGGCCGGACGCGTCTGCAGGCAGGACCGGCAACCAGACGGACACGACCGTCGGGCGGCCGCCACCGGTCGCCACGTCGATCGCACCGCCGAGGTCGGTCACGATGCCGTGCACCACCGACAGGCCGAGCCCGGTGCCCTCACCGACCTTCTTGGTGGTGAAGAAGGGGTCGAACATGCGTTGCAGCACGTCGGGCGCAATGCCGGGGCCGCTGTCGCAGACCTCGAGACAGACATACGCGCCCGGAGCAAGATCCCCATGATGCAGCTGGCGATGACGTTCCACGTCCACCCGGTTGAGCCGCAGGTTCAGCAAGCCCTTCTCGCCCATGGCCTGGACGGCGTTCGTGCACAGGTTCATCGCCACCTGGTAGAGCTGCGTCGTGTCGCCCATGACGGCCGCGCCACCGGAATGCAGCGAGGCTTCGATGCGCAGCCCCGATGGCAGCGTGGGAGCCAGCATGGAGATCACCTCTTCCACCAAAGCCTGCATGTTGACCGGCACGCGCTCGGCGACGCCGCTGCGGCTGAAATCGAGGATCTTTCGCACCAGCAGCCGCGCGCGCGCCCCGGCTTGCATCACGTGGTCGATATGCCGGCGCATGGCGCTGCCGGGCTCGGCCTGTTGCTGCGCCAGCTCGCCGAAGCCGAGGATGGCGCCCAGGATGTTGTTGAAGTCGTGTGCGATCCCGCCCGACAGGGTGCCCAGGGCCTCGAGGCGCCGGGCGTGCTGCAGGCGCGCTTCGAGACGGGCTTTGTCGGCTTCCGCGGACTTGCGGTCGCTCACGTCGGTGGCGGCACCGAAGAGCCGCAGCGCCGCGCCTGCCTCGTTGCGCACGCAGCGCCCGCGCGCGCGGATCCAGCGCCATTCGCCGTCCGGATGGCGCACGCGGTATTCGAGTTCGACGGCATGCGTGCGGCCGGCCAGGTGTCCCTCGATGGTTTCGCGCGCCTGCGCCGCATCGTCGGGGTGGAGCTGCGTGCAGCGCAGCACGTCGGCGGAAGTGTGCAGCGCGACGGAGGCGTCGATGCCATGCAGCGCACGCCACCTGTCGGAGATGAACACCGAGTCCTCGGTGACGTTCCATTCCGCATGGCCCTCGTTCGCGGCCTCCATGGCCATGGCGTAGCGCTCCTCGCTCTGGCGAAGCGCCCGCTCGCCACGCTCCAGGCGGCGCAACTGGTACAGCAGGCCGGCAACGGTGAGCATCACCAGCAGCGTGAGCAGTACCGTGCGAATACCCGAGCTCCATATCTCGTCATACCAGGGGCGCAGCGCCTCTTCCTCGTCGCGCATCACCGCAAGGATCAGCGGATGCGTGCCCACGCCCGCGGCCGAGATCAGCTTGGTCCGCCCGTCCGTCGGATCGAGCGCCCGAGCGACGATGTCGCCCGGCTTCGGCGGCACGATCTTGGGAAAGCCGGGCTCCCGGTCCCGACGGGTGGAAGCCGGCTGCCGCACGATCAGCGTGCCGTCGCTGCGCGTCAGCAGCAGTGAACTTCCATTGCCGAGCTCGATGGCCGAATACATGCCCTCGAGGTGCTGCAGCGTGACGATGGCCGTGACGACGCCGGCGAACGCGCCCGTCGTGTCGTCGATGCGGCGCGACACCACCAGGCCCGGGCGTCCTTCGGTGCGCGTGATCACCGGCTCGCTGATGAAAAGGCCTGTGTCGGGCGCTTCGCGCTGCGCATTGAAGTAAGGCCGGTCGGACACGTCCGCCATCGGGGCGCCGGTGTCGCGCGACCGATGCCGCTGCATTCCCCGCACGTCGACGATGGTCAGCACATTGACTTGGGGCACGCCCACGGCCCGCGATGCGAGGGCTGCCGACACGGCCTGGTCCGGGAGCGCCGCACCGCCGGTCTCGTACCAGCGCTCGGTGTCGCGCAGCACCACGTCGACCGCCTGCAGGCTGTGCAGCGACTGCTCGGCCAGGGCCTTGGCCAGGTTGCCGAGCTCGCGCTCGTTGGCGAGCACGACCTGCTGGTGCAGCCGCCAGCCGTCGTGCAGGGCCGAGCCGATGCAGGCGGCAATGAGCAGGGCGCCGCCGGCGACGATGCGACGGCGCAGGCGGGCGCCGGTTCTCATGCCGGTGGGGGCGGCATGCCCATGGACTCGGACACGGCGTCGAGCAGTTCGCCGCGTCCGCAGGGCTTGGCAACGAGCCGCGGGAGGCCCAGCGCGCGGGCGGCATCGGAATCGCCGGGCATGCTGCGGCCCAGTTGGGCTGACAGCCCGATGAGCGCCGAATGGGGGTAACGGGCCCGCACCGTCCGGATGGTTTCGGCGCCGCGCGAACGCAGGTTGGGCAGGTCCACGATCACCAGGCCGACGTCGTTGTCATGCCCGGCCGGCATGGCCTCGTTCGCGCGCCGGGTCGACACGGCATAGCCTTCACCCAGCAGCCACTCGCAAATCAGGGTTCGCATGGCACTGTCTTCCTCGATCACGACGATGGTCTGCATGGTCATTCGCGCAGGGCGGTTGGTCCAGGCCACCGTCCGACGACCATGGCCACGGCCACATTGGGACCGCTGCGGGTGCCGGCATCATGTCCGCTGCAGCGCGCGCTGTTTCATCTGAAATGCGAATGCACACCGAGCGCTGCCGGGTTGCATTATTCTCGCCTCCCATGAGCCAGAGCCCCCACATCCTCGTGGTCGACGACGACTCGGCCATTCGCGAGCTGATGACAGAGTACCTCACCGAGAACGAGCTGCGAGTGACGGCTGCCGCCTCGGGTGCAGAGATGCACAAGGTACTGGCGGAATCGGTGATCGACCTGGTCGTGCTCGACCTGCGCCTCCCCGGCGAGGACGGCATGCAACTCGCGCGCCAATTGCGAGACACCAGCGCCGTGCCCGTCATCATCGTGACGGGCAAGCGCGAAGAGGCGGATCGGGTGATGGGCCTCGAGATCGCCGCGGACGACTACATCACCAAGCCCTTCAGCAATCGCGAGTTTCTGGCACGAATCCGCGCGGTGCTTCGCCGCTATCAGGTCCAGCGCGACGCCGCCGCGGCCGGCCCAGCCAAGGGCGCCGAGCGCAGGGCTTATCGCTTCAGTGGCTGGGAGCTGAGCGTCCTGGCCCGCCGGCTGACGGCACCGGACGGCCGGAAGGTGGAACTGAGCAACGGCGAGTTCAACCTGCTGCTGGCCCTTTGCCAGGCGCCACAGCGCGTGCTGTCGCGCGACCAGTTGCTCGAACT
Organism: Variovorax sp. JS1663; assembly: GCF_002157355.1. Taxonomy (GTDB): domain Bacteria; phylum Pseudomonadota; class Gammaproteobacteria; order Burkholderiales; family Burkholderiaceae_C; genus Variovorax. The sequence goes on along the minus strand of NZ_LYMK01000015.1, from coordinate 44,757 downwards.
CTCGCGGCTGCACGGCGCAGAGGTCTACGATCGTTCGATCGACGTGCAGATCCTGCGGCTGCGTCGCAAGATCGAGGTCGATGCCTCGGCGCCGCAGTTCATCCGCACCGCCCGTGGCGCGGGTTATGTCTTTGCGGCGCAGGTCGATGCGTTGAACTGACGCGCCGGCTCGATGGTGCGGCAGGTGCAGCGGCGCGCTCCGCGATGCCGCCCGGGCATGTCCGCCGTGACGGACGAATGTTCCATCTGTAGCCGTTCCCATTGCATACGCGTTGCGCTGGGGTCCGTCGGACATCAGCGCGGAATGCCCTTCGTCGACAGTGCACCCGTGGCAGATGCCACTCGCGCGAAGCAGGACGGAGCGTATGGGCACGATGTCCCGAGCTTCGTTCAACTCAACTTTGAAAGGAAGCTGCAATGAAAGTCCACGGTATCCTCGCCGCCGCCGCTCTTTGCCTGGTCGGTGCCGCACACGCCGAAACCTATCAGGGGGTTCATCCCCTCACGTCATCGAACAGCCGTGCCACCGTGCGGGTTGAAGCCATCGAGGCCGCCCACGAGCCGGATCCCTACGCCGAGGGCTATGGCGCCGACGTCCCGGTTGCGATCGTCTCGACGGCCGACCGGTCCGACGTCCGCACCGAAGCCGTGGTCGCTGCCCACGGGCCCGACCCTTATGCCGAAGGCTATGGCGCCGGCGTTCCCGAGGTCATCGCTTCGTCGGCCGATCGCGCCGCGGTACGGGCGCAGGCGGTCGCGGTTGCGCATCATCCGGAGCCGTTCTGGGCCCAATGGCAGAACCCTCGCGGCGATGCCTCGACGGTTCGAACGAGCAGCCTGCGCTGAGCGGGAGCGTCGAGGTCCTCGGCGGCGCGATGAGCGACGTCTCAGAGGCCGCGACGCTCAAGGCGCGAATCCGGATCGCCGATCCACCGGGCGGGCCAGGCGCCTGAAAGAACCATGTGCCGCAGCACATCGTGCACGAGGGTGCCCACGGCGGACTTCGCCAGGCTGCCGGGCCTCGTGGTGTTGGTGCAGCAGACCACCCGCCTGGACATGGCGGGACTGTCGATCACGGCGGTGCGCAGCCGTCCCGCCGCGACCTCCTCGGCGACGGAGCCGAGGGGCAGGATGGTTTCGCCGATCCCCGCCTCGGCGGCACGCTTGACGCTCCCGAGCGATTCGATTTCCGCCACCACATTCAGGCGCAGGTCCAGCGGGGCGCATGCGTCATCGATGATGCGCCGCAAGCCATGATCTCTTCCGGGAAGCACCAGGGCGCGATTCGCCAGCGCTGACAGCGGAAGCTTTCTTGGCGTTCTTGCGGCCGACATGCCCGACACCAGCACGAGCTTGTCGTCGAGCAGGGGGCGCTTGAAGAGCCCGGCTTCGGGCTCGTCGCCGTACATCAAGGCAAGATCGAGGCGTCCCGATAGCAGCCATTCGCGAAGGAAGCCGCTGTAGGCCTCGACGATTTTCAGGCGGACGTCCGGCAACTGGGCGCGGCAAGCGCCGAGGACGGGCATGGTCGCCGTGAGGCCCACGGTGGTGGTGAAGCCGATTGCGACATCGCCTCGGGGCACCGAGCCGGATTCCTGCACCGCGGTGCGGGCGCGCTCGAGATCGGCAAGCACGACCTTCGCGTGCTCGAGGAAGATCTTTCCGGCCTCGGTCAAGCTGATGCCGCGGCTCGACCGAACGAAAAGCTGCGCGCCGATCTCGCCCTCCAGCGATGCGATCTGATGGCTGAGCGCGGGCTGGGCCACGTGCAGCCTGGCTGAAGCCTGGAGCAGGCTCCCCGCTTCGCTTGCGCCGATGAAATATCGAAGTTGTCGCAGTTCCATGGTCCAGAAATGGCTCCGAGCGCGGTGTTGCCTATCCGGAATCACGATAGCCGATAGCCGGCATCTGTATTTCCAATATATCAAGCCCGCAGCCCAGAATCGAGCGTGAGACAAGTTCACGAGCGCGCTCAACCAAGGAGATACGCGATGTTCAACGAAGCCGACGACTACCAGGAAATCCGGGATGCCGTGCGCGGCCTGTGCCGGCAGTTCCCCGACGAGTATTTCCGCACGGTCGACGAGCAGAAGGCCTATCCCGAGAAGTTCGTCGACGCGCTGATGGAGGCCGGCTGGCTGGCCGCGATGATTCCCGAGGAATATGGCGGCACCGGCCTCGGGCTGGCCGCCGCCACGGTGATCATGGAGGAGATCAACCGCTCGGGCGGCAATGCCGGTGCCGTGCATGGCCAGATGTACAACATGGGCACCCTGCTGCGCAACGGCAGCAAGGTGCAGAAAGAGAAATACCTGCCGCGCATCGCTGCCGGCAAGCTGCGTATCCAGTCGATGGCGGTGACCGAGCCCACGACCGGCACCGATACGACCAAGATCAAGACCACCGCCGTCAAGAAGGACGGCCGCTACGTCGTCAACGGGCAGAAGGTCTGGATCTCGCGCGTGCAGCACTCCGACCTGATGATCCTGCTGGCGCGCACCACGCCGCTGGTCGAGGTGAAGAAGAAGTCCGAGGGGATGTCGATCTTCATCGTCGACCTGAAGCAGGCCATCGGCAGGGGACTGACGGTGCGGCCCATTCCCAACCTGGTCAACCACGAGACCAACGAGCTGTTCTTCGAGGACCTGGAGATTCCGGAAGAGAATCTCATCGGCGAGGAGGGACGGGGCTTCAAGTACATCCTGGACGGGCTCAACGCCGAGCGCACCCTGATCGCTGCCGAATGCATCGGCGACGGCTACTGGTTCATCGAGCGTGCACGCAAGTACGCCAACGAGCGCATCGTGTTCGACCGCCCCATCGGCAAGAACCAGGGCGTGCAGTTCCCGATCGCCGATGCCTTCATCGAGGTCGAGGCGGCCAACCTGATGCGCTTCGAGGCGGCTCGCCGCTTCGACGCGCACCAGGACTGCGGCGCTCAGGCCAACATGGCCAAGTACCTGGCGGCCAAAGCGAGCTGGGAGGCGGCCAACGTCTGCATGCAGACGCACGGCGGCTTCGGCTTCGCCAACGAATACGACATCGAGCGCAAGTTCCGCGAAACGCGGCTCTACCAGGTCGCACCGATCTCCACCAACCTGATCTACGCCTACGTGGCCGAGCACATCCTCGGGCTGCCGCGCTCGTTCTGATCGCCCCGTCCGCGCCTCGTCCCGGTCGCCGCGGGGGGGGGCGCTCAGCCGTTCCGGAACAGGAAGCTGTAGGCATTCAGCGCCGGCACCCCGCCCAGGTGCGCGTAGAGCACCCTCGATCCGGGCTCGAACTCGCCCCGCCGCACCTTGTCGATCATTCCCTGCATGGACTTGCCCTCGTACACCGGGTCGGTGAGCATGCCTTCCTGGCGGGCGCACAGGCGGATGGCTTCGAGCGTGCCCTCGCTGGGGAGCCCGTACTCGGGGCCGCCGTAGCGGGTGTCCAACACGACGTCGCGCGCTTCGATGTCGCGGCCCAGCTCGACCAGCGCGGCGGTGTTTCGCGCGATGCGCAGGATCTGCGCGTGCGTCTGCTCGGGCTTGGCCGAGGCGTCGATGCCGATGACGCGGTCGGCGCGCCCGTCGGCCGCGAAGCCGACCACCATGCCGGCCTGGGTGCTGCCGGTGACGGAGCAGACCACGATGTAGTCGAACTTGAAGCCCAGTTCGGCCTCCTGCATTCGCACCTCTTCCGCGAAGCCGACGAAGCCCAGGCCGCCAAGGGGATGCTCGGAACAGCCGGCCGGAATGGGGAAGGGCTTGCCGCCGGCACGGCGCACGTCCTCCATCGCCTGTTCCCAACTGGGCCGGATGCCGATGTCGAAGCCGGCTGCGTCCAGGCGCACGTCGGCACCCAGGATGCGCGACATCTCGATGTTGCCCACTCGGTCGTAGACGGCGTCGGCGTAGTTCACCCAGTTCTCCTGCACCAGCACGCATTTCATGCCGAGGTGCGCGGCGACGGCGGCCACCTGGCGCGTCTGGTTCGACTGGATGCCGCCGATGGAGACCAGCGTGTCGCAGCCCTGCGCGATGGCCTCGGGAATGAGGTATTCCAGCTTGCGTGTCTTGTTGCCGCCGAAGGCCAGGCCGCTGTTGCAGTCCTCGCGCTTGGCGTAGAGCTTGACCTTGCCGCCCAGGTGCGCGCTCAGGCGCTCGAGCGGATGGATCGGCGTGGGGCCGAAGGTGAGGGCATGGCGGGGGAAGCGATGGAGTTGCATGGCGAAGGTCCTGGCGATGGAAGATGCGCTCGATCGTAGGAAAAAGTGGTTCTTACAGGGTTGCAAATGACGGTCGATTTGCGCACGATCAGGCATTCGATCTGACGATATCGCTCGATTGATTGCACATCCATGGCTTCTCGCACAACAAAAGTTCGCCGTCCCCCGGCAGTGACGCCACCACCGCCTTCGCTGGACCGTACAGACAGGGCCATCCTCCGCCTGCTGCAGGCCGACGCCTCGCTTTCCAACGTCGCCCTGGCCGCCAAGGTCCACTTGAGTCCGCCGGCCTGCCTGCGCCGTGTCGAGCGGCTCAGGCGGGCGGGACTGATCGGCGCGACCGTGGCGCTGCTGGATCCCCAGGCGCTGGGCGCGGGGATGCTGGTGATGATCGGCGTGGTGCTCGACCGCTCGACGCCCGAGTCCTTCAGCGCCTTCGAGAAGGCGGCGGTGAAGATTTCGGGCTGCATGGAATGCCATGTCGTGACCGGCGAGTTCGACTACTTCATGCTGGTGCGCACCCGCGACGGCGAGAGCTTCAATAGGCTGCACGCCGAGCAGTTGCTCTACCTGCCGGGCGTGCGGCAGATCCGGTCCTTCATCGTGCTCAAGCAGGTGCTGTCGACGACGCAGATCCCGCTGTGACCCCGTTTTGCAGAGGAAAGTAACTGTGCCGGCAACATGCCTATTGGCTGGCGCCCGGCCCGCGGCGCGGCCCATAATGCCCGTCCGCGGCCGAGCCGGAGCCGCGTTCTCCAGCGATGAAAGGCTGCGTCGCACCGACGCAGGGCTTAGGGTCTTCGTTTCCCGGCGCTCAAGAGGACGACCACATGAGTTCATTGCAGAAGTTGCTGCCGGCCTGCGAGCCGGCGCGCAGCGAAGCCTTGGCGCTGCTGGCCAAGGCGCACCATCTGCCGAGGCACCTGGTGAAGGGCATTGCGAAGCGCGGCCTGGCGGTCGGCGGCGCGCCGCAGTTGCAACAGGAGCAGCAACAGGCATCCATGCAGGACGCGCAGCCGCAGGCGCCGCTCCAGCCCAGTTGATCGTTTTTTCCGTCCGTCCCTTCGCGGCGCGCCTGTGCGTCAGATCAGCGGCGCGCTCGCTTCCTTGAGCACGCGCAACACGAAATGCGACTGGCTGTGGCGGATGCCGGGGATCTTGTAGAGCTTCTCCCGCAGGAGACGCTCGTAGTCGCGCGTGTCGCGCACGGCGATGCGGATGTAATAGTCGTAGTCGCCTGACACCAGGTAGGCCTCCTGGATCTCCGGGATGGCCGCCAGCGCGCGGCCGAACTCGTACAGTGTCTCGTCGCTGTGGCTCTCCAGCGTGAGCTGGACGATCACCGAGTCCTGGTAGCCCAGCTTCCCGGCATCGACGTCCACGGTGTAGCGCTTGATGACGCCGCTGGCCTCCAGCTTCTTGATGCGGCTCCAGCAACTGGTGGCCGCCAGCCCCACCTCGGCACCGATCTCCTGCAGCGTCTTGCGCGAGTCGCTCAGCAGTACGCGCAGGATCGCCAGATCGATCCTATCAAAAGATTCTTCGTCGCCAAGCGACTTTTTCCGATTGATCTTCAATGAAAGGCCGGATCTCGTCCGAAAAAAGAAGCACATTCTGCATCAAGGCCGGAAGAATCGACGCATGCACTCCCTCGCCCCCACGCCCGCGCTGCTCGGCCTGCGCAACGGCGCCCAAGCCGTGCTCCAGACCCTGGTCGAATGCGGCGTCGACACGATCTTCGGCTACCCCGGCGGCGCCGCGCTGCCGCTGTACGACGCGCTCCACGGCGAGCCGCGCCTGCGCCACGTGCTGGTGCGGCACGAGCAGGCGGCCGTCCATGCCGCCGAGGGCTATGCGCGCAGCACCGGCCGGGTCGGCGTGGTGCTGGTGACCTCCGGGCCGGGCGTCGGCAACACCATCACCGGGCTGCTCGATGCCATCAGCGATTCGGTGCCCCTGCTGTGCATCAGCGGCCAGGTGGCCAGCACGGTGATCGGCACCGACGCCTTCCAGGAGAGCGACGCGCTCGGCATGTCGCGGCCGGTGACGAAGTGGAACTACCAGCTGCGCGCGGCCGACCAGGTCCCGGCACGGGTCCGGCAGGCGCTGGAGATCGCCGCTTCCGGGCGGCCGGGGCCGGTGTTGCTCGACATGCCCAAGGACGTGCAGCTGGCGATGATCGGCGAGGACGAGGCCGCCGCGCCGCCGCGTTCGCAGCGCGGCGCGCCCGCACGGCTTCCGCAGGCCAGCCTCGAGCGCGCGGCCGACCTGCTGTCCACCGCGCGCAGGCCGGTGCTCTATGGCGGCGGCGGCCTGGTCAACGCCGGCCCGGCCGCCTGCGAGGCCTTCGCCCGCCTGGCGCGCCGGCTCGACGCCCCCTGCACGCTGACGCTGATGGGCCTGGGCGCCTTCCCCGCCTCCGACCCCCGCTTCCTCGGCATGCTGGGCATGCACGGCACGCTGGAGGCCAACCTCGCGATGCACGAGGCCGACCTGGTGCTCTGCGTCGGGGCGCGCTTCGACGATCGCGTGACCGGCAAGCTGGCCGAGTTCTGCCCAGAGGCGCGCAAGATCCACGTCGACATCGACCCGGCAAGCATCAACAAGGTGGTGAAGGTCGACGTGCCGATGGTCGGCGACTGCGGCGCGGTGCTGGAGGCACTGCTGCGCATGCCGGCGCTGGACGGCGTGGCGCCCGGGCGCCTCTCGCCCTGGTGGCGGCGCATCGAGGGCTGGCGCGCGCAGCGCTGCCTGGACTTCGTCCCGCGCACGGACGCGATCCTGCCGCAGCGTCTCATGGCTTCGCTGCAGGTGGCGCTGGAGGGCCGCGACCCCATCGTCTCCACCGACGTCGGCCAGCACCAGATGTGGGCCGCGCAGTACCTGCGCTTCGAGCGCCCGCGGTGCTGGCTGACCTCGGGCGGCGCCGGCACCATGGGCTATGGCCTGCCGGCCGCGATCGGCGCGCAGATCGCGCACCCCGGGGCACTGACCGTGTGCGTGAGCGGTGATGCCTCGGTGCTGATGAACATCCAGGAGCTGTCCACCGCCATGCAGCACCGCGCACCGGTGAAGCTGGTGCTGTGCAACAACGGCTACATGGGCATGGTGCGGCAGTGGCAGGAGCTCAACCACGGCAACCGCCTGAGCCACAGCTGGAACGAGGCGCTGCCCGACTTCGTCGCGCTGGCGCGGGCCTTCGGATGGGGCGCGCGGCGCGTGGCCGATCCGGCGCAACTGGAAGAGGCACTGGCCGAATGCCTGGCCGCCGAGGGGCCTTTCTTCCTCGACGTGCAGGTGGCGGCGCAGGAGAACTGCTTCCCGATGATCCCCGCGGGCGTCGGCCACCACCGGGTGATGCTGGCCAGGGACCGGTGGTACGAGGAAGGCTGAACGCGCTTCAGCCACCCGGCGCGGCCGCGCGCCGCAGCGCCGCCCGTGCCAGCAGCCGGGTCGAATCGAAGGTAGGCAGCGGCGAATTGGCATCGCCGATGATCAGGGGGATCTCGGTGCAGCCCAGGATCACGGCCTCGCAGCCGTCCTCGTCCTTCATCCGGGCGATCACCTGCTGGAAGCGGGCCACGCTGGGCTCGTGAAAGATGCCGTAGACCAGCTCGTCCATGATGATCCGGTGCGTCTCATCGCGCTCAACCTGGCTCGGACGCACGCAGGCCAGCCCGCGCGCCGCGAGCGCCTGGGGATAGACCTCGCTGTCGATCAGCCAGCGCGTACCGGTCAACCCGATGCGGCGGAAGCCGCGCGCGACCGCTTCGTCGGCCACCACCTCCGCGATGTGCAGCCAGGGCAGCGGCGAGCGCCCCGCGATCAGCGGCAAGGCCTGGTGGATGGTGTTGTCGGGGCAGATCAGGAAGTCGGCGCCGGCGCCGGCCAGCTTGCGGGCCGAGGCCAGCATCAGCTCGCCCACGCCCGTCAGGTCGCCGCGGTCGAGGCAGGCCACGTACTCGGCCAGCGAGGGCGTGTGCATCGAGATCTCGGGATGGGCATGCGGGCCCAGGAACTGCGCGCCTTCGGCGCAGAGGGTGCGATAGCAGAGGGCTGCGCCTTCGGCGGAGCAGCCGACGATTCCGATGTGCAGGGGCATGGGGCGTTCGGCGATGAGGGCGGCCACCGCGGCCGCCTGCCGCCATTCTGCGCCGCGCACCCCGGTGGTGCGCGCCTAGAACCCGCTGGGCTGGAAGTCGGTGCTGTGCAGGCAGATCGCCGCCATCGGGTTCTCCCGGTAGCGGGCGGTGGCGAGCGCGTCGATCGAATCGGCGTTTTCGTCGTAGGCGCGCACCAGCGCCGATTCACCGTCGGGCGCGTGGAAGCGCGCGTGCAGTGCCTCCTCGTCGATCCGGGCGATGATCCGGGCCCCGTCGTACCCGTCGGGGTAGATGGCGAACTGGACGCTGCCAGCCGCGGGAAGGAAGATTGCTTCGGATGCCATGATGAGATGGGAACTTTGGTATTCGTTCTGGCAGTATCAGTTTTTCCGGCTCTGCAAAAAATACGCCCGAAGGCCTATATCGCTTACAGGGTGTGACGTATTTCACAATCGGCCGACTTTGCAGCCCCCGCGCCGCTCAGCTTGTCAGTGCTCGGTGAGCATGCCGCGGTCCTCGATGAACGCGATCACCTCGGCCAGACCGGCCTGCGTCTTGAGATTGGTCATGACGAAGGGCCGCTGCTTGCGCATGCGCTTCGTGTCGGCCTCCATCACGCCGAGGTCGGCGCCCACGTAGGGCGCCAGGTCGGTCTTGTTGATGACGAACAGGTCGCTCTTGGTGATGCCGGGGCCGCCCTTGCGCGGGATCTTCTCGCCGGCCGCGACGTCGATCACGTAGATCGTCAGGTCGCTGAGCTCGGGGCTGAAGGTGGCGGCCAGGTTGTCGCCGCCGCTCTCCACGAAGACCACGTCGGCATCCGGGAACTCGACCAGCATCCGGTCGATGGCCTCGAGGTTGATCGAGGCGTCCTCGCGGATCGCGGTGTGCGGGCAGCCGCCGGTTTCCACGCCCAGGATGCGTTCCGCCGGCAGCGCGCCGGCCACGGTCAGCAGGCGCTGGTCTTCCTTGGTGTAGATGTCGTTGGTGATGGCGATCAGGTCGTACTTGTCGCGCATGGCCTTGCAGAGCATCTCCAGCAGCGTGGTTTTGCCGGAGCCCACCGGGCCGCCGATGCCCACGCGCAGGGGCGGCAGTCTCTTGGTGCGGTGGGCGATGTGGTGGAGGGCGGAGCTCATAGGCGGATTCAGCTTCGGAAGAGTCGCGAATACTGGGTTTCATGCCGCGCCGACAGCACGGCGAGCATGGGCGAAAAGGCCTGGCGCTCATCATCCGCCAGCGCCAGGGCCCGGTCCACTGCGGGGGGGATTTCGGCAGCCAGCCGGCCGAGGATGCGCTGGCCGGCGCTCTGGCCCAGCGGCATCGCCTTGACCGCGGCGGCGGCCATGTTCTCGGCCCAGCCGAAGGCGAAGGCCAGGCAGGCGTCGCGTGCCGGCGCCTCTGTGCGGCTGGCGGCGAAGGCGAAGGCGACCGGGTAGCTGGCGGGCAGGGTGTCGAAGACCGCGGCGGCATCGGTATGCCGGAGCTTGAGCCATTCGACGAAGGAGCGACCCATCTGCTCGGTCTGCAGCAGGAACTCGGCGGATTCGCGGGTCTGGAATACCCAGTCGTTCAGCGTGCGGATGCGATCCAGGTCGCCGCTGCGCCAGGCGGGAATGGCCTGGCCGACGATGGCGAGGTCGCTGCGCGCGAGGCTCAGGTGGAGCTGGTCCGCGAGCCAGTCGGCCGCGGCCTGCTCGGTCGTGATGCCCGCCCATTCGATGGCCGCTTCCAACCCTTCCGAATAGGAGAAGCCGCCGACCGGAAGAGCCGGCGAGGCCAGCCAGATCAGCTGCAGGAGGCTGGCTGCGGGCAGGGCGCCCGGCGCGTCGTCCATCAGTGCGAATGGCCGCGGTCGTGGTGGTGGCCGTGCGAAGGGGCGTGATCGTGGCCGTGGTCGTGCGCATGCGGCGCCGCATAGGCGTCCGGATGCAGCACCGGCCCGACCGGTGCGTTCCCGCCGTGCGAATGGCCGTGGCCGCCGCCATGGGCACCATACGCGCCGCCCTCGGGCTCGAAGGCCTCCTCGGCTTCGCGCACGATCAGGTGCATCGAACGCAGCATGCCGGCCAGCACGTGGTCGGGCTCGATCTTCAGGTGATCGGGCTGCAGCTCGATCGGCACGTGCCGGTTGCCCAGATGGTAGGCCGCGCGCGTCAGGTCGAAGGGCGTCCCGTGCTCGGTGCAATGCGTGATGACCAGCACCGGCTGCTTCGCCGCGATCACCTTGACGAGCGAGCCGTCCTCTGCCACCAGCACGTCGCCGCCGCGCACCGCCGTGCCGCGCGACAGGAACACGCCAAGCTGGCGGCCCTGCGAATCGGTGGCATCGAAGCGGCTTTTCTGGCGCACGTCCCAGTCGAGTTCGACCGTGGCGGCCCGCCTGAGCAGCACCGGCGCGAGGCCGCCGCCGCGGGGCATGAGTTTGTTGGCTGTGAGCATGGGTTCGAAGTGAAATGGACTTGCACCCTCTCCCTCTGGGGGCGGGGGTGAGGGCGCCGCCCGTTGGGGACAGTATCAGAACAGAAAGTACCGCTGCGCCATCGGCAGCACCACCGCCGGATCGCAGGTGAGCAACTGCCCGTCCGCCCGCACCGCATAGGTCTGCGGATCGATCTCCATCTTCGGTGCGTAGCCGTTGTGGACCATGTCCTTCTTGCGGACGTTGCGGATGTTCTTCACCGCGCTCAGGGTCTTCGCCAGCCCGTAGCGGTCGCCGACACCCGCCGCCAGCCCGGCCTGCGAGACGAAGGTCAGCGAGCTCCTGGCCAGCGCGCCGCCGAAGGCGCCGAACATCGGGCGGAAGTGCACCGGCTGCGGCGTCGGGATGGATGCGTTGGGGTCGCCCATCGCCGCCATCGCGATCGTGCCGCCCTTGAGGATGGTGAAGGGCTTGATGCCGAAGAAGGCCGGCTTCCACACCACCAGGTCGGCCCACTTGCCGACCTCGATGCTGCCCACCTCGTGCGAGATGCCGTGCGCGATGGCCGGGTTGATCGTGTACTTGGCGACGTAGCGCTTGGCGCGCGCGTTGTCGTGGCGGCTGCCGTCCTCGGGCAGCTTGCCGCGCTGCGCCTTCATCTTGTGGGCGGTCTGCCAGCAGCGGATGATCACCTCGCCCACGCGCCCCATGGCCTGGCTGTCCGAGCTGAACATGCTGATCGCGCCCAGGTCGTGCAGGATGTCCTCGGCCGCGATGGTCTCCTTGCGGATGCGGCTCTCGGCGAAGGCCAGGTCCTCGGGGATGCCGGCGTCCAGGTGGTGGCACACCATGAGCATGTCGACGTGCTCGTCCAGCGTGTTCACCGTGTAGGGCATGGTGGGGTTGGTGGAGGAGGGCAGGAAGTTGGCCTCGCCCACCACGCGCAGGATGTCCGGCGCATGGCCGCCGCCCGCGCCCTCGGTGTGGAAGGCGCAGATGGCGCGGCCCTTCACCGCGGCAATGGTGTTCTCCACGAAGCCCGATTCGTTCAGCGTGTCGCTGTGGATCGCGACCTGGGTGTCGGTCGCGTCGGCCACGTCCAGGCAGTTGCTGATCGCCGCCGGCGTGGTGCCCCAGTCCTCGTGCAGCTTGAGGCCGATCACGCCGGCCTCGATCTGCTCGTTCAGGCCTGCCGGCAGGCTCGCGTTGCCCTTGCCCAGGAAGCCGAGGTTCATCGGAAAGGCGTCGGCCGCCTGCAGCATGCGCTCGATGTGCCAGGGGCCCGGTGTCGCGGTGGTGGCGAAGGTGCCGGTGGCCGGGCCGGTGCCGCCGCCCAGCATGGTGGTGACGCCGGAGGCCAGCGCCTCCTCGATCTGCTGCGGGCAGATGAAGTGGATGTGGCTGTCGATGCCGCCGGCGGTGACGATGTTCCCCTCGCAACTGATGACCTCGGTGCCCGGGCCGATGACGATGTCCACGCCCGGCTGCACGTCGGGATTGCCGGCCTTGCCGATGGCGACGATGCGGCCGCCCTTCAGGCCGATGTCGGCCTTGACGATGCCCCAGTGGTCCAGGATGAGCGCGTTGGTCATCACGGTGTCGACCACGCCCTCGGCGCGCGTGCGCTGCGACTGCGCCATGCCGTCGCGGATGGTCTTGCCGCCGCCGAACTTGACCTCTTCGCCATGGCCGCCGGCGCGCAGGGTGTAGTCCTGCTCGACCTCGATCACCAGGTCCGTGTCGGCCAGCCGCACGCGGTCGCCCACGGTGGGGCCGAAGATTTCGGCGTAGGCACGCCGTCCGATGGTGGCCATGTTCAGAGCTTTCCTTGCACGAGTCCGCGGAAGCCGTAGACCACGCGGTCACCGGCGAAGTCGACCAGCTCGACCGTGCGCTGCTGCCCCGGCTCGAAGCGCACCGCGGTGCCCGATGCGATGTTCAGCCGCATGCCGCGCGCGGCCTCGCGGTCGAAGTCCAGCGCGCCGTTGGTCTCCGCGAAGTGGTAGTGCGAGCCGACCTGGATCGGCCGGTCGGCCGCGTTGCGCACCACCAGCGTCAGCGTGCGGCGGCCGGGGTTGAGGACGTGGTCGCCCTCGTCGGTGATCAGCTCGCCAGGAATCATGCGACGCCGCCGAGCAAGGCCACGCCGAGGATCGCCACGGCCGCGCCGGCCAGGCGCGGCAGCCAGCGATGGCTGCGACGCAGGGTCCAGCCGGCGCCAATGCCCGCGGCATGCAACAGCACCGTCGCGGCCAGCATGCCGGCGAGCGTCAGCGCGGCGCCCGATTCGCCCGCCGCGAGTTCCTGGCCGTGCGCCACGCCATGGAAGACCGCGAACACGCCGACCAGCGCAGCAGCTGCGAGTGCGGGCAGCCGCTTCTGCGTGAACACCAGCAGCCCCAGCACCAGCAACGAGGCCGCGATCATGGGCTCGACTGCCGGCAGTTGCACACCCGCGAGGCCGAGCAGCGCGCCCGCCAGCAGCATCAGCGCAAAGCCGAGCGGCGCCCACAGCAGATCGGGCCAGGCGCGGCGTGCGGTCAGCGCGCTCCAGAGGCCCACCGCCACCATGGCGGCCAAGTGATCAGGCCCGGTCAGCGGATGCAGCAATCCTGCCGCGAAGCCATGGTGCAGGCCGGCATCGGCACCGGTGTGGGCCGATGCGGCGAGCGGCAGCGCGGCAATCAGGAAAAGGAAGGCGTGGCGAAGTGAACGCATGGTCTGGCGGTTGGTTGTTTTCAAACGATGGGCTGGTGTACGGTGACTAGCTTCGTGCCGTCCGGAAAGGTGGCCTCGACCTGGATGTCCGGGATCATCTCGGGCACCCCTTCCATCACGTCGGCGCGCGACAGGACGCTGCGCCCCTCGCTCATCAGCGCGGCCACGGTCTTGCCGTCGCGTGCGCCTTCCATCACGGCGGCAGAGATCAGCGCCACTGCCTCGGGGTAGTTCAGCTTGAGCCCGCGCGCCCGGCGCCGTTCCGCCAGCAGGGCCGCCGTGAAGATCAGCAGCTTGTCTTTTTCGCGCGGTGTCAGTTCCATGGGCGGGTGGAGGAAAGTCGAAGGCAGGCCATTATGGGCAAGCCCCGACCATTGCAACAGTCGTGCCGATGGCACGGAACCTGCACCCCGGCCGGCGTGGAAACGACCGCCTCCGCCCCGCCCGCCAGCGACGAAGCGCCCCAGCGCATCGTCAAGGTCCGGCGCGACTACAACAGCTGGGTGGCCCGCGAAACACTGGAGGACTACGCGCTGCGCTACACGCCGCAGCGCTTCCGCCGCATGGCGGAATGGCGGGTGGCGAGCACGGCCTTCGGCGGGGCCGCCTCCTTCCTGATCCTGGAGGCGGTGGGCGCCACGCTGCTGGTGCAGTACGGCTTCGTCAACGCGGCCTGGGCCATCCTGGCCACCGGGCTGATCATCTTCCTGGCCGGCCTGCCGATCAGCGTCTACGCCGCGCGCTACGGCGTGGACATGGACCTGCTCACCCGTGGCGCCGGCTTCGGCTACATCGGCTCCACGCTGACCTCGCTGATCTACGCCTGCTTCACCTTCATCTTCTTCGCGCTCGAGGCGGCGGTGATGGCCTATGCGCTCGACCTCGCGCTGGGCATCCCGGTCGTGTGGGGCTATCTGGTCTGCGCGCTGGTGGTGATCCCGCTGGTCACGCACGGCATCTCGGCCATCAGCCGGCTGCAGGTCTGGACGCAGCCCATCTGGCTGCTGATGCTGGTGGTGCCCTTTGCCTATGTACTGGCGCGCGATCCTGGTGCGTTCGCGGGTGTCACGCACTACAACGGGATCAAGCCGGGCCAGATCGGGTTCGATCTGCACCTCTTCGGTGCTGCGCTGACAGTCGGCATCGCGCTGATCACCCAGATGGGGGAGCAGGCCGACTACCTGCGGTTCATGCCGGTGCGCACCGCGGCCAACCGGGGGCGCTGGTGGGCCGGCGTGCTGGCGGGCGGTCCGGGCTGGGTGGTCCTGGGCGTGCTCAAGATGCTGGGCGGCGCGCTCCTGGCCTACCTGGCCATCGGCCACATGGTGCCGCCCGAGCGGGCGGTGGATCCGAACCAGATGTACCTGGCGGCCTACGAGTACGTGTTCCCCAAGTACGGATGGGCGGTGGCCGCCACCGCGCTGTTCGTGGTGATCTCGCAGATCAAGATCAACGTCACCAACGCCTATGCCGGCTCGCTGGCCTGGAGCAATTTCTTCTCGCGCGTGACCCACAGCCACCCGGGCCGCGTGGTGTGGGTGGTGTTCAATGCGCTGATCGCGTTCATGCTGATGGAGATGAACGTCTTCGAGGCCCTGGGCGACGTGCTGGGCCTGTACGCCAACATCGCCATCGCCTGGATGATGGCGGTGGTGGCCGACCTGGTCATCAACAAGCCGCTGGGCCTGTCGCCGCCCGGCATCGAGTTCAAGCGCGCCCACCTGTGGGACATCAACCCGGTGGGCGTGGGCGCGATGGCGCTGGCCTCGGCGCTGTCCATCACGGCGCACCTGGGCGTCTTCGGGCCCACGGCCCAGGCCTTCTCGGCGCTGATCGCGCTGGGCACCGCCTTCGTCGCGGCACCGCTGATCGCCTGGGCCACGCGCAGCCGCTACTACATCGCGCGGGTGTCGGAGGAAGGCGGTGCCGCGCCCTTCGCGCCGGCCCCCGGCCGGCATGCCGTGCGCTGGGCCCGGGTCGAATCGGAGGCCGGCAGCTACCGGCGCCTGGGCACGCAGCGCTGCGTGATCTGCGAGCGCGAGTACGAGGGGCCGGACATGGCCCATTGCCCCGCATACCAGGGCGCGATCTGCTCGCTGTGCTGCACCCTCGACGCGCGCTGCGGCGACCTGTGCAAGCCCGCGGCGAGCCTCTCGGCGCAATGGTCGGCCGCGCTGCGCTGGCTGCTGCCGCGCCGGGTCTGGCCCTACCTGGACACCGGCCTCGGTCACTTCCTGCTGATGATGCTGATCGTGGTGCCGCTGCTGGCCGCGGTCTTCGGTGTGCTCTACCAGCAGGAGCTGCGCAGCCTCGGCGAGGGACTGATCTCCGATGCGGCGCAGGCGCCTGCTGCATTGCGCGCCGGCTTCCTCAAGGCCTACATGGCGTTGCTGCTGATCGCCGGCATCGTCGCATGGTGGCTGGTGCTGGCGCACCAGAGCCGCAAGGTGGCGCAGGAAGAGTCGAACCGCCAGACGCATCTGCTGATGCGCGAGATCGAGCTGCACCGCGAGACCGACCGCGCGCTGCAGGCCGCCAAGCGCAGCGCCGAGCAGGCCAACCAGGCCAAGAGCCGCTACATCAGCGCCATCAGCCACGAGCTGCGCACGCCGCTCAACAGCATCCTCGGCTATGCGCAACTGATGGGGGAGGACGCGGCCGTGCCGCCGCACCGGCGGCAGGCGGTGGCGGTGATCAAGCGCGGCGGCGAGCACCTGCTGTCGCTGATCGAGGGCACGCTGGACATTGCCCACATCGAGGCCGGCAAGCTCACGCTGCAGGCCCGGCCCATGCAGTTCGCCGACCTCATGAGCGAGCTGGCCGACATGTTCGAGCTGGAAGCGGCCGAGAGGGGCCTGGCCTTCCGCTTCGAGCCCGAAGGCGAGCTGCCCGTGCTGGTGCGTGCCGACGAGAAGCGGGTGCGGCAGATCCTGATCAACCTGCTGGGCAACGCGATCAAGTTCACCGCCAGCGGGCACGTCGCGCTGCGCGTGCGCTACGCGCGCGAGTTCGCCGCCATCGAGGTGGAGGACACGGGGCCGGGCATGTCGGCCGAGGCGCTGGGCCGCATCTTCGAGCCCTTCGCGCGCGGCGCCCATGCCGGTGCATCGGCGCCGGGGGCGGGCCTGGGCCTGACCATCGCGAAGATGCTGATCGACCTGATGGGCGGCGAGATGAAGGTGCAGAGCACGCCGGGCGCCGGCTCGGTGTTCTGCGTGCGCCTGTTCCTGCCGCGTGTGCACGATGCGCCCGGGCTGCGCCGGCGCCTTCGGCCTGCATCCGCCGTGCCGCGCGTGCGGCGCGGCTACGCGGGGCCGCGCCGGCGCCTGCTGGTGGTCGACAACGAGGAGGCCGACCGCGAGCTGCTGGTGAACGTGCTCGCGCCGCTGGGCTTCGAGCTGCGCACAGCGGCCAGCGGCCACGACGCCCTCGACCTGGTCGCGGCGGGCTGGCAGCCCGATGCGATGTTCGTGGACCTCGCCATGCCGGGCATCGACGGCTGGGAAACCATCCGCCGCGCGCGCGCGATCGGCCTGGCCGGGGCACAGGTCGCGATCGTCTCGGCCAACGCCTTCGACAAGCGGCTGGAGAACGACGTGGGCATCGCGCCCGAGGATTTCTTCGTCAAGCCGGTGCGCCACAGCGAGCTGCTCGACTGGCTGGAGCGGCGCCTGGCGCTGCAGTGGACCGACAACGCCGCGGCGCCGCAGCCCGCGCCGGCCGAGCCCGCCGGTGCGCTCCCTGCCGCGCAGCGCCTGCGCGCGCTGGGGGAGGCCGTGAGCCTGGGCTACTTCCGCGGCATCATGAACGAGCTCGATGCCATCGATGCCGCGCAGCCCGAATGCGCGGCCTGGACCGCGGCGCAACGCGCGCTGGCGCGGCAGTTCCAGTTCGAGGCCATGGGTCGCGCGCTGACCGCCGCAGCGGGAGCCCCATGAGCGGCGGCAGCAGCGAAGGCACCCCACCCCTGGTCCAGAGCCTGCGCGAGCATGCCGGCACCGGCGACCTGGTGCTGATCGTCGACGACGTGCCCGACAACCTGGCGGTGCTGCACGACGCGCTGGACGAGTCGGGCTACGCGGTGCTGGTCGCGACCAGCGGCGAGCAGGCGCTGCAGCGTGCCGCCCAGGCCCGGCCGGACATCGTGCTGCTCGACGCGATGATGCCGGGCATCGACGGCTTCGAGGTCGCGCGCCGGCTCAAGGCGGATGCGGCGACGGCGCACATCCCCATCGTCTTCATGACCGGCCTGACGGAGACCGAGCACCTGGTCGCCGCGCTGGAGGCGGGTGGCGTCGACTACGTTACCAAGCCGATCAAGCCCAAGGAAGTGCTGGCGCGCATGAACGTGCACCTGCAGGGCGCGCGTCGCGCGCGCCAGGCGCAGCAGCAGGCCGGCCAGGCGCGCAACGCGCTCGATGCCTTCGGCTATGCCAGCTTCATGGTGCGCATGCCCGAGGGACGGCTGGTGTGGCAGACCGCGCTCGCGCGCGAACTGCTGCAGCGCTACTGCGGCAGCAGCGCACCGGCCACCCCGCCGGCGGTGCTGGAGTGGCTGCGCCGGCACCTGCCCGATGCGCAGCAGCGGCAGATCGAGCCGCCGGTGCTCGCCATCGCGCAGGGCGCCGCTTCGCTCAACCTGCGCCTGCACCAGCAGGCCGGGCAGGACGAGGGGGGCGACGACTGGCTGATCATCATGCGCGAGGTGTCCGACGCCGCCGTCATCGAGGCCATGAGCCTGAGCCTCAAGCTCACCGCGCGCGAAGCCGAGGTGCTGTACTGGGTGGTCAAGGGCAAGACCAACAAGGACATCGGCGAGATCCTCGGCGCCAGCCCGGCCACCGCCAAGAAGCACCTGGAGCGCGTGTACGTCAAGCTGGGCGTGGAGACGCGCACCGCGGCTGCAGGGGTGGCGATGAAGCGCATCCGGGAACTGCAGCCGCAGTTCGAATTGTGAGCTGACGAACTGACATCGGCCACTCCTAGAATGGCGCGGCCATGATCCGACGCGCCTGGATGCTCCCTTTGTGGCTGGCTGCGGCTTCGGCCCAGGCCGGTGGGCATTTCGACGTCGACGACGCGGGCACCCTCGATCCGGGCCGGTGCCAGTACGAGTTCTGGGGACAGCGCGCCCGCAGCCTGCAGACCACGCTGTGGCACCTGGGTCCCGCCTGCCGCGTCGGCCCGGTGGAGCTGGGCCTGAACATCGATCGCATCTCGGTGGCCGGGGAACATACCTACGTGTTCGGGCCGCAGGTCAAGTGGACCTTCCTGGGGCAGGCGCCCGAAGCGCGCTGGAGCGCCGCCCTGTCGCTGAGCGCCAGCGGCGCCCGGCCTCGCCACGGCGGGCGCACTGGCGGACAGTTCGTGATGCCCGTGAGCTGGCGCGCGACCGACAGCCTGACGGTGCACGCCAACCTCGGCACCGACTGGGCCGTGGGCACCGGCCTGCGCACCGGCCGCGGCGGGCTGGCCGGCGAATGGGCGCTCAACAGCACCGTCTCGCTGATCGGCGAGCGCAACCGGGCGTTCGGCCTCTGGACCTCCCGCGTGGGGACGCGATTCTCCATCACGCCGATGATCAGCATCGACCTCAGCGTGGCACGTACCGGGCCCGAGGGGATACGCACCGTGACCGTGGGGCTGAACCACGAGTTCGGGCGCTGACCCCGCCCTGGGACGGCTGGGGCAAGCCCGGCGGCTGCGAGGGACTCAGTGGATGGTCTTCAGGCCGACCGGCTCGCAAAAGGCCGTCGGCGCGTAGCTCGACGCGGACTTGTCGTTCGGCGCCGGATCGGCTTTCAGGCTGACCAGATCGAAGAAGGCGGTCGGCGCGTAGCTCGACCCGGTGTTGTCTTTCGGGGCCGGCTCGGGCTTGGGAGGGGTGAAGTCCAGGAAGTCCGTGGGCGCGAAGCCGATGTCGCGGCGGGCTTGCGCCTCGGCCTGCGCTTGCGCCTGCAACTGGGCATGGCGCTCCCTGGCGTTCGCACGCAGGCGGGCGAGGTCGGCGCGGACCTCCTCGAGGGAGCGCATCTTCTTGACCGGCGATTCGTCCGCGTCGGCGGCCACCGGATTGATGGCCTGCTGCGGCGGCGTCACCGGGACGGGGCGGGAGGCGCGGATGACGTTGTCGGCAATGGACGCGACCGGCGCGGAGGGTGCGGCGGGCATGCTGGAGGCCATGGGCGTCCTGGGCACGGAAGGCGTCACGGGCGCAGCCGACGGCACGATCGCCAGCTTCGCCACCTCCTGCCTTGGCGATTGGCTTCGGGCGCGGGGTCGCTCGAACGCGGCGATCACGCTGAGCGGCGCTGCCTGGGTCGCAGGCCGATCGGCCGAGTGAACCCGAGCCGGCCGGGCGTGGGCGCGTCTGCCGAACAGGCCGCCAATACCGAAGCAGAGACGTTGAAGCGTTCCGAGAAAGAGCGATGCTTCCATGGTGTGCAGGCCTTCCGAGTTGTTTTGCGAGATTGTGGAAGGCAATGACTGAGAACCAATGGGTTAATGCGTGTGGCAGATGCGCCGGCCGCAAACAATTGCACGAAGCCGGCGCATGGATTGGATGGATTGAATGCCCGGCAGCTTCAGTTGCCGACCAGCGCCAGGTAGTCCCGCCGGGTTGTCGGCGCCACCGCGTCGATCAACTGCGCATAGGAGGTCTTGTGGCGCGCCAGCATGCGCGCCGACGCCACCGCCTTGGAGCGGCAGTACCAGTGGCAGGTGTGCTGCATCAGGAACAGCTCCGCCGACATCAGGTAGGCCTTGCTCTTGGCCGTCTGCTGCAGCGTGTTGGCCGCGGCGTCGGCGATGCCGCGCGCATGGATGGCCAGGGCCCGGCGCATGTCGAAGCTGGCGCCGGGAAGCAGTTGGGCGAAGGGCAGGGCGAGCGGCAGCTTGCTCACCCGGGCTGCCGCCTCGTCGACGCGGGCGAACTCGGCGGCGAAGCGTTCGAACTGGCTCGCCAGCCTGTTGGCGGTGTCGTCGAGCAGGCCCCAGATCTGCTGGCGGCGCGCCGGGTCGTCCTCGCCGAGGCAGCGCAGGTAGCCCTCGGTCAGGTTCTCCATCAGCTTCTCGATGTCGTAGCGGGCCAGGTGCGCGGCCAGCAGGACGATGCGCTTCTTCTGCGCGTGGGTCTTGAGCAGGTAGGCGGCCATGAGGAGCAGGGCGGCCAGGGTGAGGGTTTCCATGAGAGGTGCGGGCGCGGCGCGGCGACAGGGGAGGAGGGCGGGCGTTGGCGCGTGCTTCAGGCCAGGAGTTCGTCGAAGCAGCCGCCGGGCGGCTCCAGCCGGCGCCCGCGCAGCATCAGCCGCAGGGGGCCGGGCATCACGCGCAGGCGTTCCGGGTGGCGCTCGTCGCCGGGATAGGCGGCGACGCGGACCCCGTCCACCTCGAAGGTGACCGGGCGCACCAGGCTGGGCGCGCGGCCCTGTGCCTCGGCCAGGATCGAGGCCACGCTGCCATGGCGTGCCAGGTGCGCCAGGCTCATGATCTGTGGGCCGGCCAGGGCGATCTCGCCGGCCCAGTAGCGCTCCAGTGCTGCGCGCGGACGCAGCCAGGCGCACAGCACGGCCTCGTGATCGTCGTGCAGCGCCTCCTGGCCGGCAGGCGCCTCGGCGATGAAGAACCGCGTGTCGAAGCGCTTGCCGGGCGAGTGGAGAGCGTTGACCGGCGTGATCCAGCGTGACCAGGGCTGCATCGCATGCGCCGCCAGGCGCAGGCCCAGCCGGCCCAGCATCTCGTTGAAGGGGACGCGCTGCGCGGCCAGCGCCGCGGCCTGCCGCGCGCCCTCGGCGTCCAGGCCGTGCGCCAGCAGCAGTCCGCATTCCTCGAACACCTCGCGCACGGCGGCCACGTGCAGCGCCGCGGCGGTGGTGGCATCGATCTCGGGGTCGTGCAGCCGCGCGTGCAGCTCCGTCGACGCCGCGTCCAGGTGCAAGGCCGCCTCGAGCAGCGCGTCCGCCGCGTCCAGCTTGCCGCCGGGAAAGACGTAGGAGCCGCCGTGCACGTCGGACAGCGCATGGCGCTGCATCATCAGCACCTCGGGGCCGGCCTCGCTGTCGCGGCAGACCAGCACGGTGGCCGCGGGGCGGATCGGCAAGGGGAGCGACGATTCGGGAGAGGGGGTTTGCATGGCCTGTCAGACCTCCGCGCCTTCGACCAGGAAGCGCACCCGCCGCACGCCCTGCCACTCGTCGGCGTCGAGCCGGAAGGCGATCACCACGCGCGGCGGCAGCGGCTCGGTGTGGCCGAACCAGATGCCGTCCACCGGCCGGCCCTGGTGCCGCAGCTTGAGCGCGAGATGCTTCTCGCCCACCAGCCGCTGCGAAACCACCTCCACCTCCTCGCTGAAAGTAGGCGGGGCGAAGCCCTGGCCCCAGACCTCGCGGTGCAGCGTGTCGACCAGGTCCACGCGCAGGTACTCGGGCGCCAGCGGGCCGTCGGTGTCGAGGCGGCGGGTGAGGGCGGCGGCGTCGAGCCATTCGGCCGCGACCTGGGCCAGCGCGCGCTCGAAGGTCTCGAAGTGCTCTCGGGCCACCGTGCAGCCGGCCGCCATCGCGTGGCCGCCGAAGCGCAGCAGCACACCGGGATGGCGCTTGGCCACCAGGTCCAGCGCGTCGCGCAGGTGGAAGCCCGGAATGGAGCGGCCCGAGCCCTTGAGCTCGTGTTCCTTGCCCGGCGCGCCACTGGCGGCGAAGACGAAGGCGGGCCGGTGGTAGCGGTCCTTGATGCGCGAGGCGACGATGCCGACCACGCCCTCGTGGAAGTCGGGGTCGAACACGCTGATGGCGGCCGGGATGGCCTCGCTGCCGTCGCCGTTCATCTCGAACAGCGACTCGGCCAGCAGCAGCGCCTGCTCGCGCATGCCGCCCTCGATGTCGCGGCGCTCGCGGTTGATGCCGTCGAGCAGGCGCGCCAGCTCCTCGGCGCGCGCGCTGTCGTCGGTCACGAGGCATTCGATGCCCAGCGTCATGTCGGCCAGGCGTCCGGCCGCGTTGATGCGCGGTCCCAGCGCGAAGCCGAAATCGAAGGTGGTGGCGGCCAGGGCATGGCGGCCTGCGGCCTTGAACAGAGCGGACAGGCCGACGGGCATGGCGCCGGCCCGGATGCGTCGCAGGCCCTGCGCGACCAGGCGGCGGTTGTTGGCGTCGAGCTTGACGACGTCGGCCACCGTGCCCAGCGCGACCAGTGGAAGCAGCGCGTCGAGCTTGGGTTGCGTCGCGATGTCGAATACGCCACGTGCGCGCAGCTCCGAGCGCAGGGCCAGCAGCACGTAGAACATCACGCCCACCCCGGCGATGCATTTGCTGTCGAAGCCGCATTCGGGCTGGTTGGGATTCACAAGCACGTCGGCCGCCGGCAGCGCCGGGCCGGGCAGGTGGTGGTCGGTCACCAGCACCGCGAGGCCGCGCGCCTTGGCCGCGGCCACGCCCTCGACGCTGGCGATGCCGTTGTCCACCGTGATCAGCATGTCCGCGCCGGTGTCGGCCACGCGCTCGGCGATCGGCGGCGTCAGGCCGTAGCCGTCGACCACGCGATCGGGCACCAGGTAGCTCACGTGCCGCGCGCCCAGCAGCCGCAGGCCGCGCAAGGCCACGGCGCAGGCGGTGGCGCCGTCGCAGTCGTAGTCGGCCACGATGCACAGGCGCTTGTGGTCGCGGATCGCGTCGGCCAGCAGCACCGCCGCCTCGCGTGCGCCGCGCAGGGCGTCGGGCGCGAGCAGGCGCGCGAGGCCGTCGTCCAGTTCCTCGCGGGTATGCACGCCGCGTGCTGCATAGAGGCGCGCCAGCAGCGGATGGATGCCGGCCTGCTCGAGCGCCCAGGCGCTGCGCGGCGGGATGGCGCGGGCCACGATCTTCATCACAGCGCCTCCAGCACGGCCGGCGCGCTCGGGCGCTGCACGAGCGATTTCGCCCAGGCCGTGAAGCCGCGCGGCTGCACGCCGAAGCGCCGCGCGGCGCGGTCGCCGCAGAGGGTGAGCTTTACCTGCGCGCCGGCGTGATAGGCCGCAAGCAGCTCGGCGACCGCGCCCGCGTCGAGCACGTTCCAGGCTGTGGCCCAGGCAGTGCCGTCGTCGCGCAGAGCGGCTTCGCGCAGGTCCTCGGCGACCTTCGGCGACGCGTCCTGGGGCGCTGAATCGGCGGAAAGGCGGCCTGTGCCGCTGAGCCAGAAGGAATTGATGGGCGGCTCGCCGCGCGCGGTGCGCTCGTCGTTGACCCGTTCGGTGTAGAGCAGCATCTGCATCTCGTTCTGCAACCGGCGCAACGGGCGTGCGCCTTCGGTGAGGGGCGACCATTGCGCGATCGGGTGGCCGATCGCGCGGTCGAGGGAGGCGGTGGCGATCCCTTCGAACACCGGGCCCTGCGCCAGCCAGCGGCCGGGCGCGGCGGAGGCATGCAGCGCGATGCCGTCTTCCTCGAAATAGGGGCGGGCGATGGCGAGCAGGGCCTCGGACTCCGTGGGCTCGACGCGGATCGCGCCCGGATCGCCGAGCACCACGTCATCGATGCCGACCTGCCAGTGGCACAGGGTGGCGATGCCCCAGCTGCCCGAGCTGCCGTCGAGCCCGGCCCGGCGGGCCTCCAGCGCGGCCCAGGGAATCTGGCCGTCGGGCGCCGGAATGCCCAGCGCCGCGGCCAGGGCGCGCTCGTGGGGGGGAGACAGGGTGCCTTCGTCCTGCATGTCCTCGTCCTCCAGTGTCAGGCGCGCGAGCAGGGATTCGAGCTTCGGCAGACGCAGGGACTTCATCGCCTCGCGGCAGGCCGGCGTGCCGCGGCCGGCGAAAGGAATCAGGAGGTGGGACGGAGAGGGCGGCACGGGCATGGGCCTATTGTCCGGGATGCCACAATCGTCGCCCTATGCCCCTTCCCTACGAACTGCAACTCGGCTGGCGCTATACGCGCGCAGGCCGGGCGACGCGGCGCAACGGTTTCATCAACTTCATCTCCGGCGTGTCCATGCTCGGCATCGCGCTGGGCGTGGCTGCGCTGATCATCGTGCTGTCGGTGATGAACGGCTTCCAGAAGGAAGTGACCGACCGCATGCTGGCCGTGATCTCGCACATCGAGATCCTCTCGCGCGACGGCCAGGCGCTGGCCGACATCGACGCCATCGCGGCGGCGGCGCGCAAGAACCCCAACGTGATCGGCGTCGCGCCCTTCATCGCCGCGCAGGCGCTGATCGCGCGCGGCGAGGACATGAAGGGCACGCTGGTGCGCGGCATCGAGCCCGCGCTGGAGCCGCAGGTGACCGACATCTCCACCACCGCGCAGAAGGGCGCGCTGGAAAAGCTGGTGCCGGGCGAGTTCGGCATCGTGCTGGGCGTGGAGCTGGCGCGCTCGCTCTTCGTGCGGGCGGGCGACCAGGTCACGATGATCGCGCCCGGCGGCCAGGTCACGCCGGCCGGCGTGGTGCCGAGGCTGAAGCAGTTCACCGTGGTCGGCACCTTCGATTCCGGCCACTACGAGTACGACTCGGCCCTGGCCATGATCCACGAGCAGGACGCGGCGCGCGTCTTCCGCCTCGAAGGCCCCAGCGGCCTGCGGCTCAAGCTCAAGGACCTTCACCAGGCGCGCGAGGTCGCCGAGGAGCTGGCCGTCACCCTGCCCGGCGAATTCCTGATCCGCGACTGGACGCGCCAGAACCGCACCTGGTTCGCCGCCGTGCAGGTCGAGAAGCGCATGATGTTCATCATCCTCACGCTGATCGTGGCGGTCGCCGCCTTCAACCTGGTCTCGACGCTGGTGATGACGGTGACCGACAAGCGCGCCGACATCGCGATCCTGCGCACCCTGGGCTCGAGCCCGAAAAGCATCATGGGCATCTTCGTGGTGCAGGGCGCGATGGTGGGCGTCATCGGCACCCTGGGCGGGCTGCTGCTGGGCCTGGGCATCGCCTACAACATCGACGTCATCGTGCCGGCGCTGGAGCGGCTCTTCAACGCGCGCTTCCTGCCGCAGGACATCTATCTGATCAGCAGGATGCCGAGCGATCCGCAGCAGGCGGACATCGTGCCGATCACCCTGATCTCGCTGGCGCTGTCTTTCGTGGCCACGCTGTACCCGAGCTGGCGCGCCAGCCGCGTGAATCCCGCCGAGGCCTTGCGCTATGAGTGAGGCTTCGCTCGCCAATGGCGTCGTCCTCCAGGTCCGCGGCCTCACCAAGCGCTTCCACGAAGGCCGCATCGACCTCACCGTGCTGCACGGCGTCGACCTCGACGTGCGCGCCGGCGAGACGCTGGCCATCGTCGGCGCCTCGGGCTCGGGCAAGAGCACGCTGCTGCACCTGATGGGCGGGCTGGACGCGCCCACCGGTGGCAGCGTGGAACTGCACGGCAGGAACATCGCGCATTCCGATCCGGCCGAGCAGGGCCGGCTGCGCAATGCGCACCTGGGCTTCGTCTACCAGTTCCATCACCTGCTGCCGGAGTTCAGCGCGCTGGACAACGTGGCGATGCCGCTGAAGATCCGGCGCATGCCGCCGCCGCAGGCCACCGAGGCGGCCGCGCAGATGCTGGCTGCGGTGGGCCTGGCCGAGCGCGTGCACCATCGCCCCGCCGAACTCTCCGGCGGCGAGCGCCAGCGCGTCGCCATCGCCCGGGCCCTGGTGACCCAGCCCGACTGCGTGCTGGCCGACGAGCCCACGGGCAACCTCGACCGCGGCACCGCCGACGGCGTGTTCGCGCTGATGCTCAAGCTCGCGCACGAGCGACGCACCGCTTTCGTGGTGGTCACGCACGACGACGGGCTGGCCAGGCGCTGCGATCGCGTGCTGCGGCTGGCGGCGGGGCGGCTCGGGTAGGGTCAAGACCTCGCGCATGCGCACGAGCAAGTTGCAGCGGCGCCTGTTGTTGATCGTCACCGCGGCGATCCTGCCGCTCGCCATCGTCTGCGGGCTCGCGCTCGATGCCCTGCTGAACGCCCAGCGGGTGCAGACCCAGGCCTCCATCCTCGGCGTGGCCAGGGCGGTGGCCACCGCGGTGGACAGCGAATTGCGCATGACCATCGCCGCCCTGCAGGCGCTGGCGCTCACCGACCCGCTGGGCAGCACCACGCCGGACGGCCTGGCCGAGGCCTACGAGCTCGCCAGCGCCATCCGCCTTTCCCATCCGGAATGGCGCGATCTCCTGCTCGCGTCCCCGGACGGGCGTGTCCGCTTCAGCACCGAACGCGGGCTCGACCTGGGCGATGCCCGGGTGATCGAGCCGGCGAGCCTGCAGGAGGCGGTGAACGCGCGGGAGCCCGTCATCGGCCCGATGACCCCGGGCCCCCGCGGCCTGCAGGCCTTTCCGGTGCGCGTGCCGATCCTGCGCGACGGCGAGGTCCGCCACGTCCTCACCGCGGCCGTCGATCCGGAGGCCATCACTGCGGTGTTGCAGCGCCAGA
This sequence comes from Variovorax sp. JS1663, assembly GCF_002157355.1. Taxonomy (GTDB): domain Bacteria; phylum Pseudomonadota; class Gammaproteobacteria; order Burkholderiales; family Burkholderiaceae_C; genus Variovorax. The sequence goes on along the minus strand of NZ_LYMK01000015.1, from coordinate 17,919 downwards.
GCGTGCCGGAAGGCTGGACCGTTTCGGTGTTCGACGGCCGCCAGCGACGCGTCGCGCGCAACGTGGACGACGACCGCCTGCGCGGCAGCGCGCCGAGCCGCACCCTGCTCGACCTGTTGGCCAGGCTGGGGCCGCGGCGTGAAGGCGTGGGCGCCACCATCAACGTGGAGGGCGTCCGCTCGCAGACTGCCATCGCGCGCATGGACGCGGCCGAGTGGATGGTGGTGGTCGGCGCGTCAGTGGCGTCTTCCGAGGCGGCGTCGCGTCGACTGTTCCTGGCCTACGGCGGCGGCCTGCTGGTTTCTCTTCTGTTCGGCGGCCTGGCGGCCTGGTGGATCTCGCGCGGCGTGACCCGACCCATGGCGCTGCTGCGCGCCCAGGCCGATGCCATGGGCCGCGGCGAAACGCTGCGGGCGCAGAAATCGGGCGTGACCGAGGTGGACGCGGTGGCCGAGGCGCTGGCCACCGCGTCCGAGCAACGGCGCCGCAGCGAGGCCGAGCGCCAGAAGCTGCTGGAGGCCGAACGTCTGGCAAGTGCGACGGCGCAGGCGGCGCAGCAGCGGCTGGCGCGTCTCGGGGATGTCAGCACGGTCCTGTCGCAGTCGCTGGAAGAGGCATCGACCCTGGCGGCCATCGCTCAGGTGATCGTGCCCGCCATCGCCGACCTGTGCCGCATCGATCTGTTGGACGAGCACGGCGTGCTGCAGCGCAAGCTCACCCACCATTCCGACCCCGCGCGCAGCGAGTTCATCGCGAAGATGGTGAGCAACCGCACCGCGCCCAACGACGCGCCGGGCTCCTTCCCCTGGGCCATCGCCACCGGCAAGGTGTTCCTGCTGAATCTCGACGACGCCGAGTCCGTCGCCGGGCTCGAACCCGGGCTTCAGGAGTTCGTCCGGGTGCTCGGGCTCACGGCCGGATGCGTCGTGCCCCTCGTCGCGCGTGGCCGCACGATCGGCGTGATGGCCGTGCTGCAGGCCGAGTCGCGGCGCCGTTTCAGCGCCGAGGATGGCGCGCTGGTCGTCGAGTTGGCGCAGCGCGTCGCGCTCGCGCTCGACAACGTCCGTTTGCTGCAGGAGGCGCGAAGCGCGCAGTCGCAGGCCGAGCAGGCCAACCAGTCCAAGGACGAGTTCCTCGCGATGCTGGGGCACGAGCTGCGCAACCCGCTCGCGCCCATCTCGTTGGCGCTGCAGCTCATCGCGCGGCGCGACCCGCAGGCTTTCGCGCGCGAACGCCAGATCATCGAGCGCCAGGTGAAGCACCTTTCCCGCCTGGTGGACGACCTGCTGGACGTCTCGCGCATCGTCGCCGGCAAGATCGCGCTGAAGGCCGAACCGGTGGACCTGCGCGACGTGGTCGCCCGCGCGCTCGAACTCACCCTGCCGGCGCTCCAGCAGCGCGAGCGCATGCCGGACGTGCAGTTGCCGTCGTCGCCGGTGCCGGTGCGCGGCGACCCGCTGCGCCTGGCGCAGATCGTCGGCAACCTGCTGAGCAACGCGGCCAAGTTCACCGCGCCCGGTGACGCCATCCGCATCGTGCTGGCGACCGACGCCACGGCGGGCGCGCCGCAGGCGGTGCTGCGGGTGGAAGACGAGGGCATCGGCATCACGCCCGAACTGCTGCCGCGCGTGTTCGATCGCTTCGTGCAGGGCGAGCAGGCCCTGCACCGCGCCGCCGGCGGCCTGGGGCTCGGCCTGCCGATCGCGCAAAGCCTTGCACGGCTGCATGGCGGTGCGATCACCGCGGAAAGCGGCGGTCCCGGTCAGGGAACGACTTTCGAGGTGCGCCTGCCCCTGCACCTGGCGCGGGACGCACCCATCGCGCTGGGGGACAGCGCGGCCGCCGTGACGCAGTCGTTGTCGCTGCTGGTGGTGGACGACAACCGGGATGCAGCCGAATCCCTGGCAAGCTGGCTGGAGATCGAGGGCCAGGAAGTCCGCGTGGCCACGTCGGCCGAGGAGGCTTTGGAACGCCTGGCCCAGGCGCGCTGCGACGGCGCCATCATCGACATCGGCCTGCCCGGGATGAATGGCTACGAGCTCGCTGCGCGCCTGCGGGCCGACGAAGCGACCCGGTCGATGGCGCTCATCGCCTTGACCGGCTACGGGCGCGATGCCGACCGGCAGCGAGCGCTGGAGGCCGGCTTCGACGACCACTTCGCCAAGCCCGCCCAGCCGGAGCTCCTGCTTGCGCGGCTCGTCCGGGCATGCGGAGAGGGGCGAGCGCGGCAGTAGGGGCTTGGGCGGCTCAGGCCTCGCTCATCATGACCCGCAGCGTTGCCGAGCAGGCGCGGATCAAGGCAAAGTAGCGCGATGGACGACACACTCCCCGAACACTCCGCCATCGAGCTGCGGCGCCTGAAGATGGACCTGTCGACCGTGCGGGCGGTCTGACAGCGATGGCCTTCGAGATCGTCGTCCTCGGCGCCGGCATGGTCGGCGTCAGCGCCGCCCTGCACCTGGCGGAGCGCGGCCATGCGGTGACGCTGCTCGACCGCGCGGCGCCCGGCCGCGAGACCTCCTACGGCAACGCGGGGATCATCCAGCGCGAGGCCGTCGAGCCCTATGCCTTTCCGCGCGACTGGCGGGTGCTGGTGGACGTGGCATTCAAGCGGGGCGCGGACGTCAACTACCACCTGGCCGCGCTGCCGGCGGTCGCGCCGCGGCTCGCCGCGTACTGGCGCGCCTCGTCGCCGGCCCGCTATGCGCGCATCGCGGCCGAGTTCAGCCGCCTGATCGCCCATTCGCTGAGCGAGCACGCCAGCCTGATCGAAGCCGCCGGCGCCTGGGACCTCGTGGCGAAGCGGGGCTTTCGCGAGGTGTTCCGCAGCGCGGCCGCGCTCGACGAGGCCGTGCAGCACGCCCGGCGCGTCGAGCGCGAATACGGCGTGCGGCATGCGGTGCTGGACGGTGCGGCGCTCGCACAGGCCGAGCCGGCGCTGCGGCTGCGTCTCGAGGGGGCGTTGCATTGGCTCGATCCCTGGTGCGTGAACGACCCCGGCGAGCTGGTCGTGCGCTACGCCCGGCTGCTGGAACGACGCGGCGGCCGCATCCTGCGCAGCGACGTGCAGGGGCTCGAGGCGCGCGCAGGGGGATGGCGTGTCCGCACGGGCGATGCACCGATCGACGCGCAGCATGTCGTGGTCGCGCTCGGCCCGTGGGCCGGCCGCTTCATCGAACCCCTGGGCTATCGCCTGCCGCTCTTCGTCAAGCGCGGCTACCACCGGCACTACACGGGCGGCCCGGCCCTGTCGATGCCGATGCTCGATGCGCAGAAGGGCTTCGTCCTGGTCCCCGCCGCCAGGGGCATGCGCCTGACGACCGGCGCCGAGTTCGCCGCGCCGGACGCGCCGCCCACCCCGGTCCAGCTGGACAAGGCCGAGCGCATCGCGCGCGAACTGCTCGACCTGCCGACGCCGGTCGAATCACAGCCGTGGATGGGCTGCCGTCCCTGCACGGTGGACATGAAGCCCGTCATCGGCCCGGCGCCGCGGCATGCGGGGCTGTGGTTCGATTTCGGCCATGCGCACCAGGGCTTCACGCTGGGGCCGGTGAGCGGGCGGCTGATCGCGGACCTGATCGAGGGGCGGGCGCCCTTCGTCGATCCCGCGCCTTTCGCGGCGACGCGGTTCTGAGCCGGAGAACACCGCGGAACCGGCTTTGCCAGGCCGCTGGTGTTGCCCCCGGAGAGGGGGTTGGCGGACCACACGAAGTGGGGGAGCCTGGGGGAGAGCTCAGTTCAACCGGCGATGAACAGCGCCGGATCCACCATCGCCCGGTTCAGCATCACCGACCAGTGCAAGTGCGGCCCGGTCACGCGGCCGGTGGCGCCCACCGCGCAGAAGCGCTCGCCGGGCTTCACCACATCGCCCGTCTTCACGTCGACGCGGCTCAGGTGGCAGTACATGCTCAGCAGCCCGCCGCCATGGTCGAGCCAGACGGTGCCGCCGTTGAAGAAGTAGTCGCCGGTGTCGATCACGCGGCCCGCGAGCGGCGCCTTCACGGGCGTGCCGGTGGCGGCCGCGATGTCCATGCCGCTGTGCGGATTGCGCTTCTCGCCGTTGAACACGCGGCGCAGCCCGAAGGAACTGGAGCGCCGGCCCGGCACCGGCACCTGCATGCGCAGCTCGCCGCGGGGGAAGGGCTCGCTGAAGGTGGCGGTCACCTGCTGCTGGTGGGCGCGCTCGCGCTCGTAGCGCGCCAGGTCCTCCGCCGAGAGATCGACCTGGGCGGGTGCGACCTGGAGGTGCTGCTCGCGGTAGCGCTTGGGCGCGATGGTGTAGGGCAGCCCGCGGGCCTCGCCGTCCTCGCGCAGCACACGGATGCGGGCCTCGCCCGGTTCGGCCGCGAGCGGAATGCCGACCAGCGCGGTCCACTCGATCGGGTCACCGACCACGAGCAGCGGCAGGTCCTCGGCGGTCCGCGCCTGCGGCCGCGTGGCGGCGGGCCCCAGCGAGAGCCGCGCGATGCCGCCCGGCACCGAGGAGGGATGGGGCCACGGCATCGTTGCTTCGGGCGCGGGTTTGGGCGCGGGTCTGGCCGCGCGCGCGGCGGGCAGGGCGATGAAGGCGAGCGCGCCGAGCAGCGCGTCCCGGCGTTGGAAATGGAAAGGAGGTCTGGAAGTGGGCGTCACGCCTTGGGCTTATACGCCACCACGTCGATCTCGACCCGCGCGTCGATCATCAACCGCGCCTCGGTGGTCGAGCGCGCCGGGAAGTTGCCTTCGAAGTAGCCCATGTAGACCCGGTTGAAGGCACCGAAGTCGCGCGCGTCCTGCAGCCACACGGTGGTCTTGCACACGTCCGCGAGCGTGGCGCCGCCCAGGGCCAGGGCGGACTTGATGTTCTCCATCACCTGCCGCGTCTGCGCCTCGATGCCGCCGAGCACCAGTTCACCCGTCTTGGCATCGACCGGCACCTGGCCGGAGACATAGATGAAGTCACCCGCGCGCACGGCCGGGGAGAGGGGACGGACCTGGCGGTCCGAAGCATTGGGCGAGACGCCGAGGAATTCGAGGGGCATGGGGGCTCCTGTGGATGAAAGGGGGAGAGGAAAGACCAGCGTCGATGTGGCCTTGTTTGAAATTCTATTTCAGCAAAAATCTAAAAACATAGGGTTTACACCCATGCATTGGCCTGTTTGTTGCTTCAAAGTCCGGCCCGAACAGAAAATTTCTTTCATTTCACCGACCCACGAAGGAGTTTCACATGCAGACCCCCGGATCCCGAAGCGGCCTGGCCCTCGTCTCGAAGCGCAGCCTGCTCGGCGCCTGCCTGCTCGCAGTCGCCACGGTGGCCACGGTGGCCACGCTGGCCGCGGCGCCAGCGCAGGCGCAGGGTGGCGCGCGCAACTTCGCCACGCTGGCGATGGTGGCCGAGCCGCAGACGCTGGACCCGATGGCCTCCACCGCCGACCTGGTCGGCACCATCATGCAGCACGTCTACGAGCCGCTCTACACCTTCGATGCCAAGTGGAACGTGGTGCCGATGCTGGCCGAGTCGATGCCGAAGATCTCGGCCGACGGCAAGAGCTACGCCATCACCCTGCGCAAGGGCGTGATGCTGCACAACGGCCGAGAGCTGAACGCGGAGGATGTGGTCGCCAGCCTGCAGCGCTGGATGGACCAGTCGCCGCGCGGCAAGGCGGTGGCCAAGGAAATCGACAGCCTGAAGGCCAAGGGTCCGCTGGCCGTCGAGATCGTGCTCAAGCAACCCTATGCGCCGCTGCTGGCCCAGTTCGCGCTGCCCAGCGGCATGGCCGCGATCATGGCCAAGGACTCGATCGCGCAGCCGCTGAAGGACTTCGTCGGCACCGGCCCCTACAAGTTCAAGGAACGCCGCCCCGACCAGTACGTGCTGCTCACCAAGTTCGACAAATACAGCGCCCGCAAGGAAGCGCCCAGCGGCTACGGCGGCAGGCGCGAGGCGGCCATCGAGGAACTGCGCTTCGTGCCGGTGCCCAATGCCAACACGCGCGTGGAAGGCGCGCTCGCCGGCCAGTACGACTTCGCCGACCTGCTGCCCACCGAGGCGCTGTCGCGGCTGGAGAAGGCGGCGGGCAAGACGCAGCCGATCATGACCCCGGCCTTCGGCTTCCCCTACCTGGTGTTCAACACCAAGGAAGGCGTGATGGCCAGCCAGCCGGTGCGCCAGGCGGTGCAGGTGGCGCTGGGCGAGGGCGAGATGCTCGCGGCAGGCTTCGGCGACACGCGCTTCTTCGTCGCCGAGGGCAACCACTTCCCCAAGGGCTCGCCCTTCTACGCCACCGGCGGCGCCGAGCTCTACAACCAGCGCAATGCGCCCAAGGCCAGGGAGGCCGCGGCCAAGGCCGGCTACAAGGGCGACCCGATCCGCGTGCTGACCAGCCGGCAGTACGACTTCCACTACAACATGTCGCTCCTGATGGCCGAGCAGCTCAAGCGCGCCGGCTTCAAGGTGGACCTGAACGTGGTCGACTGGGCCACGCTGGTGCAGCGGCGCAACGACCCGAAGCTGTGGGACATCTACGTCACCCATTCGGGCCAGTTCCCCGAGCCCATGCTCTCGCCGCCGCAACTGGGCGACGGCGCGCCGGGCTGGTGGGACACGCCGGCCAAGAAGGCGGCGCTGGCGGCCTTCAACACCGAGAGCGACCCGGCCAGGCGCGGCCAGCTCTGGGGCAAGGTGCAGCAGGTGGTCTATGACGAGGTGCCCTACGTCAATGTCGGCAAGTTCAACGGCCTGTCGGCGAAGAGCCCGGCGCTGGACAACTACCAGCCGATGACCTGGCCCTTCTTCTGGAACACCAAGGTCAAGTAAGCCTGCCGGCGTCCCCCAACATGCTGCGCTATCTCTCATCCCGCCTGGCGGGCATGCTGGTCGTGCTCGCCATCGTCGCGGTGCTGGTCTTCGTGCTCACCCGCGCCGCCTCGGGCGACCCGGTCTCGGTGCTGCTGGGCGACCAGGCCACTGCCGCCGACATCGCCCGCGTGCAGAAGGACTACGGTCTCGACAAGCCGCTGCCCGTGCAGTTCGGCTACTGGCTGCGCGAAGTGGTGCAGGGCAACCTGGGCCAGTCGATCTTTCTGCAGCGGCCGGTCACGCAGGCGCTGTGGGAACGCGCCGAGCCCACCACCTTGCTCGCCTTGATGGCGGTCGCGATCGCGGCGCTGATCGGGCTGCCCTGCGGCATCGTCTCGGCGGTGTTCCGCGGGCGCGTGGTCGACCAGTTCTTCACCGGCATCGCGATGCTGGGCGCGAGCATCCCGAGCTTCTGGCTGGGCATCGTGCTGATCCAGCTCTTCGCGGTGTCGCTGGGCTGGTTCCCGGTCTCGGGCTACGGCGCGCCCGACGCGCCGCTGGCCGAGCGCCTGCATGCGCTGGTGCTGCCGGCCACCGTGCTGGGCCTCTTGAACTCGGCGCTGATCATCCGCTTCACCCGCGCCTCGATGCTCGACGTGCTGGGCGAGGACTACGTGCGCACCGCGCGCTCCAAGGGCCTGTCCGAAGGCACGGTCGTGCTCAAGCATGCCCTGCGCAATGCGCTGGTGCCCATCGTCACCGTGCTGGGCCTGACCATCGCGCTGATGATCGGCGGCGCCGTCGTCACCGAGACCGTGTTCGGCCTGCCCGGCGTCGGCAACCTGGTGGTCAATGCCGTGCTGCGCCGCGACTACCCGGTGATCCAGGGCGCCCTGCTCGTGATCGCCGCGATCTATGTGCTCATCAATTTCTCGATCGACCTGCTGTATGCGGTGGTCGATCCCCGCGTGAAGGTCTGATGCCATGCAGATGCCCCGCATGCTGCGCCAGCTGATGCATCGCCGCATCGTGCTGGTCTCCGCCCTGGTGCTGCTCGTGATCGCGGTGCTCGCATTGGGCGCGCCGTGGTTCGCCTCGGCCGACCCCAACGACACGGCCGTGCTCGACCGCCTCAAGCCCCCCAGCGCCGCCCACCTGATGGGCACCGACGAGCTGGGCCGCGACATGTACGCGCGCATCGTGCACGGCGCGCGCTACTCGCTGGCCATTGCGGCCCTCACCGCGCTGGGCGCCGTCGTGGCCGGCACCATCCTGGGCCTGGTGGCCGGCTTCTTCCGCCGGCTCGACGCACCGCTGATGCGCGTGGTCGACGCGATGATGTCCTTCCCCGACATCCTGCTGGCGATCGCGCTGGTCGCCATCCTCGGGCCTTCGCTGGTCAACGTGGTGCTGGCGCTGGTGCTGGTCTACACGCCGCGGGTGGCGCGGGTGGTGCGTGCCTCCACGCTGGTGGTGCGCGAGCTGCTCTTCGTCGAGGCGGTGCGTGCTTTGGGTGTGCGCACCTCGCGCATCCTGTGGCGCCACGTCCTGCCCAACCTGATGTCGCCGATCCTGGTGCAGGTCTCCTTCATCTTCGCCTACGCGATCCTGGCGGAGGCGGGGCTGTCCTTCCTCGGCGTCGGCGTGCCGCCCGAGATCCCGACCTGGGGCACCATGGTCGCGAGCAGCCAGCAGTATGCGGACCGGGCTTTCTGGGTCGTTCTGTTTCCGGGGCTGGCGATCATCTTCACGGCGCTGTCGCTGCAGCTGCTGGGCGATGGGGTGCGCGACTTGCTCGACCCCAAGCTCAAGAAGGCGGCCTAGCCATGAGAACTTCTCTTTCGGGGCGGGATCACGCCGGCGGGGTGTTCTGCTCCGCGAATGTCCCCCGGCGCGGCCTAGGGCCGCAAGCCTCCTCCTTTATTTCGCTGCGCAGAGCACCCCACCGGCGTGATCCGTCACGGCGGTGGTGCATCGGCCCGCACAACGCGATGTGTCTCGTGCCGAGGGCGCGGGGTGTCCCCCGCAGCGAAATAAAGGAGGAGGCGAAGCCGGGGGACATTCGCGGAGGGGGACACCCCGTGCCCTCGGCACGCGCCCCGAACCGCAAACCCAAGAGCGCGACCGCGCAGCGGAGCCATTGAATGACGACCACGCCCCCCCGCCTCACGGTAAAAAACCTGAGCACCAGCTTCCCCACGGAAGACGGCCTGGTCCGCTCGGTAGCCGACGTGAGCTTTTCGATCCAGCCCGGCAAGACCACCGCGCTGGTCGGCGAGTCCGGTTCCGGCAAGTCGGTCACCAGCCTCACGCTGATGCGCCTCCTGCCCAAGACCGCCAATGCGCAGGTCAGCGGCCAGATCGCCTTCCGCACCCGCGACGGCCGCACGGTCGACCTGCTCGGCCTGCCCGACCGCGACATGCGTCGCCTGCGCGGCAACGAGCTCGCGATGATCTTCCAGGAGCCGATGACCAGCCTCAACCCGGTCTTCACCATCGGCGAGCAGATCGCCGAGAGCGTGCGCCTGCACAAGGGCCTGGACCGCAAGGCCGCGCTGGCCCACGCGCTGCGCATGCTGGAGCTGGTGGAGATCCCGGCCGCCGCGCGGCGCCTGCACGAGTACCCGCACCAGCTCTCCGGCGGCATGCGCCAGCGCGTGATGATCGCGCTGGCCATGGCCTGCGATCCCACGCTGCTGATCGCCGACGAGCCCACCACCGCGCTGGACGTCACCATCCAGGCGCAGATCCTCGAACTGATGCGCCGGCTGCAGGCCGAGACCGGCATGAGCATCCTCTTCATCACCCACAACCTCGGCGTGGTCGCGCACCACGCGGACGACGTGGTCGTGATGTATGCGGGCCGCGTGGTCGAGAGCGCGCCGGTGCGGCCGCTCTTCGCCTCGCCCGAGCATCCCTACACGCAGGGCCTGCTGGCCTGCCTGCCCGGCAAGGCGCAGGCGCACGGCGAGGGCCGGCCGAAGCGCCTGTTCGCGATCCGCGGCCAGGTCTCCAGCCCGCTGTCGCCGCCGCCCGGCTGCGCCTTCGAGCCGCGCTGCGACCAGGCGATGGAGGCTTGTCGGCAGGCCATGCCGTCGCTGATCGACACCCATGAAGGCCGCCAGGCCCGCTGCATCCGCGTGCCGGCCGTGCAGCCGCTCGCGAAGGCCGCATGAACGGAAAGAGCCCCCCATGACGACCGCTGCCACACCCCTGATCGAGGTCCGCGGCCTCAAGAAATACTTCGGCACCGGCGATCGCCCCGTGCGCGCCGTCGACGACGTCTCCTTCGCCATCCGCCCCGGCGAGACCCTGGGCCTGGTCGGCGAATCCGGCTCCGGCAAGAGCACCATCGGCCGCACCGTGCTGCGCCTCATCGAGCGCACTGAGGGCCAGGTGCTCTACCGCGGCGACGACATCGGCCAGCTCGCCGCCGGCGCGATGCGCCGGCTGCGCGGCAAGCTGCAGATCATCTTCCAGGACCCCTACGCCAGCCTCAACCCGAAGATGCGCATCGGCGCCATCCTCGGCGAGGCGCTGGCCACGCACGGCCTGGCCAAGGGGCACGGCGAGCGCGAGCGGCGCATCGCCGAGCTGCTGGAGACGGTGGGCCTGCGGCCCGAGCATGCGAACCGCTTCCCACATGAGTTCTCCGGCGGCCAGCGCCAGCGCATCGGCGTGGCCCGCGCACTGGCGGTGGAGCCCGAGTTCATCGTGGCCGACGAGCCGCTCTCGGCGCTGGACGTCTCCATCCAGTCGCAGGTGATCAACCTGCTGGCCGACCTGCGGGAACGCCTGTCGCTGACCATGCTATTCATCTCGCACGACCTGGACGTGGTGGAATACCTGTGCGACCGCGTGGTCGTGCTCTACCTGGGCAAGGTGATGGAAGTGGCCGAGACCCGCGAACTCTTCGAGCGCCCGCAGCACCCCTACACCCGGGCGCTGCTGGCGGCCAGCCCCAAGCCCGATCCCCTGGCGGTGAGCGAGCGGGTGCCGCTCAAGGGCGACATCCCGAGCCCGGTCGCGCCGCCCTCGGGCTGCGTCTTCCGCACCCGCTGCCCGCATGCCATCGAGGCCTGCGCCCAGACGGTGCCGCCGCTGAACGAACTCTCACCGGGCCACCATTCGGCCTGCATCCGCAAGGAGCTGATCTCCCAATGACCACCGAACAAGACCTCTTCGACCCGCTCCTCGACACCCGCTTCAAGGGCTACCCCCGCACCCAGCCGCCCAGGCGCCGCAGCGAGATCGGCCAGGCCGGCTGGCATGTGCTGGCCGGCGACCTGCCGCTGCCGCTGGCCGTGCTCAAGCGCGAGGCGCTGGAGCACAACCTGGCCTGGATGCAGGCACGCGTGCGCCAGTGGGGCATCGACCTCGCGCCGCACGGCAAGACCACCATGTCGCCGCAGCTCTTTCGCCGCCAGCTCGATGCCGGCGCCTGGGGCCTGACCTTCGCCACCGTCACGCAGCTGGCCGTGGGCGTGGCGGCCGGCGCGCGGCGCACGCTGATCGCCAACCAGGTGGTGAGCGCGCAGGACCTGGCCGGCATCCAGCTGCTGATGCACGAGCACGCGGACCTGCGCGTGGCCTTCCTGGTCGACTCGACGGCGCAGCTCGCGCTGATCGAGGACTGGGCCCGGCAGCACCCCGACAGCCTGCCCTTCGAGGTGATGCTGGAGATCGGCGTGCCCGGCGGCCGCACCGGCTGCCGCGCGCAGGAGGAAGCCATCGCGCTGGCCACCGCGCTGCATGCCAGCGACGCGGTGCGCCTGGTCGGCATCGAGTGCTACGAAGGCCTGGCCGCCAGCGGCGAGACCGATGCCGACACCACCTACGCCAACGCGCTGATGGACCGCGTCGAGGCGGTGGCGCGCCACTGCGATGCGAACGGCCTGTTCGAAGGCGAGGAGGTCATCGTCTCCGCCGGCGGCTCGGCCATCTTCGACCTGGTGGCCGGACGGCTCAAGCCCGCATTGCGCGGCGGCGTGCGCGGCATCCTGCGCTCGGGCTGCTACGTCACGCACGACCACGGCTTCTACAAACGCATGCTCAGCGCCGTCGATCAACGCCTGGGCTGCGAGTGCGGCGAGAGCCTGCGGCCCGCCATGGAAGTCTGGGCCATGGTGCAGTCCTGCCCCGAGCCCGGCCTCGCCATCCTCGCGGTGGGCAAGCGCGACATCTCCTTCGACCTCTCGCTGCCGGTGCCCATCGCGCGCGCCGTGCCCGGCAGCCTGGTGCCGCAGGCGGTGCCCGCCGACTGGAAGATCACCGGCCTGAACGACCAGCACGCCTACCTGCGCTGGGACGATGCGGCCTCGCCGCTGGCGCCGGTGGTGGGCGAGCGCGTCGGCCTGGGCATCTCGCACCCCTGCACCACCTTCGACAAGTGGCACTGGATGCCGGTGGTGGAAGAGGACTTGCGCGTGAGCGACGCGGTGTCCATGCACTTCTGATGCCCCCCATGACGAGCTCCCTGCTGCAGAAGGTGGCCGCGACCCGCGAGGGCGCGCCCACCACGCGCCGCGCCATCCTGGACCTGATCCTCGAGGACCCCGACCGCGTGCTCGAGGAAAGCTTCGAGTCCCTGGCCGAGCGCTCGCGCAGCTCGGTGCCCACCATCATGCGCACCTGCCGCGACCTCGGATTCGCCGGCCTGCGCGAGTTCAAGCTCGCGCTGGCGCAGGAGCTCGCGCTCGGCGGCTCGCCGCTGCACCGGCGCGTCAACATCGCCGATGCCGCCGACGAGGTGGTCAGCAAGATCGCGCGCAGCGCCGCGGCCTCGGTCTCGGGTGTGCGCGGCCAGCTCGACATGGCGGTGCTCGATGCGGCCGTGGCCGCCATCGCGGCCGCGCCGCACGTGGACCTGTACGGCGCCGGCGCCACCTCCTGGTTCATGGCCAACGACCTGCAGGCGCGGTTGTTCCGCCTGGGCCTGTCGGCCAATGCCTGGGCCGACTACCACCTGCAGCAGGTGGCCGGCGCCGCCCAGCGCCCGGGCGGCGTGGTGATCGCCATCTCGCACGTGGGCGGCATGCCCTCGCTGCTCGACGCGGTGGACATCGCGCGCGGGCAGGGCGCCAAGGTGGTCGCGCTCACGCGGCCCGGCACCGCATTGGCGGCGAAGGCCGATTTCCTGCTCGGCCTGTCGGTGCCCGACGACGCGGTGATGCACGTGGGCATCGACGCCTACCTCACCCACCTGACGGTGATCGAGATCTTGACCGTGCTGGTCGCGCAGCGCCGCGGCGAACCGGCAGTGCAACGGCTGCAGCGCGCGCGCGAGGCCTTCCAGCGGCACGGCATCGATGCCAGCACGCATCCGCTGCAGAGCTGGGACGGCGGAGGAATCAAGCATGGCGGATGACGGCGAACGCGGGGCCGCGACCCTGCTCGAAGGCGGCCTGATCGTCGACGGCTCCGGCGGCCCGGGCTGGAACGGCGACGTGCTGCTGTCCGGCGACCGCATCGCCGCCCTGGGCGAGGGCTTGCGCCTGCGCCTGCCCGAAGGCATCGCGGCCGAGGCACTGGAGGTGATCGACTGCCGGGCCAAGGTGATCGCGCCGGGCTTCATCGACGTGCACACGCACGACGACGCGATCGTGCTGCGCGACCCCGTGTGCCTGCCCAAGATCTCCCAGGGCATCACCACCGTGGTGACCGGCAACTGCGGCATCTCGCTCGCCCCCTACCGCACGCCGGAAGCGCAACCGCCGCTCACGCTGCTGGGCGCCGACTCCTTCCGCCACGCGACCATGGCCGACTACCGCGCCGCGGTCGAAGCGGCACAGCCGGCGCTCAACGTCGCGGCCCTGGTCGGCCACACCACGCTGCGCTTCGCCACCATGGACGCGCTCGACCGCGCCGCCACCGATGACGAGCGCGCGCGCATGGGCGCGCTGCTGGAGGCCTGCATGATCGACGGCGCGCACGGCCTGTCGTCGGGCCTCTTCTACGAGCAGGCCTTCGCCGCGCCGGCGGAGGAGGTGACCGCGCTGGCGCGCATCGTCGCGCGCCACGGCGGCGTCTACGCCACCCACCTGCGCAGCGAGATGGAAAGCATCATCGAGGCCATGCACGAGGCCGGCGACACCGCCTTCGGCGCCGGCGCGCCGCTGGTCATCTCGCACCACAAGTGCGCCGGCCCCGCCAACTGGGGCCGCACGAAGCAGACCCTGCCCCTGGTCGACGCGCTGGCCGATCGCCAGGAGATCGCGCTCGACGTCTACCCCTACGTGGCCGGCTCCACCGTGCTGCGCGAGGACCTGGTGGACGGCGTGATCGACATCCTCATCACCTGGTCCGACCCGCATCCGGGCACGACCGGCCGCATGCTGGCCGACATCGCGCGCGAGTGGGGCGTGGACCAGCGCGAGGCCTGCCGCCGCGGGAAAGCTGTGGGCCTCGGGTGGAGACACCCGGGCGAAGTCGCAGCTCAACGCCTCGGCGGGGCTGCGCGTGCGCTGGTAGGTGAAAAAGCATTGGTGCCGAATGCTTGTTTTTCGTGGCTCAGTCTGCAGGGCGCCTTTCCCCGCGTGTTCGCGCGCTACTGGCGCGACCGGCAGCTCTTCACGCTGGAGCAGGCGGTGCACAAGATGACCGGCATGACCGCGCGCAACATGCGCATCGCCGATCGTGGCCTGCTGCGCGCCGGCGCGATGGCCGACGTGGTGGTGTTCGACCCCGCACCATCGCCGACACCGCGACCTACGATCAGCCCAAGCGCTTGAGCGTGGGCATCGAGCGGGTGTACGTGAACGGCGTCTGCGCCTTCCGTGGCGGCGAGCCTGAACCTGCGGTGCTGGCACGCGCGGGGCGGATGCTGAGCCGCGCGGGCTGAGGCGGCTGCTCCCGGGCGTGCGGGGAGCGCGGGTTGGCGCAGGCCGAGCCCCGTGCTCGGCGCTGCGGACGCCCAAATGAATTCTCGCTTTTTCTCGTGACGACCTGAACGCGCTGGCGCGCATTTCTAGCATTCGGTCGCCGCCGACCCCCTGGGGGGCATGTGCTGCGACCTGGCTTCCAGCCTGCGTGCGGGCGAGCGATGGTCGAGCGCAGGCGGCATTGCCCGCCACGTGCGCTGCGCGCGTGGGTCCCTGGATGACCCGAGACCTCCCTCATGAACAGAACACATCGCAGCCTTTGGAACGCCACGCTGGGCGCCTGGGTGGCCGCTCCCGAGAACGCGCGTGCGCGAGGCAAGCCTGGCGGCAGCGTTTCACGCATCGCCAGAGCTTGTGCGCTCACGACCGCTGTGGAAAGCCGAGCGCTGGAACTGCCCAACGCGAGAAGTGCATTCGCCGGTGTGATCGGCAGCATCGTCTTGCTTGGACTGAATGCCGCGACAATTTTCCCGGCGCATGCGCAGTTTGTGAGTCTCGATGGGGGGAGCGGAGGCTGCGGTACGGTGGGCTGCCAAGCCGTTCCCGGAGGCGCTGGCGGTACTTCTGCCGCTCCAGATGGAGAGGATGGTGGTCGCCGTGGGGGCATTGCCGGTAGCGGTGGTAGCGGTGGCGGCGGTGGTGGCGTCAGCTTGTCCACAGGGATTGGCGGCAACGGCGGCGCAGGCAGTGGAGGTGGCGGATCCAGCGGCGGCAGCGGCGGCAGCGGCGGCAGTGTCGGGAGCTCCACTCAAAGGGTGATCACGACGCCACTGGCCGGCACGGCAGGCGGGGACGGCAGTTCTACCACTGACGCCGGTGGTGGAGGTGGCGGCGGCGGCGGTGGATTTGGCCTGGTCCTTGCAGGCAATGATCCTGCAAGCAATGTGTCGGAAATCGTCGGCGGCAACGGTGGCGCTGGCGGCAGCGGGGGAGCGGAGGTTATTTTTGCAAGTACCTTCATCGGCGCTACCGGTGGTGGCGGCGCCGGTGGTGGTGCGGTACTGCTCACCGGCGCAACCAGCTTCACGAATAGCGGTTCCATGTCTGGGGGCCACGGAGGGGCGACGAGCCCCGAGCTGCTCTTCCGGGGGAGCGACGACGCAACCAACGTCACCGGCGGCGGTGACGGCGGCATGGGCATCGCGCTCACTGGTGGCGGCGCCATCAACAACAGTCGCTCCATTTCCGGGGGGGCAGGCGGTGCTGGCAATTACCTTGCGGGCAGCGACTACGTTCCTTTGGGCGGCGAGGGCGGTGCTGGCGTCCTGCTCACTTCGGGCGGCACCGTGCTGAACACAGGTGACATTCAAGGCGGCGCAGGTGGCTCGGCTGACCCAGCGGCAGAGAACGGCGTCCATGGCGCTGGAGGCGCCGGTGTCGTGGCGACTGGCAACGTCGTCATCACCAACGCCAACAGCATCAGCGGCGGCCTGAGCGGTGATGGCTCGACGCGCGCGAACGCCATCGACCTGTCCGGCGGCAACAACAGGCTCATCCTGCGGTCCGGCTACAGCTTCGCCGGCAACGTGGTCAGCACCAGCGGGGCGACCAACGGTGGCGACACCCTGGTGCTGGGCGGCGATGAGAATCCGCCGGCTTCATTCAACGTATCCAACATCGTGGCCAACTTGCCCGCTGTGTACGCCAACACGCAGTACGTGGGCTTTTCGAACTTCGCCAAGACCGGCGCCAGCACCTGGGTGCTCACGGGCAACGGCGCAACAGGCTTGAACTGGTCGATTGCCGAGGGCACGCTGCAAGGCGACACCGGTACGTTCGCGGGCAACATTTCCTTTGCACCTGCTTCTGCCAGCAGCACTCCAGGCGTCGCATTCGACCAAAGCACCGTCGGCAACGCTGTGTATGACGGTGTCATCAGCGGCAATGGCTCCTTCACTCTGACTGGTGGCATCTTGACGCTCGCCGGCGTCAACACTTACACCGGGGGCACCACCGTCAACGGCTACTTGATTGGCGGCACCACCAGCTTCGGCAGTGGCGCTATCGCCATCAACAATGGCTCCGGGCTGCAGGTCGAGCAACCCCTTGGCACCGAGGCCTCCTTGACCAACATCATCACTGGCAATGGCGCTCTCACCAAGACTGGCAATGGCACGCTGGCGTTGACAGGCCTGAATACCTATACCGGCGGCACCAGGATCGAAGAGGGCGCCCTGTCCATCTCTGCGGACCAGAACCTGGGCGATCGTTCGGGTGAACTGAGCCTTGGGAGCGATACCACTTTGCGCAACACCGCTGCAATCATCATGGAGCGTTCCATCGGCTTGAACTTCGCAGTGACCTTCCAGACTGACGCTGATCTGACCCTCAACGGCATCATTTCAGGGACAGCGGGTCACTTGATCAAAACTGGTGGTGGCACGCTGACCCTCACTGGGGAAAACGAGTACACCAGAGGCGCCACCCTCTCAGAGGGCACGCTATCGATCTCCAGCGACGCCAACCTTGGAACGCCTAACGGAATGCTTACCTTCCAGGGCGGCACCTTGCGGACCACGGCCGATTTCACGATGAATCGTGGCACCTTCATCGACTCCCAGGGCGGCACGATCGAGACACTCACGGGCACCACCCTGACCCAGCAGGGTGTGATCGAAGGAACGGGCGCGCTCATCAAGACCGGTGACGGTACCTTGACCCTCTTCGGCACCAACACTTACGAGGGCGGCACCACTGTCAGCGCCGGAACATTGGCTGGCAGCGCCAACAGCTTCGGCATCAGTGGCATCATCAACAATGCCATCTTGCTCATCGATCAATCCACCGATGGCAACCTGTCCAACGACATCTCCGGCAGCGGTGCGTTGACAAAAACCGGCAACGGTATCTTGAGACTGTCGGGCCAGAACACCTACAGCGGAGCGACGACAGTCAACGCGGGCACCTTGCAGGCCGCAATGAGCGACAGAGCTTTCGGCATTGGCAGCGCGGTCACCGTCAATGACACTGCCACACTGGATCTGAACGACCTCGACCAGACCATCGGCAGCCTGTCGGGAGCGGGCGTTGTCCTCCTGGGCAGCGGCTCGCTCACAAGCGGGAGCAAGAACACCGACACCCTCTTCAGCGGTTCGATCTCGGGAAGCGGCAGCCTGACCAAGACCGGTGCCGGCACACTGACCCTCACGGGCACCAACACCTACGCAGGCGGCACTACCATCAACGCCGGCACCCTGGCCGGCAGCGCTGGCAGTTTCGGCAGCGGCGCCATTGCCAACAACGCCGCGCTGCTGATCGAGC
>NZ_LYMK01000014.1 GCF_002157355.1 Variovorax sp. JS1663 | reverse complement strand
GGTCGCCTTTCTTTGGTTACTTTCTTTGGCGAAGCAAAGAAAGTGACTCGCCCGCCGGGGCGAATTCCCGGCTCCGGCACACAAACAAGCACAGCATAGACAAGACATCAGACCCCTCATGCCCCCTCCCCCAGGCCCCGCAGCGCCGCAATGCAAGCCTCGAAGTCCTGCCGATGCCCCGGCGCCTGCGAGAGAAAGTCCAGCAGCGCCGGCCGTGCCCGGATCGCCGCATCAGCCTCCGCATCGCTCCCCGCCCTGTATTCCCCGATCTGCACCAGCAGCTCCATCTCCTGGTACTTCGCCAGCAGGCTGCGCACCCGCGATGCCGCCGCACGGTGCTCCGCCGAGCTCACCAGCGGCATCACGCGGCTGATGCTGCCCAGCACATCGATCGCCGGATAGCGGTTGGCCGCGGCCAGCTTGCGCGAGAGCACGATGTGCCCGTCGAGGATGGAACGCACCTCCTCGGCGATGGGGTCGTTCTCCTCGTCCCCCTCGGTCAGCACCGAGTACACCGCCGTGATCGAGCCGTGCGCGCCCTGCCCCGCACGCTCCAGCAGCTGCGGCAGCATCGAGAAGATCGAGGGCGGGTAGCTGCGCCGCGTCGGCGGCTCGCCGCTGGCCAGGCCGATCTCGCGCTGGGCGCGGGCAAAGCGCGTGAGCGAATCCACCAGCAGCAGCACGCGCCGGCCCTGGTCGCGGAAATGCTCGGCGATGGTGGTGGCCACGTAGGCCGACTTGATGCGCTCCATCGGCGGACGGTCGGAGGTGGAGACCACCATCACCGTCTTCGCCAGGCCCTCGGGCCCCAGGCTGTGCGCGATGAATTCCTGCACCTCGCGGCCGCGCTCGCCGATCAGGGCGATCACGTTCACGTCCGCGGTGGACCCGCGCGCCAGCATGCCCAGCAAGGTGCTCTTGCCCACGCCCGGCGGCGAGAAGACGCCGATGCGCTGGCCCTCACCCACGGTCAGCAGCGCATCGATGGCGCGGATGCCGGTGGGCAGCGGCGCCTCGATCATGCGGCGCGCCAGCGGGCCCACCGGCTCGCGGTGCACCGGCAGTTGGGCCAGCGCCGGCAGCGGCGCGCCGCCGTCGATGGGCCGGCCCATCGCATCCAGCACGCGGCCCAGCAGCGCATCGCCGACCGGGCAGGCATGGCCGCGCCCGGTCGGCAGCACCTCGGTCAGCGCCGAGATGCCGGTGATGGGGCCCAGCGGCGTCAGGATGGCGGTGTTGCCGCGAAAGCCCACCACTTCCGCCAGCAGCGGCGGCTCGCCGGGCGTGACGAGCTCGCACAGTTCGCCCACGTGGGCCTGGATGCCGGAGGCGTCGATCAGCATGCCCACGGCCTTGCTCACGCGCCCGCGCATGGCCACGGGCGCGACACGGCCGAAGGCCTGCTCGAGATCGGCGACGATGTCGAGCGCGCTGGGCGGGTTCATCGCGCGCCTCCGTCCGCCGCCGGCATGCCGCCGCGCTCGACCGCGCGGCGGAAGGCCTCCAGCTGCGCCTCGGCGCCGATCTCCAGCACGCCGGAGGCGGTCTGCACCACGCAGGCGCCAGCGGCCAGCGAGGGGTCGGGCACCAGGCTCACGCTCATGGTCCACTGCGCGTCCTGGCGCAGCCGGGCCAGCACCTCGCGCATCACGGCCTCCTGCGCCGGCGCCACGCGCACGGTGACGAAAGGCTCGCTGCGGATGAGCTGGTCCACCCGCAGCAGGGCGGCCTCGAAGAGCGCGGCCGGGTCGGCGCCGGCCATGAACTGGCCCACGGCCTTGACCACGATGCGGGCCATCGCGCTGCGCAGGCCCTGCATCTGGCGCTCGGCGGCCATCGCCTCCGACACCAGCTGCGTCGCGTACTCGGCCTGGGCGCGCTGCAGCCCTTCCTCGTAGCCCTGGCGGCGGCTGGCCTCGGCCTCCTCCTCTGCCTGGCGGGCGATGCGGCGGGCCTCGCGGCGCGCGGTCTCGACCACGGCCGATGCATCGAGCAGGGCCGCGTACTCGTGTTCCTTGAGCACCTTGCGCTCGCTCAGGAGCTGCAGGTTCTCGGTGGTGATCAGAAAAGCCAGTCCCATTGCGGCAGTCTTTCGGGAACGATGCAGGCGAGCATCAGCTCGTGCAGCTGGCGCGCCTGGTGCGGCTCGAAGCGCGGCAGGCCGAGTGCGGCGACGCGGCGCGGCAGCTTGTGCTGCAGGCGGCGCAGCACCGTCTCGCCCTCGGCGGCCGCGGCGCCCAGCAGCAGGCGGTGGCCGCGGTCCACCACGATGCGCCCGGCGGCGAGGGGCCGCTCTTCCAGCGCGGCGTGGTTCATGCGCAGGCCGGTGAGCTGCGGCGCGCGCTCCAGCAGGAAGTCCACCGCGTCGGCATCGAAGCGCCGCGCCTGGCGCCGCAGCTGCGCGCCCACCCCGCCGCGCACGCGCAGCAGCGGCAGGTGCGCGCAGAAGCCCAGGTAGGCCGCGAGCCGGCGCAGGGCCGCCGCGTCGAGCAGTGCGAGGCGCTTGAGGCGCGAGTCGAAGTTGTAGTCGGTGCTGCGCAGCGGCGCGACTTCGCGCCGCAGCAGTTCGGCCAGCACCGCGCGGCCGCCCTCGCCCAGTTGTCGCGGCAGGCGGTGGCGCGCCGGCCAGTTCGCGGGCAGCCAGCTGGGGTGCAGGTCGTGCTCGGGGTGGAGGTTGAAGCGCGTCACCAGGCGCACCAGGTCCATCGGGCCGGGTGCTGTCTGCGGGGTGGTGGCTGGGGCCTCATTGCTCATATGGCAACCTCGCCCTGGTTTGTCTTTGTGCTTGCTCGAAGGCAGGAGCCGGGAGTTCGCCCCGGCGGGCGACCGTCCGTGGACCCCGCGAAGCGGAGGGTCACGCACAGTGGGGTCGCCTTTCTCTGGTTACTTTCTTTGGCGAAGCAAAGAAAGTGACTCGCCCGCCGGGGCGAATTCCCGGCTCCGGCGCTGAACGAAGAGCAAGGCAAGAACAAAGGCCCGATGCCCTCACCCCCACCCTCTCCCAGAGGGAGAGGGAGCAAGACATCCCCCGACACGGAATATCTCATCGCCTGAACACCTGGCTGCGCGACCAGCTGCGCCAATCCAGTCCCTGGCGCCGCAGCAGCGCCGGCAGCACCATCAGGCAGACGGCGGCCGCCAGCAGCAGGCCCAGCAGCAGCACCGCGGTGCGGGTGGAGAACAGGCCGAGCACGGGCGCACCCGCCGCCCCGCCCGAGGCAGGCGCGGCCGCCAGCGGACGCGCCTCGAACAGGGACAGCGAGACCTGGTCGTGCGACAGGCCCTCGATGCTGTGGGCCACCATGTCCTTCACCGCCGGTGCGAGCAGGCGCAGGTCCACGTCGCTGCGGTGCTTGATGAAGACCGCGGCCGAGGACGGGCGGATCTTCTCGGACAGCGGGTCGTTGGCCGGGATCACCACGTGCACGCGCGCCGCCACCACGCCGTCGACGTTGCGCAGGGTCTGCGACAGCTCCTGCGACACGGCATAGATGTAGCGCATGCGTTCCTCGGAGGGCGTGGACACCAGGCCCTGCTTCTGGAACACCTCGCCCATGGTGGCGTAGCGCTCGCCCGGCAGGCCCTGTGCGCGCAGCACCTCCAGTGCCTGGCCGAGCCGGGCTTCGTCGACCTCGACCTGCCAGTTTGTGCCTTCGAGCTTGTTCTTGGCCGTGTCGATGCCCTGCGCGGACAGGGCCGCGACGATCTCGTTGGCCTCCTGCTCCTGCAGGTTGGAGTACAGCGGCACCTTGCAGCCGGCCAGCGCGAGCAGCAGCGACAGCGCGGCCAGCCAGCGGATGCGGAAAGGGAAGACGGTGTTCACGGCATCCTCACTGCTGGTTCTTCAGCAGCGTGCCGAACAGGCTGGTCGCCGCGCTGGCCAGCCCGGTGGAGATGTGCATCTTGGCGAACATCATGTGCGCCTCCATCGCGTGGTCGGTCATCACGAACATGGTCTTGATGGGGTCCGACAGGTCGATGGACTCCAGCATGCTGTGGCGCATCTCCTCGTAGGAGCGCACGTTGCCGGAGAACTGCGCGGCCAGCGACTTGGCGGCGTCGCCGATGGCGCTGGGCGCGGCCACGGCCGGGGGCGGCGCCTGCACGCCCTGCATCATGTTGGCGAACATGCGGGTGTCGCCCGGATCGAAGCGCGATGCGCCCGCCGCCTGCTGCGTGGCAACTTCGGCTGGCGGCGCGCTGGCGGCCGCCGACACGATGGGATCGGTCATGTTCAGCTCCAGGAAGAAAAAAGACGAGGCCGCGCAGGGCCGCAAAGCCCCGCGCGGACCCGCGTGCGCATCAGGACGACTTGGCCGACTGGCGGATGTCGTTGCCGGTGGACTTGGCGACTTCGCCGCCCGCGGCGCTGGCGCCGTTCACCGTGTGCGCGGTGGAGGCCGCGCCCTGGATGCTGGTGGAAGCCGCCATGCTGGCGGACATGAGGCGCGCGTTGTCGGCCGCGGCCTGGTTCATCTGCTGGATCGAGTTGTCGACGGAACCTGCCATTTCACTTCTCCTGGTTGATGATGAGATTCACTGGGGATGGATGCCCCGTCCGGATGGGACGAGGCCATTCCACGCGGCGGGTTGGCCGCCGCACGGAATCGGGGGCGCGGGCGGCGGGCGGGCGGCTTCGTGGGCACATCGCTCGTCACCTCGCGGGTTTGGGGTTGGGCACGCCGCCGCTGAGCACCAGGCCGTCGGCGTCGATGCGCTTGAGCTCGGCGCCGGACTTGAGCACCGAGCCTTCGTAGTAGCGGCTGCCGTTGGCCAGCTGGATGTGCCGCAGGCCGTTGCCGTCCTCGGTGATGCTCACCATGCGCGCGGGCAGCACGCTCTGCCAGCCGGCCCACTGGGCGCGCAGATCGGCGTCCTTGTCCTCGCGCTGCGGCTTCTCGCGGTACTGGACCTTGTCGGAGACCAGCACCGACGGATGCAGGTCTTCGCCGAGGCGCCGGATCTTCTGGCGCACCGAGGCATCCTCGACCGTGCCGCTGAGCACCAGCCGGCCCTGGCCGGTGTAGGTGACGGCAACGCCCGGGTCGGCGACGTAGCGGCGCGCCTGCTCGACCATGTCCTCGGCCGAATGCACGTTGACGCCGACCCGGCTGCCGAAGGGTGCCATGGCGTGCTGCAGCGCCTCGCGGCGCTGGCGCGATTCGACATAGCCCTTGACGCTGAACTGCCCGCCCGGCGCGGCCACCACCTCGACCTCGGGGAAAGGCGCGAGCGCGCGCTCCACCTCGGCCAGGTTGACGCGGCCCGGGCCGCCCGCGGCCGCACCGCGCTCGCCGCCGGCCCACAGCGCTGCCAGGCCGAGCACGGCCAGCAGCGCGACCACACCGCCGGCCCAGAGGCCCGGGCGCGGGCCCGTGCGCCGCGGCACGGGCTCGACCGACGGCGTGCCCGCGCCGGCATCCGGCATGGCGGCGAACATGCGGTCTTCCCGCGCGGCGGCGGGATAGCTGCGGTCGAGCTGGAAATCGATCTGGCCCACGCTGACGATGTCGCCGGCCACCACGCTGCGGCGCGGCTGCTGCATCGCCTCGCCATTGAGCCGCGCCGAGGCGGTGCCCAGGCGCTGCATCGACACCACCAGTTCGCCCACGGTGAACACCAGGTGGCGCGGCAGGACGTCGCCGCCCGGCAGCATCACCTCGCATTCGCCGCCCGAGCCCAGCACGTTGATGCCGGGCTTGAGCGCAATGGTGCGGCCCTTGACCGCGCCGCTGAGGAAGCGCAGGCACCAGCCGGCGTTCTGCACCGGCGGCGTGTCGAGGGCTTCGTCTTCGCGCATGGGCTTCAACCTCCGGCCGCCGGCGTGGCCATCGACACCGGCGTGACCTTGGGCGCGGGCGCCGGCGTCGAGAGCGGCGAAAGTGGCGGGATGGGCAGCACCGGCGCCGAGGCGGCCGCGCCGGGCACCACCAGGCGCGGCGTGAGCAGGTAGAAGCGCTCCATGTTCACCTGCTTCTTGTCCGAGTACTTGAAGAGGTTGCCGACCGCTGGGATGTCCTTGAGCACGGGCACGCCGCTGGTGGCGTTGCTGCGTTCCTCCGAGGAGTAGCCGGCGATCAGCAGGCTGGAGCCCTCGTCCACCAGCGCCTGCGTGTTGACGGTACGGCGGCGCACGATCGGGATGCGGTCCACGGCCTGCGCGCTGAGGTCGCCATCCACGATGTCGATGGACATCATCACGCCGCGCCCGCTCTTCTCCTCGATGATCAGTGGCGTCACGCGCACGGCGGTGCCGGCGGTGATGCTGAAGAGGCCCGCGTCCTGGAAGCCGTCCACCCGCACGTAGAACTCGCTGAGGTTCTCGAGCACCGCCTCGGTGTTGTCCAGGGTCATGACCTTGGGGCGGGCGACGAAGTTGGCGTCGCCGTTGGTGGCGAGTGCGGTGACGCGGGCCAGCAGGTAGTTGCGTGCGCTGTTGCCGATGGCGGCGGTGAGCATGCCGCCCAGGGGCGTGGTGACCTGGCCGAGGCTGTTGACGCCGCCGACCTGGCCGGCTTCGGTGGTGGCGCTGTCCCAGGTCAGGGGGCCGCGGTCGCCGCGGCCGGTCTGGAAGTCGCCGTGCCGGCCGTGCAGGCGCCAGTCGACGCCCAGGCTGCTCAGGTTGTCCGAGCTGATGTCCATGATCGTGACCTCGATCTCGATCAGGCGCGGGCGCACGTCCATCGACTCGATCAGGCGCTGGTACTGGCCCATGCGCTCGGGCGTGTCGCGCACCAGCACCGCGTTCATGCGGGTGTCGGCCTGGAACTGCGGCAGCTCGTTGCCGAAGGAGGCCGGCATGGCGGCGCCCGCGGCGTCGCCGCCCGCCGGGCCGATGCCGGGCATCTCGATCTTCGGCGCGTTGATCGATTCGCCGCTGCGCAGCTTGATCTGCCGGTTGGGGCCCACCGAGAAAGGCGCGCTCGGGCCGCGCCCGCTGCTGCTGCCCGGGCTGTTGCTGCTGCGGCCGTACAGGCTGCGCAGCACGTTGGCCACCCCGGGGATGACGGTCTCCTTGCCCGAGCGGTTGATCCTGAAGTCCGCGGCCCAGGCGTACTTGAGCGGGAAGAGGCGGATCTCGGCGCCGTCGGCGAGCGCGGTGCGCTGGTCGGCCAGCTTCACCGCCTGGCGCACCATCTCGACGTAGCGTTTCGGCCCGGTGACGTGCACGCTGGCGTCGCTCTCGCTGATGGACAGCGGGTAGCGCGTGTCCGAGATGCGCAGCCGCACCAGCGTCTCGGCGATGCGCGCGGCGTTCTCCGGCGCGATGGGCAGCACCTCGCTGCGGGTGTCGGCGGCCAGGTCGATGTAGAGGAAGGCGCCGTCGAAGTACCAGGTGAGGCCGTTGACCGCGCACACGCTGTCGAGCACCTGCTGCGCCGGCTCCGAGAACTTGCCGCTGATGGTGCCGCCGACCTTGGGATCGATCACCGCGGTGACCTTCTGCGAGGCGGCAAGCTCGCGCAGGAAATCGGGCAAGGGCTTCTCGTTGGCGACGATCTGGAAGGGGCGGTTGTTCCAGCGCAGCTCGGCCGCCTGCGCCGGCAGCCCGGCGAGCAGCACCGCGAGACCGAGCGCGATGAGCATGGCCCGGCTCACGGCAAGGACGTGAGCGTGTGGAAAGCCCGCTCGGCGAAGCGCATCACGTCGCGGCCCAGCCAGCCGGCGGTGGCGATGATCGCCACCATCACCGCGATCAGCCGGATCGACTGGCCGATGCTCTGGTCCTGCACCTGCGTCACGGCCTGCAGCACCGCGACCACGAGGGCGGTGACGGTCGCCACCACCACCACCGGCAGCGAGATCCAGAGCACGAGCAGCAGGCCCTCGCGCGTGATGTCCAGGATGTTCTGCGGCGTCATGCGTGCTGTTGCCTCGCTGCTGGGTGCACAAGTGGGGGTTCATCGAAGTCGATCGATCAGTGGGCCTGTGGATTGGTGACCCAGCCCACTGGCTGCAACGCCACGTCCTCGTCCACTTCCTGGTAGGACAGCACCGGCAGCTGCGGTGCCACCGGCTCGATCAGGGTCTTGACGTAGCGGCGCACGTCGGAGGAGGCGATGGCGACCACGCGGCCGGCCGCGCCGCCCAGGATGCGGCGCACCTGCTCGCGGATGTCCTGCGTCACGGCCGGGCTCAGCAGCAGCAGATTGCCGCGCGGCGAGCGCTCGACCGCGTTCTGCACGCGCTCCAGCAGGCTGGATTCGAAGAGGATGGCTTCCAGCTGGCGGTTCGCGCCCACGTAGCGGCTGGTGATGTAGCGGCCGAGGTGGATGCGCACCAGCTCGGTCAGCGCGATCGCATCCTGCTCCTTCGGCGCCCAGATCGCCAGGCATTCGAAGATGGCGTGGAGGTTGCGGATGGGGATGCCCTCCTGCAGCAGCCGGCGCAGCACCTCGGCGATGCGCTGCGGCGAGGCCACGCGCGCGACCTCGGCGGCGAGCTCGGGTGCATCGCGCTGCACCGAGTGGAGCAGGCGCTGCACCTCCTGCAGGCCGATCAACTCGCGCACGTTGCGGCGCACGGCGTGGTCGACGTGGCGGCCGATCACCTCTTCGGCATGCCACGCGCTCAGGCCGGGCTGCGGTGCTTCCACCCACACGGCGCGCGTGAAGGGACCGAAGGGCTCGGCCACCTGCGCGCCGGCGGGCGGCGCCGCGGCCTCGGCCGGGTCGAGCAGCAGCCAGCCGGGCTTCAGCAGGCCTTCGGACACCACCACGTCGTGCACCAGGACCTGGTAGGCGTTCGCGTCCAGGCCGCCGGCGTGGCCCAGCTGCAGGCGCGGGAACACCGGGCCGAGGTCGGACTCGACCTCGGTGCGAACAGCGGCGAGCTGCTGGTCAAGCGCATGGCG
Organism: Variovorax sp. JS1663; assembly: GCF_002157355.1. Classification (GTDB taxonomy): domain Bacteria; phylum Pseudomonadota; class Gammaproteobacteria; order Burkholderiales; family Burkholderiaceae_C; genus Variovorax. The sequence goes on along the minus strand of NZ_LYMK01000014.1, from coordinate 130,811 downwards.
GTCGACCGCGCCGCGCAGGCCGTCGGACAGCCGTACGGCCAGCGGCGAGGCGATGGCATGCGCGCTGTCGCCCTCCTCCGCCACTTCGGACTCGCGGTGCGAGATCCAGCCTGGCGTGCGGCGCCGCGCGCGCAGTGCACGCATGCCGAAGCCCAGTCCGATGATCACGGCCGCCAGCAGGCCGAACACCCACTTTGGAAAGCCCGGCACCACCAGGAAGCTGGCCACTGCCAGCCCGGCGATGATCAGCGCGCGCGGATGCGCCATCAGCTGCTCGCCGATCTGGCTGGCGAGCTGCGTGTCGCGGCGGTCCTCGCTGCCCACGCGGGTGATCACGATGCCGGCGGCGATCGACACCAGCAGCGAGGGAATCTGCGAGACCATGCCGTCGCCCACGGTGAGGATGGCGTAGCGCTGCAGCGCGCCGGCCAGGGTCATCTCGTGCATCAGGGTGCCAATGGCGATGCCGGCCAGGATGTTGACCAGCGCGATCACGATGGCGGCGATGGCATCGCCCTTGACGAACTTCATCGCGCCGTCCATGGCGCCGTGCAGCTGGCACTCCTGCTCCAGCTGCTGGCGCCGCTTCTGCGCCTGCGCGGAAGACAGCACGCCCGCGCGCACGTCGGCGTCGATGCTCATCTGCTTGCCCGGCATCGCGTCCAGCGCGAAGCGCGCCGCCACCTCGGCCACACGCTCGGAGCCCTTGGCAATCACGATGAACTGGACGATCGCGATGATGAGGAAGACCACGCCCCCCACCACCACGTTGTTGCCGACGATCAGCTTGCCGAAGGTGTCGATGATGTGGCCCGCGTTCGCCTGCAGCAGGATCAGCTTGGTGGAGGCGATGTTGAGCGCCAGCCGGAACAGCGTGGTGAAGAGCAGCAGCGACGGAAAGGTCGACAGCGACAGCGCCGAGGGCACGTACATCGCGACGATCAGCAGCACCAGGCTGATGGCCAGGTTGCTCGCGATCAGCAGGTCCAAAAGCGGCGTCGGCAGCGGCAGCACGAACAGCGCGACCACCACCACCAAGAGGCCCGCGAGCAGCAGGTCGTTGTAGCCGCCGGCGTTCGCGAGCAGGTCGCGCAGGCCGCCGCGGTACGGCTGCAGGGTGGGAGCGGGACTCGCCATGGTTGTTGCTGTGTGGGTCTATGGCCTGGCCGAAAGCCGCGCACCGCGCCGCTTTCGAACGTGAAAAACATCACGTCGCGGCGGACTCTAAGTGCCGGTCTCCCTTTACGGCAACCACGAGTTCTCGTAGGAACGCGCGACCTTGTCGCATGCGCGGCACTACGCATTTGCGTACTACCTGCACCGTCCTCCTTTCGCTAAGCTGCGCCGCCGAAGCGACAACAACACCCGGTGCGGCACCGGATGCGCACAGCGACAGGACCCAGCGATTTGTTCAACGAAAGCCCCCATGCCCGCGCGGCCCGCTGAGCCGGTGACGGACCTCGGCGAGGCGCGCGCGCTGCCCCGCGCCGAGCCGGCGAACGTGCGTGCGCTCAATCGGCTGTATGGCGCGACGCCGCCGCGCGAGCTGTCGGCGCGCGGGGCGCGCTACCGGCTGGCGTGGGCGCACGATGCATCGCCGGCTGCGGCCGCGCGCGAGGCCTATCGCTTCCGGCTCGGCGCGCATGCGGGCCACCTGGGGCTGGATGCGCCCAGCCTGCAGGCGCTGCTCGGCGAGCGCCGCATCGAGCTGCTGCCGCGCGAGCTGCGCTACATCCTGCTGGCCGATGCACTGCACCCGGTGGCCGATGCACTGGAGAAGGCGTTGCGCCTGCATTTCGAATGGCAGCCGCTGCCAGGCGATGCGGGCGACGCGCGCGAGGCAGTGGCGGCGCCTGCCGGTGACCCCGAGCGCGCGGCCTTCTTCATCGCGACGCCGTTGGACGACGGCCCGGCCTTGCACGGCTTCGTGCAGTTCGATGACGCGGCGACGCTCGATGCGCTGGTGCCCGCGGAAGCCGCCAGGCATGCCGCGCGCAGCGGCGCCGTGTTCGATGCGCTGCGCCTGCCCGTTCACTTCATGATCGGCAGCACGCCGATCCAGTTGCGCGAGATCAACAGCATCCGCCCCGGCGACATCATCGGCATCGAGCAATGGCGCTCGTCCGGTGCCGCGATCGTGGTCACGGCCCAGCTCGGCGGCCCGGCCGGCCGGCAGCTGCAGGCCTTTGCCGAGGGCTCGCGCATCACCGTTTCGCATTCCAGGGACAGCAGCATGAAGCCAGACGCCCCCGCCTCCCCCGACGACGCCAGCGTCAACCTGCCGATCGACCGGCTGGATGCGCTGGAGGTCACGCTGCGTTTCGAGGTCGGAGAGCTGTCGCTCTCGCTCGGCGAGCTGCGCAGCATTCGCGCGGGCCACGTGTTCGAGTTGGGCCAGGCGCTCAACCGCAGCCCGGTGCGCATCCTGGCGCATGGCAACGTGCTGGGAAAGGGCTACCTGGTGGCGGTGGGCGACCGGCTGGGCGTGCGCGTGTCGGAGTTCGCGCCCGGCGAGGTCTGAGCGCAGGTCCATCGCGATGCAAGGCGGACTGCCCGAACCCCTGACGCTGGTCGCGCTGATCGTCGCCTTCGGCGTCGCGCCCTTCGTCGCGCTGATGGTGACCAGCTACACCAAGCTGGTGATCGTGTTCGGCCTGCTGCGCACCGCCCTCGGCCTGCAGCAGACACCGCCGAACATGGTGCTCAACGGCATCGCGATCATCCTGTCGGTCTACATCATGGCGCCGGTGGGCATGGACGTCGGCGACGCGCTGCGCAACCGCAGCTTCGGCGCCAAGGGCGAGGGGCTGAACGACATCGTGGCGGTGATCGACGCGGCCAAGGCGCCGCTGAAGGAGTTCCTGCAGAAGCACACGCAGGAAAGGGAACGGCAGTTCTTCCTGAAGTCGGCCTCCAACATCTGGCCGCAGGCGCGGGCCGAGCAGTTGAAGGCCGACGACTTCATGGTGCTGGTGCCGAGCTTCACGCTCAGCGAACTGACGCGGGCGTTCCAGATCGGCTTCATCATCTACCTCGTGTTCGTGGTGGTGGACCTGATCGTCGCGACCGTGCTGCTGGCGCTGGGGATGTCGATGATCGCGCCGACGACCATCTCTCTGCCCTTCAAGCTGCTGCTGTTCGTGATGCTGGACGGGTGGACGCGGCTGGTGCACGGGCTGGTGCTGTCGTACCGCTGAGCTGGGCGCACGGTATCGGATGGTGGCTATGGCGCAGACCGGCCAGCAGCGGACGTCGACCCTGAGGCGCGAGCCTACTTCCCAACGACTGACCAGCCCGCTTGTTGGTTCGTCTTGTCGTTCTCGTAGTCCCACCGTGTGCCGCAGGCGTCGCAACGGTAACTGGTGATGGTGACCGTGTGACCACCACTGTCGCCATCGCTGCGCTCCACCTTGCGACTAGACATCTGAACGAGTTCGGCATGCCCGGGCGCGCGGCGCCAGTTGCGCTGGATTGCGGCGCACGAAGCGCAAAGCACCAGCTCGTTCAGCTCGCCTCGTCGGTTCGATGCATTCGTCATACGGGTTCAGGTCTCTCTGCGGGTCGTCAATCGGCCAATGCTAGCAACACGACAGATTCCAGTGGGCGAATGAGTCGCGAGACTCAAGCAGCAGCCAGCAAGGCATCAGGGATGCAAACCCCAGCGAGCCACCACCTCATGCCGCCCCCGCCCAAGCAGGCTGCGGACAAGCACGAACTCGTGCGCCGTCCAGTTGATCGCCTCGATCGGACATGGCGCCACGAACCGGTCGTCGTACAGCAGGGTGAGGTGCGGCGTGTACTGCGAACGCCCCGTGCTGCCCAGGCCCACTCGCTCCATCGCCTTGTCGAGCGACGCATGAAATGCCTTCACGGAAATCACACCTTCCTCGCCCAGCAGCACCAGCGGCATGTTGCGTGGCCTGCGGACGATGGTCCCCACGCGGTCGAAGCCGAGTTTGAAAGCGGGAATGGCGGTCAACGGCTGCGCGGCGGCACGGGCGGCATCGGCCACTTCCTGCGGGAAAGACGGAAAGTCTCCGAGGAGGCGCAACGTCACGTGGAAGCGCGCGGCGCCGAGCGCCTTCCCCTCGAGCCCGAAATCCTGCCGCAGTTGCCCGATCAGCCGCTCGATGCGGGCGATGGCCGCGGCGTCCGGCCGCAGCGCGAAGAACAGCCGGTCGGTCTTGGCCGCCGTGCGGGCGTCGATGCCGGCGAGGGGAAGCTGTGCGGCCATGCGAAAAGCCCCGCCTCCCTCGCCGCGGCGGCGTGCTAGTCGCGCGACTCCAGCGCCCGGTTGATGCTCAGCGCAGCCAGGGTGCAAGCCGCGCCCGACAACAGGTAGACGCTGACGTAGGCCAGCCCGAAGTTGGCCGAGAGACCCAGCGCCACGAGCGGCGCGAAGGCCGCGCCGATCAGCCAGGCCAGGTCGGTGGTGAGCGCGGCGCCGGTGTAGCGGTAGCGGCGCTCGAAGTTGGAGGTCACCGTGCCCGAGGCCTGGCCATAGGACAGGCCCAGCAGCACGAAGCCGACCAGCACGAACACGTCCTGCCCCAGCGTGCCGCCGCCCAGCAGGGTCGGTGCAAAGCCGCTGAACACAGCGACCAGCACGGCCATCGTGCCCAGGGTGCGGCGCCGGCCCACGCGGTCGGCGATCACGCCCGAGAGCACCATGGCGCCGGCGGCCAGGAAGCCGCCGAAGATCTGGAGGATCAGGAACCCGGTGACCGACTGGTCGGAGTAGAGGCGGATCCACGACAACGGGAACACCGTCACCAGATGGAACAGCGCGAAGCTCGCCAGCGCGGCGAAGGCGCCGATCAGCAGGTTGCCGCCCTGCGCACGCACCAGTTCGCCGACGCGGGTGGGTTCGAGCTCGCCCTCCTCCATGAGCTGTTCGTACTCGTGCGTCACCACGAGCCGCAGCCGCGAGAAGAGCGCCACCACATTGATCGCGAAGGCCACGAAGAAGGCGTAGCGCCAGCCCCACGATAGGAAGTCGTCCAGCGACAGGCTGGCGTACAGGAAGGCGAACAGGCCGCTGGCCACGATGAAGCCCACCGGCGCGCCGAGCTGGCCCAGCATCGAATACCAGCCGCGCCGGTTCGGGGGCGCATTCATCGCCAGCACCGAGGGCAGGCCGTCCCAGGAGCCGCCCAGGGCCAGCCCCTGACCGACGCGCAGGATCGACAGCAGAACGATGGACAGCACACCCGCGCTCTCGTAGCCGGGGAGGAAGGCGATGCCCACCGTCGACGTGCCCAGCAGGAACAGGGCGATCGTCAGCTTGGTGGCGCGGCCCCAGCGCCGCTGTATCGCCATCGAGACAACGGTGCCGAAGGGACGCGCGATAAATGCGAACGAGAAGATGACGAAGGCGTAAAGTGTGCCCTCCAGGCGCTGCTCGAAGGGAAAGAACAGCGCCGGGAAGACCAGCACCGAAGCGATGCCGTAGACGAAGAAGTCGAAATACTCGGAAGCGCGCCCGATGACAACACCGACGGCGATCTCGCCGGGGGCCACCGAATGGTCGGCGGTGATGAGGCGGGCATCCCTCTCGAGGGTGTCGGAAGAGGGTTCGGATGGGGCGTGACTGAGGCTGGACATCGCGGTGCTTCGGGGTTCAGGGAGCCTTGCAAAGATCTCTCAGGGTCGCATCAGATGCAGATTTGCGCCATAGGACAAAACGTCCAATCGCCAATGGTCCTCGATGGGGATACATTCTGCGCCCAATCGCCATCCGCGTTTTCCCGCGGGGCCCGTTTTCTTCCTGCTCCAGGCATGCCACTCCTCCAGAAGCTCCTTCGCCGGTCGGCCCTGCTCCTCCCCGCCCTGCTGTTGGCGGGCTGCAACATGGTGGTGCTGAACCCGTCAGGCGACATCGCCGCCCAGCAGGGGCGCCTGATCGTGATCTCCACGCTGCTGATGCTGCTGATCATCGTGCCGGTGATCGCCCTGACCCTGCTGTTCGCCTGGCGCTACCGGCAATCGAACACCGAAGCGACCTACAAGCCGGACTGGGACCACTCCACCCAGCTGGAGCTGGTGATCTGGGCGGCGCCCCTGCTGATCATCATCGCCCTGGGTGCGCTGACCTGGATCAGCACCCACACCCTGGACCCGTACCGGCCGCTGGACCGCATCGCCGAGGGGCGCCACGTGCCCGAGGGCACGCAGCCGCTGGTGGTCGAGGTGGTGGCGCTGGACTGGAAATGGCTGTTCTTCTACCCCGAGCAGGGCATCGCCACGGTCAACGAACTGGCCGCGCCGGTGGACCGGCCGATCCAGTTCAAGATCACGGCCTCCTCGGTCATGAATTCCTTCTATGTGCCGGCCCTGGCGGGGATGATCTACGCCATGCCCGGCATGGAGACCAAGCTGCACGCGGTGATCAACCAGCCCGGCGTGTACGAGGGCTTCTCGGCCAACTACAGCGGCGCCGGCTTCTCCGGCATGCGCTTCAAGTTCCACGGCCTCGCGGGTGCCGAGTTCGACAGCTGGGTCCAGAAGGCCAAGGCCGAGGGCAAGACGCTGGGCCGCCCCGACTACCTCCAGCTCGAGAAGCCCAGCGAGCGCGAGCCGGTGCGCCGCTACGCCAGCGTGGCACCGGGCCTGTACGACGCCATCCTCAACCGCTGCGTGGAACCCGGCAAGATGTGCATGCGCCACATGATGGCGGTGGATGCCTCCGGCGGCGCGGGCAAGGCGGGCCTGTCGCCCCTGGCGCTGACCGAGGTGCCGCGCGGCGAGCAGGGCCTGCCGATGCGCACCGTGGCCGCCGAAATCTGCACCGCCGACAACCCGACCGGCGCGCCCCTGCCCATCCGGACCACTCTCCAGTAACCCCTTGTTTCAGGCTACCCGAGACGCACGATGCCCGACCATCCCGACCTGACCAAGCTCATCTTCGGTCGCCTCACCTGGGAGGCCTTCCCCTACCACGAGCCCATCCTGGTGGCGACCTTCATCGCCGTCGTGCTGGGCGGCCTGGCGCTCGTGGGCGCCATGACCTACTACCGGGCCTGGGGCCCCTTCTGGCACAACTGGGTCACCAGCATCGACCACAAGAAGATCGGCGTGATGTACATCGTGCTGGGCATCGTGATGCTGCTGCGCGGCTTCGCCGACGCGATCATGATGCGGCTGCAGCAGGCGATGGCCTTCGGCGACAACATGGGCTACCTGCCGCCGCACCACTACGACCAGGTCTTCACGGCGCACGGCGTGATCATGATCTTCTTCGTGGCGATGCCGCTGGTCACCGGGCTCATGAACTACGTGGTGCCGCTGCAGATCGGCGCGCGCGACGTGGCCTTCCCCTTCCTGAACAACTTCAGCTTCTGGATGACCACGGCGGGCGCGATGCTGACGATGGCCTCGCTGTTCGTCGGCGAGTACGCCAAGACCGGCTGGCTGGCCTATCCGCCGCTGTCGGGCATCCTCTACAGCCCGGACGTGGGGGTGGACTACTACATATGGTCCTTGCAGATCGCGGGGGTGGGCACATTGCTGTCGGGGGTGAACCTGATCGCCACCATCGTGAAGATGCGCGCGCCCGGCATGACGCTGATGAAGATGCCGGTCTTCACCTGGACCTCGCTGTGCACCAACGTGCTGATCGTGGCGGCCTTCCCGGTGCTGACGGCCGTGCTGGCGCTGCTGTCGATGGACCGTTACGTCGGAACGAACTTCTTCACCAACGAGCTCGGCGGCAATCCGATGATGTACGTCAACCTCATCTGGATCTGGGGCCATCCGGAGGTGTACATCCTGATCCTGCCGGTGTTCGGCGCCTTCTCGGAGATCGTCTCCACCTTCAGCCGCAAGCGCCTGTTCGGCTACGCCTCCATGGTGTATGCGACGGTGGTGATCACCATCCTGTCGTACCTGGTGTGGCTGCACCATTTCTTCACCATGGGCTCGGGCGCGAGCGTGAACTCGTTCTTCGGCATCACGACGATGATCATCTCGATCCCGACGGGGGCGAAGATCTTCAACTGGCTGTTCACCATGTATCACGGGCGCATCAAGTTCGAGGTGCCGATGCTGTGGACGGTGGGCTTCATGGTCACCTTTGTGATCGGAGGCATGACGGGCGTGCTGCTGGCGGTGCCGCCGGCCGACTTCGTGCTGCACAACAGCCTGTTCCTGATCGCGCACTTCCACAATGTGATCATCGGCGGCGTGGTGTTCGGCGTGTTCGCCGCCATCACCTACTGGTACCCGAAGGTGTTCGGCTACAAGCTCGATCCCTTCTGGGGCAAGTGCTCCTTCTGGTTCTGGCTGATCGGCTTCTACTTCGCCTTCATGCCGCTGTACGTGCTGGGCCTGATGGGGGTGACGCGGCGCCTGAGCCACTTCGAGGACCCGTCCATCCAGATCTGGTTCCAGATCGCCGCCTTCGGCGCGGTGCTGATCGCGCTGGGCATCGCGAGCTTCCTGATCCAGTTGTACGTGAGCTTCAAGCGCCGCGACGCGCTGCGCGACACCACGGGCGACCCGTGGGACGGCCGCACGCTGGAGTGGTCGACCTCCTCACCGCCGCCGGACTACAACTTCGCCTTCACGCCGAACATTCATGACAACGATGCGTGGTGGGACATGAAGCGCCGCGGCTTCGAGCGGCCGCGGGAGGGCTTCGCGGCGATCCACATGCCGAAGAACACCGCCGCCGGCTTCGTGCTGGCCGTGCTGAGCGCGATCTGCGGTTTCGCGCTGATCTGGCACATGTGGCTGATCGCGGGCGTGTCTTTCGCGGTGCTGATCCTGGCGACCATCGTCCACACCTTCAACTACAAGCGCGACTACTACATCCAGGCGGACGACGTCGTCCGCACGGAAGCCGAGCGCACCCGACTCCTGGCCGGCCATGTCTGAGATCACCGCCACCACGCCCCCCGCTCGCGGCATGCACATCGGTGCGCCGTCCACCGAGCGCCCGCAATTCCTCGTGACCGGGGACCACCATCCGCAGAACGGCACGCTGCTGGGCTTCTGGCTCTACCTGATGAGCGACTGCCTGGTGTTCGCCTGCCTGTTCGCGATGTACGGTGTGCTGGGCCGCAGCTACGCGGCCGGCCCTTCGGGCGCCGACCTGTTCGACCTGCCGCTGGTGGCGCTCAACACCTCGCTGCTGCTGCTGTCCTCCATCACTTACGGCTTCGCGATGCTGGAGATGCTGAAGAAGCGCACCGGCGGCGTGCTGGTGTGGCTGGCGATCACCGGCCTGCTGGGCGCGGGCTTCATCGGCATCGAGCTCTACGAGTTCGCGCACATGATCCACGAGGGCGCAGGCCCGCAGCGCAGCGCCTTCCTGTCCTCCTTCTTCACGCTGGTGGGCACGCACGGGCTGCACGTCAGCTTCGGCATCGTCTGGCTGATCACGCTGATGATCCAGGTCGGCAAGCACGGCCTGATCGCGGAGAACCGGCGGCGGCTGATGTGCCTGTCGATGTTCTGGCACTTCCTGGACGTCGTCTGGATCGGCGTCTTCACCTTCGTCTACCTGATGGGGACCCTGAAATGAGCGAGCCGCACGCACACGACGACCCTGGCCACGGCCACCACGACGATGACGACCACGGCCTGCACATCAGCCTGAAGGGCTACGTCACCGGGTTCATCCTGTCGGTGATCCTCACCGCCATTCCCTTCTGGCTGGTGATGGGCAAGGTCATCGAAAGCCCGAGCACCACCTCCTTCGTGATCCTCGCCTTCGCGGCCGTGCAGATCGTGGTCCACATGATCTACTTCCTGCACCTCAACGCGCACTCCGAGGGCGGCTGGAACATGCTGGCGCTGATCTTCACCATCGTGCTGGTGGTGATCACGCTGAGCGGATCGCTCTGGGTGATGTTCCACCTCAACCACAACATGATGCCGGCATCCATGCACGAGATGCGCAACATGCCTTGAGCGGGACGCCCTCCGACACCTCGCGGAGACCGCATTCCACGCCGGCGCTGGCGCTGCTCGCCCTCGCCGGCGTTTTGCTTTTCGCGCTGTTCGCGGCGCTGGGCATGTGGCAGCTGGAGCGGCGCGCCTGGAAGCTGGACCTGATCGAGCGCGTCGAGACGCGCGTGCACGCGGCACCGGCGGACATCCCGCCACTCGCGCAATGGCCGCAGGTCAACGCGGCGGGCGACGAGTACCGGCACGTGCGCCTGTCCGGCAGCTTCCTGCACGAGCGCGAGACGCTGGTGCAGGCCTCGACCGTGCTGGGCCCGGGCCACTGGGTGCTGACGCCGCTGCGCACTGCACAGGGCACGATCGTCCTGGTCAACCGCGGCTTCGTGCCGCCCGAGCGGCGCGAGCGCGCCAGCCGCAGCGGCAACGAGCCGGCCGGCGAGGTGCAGCTGACCGGCCTGCTGCGCATCAGCGAACCCGGCGGCGGCTTCCTGCGCCGCAACGATCCTGCGGGCGACCGCTGGTTCTCGCGCGACGTGCAGGCCATCGCCGCGGCGCGCGGGCTGCCCGGCGCTGCGCCCTTCTTCGTGGACGAGGACGCCCCGCCCGGCCAGCCCGCCCCGGGCGCCGAGCCGCGCTGGCCGGCCGCCGGCCTGACGGTGATCGTCTTCCGCAACAACCACCTCGTCTACGCCCTCACCTGGTTCGCGCTGGCCCTGGGGGTTGCGGCCGCGGCCTGGTGGGTGGTACGCAGCGCAAGACAATCCCGGGATGCATCCGAGCACTGACGCCGACGCCACCGGCCTGAAGAACATGCAGCAGCTGATCCAGCTGCGCTGGATCGCCGTGGTCGGCCAGGTCGCGACCATCGTGGTGGTGCATTTCGGCTTCGGCATCCGCCTGCCGCTGGAGCAGATGTTCGCGGCGCTGGGCTTCCTCACCATCTTCAACCTGGTCAGCCTCTGGCGCTGGGACCGTCACGAGGACGTGACCGACATGGAGCTCTTCGTCGCGCTGCTGGCGGACGTCGGCACGTTGACGGTACAGCTCTACCTGAGCGGGGGCGTCACCAACCCCTTCATCTTCCTGTTCCTGCTGCAGGTCTGCCTGGGCGCGGTGCTGCTGGGGCCGCGCCACACGCGCACCCTGATCGCGGTCACGGCTGGCTGCTTCGTCGGGCTGACCCTGTTTCACCGGCCGCTGGAGATCCCGCTGGAGAACGGCCGCGGGCTCGCCAGCCCCTATGTCCAGGGGTTGCTGATCTGCTTCGTGCTCAACGCGGCGCTGCTGGCGGTCTTCATGGCCCGCATCCACCGCAACCTGCGCGCCCGCGACGCCCGCCTGGCCGATCTGCGCCAGCGCGCCGCCGAGGAGGAGCACATCGTGCGCATGGGTCTGCTCGCCTCGGGTGCGGCACACGAGCTCGGCACGCCGCTGGCGACGCTGTCGGTGATCCTGGGCGACTGGACGCGCATGCAGCCCTTTGCAGCCGACCTGGAGCTGCGGCAGGAGATCGAGGAGATGCAGGCCCAGGTCGCCCGCTGCAAGACCATCGTCACCGGCATCCTGCTGTCGGCCGGCGAGGCGCGCGGCGAGGCGCCGGTGCACACCACCGTGCGCGACTTCCTCGACGAGCTGGTTGCCGAGTGGCGCGAGAGCCGGCCCACCCCGGCACTGGCCTATGCCAACGACTTCGGCGACGATGTGCCCATCATCTCGGACTCGGCCTTGAAACAGACCCTTTGCAATGTGCTGGACAACGCGCTGGAGGCCTCCCCGCGCTGGGTCGGGCTGGCGGCGTCGCGCGACGGCGACTGGCTGGTCCTGACCGTCACCGATGCCGGCCCGGGCTTCGCGCCCGAGATGCTGGCGCAGCTGGGCAAGCCCTACCAGTCGAGCAAGGGCCGACCGGGCGGCGGGCTGGGGCTGTTCCTGGTCATGAACGTCGCGCGCACGCTGGGTGGCAGCGTGTCGGCCCGCAACCGGCCCGAAGGCGGGGCCGCCGTCACCCTGCGCCTGCCGCTTGCGGCGCTCACTCTCGCGGAGGAGCCAGCCCATGGACACTGAAGAACGTGTGCTCCTGATCGTCGAAGACGATGCAGCCTTTGCCCGCACCCTCGCCCGCTCCTTCGAGCGGCGCGGCTACCAGGTGCTGTCGGCGGCCAGCGCCGAGCAGGTGGAGGAAGTGCTGAAGACCCATTCGCCGGGCCATGCGGTGGTGGACCTCAAGCTCGCCGGCGGCGCCTCGGGCCTGGCCTGCGTGCGGATGCTGCATGCGCACGACGCGGAGATGCTGATCGTCGTGCTCACCGGCTATGCCAGCATCGCGACCGCGGTGGAGGCCATCAAGCTGGGTGCCTGCCACTACCTGGCCAAGCCCTCCAACACGGACGACATCGAGGCCGCCTTCGGCCGCGCCGAGGGCGATGCGGAGGTGGAGCTGACCGAGCGCGCCACCTCCATCAAGACGCTGGAATGGGAGCGCATCCACGAGACCCTGGCCGAGACCGGCTTCAACATCTCGGAGACCGCGCGGCGGCTGGGCATGCACCGGCGCACGCTGGCCCGCAAGCTGGGCAAGCAGCGGGTGAAGTAGCGCGGCGGCGGAAGCGGCCGCTCAGTCGGGCTCCCCTTCTTCCAGCAGGGAGAAGAGGACCTGGAAGATTTCCCGCGTCGAGACCGTGCCGTCCTCGTCCTTCTGGACCAGCAGCAGCTGCTGCGACTCCGGCAGGCCGGCCGGGATCACCATCCGCCCACCCGGCTTGAGCTGATAGATCAGCGCAGACGGTATCAGCTCCGGCGCCGCCGTGACGATCACCCGGTCGAAGGGCGCGTGCGCGGGCCAGCCGTGGCAGCCGTTGCCGATGCGGACCTCGACGTTGGCATGGCCCTGGCGCGCCAGCCGCTGCCGGGCCTGCCGCGCCAGTTCCTCGATCAGTTCGACGCTGTAGACCTGCTTCGCCAGCTCGGAAAGGATCGCCGACTGGTAGCCCAGCCCGGTGCCGATCTCCAGCACGGTGTCGGTGGGGCGCACGTCGAGCAGGTCGGTCATCACCGCCACGATGAAGGGCTGCGAGATGGTCTTGCCATAGCCGATCGGCAACGGCGTGTCGACATAGGCGTAGGGGCGCAGCTCGATCGGCACGAAGGCATGGCGCGGGACCTTGGCCAGGGCGTCCATCACCCGCGGGTTCAGCGCCGCCTTGCCCAGGTGCATGGTCGAGAAGATCGTCTTGGCAGCGATCTCCGCGAGCATGCGCTGATGCAGAGTCGTGAAATCCGGTTCGCTCATGGTGCCTCCTCGAGGGGGCGGTGCTGAGTTCCGGATCCTACGCCTGCTGGGGCCCGCTGCGCCAATGCGCGACGCCGTTCCCGAAGGCCGAGGCCTCAGAGCACGGTACAGCGCTTCTTGCTCACTCCCACTCCATCATCAACAAGACGCCCAAACCCGCGTGGTGAAAGGGATTGGCTGCGATCGACATGGGGCCTTACCGTCGCCTTTACCGTCAGAAGCGCACATCTTTTGCGTGGCAATGCTTTGGAGGGTTGTTCCAACGGTCTTGCCCGCACCATGCTCACGAGTCCAGCCCCTAATGTGAGGGCCGCACCGATTGCGAGACCGATCTTGGGCGCCGCGTCGACCGAAGCAAGTGTGAAAATGAGGCTCATGATGACGCCACCTGAGGTTTGGCCAGCCAATCTGGCAGTCCCCTGCATGCCACCTGCTGCTCCGCTTCGTTCACGCGGAGCCGAGAGAAACATGTTGCGATTGTTCGGTACCTGAAAGAGGCCGAAACCGAGGCCGCACAACATCATGATCGGGACCAGTGCACCTGGCCGTCCATCCAGCGGCCACAGAGAGGCGGCCGCGAGCCCAATTGACAGGCAGGCACCTCCCGCAGCGCAGAGCCAGGCTGTCGATACGCGCTCAGCGAGACGTCCCGTGAGCGGCGCCGCGATGGCGACCATCAGCGGCCAGGGAGTCATGAAGAGCCCGGTCATCAAAGTGCTCTGCCCTAAGCTGTGCTGTAGGTAGAAGGGCAGCGCCATCAAGCCTGCAGTCGTGCCTGCAAAACAGCAGATTGATGCGATCACTGAAATGCGAAAGGGGCGCGCTCGAAGCAGGTCAAGGGGTACCAACGGCGTTGACTTCGGCATCTCTCGGCGAACCAGCGCCGCCAGGCTGAGAGCTGTCGTGGCGAGGAGAACGACAGCCAGTGCGGGCTTCGCTACCAACAGTTCGGCACCTATGACAAGAGAAGCAAATGCCCCTCCATTCAGCGCCATACTGAGCAGGTCCAGCCGACGCGGCGCACCCTTGTGGTGTGGCAACGCAAGGCTCGCGAACAGCACCGCGCAACCCAAGGGCAAGCTCAACGCGAAAAGCCACGGCCAGCTTGAGAACGCGAGGATCAGCGCTCCGACCGTCGGACCGGCTGCAGAGGCCAGCGCGACGGCCAGCGCATTCCACCCGATGGCGGCGCCGAGCTGCTGCGGAATAATCGAGCGCAACAGCGCCATCCCGAGCGACATGACGGCGGCACCGCCGAGGCCCTGGAGGAAGCGGGCCGCGACGAGCCACGACAGGGACGGTGACAGTGCGCACAACACGGAGGCGGCGGTGAACACTGCAACACCAAGCGTGAAGACCCGGCGATAGCCCAGGCTCTCCCCAAGCGCGGCGCAAGGCAGCAGTCCGATCACCAAGGCAGTCTGATAGGCCGTGATGACCCATACGGCCATGCCCGGCGTCACCTGGAGAGCTCGTGCGATGGTCGGAAGTGCGACGTTGGCGATGCCTGCGTCGAGCACCACAAGCACCATGGCCGCGAGGACCACACCGATAGCGACGGCGCGACGTCGATTCTCGGCGCTTGCGCCTTCATGCCGTGAGGCGCGCTGGGCCTTGCTGTCATCGCGCCTAGCAGACGCGACCGATTGTTGGCACATGCAAGGGTCTCGGGGGTCTAGGGCCACCGTCGCCAAAAAGCGCCTGCCTGCACCTGTGGAGAGCTTGCTCATGGCGTCCCGAATGTCCAGACGCCATCCCGCTCAACGTACCTCGCCACGCGGTGTTCGGCCTTGTCCTCCTTCTTCAAGTCACGCTCTGTGAAGCGAAACAGGAGAGCTGGCCCCTTCACGCACCGTGTGTCATGAATGTCGCCCGGCAGATATACCTGGACCTGCCCTGGCCGCATCAAGGTTGAATCCCGCAGTACCAGTCCAACGCTGCCATCTGGCTTCGCCACCCGGGCATAGGTCCTCATCTCGATCTCGCCCTGCTGGATCCCATAGATGACCCAACCTCGACCGTGGTCATGGGGCGGCCGGTACAGCCCGGCGTATTCCGAGTGGGCGAGGAGCACGAAACCTTGGGTCGGGTCGCGATACAGCTCCTTGTTTGCCGGCGCTTCACTGTGCAAAGCCGCCAACCACTCCTCAGTGGCGGGCGCCTTGAGAAGGTCCGCCAAGTGGCGTTTGCAACCCGCGACCACTTGGTCGCTAAGCGGCCCCCAAACCGACTTGATCCCCTCAATCGACGTTTCAAAAGTACTGCTGGTCATGGTCTCTTCCTTTGGTTCTGCTCGGACAAAAAATGGCGTTCAAGCAGTACTAAGAATTTAGGATTTCCAGCAAAATTGCGGAAGACGCAGCAGTTGCAAGTTATACGTGCGTTTGACGCCATGTCACCTTGTTACGTGATAGCGTTCGGGCATGGCCGCGCCTGATCTGAACCTGCTTATCACCCTTGACGTGCTGCTTGCCGAAGGTAGCGTCGCGCGCGCTGCCCGACGTTTGCGGCTGAGTCCGTCCGCGATGAGCCGGGCGCTGGCGCGATTGCGAGAAACGACGGGCGACCTCTTGTTGGTACGAGCTGGACGGGGCCTTGTGCCCACTCCACGCGCAACCGAGCTGCGTGAGAGGGTCAATCACCTCGTTCAGGAGGCCGAAGCGGTGCTGCGTCCGGCCGAGGCACTCAATCTCAAAGGGCTCGTCCGAACGTTCACGTTGCGCGCTAGTGAAGGCTTCGTCGAGACATTTGGCCCTGACCTACTTGTGCGGGTTGGCAAGGAAGCTCCCGGTGTGCGGTTGCGTTTCACGCAAAAGACGGACAAGGAAAGCACGTCTCTGCGCGATGGGACCGTCGACCTGGAAACCGGCGTCATCGGCAGCGCCACGAGCCCCGAGGTCCGTGTACAGGCTTTGTTCAGGGACCGCTTCATTGGGGTCGTGCGCATCGGGCACCCACTATGTCAAGGCAAGGTCACGCCAGGGCGCTATGCGGCCGGAAAACACGTTGTGGTGTCGCGTCGAAACTTCGACAAAGGCCCAATCGACGAAGCGTTGAAGCCATTCGGTCTGGAACGGGAGATCGGCACGGTGGTCGGCGGCTTCTCAACCGCGTTGGCACTCGTCCGCGCCTCTGATCTGATCGCCAGTGTTCCCGAACGGCATACCAAAGGCCTGCGCGACGGCCTACACAGCTTTTCGCTTCCGGCGCCTCCGCCGGAAATCACTGTCTCATTGATGTGGCATCCAAGAATGGATGGCGACCTTGCTCATCGCTGGCTCCGTGCGTGCATTCGAGACGCTTGCACCCGATCCCACGCGGCCGCAGCGGACCGACCTGTTGCCGGAGAAGGCTGAGCAGCGGCGGTCTGCCTATCCTGGCCGCAACGAAGCGCAGTAGTTGAAGAAGGCCTCAAGTTCGGTCGACTTGTCGAAGACGGCATCTGCGCCCAGATCAAGACATCGTCGACGCATCTCGACGGTGGGATAGTTCGTGAGGACACGTAGGTCTGCCCGTCGACCCAAGCATCGACCATGCTGGCCCACTCCTGCAGCATGTGGCGCGGCTGCTCGGCGTACTCGGCCTTGTTGTAGATCGAGCGTGAGGAACGCCCATCCTCAGCGCCAGACACTTCTCGATCCAATCTCGGTTGAAGCCGATTTCGTTCAGCAGCGTCGAGCCGGTGCGGCGCAGATCGTGGACGGTGAAGGGCTCCAACGGCAGGCCCGCAGCCTTCGCGCGCTCCGCGACGATCTGCGTGACCCGGTTCAAGGTCGCGTTCGACATGCAGCGCTCGGCGTCGTAGCGCGATGGCAGAACGAACTTGGAGCCGGCCGTACAAGTATGCAGGGCTACGAAGATGTCCAGCGCCTGGCGCGACAGATAGACCACATGCGGATTGCCCCTTCATGCGAGCCACCGATTCCATCTGCCGCGCCATCAGCCGGATCTCCAGGGGTGACAGGGTGCGATCCTTCGGCACGAACGTCGCAATCGACGCAGCCCCCACATCGTCAGCCGGGTTGTCCACCTTCTCGCCGTGCAGGACGGCGAAGGCATGGACCTGCTTCACGATGTCGCGGACGTGCACCGCCGTGGCCGGCGCACCGCGCGCCTTCACCTCGTTGCAGAGGGAGCGCAGGTCATCGGCAGTGATTTCGCTGAGCTGCCGGTTCTGGAAGGCCGGCAGGATGTCCCGATCGGGTAGCGGAAGGTGACGGTACCGGTGGGCGATACCGTCACGTACATCCCATCCCGGTCAGAAGCCTTGTAAGTCAATGACTTAGGCTTCAAATTGCGCAGTGCGGTGTCGGTAAGCATCGAGGTTTTCCTCCTGTTGGTGACGGCTTTTACCGTCAGGGGTCAGGAGACCCTGTTCCGCTGGCCGGCGATAGCCACCGATAGCTGCCGTGAAGTATTTCCTTTTAAATCAACACGTTACGGAAGTTTTTCGATACTAGGCGATAGTCCCCGAAGGACGTCAATTCACTCCCACTCGATCGTCGCCGGTGGCTTGCTCGACACGTCGTAGGTCACCCGGTTGATCCCGCGCACTTCGTTGATGATGCGCCCCGACACCTTCTTGAGCAGCGCATAGGGCAGCTCGGCCCAGTCGGCGGTCATGAAGTCGCTGGTCTGTACCGCGCGCAGCGCGACCACGTAGTCGTAGGTGCGGCCATCGCCCATCACGCCGACGCTCTTGACCGGCAGGAACACAGTGAAGGCCTGGCTGGTCAGGTCGTACCAGCTCTTGCCCGAGGAGGCATCCTTGAAGTTGCGCAGCTCCTCGATGAAGATCGCGTCGGCGCGACGCAGCAGGTCGGCGTATTCCTTCTTCACCTCGCCCAGGATGCGTACGCCCAGGCCAGGTCCCGGGAAGGGATGGCGATACACCATCTCCGGCGGCAGGCCCAGCGCCACGCCCAGCTCGCGCACCTCGTCCTTGAACAGGTCGCGCAGCGGCTCCAGCAGCTTCAGGCCCAGCTGCTCGGGCAGGCCGCCCACGTTGTGGTGGCTCTTGATGGTGACGGCCTTCTTGCTCTTGGCGCCGCCGGACTCGATCACATCGGGGTAGATGGTGCCCTGCGCCAGCCACTTCGCACCCTTCGCGCCCGCACTCGTGAGCTTGGCGGCCTCCTGCTTGAAGACGGTGACGAACTCGCCGCCGATGATCTTGCGCTTGGCCTCGGGATCGCTCACGCCGGCCAGCTTGCCGAGGAAGAGCTCGCTGGCGTCGACGCGGATCACCTTTGCGTGCAGCTGACCGACGAACATGTCCATCACCATGTCGCCTTCGTTCAGGCGCAGCAGGCCGTGGTCGACAAAGACGCAGGTCAGCTGATCGCCGATGGCACGGTGGATCAACGCCGCGGCCACCGAGGAATCGACGCCGCCGGAGAGGCCGAGGATCACCTCCTCGTCGCCCACCTGCTGGCGGATCGCCTCCACCGCCTCCGCGATGTGGTCGCGCATCACCCAGTCGGGCTTCGCGCCGCAGATGCCGAGCACGAAGCGATCAAGAATGGCCTTGCCCTGCTGGGTGTGCGTGACCTCCGGGTGGAACTGCACCGCGTAGAAGTGCCGCGCCTCGTCGGCCATGCCGGCGATCGGGCAGCTGTCGGTGGAGGCCATCAGCTTGAAGCCCGGGGGCAGCTCGGTGACCTTGTCGCCATGGCTCATCCAGACATTGAGCATGCCGTAGCCTTCGTCGGTGGTGAAGTCGGCGATATCGCGCAGCAGCTCGGTGTGGCCTCGCGCACGCACAGCCGCGAAGCCGAACTCGCGCTTGTGGCCACCCTCGACCTTGCCGCCCAGCTGGTGCGCCATGGTCTGCATGCCATAGCAGATGCCCAGCACCGGCACGCCCAGCTCGAACACCGCCTGCGGCGCCTTGTCGGTCGACTCCTCGTACACGCTCGCGTGGCTGCCGGAGAGGATCACGCCCTTGAGCGTGCCGTCCTTCGCATACTCGCGCACCCAATCGTCGCTGACGTCGCAGGGATGGACTTCGGAGAGCACGTGCGCTTCGCGTACGCGCCTGGCGATCAGCTGCGTGACCTGGGAGCCGAAGTCGAGGATGAGGATTTTCTGGTGTTGCATGGAGGACTCTTCAAAAACTGAGGCAGACGATGCCGCAGGCCCGGGCCGCGGCCACGAGCTTCTTGTCCAGTGAAGCGAGCTGTCCGTTCAGGCGCAGCACCAGCTCCAGGTAGGAGGCGTCGTAGAAGGTCAGGCCGTGCGCCTGGGCCATCCGCCCGATCTGGGCGCGACGGTGCAGCGAAGGCACGGGATCGAAAGTGATGTTCGCGGCAGCCAGCAAGGCCTGCGCCTGCTCGACCTGCGTGCCGTCGATGCGGCCGCGCGCCTGGCCCATCACGAGGATGTTGCCGGTCTCCCAGACCCAGAGAGCGGGCGCATGGAACACCTCGTTCGGCTCGGTGGCATCTGCATAGAGCCGCAGGGCAGCGTCGCTGACTTCGTCAGGCATGATCCACGCAGCGGCGGCCGAGGCATCGATGACGATCGGCTTCATTCCCTGCGCCCGGCGTCGCGCAGGCTCTTCCAGTCGGTGTGGCCCTCGACGGCCGGCTTGATGCCAGCCTGGTAGGCGCGCAGTTCGTCGAGGGCTCGCTGCTGGGCCTGGGCCCGTTCGGATTCGCTCAACACGGCCTCGGGGTCGTGCACGATGCGGGCGATTTTCTTGCCGTGGCGCGTGATCACCACTTCCTCCCCGTTCTCCACCGCCTGCAGCAGCGCCGAGAACCGGTCCTTGGCTTGATGGACGGAAACTGTTTGCACGTTCTGGCCTGAATCGAAAAGAAGGCCTGATTCTAGCCAAATTGGCCAAAATCAGGTTTCTGGCCAGAATTACTCAGCGCGGTAGTTCGGCGCTTCCTTCGTGATCTGCACGTCGTGCACGTGGCTTTCGCGAATGCCGGCCGTGGTGATCTCCACGAACTCGGCCTTGTTCTTCATGTCCTCGATGGTGGCGCAGCCGCAGTAGCCCATGCTGGCGCGCAGACCGCCGGACATCTGGTAGATGATCGAGACCATCGAGCCCTTGTACGGCACCCGCCCTTCGATGCCCTCGGGCACCAGCTTGTCGGCATTGGGGTTGCCGGTCGTCGACTCCTGGAAGTAGCGGTCGGCGCTCCCCTGCTGCATCGCGCCGATGGAGCCCATGCCACGGTAGCTCTTGTAGCTGCGGCCCTGGAACAGCACGATCTCGCCCGGCGCCTCCTCGGTGCCGGCGAACATGCCACCCATCATCACGGTGCTCGCGCCGGCCGCGATGGCCTTGGCGATGTCGCCCGAGTAGCGGATACCGCCGTCGGCGATCAGCGGGATGCCACTGCCCTGCAGCGCGGTGGCGACGTTGTCCACCGCCATGATCTGCGGCACACCCACGCCGGCCACGATGCGGGTGGTGCAGATGGAGCCAGGGCCGATCCCGACCTTGACGGCATCGGCGCCCGCCTCGGCCAGCGCGCGGGCGGCATCGCCGGTGGCGATGTTGCCGCCAATCACGTCGACCTGCGGATAGTTCCTCTTGACCCAGCGCACGCGCTCGATCACCCCGGCGCTGTGCCCGTGCGCGGTGTCGACCACGATCGCATCGACACCTGCCTTCACGAGCGCCTCGACGCGCTCCTCGGTGCCCTCCCCCACGCCGACGGCCGCGCCCACGCGCAGGCGGCCGCTGGCGTCGCGCGCCGCATTGGGAAAGCTGGTCTGCTTGGTGATGTCCTTGACGGTGATCAGGCCTTTGAGCTCCCAGGCGTTGTTGATCACCAGCAGGCGCTCGAGCTTGTGCTTGTTGAGCAACGCCTTGGCCTCGCTGAGCGTGGTGCCGTCGGGCACCGTGATCAGCTTTTCGCGCGGCGTCATGATCTCGCTCACCGGCACGTCGTAACGGCTCTCGAAGCGCAAATCGCGGCCGGTCACGATGCCGACCACCTTGCCGCCGTCCAGCACCGGGAAGCCGGAGATGCCGAGTTCTTCCGACAGTTGCAGCACCTGCAGCACGGTGTGGGTGGGCGTGATCACCACGGGATCGCGCAACACGCCGGACTCGTAGCGCTTGACCTTGGCCACCTGCGCGGCCTGCTCGGCAGGCGTGAAGTTCTTGTGGACGATCCCGATGCCGCCCTCCTGCGCCATGGCAATGGCAAGGCGGGCTTCTGTCACGGTGTCCATGGCCGCGGAGACCAGCGGCAGGTTCAGCGTGATGTTTCGGGAGAGTTTGGTGGCGAGGGAGGTGTCCTTGGGCAGGACCTGGGAGTAGGCTGGCACCAGCAACACGTCGTCGAAGGTGAGCGCTTTGCCGAGAAGGCGCATGGGTGAGGCTCCAAAAAATCGATTGTAACGATGGCACCATGCCCGGCCGGCGTGCGGGTCCTTCCGGATGTGGGTCAAATGCCGCGCCCGATCCCGCAGATACAGAAGTAAAACGTTGCAAAACGTAAACAGCGCTAAACTGCCGCCATGAAGTTCGCGCACCTGCTCGCATTCGGATCCGCCTGCCTTCTCGCGGCGACGACCGTCCAGGCCCAGTGGCAGTGGATCGATCAGAGCAACAAGAAAGTCTTCAGCGACACGGCGCCGCCGCCGGAGATCCCCGACAAGAACATCCTTCGCCGCCCCGGCCCTTCCTCGTCTGCGCGCGTGACCTTCAGCCCCGCGCCGGCGCCGGAAGCGGGCAGCGCTCAGCCTGCCTCCGCCGCCCCCGCGAGCGCCGGCGGCGCAGCCAAGGCCAAGCCCACCGGGGTCGACAAGGACCTCGAGGAAAAGGCCCGCAAGGCCGAGGAAGCCGAAAAGGCGAAGCAGGCCGCCGAGGCGCAGAAGGTGGCCCAGGCCAAGGCCGAAAACTGCCAACGGGCGCGCCAGGGCAAAGCGACCATGGACAGCGGCATCCGCGTCGCCCGGCTGAACGCCCAGGGCGAGCGCGAGGTCATGGACGACAAAGCACGCACTGCCGAGACACAGCGCCTGCAATCCGTGATCGACAGCGACTGCAAGTAGGCAGCGCTTCCCGCTCCATCAGTAGCCCGCCTTGCCGCCTTTGCGCCGGCGCGCGAAGAGCCCGGTCGCGCGCGCACCCTGCTGGCGAAAGCGCTCGCGCCGCGCGATCTTGGGATCGACCGTGAGCGAGCGACACAGTTCGATGCGGTCGAGCGCCTGGACCCGCTGCGTCCATTCGACGGCGCGCCCCCAGATGCCCGGCACCACGGCTTCCCCGTCGAGTTCCGGGTAGTGCGCGGCAAGGCCGCTCTCACGCACCGCATCGCGCACCGACGCGCCCTCGGGCACGTCGAGCTCCTGCTCGATCACCTCGCGCGCGCCCGGCGAGTACACGACCGTCACATGGGGCATCAGCTCTGGCCGTAGATGTGCTCGGCACGCTTGACGAAGGCCTCGACCAGGTTGGAGGCAATCTTGTCGAACACCGGGCCGACCAGCGCCTGCAGCGCGAAGTTGCTGAAGCCATAGCTCAGGTTCAGCTCCACGCGGGAGGCGCGCTCGCCCTCTTCGCCGACCGGCGTGAACTTCCAGGCACCTTCCAGATGGGAGAAAGGCCCGTCCACCAGCCGCAAATGCACCTCGCGGCCGGGCACGTGGGTGTTGCGCGTGGTGAAGCTGTGGTGAAAGCCGCTGAAGGCCAGCCCGACCTCGGCCGTCATGCCGCCCTCGTCCTGCTCGATCACGCGGGCCTTGTCGCACCAGGGCAGGAACTCGGGATATCTCGCCACGTCGGTGACCAGGCTGTACATCTCCTCGGCGCTGTACCAGATCAGGATGGACTTGTGGACTGCTTTCATGAAATCGAATCGGGGCTCCGTTCGATTGTATGGAGGCAGGCCCCAAGGCTCATCCCGAGCGAGACCAGGCCGCCATCAGCGTGTTGGAAGGCAGATTCTCGTCGAGCAGCTTGCGCGCCGTCTCGACGCCCGCCACCGGCAGGTCCTGGGGGTCCAGCAGGCCGATCTGCACCAGCACGCTGGCCTGGTCCCAGTAGATGTGCTCATGGTAGAGCTTGTCGCCACGGAACTTCACGATCGCGACCAGCGGGATCTCCACCAGCCGGCCGGTGGGTGCCACGCCGGGCAGCATCCAGTCGATCTCGCAGCTGTGCGTGAAGCAGAACAGCATCTCGTCGACGATCTGCGTGGCGCCGACGGTGCGCGAGATCGGGACCAGCCGGGTGTCGGGCGGATTGCTGTTGACGAAATGGTGCTGGTAGAAGCGGCTCAGCATCGCGTGGCCCACGCCGCCCGTCATGGTGGGGATGTGGTTCACATAGGGCTCGGGCACCATCGTGGCCATGGTGTCGGCGACGTTGCGCGTCGCGAACTCGTACTCGCAGTGCTTGTCCCACAGCGCCGAGAAGTCGTAGTGCGGCCCCATCGCCTGCCGGAAAGCGGCGACGCTGCGCTGGTGCGCCATCAAGGCCGACGGCTTGTCATAGTGCTCGCCGCCCAGCCGCGCGAAGGCATGGTCCACGCCAGGATAGACATGGAGCGCCACGTTCGCCTTGCCGCCTAGAGCGGTGAGGATCTTTTCGCGCGCCGGCGGCGGGCAGAACTTGTCCTGCTCGGCGATGTGCAGCAGTAACTGGCCGCGGATGTTCGCGGCCTCGTCCAGGCTGTTCTCGATGCCCACGCCGTAGTAGCCGACTGCGACATCGGCATCGGTACGGCAGGCCGCCAGGTAGGCCAGCTTGCCGCCCAGGCAGAAGCCCAGCACGCCGACCTTGCCCACGTGCTCTGGACGCGCGCGCAGCGCCACCATCGCGGCGGCGATGTCTTCCACGCCCTTGTTCTCGTCGAAGCCCTGGTAGAAGCCGAAGGCCTTCTGCCAGTCTTCCGGCGCGTAACCCAACTCCACATCGGGCTGCTGGCGCCAGAACAGGTCCGGCACCAGCACCGTGTAGCCTTCCTCGGCGTAGTAGTCGGCCACCTCGCGCATGGTGGCGTTCACGCCGAAGATCTCCTGCGCCAGCACGATGCCGGGCCCCCTGCCCGCTGCCGGGGTCGCGAGATAGGCGCGGAAGCTGCCGCTGCCGTCGGAAGCGGCCACCTTCAACCATTGACCTGCCATGGCGTATCTCCTCTTTTCAAGAATCGTGGGGAAGCCGGACGCGAGGCCCGGCGCTATGCCGCGAGCGCACCCTGCCGCAGCGTGGTGAACTGGCCGCCAGCGTACAGCAGCGGCAGCGCGTCGGGCTCGCAGAGCAAGGCGGCCTTGATCTCGCCGATGACCACCGCGTGGCTGTGCGCGACCATCATCTCGTCCACCACGCAATCGAGTGAAGCCAGCGAGCCGCGCAGCACCGGTGCGCCGGTGACCAGGGTGTCCCATTCGTCCGGATCGAAGCGCTCGCCGGCGCCCCCGCCCCGGCCCGCAAAGACTTGAGCCAGGGGCGACTGCCGCGCCGACAGCACGTTGACCGCCATGCGCCGGCTTTGCGCGATGGTGCGGAAGCTGCTGCCCTGCAGGTTGACGCAGGCCAGGATGCGCGCCGGCTGCGCAGACAGCGAGGACACGGCGGTGGCCGTCAGCCCCACCGGCGTGTGGCCGTCGGTGCTGGTGACGATGGTGACGGCGCCGACCAGGCAGCGCATCGCGCGGCGGAAGTCGCCGGCATCCAGGTTGGGCTCGCAGCGCAGTTGCTCGAGCGCGCGCAGTGCGTGGGCCATGGCTCAGGCGGCCTCGGCCTGCAGCTCGGACTTCAGGTAGGCCGCGGCCTTGTCCGGGTCCATGAAGAAGTCCGCGTAATCGCGTGGATCGTCGAAGCCGTTGACGATGCGCCGCGCCACCGCGGGCATCGCGCCGGCCGCGCCCAGCAGCTCCAGCACGTGCGGCGGTGGAGGCTGCAGCATGGCATTGGTCCAGTTCACCACGTGCTGGGCGTACTGCCAGTAGTCGTCGAAGGCCGCCTGCATGAAGGCCGCGTCGAAGGGCGCTGTGCCCCTCGCCAGGATGGCGCGCTGGTACGCAAGGGCGCACTTGGCGGCGTTGTTGGAGCCCTGGCCGGTGATCGGGTCGTTCAGGCACACCACGTCGCCCATGCCGAGCACGATGCGGCCCGAGGGCAGGCGCCCGACCGGGCGGCGCACGGTCGGTGCAAAGCGTCCGGCCAGGATGCCGTTGTCGTCCGTGAGGCGCAGGTCGCGGCAGCGCTCGGCCTCCCAGGGCACGAAGGTGTCGAGGATCCATTTCGACTTGGCCAGGTGCTCGGCCGGCGTCCGGACCTCGGCCCAGCAGTCCATCGGGCCGCCGGGGAGGCCCTCGAACACCATGATGTCGCAGGGCCCCGTGATGCTGAGCGCCGGGAACACGAAATACTCGCCCACCCCCGCGATCAGGTTGAAGTTGACGGCCGAGTAGGCGGGCCGCGGCACCATGCCGTGCACGTAGGTCAGCGCAAGCGCACGCTGCGGCTTGTCGAAGGGCGAGCGCTCGGGGTCGCGCTCGAACAGCTGCGCGATCTCGCCCTTGCCGGCCGCGACGATCACGAGGTCCTGCTCCTGCGTCCAGTGCTCGAGCTCGGCCACGCCGGCTTCCTGGAACAGGATCTCGCCGCCGCGCTCGGCGAACAGCTTCATCCAACCGGGAATTTTCACGCGCTGATCCACCGACTGCGCGATGCGGTCCAGCCGGTGCGCCCAGTCCACAATCTTCTCGCCCTGCCGTTCCAGGTGCGGGATGCTCAGGCCGATGCCTTCCACCGGCGGACACCCCTTCGCCCAGAAATCGATGCCGAGCGTGCGCTCGATCTGCAGGCTGCTGCCGAACATGCACTGACTGGACATGACCTTGCCGGTGCGGATGTCATCGGCGCTCCGGTTGGACACCAGCGTGACCTGCACGCCCTGCTGCTGCAGGCCGAGCGCGAGCTGCAGGCCGGACTGGCCGGCGCCGACGATCATGATGCGGCGCGGGGCCGCGGCGGAAGAAAGAACGTTCATGGCTTGCCTCTCTCACTCTCAGGATGGAAGGATCGACCTCAGGCGGCCAGCTTGGGGATCGCCGGCTCGTACGATTCCGGCCCCATGGCCGAATAGCCGCCGTCGGCGGCCCAGTCCGCGCCCGTGACGAAGGAGGCCTTGTCCGAGCACAGGA
Source organism: Variovorax sp. JS1663 (assembly GCF_002157355.1). GTDB lineage: Bacteria > Pseudomonadota > Gammaproteobacteria > Burkholderiales > Burkholderiaceae_C > Variovorax. The sequence goes on along the minus strand of NZ_LYMK01000014.1, from coordinate 104,494 downwards.
ACACCACCACATGGCCCACCTCCTCCGGGTTGCCTACGCGGCGCAGCAGATGGAAGGGCCGGGCCACCGCATTGGTCCTGGCGCGGTCGCCGCCCGTCAGGCGGTCCATCACGGCAGACCAGGTCCAGCCCGGCGACACCGAGTTGACGCGGATGTTCATCGGCGCGAGGTCCATCGCCATGCTGCGCGTGACCTGCACCAGCGCGGCCTTGCTGACCGGGTAGAGCCAGCGCCCGGTCTGCGCGACCTTGGACGAGATCGAGCTGAAGTTCACGATCGCGCCGCCGCCGGCCGCCTGCATGTGCGGCACCACCGCGCGCGCCATCATCACGGCGGACACGAGGTTGACGTCCAGCGCCTGCTGCCACTCGGCGCGGGGCGAAGCCAGGCCGTTGTCGGTGTAGCTGCAAGCCAGGTTGACCAGCGTGTCGATGCGCCCATGACGCGTCAGCACCGCATCGACGCAGGCCTCGATCTGCTCGTCGCGCGTCAGGTCGGTGGCCACGAAGTCGGCACCGAGATCGCGCGCCACGGCCTGCCCGCCCTCGGCATCGATGTCGGCCAATACCACCCGGGCGCCGGCATCCCGGAAGCACCGGGCGACGCCCGCACCGATGAGGGTGGCGCCGCCGGTGATGAGCACTGTCCTGTCGCGCAGATCCGCTGTCATGGGGTCACTCCTGTTTGTCAATCGCATTCGGATACTCTAGATTTCGCGCAGCCGCCGCCCAATCCGGATTGCGCGGCCACTATCCGCAAAACGAATTTCTTTCAGCGACCCTTCGCATGGAACGCGCCGCGACGAGCACCCTGCTGCCCCTGTCGGCCTTCGCACGGATCGACACCCCCGAACTGGATCAGGCCCGGGACGAGGTCGCGCGCATCTTCTGCCCGCACCGCCTGAGCCTGGGGCACGGCTCGGAGCGCTTCGATGCGCGCCACCACGTCGCGCCGCTGACGGAGATCTCGCTCAACTACGTGCAGTACGGCGCCGAGGTCGACATCGACCCGGGCTGCCTCGGCGACTTCTACCTGCTGCAGATTCCACTGGGAGGCCATGCCGACATCCGCTGGGCGGATCGCGACTTCGTCTCCGACCCGCACTGCGCCTCGCTCGCCTCGCCTAGCCGGCCGCTGCGCATGCGCTGGGCCGATGCCACGCCGCACCTGATCGTCAAGCTCGACACCGCCGTGGTCGAGCGGCACTGGGAGGCTCTGACCGGCCAGCCGGTCGGCGCACGGCCGCTGGAGTTCGAGCCCGCCGTGCCCATCGACCAGGGCGCAGGCGCCAGCGTCAGGCATCTCGTCGACTTCCTGGTCCAGGAGCTCTCCTGCGGGCGCACCCTGCTGACCACGCCCTTCCTGGTGCAGGCCGAAGCCGCCCTCACCCACACGCTGCTGAACCAGCTGCCGCACAGCCTCAGCGCCCGCCTGCTGGCAAGGCTGCCGGAGGTATCGCCACGCGCGGTGCGGCGAGCGAAGGAATACATCGAGGCCCACCTGGGTGACGCCATCTCGGTGGACCACATCGCGGCGGCCAGCGGCCTGTGCGTGCGCAGCCTGCAGGCGGCTTTCCGTCAATACACCGGGCAGACGCCGATGGCCTTCCTGAAGGCGCTGCGCCTGCAGGCCGTGCATCGCGTGCTTCGGGAGGCTGCGCCCGGCACCACCGTCACGGCGGTGGCCCTCCAGTACGGCTTCGCCCACCTGGGACGCTTCGCGCAGGATTACGCGCGCCGCTTCGGCGAGTCGCCGCACCACACCCTGTCCAGGCATTGACGGGCCGCCTTGCCTCATTTCATAGAATCTCCGCCCGGTGTGTGCGCCTGACGGTTGTGCGAATGCCATGCGCCCCCAACTGACGAAGCCATGGCCACCAAAAAGCAGGACACCTCCTCCCGGATCGCGGACAACAAGAAAGCCGCCTACAACTACTTCTTCGAAGAGCGCTTCGAGGCCGGCATGGTCCTGGAAGGCTGGGAGGTCAAGTCCCTGCGAGAAGGGAAGGTGCAGCTGACCGACGGCTACGTGGTGATCCGCGACGGCGAGCTCTTCGTCATCGGCTGCCAGATCAACCCGCTGAAGTCCGCCTCGACGCACGTCAACCCGGACTCGGTGCGCACCAAGAAGCTGCTGCTGCACAAGGAGCAGATCCGCCGCCTGGTCGGCAAGGTCGAGCAGAAGGGCTACACCCTGGTCCCGCTCAACCTGCACTGGAAGGCCGGCAAGGTGAAATGCGAGATCGCGCTGGCCAAGGGCAAGGCCGAGCACGACAAGCGCGACACCATCAAGGACCGCGAAGGCAAGCGCGAGGTCGAACGCGCGATGAAGAGCCGCAACCGCTGAAGGAACCCTTTCCCATGGCCGCTCAACCGCTCGACGCCGAGCGCACCAACCCGCTCGAAGGCGGCCCCAGCTTCTCGCTGCGCAACCGCCTGCTGCGCGCGGCCTGGAACATCAGCTGGGCCCTGCTGGCCTCCTGGACGCCGCCGCAGATGCGCTTCTGGCGCCGCTTCCTGCTCAAGCTCTTCGGCGCGCAGCTCGGCGAATCGAGCGACGTGCGCGGCAGCGCGCGGGTCTGGTATCCGCCCCACCTGCACCTGGCCGACCGTGCGCTGCTGGCCGAGCGGGTCAACTGCTACAACATGGCGCCGATCACGCTGGGCCGGGCTGCGCTGGTCTCGCAGGGGGCGCATCTGTGCGCCGGCACACACGACATCGCGTCGGCCACTTTTCAGTTGACGGCCAGCCCGATCACCATCGGCGCCGGCGCCTGGATCGCGGCCGAAGCCTTCGTCGGGCCCGGCGTGGAGGTGGGCGAAGGCGCCGTGCTGGGCGCGCGCGGTGTGGCGTTCCGGTCGCTCGACGCCTGGACGGTCTACGGCGGCAACCCGGCCAAGGCGCTCAAGCCGCGGGTGCTGCGCAGCGAGCGCTAGATCTTTTTTTTGCGGCACGCGGGAATAAACTGCAGCGCCCAGGCGTTTGTGCTGCAGCGATGGATTCACGTGCCCTCATCGACCATATCCCCAGCCTGCGCCGCTACGCGCGCGCGCTGACGGGCGATGCCTGGGCCGCCGACGACCTGGTCCAGGACACGCTGGAGCGCGCCTGCCACAAGTGGCAGCTCTGGATTGTCGGAAGCGACCTGCGGGCCTGGCTGTTCACCATCATGCACAACGTGTTCGCCAGCCAGGCCCGGCGCGCGCCGCCGCGCGCCACGGTGGACATCGACGAGCTGGCACCCCAGTTGCCGGGCGCCGAAGGCAGCCGCGACCGTGCCATCGACCTGCAGCGCTGCCTCATGCTGCTGCCCGAGGAGCAGCGTGCCGTGCTGCTGCTGGTGGCGCTCGAAGACCTGTCCTACGCGCAACTGGCCCGCGTGCTGAACATTCCCCTGGGGACGGTCATGTCGCGCCTGGCGCGTGCGCGGGTGCGCCTGCAGGACCTGATGGAAGGCGCGCCGCCGCCGGCCGCCGGCCGGCCGGGCCTGCGCCGTCTCAAGTGAAGCGCATCGCCATGAAGCCGCCCACCGCCCTGCCACCCGACACCGACCAGCCCGCCTGGCGGGCGCAGCGCGACGCGCTGCGCCGGCTGCACGGCGAGGTGCTCGACGAACCCGTGCCGCCTTCGCTGCTGGCCGCGGCGGAGCAGGTCGCGGCGCGCCAGGCCCTGCACGCGCGCTGGATGCGCTGGGGCGGCATCGCGGCCAGCCTGCTGGCGGCCTTCGGCATCGGCTGGCTCAGCCATCTCGAATGGCAGACGCAGCGCAGCGAGCCGGCGCTGGCGGTGGCGCCCGCGGCACGCGAGTTCGTCCGTGCCGCGGCGGTGGCCCATGCGGTCTATGCGCCCGAGAAGCGCCATCCGGTGGAGGTGGCAGCCGCCGAGCAGCAGCACCTGGTGCAGTGGCTTTCGAAGCGGCTCGACCGCCCCCTCAAGGTGCCGGATCTGTCGGCGCAGGGCTACGCGCTGGTCGGCGGTCGTCTGCTGCCGGGCAGCGAAGGGGCGCGGGCACAGTTCATGTTCGAGCGCGGCGACGGTGAGCGGCTGACCCTCTACATCGGCAGCCTGGACCGGGAAACGCAGAAGGCAGCGTCGGCGCCGGCCGGGGAAACGGCATTCCGCTACTCGGCGGAGGGGCCGGTGCCCAGCTTCTACTGGATCGATCAGGGATTCGGCTATGCACTCGCAGGCGCGCTGCCGCGGGAGACGCTGCTGGGGCTGGCCGACGCGGTCTACCGCCAGCTTTGAAGACGATTGTTCAACCCAAGGAGAAAACTCAAATGAAACTGCTCAGCGCCTCGATCCTCGCGGCCGCCCTACTCGCCGGCTGCGGCGGCATGTCGACAACGGCATCGGCGCCGGACACCCCGACCCGCACCGCCGACGGCGTGCTGATCGGCCCGACCGGCATGACGCTGTACACCTTCGACCGCGATGCGGCCGGCAGTGGCAAGTCCGCCTGCAACGGCCCCTGTGCGACCAACTGGCCGCCACTGATGGTCGCCGATGGTGCCAAGCCGATGGGCGCCTACACCATCGTCATGCGTGACGACGGCAAGCGCCAGTGGGCCTACAAGGGCTGGCCGCTCTACTACTGGGCCAAGGACACCAAGGCCGGCGACAAGACCGGCGACGGCTTCAACAACGTCTGGAAGGTCGCGCGGCCCTGATCGACCCCCGGGGGCGCGGCGCTCAGCAGCGCCCCTTCTTGGCCTGCCCCGGGGGGCAGTGATGACCACCATGATGGTCGTCGTCGTGGTGGCGATCATGGCGGTGGCCCCGGTCCTCATGCCTGTCCCTGCGCTTGCCGGCATGCTTCCAGCCGGGCTCCACCCAGCGCCAGCCACCGTCGGCACGCACCCATCGACCTGGTGCGTACGCATAGTCCGGCCGCGCCCGCTCCCAATACCCTCCGCGCCATGCATAGGCGTTCTGGTTCCATTGCCAATGGCCCGGCGCCCAGACGTAGCCCGCGCGCGGCGCCGGCACGACTTCATAGCGCGGCGCCGGTGGCGCCACCGTGACGAGGCCCGGCACGTTGATGTTCACCTGCACCTGGGCCGAGACGCCCATGGAGGCCGTGGCTGCCGCAGCAGCGAGGACGAGAGCGGAAAGTCGCATCAATAAAACTCCCTTCGAGTGGAAAATCTAGAGAACGCGCCGGCTGTGCGGCCCGTGGTCGGTGAAAGCCCCGATGCTAACGGGGCCGCGGCATGGGTACTTCGGCCGTGCGCCGGCCTCGCAACCCCAGCCATTCGTTGAACACCAGCGCCACGATCACCAGCGCGCCGCCGGTCAGCACGCTCGGCGCGGGTTCCTCGCCCGCACCCAGCCAGGCCAGGGCGATGCCGAAGATGATCTCCAGCAGCGCCAACAGCGCGACCTCGGGGGCCTTCAGCACGCGCGCGCACAGCACCGACAGCACGCAGGGAATGGCAAGCTGGAACACGCCCAGGAAGGCCAGCAGGCCCACATCATGCGCATTCGCCTGGAAGGGCCAGGCGAGCGGCAACGTCAGCAGCGAGGACATGGCGGCGCCGATCAGCACGGAAGGCACCAGGTCCACGTCATGCCCCTTCGCGTGGGCATGCTGCACCACGGTCCAGTTGCAGGCGCCGGCCAGCGGCACGCACAGCGCTACCAGCGTACCGGCCAGCAGGCCTTCGCCGAGCTGGGTGCCGTACATCCAGCCGATCCCGATACCGGCCACCACAATGGCCGCCCAGGTGCGCGCCGGCAGGCGGTGGCCGATGAAGAGGCGCGCCGCCAGGGCCGTCAGGAGTGGCCCCAGCGCCATGGTCACCAGCACGTTGGCCACGCTGGTGAGCGTGAGCGCGACCATGAAGGCAGTGAACATCACGCACCAGCAGACACCGGAAATCCAGAGCGCGCTGCCGCCCGAGCGGATCCTGGCGAACACCGCCCGCCCCTGCCAGGCCGGCAGGATCACGAGCAGGGCCGCGAAGGTGAAGAAGCTGCGCCAGAAGGTGATCTCGAAGCTGCGCGCATGTTCGAGGTGACGCGTCACCACGCCCGCCGTGGCCCACATCAGGGTCACGACGACCATCAGCCAGACGGCCCGCCCGTGGGCGAGGCCTGTCCTAGGCGGTTGTTTCGCGGCTGGCGCGCTTGCGCTCATGTTCCTTCAGGTAGCGCTTGCGCAGGCGCACGCTCTTCGGCGTGATCTCGACCAGCTCGTCGTCCTCGATGAATTCCACGCCGTATTCGAGTGTGAGATCGATCGGCGGGGTAATCTTGATCGCGTCTTCCTTGCCTGACACGCGGAAGTTCGTGAGCTGCTTGGTGCGTGTGGCGTTGACGACCAGGTCGTTGTCGCGGCTGTGGATGCCAACGATCATGCCCTCGTACACCGGATCGTTGGCCCGCACGAACATGCGGCCGCGATCGTCCAGCTTGCCCAGTGCGTAGGTGAAGATCTCGCCGTCGTCCATCGAGATCAGCACACCGTTCTTGCGGCCGCCGATCTCGCCCTTGTGCGGCTCGTAGCTGTCGAAGATGTTCGAGATCAGGCCCGAGCCGCGCGTCAGGTTCAGGAACTCGTTGGTGAAGCCGATCAGGCCACGCGCCGGAATGCGGTACTCGAGGCGCACGCGGCCGCGGCCGTCCGGCTCCATGTTGACCAATTCGCCTTTGCGCTCGCCCAGCGCCTGCATCACGCCGCCCTGGTGCTGGTCCTCGATGTCGGCGGTGACCATCTCGATCGGCTCATGCTTGACGCCGTCGATGTCGCGGAACACCACGCGCGGCTTGGACACCGCCATCTCGTAGCCTTCGCGGCGCATGTTCTCCAGCAGGATTGTGAGGTGCAGTTCGCCGCGCCCCATGACTTCGAAGACGCCCTCTTCCTCAGTCTCGTTCACCCGCAGGGCCACGTTGTGTTGCAGTTCCTTCTGCAGGCGGTCCCAGATCTGGCGGCTGGTGACGAACTTGCCCTCGCGGCCGGCCAGCGGGCTGGTGTTGACGCAGAAGTTCATCGTCAGCGTCGGCTCGTCGACCTTGAGCATGGGCAGCGGTGCCGGGTTCGTGGGATCGGTCACGGTCACGCCGATGCCGATGTCGGCAATGCCGTTGATCAGCACGATCTCGCCCGGGCCGGCTTCGGTGGCCTGCACGCGCTCCAGCCCCTGGAAAGTCAGCACCTGGTTGACTCGGCCCTTGAAGGACTTGCCGTCAGGGCCTTCCATCACAACCACGTCCATCATCGGGCGGATGGTGCCGGCGTTGATGCGGCCTACGCCGATGCGGCCCACGAAGGTCGAGAAGTCGATCGCCGAGATCTGCAACTGCAGCGGCGCATCCGGATCGCCGGCGTGGGCCGGCACGTGCTCGAGAATGGTGTCGAAAAGGGCCGACATGTCGGGGCCCCACTGCTCGCCCGGCGCGCCCTCTTCCAGCGACGACCACCCGTTGATGCCCGAGGCGTAGACCACCGGGAAATCCAGTTGCTCGTCCGTCGCACCCAGCTTGTCGAACAGGTCGAATGCGGCGTTGACCACGTGGTCGGGGCGCGCGCCCGGCTTGTCGACCTTGTTCACCACCAGGATCGGCTTGAGGCCCAGGGCCAGGGCCTTCTTGGTGACGAAGCGGGTCTGGGGCATCGGGCCCTCCTGGGCGTCGATCAGCAGCACGACGCCGTCCACCATGCTGAGGGCGCGCTCCACCTCGCCGCCGAAGTCGGCGTGGCCGGGGGTGTCCACGATGTTGATGTGCATGCCCTTCCAGGTCACGGCACAGTTCTTGGCCAGGATCGTGATGCCGCGCTCTTTCTCGATCGCGTTGTTGTCCATCACGGTGTCGACGACTTTCTCGTGTGCGGCGAAGGTGCCGGATTGGCGCAGCAATTGGTCGACCATCGTGGTCTTGCCATGGTCCACGTGGGCAATGATGGCGATGTTGCGGATCTGGTTGGTGCTCATGGTGTGGCTTCGGTCAAAAGTGTCTGCTGGATTTCGATGGGGTTCAGCAAGCGCCCCGGGATGAGTTCGCCGCCCTTGACGTGGGCGGTACCAAGGAAGGCGCGCGGCGCCTGGCCGAAGACGGCGACCTCCGCGGCATCGGACCAGCCACCGCGACGGCGCAGGCCCGAGAGAAAGCGTGCCGCATCTTCGGCGGCCAGCGTGACGCTCGTGTGGCTGGCCAGCAGCGATTCGGTGGGCAGCAGGCGGGCGAGGCGCTCCGCCTCATCCATGGCCTCGAGCGCATGCAGCGTCACGCATTGCGAGGCCTCGAAACCGCCGGTGGCGACGCGGCGCAGCGCGGTCAGGTGGGCGCCGCAGCCGAGCGCCTCGCCAATGTCCTCGCCGAGCGTGCGGATGTAGGTGCCCTTGCTCACGGTCGCGCGGATGCGGATGCAGTCGTCCGGCATGGCGGCGATCTCGAGCGAATGGATCACCACGTCGCGCGGCGCGCGCTCGACCTCCACGCCCTCGCGAGCGTACTCGTAGAGCGCCTTGCCGTCCTTCTTGAGGGCGCTGTGCATCGGGGGCACCTGGCGGATGGGCCCGGTGAACTGCGCCTGGACGCGCGCCAGGTGCTCGGCCGCAACGGCGACCGGCCGCGTGGCGATCACCTCGCCCTCGGCATCACCGGTCGAGGTCCGCACGCCCAGGCGCGCGATGGCCTCGTAGGTCTTGTCGGCCTCCAGGTGCAGCTGGCTGAACTTGGTCGCCGCACCGAAGCACAGCGGCAGCACGCCGGTCGCCAGCGGATCCAGCGTGCCCGTGTGCCCTGCCTTCTCGGCGCGCAGCAGCCATTTGGCCTTCTGCAAGGCCTGGTTGCTGGACAGTCCCAGTGGCTTGTCGAGCAGCAACACCCCATGCACAGGGCGCCGCTGCACCCTGGTGCGTGGCGCGTTCATCCTCAGTCTTCTTTGGAACGGGAGGCGACGGCCTGCGCGATCAGCGCATTCATGTCGGCAGCGCGCTCGGTGGTGCGGTCGAACTGGAAGTGGAGCGTCGGCACGGTGTGGATGTGCAGGCGCTTGAAGAGGCCGTTGCGCAGGAAGCCCGCCGCCTGGTTGAGCGCCTCGGTGGTTTCCACCGGGTCGCCCTTGAGCAGGCTGAAGAAGACCTTCGCATGGGCGTAGTCGGGCGTGACCTCCACGGCCTGGATGGTGACCATGCCCACCCGCGGGTCCTTCAGCTCGCGCGCGATCAGCTCCGTCAGATCACGCTGGATCTGGTCGGCGACCTTGAAGGCGCGGTTGGGGACGGCGGCTTTTCTCTTGGGCATGGCCAGCATCACAGGGGCCGCTTACAGCGTCCGCGCGATCTCCTTGATCTCAAAGAATTCGAGCTGGTCGTTTTCCTTGATGTCGTTGTAGTTCCTGAGCTTGATACCGCACTCGAAGCCTTCGCGCACCTCGCGCACGTCGTCCTTCAGGCGCTTGAGCGACTCGATCTCGCCAGTGTAGACAACCACGTTGTCGCGCAGCAGGCGGAAATGCGCATTGCGCGTGACATAGCCCGAGGTGATGTAGCTGCCGGCGACCGTGCCGATCTTCGAGGCCACGAACACGGTGCGGATCTCGGCCGAGCCGATGACCTCTTCACGCCGCTCTGGCGCCAGCATGCCTGCCATCGCCGTCTTCAGCTCGTCCACCGCGTCGTAGATGATGCTGTAGTACTCGATGCTGACGTTGTTGCCTTCGGCCAGGCGACGCGCGCCGGCATCGGCGCGCACGTTGAAGCCGATGACCGTGGCCTTGGAGGCAATCGCCAGGTTGATGTCCGACTCGCTGATGCCGCCCACCGCCGCGTACACCACCTGCACCTTGACCTCGTCGGTCGAGAGCTTGAGCAACGATTGCGCGAGCGCTTCCTGCGAGCCCTGCACGTCGGCCTTGATGATGATCGGCAGCGTCTTGACCTCGCCGGCGCCCATTTCCGAGAACACGTTCTCGAACTTGGCGGCCTGCTGCCTGGCCAGCTTGGTGTTGCGGAACTTGCCCGCGCGGTAGGTCGCGATCTCGCGCGCGCGGCGCTCGTCGCCCATCACCATGAACTCGTCGCCGGCCTGCGGTACCTCGGTCAGGCCCTGGATCTCCACCGGGATCGACGGGCCTGCGGCCTTGGTCGCCTTGCCATCCTCGTCCAGCATGGCGCGCACGCGGCCATAGGTCGAGCCGGCCAGCACCACGTCGCCGATCTTCAGCGTGCCGGACTGCACCAGCACGGTCGCGACCGGGCCGCGGCCCTTGTCCAGTTGCGCCTCGATCACCAGGCCCTTGGCGGCGGCATCCACAGGCGCCTTGAGCTCCAGGACCTCGGCCTGCAGCAGCACCTGCTCGAGCAGGTCGTCCACGCCCTGGCCTGTCTTGGCCGAGACCGGCACGAAGGGCGTGTCGCCGCCGTACTCTTCGGGCACCACCTCCTCGGCCACCAGTTCCTGCTTGACGCGGTCGAGGTTGGCGTCGGGCTTGTCGATCTTGTTGATTGCCACCACGATCGGCACCTTGGCCGCCTTGGCGTGGCTGATGGCTTCCTTGGTCTGGGGCATGACGCCGTCGTCCGCCGCCACTACCAGGATCACGATGTCGGTCGCCTGCGCGCCGCGGGCACGCATGGCGGTGAAGGCCTCGTGACCCGGGGTGTCGAGGAAGGACACCATGCCGCGCTCGGTCTGCACGTGGTAGGCGCCGATGTGCTGCGTGATACCGCCGGCCTCGCCCGCCGCGACCTTGGTGCGGCGGATGTAGTCCAGCAGCGAGGTCTTGCCGTGGTCGACGTGGCCCATCACGGTCACGACCGGCGCGCGCGGCAGAGCCTCGGCCTGCTGCGCCGACACGTCCTCATCGGTGAAGGCTTCCGGATCGTCCAGCGCCGCGACGACGGCGCTGTGGCCCATTTCCTCCACGATGATCATCGCGGTGTCCTGGTCCAACGACTGGTTGATGGTCGCCATCTGGCCCAGCTTCATCAGCTGCTTGATGACTTCCGAGGCCTTGACCGACATCTTGTGCGCGAGCTCGGAGACCGTGATGGTCTCGGGCACGTGCACTTCGATCACGCGCTGCTCGACCACCGGCGCCGGTGCGCGCTCTTCCTGGCGATCGTTGCCCCGACGGCCACGCGGACCGCCGCGCCAGTTGCTGCGGCCCACGCCGCCGCTGGCGTCGCCGCGGGTCTTGATTTCCTTCTTCTTGGCGGTGTCGCCGGCCCAGCTCGAGGAGAGCTTGGCCGATTTGACTTCCTTGCCCGCGCCGGCGCCCGCAGGTGCCGGTGCTGCGCCGGGGGCCGGCGCCACGGTGCGCGTGCCGGGGCCTGTGGGCTTGTGCAGGGTGCCCTTCACGCCGGCCTTGGCCTCGACGGGTTTCTCGGGCGGCTTGGGCGGCGTCAGGACGCGCGCTGGCGCGTTCATCATGGCGCGGATGGCCTCGGCCTCGGCCAGGGCCTTGCGGCGGCGCTCGTCGAGGTCGCGCGCACGGGCGGCTTCCTCATCGGCGCGGGCCTTCGACTCGGCTGCAGCCTTCGACTCCGCCGCAGCCTTCGATTCGGCTGCAGCCTTGACCTGCGCTGCGGCTGCGGCTTCGGCCGCGGCCTTGCGCTCGGATTCGGCCGGACTCTCGTCGGGCGCGTCGGGCGCGCCCTCGGTCACGGCGGTCGCCGCCTTCTCGGCGGCAGCCTTGGCACGGGCCGCACGGGCCTGCTGCTCGGCTTGTTCGGCAAGCGCCGCGCGCTCGCGCTCGCGTGCCTCGGCTTCCTCGCGCTGGCGGCGCTTCTCGGCCAGCTCTTCCTCCTGGCGCCGGATCAGCTCGGCCTGGCGGCGTGCGTCCTCTTCGCGGCGGGCGAGCTCGGCTTCATCGATCCGCGGGGCAGCAGGCGTGGCCACCGTCGCGGCCGGCGCGGGCGCCGCTGCCTTCACCGGTTCGGGCGTGGCCGGGTGGCCGTCGTCGCGCTGGATGAAGGTGCGCTTCTTGCGCACTTCGACCTGGATCGTGCGCGCGCGTCCCATCGCGTCGGCCTGCTTGATCTCGGTGGTCGACTTCTTCGTCAGCGTGATCTTCTTGCGTTCAGGCTCGACCGTGCCATGGCTGGCCTTCAGGAAGCCGAGCAGACGCTGCTTGTCCGCCTCGGTCAGCGCGTCGGTGACGGCGGCCTTGGGCACGCCCGCGCTCTTGAGCTGGTCAAGCAGGGTTTCGGGAGTCTTCTTGAGCTCGTTCGCGAACTCGGCGACAGTGGTACTGGACATATTGCTTTCGTGCCTCCATGACCGTCACTCTTGGCCGGCGAACCAGTGTTCGCGGGCTTTCAAGATCAGGTTCTTGGCTTCATCGGCGCTCTGGCCGGTGATTTCGGTGAGTTCGTCGACCGCGAGGTCGGCCAGGTCGTCGCGGGTGTGCACGCCCGCCTCGGCCAACTTCGGGATCAGGGCGGGGTCGAGGCCCTGCAGATCGCGCAGGTCCTGCGAGACGCTCTCGACGTTCTCCTCCCGGGCGATTTCCATGGTCAGCAGCGCATCCTTGGCGCGCGCGCGCAGCTCGTTGACCGTGTCTTCGTCGAAGCTCTCGATCTCGAGCATCTCGGAGATCGGCACGTAGGCCACCTCCTCCAGGCTGGTGAAACCCTCGGAGATCAGGATGTCGGCGATTTCCTCGTCGACGTCGAGCTTCTCCATGAAGAGCTTGCGGCTGGCGTCGGTCTCGCTCGCCTGCTTCTGCGCCGACTCGTTGGCGTCCATGATGTTGATCTTCCAGCCGGTCAACTCGGAGGCGAGCCGCACGTTCTGGCCGCCGCGGCCGATCGCGATCGCGAGGTTCTCCTCGTCGACCACCACGTCCATGGCGTGCTTTTCCTCGTCGACCACGATCGAGCTCACATTGGCCGGCGCCAGGGCGCCGATCACGAACTGGGCCGGGTCCTCGCTCCACAGCACGATGTCCACACGCTCGCCGGCCAGCTCGTTGGTGACCGCGTTCACGCGCGTGCCGCGCACGCCGACGCAGGTGCCGATCGGGTCGACACGCTTGTCGTGCGAGAGCACGGCGATCTTGGCGCGCGAGCCCGGGTCGCGGGCGCAGCTCTTGATCTCGAGCAGGCCCTGCTCGATCTCGGGCACTTCCTGGCGGAACAGCTCGATCATGAACTCCGGCGCCGCGCGGGACAGGATGATGGGCGCGCCGCGCAGCGTCAGGTCCACTTCCATGATCATGGCGCGGACGCGGTCGCCGTTGCGCAGGTTCTCTTTGGAGATCATCTCGCTGCGGCGAAGGCGGCCTTCGACGCGGCCGGCCTCGACGATGATGTCGCCCTTGTCGAGGCGCTTGACGGTGCCGGTGAAGATCTTCTCGCCGCGCGACATGAAGTCATTGAGCAGCATTTCGCGCTCGGCGTCGCGGATCTTCTGCAGGATGACCTGCTTGGCGGCCATGGCCCCGATGCGCCCGATCGGCACCGACTCCACCGATTCCTCGATGTACTCGTCGACCTCGATGTCGGGCATCTCTTCCTTGGCCTCGAACAGCAGGATTTCCTGGTCGGGCAGCTGCAGGCCGGCCTCGTCGGGCACCACGTGCCAACGGCGGAAGGTTTCATAGTCGCCACTGTCGCGATCCACCGCCACGCGAATGTCCACCTCACCCTGGTAGAGCTTCTTGGTGGCTTGCGCCAGGGCGGACTCGACCGCACCGAAGACGACGTCGCGCTCGACATTCTTCTCGCGCGAGATCGCATCCACCAACATCAACATTTCGCGATTCATGCCACCACTCTCCTTGTTCATTCCGACGCCTCTGCGTCGGACTTGGGCCTGCGCCCCTTGAAATCCACGATCGGGGCGAGCCGCGCCTCACGCAGTTCGTCCAGAGCGAAGCCCAGCGCCTGCTTCGGGGCGGGCGCGCGCTTCCTGCTGATCTTCTGGCCGGGCTTCGGCGCCGCCTTGCCTTCGGGCTCCTGGCTCCAGACGATCTGCCAGCCCCGCGAGCCATCGGCCCCTGCGACGCGCTCCAGCGTGCCGCGAAATTTCTTGCGGTTGGCCGCCACCTGGCCGCCTGCGGCGGCGCCCATGGGCGCCTTCAGCGTGATGTCGATCACCTCGCCGGCGAAACGTTCGAAATCCTGCTCATTGCGAAGCGGCCGGTCAATCCCCGGCGAGGAGACCTCGAGCCGCTTGTAGTCGACGGCCTCCACCTCGAGCGCGAACTGCAATTGACGGGTGACCTTCTCGCAATCCTCGACTGTCACGAAAGCCTCCGGCGCCCCATCCGACGTGGGGCCGCTCCAGGGCAAATCAATCGTGACGCGCAGCAGTCCTCCGGCCGAGCGTTCGATCTCGACCAGGTCGTAGCCGAGCCCGGCCACGGTTCGTTCCACTGTCTGCTGCAATGCCACGTGTCTGAGTGCGCCTTTTGTGGTTGTCCGAGGCGCCGCCCGCCCGGCGCCTCAAGAAATGCGTCGACCAATAAAAAACGGGCGGTAAGTACCCGCCCGTTTGGTCGTGAGTCTCAGATTATATGCCAAATGCGCGAGGAAGCACGGCTTTCTACACCGCCGGCGCGCTCTGCAACTGCCTGGCGCGCCACCAGACCCAGCAGAACAGCAGCGCCCCGGCTGCCAGCGTGGCGGCGGCCACCAGCAAGGGCACGGTGAAGGAACCGGTGCGCTGGGCCAGCGGCGCGGCGAACAGCGGCCCGAGGATCTGGCCGACGCCATAGGACGCGGTGGCGTAGCCGATCAGGCCGGCGGCGGCGTTGCCGCGCAGGCGCCGCGCATCCCGCATCGCGAACAGGGTGATCGCGGTGAACGGCACGCCGATGAGCAGGCTGCCGAGCAGGAAGCCGCCGATGGTCGGCCAGGCGACCGACAACAGAACGCCGAACGCCTGCAGCGCGTAGGCCGCAGCCAGGAGCAGCCGGTTGTCCCACTGGATGGGGGCCCGCGCGCCGATCAGGGCGCCTGGCACCACCGCCAGGCCGAGCAGTGGCCAGAAGAAGTCCGGCCAAGAAGAGCCCGGCAAGGCCTGCCGCGCGATGACCGGCAGGAAGGTCGCGGTGATGATGTAGCCGAAGCCGGCCAGGCCATAGAGCGCGACCAGCCAGCGCGCGTCGCTGCGGGCGGCGGCAGAGTCGGGCACTCCCGCCGCGGCCCCAGCGGCGGGCGCCGCGGCGTGGACATGAGCGCCATCCCCGAAGATGCGCCAGACCCCCGCGATCAGCACCAGCGACAGCAGCCCGAAGCCGATCCAGCCGGCCTCCGAACCCCAACGCCCGATCGCCCCGCCCAGCAGGCCGGTGACCGCGATGCCGATACCTGGCCCGGTGTAGATCACGCCCTGCAGCGTCGGCGCGTGGGTCTCGGCCAGCCGGCGCAGACCCCAGCCGGAGGCGAAGACGAAGGTCCAGGCGCTCATCACGCCCGCAGCGGTGCGCAGCAGCCCCCAGAAGGTGAAGTCGTCCCAGAGGCCCATGCCCAGCAGCAGCGCGGCGGTGGCAACCAGCCCGCCGCGCACCATGGTCGGTGCCTCGACCCGGATCGCTGCGCACGACAGCGCCCCCAGGAAATAGCCGAGGTAGTTGAGCGAGGCCAGCAGCCCGCCCTCCTGCAAGTCCAGCTTTCCTTCGTGCAGCATCACCGGCAGCATGGGCGTGAAGGCAAAGCGGCCCAGCCCCATCGCCACCGCCAGGGCCACCATGCAAGCCAGCGCCGCGCGCCAGGCGCCGCGCCGGTCGCTTCCGATCATCGACATTCAGGGCGTTCCGTTTTCTTTCAATCAGCCAACGGCCGCCGCCACCAGCTTCTGCGTGTAGGGATGCTCGGGCGCATCGAGCACCCGCAGGGCTTCGCCGGCCTCCAGGATCGCGCCGTCCTTCATGACGATGACTTGGTGCGCCATGGCACGGATCACCTCGACGTCGTGCGTGATCAGCAGGTAGCTCAGGCCACGCTCGCGCTGCAGGCGCTGCAGCAGGCCCAGCACCTGCTTCTGGATGGTGACGTCGAGCGCGCTGGTGGGTTCGTCCAGCACCAGCAGGCGCGGCTCGACGATCAGGGCTCGCGCGATCGCCAGCCGCTGGCGCTGGCCGCCCGAGAACTCATGGGGGTAGCGGTCCAGCAGCGCCGGAAACTGCACCTCGGTCAGGCCGACATCGGCCAGCGCCGCCAGCGCGCGAGTGCGCCGAGCCGCTCCATCCAGCTCGGGAGCATGAACCGTCAGGCCCTCGCCCACGATCTGCTCCACGGTCATGCGGGGTGAGAGCGAGGAGAACGGGTCCTGGAACACCACCTGCATCAGCCGGCGCAGGGCCCGGTCGCCTGCGCCACTGGCGCTCCAGCGCTGGCCGGCGACGTCCAGGTTGCCGCCGTGGGGCAGCAGGCCCAGCGCAGCCAGCGCAAGCGTGGACTTGCCCGAGCCCGACTCGCCGACCACCCCCAGCGTCTCACCCGGGCCAATGCGGAAGTCGGCCCCCTGCACCGCCACGAACTCGCCCTTGCGGAACCAGCCGGCCACGCCGGGGCGCGACACCGGGTAGCTCACCCGCAGCGCCTGGGCTTCCAGCACCGGCTCGGCCTCCTGGGCGGGCGCCTGCGGCAGTTCGCGCGCCGGCCGGCTGTCGATCAGCTTGCGCGTGTAAGGATGCTGCGGGTCGCCAAAAACCGTGGCCACCGCGCCCTGCTCCACGATCTGCCCCTGTTCCATCACCGCCACCCGGTCAGCGAAGCGGTGCACCAGGTTCAGGTCGTGCGTGATCATCAGCACCGCCATCCGATACTGGCGCTGCAGCTCCGCCAGCAGCTCCAGGATCTGGGCGCGCACGGTGACGTCGAGCGCGGTGGTGGGCTCGTCGGCCAGCAGCAGGCGCGGCTTGCAGGCCAGCGCCATGGCGATCATGGCCCGCTGCCGCTGGCCGCCCGAGAGCTGGTGCGGGAAGGCACGTGCGCGCCGCTGGGGCTCGGGGATGCCGGTGTCGGCCAGCAGTTGCACGGCCGCCTCCTGCGCGGCGCGCCGGGGCAGCGCCTCGTGCAGCTCCAGCACCTCGGCGATCTGGTCGCCCACGGTGTAGAGCGCGTTGAGCGCGGTCATCGGCTCCTGGAAGATCATCGCGATCTCCTTGCCGCGGATGCCGCGAAGCGCACGCTCGGGCAGCGACAGCAGCTCGCGCGGACCTTCGCCCCCGCCGTTGCCGGCGAAGCGCGCGCTGCCGGAGACCTCGGCATTCAGGGCCAGCCGCAGCAGGCTCAGGGCGGTGACGGTCTTGCCCGAGCCCGATTCTCCGACCAGGGCCAGCTTTTCGCCCGGAGCGAGGTCGAAGTCGATGCCATGCACCACGGCCTTGCCGCCGAAGGCGACGCGCAGGTCCTTCACCGACAGGAGGGAAGCACCGCTCACAGGTCCGCCTTCCGCGGATCGAGCGCGTCGCGCAGCGCATCGCCCATGAAGGTCAGCAGCATCAGCGTGAGCACCAGCACGGCGAAGGTGGAGATCGAGATCCACCAGGCATCGATGTTCGCCTTGCCCTGGTTCAAGAGCTCGCCCAGCGAGGGCGTGCCAGGCGGTACGCCCAGGCCCAGGAAGTCGAGAGAGGTCAGGGCCAGGATCGCCGCGCTCATGCGAAAGGGCAGGAAGGTCACGACCGGTGTCATGCTGTTGGGCAGGATGTGGCGCCACATGATCTGCAGGTTGCCCACGCCCAACGCCCGCGCCGCGCGGACGTAGTCCATCTGCCGGTTGCGCAGGAATTCCGCGCGCACGTAGTCCGCCAGGCCCATCCAGCCGAACAGGCTCAGCAGGATCAGCAGCAGCGCGACGCTCGGGGCGAAGATCGCGCTGAAGATGATCAAGAGGTAGAGCTCGGGCATGGAGCTCCAGATTTCGATGAAGCGCTGGAAGATCAGGTCCACCTTGCCCGCGAAGTACCCCTGCACAGCCCCTGCCGCGACGCCCAGCACCGTGCCGATGGCGGTCAATGCCAGCCCGAACAGCACGCTCACGCGGAAGCCGTAGAGCAGTTGCGCCAGCAGATCGCGGCCGCGGTCGTCGGTGCCCAGCCAGTTGTCGCGCGAGGGCGCCGCGGGACTGGGTGACTTGGCGAAGTAGTTCAGCGTCTTCGGTCCGTAGGTGTTGGGCGCGTAGACCGCCCAGTTGCCGCCCTGCGTGATGCGCTCGCGGATGAAGGGATCGAGGTAGTCGGTGGGGGTTTCGAAGTCGCCGCCAAAGGTCTTCTCGGAATAGTCGCGCACCACCGGGAAGTAGTAGCGGCCCTCGTAACGCAGGACCAGCGGCCGGTCGGTCGACAGCACCTCGGCGAACAGGCTCAGGACCACCACCGCGCAGAACAGGATCAGGCTCCAGAAGCCCAGCCGGTTGCGCTTGAAACGAAGCCAGGCACGGCGGCCCGGGCTCAGGCCTGCTGCCTGCCGCACCCCGTTCGCGCGGACCGGCTCCGCGGAAGCCGGAAGCGGCACCGCGCCGAGGTCGGGACGGGCATGGGAGGGGCCGGTGGACTCAATCGAACTTGACACGCGGGTCCACCCATACGTAGCTGAGATCGCTGATCAGCTTGGTCACCAAGGCGATCAGGGTGAAGAGGTAGAGCGTGCCCAGCACGACGGGATAGTCGCGCCGGATCACGCTCTCGTAGCCCAGCAGCCCGAGGCCGTCGAGCGAGAAAAGGGTTTCGATCAGCAGCGAGCCGGTGAAGAAGGCGCCGACGAAGGCAGCCGGCAGGCCGGTGATGATCGGGATGAGCGCATTGCGGAACACGTGCTTCCACAGCACCTGCCGCTCGCCCAGGCCCTTGGCCCGCGCGGTCAGCACGTACTGCTTGCGGATCTCCTCGAGGAAGGCGTTCTTGGTCAACATGGCCGTCACCGCGAAGCTGCCGATGACCATCGCGGTCACCGGCAGGGTGATGTGCCAGAGGTAGTCGACGATGCGTGCGCCCCAGCTCATGTCATCCCAGTTGGCCGACGTGAGGCCGCGCAAGGGAAACCACTGCAGCTGGCCGCCGAAGACGACCAGCAGCGCCACCCCGAGCACGAAGCCCGGGATTGCATAACCAACCAGAATCAGCAGCGTGGTCACCAGATCGAAGCGGGTGCCGGCCCGCACCGCCTTGGCCACGCCCAGCGGCACCGCCACGCCATAACTGATGAAGAAGGTCCACAGCCCCAGGCTGATCGAGACCGGCAGCTTCTCCAGGATCAGCGTCCAGACATCCTTGTTCTGGAAGAAGCTGCGGCCGAGGTCGAAGCGCGCGAACTGGCCCAGCATCTGCCACAGGCGCTCGTGGGCCGGCTTGTCGAAGCCGTACAGCGCCTTGATCTCGGCCAGCCGCTTCGGATCCACGCCCTGATCGCCGCGGTAGTTCGAACCGCCCGACTCGACACCGCCGCGCACGCTCGCGCGCGCCTCGGCCATGTACTGTTCCACCGGTCCGCCGGGCACGAACTGCACCACCATGAAGGTCACGAGGACCACGCCCAGCAGGGTCGGAATGAAGAGCAGAAGCCGCTTGAGAACGTAGCCGAGCACCGTGCGTCCTTGTCCCTACGGTTTCTTGGACCACCAGGTCGACATGACCCAGTCCTCGCCGCCCGCGTAGGGCGGCATCGGCGCCTTGAAGGCCAGACGCCAGTCGTTGTAGACCATGCGGTGCGACATCAGGGTCCACTGCGGGATCAGGTAGTGGCTGTGCATGATCACCCGGTCCAGCGCGCGGCAGGCCGGCAGCAGCTCGGCCTTGGTGTCGGCTCGCACGACGTCGGCCAACAGCGCATCCACGGCCGGGCTGCTCACGCCCATGTAGTTGCCCGAACTCTCCGTCTTGGCCGCCTTGCTGCCGAAGATCTCGGCCAGCTGCTGGCCGGGATTGTGGGTGCCGGGGAAGTTGATGGTGGTGATGTCGAACTCGAACTTGTCCAGCCGCTGCTGGTAGAGCGCGAAGTCCACTGAAGCGAACTTCAGCGTGACGCCCAGCTTCTCGAGGTTGCGCACCCAGGGCGAGACGGTGCGCACGCCCCCTTCCTTGCTGTCGAGGTACTCGAGCTCCATCGCCTCGCCCTTGGCGTTGCGCAACGCGCCGTCGCGGTATTCCCAGCCGGCCTCCTTCAGCAGCTGCTGTGCGCGCCGCAGGTTGTTGCGCAGCGATTGGCCCGGCCCCTCGGTGGACGGCGGCTCCACCATCGGCCCGAAGACAGTGTCGGGAATCCTCCCGCGCCAGGGCTCCAGCAGCGCGCGCTCCTCGGGCGAGGGCGAACCCTCGGCGGCGCAGTCGGTGTTGCCGAACAGGTCCTTCACGCGCGGATAGCCGCCGTAGAACATCTGGCGGTTCATCCAGTCGTAGTCGAACGCCAGGCCCAGGGCCTCCCGCACCTTCGGGTCCTTCAAGCGCTCCCGCCGTGTATTGAGGACGTAGCTCTGGAAGCCGGACGGCTGCTTGTGTTGGAAGGCGTACTTGATCAGCTCGCCGGTGTCGAAGCGCTTGCCGTTGACGCGGCGCGCCCAGTCGCCGGCCGAATAGAAGGTCATCATGTCGAACTCACCCGCCTTCAGCGCCTCCAGCCGCGCGGTGTTGTCCTTGTAGATCTTGATGGTGATGCGGTCGAAGTTGCCGCTGCCGCGCTTGACGCCCAGGTCGCGCGCCCAGTAGTTGGGGTCGCGCACGTAGGTGATGTCCTTGCCGAAGCGCACCGGCCCGATCTTGTAGGGGCCGCTGCCGATGGGAATGTCCATCACGACCTGGTCGAAGGGCTTGGCCTTGCCGTTCTCCATCCCCCATCGGCGGCTGAAAACCGGCAGCGCGCCCACCACCAGCGGCAGTTCGCGGTTGGGCTTCTTGAAGCGGAAGCGAACGGTGCGCGCATCCACCACGTCGATGCCCTCCACCTCTTCCAGCAGCGTCTTGTAGCCCGGGCTGGCGTAGGGGCCGATCAGCGTGTCGTAGCTGTGCTTCACGTCGGCTGCCTCGACCGGAGAGCCGTCGTGGAAGCGCGCCTCGCGCCGCAGCCTGAAGGTGGCGCTCAGGCGGTCGGGCGCGACGCTCACGTCCTCGGCCAGCAGGCCGTAGCCGGAAGCGGTCTCGTCCATCGAACCGGCCAGGAGCGTGTCGAACAGCATGCCGGCCAGGTAGGCGGGCGGCGAACCCTTGATGGTGAAGGGGTTGTACTTGTCGAAAGTGGAGTAGCGCAGGTTGCTCACCAGGCGAAGCTCGCCGCCCTTGGGGGCGTCCGGGTTCACGTAGTCGAAGGCCCTGAAGCCCGGGGGGTACTTCAAGTCGTCCCAGAGGGCGTAACCATGCGCGGCCCAGGCGGGCATCGCACACCAAGCCAGACACAGGAGCCAGAGAACCCGCATGCGAGAATTCTGCCCAAGATTTTCACGAGGTCGCTTCATGGGCTTTCTTTCCGGCAAAAAATTCCTGATCACCGGCGTGCTGAGCAACCGCTCCATCGCCTACGGCATCGCCAAGGCCTGCCACGCGCAAGGCGCCGAGCTCGCCTTCAGCTACGTGGGCGAGCGCTTCAAGGACCGCATCACCGAATTCGCCGCCGACTTCGGCTCCAAGCTGGTATTCGACTGCGACGTGGGTGACGACGCGCAGATCGCCAAGCTCTTCGCTGACCTGTCCCAGACCTGGCCCAAGTTCGACGGCTTTGTGCACAGCATAGGCTTCGCGCCGCGCGAGGCGATCGCCGGCGACTTCCTCGACGGCCTGTCGCGCGAGGGCTTCAAGGTGGCGCACGACATCAGCGCCTACAGCTTCCCGGCCATGGCCAAGGCCGCCCTGCCCTACCTCAACGACAAGTCGGCCCTGCTGACACTGACCTACCTCGGCTCGATACGCGCGCTGCCCAACTACAACACCATGGGCCTGGCCAAGGCCTCGCTGGAGGCCTCGGTGCGCTACCTGGCCGAATCGCTCGGCCCCAAGGGCATGCGCGTCAACGGCATCAGCGCCGGGCCGATCAAGACGCTCGCCGCCAGCGGCATCAAGGGCTTCGGCAAAATTCTCTCGGTGGTCGCGGAGGTTTCGCCGATCCGCCGCAACGTGACCATCGAGGAAGTGGGCAACGTCGCCGCCTTCCTGCTGAGCGACCTGGCCAGCGGCGTGACGGCCGAGATCACCTACGTGGACGGCGGCTTCAGCCAGGTGGTCGGCGGCATCGCCGAGTAAGCGAACTGCCGGCCCGCCGGCGCCGTGCCGGCTCTGCAGAACAAGAAAAAGTCAATTCAGGGAATGACAACACATGGATCGTCGAAAGCTCCTGCTCTTCGGGCCGGCCCTCGCGCTGGCCCCGCTCGCCCTTGCCCATGCGGCCCCGCCGCCCCTGATGCTGGCCGAGGTCTACCGGCGCGGCTTGCCGCTCGCGGACTACTGGGTCAGCGAGAAATACGACGGCGTGCGCGGCTACTGGGATGGCAAGCAGTTCTGGACACGCGGCGGCTCGCCCATCGCCGCGCCGGCCTGGTTCACCGCGACGCTGCCCGCGATGCCGATGGACGGCGAGTTGTGGGCCGGCCGCGGCCGCTTCGCCCAGACGGTGGCGGCCGTGCGCGACCAGAAGCCCGACGAGGCAGCCTGGCGCGAGATCCGCTTCATGGTCTTCGATCTGCCGGCGCAGCCCGGTGACTTCACCGCGCGCCTGGCGGCGCTGCGCCGGCTGCTGCCGCTGCCGGCCGCGCCCTGGGTGGTGGCGGTGCCTCAGCAGCGCGCCACCACGCACGACGAGCTGCAGGCGCTGCTCGACAAGACGGTGCGCATGGGCGGCGAAGGCCTGATGCTGCACCGGGGTGGCTCGCTCTACCGCGGCGAGCGCAGCGCCGACCTGCTCAAGGTCAAGCCCTACGACGAGGCCGATGCACGCGTGCTGGCCCAATTGCCGGGCCAGGGCCGGCATGCGGGCCGCATGGGTGCGCTGCTGGTCGAGACGCCCGAGGGCAAGCGCTTCAAGCTCGGTGGCGGCTTCAGCGACGTGCAACGCGAGCATCCGCCGGCGGTCGGCAGCTGGGTCAGCTACCGCCACACCGGCACCACGGCCACCGGGCTGCCGCGTTTCGCCCGCTTCCTGAGGGTGAGAGACGACCTCACCATCTCCTGAGCGGAGCCGTCGGGTCACTTGGGCATGAGGACCTTGTCGACCACGTGGATGACACCGTTGGACTGGTAGACGTCGGCGGTGCTCACCGTTGCCCAGCCGCCCTTCTCGTCGCCGACCCAGATCTTCCCGCCGCTCTCCTTGACCGTCAGCGTGCCGCCGGCCGCGGTCTTGAGCGCTGCCATGCCCTTGCCGTCCATGATCTGGCTGCCCAGGGCCGCGGCGTCCAGCCTGCCGGGCACGACGTGGTAGGTCAGCACAGCAGTGAGCGTGCCCTTGTTTTCGGGCTTGAGCAGGGTGTCCACCGTGCCGGCCGGCAAGGCCGCGAAGGCTGCGTTGGTCGGCGCGAAGACAGTGAAGGGTCCGGGACCCTTGAGCGTCTCGACCAGGCCGGCGGCCTTGACCGCGGCGACCAGGGTCGTGTGGTCCTTGGAATTGACGGCGTTGTCGATGATGTCCTTGGTCGCGAGCATCGGCGCACCGCCGACCATGACCTGGGCGGAGGCGACAGCCGCGCCGGCGGTCATCGCGACGGCCAGGGTGACGGATGCGAGGCGGTGTAACTTGCTGCTCATGATGAATGGCTCCTTGGGGTTGAGACCGCCGCCGGAATGGCGACGGCTGCAACCTATACGGCGCCCGCGCCGGATCGGATTCGCACTCGCCGTGACAAAACACGGCCTCGCTACTATCGGAGGATGCTCCCGCCCCCGCCGAACCGCGCCCTGCGCCCAGCCGACCTCCATCCCGAAGCAGGCCGCACGTGGCGTTGAGCGGCCCTGTCGTCCTGGCGGTCCTCTTCGCAGCGCTGCTGCACGCCGGGTGGAACGCGCTCATCAAGTCAGGACGGGACAAGGCACTGGACACGGGGCTGGTGCACAGCATCGGCATCTTCCTGGCGATCCCGCTGCTGATGCACACCGGCCTGCCGCCGGTGGCAGCCTGGCCCTACATGGCGGCTTCGCTGCTGATCCACATCGGCTACTACATCGCGCTGACGGGCGCCTACAAGCATGGGGACCTGAGCCTCACCTATCCGGTGATGCGCGGCAGCGCACCGCTTCTGGTGGCGCTCGGGAGCCTGGGCTTCATCGGCGAAGCGATGTCGGCCACGGCATGGGCCGGCATCGTGCTGCTGTCCATCGGCGTGGTCACGCTCGGGCTGTCACGCTCGGCCCTGCGGGACAGCGGCGAGAGCCAGCGCGGCAAGGCGTTGGCCTTCGCAGTCGCCAACGCCGGCATCATCGCGCTCTACACCGTCGTCGACGGCATCGGGGTGCGCATCGCGGGCGACGCGCTGGCTTACGTCGCCACGCTGTTCCTGTTCGACGGCATTCCCTTCCTGTTGCTGGTGCTGTGGCGCCGGCCGGGCCAGCGCCGCGCGGCCCTGGCCTACATGGCAGGACGATGGAGGATCGCCCTCATCGGAAGTGTCGCCTCGCTCGGCAGCTACGGCATCGCACTCTGGGCCATGACCCGCGCACCGGTCGCGGTCGTGGCGGCGCTGCGCGAGACCTCGGTCCTGTTCGCCGCCGTGATCGGCGTGGTCTTTCTGCGCGAGGCCTTCGGTTGGCAGCGCGCCGCCGGGACGCTGGTCATCGTCGCCGGCGTGATGATGCTGCGGCTGGGCTGAGTCAGGTCGCCCGCACGCAGTCCGCGTAGTAGCGCTTCTTGCCGCTCTCGTCGACGCGCGCCACCAGGCCGTGGATGTCGGTCTCGAAGCCCGGGCACTGCTTGTTGAATTCGCGCGCGAACTTGAGGTAGTCGACGATCTTCTTGTTGAAGACCTCGCCCGGGATCAGCAGCGGGATGCCCGGCGGGTACGGCGTGATCAGGCTGGTGGTGATGCGGCCCTCCAGCTCGTCGATCTCCACCCGCTCGGTCTTGCGGTGCGCGATGTGGGCGAAAGCATCGCTGGGCTTCATCGCCGGCGTCAGCTCGCTGAGGTACATCTCGGTCGTGAGGCGCGCCACGTCGTGCCGGGCATAGAGCTCGTGCACGTGCTGGCAGAGGTCGCGCAGGCCCAGGCGCTCGTAGCCGGGCTGAGCCTGGCAGAACTCCGGCATGATCCGCCACATTGGCTGGTTGCGCGCGTAGTCGTCCTTGAATTGCTGCAGCGCCGTCAGCAGCGTGTTCCAGCGGCCCTTGGTGATACCGATGGTGAACATGATGAAGAAGCTGTAGAGCCCGGTCTTCTCCACGATCACGCCGTGCTCGGCCAGGAACTTGGTGACGATGCTGGCCGGGATGCCGGTGGCGGCGAACTTGCCGTTGAGGTCCAGGCCCGGCGTGACGATGGTCGACTTGATCGGGTCGAGCATGTTGAAGCCATCGGCCAGCTTGCCGAAGCCGTGCCAGTTGCGCGCACCGTTCTTCGCGTTCGGGCCGCTCTTCGACTCGCCGTGCATGATCCAGTCGGCGGCGCGGCCGATGCCCTCGTCCACCAGCTTCTCGGGGCCCCAGACCTTGAACCACCACTCGTCCTTGCCGAACTCCTCTTCCACCTTGCGCATGGCACGGCGGAAGTCCAGCGCTTCCAGGATGCTTTCTTCCACCAGCGCAGTGCCGCCGGGCGGCTCCATCATCGCGGCCGCGACGTCGCAGCTGGCGATGATCGCGTACTGCGGGCTGGTCGAGGAGTGCATCAGGTAGGCCTCGTTGAACAGGTCGCGGTCCAGCGCCCGATGCTGCGAGTCCTGCACCAGCACATGGCTGGCCTGGCTGATGCCGGCCAGCAGCTTGTGGGTGGACTGGGTGGCGAAGACCAGCGACTCCTTCGGCCGCACCCGGCGCTTGCCCATCGCGTGGTAGGCGCCGTAGAAGGGATGGAATGCCGCGTGCGGCAGCCAGGCCTCGTCGAAGTGCAGCGTGTCGACGTAGCCGTCGAGCATGCCCTTGATGATCTCGGTGTTGTAGATCACGCCGTCGTAGGTCGATTGCGTCAGCGTCATGACGCGCGGCTTGACCTTGTCCGCGTCGACGTGCGAGAGCAGCGGGTTGGCGCGGATCTTGGCCTTGATGGCGGCCGGCTCGAACTCGCTCTTCGGGATCGGGCCGATGATGCCGAAGTGGTTGCGCGTCGGCCTCATGAAGACGGGAATCGCGCCGGTCATGATGATCGCGTGCAGCACCGACTTGTGGCAGTTGCGGTCCACCACCACCACGTCGTCCGGCGCGACCGTGTGGTGCCACACCATCTTGTTGCTGGTGCTGGTGCCGTTGGTCACGAAGAAGCAGTGGTCGGCGTTGAAGATGCGCGCGGCATTGCGCTCGCTGGCCGCCACCGGGCCGGTGTGGTCGAGCAGTTGGCCCAGTTCCTCCACCGCGTTGCACACGTCGGCGCGCAGCATGTTCTCGCCGAAGAACTGGTGGAACATCTGGCCCACCGGGCTCTTCAGGAAGGCGACGCCGCCCGAGTGGCCGGGGCAGTGCCATGAATAGGAACCGTCTTCCGCATAGTCGATGAGCTGCTTGAAGAACGGCGGCTGCACGCCCTCCAGATAGGCCTTCGCCTCACGGATGATGTGGCGCGCCACGAACTCCGGCGTGTCCTCGAACATGTGGATGAAGCCATGGAGCTCACGCAGGATGTCGTTCGGCAGGTGGCGTGAGGTTTTCGTCTCGCCATAGATGTAGATCGGCACGTCGGCGTTCTTGCGCCGCACCTCGCCGATGAAGTTGCGCAGGTTCAGCACCGCCGGGTCGAGGTCGGGCCCCGGCGTGAATTCCTCGTCGTCGATCGAGAGGATGAAGGCGCTGGCCCGGCTCTGCTGCTGCGCGAACTGGCTCAGGTCGCCGTAGCTGGTGACGCCCAGCACCTCGAAGCCCTCGCTCTCGAAGGCCTGGGCCAGGGCGCGGATGCTGAGTCCCGAGGTGTTCTCGGAGCGGAAGTCCTCGTCGATGATGACGATGGGAAAGCGGAATTTCATGGGGGCGGCTCCGGGCGAGGCGACTGGCAAATAGGCGCGAAGTGTACGGAATTCAGATGAAGCCTCTGTCGCTTTGACAGAATGGCATGCATTCAACTAGACAAAGAGGAGTTGCGTCATGGCGAGTTCCACCATCTGGTGGCTGGCAGCGGGGGCGGCGATCGTGCTCGAGCTGCTTTCCGGCACGGTCTACCTGCTTCTCCTGGGCGCAGGCTTCGCGGCGGCGGCGCTCGCCGCCCATGCGGGTGCCGGGGTGAGCACCCAGCTCGTCGTAGCGGCGGTGGTCGGCGTCGGTGCCGTGCTCGCCTGGCACGCCGTCCGCCGCAAGCGCCCGGCCGAGCCACCCGCCTCGGCCAACCGCGACATCAACCTCGACATCGGCGAGAGCGTGTTCGTCGACGCCTGGAACCCCGACGGCACCGCGACCGTGCGCCACCGCGGCGCGCAATGGACGGTCGTGCCCCGCGCCGGCACCACGCCCGCGGTGGGAGAACACCGGGTGGCCGAGGTGATCGGCAGCCGCCTGGTGGTCGACAAGATCTGACAACGAACAAACACAACAAGGAAATCATCTTCATGGAACTCACCATCCCGCTCGTCATCCTGGTCATCGCGATCATCGTCATCAGCCAGTCGATCAAGTTCGTGCCCCAGCAGAACGCCTGGGTGCGCGAGCGGCTGGGCCGCTATCACGGCACCATGACGCCGGGGCCGAACTTCCTGATCCCGTTCATCGACAAGGTGGCCTACAAGCACAGCCTGAAGGAGATCCCGCTGGACGTGCCGAGCCAGATCTGCATCACCCGCGACAACACCCAGCTGCAGGTCGACGGCATCCTGTACTTCCAGGTCACCGATCCGATGCGCGCGAGCTACGGGTCCTCCAACTACATCGTTGCCGTCACGCAACTGGCCCAGACCTCGCTGCGCAGCGTGATCGGCAAGCTCGAGCTGGACAAGACCTTCGAGGAGCGCGACATCATCAACGCACAGGTGGTGGCGGCCATCGACGAGGCGGCGCTGAACTGGGGCGTGAAGGTGCTGCGCTACGAGATCAAGGACCTGACGCCGCCCAAGGAGATCCTGCAGGCCATGCAGCGCCAGATCACGGCGGAACGCGAGAAGCGCGCGCTGATCGCGGCCTCCGAGGGCCGGCGCCAGGAGCAGATCAACATCGCCACCGGCGAACGCGAGGCCTTCATCGCCCGCTCCGAGGGTGAGAAGCAGGCCCAGATCAACAATGCCCAGGGCGAGGCTGCCGCCATTACCGCGGTGGCGGAGGCGACCGCCGGCGCCATCGAGCGGGTGGCCGCGGCCATCCGGCAGCCGGGCGGCGAGCAGGCGGTGCAGCTCAAGGTCGCGGAGCGTGCCGTCGATGCCTACGGCAAGGTCGCGGCCGATGCCACCACCACCCTGATCGTGCCGAGCAACATGAACGAGACCGCTGCGCTGATCGCCTCGGCGATGCGCATGGTGCAGGCCGGAAAGACATCGGCTCAGGCCTGAATTCGCGCGCCCGGCCGCCGGAGCCTCCGGAGGCGACTGCTACAATCGAGGGCTTCGGAGCGGTGGATGAGTGGTTTAAGTCGCACGCCTGGAAAGCGTGTGTGGGTTAATAGCCCACCGCGGGTTCGAATCCCGCCTGCTCCGCCAGATCAACCTGGCATCCAACCCGTCACGCATCGCTGCTTGACGGGTTTTTTCATGGCCACCGCCGTGCTGGAGCGGCGCAACCCAACGTCCGACTTTTCCTACGCCCTCGCGGGCCGCCGGCGCCATGGCAGACGGGTTGAGCAGGGCTAGGCTGCTCGCCATCCATTGGCAAGAGGCCGCATGCCGCTCTCCACATTCCTTGTCGAGGACAACAAGACGATCCGCGACAACCTGATCCCCGCGCTTGAAGATCTGGTGGGCGCCCGGATCGTCGGCTTCGCCGAAAGCGAGATCGAGGCTGCCACCTGGCTCACCTCCCACGCCGGCGACTGGCAGCTGGTCGTGGTGGACATCTTCCTCAAGCAGGGCTCCGGCCTCGGCGTGCTGCGCAGCTGCAGGCAACGTCGTCCGAGCCAGCGCGCAGTGGTCCTGAGCAACTACGTCAATGCCGACATCCGCGCGCGCTGCACGGCGCTGGGCGCGGACGCCGTGTTCGACAAGTCGAGGGAGCTCGAAGCCTTCTTCGCGTACTGCAACGACGCCAACCGCGCGTCGGCATGAAAAAAGGGCCCCGAAGGGCCCTTTGTCTTGATACGGATCCAACCGCCTGGCGTCAGCTCGCGCCGCGCACCACGGCGATCTGCGTACGGGCACCACCCTTGTAGGTGTAGATGGTCAGCGCGCCATTCTTGATGTCGCCCTTCTCGTCGAAGGCGATCGGGCCAGTCACGCCCTTGTACTGGATCTTGCCCAGCTCGGGCAGGTACTTCTCGGGCTCGGCGGAGCCGGCCTTGACCATGGCCTCGGCCAGGACGTTGACCGCGTCGTAGACGTACGGAGCATAGATCTGCACGTCCACGCCGTTCTTGGTCTTGAACTTGGTCTTGAAGTCTTCCAGCGGCTGCTTGAAGTCGCCTTCGACGCCGCCGGCTTCCGCGCACACGACCATCTCTTCGCCGATCGCATCGCCGGCCAGTTTGGCGAGCTCACCGGTGCACAGGCCGTCGCCGCCCATGAACTTGACGTTCATGCCGAGTTGCTTGACCTGCTTGAGCATCGGGCCGCCCACGGCGTCCATGCCGCCGAAGAACAGCACGTCGGGCTTGGCACCCTTGAGCTTGGTCAGGATGGCGTTGAAGTCGGTCGACTTGTCGGTGGTGAACTCGTGGCCCACGATGGTGCCGCCGGCGGCCTTGACGGCCTTCTCGAACTCTTCGGCGACGCCCTGGCCGTAGGCGGTGCGGTCGTCGATCACGGCGATGTTCTTGCCCTTGAGCGTCTCGACCGCGTACTTGCCCAGCGTGCCGCCGAGCTGCGTGTCGTCAGCCACCACGCGGAAGGTGGTCTTGAAGCCCTGGCGGGTGTACTTGGGGTTGGTGGCCGAGGGCGAAACCTGCGGGATGCCGGCGTCGCTGTAGAGCTTGGAGGCGGGAATGGTGGTGCCCGAGTTCAGGTGACCGACCACGCCGTTGACCTTGCTGTCGACCAGCTTCTGGGCCACCGCGGTGCCCTGCTTCGGATCGGCGGCATCGTCTTCAGCGAGCAGTTCGAACTTGGCGACCTTGTCGCCGATCTTCACGCCCTTGGCATTGAGGTCCTCGATGGCCATGCGCGCGCCGAGTTCGTTGTCCTTGCCGAGGTGGGCGATGGCGCCGCTGGTCGGACCCACGTGCCCGATCTTGACCACCAATGCGCCAGCCGGCGGCGCTGCTGGCGCGGGAGCAGCAGCGGTCGGTGCCGGCGCGGGCGCCGGGGCCGCTGCCTCTTCCTTCTTGCCACAAGCCACGAGCGTGAGCGCTGCCAGCGCGACTGCAGTCCATTTCAATTGCATGAGGAACCTCCAGGTATTGGTGGATAAGAGTAAAGAAATACGGTCTTTCGACCCGCGTGCAAACCCTCAGCAAGTTCCGCGCCGCAGGCCCCGAGCGCCCTCGCGCTTGCGACCTGGCGCGCAGTGTAGCCCAAGCTTTACGGGCCAAAAGCTGGCGTTGACCCTGTGTTGTCGGAAAGCTCCTGGGCCAGCGCTTCGCTGATCAATTCACGCAGTGCGGCTTCGATTTCGCCACGCAGTTTCGGGATCATGTTGTCCAGCTGTTGCTGAACGGCGGCTGACACCGTGTCGCTCAACCGTTCCTCGAGCGAGAGGTCGATGCGCTGCAGCACACGGTGCAGCAACTGTTCCTCGAGCCTGAAGGCATCAGCATCCGAGACCGACACCTGCGGGCTGATCGCGACGGCTTGCGACGGGTCCACGGCAGCGGCTTCCGGCTCCGGCACGGCTGCCGGTTCGGCCGGCAGCTCGAGCACGGTCGTGAGCGTGGGCACGAAGCGGGGCGGCTTGCGGTCGGACATGTCAGGCATTGCTCCCTGCGAAGTCGTGGCGCTGGATCGCGTAGCCCCGATCGGCATAGTGCCGCCAGCGCCTGCGCCCGGCCTGGCGGTCGGCATCGTCGGCGCTCACGACGTCGATCAGCCGTTCGAAGCGCTCGAAGCCGCCGGGAACCTCGAGGCCGAGATTGACCAGCACCTGGCGGTGCGGCAGCGCGGCATCACCACGCTCGGCCAGCACCACCGGCGAACGCGCGAGCTGGCCCGGATCGCCATCGCTGCGGCAATGGGCGATGAATTCCGTGGGCGCGAAGGTCCAGAGCGCCAGATCGACCGCTTCGAGCAGCTCTGCGTCGGCCACCACCACGACACGCGCGCCACGGGCACCGACCGCCTTGCGCAGCAGGCGGCAGGCATAGCCGACCTTGTCCGGCGTGTTGAAGTGGAAGTCGATTCCGGTCATGCCGCCTGTTTGGTCTTGGAAGGCTTGCGGACCTTGTGCGGCGCCGCCTCGGCCGCGCCCTGCCCCGCCCGCGCCAGCAGATAGGACAGGAGCAAGCCGACCGGCCGCCCCGTCGCGCCCTTGGCCGAACCGCTCTTCCATGCCGTGCCCGCGATGTCCAGGTGCGCCCAGGGGAAGTCCCCTGCGAAGCGCTGCAGGAACTTGGCCGCGGTGACCGCACCGCCGGCACGGCCCGCCACATTGGCGACATCCGCGAAGTTGGTCTTCAGTCCCTCGGCATAGTCCTCGTCCAGCGGCATGCGCCAGCAGCGGTCCTGCGAGGACTCGCCGGCGGCAAGGAGTGCGTCGGCCAGCGCATCGTCGGTGGAAAAAAGACCGCTGCGCACGCCGCCCAGCGCCACCACGCAGGCACCGGTGAGCGTCGCGATGTCCACCACCGCGGCGGGGCCGAAGCGCTTGGCATAGCTGAGCGCATCGCACAGGATCAGGCGACCTTCGGCATCGGTGTTGAGGATCTCGATGGTCTGGCCGCTCATGCTGGTGATCACATCGCCCGGCTTGATCGCGCGGCCGTCGTTCATGTTCTCGCAGGTCGGGATCAGGCCCACCACGTTGAGCGCGGGCCGGATGTCGCCGAGGGCGCGGAACACGCCCAGCACGCTGGCGGCGCCGCACATGTCGAACTTCATCTCGTCCATCTCGGCCGCCGGCTTGAGCGAAACGCCGCCCGTGTCGAAAGTGATGCCCTTGCCCACCAGCACCACGGGGGCCTGTTCCTTGGGCCCGCCCTGGTAGCGCAGCACGACGAAGCGCAGCGGCTCGGCCGAGCCCTGCGCCACCGCGCGGAAGGCCCCCATGCCGAGCTTTTCGACGTCCTTGGGTCCCAGCACCTCGCATTTCACGCCCGGCAGCTCGGCCAGTTCGCGAGCCGCCTCGGCCAGCATCGTCGGGGTGCAGTGGTTCCCGGGGCGGTTGGCCCACTCCTTGGCCAGCTCGATGCCCGCGACCGTGGCGACGGCCTCGCCGAAGGCTTCGCGCAGCGGCGCCGCATCGGGCACGCCGAAGCTCAGCTGGCGGATCGAACGCGGCTCAGGCTTGGACTTGGTGGTGGTGTAGACATAGCTCGCGTCGGCCGCAGCAATCACCGCGCTGCGCAGGCCGGCCGCATCGATGCCCAGGGCAGCGACGATCACCACACGCTTGGGATCGGAAGACCTGGCCGCACCCAGCGCGGCAAGCACGCTGCTGCGCACCGAGGCGGGTTTGCCGTCCCCCGCCGACACCAGCAGCACGCGGGGCGCCGCGATGCCCGCGGACCGGTACAGGGCCAGCAACTTGCCGGCCTTGTCGCCCAGGTCGCCGGCTTTGCGGGCCTCGGCGACGAGCGTGGAGATGGCGTCCTTGGAGGGGGTGTTTCCGGCCCCGGCGAGCACGATCAGCACATCGCATTTCTCGCTAGCGGCCTGGGCGATGGAGAGGGTCTTGAGTTGAAAGTCCATAATCCTTTTTTTCCCTCGACGATGTTATTCCATTCCTCCATACGCAAGGAGCTGTCGCGCAGCTTCGGGGCCACGCTGGTGGTGCTGATCACCATCGTGATGACCATGATGCTGATCCGAACGCTCGGCCTCGCGGCCAAGGGCAGCGTGAACCCTTCCGAGGTCTTCCTCGTGATGACCTATACGGTGCTGGGCTACATGCCCACCATCCTCAGCCTGAGCCTGTTCATCGCGATCGTGGGCACGCTGTCGCGCATGTACCGCGACAGCGAGATGGTGATCTGGTTCTCCAGCGGCCGCGGCCTGGCCGACTTCGCACCGCCGCTGTTCCGCTTCGCCTGGCCCATCCTCCTGTTGATTGCCGTGTTCGCGCTGGTGGGCTGGCCCTGGGCCAACTCGCAGACCCAGGGCATGCGCGACCAGTACCAGCGCCGCAGCGACATCGAGCGCGTGTCGCCCGGCGAGTTTCGCGAGTCGTCGGGGCGGCTTCGGGTGTTCTTCATCGACAAGGACTCGCCCGACAGCGCCACGGCCAGCAACGTGTTCATCTCCTCGATCGAGCGCAACCGCCAGATCGTCACCTCGGCGCAGAGCGGCCGCATCGAAAGCATCGGCGACACCCGCTACCTGATGCTGAGCAACGGCCAGCGCCTCGAGCGTCCGTTGATCCCCGGCGAGATCAAGATCAGCGAGTTCCAGTCCTACGGCGCCAAGGTCGGCAGCGACATCGACCCCGCCAACAGGGCGTCCCCCGTACGTGCGCGCACGACGCTGGCCCTGCTGCGCGAGCCCAGCACACCCAATCGGGGTGAGCTGGCCTGGCGCATCGGCATGGTGTTGGCGGCCATCAACTTCGTGCTGCTGGCGCTGACCGTGTCGAGCTCGAACCCGCGCGTGGGCCGCAGCGGGAACCTGCTGTTCGCCCTGGGGGCGTTCGTCCTCTACTACAACCTGCTCAACCTCGGGCAGAACTGGGTCGGCACGGGCCGCTACAGCATGGGCGGCTTCATGCTGGCGCTGCATGGCGGCGCCCTGGCGCTCGGCCTGCTCTGGCTGGCCAAGCGTCATTTCAACTGGAGCTGGCGGTCGATCCGCTCTCCCGCGCGCACCTCGACGTGAAAACCATCCGCCGTCTGATCTACATCGAGGTCGTGAAGGCCGTGGCCTTCGTGACCCTGGGCTTCCTCAGCCTGTTCTTCTTCTTCGACTTCATCGATGAGCTCCAGTCCATCGGACAGCCCGGCACCTTGAACTACGGCGCGGCCCAGGCGCTGATGTTCGTCACGCTGCTGATCCCCAGCCATCTCTACGAGCTGCTGCCGATCACGGTGCTGATCGGCACCATCTTCGTGATGGCGCGGCTGGCGCAGAGCTCCGAGTACACCATCCTGCGAACCAGCGGACTCGGGCCCTGGCGAGCGCTGCGCACCCTGCTGGTACTGGGTCTGGGCTTCGTGATCGTGACCTTTGCCATCGGCGACTATCTGTCCCCGGCCTCCGATCGCACGGCGCAGCTGTTGAAGTCGCGCTACCAGGGCACCTATTCGATGGTGGGCTATACCGGCGCATGGCTGCGGGAGAAGCAGGGCGACAAGTCCTACGCGGTGAACGTGGCGTCGATCGCGCGCAACGGCACGTTGCGGGATCCGCGCATCTTCGAGTTCGACTCCAGGGGCCTGCTGGCTTCGCAGATCTCGGCCACCCAGGGGCACATCACCAATGGCGCGTGGATCCTGGTCGGCGTCACGCAGCAGCACTACGAGACGGGCAATCCCGAGAAGGTCCGCATCGTCACCACCGACGTTCCGGTGATGAATTGGCCGAGTTCCCTCACCAACGAGATGGTGTCGGTTGCGCTGCTGCGGCCGGACCGCATGCGCACGATCGACCTGTTCGAGTACATCCAGCACCTCGACGCCAACGGCCAGACCGCCCAGCGCTACGAGATCGAGTTCTGGCGCAAGGTTTTCTACCCGCTGTCCTGCCTGGTGATGGTGGTGCTGGCCCTGCCCTTCGCCTACCTGCATTTCCGGCAGGCGGGGATCACGGCCTACGTGTTTGGCGGCGTGATGATCGGCATCAGCTTCTTCCTGCTGAACAACGTGTTCGGCTACCTCGGCAACCTGAGCAACTGGTGGCCCTGGATCACGGCGGCGGCCCCCGGCATGATCTATTCGGTGATGTCGCTGGCGGCCTTCACCTGGCTGGTGCTGCGGCGCTAGCGTCGGCCATGGGAGCAGGCCCCGTTGGCATTGTCCTGCTCGCGCACGGCTCGCGCGACGTGCGCTGGCGGGCGCCCGTGGAAGCCGTGGCGCGGCGTGTGGCCGAGCGCGACCCGGCCGTGCTGGTGCGCTGCGCCTACCTGGAGCTGTCGCAGCCCGATCTGCACGCCGCGGCGGCGGAGCTGGTGGCAGCCGGCTCAGCCAGGATCCGCGTCCTGCCGCTCTTCCTCGGCATGGGCAAGCATCTACGCGAAGACCTGCCTCGGCTGCTGGAAGATCTGCGTGCGCGGCATCCGCAGGTCCCCGTGGAATTGGCGCGCGCCGTGGGCGAGGAACCACAGGTGATCGATCTGCTGGCCCGCTTGGCGCTGGAATCCTGAAGATCCAGTGCTTTCGATAGACCGGGAAGGCATAATGAATCCCGAAATAAGACGGAATTTGTTATGAATCTTCACCAGTTCAAATTCGTGCAGGAGGCGGTCCGGCGCAACCTCAATCTCACCGAGGCGGCCAAGGCCCTGCACACCTCGCAGCCAGGCGTCTCCAAGGCGATCATCGAGCTCGAGGAAGAACTGGGCGTGGAAATCTTCGCGCGCCACGGCAAGCGCCTCAAGCGCGTCACCGAGCCCGGCCAGCACGTGCTGGCCAGCATCGAGCTGATCATGCGCGAGGTGGGCAACCTCAAGCGCATCGGCGAGCAGTTCAGCGCCCAGGACAGCGGCACCCTCTCGATCGCCACCACTCACACCCAGGCTCGCTATGTGCTGCCGGTGCCGGTGGCGAAGCTGCGTGAGGCGTACCCCAAGGTCAACGTGAGTCTGCACCAGGGCTCGCCCGACCAGGTGGCCCGGATGGTGATGGACGAAATCGCCGAGATCGGCATCGCCACCGAATCGCTCGCCGATTACGCCGAGCTGGTGACCCTGCCCTGCTACGAATGGCAGCACGTGCTGGTGCTGCCCAAGTCGCACCCGCTGGCGGACAAGGAACGCATCCACCTGGAAGACATCGCTTCCGAGCCGATCATCACCTACCACCCCTCTTTCACCGGCCGCACGCGCATCGACCATGCCTTCGCGCAGAAGAAGCTGGCGCCGCGCATCGCGCTGGAGGCGATCGACTCCGACGTGATCAAGACCTACGTGCGGCTCGGCCTGGGCGTGGGCATCGTCGCCGAGATGGCGGTACGCGACGACTCCAACGCCGACCTGGTGGTACGCCCCATGGGCCACGTGTTCGGCACCAACATAGCCCGCGTCGCCTTCAAGCGCAGCGCCTATCTGCGCAACTTCGTCTTCAAATTCGCCGAGCTGCTGTCCGACCGGCTCGACCGCAACCTGATCGCCAAGGCCTTGGCCGGTCACAACCAGGACTACGAATTGTGAATGCCCCCGTCGCGCGTACCCCGGAGGTACGGACCAAGCTGCCGAGCGTCGGCACCACCATCTTCACCGTGATGTCGGCGCTGGCCGTCGAGAAGAACGCAGTGAACCTGGGCCAGGGCTTCCCCGACTTCGACTGTGATCCGAAGCTGCTCGAGGCGGTCACGGCCGCCATGGCCGCGGGCCACAACCAGTACCCCCCGATGCCGGGCATCCTGCCGCTGCGCGAGGCCGTCGCCGCCAAGATCGAGGCGCTCTACGGCCACCGCTACGACCCGGGCAGCGAGATCACGATCACCGCCGGCGCCACGCAGGCCATCATCACCGCCATCCTCGCGGTGGTGCGCGCGGGTGACGAGGTGATCGTGCTGGAACCCTGCTACGACAGCTACACCCCCAACATCGAGCTGGCCGGTGGCACCGTGGTGCGGGTGCCGCTCACGTCCGGCAGCTTCAGGCCCGATTTCGACAAGATCTCCGCGGCTGTCACGACGCGCACGCGCGCCATCGTCATCAACACGCCGCACAACCCCAGCGCCACCGTGTGGACCGAAGCCGAGATGCGCCGGCTGGAGGAGCTGCTCGCCCCCACCGACGTGCTGGTGATCAGCGACGAGGTCTACGAGCACATGGTGTACGACGGCCTTGCCCACCAGAGCGCCGCGCGCTTTCCAGGCCTGGCGGCGCGCAGCTTCATCGTCAGCAGCTTCGGCAAGACCTACCACGTGACCGGCTGGAAGGTCGGCTACGTCGCCGCGCCCGCGGCGCTGAGCGCCGAATTCCGCAAGGTGCACCAGTTCAACGTCTTCACCGTGAACACGCCCATGCAGCACGCGCTGGCCCGCTACATGGCGGACCCGGCGCCCTACCTGGAGCTGCCGGCCTTCTACCAGCGCAAGCGCGACCTCTTCGCCGAAGGACTGGCGAAGACGCGGCTCAAGCTGCTGCCGAGCGCCGGCACCTACTTCCAGTGCGTGGACATCCGCGAGGTCAGCGACCTGGGCGAAGCCGAGTTCTGCCAATGGCTCACCCGCGAGATCGGCGTGGCGGCGATTCCGCTGTCGGCCTTCCATGCCGACGGCTTCGATCAGCGGGTGGTGCGCTTCTGCTTCGCCAAGAAGGACGAGACCCTGCGCAGCGCGCTCGACCGACTGGCGCGGCTCTGACACGCATGGTAGGAGAGTCCTGACCACGGGAGGGCGCGCCTTCCGGCGATGGACTCACGCCTGCACCCCGACCATGGGCTCCTCGGTACACAACGCCAAGGAGAATTCCATGTCGCTCTCGTTGATCCTTCTGATTGTCCTGATTCTGCTGCTGGTCGGCGCTCTGCCGAGTTGGGGCTACAGCCGCAGCTGGGGCTATGGCCCGAGCGGCGGCCTGGGACTGGTAGTGCTGGTGGTCGTCGTGCTCCTGCTCATGGGGCGCATATAGACGAATGCCACGCGACTGACGAAGCCCACTCCGGTGGGCTTTTTTTTGGCCGGCGCGGTGCCTGCTCTCAGCCTTGCAGTTGGGTCCAGAGCTTGTCGAGCCGCTTGATGCTGACCGGCTGCGGCGTGCGCAGCTCCTGCGCGAAGAAGCTCACCCGCAGTTCCTCCAGCAGCCAGCGGAACTCCTCCATGCGCTCGTCCACCGCCCCCTTGCGCTCGGCGACCAGGCGCCAATAGCGCTGTTCCTGGGGCCGCAGTTCGGCGAGGCGCTGCGTGTCCCGGGCGGGGTCGGCCCGCAGCTTGTCCAGCCGCAGGCCGATGGCCTTGAGATAGCGCGCAAAATGGGCCAGCCGCGGCCAGGGGATGTCGGCGACGAAGCGCCTGCCCATGAGCCGCTGGAGCTGCTGCGCCGCGTCGGCCGTGGCGGCAGGCTGGATCTTGCTGTCCTTGATCTTGCGCGCGGCCAGCGTGTACTCCGCCAGGATGGCGCCGGCCAGGCGCGCCACCTCGTTGGCGATGAGCGTGAGCCGCCCTCGGCCCTCCTCCACCCTGCGCTCGAAGGCGGCCTGATCGGTGGGCAAGGGCTCCTGGAGAAAGGCGCGGTCCAGTGCGACCTCGACGATCTGCGCACGCAGTTCCTCGGCCGTGCCCAGTGGCATGTAGGCCACCGCCATCTTCTGCAGGTCGGGGATGTTCTTTTCGAGGTACTTCAGGGCATCCTTGAGCTGCAGCGCGAACAGGCGGCGCAGGCCCGCGCGGTGCTTCGCCGCAGCCACCGCAGGCTCGTCGAAGACCTCGACCGTGACCGCATCGCCGGCATCCACCAGTGCGGGGAAACCGATCAGCGATTGCGCGCCGCGCCGCACCTCCATCAACTCGGGCAGTTCGCCGAAGCTCCAGGTGGTGTGGCGCTGTCCGGCGGGAGGCGCCGACGGGGTTGCGGGCTTCGGTGCGCCGCGCGCCGCCGCGGGTTCGGCCAGGACCGTGGCAGCCTCCGCGGCGGGCTTGGCCTGCAGGCCCGCCAGCGCCTGGAACGCGCCCCGCGCCTGCGCGCCCAGTTCTGCCTTCAGCGCGCCCAGGTTTCGCCCCATGCCCAACTGGCGGCCATGCTCGTCCACCACGCGCAGGTTCATGAACAGATGCGGCGGCACCATGTCCAACTTGAAGTCGGTGCGCTTCACATCCAGGCTGGTCTCGTCGCGCACCCGCTTGAGCAGCACCTCCGTCAACGAACCCTGGCCGAAGCTCCCGGGCGCCGACAAGTCGTCCGCCAGCCGCGCAGCCGACTCGGGCAGGGGCACGAACCGAGACCGCGGCCTCTGCGGCAGGCTCTTGAGCAGGGCCTGCACCTTGTCTTTGAGCATGCCGGCGACCAGCCACTCGCAGCGCTCCTCGCTCACCTGGTTGAGCACGAACAGCGGCACGGTCACTGTCAGCCCGTCCTTGGGGTCGCCAGGCTCGTGCAGGTAGCCCGCGGCGCAATCGACGCCGCCCAGGCGCAGCGTGGGCGGGAAGGACTGCGTCGTGATGCCGGCCGCCTGATGGCGCATCAGCTCGTCGCGCGTCAGGTAGAGCAACCTCGGTGCCTCCTTGGAGGCCTGCCGATACCAGGTCTCGAAGGCCTGGCCGCCGGCCACGTCGGGCGGCAACTGCGCGTCGTAGAAGGCGTAGATCAGTTCTTCATCGACCAGCACGTCCTGCCGGCGCGACTTGTGCTCCAGGCCCTCGATCTCGCGCACCAGCTTGCGGTTGGCTGCCAGGAAGGGCAGCCGGCTTTCCCATTGCCCACCGACCAGCGCCTCTCGGATGAAGATCTCGCGCGCGGCCACCGGATCGACCCGGCCAAAGTCCACCCGGCGACCGCTGTAGACGACCAGGCCGTAGAGCGTGGCGCGCTCCAGCGCCATCACCTGTGCGCCCTTCTTCTCCCAGTGCGGGTCCAGCAACTGCTTCTTGAGCAGGTGGCCAGCGACCTGCTCCAGCCATTGCGGCTCGATGTTGGCGATGCCACGACCGAACAAGCGCGTGGTCTCGACGAGCTCGGCGCAGACGATCCAGCGGCCGGGCTTCTTCTTCAGATGCGCGCCGGGATGGCGGTGGAACTTGATGCCGCGCGCACCGAGGTAGGCCTCCTCCTCCTCCATCTTCCAGCCCACGTTGCCGAGGAGGCCGGAGAGCATGGACAGGTGCAGCGCGTCGTAGCTCGCGGGGGCGCTGTTGATGCGCCACTTGTGCTCGGTCACCACCGTCAGCAGCTGCGAGTGGATGTCGCGCCATTCGCGCACGCGGCGCACGTTGACGAAGTTCTGGCGCAGCAGGGACTCGTATTGCCGATTGCTCAGCTTGTGCGTCTCGCCGTGGCCCCCACGTGCGTCGTGGATCCACTTCCACAGCCGCAGGTAGCCGCTGAACTCGCTTTTCTCGTCGTCGAACTTGGCATGCGCCTGGTCGGCCTGCTGCTGCGCCTCCAGCGGCCGGTCGCGCACGTCCTGCACCGACAGGGCGCTGGCGATCACCAGCACCTCCTCCAGCGCACCGCGACCGCGCGCCTCCAGGATCATCCGGCCGACACGCGGATCCAGCGGCAGCCTGGACAGCTCCTGGCCCATGGGCGTGAGCTCGTTCGCGTCGTCGACCGCTCCGAGCTCGTTGAGGAGCTGGTAGCCATCGGCGATGGCGCGGCGCTGCGGCGCCTCCAGGAAGGGAAAGCGCTCCACGTCGCCCAGGTGCAGCGACTTCATGCGCAGGATCACCCCGGCCAGCGAGGAGCGCAGGATCTCGGGGTCGGTGAAGCGCGGGCGGCCCAGGAAGTCCTTCTCGTCGTACAGCCGGATGCAGATGCCGTTGGCGACCCGGCCGCAGCGGCCGGCGCGCTGGTTGGCCGCGGCCTGGCTGATCGGCTCGACGAGCAGTTGCTCCACCTTGCTGCGGAAGCTGTAGCGCTTGACGCGCGCCGTGCCGGCGTCGATCACGTAGCGGATGCCGGGCACGGTCAGCGAGGTCTCGGCCACGTTGGTGGCCAGCACGATGCGCCGGCCCGTGTGGCTGTCGAAGATGCGGTCCTGCTCGGCCTGCGAGAGCCGAGCGAAGAGCGGCAGCACCTCGGCATTGCGCAGCAGCGGCTGATGGGCCAGGTGCTTGCGCAGGTGGTCCGCGGCCTCGCGGATCTCGCGCTCGCCGGGCAGGAATACCAGGATGTCGCCTCCGTCGCGCGGGTCGCGCCAGAGCTCGTCCACACCGTCGGCGATGGCGTCGTTGAGGTCGTGGTCGCGCGTTTCCTCGAAGGGCCGGTAACGCTGCTCGACCGGGTACATGCGGCCCGAGACGAAGATGGTCGGCGCGGGCCCCTTGGCGGAGGCGAAATGCTGCGCGAAACGCTCGGCATCGATGGTGGCCGAGGTGACGATCACCTTCAGATCCGGCCGCCGCGGCAGGATTTCGCGCAGGTAACCCAGCAGGAAATCGATGTTGAGCGAGCGCTCGTGCGCTTCGTCGATGATCAGCGTGTCGTAGGCCTTGAGCAACGGGTCGGTCTGGGTCTCGGCCAGCAGGATGCCGTCGGTCATCAGCTTGACGGAGGCGTCGCGCGACAGCCGGTCCTGGAAGCGCACCTTGTAGCCCACCACCTCGCCCAGCGGGGTCTTGAGCTCTTCCGCGATGCGCTTGGCCACCGACGAGGCGGCGATGCGCCGCGGCTGCGTATGGCCGATCAGTCGGCCGCGGCCCGGCGGCGCATTGAGCTTGCCGCGGCCCATCGCCAGCGCGATCTTGGGCAGTTGGGTGGTTTTGCCCGAGCCGGTCTCGCCGCAGACGATGACGACCTGATGCGCGGCGATGGCCTCGGCGATCTCGTCCCGGCGAGCCGATACCGGGAGTGATTCCGGGAAAGAAATGGCAAGGCGAGGAGAAGCTTGGGACTCGATCACAGCATGATTATGCCTGGCTCCACAGATTCACGGATTCACAGCTTTCCGTGTAACATCGCGACAGGAGCAGTCATGTCCAACCTCACCATCTCCGTCGACGACGAGCTGATCAAGCAGGCCCGGGTGCGTGCCATCCAGCAAGGCACCTCGCTCAGCGCCAAGGTGCGCGAATTCCTGCAGCAGTACGTCAACGAAAGCGACGACACGCAGCAGCGGCGCCGCAGCGAAGCCACGGCGCGGCTGATGGCAGCGATCGATACGGCCGCCGCGCAGGCGCGCCCCGCGCCTGCCGACGACAGCCTCCCCCGCCGCACGCTGCGGGACGAGCTCTACGCAGGCGACTTCCGCCAACGCGACCGACAGGCGCCCCGCCGGGACTCGCGCTAGCCGAATGCCCGTCTTCTTCGACACCAATGTGCTGGTCTACTGCGTCGATCCGCGCGACGTCGGCAAGCAGGCCCTCGCCCGTGAGCTGGTGGCCACCGCCAGCGCCGCGAGCACCGGTACCGTCAGCACGCAGGTGCTGATCGAGTTGTTCAGCGTATTGACGCGACAGCAGAAGGTGCCGGACCTGATCGCGTCCGAGCTGGTCCAGGCCTACACCCTCTGGCCCGTGGTCGACAGCGACCTCAAGCTGTTTCACGGTGCGATGGCCATGTCCGTGCAGCATCGGTTGTCCATCTTCGATGCCATGATCGTGCAGGCCGCCTTGCGCAGCGGCGCCACCACCCTCTACAGCGAAGACTTGCAGCACGGGCAGGAGTTCGGCCCGCTGAAGCTCGTCAATCCATTTCTCTGACGCCTCATGTCCACCGTCTTCAACTTCACTTTCGTCCCCTGGTTCCGCTCGGTGGCGCCCTACATCCACATGCACCGCGGCAAGACCTTCGTGGTCGCGATGGCGGGCGAGGCCATCGCGGCGGGCAAGCTGCCCAGCATTGCGCAGGACCTCGCGCTGATCCAGAGCATGGGCGTCAAGGTGGTGCTGGTGCACGGCTTCCGGCCGCAGGTCAACGAGCAGTTGCGCGCCAAGGGGCACGAGGCGAGGTACTCGCACGGCATCCGCATCACGGACGAGGTCGCGCTCGACTGCGCGCAGGAGGCAGCCGGCCAGCTGCGCTACGAGATCGAGGCCGCCTTCAGCCAGGGCCTGCCGAACACGCCGATGGCCGGCTCCACCGTGCGCATGATCTCGGGCAACTTCATCACCGCGCGGCCGGTCGGCGTGGTGGACGGGGTCGATTTCCAGCATTCGGGCCTGGTGCGCAAGGTCGATGCCGCCGGCATCCGCCGCGGGCTCGACTTCGGCGCGATGGTGCTGATGTCGCCCTTCGGCTTCTCGCCCACCGGCGAGGCCTTCAACCTCACCATGGAAGAGGTCGCAACAAGCGTGGCGATCTCGATCCAGGCCGACAAGCTGATCTTCCTGACCGAGGTGCCTGGCATCCCGCAGGATCCCGACCTGCCCATCAGCGAGGAGAACCCGATCGACACCGAGCTGCCGCTGGACAGCGCCCGCAAGCTGCTGGCCTCGCTCGCGCCGGCGCAGCGTCCGACCGACACCGCCTTCTACCTGCAGCACTGCGTGAAAGCCTGCGAGGCGGGCGTGGAGCGCAACCACATCATCCCCTTCGCGGTGGATGGTTCGCTGCTGCTGGAGGTGTACGTGCACGACGGCATCGGCACCATGGTGATCGACGAGAAGCTCGAGTCGCTGCGCGAGGCGACGGCGGACGACATCGGCGGCATCATCCAGCTGATCGAACCCTTCGAGCGCGATGGCACCCTGGTCAAGCGCAGCCGCACCGAGATCGAGCGCGACATCGGCCAGTACACGGTGATCGAGCACGACGGCGTGATCTTCGGCTGCGCGGCCCTGTACCCCTACCCCGAGGCGAAGACGGCCGAGATGGCGGCGCTGACCGTATCACCACAATCGCAGTCCCAAGGCGACGGCGAGCGCATCCTCAAGCGCATCGAGCATCGCGCCAAGGCCAGCGGGCTGGACAGCATCTTCGTGCTCACCACGCGCACCATGCACTGGTTCCTCAAGCGCGGCTTCCAGCAGGTCAACCCCGACTGGCTGCCCGAGGCGCGCAAGCGCAAGTACAACTGGGACCGCAAGAGCCAGGTGCTGGTCAAGAAGCTCGGCTGACGCGGGCCCAGGACCACAAGCCTCCTGAGCCCTGGCCCGGATGCAGCGACCAGGGCGACGCGGATAATCACCCTCATGAATCCCCTGCTCGCCAAGCTGCAGCCCTACCCCTTCGCGCGCCTGCGCGAACTCTTCTCGGGCGTCACGCCTGACCCCGCATACCAGCCGATCAGCCTCGGCATCGGCGAGCCCAAGCATGCGACGCCGGCATTCATCCAGGACGCCCTGCGCGACAGCCTTGCCACGCTGTCGGTCTACCCCGCGACCGCGGGTGAATTGCCGCTGCGCGAGGCCTTCACCGGCTGGGTTCAGCGCCGCTACGACCTGGCGCTCGACCCCGCGACCCAGGTGCTTCCAGTCAACGGCTCGCGCGAAGCCCTGTTCTCGCTCGCGCAGACGGTGGTGGATGCCAGCGCGCAGCCGGCGCCGATCGTGGTGTCACCCAATCCCTTCTATCAGATCTACGAGGGCGCCGCGCTGCTGGCAGGTGCCGAACCCTGCTACGCGCCCAGCGTGCCAGAACGCAACTTCGCCGTCGATTGGGGCAGCGTGCCCACCGAGGTCTGGGCTCGCACCCAGCTGGTGTACGTCTGCTCGCCAGGCAACCCCACCGGTGCGGTGATGCCGCTAAACGAATGGGAAAAGCTCTTCGCCCTATCCGACCGGCA
This sequence comes from Variovorax sp. JS1663, assembly GCF_002157355.1. GTDB lineage: Bacteria > Pseudomonadota > Gammaproteobacteria > Burkholderiales > Burkholderiaceae_C > Variovorax. The sequence continues at coordinate 59,785 of NZ_LYMK01000014.1, read as the reverse complement.
CGGCTTCGTCATCGCCTCGGACGAGTGCTACAGCGAAATCTACTTCCGCGACGACCCCCCGCTGGGCGGCCTCGAAGCGGCATCGAAGCTGGGCCGCGGCGACTTTCGCCGCCTGGTGACCCTGACGTCGCTGTCCAAGCGCAGCAACGTGCCCGGGCTGCGCAGCGGCTTCGTGGCCGGCGATGCCGCGGTCCTGAAGCAGTTTCTGCTCTACCGCACCTACCACGGCAGCGCCATGAGCGGCGCGGTGGCGGCGGCCAGCATCGCCGCCTGGGGCGACGAGCTCCACGTGGTCGACAACCGCGCCCAGTACCGCGCCAAGTTCGCGGCCGTGATGCCTCTCCTCGAGCCGGTGCTGGACGTGCACCTGCCTGACGCCAGTTTCTACCTCTGGGCCGGGGTGCCCGAAGCGTGGGATGGCGACGACACCGCCTTCGCCCGCGACCTCTACGCTCAATACAATGTGACCGTGTTGCCGGGCAGCTATCTGGCACGCGACGCCCAAGGCGCCAACCCCGGCCGGGGCCGGGTCCGCATGGCGCTCGTGGCCAGCACCAAGGAGTGCGTGGAGGCCGCGCGGCGCATTGTCCAGTTCATTCAACAGGGCCGCTGAGCCCGGATTCTCATGACTCAACAACTCCAGCAGACCATCGACGCCGCGTGGGAAGACCGCGCCAACATCTCCGCCACCAGCGCCCCGAAGGAGGTCCGCGACGCGGTCGAGCATGTGATCGCCGAGCTCAACAACGGCCAGCTGCGCGTCGCCACCCGCGAGGCCGTGGGCCAGTGGACCGTGCACCAGTGGATCAAGAAGGCGGTGCTGCTGTCCTTCCGCCTGCGCGACAACGAACAGATGCAGGCCGGCGCGCTGGGCTTCTACGACAAGGTGCCGACCAAGTTCTCGCATCTCTCCGCCAACGAGCTCAAGGAGTCCGGCGTGCGCATCGTGCCGCCCGCCGTGGCGCGCCGCGGCAGCTACATCGCCAAGGGCGCGATCCTGATGCCCTCTTACGTGAACATCGGCGCCTACGTGGGCGAAGGCACCATGGTCGACACCTGGGCCACCGTCGGCTCCTGCGCCCAGATCGGTGCCAACGTCCACCTCTCGGGCGGCGTGGGCATCGGCGGCGTGCTGGAGCCGCTGCAGGCCGGCCCGACCATCATCGAGGACAACTGCTTCATCGGCGCCCGCTCCGAGGTGGTCGAGGGCGTGGTGATCGAAGAGAACTCCGTGCTCTCGATGGGCGTGTACATCGGCCAGAGCACCCCCATCTACGACCGCGCCACGGGCCAGGTGAGCTATGGCCGCGTCCCGGCCGGCTCGGTGGTCATCAGCGGCACCCTGCCCAAGGACAACGGCAAGTACAGCCTGTATGCCGCGATCATCGTCAAGCGCGTCGACGCGCAGACGCGTGCCAAGACCTCGCTGAACGACCTGCTGCGGGACTGATCCGCCGCACCGCCGAACACCCGCTTTCACAACACCGCTGCAGGAGTGAGCCGATGAAGACGATGGAGAGAATTCTTCGCCTGATGGCCGAGCGCAAGGCATCCGACATCTACCTGTCGGCGCACTCCCCGGCGCTGATCCGGATCAACGGCAACTGCGTGCCGATCAATGCGCAGGTGCTGCCGCCCGAGGCGCCGCTGGCCTTGCTGGCCGAGGTCGTGCCGGAGGAGCGCATCGCCGAGTTGCAGCGAACCGGCGAGCTCAACATGGCGATCGCCCTCGAAGGTGCGGGCAACTTCCGCGTCAGCGGGATGCGCCAACGCGGCAGTTATGCAGTGGTGGTCCGGCACATCGCCTCCGTCATCCCGGCCTTCGAAGAGCTCAACCTGCCTGACATCCTCAAGACACTGGTGATGGAGAAGCGCGGCCTGATCCTGATGGTGGGTTCCACCGGCGCCGGCAAGAGCACCACACTGGCCTCCATGCTGGACTACCGCAACGAGAACGCCAGCGGCCACATCCTCACCGTCGAGGAACCGATCGAGTTCACCTTCACCAACAAGAAGTCGATGGTGAACCAGCGGGACGTGGGCAGCGACACCCAGTCGCTGCAGATCGCGCTCAAGAATGCGCTGCGTCAGGCGCCGGACGTGATCCAGATCGGCGAGATCCGCGACCGCGAGACCATGACGGCCGCGATCGCCTACGCCCAGTCGGGCCACCTGTGCGTGGCCACGCTGCATGCCAACAACAGCTACCGCGCGCTCAACCGCATCCTGAGCTTCTATCCGGTGGAGGTGCGCCCCACCCTGCTGAACGACCTGAGCGGTGCGCTGCGTGCGATCATCGCGCAGCGCCTGCTGCGCACGCCTGTTGGCAGCCGTGTGCCGGCGCTCGAGGTGATGCTCAACACGGCGCTGGTCGCCGAGCTGATCGGCAAGGGCGATTTCTCGGGCGTCAAGGAAGCCATGGAGCAGTCCATGGCCGAGGGCTCGCAGACCTTCGAGGAAGACATCGCCCGCCTCATCATCGAGGACCGGATCACCCGCGACGAAGGCCTGTCGCAGGCCGACTCCCCGACCAACCTGATGTGGCGCCTGCAGAACCGCAACGCCGCGCCGTCGCACAAGGAAGAGCGCGCCCTGCTCGATCAGGTGGACGAACCCTCCTTCACGGACATCACGCTCGACGTCCGCCACTAGCTCCCTTTTCCATGTCCCGCACCCTCCCGCTCGCCGAACAACTGATCTCCCGCCCCTCCGTCACCCCGGACGATGCGGGCTGCCAACAGATCCTCGGCGAGCGGCTGGCGCCGCTGGGCTTTCATCTCGAGACCATCGAAAGCGGCCCTGCGGACTTCCGCGTGACCAACCTCTGGGCGCTGCGGCCCGGCAGCGCCTCCGGCGATGCAGTGCGTACCCTGGTCTTCGCCGGCCACACCGACGTGGTGCCCACCGGACCGCTGGAACAGTGGACCAGTCCGCCCTTCGCGCCCACGCACCGCGACGGCCGGCTCTACGGTCGCGGCGCCTGCGACATGAAGAGCTCCCTGGCTGCCTTCGTCGTTGCCATCGAGGACTTCCTGGCCACCACGCCGGACCCGCGCCTGGGCCTGGCCCTGCTGCTCACCAGCGACGAGGAGGGCCCGGCAACGGACGGCACGGCGGTGGTCTGCGACGCGCTGGCCGCGCGTGGCCAGCGCATCGACTACTGCATCGTGGGCGAGCCCACGTCGGTGGAGCGCTGTGGCGACATGATCAAGAACGGCCGGCGCGGCACCATGAGCGGCCGGCTCACCGTCAAGGGCGTGCAGGGCCATATCGCCTACCCGCATCTGGCGAAGAACCCCGTCCATGCCTTCGCGCCGGCGCTGGCCGAACTGGTCGCCATCAATGCCGCGGGCGGCTGGGATGTGGCGGCCAACCCCTACTTCCAGCCGACCAGCTGGCAGATCAGCAACATCCATGCGGGCACCGGCGCCAGCAACGTGATCCCCGGGAGCGCGGTGATCGACTTCAACTTCCGCTTCTCGACCGAGGCCAGCCCCGAGTCGCTCCAGGCCCGGGTGAAGGGCGTGCTCGACGCGCACGGCCTGGACTACACCCTGGCCTGGACCGTGGGCGGCCTGCCCTTCCTGACCACGCCGGGCGAGCTGGTGGCCGCCGTGCAGCAAGCCATCCGCGACGAGACAGGCATCGAGACCGAGCTCTCCACCAGCGGCGGCACCAGCGATGCGCGCTTCATTGCGCGTATCTGCCGGCAGGTGGTCGAGCTGGGACCGGTCAACGCCAGCATTCACAAGATCGACGAGCACATCGCCGTCGGCGAGATCGAACAGCTCAAGAACATCTATCAACGCACGCTGGATCGGCTCGAAGCGCTCCAGAACGTATGAGCACCGTTATCGAGCTGATCGAGGCCGGCGAGAAGCAGCTGGCCGAGGCCGGCGTTGCCTTCGGCCACGGCACGACAAACGCCTTCGACGAGGCGGCGTGGCTCGTGCTGTGGCGCCTGGGACTGCCGCTGGACGGACTGGACGAAGCGGCTGAGCGCCCGGTGTCGCCGACCGATGCCGCCCGCGTGGCGGAGCTGCTGGCCATGCGCATCGCCACGCGCAAGCCCGCGGCCTACCTTACGAGGGAGGCTTGGCTCCAGGGCGTGCCCTTCTATGTCGACGAACGCGCCATCGTTCCGCGCAGCTTCATTGCGGAGCTGCTGGCCGACGGCAGCATCGACCCCTGGCTGAGTGAGGATACGCAGCGGGTGCTGGATTTGTGCACCGGCAACGGCAGCCTGGCCGTGCTGGCGGCCATGATCTACCCCGAAGTCCGTGTCGATGCGGCTGACCTCTCGACCACGGCGTTGGAGGTGGCGGCCATCAACGTCACGCGGCACCAACTCGACGAACGCATCACGCTGATCGGTTCCGATGGCCTCGCCGTACTGCCCGGCCCCTACGACCTCATCCTGTGCAACCCGCCCTACGTCAACGCGCAGAGCATGGCCGCGCTGCCTGACGAATACCGCGCCGAGCCCGAGCTGGCGCTGGCCGGCGGCTCCGACGGCATGGATTTCGTTCGCCAGCTGCTGGCCGACGCGCCTTCCCGCATGAGCGAACACGCGGTGCTGGTGCTGGAGATCGGCAACGAGCGCGCGCATTTCGAGGCGGCCTTCCCGAAACTCGAGGTGGTGTGGCTCGCCACCAGCGCGGGCGACGACCAGGTGCTCCTGGTCACCCGCGATTCCCTGATATGAAATACCCCCACGCTCATCACTTCGTGTATCGCTGCCCCCGAGGGCTCGCGCCCTTCGGGCGGCCGGGCGGGCGCTGACATGATCACCCTCAAGAACGTCATCCTGCGCCGCAGCGCCAAGGTGCTGCTGAACGGCGCGAGCGTCACCATCAATCCAGGCGAGAAGGTCGGCCTGGTGGGCCGCAACGGTGCCGGCAAGTCCACCCTATTCGCCCTCTTCAACGGCACGCTGCACGAAGACGGTGGCGATTTCTCGATGCCCGCCGCCTGGCGCCTGGCCCAAGTCGCGCAGAACATGCCCGAGACCGAGGAGTCCGCCACCGACTTCGTGGTCGGCGGCGACACGCGCCTCGTGGAGCTGCGCGAGGCGCTGGCGCGTGCCGAGGCCGGCCACGAGACCAACCCCGACGATGCCGAAATTGGCATGGCCTTGGCCCACGCCTACACCGACCTGCACGATGCCGGCGAGCACGACGCCGTGCCGCGGGCGCAGGCGTTGATCCTGGGCCTGGGCTTCAAGGTCCACGAGCTCGACCAGCCCGTCAACAGCTTTTCCGGCGGCTGGCGCATGCGCCTGCAGCTGGCGCGTGCGCTGATGTGCCCGAGCGACCTGCTGCTGCTCGACGAGCCGACCAACCACCTGGACCTGGACGCCCTGGTCTGGCTCGAATCCTGGCTGCAGAAATACCCGGGCACCATGGTCGTGATCAGCCACGACCGCGAGTTCCTCGACGCGGTGACCGACGTCACGCTGCACATCGTGCACGAGCAGCTCACCCGCTACGGCGGCAACTACAGCGCCTTCGAGACCCTGCGTGCGCAGCAACTGGAGCTGCAACAGTCCGCCTACGAGAAGCAGCAGGAGAAGATCGCCCACCTGCAGAAATTCATCGACCGCTTCAAGGCCAAGGCCAGCAAGGCCAAGCAGGCGCAGAGCCGGGTCAAGGCGCTGGAACGCATGGAAAAAGTGGCGCCGCTGCTGGCCGAAGCGGAATTCAGCTTCGAGTTCAAGGAGCCGGGCAACATCCCGAATCCGATGCTCACCATCAGCGAGGCGAGCTTCGGCTACCAGCAGGACGATGCCCCGCCGAAGACCATCCTCCGCGGCGTGAACCGCTCGGTCCTGGCCGGCCAGCGCATCGGCATCCTGGGCGCCAACGGCCAGGGCAAGTCCACGCTGGTCAAGACCGTCGCCCGCGAGATGGGCGCGCTCGCCGGCACGGTGACCGAGGGCAAGGGCCTGAACATCGGCTACTTCGCCCAGCAGGAGCTGGACGTGCTGCGCCCGCAGGACACGCCGCTCGAGCACATGGTGCGCCTGGCGCGCGAGCTGGGCTCCACCCGCGAGCGCACCGGCGAGCAGGATCTGCGCGGCTTCCTCGGCAGCTTCAATTTCAGCGGCGACATGGTCAAGCAGTCCGTCGGCACCATGAGCGGCGGCGAGAAGGCGCGCCTGGTGCTGGCCATGATGGTCTGGCAACGGCCCAACCTGTTGCTGCTCGACGAGCCGACCAACCACCTGGACCTGGCCACGCGCGAGGCCCTGGCGGTGGCCCTCAACGAGTTCGAGGGCACGCTGATGCTGGTCAGCCACGACCGCGCCCTGCTGCGCTCGGTCTGCGACGAGTTCTGGCTGGTGGGTCGCGGGCGCGTGGGCGATTTCGACGGCGACCTCGACGACTACCAGCGCTACCTGCTGGAGGAAGCCCGGCGCCTCAGGGAGGAAGCGAAGCTGGCTTCGCGCGAAACCGCCAGTCCCGCGCCGTCCGCAGCACCGGCCGCGGCATCATCGCCCCAGGCGGCGGCGCAGGAGCGCCAGCAACGCAGCAGCCAGGCCAAGCCCCTCAGGCGCGAGCTGCAGCAGTTGGACGAACGGCTTGCAGCCGCCGCCGCCGAGAAGGCAACGCTCGAGGCACGGCTGTCGGCGCCACTTCCGGCTGCCGAGATCGCCGAAGCCGGCCGCCGCCTCAAGGCGCTGAACGACGAAATCGGCCAGCTCGAGGAGCGCTGGCTGGCCTTGTCGGATCAAATCGAGACACTGACCGCGGGCTGACCGGACGTGATAGCCTCCGGCAGACCATGCCCTCGGCCATCGAACTCGCACGCGGTGATCCGCAGCTGATTGCGGCGATCCAGCGCAGCCGGCGCCTGCTCGGGCGCAAGGCCCTGATCGCTGCAGCAGCCAGCGCGGTGCCCCTTCCGGGCGTAGACTGGGTCGCCGACGCCGCGCTGCTGTCCCGGCTCATCCCGAAGATCAGCGCCGAATTCGGCCTGTCGGTGACCCAGCTCCAGGGCCTGGCACCCCACCATCGCGATCGCATCCAGCAGGCCGCCACCGCGGCCGGCGCCCTGCTTGTGGGGAAGCTGGTGACGCGCGAGCTCCTTCTCAAGCTGGCCCGCCATGCCGGTATCCGCCTCACTGCGAAGCAGGCCACCAAGTACGTGCCCGTCGCGGGCCAGGTCGTGTCGGCAGCCATCGGCTACGCCGCGCTGCGTGCCTTGGGCGAGCTTCACATCCGGGATTGCGTCCAGGTGGCGCAATCGGTCCGTCATCTGCTACCGGCTCCTGGCGCGCCGGAAAGCACGGCCCCACCGGTACCGGCCAGCCATCGGCGGCGGGGCTGGCCTGGCCTGCGATGGCACTGAAACCGATGTATCTTTCTGCATGCTTATCCCCACAGGACATTGGCCTACCACGGAGCGGGAAAAAGTGCCATTGGCCAGCGGGCGATAATGGCGGCATAACAACAACACTCCCTCAAGGAGTGGGCCCGGAGTCAAGATTCAAGATCGAGGCGAGGAGTGCACGATGAATGAGACGGATCTCGCAGCGTCGGTGGAAAGGCTCATGGCAAGAGTTGACTACTACCTGCACTGCGAGCTGGACGAGGAATACGACCATGAGCGGCCGGACGTTGCACGTCGGCAGCTGGAAGCTGCGTTGCGGCAGGAGTTGCTGCGCGCGAGCGCCGTCGGCCTCGTATCAGCGATCGCGAGTGCCCAGCCCGAGAACTGAGCTCAGCGGCGTCGCTGTTACTGCGGCGCCAGCAACCAGTCGGCTGTCGCCTTCGACGGGTCGCGAGCGCGACGCTCGTTGATCTTCTTGGCCGTCAACTGCGCCGACATTTCGAGCTTCTTCAGGTCACGCTGCGTCAATTGCTCGTTCGGCGCAAAACTGAAGCAGCAGATGGTGCCGTAGACACGCCCGTCATCCAGCACGATCGGCGTGCTCAAGTGCGCACCGACGGGGAATGGCGTGGGAGGTAATTCGGAGGCGGAAGGCAGCGCCGCGACGTCGTGAATCAACTGTGGCAAACGCCCGTCAACCACGCGTTGGCAGAAAGACTCCTCCAGCGACGAGGACTGCCCTGCTTCAATCACCCGCGCCTGGGGTCGGGCATCGACACGCCTGAACACGCGTCGGCCGTCGCAAAACTCGGAGACGAAGGCGACGTCCATCTGCAGATGCTCACGCAGGAGTCGGAGCACTTCGCCCACCGACGAATCGATCAATTCGTCAGCACTGTCACTTGTTGCCACCAGCAGTTGGGAAATCGTGACTTCGAACGCGTCAAGCGCGTAGTCGGCATCGTGAAAAGACATGCGGACGATTCTAGCCAGCGCCCCGAGGCCGCATCCGGGCTAGCGACGCGATGAAGCCCACTCGGCGGCCCGCCGCAGGGGAGCCCAGGCTCTGCGCGCAGCAAGCACTCGTTCGCGCGCGGCAGCAGCGGCGCGTCGCTGGCGGGCCACCGATTCGATGGCCTTCGCAACCAGAGACGCGGTCGCATCGCCTTGCGTCGCCGCACGTCGAAGCAGCTCTTCGGCAACCTCGTGGAGATCGTCGCTGCTCAGGCGCGCAAGGTGGAGGTCGTCCTCCAGCACCATCACAAGGTGCTGACCAGGCGAACCAGGATCGGGACGGCCAGTGCGAGAAAACCCAGCATCACGTTGCGCCGCCAAGCCACGGCACGCTCGGTGCGCTGGGCTGCGCGGTAGGACGCGAGAAAGGCGCGCTGCTCGGCCGGATCGCTGTGGTCTTTCCACCATTCGTGGGCGACGGAGTGGGCTTGGTTCGTCATCATGTAAACCATTGTGCTTACTTCATGGATTTAAACCAAGGTAGTAATGCACGGATTTTTTAGAACTTTCGGCCTCCAAAACCACGGTGATGGAGTCATATCCTTGGCCCGGACATGCGCTTACACGGCTCTTGACCCGGAGGCGCTAGAGTTTTTTCGTGGACGCTTGGCAACCCAATTTCAACTGGATCACCGAGCTGATCGCCGTCGGCGGCAGCTTTCCCTCCGAGTGTGCGGAGATGCTTGCACGCGAGCATCGAATCCAGGCCGTGATCGACCTCAGGGGCGAAGCGATGCCGGATGCGCAGTTGTACCACCGGCACGGCATCACCCTGCTGCATCTGCCCACGTCCGACATGCACCCCGTGGAAACCCCGGATCTGGAGCATGGCATCCGCTTCGCCAACGAATTCCTCGACCAGGGGCAGCGAGTGCTCATCCATTGCGAGTACGGCATCGGCCGCTCCGCCACGTTGGCACTGTGCCTGCTGGTACACCGCGGGCAGCCGCCCCTCGAGGCGCTGGCGCTGATGAAGAAGCAGCGCCCGGTCGTCGCGCCCTCCCCGCCGCAGTTTGCCTGCTGGTCGGCCTGGCTGGAGAGCTATCGCTTCTCCCAGGACGTCGAATGGGATGTGCCGAGCTTTGCGCAGTTCAAGGCGTTGGCCTATGAGCGCGGCCGGCGCTGAGGGAGGCTAGCGTGTCGCCGTGACGCATTCCGGCGCCGCTTGGTCGAGTGCCCTCACGAGTTGCTCGGCGAGGCGCGTGGAATAGGCCTGCCGCGGATGGAGCCCGTCCATCAGGTCCTCGCTGGTCATGGCCACGGCGCCCCAGTTGGCGAAGACCACCCCTTCTTCCGAAGCGATCCGCCGCGCCAGGGCATCGTAGGCGTCGCGCGTGCCGATGGCAGACCGCGACAGGCCGGTGACGATCGGGGTCTTGCCGAGCGATTTGACGCGGCGGACCATCTTCCGCAATGGCTCCGCATAGTCGAAACGCTGGCTGGCGTCATTCATGCCGTGTTCGATGACCACCAGACGGGTGCCGATGCGCTCGCGGTGGAACTGGCTGGAACGGTAGACGACGAAATCGCCCGGCACAGTGCGATCGATGACCAGGTAAGCCGGCCGCAGACGCTCGATGACTTCAGCGGGGTGCTCCTCGAGGCGGGACTTCCCTGCAGCGTCCGCCACGCCGTGGAGGATGCTGTCGCCGTACAGGGTCACGCTGCAATCGTGCGTCGGCTGCGGACGGTGGAGCTGAGCAGGCAGGTCAACCACTGGAGCCTGGGGCTTCGGGGCAGCACAACCAACCAGAACAACGACGGCGAAGACGAGCGCTGCAGCGTTCGCAGATGTGGAAACTGGCATCGGAAGCCCATCACATCAAGGCATTTCGGGTGGTAGGACGTACAAGATTCGAACTTGTGACCAACGGATTAAAAGTCCGCTGCTCTACCAACTGAGCTAACGTCCCCCGATTCTTTTTCTGCTCTGCCGTCGATGTCGGCAAAGCCCACAATTATAGCGTTGCCGCGCGCGCGATCCGATCCAGCACCCAGCCCGCAGCGCATTGCCCGAAGGTGGCGGTGACGCTGACCACCGAGCCGTAACCATGGCAGTTGAGCGAGCCATCTCCCGCGTCGACCGCACACGACGGATCAGGTGGCGCGACGCTCTCGCGGCTGAAGACGCAGTTCACGCCGATCTTCTTGCCTTCGCGCGGTGCGCCGTGCTCCTTGCGCAGTCGCTGGCGCAACTGGGCCAGCAGCGGGTCATGCGTGACCGCGGCGAGATCGTCGATATCCACCTTGTGCGCAAGGCGTTTGCCGCCGGCCGCCCCCACGGTGACGAATCCCGTACCGGTGTCGCGCGCCCAAGCAGCCATGGCCAGCTTGGCGCGCACCTGGTCGCAGGCATCGACGACGGCCGCAACCGGGCCGTTCGCGGCCTCGGCGCCCGCCAGCAGCGAGCCCCAGTTACCGGGCTCGACGAAGTCGTCGATCGCCAGCACCTCGCAGCCCGGATGGATGTGCGCGATGCGCTCGCGCATCGCCTCGACCTTGGCTTGGCCGACGGTGGTGTCGAGCGCGTGGATCTGGCGGTTGATGTTCGACTCGGCGATATGGTCAAGGTCGATCAAGGTGAGCCGGCCCACCCCGCTGCGTGCCAGCGCCTCGACGGTCCAGGAACCGACGCCGCCGATCCCGGCGACCAGCACGTGGGCCGCGCGGATGCGGGCCGCACCCGGCACACCATAGAGTCGCTCCAGCCCGCCGAATCGGCGGGCCAGGTCGGCCTCACCTAGGTCGGCGACAGCAGCAGCGATGGCGCTCAATTGCGCGCCCCTTCAACGCAGTCGCGACAGGCGCTCGCGTCCGGCCTGCGCGGCCTCCGACTGCGGGTAGGCCTTCACCAGGTCTTCCAGCGTGCGCCGCGCCGCGCGCGTGTCCTTGAGCTCGATCTGGCAGTTGGCGATCGACAGCACCGCCTCCGGGGCCTTCGCATGGTCAGGCGCCAGCGACAGCATCGAGCGGAAATTGGCGATGGCCTCGTTGTAATTGCGCGTGGCGTACTGCGCATTGCCGAGCCAGAACAGCGCCGAGGCGTTGTAGCCGCTTTGCGGGTAACGCTTCACGAACTCGGCGAAGGCCGTTTGCGCCTGCGCGAACTGGCCGCCACGAAAGACGCCCAGTGCGGCCTCGAAGTCGGCCTTCTCGCGAGGATCGGCCGAGAACTCGCGGCCGTCGACGGTGACCTTCGAAGGCTCGCTCTGCTTCAACCGGTTGTCGATCTCGCCCTGGCGCTGCTGCATCTCGGTGATCGTGCGCGTGAGCTGCTCGTTCTGGCCGGTCATGCGCTGCAGATCGCCGCGCATCTGCTCGATCTGCGTCTGCAACTCGAGCAAGCTACGCCGCAACTGCGCGTTCTCGTCGTTCTGCCGCTGCTCGGCCTGCTGGCGCATCGTCTCGACGCGCTGGCGCAGGTCGAGGATGGCACGCCGCGCCTCGTCGTCCTCGAACAACGCGGCCTGCGCGCCGAACGAGGCGCACAAGAGCAAGGCGGCAAGTGCCGCACCGCGCAGCGGGGATCCGGATCGTTTCATCGACGGTAGGTGATCTCAGCGCGGCGATTCTGCGCCCACACCTCTTCGCCGCCGCCCTGCGCAGCCGGCTTTTCCTTGCCGAAGCTCACCGCTTCGATCTGGTTGTCCGACACGCCGAGGAGCACCAGCGCACGGCGCACGGCCTCGGACCGCTTCTGGCCCAGCGCCAGGTTGTACTCGCGGCCGCCGCGCTCGTCGGTGTGGCCTTCGATCGAGATGCGGCGCTGCTGGTTCGCCTTCAGGAAGCGGGCATGGCCATCGATCAGCGACTGGAACTCGGGCTTGATGGTGTAGCTGTCGAAGTCGAAATAGACGATGCGCGCCACGCCCACCGGCCCCTGCGCGGTCTGCGCGTTCGGGTCGATCGTGACCGGCGCCACACCGCTCGCAGCGCCGCCAGAACCAGTACCGCCTGCGCGATCCACCACCGGCGCATCGTTGAGCTTGGTGCCGGACGAGCATCCGGCGATGAGCGCCACGATGGCCAGCGAATAAATCGTACGTCTTAACATTTCGAACTCCTCAGGTTGATCATTCATTGCTTTTGAAACGGACCCCAGTCCGGTTCACGGATGTCTCCTGCCTGCCCGGCCAGTCGTGCTTTTATTTTTCCGTCCAGCGTGGTGGTCATCAGCGCCTCACGGCCTCCCAGCTGGGTGGCGTAGACGATCAACTTGCTATTGGGGGCGAAACTGGGATTCTCATCGGCGGTTGTGTCGGTCAGCGCCGCCACATTGCCGGTCGCGAGCTCCATCACATGAAGTTTGAAGGCGCCGCCCACCCTCGAGATGTAGGCCAACCACCGGCCGTCGGCGCTGACGGATGGAGAAATGTTGTAGGTTCCGCTGAAGGTCACCCGCGTGGGGTTGCCACCGCCGGCGCTCATCTTGTAGATCTGCGGCGCACCGCCACGATCGCTCACGAAATAGATGGTGCTGCCGTCGGCGGAGTAGGTTGGCTCGGTGTCGATGCTGTTGCTCTGCGTGAGGCGCCGAGGCTCACCGCCACCCGAAGGGATGGTGTAGAGCTGCGAGCCGCCGTCGCGGCTCAGTGTCACAGCCAGCGTGCCGCCGTCGGGTGACCAGGCCGGCGCACTGTTGGAACCCTTGAAGTTGGCCACCAGGCGCCGCTGTCCGCTGGCGACAGAGTGCACGTACACCACCGGCTTGCGCGATTCAAAGGACACGTAAGCCAGTTGGGAACCGTTGGCAGACCAGACCGGCGAAATGATCGGCTCAGGGCTCGCCAGCGCGGCCTGCGCGTTCTCGCCGTCGGCGTCGGCCACCCACAGGTTATAGCGGCTGCCCGCCTTGGTCACGTAGGTGATGCGGGTGGAGAAGATGCCCTTCTCGCCGGTCAGTTTCTCGTAGACGTAGTCGGCGATGCGGTGCGCCGCGAGTCGCAGGTCACCTTGCGGCACGGTGTAGCTCTGGCCGCCGAGGTCCTGCCCGCGCACCACGTCCCAGAGACGGAACTTGACGTCGAAGCGGCCATCGCCCAGGCGGGTCACGCTGCCGGCCACCAGCGAGTCGGCCGTGCGCTGACGCCACAGGCTCAGGTCGGGGCGCGAACTTTCGTCCAACGCCTGACCGCTGGCATCGACACCGCGAAACTGCCCGCTGCGCTCCAGGTCGGCCTGCACGATGGCCGAGATCTTCTGCGGCGCGCCGTCCTCGCCCTTGAAGGGCACGAGCGCGATCGGCAGCTGCGTCAGCCCCACGCCCGAGACTTCCACCCGGAACTGGGCAAAGGCGGGAACGAGGGGGGAGGCAGCCAGTGCCGCAACAAGGATGCGGCGGGTGAGGAACGATGAAGAAGGGGTTGGGGAGAGTTCTTGCAACGGCTTTTTCATGCGGTTCGGAGAGCTTTCCGGGAATTTAGTTTCCTGCCCGGATGAAACGAGGCCACATGGTACACACTGCAGTGCAGCACCCGTCACAAAACGTGTATGTGCCGGCGCGGTCCTACAAGAGACGCGACCGTAGAATGCGCCGCCATGCAGCCTTCCCCCGCCGCCGAGACGGCGCGCCCCCCTTTGACGCGCCGACTCGCTCGGCTCATGACCTGGTTCGGAAGCGCACGGCGTTGGTGGGCACTCGGCCTCATCGGCGCCTTGATCGCGGCATTGACCGAGCCCCTGATGGCCGCCATGCTCAAGCCGCTGCTGGACCGCGGCTTCAACCGCGGACAGCTACCGCTCTGGGCCATACCCGCCGCCGTGATCCTGCTGTTCGCAGTACGCGGCATTGCGCAATTCGTCTCCCAGTACGCGCTCGCGCGCATCGCCAACGAAGGCATGCAGCGCCTTCGGGGTGTCCTGTTCGAGCGCCTGCTCGCGGCCGAGCTAGCGCTGTTCTCGCGGCAATCGGCCAGTTCGCTCTCGAACACCGTGGTCTACGAAGTGCAGACCGGTGCCATGCTGCTGGTGCAGGCGCTGCTGGGCCTGTCGCGGGACGGCTTCACGCTGATCGCGCTGCTGCTCTACCTGATCTATCTGAACTGGAAGCTGACGCTGATCGTGGGCGTGCTGGCACCGGGCGTGGCCTGGATCATCAAGGCCTTCTCCAAGCGGCTCTACCGGCTCACCCAGCTCGGGCAGAAGGCGACCGACGAACTGGCCTATGTGGTCGAAGAGAACGTGCTCGCCCACCGCATGGTGCGCCTGCACAACGCCGAAGCCGGCCAGGTCCGGCGCTTCGAGCGCCTGAGCCATGACCTCAACCGCCTGGCCGTGAAGTCCACCATCGCCTCGGCTGCGACCACGCCCCTGACCCAGATCGTCGCCGCGGTCGCGCTCTCGGCGGTGGTGATGATCGCGCTGTGGCAAAGCGGCAAGCAGGGCTTCACCGTGGGCGGCTTCGTGGCCTACATCACGGCGATGCTGATGCTGATCGCGCCGATCCGCCGCCTGGCCGACATGACCAGCCCGATCACCCGTGGCCTCGCAGCGCTGGAGCGCGGGCTGGCGTTGATCGACGAGGTCGCGCCGGAGCCGCAGGGCAGTTTCCAGGCCGCGCGCGTGGCGGGCCGCATCGAGCTGCGATCGGTCTGCGTGAACTACCGCGGCGCGGACGAGGCGCGCGCGCTGGACAACGTCACTCTTGCCATTGCGCCGGGCGAGGTCGTCGCCTTCGTCGGCCCCTCGGGCTCGGGGAAGACCACGCTGGTCAATCTGCTGCCGCGCTTCGTGCTGCCCAGCGCCGGCGAGGTGCTGCTGGACGGACACGACGTGGGTCACTGGCAGCTCAAGAACCTGCGCTCGCAGTTCGCGATGGTCAGCCAGGACGTGGTAATGCTCAACGACACGCTGGCCGCCAATGTGGCACTGGGCGCCGAGATCGACCGCGAGCGCGTGCTGGCCTGCGTGGAGGCCGCCAACCTGGCCGTGCACGTCGAAGGCTTGCCTCAGGGCATCGACACGGTGCTGGGCCACAACGCCATCCAGCTTTCCGGCGGCCAGCGCCAGCGCCTGGCGATCGCGCGCGCCCTCTACAAGGACGCCCCTGTTCTGCTGCTCGACGAGGCGACCTCCGCGCTCGACACCGAATCGGAGCGACTGGTGCAGGAAGCCCTGCAGCGGCTGATGCAGAACCGCACCACCCTGATCGTCGCGCACCGCCTCTCGACCATCCAGCATGCCGATCGCATCGTGGTGATGGATCACGGCCGTGTGATGGAGCAAGGCAACCATGCCCAGCTGATCGCGCTGGATGGCCTCTACGCGCGACTGCAGGCGCATGCGGTGCGTGTGGCGCCGGAGGGCGGCGAACCCAGTCTCTGAGGTCGAAAGACCGCAGCGGCTACAGCAACACGATGTCGTACTGGCCCTGCCCCATCGCCGGCTCGGCCTGCAGCGAGATCGGCTTGCCGATGAAGTCGCTCAGCCCGGCCAGATGCTGGCTCTCTTCGTCCAGGAAGAGCTCGATCACCTGGGGCGAAGACACGATGCGGAACTCGCGCGGCGTGAACTGCCGCGCCTCGCGCAGGATCTCGCGCAGCACGTCGTAGGCCACGCTGCGCGCGGTCTTGACGATGCCCTGCCCGCTGCAGGCCAGGCAGGGCTCGCACAGCATGTGGGCGAGCGATTCCCGTGTGCGCTTGCGTGTCATTTCGACCAGCCCCAGCTGCGAGAAGCCTCCGGCCGTGGTCTTGACCCGGTCGCGCGCCAGCTGCTTGCGGAACTCCGCCAGCACCTGCTCGCGATGGTCGTCGCGCACCATGTCGATGAAGTCGACGATGATGATCCCGCCCAGGTTGCGCAGCCGCAGCTGCCGCGCGATGGCCTGCGCGGCCTCCAGGTTGGTCTTGAAGATGGTGTCGTCGAAGTTGCGCGCGCCGACATAGCCGCCGGTGTTCACGTCGATGGTCGTGAGCGCCTCGGTCTGGTCCACCACCAGATAGCCGCCGGACTTGAGGTCCACGCGCCGGCCCAGGGCCTTCGCGATCTCCTCGTCGATCGAATAGAGATCGAAGATCGGCCGCTCGCCCTTGTAGAGCTGCAGCTTGCCGGCCGCCTTCGGCATGAACTCCAGGCCGAACTTGAGCAGCGCGTCGAATTGCTCGCGCGAGTCGATGCGGATGGTCTGGGTGTCCTCGGTCGTCAGGTCGCGCAGCACGCGCTGCAGCAGGCTCAGGTCCTGGTGCAGCAGCGACAGCGGCGCCATGCGGGTCGAGAGCTCGCGGATGCGCGACCAGGCCTTGCGCAGGTAGGCAATGTCCTCAGCCAGCTCCGCGTCGCTCGAATCCTCGCCGTTGGTGCGCAGGATGAAACCGCCGGTGGCCTCAGGCACCGCGCCGCCGTTGCCGGCTGCGGCCGCCGCTTCGATCAGCGCCTGCATGCGGGCGCGCAGCGCATCGCGCAGGTCGGAAGGGATTTTCTGCGAGACGCCAATGTGGTTGTCCTGCGGCAGGAAGACCAGCAGCCGGCCGGCGATGCTGATCTGGGTCGACAGGCGCGCGCCCTTGGTGCCGATCGGGTCCTTGATCACCTGCACCAGCAGCGACTGCCCCTCGAACACCTGCTTCTCGATCGGCACCACTGCGCCGGCGTTGCGGCCGTCGCGCTCGGCCACGGCGCTCGGCCGCGAGCCCGGGGTGAAGGGCGCCACGATGTCCGCCACGTGCAGGAAGGCCGTGCGGTCCAGACCGATGTCGATGAAGGCCGATTGCATGCCGGGCAGCACGCGCGAGACCTTGCCCAGGTAGATGTTGCCGACCAGCCCGCGCTCCAGCGTGCGCTCCACGTGGAGCTCCTGCACGGCGCCGTGCTCCACCAGCGCCACGCGGGTCTCCTGCGGAGACCAGTTGATCAGGATGTCTTGCATGTTGTCATTGCCGCTCTACAGCGCGAAGCCGGCCTTTCGCAACAGTTCGGCCGTCTCGAACATCGGGAGCCCCATGATGCCCGAATGCGAGCCGCTGATGTGCTCGACGAATGCCGCCGCACGGCCCTGGATCGCGTAGGCCCCGGCCTTGCCCTCGGGCTCGCCGCTGGCGACGTAGGCAGCGATGCGACGCGCGTCCACCTCGGCGAAGCGCACCCGGGACGCGCTCAGCGCCGCATGCCGGCGCCGCCCGTGCTGCAGCGCCACCGCAGTCAGCACCCGATGGGTGCGGCCGGACAGCATCGCCAGCATGCGGCGCGCGTCCTCACGGCTCTCGGGCTTGCCCAGGATGGTGCGGCCGAAGGCAACCGTGGTGTCGGCGCACAGCACGGGCGCCGGTGGCAGGCCCAGCCGGCGATGGCGCGCCACCGCGGCATCGAGCTTGAGCCCGGTGACGCGCTGGACATAGGCCGTCGGCGATTCGCCGGGCAGCACGTGCTCGAGCGCCTCGGCATCCTCCTCGGGCCCGGCCAGCAGCAGTTCGTGGCGCACGCCCAGCAGGCCCAGCAGTTGCGCGCGCCGCGGACTTTGCGAAGCGAGGTAGATGAAGGCCTCTTTCATTCGCGGTGGTACGGGTGCCCGGCGTTCACCGACCAGGCGCGGTAGAGCTGCTCGACCAGCAGCACGCGCGCCATGGCATGGGGCAGCGTCAGGTCCGACAGGCGGATGCGCTCGTGCGCCGCCGCCTTGAACGCCGGGTCCAGCCCGTCCGGGCCGCCGATCACCAGCGCCACGTCGTCGCCCTCTTCCTGCCAGGCCTGGAGCCGGGCCGCCAGTGCCTTCGTGCTCAGCGCCGTGCCACGCTCGTCGAGCGCCACGATGCGCATGCCCTTGGCGATCGCCGCCTCGATGCGCTCACGCTCGGCGGCATAGAGCGTCTCCAGCGTCTTGGAGCCGCGCGGCTCGGTCTTGACCGCCCGCAGCTCGAGCTTGAGCTCGGGTGGGAAGCGCTTGGCGTAGTCGTCCCAGGCGGTCTGTGCCCAGTCGGGCACGCGCTGCCCGACCGCGACCACCAGCAGCTTCATGCGCGCGCCGTGGTGGTCTTGCGCGGCGCCTTCTTCGCTGCCGGGGCTGCCTTCTTGGCGGCGGCCTTCTTCACAGGCGCCTTGTTCACGACCACGGTCTTGACCGCGGCCTTCTTCGCCGCGGGCTTCTTTCCGGCGGCGGCCTTCTTGGCCGCCGGCCTCGGCTTGGCCGTTGCATCCGCCGCGCGATGCGCCGTCTTCGCGGCGCTGGTTCGCTTCAGCGAAGGCGCCTTGGCGGCAGGCGGCTCCTCGGCCGACCTGGCAGCCATCGGCTTGGCGGCGCCGAACTTCATGCGCACCGGCTTGTCGCCCCAGATCTCCTCGAGGTGGTAGTACTGGCGGATGGCCGGCTGCATGATGTGCGCCACCGCGGCGCCGCAGTCAACGATGATCCATTCGCCGTTCTCCTCCCCCTCCACCCGCGGTTTGTTGAAACCCGCATCGCGCACGGCATCGCGCACGCTGGCAGCGAGGGCCTTGGTCTGGCGGTTGGAGGTGCCCGAGGCGACGATCACGCGTTCGAACAGGGGCGAGAGATGCTCGGTGTCGAAGACCTGGATGTCCTGCGCCTTGACGTCCTCGAGGCCATCGACGATGGCTCTCTGGAGTTTCTGGGTGTCTTTCTTGGCGGCGGCTTCAGTGCTCATCAGGGGGTTCGATAGAGGTAGTGTTGGTCAATATAGCGTGCAACTGCCGGAGGAACCAGCCGGGAAAGGTCCCGCCCTTGCGCGGCCTGCGCCCGTATTCCGGTCGCGCTGGTGTCCATCGGCACGATTGCGAGCGTCTCGAAGCGGGCGCCGGGCGGGAGTTCCGCCAGGCCTGCCGGATCGAAGGCACCGGCGCCGGGCCGCTGCGCCACGGCGACGACGGCCATGGCGAGGATCTCGCGCCAGCCGTGCCAGCTGGGCAGCGAAGCGGCCTGGTCGGCGCCCAGGATGAGCACCAGCTCGGCCGCGGGCTGCGCCAGCTCCAGCTCGCGCAGCGTATCGAGAGTGTAGGTGGGGCCGGCGCGCCGCAGCTCCCGGTCGTCGACGACGGCGCCGGTCAGACCCACGAAGGCGAGCCGCGCCATCGCCAGGCGGTGTTCAGCGGCGCTCAACGCACGTTCCTTGTGCCAGGCGTCGCCGGTCGGAAAAATGCGCAGCTCGGCCAGGCCCAGCTGCGCCAGCGCCGCCTGGACCAGGGCGACATGCGCGTTGTGGGGCGGGTCGAAGGCACCGCCGAACACCCCCGTCCGAGGCCGGTTCAGAGCCATTCGCGGCGCACGAGGAAATCGCTGTAGAGCGCCGCTTCGGACGTGCCGGGTTCCGGCTCGCGGCGGTAGGCCCAGCTGGCCTGTGGCGGCATCGACAGCAGGATCGATTCGGTGCGCCCGCCCGACTGCAGCCCGAAATGCGTGCCGCGGTCCCAGACCAGGTTGAATTCCACGTAGCGCCCACGCCGGTAGAGCTGGAAGGCGCGTTCGCGCTCGCCCCAGGCCATGCCGCGGCGGCGCTCCACGATCGGCAGGTAGGCCGGCAGGAAGGCGTCGCCCACCGTGCGAAGCATGGCGAAGCTGCGCTCGAAGCCCAGCTCGGCGAAATCGTCGAAGAAGATGCCGCCCACACCGCGCTGCTCGTTGCGGTGCTTGAGGAAGAAATACTCGTCGCACCAGGTCTTGAAGCGCGGGTACTTGTCCTCGCCGAAAGGCGCCAGCGCGTCGCGGCAGGTGCGGTGGAAATGCACCGCGTCCTCCTGGAAGCCATAGTAGGGCGTGAGGTCCATGCCGCCGCCGAACCAGCAGACCGGCTCGCCGCCGGCAGGCAGTGCCGCCAGCATGCGCACATTCATGTGCACGGTCGGCACGTAGGGGTTGCGCGGATGGAACACCAGCGAGACGCCCATCGCCTCGAAAGGCGCGCCGGCCAGTTCGGGGCGGTGCTGGGTGGCCGAGGGCGGCAGCTTCGGGCCGCGCACCTGCGAAAAGCCGCAGCCGGCGCGCTCGAACAGCTTGCCTTCTTCCAGGATGCAGGTCAGGCCACTGCCCTGCAATGGCTCGCCCGGCGCCTTCTCCCAGGCATCTCGCACACAGGTCTCGCCATCGGCCACCTCGACCGCACCCATGATGCGCTGCTGCAGCCCGCGCAGGTAGTCGCCGACGGCTTTCGGATCGTCGCCCATCGGCTTTTTCAGCCTTGCGTGCGCGCCTGCGCGGCGCGGTGCCCGATGTCCTTGCGGTACTGGGCACCATCGAAGTGGATGCGCGCCGCCACCGCGTAGGCGCGCTGCTGCGCCTGCTTGACGCTGTCGGCCAGCACGGTCACGCACAGCACGCGGCCCCCACTGGTCCTGAGCTCGCCATCCTCCAGCACGGTGCCGGCATGGAAGACCACGGCATCGGGCGCCTCGGCAGGAATGCCGTTGATGCGGTCACCCTTGCGCGGCGACAGCGGATAGCCATGCGCCGCCATCACCACGCCCAGCGCGACGCGACGGTCCCAGTCGAGCTCGATCTGGTCCAGCGTGCCGTCGGTGGCGTGCCAGAACACCTCGAACAGGTCGGACTTCAGCCGCATCATGATCGGCTGGGTCTCAGGGTCGCCCATGCGGCAGTTGAATTCCAGCGTCTTGGGATGGCCGGCCGCATCGATCATCAGGCCGGCGTAGAGAAAGCCGGTGTACGGGATGCCGTCCTTCTCCATGCCGCGGATGGTCGGCAGGATGATCTCGCGCATGGCCCGCGCATGCACTTCGGCCGTGACCACCGGCGCCGGCGAGTAGGCGCCCATGCCGCCGGTGTTGGGGCCCTGGTCACCGTCCTGCAGGCGCTTGTGGTCCTGGCTGGTGGCCAGCGCGGTCACGTTCACGCCATCGCACAGCACGATGAAGCTGGCTTCCTCGCCCTGCAGGAATTCCTCGATCACGACGCGCGCCCCGCCCTCGTTGTGGGAGATGCCGAGCTTGTTGTCCACCAACATGAAGTCGATGGCCTCGTGCGCCTCCTGCGGTGTCATCGCCACCACCACGCCCTTGCCGGCGGCCAGGCCGTCGGCCTTGACAACGATGGGGGCGCCCTTGGCGTCCACGTACGCATGCGCAGCGGCCGCGTCGGCGAAGGTCTCGTACTCCGCCGTGGGGATCTTGTGGCGCTTCATGAAGGCCTTGGAGAAGGCCTTGGAGCTCTCCAACTGGGCAGCCGCCTTGGTCGGCCCGAAGATGCGCAGCCCGTGCGCGCGGAACTCGTCGACCACGCCGGCGGCCAGCGGCGCCTCGGGGCCGACCACGGCCAGCGCGATCTTCTCCTTCTGCGCCCAGGCGCGCAGCGCGGCGGGCTCGGAGATGTCGATGCATTCGTAGCGCTCGTCCCCGCGCGTGCCGCCGTTGCCGGGCGCGACGTAGACGCGGCTCACGCGCGCGGCCTGCGCCAGACGCCACGCCAGTGCGTGCTCGCGGCCCCCTCCCCCGATCACCAGTACCTTCATTCGCAGGCTTTCATGGGCACCGTCCTCATTCGGAAAGCGCGGCGTTGTGATAGACATCCTGCACGTCGTCCAGGTCCTCCAGTGCGTCGAGCAGCTTCTGCATCTTCGCGGCGTCCTCGCCGGCCAGGTCGATGGTGTTCTCGGCGCGCATCGTGACCTCGGCCACCTCGGGCTTCAGGCCGGCGGCTTCCAGCGCATCGCGCACCGCCTCGAAGTCGCCGGGTGCGGTCAGCACCTCGATGGCCCCGTCCTCGTCGGTGACCACGTCCTCGGCGCCGGCCTCCAGGGCGACCTCCATCACCTTGTCCTCGCTGGTGCCGGGCGCGAAGACGATCTGCCCGCAATGCTTGAACTGGAAGGCCACGGAGCCCTCGGTGCCCATGTTGCCGCCATGCTTGCCGAAGGCATGCCGCACCTCGGCGACCGTGCGCACCCGGTTGTCGGTCATGGTGTCGACGATGATGGCGGCGCCACCGATGCCGTAGCCTTCGTAGCGGATCTCCTCGTAGCTCACGCCCTCGAGGTTGCCGGTGGCCTTGTCGATGTTGCGCTTGATGGTGTCGGCCGGCAGGTTGACCGCCTTGGCCTTGTCGACCGCCAGGCGCAGGCGGGGGTTGGCGCTCAGATCGCCGCCGCCGGCCTTGGCCGCGACCATGATTTCACGGATGGCACGGGTCCAGAGCTTGCCGCGCTTCTCGTCCTGCCGGCCCTTCCTGTGCTGTATGTTCGCCCACTTGCTGTGTCCGGCCATGGCTTGCTATCTCGCGATCTCGTAATTCAAAAGCAGGTAGCGAGTTTACTTGGCCGGCGCGCATGACGGCCCCGCGTCCTACAGCGGGAGCGTGGAAGCTTTTTGGGATAATCCGCCGCTGATGCGCCATGTCCCCAAGGGCATCGTCCGGTATCCAATCCCTCACAGCGCATGAACACTCCTCCGACAACAGCCCATGCCGAAGCCGTCGCGCCCGACCATTGCGACGTGCTCGTGATCGGCGGCGGGCCGGCCGGCTCGACCGCCGCGGCGCTGCTGGCGCAGCAGGGCCGCAAGGTGGTGGTGCTCGAAAAGGAACACCATCCCCGCTTCCACATCGGCGAGTCGCTGCTGCCCGCCAACGTGCAGCTGTTCGACCGGCTGGGCCTGCGCGAGGAGATCGAGCGCATCGGCATGCCCAAGTGGGGCGTCGAGTTCGTCTCGCCCGACCATGACCACACCGCCATGGTCGAGTTCGGCGATGCATGGGACAAGACCATGCCCTATGCCTGGCAGGTCCGGCGCTCGGAGATGGACGAGATCCTGTTCCGCAACGCCGCTGCCCGCGGCGCGCAGACGATCGAGGGGTGCCGCGTGCGCGACGTGCTGTTCGACGGCGAAGGCGCGACCATCACCGCCCAGCTCGATGACGGTGCCGTGCGCACCTGGCGTGCCCGCTTCGTGCTCGATGCTTCCGGCCGCGACACCTTCCTGTCGAACAAGTTCAAGGCCAAGCAGAAGAACCCGCGGCACAACAGCTCGGCGCTGTTCGGCCACTTCCGCAACGCCGATCGCCTGCCGGGCAAGCTCGAGGGCAACATCACGATCTTCTGGTTCGCCCACGGCTGGTTCTGGTACATCCCGCTGGCTGACGGCACCACCAGCATCGGCGCGGTGTGCTGGCCCTACTACCTGAAGTCCCGCACCAAGCCGCTCAAGGAATTCTTCGCCGACACCATCGCGCTGTGCCCGCAGTTGCTCGAACGCCTGTCGCAGGCCACGCTGGTGGACGATGCGGTCTACGCGACCGGTAACTATTCGTACACAAGCACCCACTGCAGCGGTGAGCGCTACCTGATGCTGGGTGATGCCTATACTTTCATCGACCCGGTGTTCTCCTCCGGCGTCTACCTGGCCATGTACAGCGCCTTCGAGGGTGCCGAGGTCGTGGCCACGGCGCTCGACCGTCCCGCCCAGGCCGCGGCCGCACGTCAGCGCTTCGAGCGCGACATGCGCAAGGGCCCGCGCGAGTTTTCCTGGTTCATCTTCCGCGTGACCAACCCCACCATTCGCGAATTCTTCATGTACCCGGAGAACCCATTCCGCGTGAAAGAAGCACTGTTGTCACTGCTGGCCGGCGACATCTACGGCAAGACGCCGATCTGGCGCTCGCTGCGCGTGCTCAAGACCCTGTACTACCTGGTCTCGGCCGGCCATCCACGCCGCACCTGGCTGGCTTGGCGGCGGCGACGCAGCAACATCCGCGACCTCGGGCCGCTTGCCGGCGAAAACGTGGTCGAGGCACGGTGAGCGCGCGCGACTTCCACGGGGTGCCGCCCCTGCGTGTCGAGCGGCTGTCTCTGTCCGAAAGCCTGGCCCTGCCCTCCGGCGGGCATCCGCCCTTCGGCGCGCTCGGCTACGGCACGCCCGGTCATTTGGCCTGGATGCCGACGGTGAATGCCCGGGTGCTCTCGGATGCCGGCGCCATGGCCGATGTCTGGCACGCCAGCGAGCACATCGAATCGGGCACCACCGGCGTGGTGCGCTGGCGCTGCGACGGGCACTGGATGCTGGGCGCCATCGACCTGGACGAAGCGATCGAGGGCGCGGGCCTGACTCAGCTTGCCCACCGCGCCTACCACGACCTGTTCCAGGCGCTGGCGCAGACCGGCTGCCGGCACCTTCTGCGCATCTGGAACTACCTGCCTCGCATCAACGCCGACGGCGGCGGGCTGGAGCGCTACCGCCAGTTCAACCTGGGCCGTCAGGAGGCCTTCGTGGAGGCCGGCCAGTCTGCCTTCGAGGGCGCACCCGCGGCCTGTGCGCTGGGCATCCACCAGGGCGCGCTGTGCATCCGCTTCCTGGCCGGTCGCGTCGCGCCGCTGCCGGTGGAGAACCCGCGCCAGGTCTCGGCCTACCACTACCCGCCCGCCTACGGCCCGCGCTCGCCCACCTTCTCGCGCGCGGCACTGGCCGAGATCGGCGGCGGCGACGTGGCGCTGTTCATCTCCGGCACCGCCAGCATCGTCGGGCACGAGACCGTGCACCTCGGCGACGTGCGGGCGCAGACCGAGGAAACCCTGCGCAACCTGGAGGCCGTGATCGCCGCCGCCAACCAGCGCGGCTCCGCCCGCTTCGCACTGGAGGCGATCGATGCCGTGGTCTACGTCCGCCACGTCGCCGACGCGCCGGCGGTGCGCGAGATCCTGACGCAGCGGCTGGGCGCCGCCTCCCACACGATGCGCCATGCGGTCTACCTGGAGGCGGACATCTGCCGCCAGGACCTGCTGGTGGAGATCGAGGCCCATGCCGTCGCCGGCGGTTCACTGGGCGGCTGAACGCACGGGTTGCCCATGAAGCGCCTCCTGCGCTGGATCCTCGCCATCCCGCTTGCCTTGATGCTTTACGCGCTGCTGCTGGTGCTGGGCGGCATCTCTCTGCTGTGGAACCTGGTGGCGATGCTGCTCTACCCCGTGCTGCCCGCAGGAACGGGGCGCACGCTCGGCCGAGCCGTGATCGCCTGGTCCTACCGCGCCTTCTGGGGGACCGCCTCGACGCTGGGCATGATGCGCATCGATGCGAGCTGCCTCGACGCGCTGCGCGACGAGCGCGGCCTGATCTTCGTGGCCAACCACCCCACCATGCTCGACGCCCTGCTGCTGGTCGCACGCCTGCCGCGCAGCGCCTGCATCATGAAGGCCGACCTGATGCGAAACATCTTCCTCGGCGCCGGCGCGCGCCTGGCGCGCTACATCCGCAACGACTCCGCCCGCACCATGATCAAGCTGGCGGTGGAAGACCTCCAGGCGGGCGGCCAGTTGGTGATCTTCCCCGAAGGCACGCGCACGGTCACGCCACCGCTCAACGCCTTCCGCCCTGGCGTCACCCTGATCGCCAAGCTGGCCCAGGCGCCGATCCAGACCGTTTTCATCGACACCGACTCGCCCTACCTCGCCAAAGGCTGGCCGCTGTGGCGCGTGCCGCCGCTACCGATCGTCTTCACGCTGCGGCTGGGCCGGCGTTTCGCACCCCAGCAGAACAGCGACGCCCTGCTGGCTGAGATCGAACAATACTTCCGACACCCGATGGAACAGCGCGCCAACGACGCGCAGCCCGCATGCCAGCAGTCTCGCGCACCCACCTTGTCCTGATTCCCAGCTACAACACAGGCGAGCGCCTGTTCTCCACCGTGAGCGCGGCGCGCGCGCAATGGAATCCGGTCTGGGTGGTGGTCGACGGCAGCACCGACGGCACCGGCGAACGGCTGCAGCAGATGGCGGCCGGCGACCCGGGCCTGCGCGTGTGGGTGCTGCCCCGGAACCAGGGCAAGGGCGCGGCCGTGCTGCACGGCCTGCGCGCGGCGCAGGAAGCGGGCTTCACGCACGTGCTCACCATGGATTCGGACGGGCAGCATCCCGCGGACCTGATCCCCGCGTTCATGCAGGCCTCGCAGGCACGGCCGGAGACCATGGTGCTGGGACGGCCCGTCTTCGACGCCTCGGCACCGCTCCTGCGGGTGCGCGGACGCAAGGTCTCCAACAGCTGGACCCAGCTCGAGACCCTGTTCGCTGGCATCGGCGATTCGCTCTACGGCTTTCGCGTGTACCCGGTGGGCGCGCTGATCGCCGTCATGGCGCGCCAGCCCTGGATGCGCCGCTTCGACTTCGACACCGAGGCGGTGGTGCGCCTGGCCTGGCGCGGCGTCAAGCCCGTCAACATCGATGCGCCGGTCAAGTACCTCACGGCCGAGGAAGGCGGCGTCTCGCACTTCAACTACCTGCGCGACAACACGCTGCTGACCTGGATGCACGCCAGGCTGGTGATCGAGTTCGTGTTCAGACTGCCCGATCTGCTGCAGCGGCGGCTGCGGCGCGCGCCGCCGTTCCAGCGCTAGACCATTCCGCCGTTGATCGAGATGACCTGGCCAGTGATGTACCCGGCCTCCTCGCTCGCCAGAAACGCAGTCAGCGCCGCCACCTCCTCCGGCCTGCCCGCCCGCTTCACCGGCACCAGCTGATCGATCAAGGCCTTGTCGAAGGCCCCGTCCGCCATGGGCGACGCGATGATCCCAGGCGCGATCGCGTTGACCGTCACGCCGCGCGCCGCCACCTCGAGCGACAGCGCCTTGGTCGCGCTGTTGAGCGCGCCCTTCGCCGCGGCGTAGTTCACCTGCCCGCGGTTGCCTGTCAGCGAAGCCACCGACGACATGTTGATGATCCGCCCCCAGCGCGTGCGCAGCATCGGCAGCAGCAGCGGCTGCGTGACGCGGAAGAAGCCGTGCAGCGAGACGTCGATCACCTTGTGCCATTGCGCCGCACTCATGCCGGGCAGCACCGCGTCATCGTGAATGCCAGCGTTGTTGACCAGCACCTGTACTGGCCCGCCCTTCAGGATCGTCTCGCAGGCCTGGCGCGTGGACTCGTCGCTGCCGAGGTCGAAGACATGACACTCAGCCCGGCCGCCCGCGGCCGTGATGGAAGCCGCCAGCTGCTCGACGGCCTCCGGCCTCGAATTGGCATGCAGCAGCACGACGGCGCCGTCGCGCGCCAGGCGCTGCGCGATGGCTGCGCCCAAAGCACCACTGGCACCGGTGATCAGTGCACGTTTTCCGTCGAGGCTCATGAGGATGTCCTGCCTTCCGTGGCAAGCGGCGTGTTGAGCACGACCACCGCGCGGCCTTCGGCCAGCGCACGGCCCGCTTCGTCTTTCACCGCGAATTCGTAGAGGATCTGGCTCGCGTCGCCGGAGACGCGCTGCGCATGCACCTGCAGCGCGCCCTCGATGCCGTCGAGCCGCGTGACGGCCAGCCGCACGTTGCGCGCGCTGGCCAGGAACCCGGCCGAAGGCTCGCTGCCCTCCTTTGCAATCAGGCCGCCGTGCAGGGCCATCGCCTGCGCCGCGTACTCGATCGCATTGGGCGACAGCAGGCCGCCGGCCGTGCGCAGGGGGTTGTCGGCCTCCCGATGGCTGCCGGTGCTGCAATGGATGTGCTGTGCGTCCCAGGACTCCAGGCGCTCCAGCAGGCACATGCTGCCGCTGTGGGGGATCAGGCGCGCAATGCCGGCGCGGTCGAGCTGTTGCGGTGCACTCATGACGACGAAGACTCCTTGCCGGCATCGGCCACCAGCAGCACGTTGGCAAAAGGGGTGCCCTCGCTCATCGGGATGCTCAACACCGGTGAAAAACCGAGGCCCTGCAGCAGCGCCGTCCACTCGGCCACGGTGCGGCCCCAGGTCGGCGACACCTTGTGCCCGCGGATGCGCGTGACCGTGCGGTCGACCCACTGGCTGACGGCGAAGCCGCGCCGGCTGGCCATATCGCCCACGCGCAGCAGCAGGCGGCCGCCGGGCTGCAGCGCGCCGCGGACCCGCCGCAGCACGCGCTCCTGCGCCGCATGGTCCACGTAGTGCAGCACATCGAGGATCACCACCAGGTCGCAGGCCGGCATCGCGGCCGTGCACATGTCCTCGCATACGAAGCGCGGCCTGGGCTGAAGATGGCCGATGGACGCCTCGGCACGCGCCACGTCCTTCGGCATCAGCTCGATACCGGTGTAGTCGGCCCCGGCCGGCGTGGCTGCCCACGTCGCGGGCCAGCGGCCGGGCTCCCTCTGCATCGCCGCCATCGACGACAACAGGCTGGCGAACAGGCCCTGGCCGCAGCCGATGTCGACCACGCGGCGGCGGCGCTTGCCGATCAGGCCCCGTTCGACGAGGCCGCGGAACACCGGGTCGCGACCCAGCTTGCCGCGGGCGAAATGCCAGGCGAAGTTGCCGGCCTTCCTGTACGGCGCGCTGGCCGCTTCATGCAGTTGGCGCCAGGCGGCGTCGGTGGAAAGGCTGTCGTTCATGCGGGGGTCAGGGCTTGCGGCAGGGTCACGGCGCGCAGGCCGTCGGTGCGCAGGCGTTCGAGCAAAAGAGGCAGGACCTCGAGGATCACCGGCCGACCAGCCGCCGTGCGCGCGGCATGGCCGTCGTGCAGGAGCAGGATGTCGCCGGCCTTCAGGTCCCGGGTGAGGCGCGCCAGCACGGTGACCGCATCGCGCTCGCGGGTGTCGAAGCCGCGGCGGGTCCAGCTCACCAGCACCAGGCCGAGGCGGTGCAGCACGGGCGCGAGGAAGGGGTTGCGCAACCCGGCCGGCGCGCGGAAGCAGATCGGGCGTTCGCCCGTCACCGCTAGCAGCATCTGCTGCGCGCGCTCGATTTCGGCCTGGAAGCCACGCGGCCCGAGGAAGGAAAAGTTGTGTCGATGGCGCGCCGTATGGTTCTGGATGCTGTGGCCGCGCGCCACGATCTCGCGCGCGAGTGCGGGATGCGCCTGCACGCGCTCGGCGATGCAGAAGAAGGTGGCCCGCTGCCCGTGCGCGTCGAGCAGGTCCAGCACCTGCGGCGTGACCGCGGGATCGGGCCCATCATCGATGGTGACTGCGATCTCCCGGCGTGCGGCCGCGGCATCGGGCAACCGCGTGATGTTCGGCCCCAGCAGCTGGCTGCGCGGCGTAAGGCCGGCGGCGGTGATCAGCAAGTGGTTGAGCACCACGGCAGCCAGGGCCCAGGGCCATGCGCCCGGAACGAACAGTGCCACCGCCAGCGCCACCAGGTGCCAGAGCGCGCTGGCGCGCACGAAGACCGGCCAGGGCCAGGTTCCGGAGGCAGGCGGGCTCGAAAACATGGGCGACGATTCTCCCATCAGCGCGATGCCGCTTCCGCCCGCACGGGCCCACGCGCGAAGGCAGCCGACAGCAGCAGCGCGAGCAGCGCGCCGGGCGCCACCACGCGGCCAATGGCAGAGAGCGCGGGGATGTCCGAGATCGCGATCAGCGTGAAGGACACCACCGTCGTCAGGTTGGCCAGCAGCAGCGAGGCCAGCGTGTCCTCGTCGGCCCGGCCGGTCTCGCGCAACTGGTCGAAGAAGAGCGCGTAGTTGGAGCCCACGGCTACCACCAGCAGCAGGCCCACCAGGTGCAGGATGCCCAGCGGCACCTGCAGCAGGGCCAGCCCGCCCAGCGTGAGCAGCACCGCGACCAGCAGGGGCTCGCACACGGCCAGCAGGCGGCGGCCCGAGCGCAGCCAGGCGCCCAGCAGCAGCACCACGGCGGCGGCGCCGAGCATCACCTGCACGAAGGCCTCGTGCAGGTAGCGCCGGTACAGGCTGCGCAGTTCGTCGCCGACATTGACCACCTGCACCTCCGGCATGCCTTCCAGCGCGGACGCGAGGCGGCCGGCATCGAAGCGCTCGCCAGGATGCAGCGCGATCAGCGTGGACCATCCGCCGCCGGGGCGCTCGAACATCAGGGCGCTCACCACCGCACCCAGCGGGCCACCGTCGAGATCCGCGCGACGGACCATCGGCTGGCCGCGTGCAGCCTCCACGTCGGCCAGAAAAGGCGCCAGCCGCGCCGCGGGCAGCGGCAGGCCGCGGGTCGCCTCGGCGAGGCGGGTCTTCAGCGTCGCGGCATCGGGCAGGCTGGCGACGCGCGCCGCCTGCGCCGCCTCGCTGGGCAACACGCGGGTCACGCTCTCGAAGCCGGCGAGCTCGCCCTGCCCGACCAGCGCCTCGAGCTTCGCCGCGGCCGCCTCCGTGTTGCGCAGCGCAGCTTGTTCGTCGGCGCCGCGCACCACCACCAGAGTGCCGCCGTCGCTGGCGCCGATGTCGGCGCGCAGTTCCTCGTCCAGTTTCTGCGCAGCCTTCGGCACCGGGCTCATCGCGCTCAGGTCGGCGCGCCACAGGTGGCCGCCCTGCCACAGCACCAGTGCCAGGGCCGCGATGCCCAGGCCGGCGAAGATCCAGCGCAGCCGCGGCAGCGCCCGCACGATCAGGCCGGCGATGTGCGCCATCTGGCGCCGCATGCCCATGCCGGCCGCACCGTCCGGCGCCAGCACCGGCAGCACGAAGCGCGCGACCAGCGCGGCGGCGACCAGGCCGGCCAGCGAGAACACACCCAGCTGCGCCAGCCCCGGAAAGCCCGAGAACACCAGCGCCGCGAAACCGCAGACCGAGGTGAGCAGGCCCAGCCGCACCGTGGGCCAGTGGATCTCGCGCCAGCGCATCCATCCGGTGCCGGCGACTGCGGCGCCGCGCGCCTGGATCAGGTAGTAGATCGCGTAGTCCACCGTCTCCCCGATCAGCGTGCTGCCGAAGCCCATGGTGAGCCCATGCACTTCGCCGAAGACCAGGGCCACGGCCGCAGTCCCGCCGACCACGCCGGTGGCGACCGGTAGCAGTGCCACCACCAGCGCGCGCGGCGAGGCGAAGGCCAGCAACAGCAAGGCGCCCATCACGATGCCGCCGACGGCCGCGAGATGGATGGCCTCCTGCTTGATCTGGTCGCGGCTCTCGACCGAGAACACCGGCGCGCCAGTGAGCTGCAGGCGCGGACCTGCACCCTTCATCGCGCGCGTGGCCTGATCGAAGGCCTGGTGGATGCGGGCGATGGCCTGTGCCTGCGCATCCAGGTCGCTGCCGGCCGCGTGGGTGGTGGCCAGGATCAGGGCGCGCGGCGCCGTGCGCGAGACCCACACGCCCTGCTCGCTGCGCGGCGAGCTCGCCGGAATCAACCCTTCGGCGATGCGCTGCGTCTCCCCGGTGGGGTCGCGCTCCAGCAGCGGCTTGACCAGGTTGCCGGCCGGCGTGCCCAGCAGCGACAGGGTGTAGCCGATGGCCTCGCGCAGGCCCTCCGCGGTGAAGCGCTCGGGCGCGATATCGGGGGCGAGCCGGTAGCGGTTGTCGAACAGCCAGGTGCCGGCCTCCTTCCAGTCGCCGGTCTCGCCGTTCTGTACCTGGTCGAACAGCTTGCTCTCGCGCATGGATGCCGCCACCGCGCGCGACACGTCGGCACGCTGCGCCGCGTCGCGCCCGCCCTCGATGCCGATGAAGAGCGTGCGCGAGGCGATGCCGCTCTGCAGCTGCTCGATCAGCACGCGCTGCCGCTCGTCCGGGCTCTCCGGCAGGAAGGCCGAGAGGTCGGCGCTGAAATGCGTGCGCGCGATCAGCGCGATGCCGGCCGCCAGCGCCAGCAGCCAGACGACGATCGCCAGCGCCATGCGCCGACGGTTCGATGTCGGTGCCTCCCGCGCCGTCACGACGCGCCGCGCACCGGCGTGATGACCATGACCGAGCGGTCGCCGCCGATGAATTCCATCTCGACGCCCAGCACCTCGCCCGCCTTGCCGTTCAGGCGCAACGAGCGCACCTGGGCCGCGAGCTTGTCGTCGATGGGCACCAGCTCCAGCGCCCACTTGTCGGACGTGCCGGTGAGCGTGCTGCGGAAGTAGCGCTGCAGGGTCTGCGCGTTGCCGTTCAGCGTGCTGCGCATGGCCTCGACCATGCCGAGCAGCTCGGGCATGCTGTCCAGCGTCAGCGTGCGCGTGCGGCCGCCGCGCGACAGGGTCAGCATGTTGCCATCGACCGTCATCGTCTCGGCCCGCGGCGAGACCGTGCGCCGGGTCAGCTTGTCGGGCGCCTGGAAGCTCAGCGTGCCGCTCGCATCCAGCGGGCCTTCGAGGCCGCGCACGAAGCGCTGCTCGGTGAAGCGCGCCTCGCCGTTCTTCTGCTTCGCGAGCAGGCTCATCAGCTCGGGCAGATCGAAGGCCCAGGCGGACGATGCGAAAAGGGCCAGGGCCAGGGGCCCCAGCAGCCACCGGCACCAGCGCTCAAGCCGAATCTTCGAGCCAGAAATCATGGAAGTTGAACCAGTTGTAGGGGTAGGCGCGACACAGGGCCTCGAGCCGCGCGACGTAGCTTTCGAGCGCGGCGCGGATGCGGCGTTCCCGTTCGGCCGGGTCCGTGACGCGTTCGCTGAAGTCCGCCAGGAGCTCGAAATGGACATCGTAGCGCGCCCCGCCCGCATAGAGCCCCGCCATGAAGAACACCTTGCGGCGCAGCAGTGCGGCCAGCCGGAAGGGGCCGTCGTTGAAGGGCGCCGGTACGCCGAGAAAAGGCAGCGGGACGGTGCTGCTGCGCTGCGCGTCCGCCTCATCCGCTCCGGCCAGCGTGCGGTCGGCCAGCAGGCCGGCCAGGCCGCCGCCGTCCAGCCATTCGCGCAGCGCCAGCATGGCATGCGGGCGGCCCAGCGCGATGATGTGCGGGCGCAGCTCCGGCAGCGCGATCGCCTCCAGCACGGCGTTGATCTGCCGGGCGTTGTCGGGGTACATGAGCATTGCGATGCGCAGGTCCTCCGGCCGCGGCGCATGGTGCTTGCAGCCGCCCAGGGCCTCGAAGCTGCCCATGTGCGCGCCCAGCATGAAGGCGCCGCGGCCGGCGAGCGCTTCTTCCTCCACCGGCACATTGCCCTGCACCCGCACGTCGAACAGGTCCATGCGGCCGCGCAGGAAGTAGATGCGATCCAGCACGGTGGAGGCGAAGGCATGAAGCAGCCGGTAGCCGTCGGCCCAGCCGGCGCGCGGGCCGATGGCGCGGAACAGGTAGCGCTTGATGTGCCGGCGCGGCGTAGGCGCGAACAGCAGGAAATACAGGCAGACCGGATGCAGCACCAGCCGCGCGGCCGGCCGCCCGCAGCGCAGCGCGATCCAGCAGATCACGCGCAGCGCCAGCATGTTGCTGCGCTCGGGCGCGCGCGCCCAGTCGGCCTGGCGCGGTTTCGCGTCGCCGGCCTCGGGGGGCTGCGCGATGCTCATGGTTCGGGGCCGGGTGTCCAGCGGCCGCTGACGGCCACTACCTCGTCCATCCGCACCTCGAAGCGCAGGCCGCGCGAGGCACCCGTCTCGGGCACGAGGTCGATCAGGAGGCGGCTGCCCGGGCGCACCGGCGCCAGGAACTTGGCGGCCGCGAGCGTGGGCCGAGGGCCCAGCCGGGCGGCCAGCGCCGGCACGCCCTGCGCGGCCTCCAGCACCTCGGCCAGCAGCAATGCACCGGGCAGCAGGGGCTGGCCCGGGAAATGGCCGGCAAAGGCGGGATGGTCCGCGGGCACCTCGTGGCTGAGCTGCACCGGCGTGCCGTCGGAGGCGAGCTGCGCCAGCGCGAACTCGCGCAGCGCGCGCACGGTCAGCTTGCCGGTGCCGGCACGGGGGAAGGCGTTCACGTGCACCACCCGGCGCGGCACGAACACCGCTTCCAGCCGCTCGCGCAGCGCCGCGATGATGGCGTGCGCGTCCAGCGTGGGCGCCACCACGAAGGCGACCGGGCGCACCACGCCGTCGGTCACGTCGTCGGGCAGCCAGAAGGCGCCGTCCTCGACGCCGGGGATGCTGTTGAGGTGGTGGTTGAGGTAGCCCAGCGAGCTGCGCCGGCCGGCGACGTGGATCAGGTCGTTGGCGCGTCCGAGCAGGCGGAAGCGCCGATCGTCGACCAGTTCCAGGATGTCGGCCATCGGCGTCGGCTCGGGGACGAAGTCACCCGCGAAGATGAAGCGCTCGGCCCCCTCCGCGTCGTGTTCCGCATGCACACGGATCTCGCCGAAGGTCTCCCAGACTTCGCTCCGGGTCGGGCGCCGCGTCGCGACCTGGCCCGATTCCGTGCTGCCGTAGATCTCGACCAGCTGGCCGCCCATGGCCTGCTCGGCCTGGGCCGCCAGCTGCGGCGACAGCGGCGCGGTGGCCGAGAGGATCAGGTCCACCGGCGGCAGCGCGATGCCCGACAGCAGCAGCGTCTTCAGATGGAAGGGCGTGGTCACCAGCGCCCGCGGCTGCGGCACCGAGGCCAGCGCCTGCGCCACGTCGGCCGGGAAGAAAGGCCGGCCACTGTCGAAAGCGGCCCCGCCAAGCATCGCCAGCAGCGCGGAGGATTCGAGGCCGTAGCTGTGCTGCACCGGCACCGTGGCCACCAGCGTGAGCCCGGCCAGCGAGGGACGCCCCAGGAACTCGGACAAACGGCCCACCGCGGCCGCCACATCACCGACCAGCGTCTGCCACGACTTGGCATGCGGTTGCGGCGCGCCGGTGGAGCCCGAAGTCAGCAGGCTCACCGCATGAAGGTGGGCTGCGATACCGGGCACCGCCATGTCGCCCATGCCCTCCGGCAGCGCATGGCGGCGCT
Organism: Variovorax sp. JS1663; assembly: GCF_002157355.1. Lineage (GTDB taxonomy): Bacteria > Pseudomonadota > Gammaproteobacteria > Burkholderiales > Burkholderiaceae_C > Variovorax. The sequence continues at coordinate 25,063 of NZ_LYMK01000014.1, read as the reverse complement.
CGATCAGCACGCGCGGCATGCCGGGCGTGTCGAGCGCCGGGTCGTCCACCAGCGCATAGGCATGGCCGCCGGATTCGGTCAGCCGCGCCAGGGTATCGGGCCGCGCGTCGGGCGGCAGCAGGCTGGTCTGGCCGCGCACCAGCGCTGCCGACAGGCCGAGCGCGAAGTCGTAGCGGTCGCCGCAGAGGTTGACGGCCGGGCCGCCGTCCGGCAGTTGCGGCGCCAGGCGCGCCACGTCGGCCAGGAACGCGCGGGCACTGACCGGCTGGCCGGCGCGCCAGGCGAGCGGCGCATCCGGATCGCGTGGGGCCAGAAGCGGAAGAAGATCGGCAGGGCTCAAGCTCGGCTCACATTCATTGCCGCGCTGCCGGTCGGTCGGTCGGTGCGCTGTAGAAGGCGCGCACTGTATCGATCAGCCGGGTGCGCTCGAATTCGGGATGCAGACGGTAGCGCAGCAGATACTCGCCCACGAAGAGGATGCCGACCATCAGGGGCGTCAGCAGGTTCGCCAGCACCGACCAGGCTGCGAAGGGCAGGGTCGCGTAGACCACCACCGATGCCAGGGCGATCAGCGCGAAGTACGCGGTCCACACCCAGGTCACGCGGCGGGTGTAGTCGTGCATCGTGGGCGACAGCGGATGGATGCGCTGCGCGAACTGGCCGATCAGCGAGAGCCGGTCGCGCCGCAGCGTGCCGCCGAACCAGCCGCACAAGAGCGCGTTGATGCCCACGTGCTGGAGCATGTACAGCCGGTTGGGATCGCCGGCCTCGCCCCGCAGCACGAGCGCGAAGCCCAGCACGCCGGCCAGCCCGGCCACCGCCAGGCCGGGCGTTCCGAAGCGGCTACCCGCCAGGCCGAGCGCGGTCAGCCACAGCGGCCCGAGCAGCACCCCCACCGCCCAGGGCTCGGCGGCATGGAAGAGCATCATCCAATGGGAAATCCCGGCATAGCCCACCCCCGCGAGCAGCAGGAGCGCCATGCGCCATCGAGACATGGATCAGGAGTCGCCGCGGTTCTGGGCGACGTGGGCTGCGAGACTGCGCAGCGACTGGAAGATCTGCTGGTTGCGCTCGTCGTCCGAACGCAGCTGGAAACCGTACTTGCGCGAGACCTCGAGCGCGACTTCCAGGATGTCGATCGAATCGAGCCCCAGGCCTTCGCCGTAGAGCGGTGCCGTGGGCACGATCTCGGCGGGCGCGATCTCCAGGTTCAGCGATTCGACCAGAAGCACGGCCAGCTCGTTCTCCAGGGCGGACTGTTCGGGCGCATCGCCGACGGCGGAAGGGGAAGACTGGGCTGATGACAAGAGCAACTCCGGGGAACTTTTGATGAACTATCGCACGGGGTCGGAATTATAGGAGCCGCCCTTGGATAGACTGCGCCTGAGTCCAATGACCGGGAGCACCCATGGCCGACCCCCTTCTGATTGCCCGCCACGACACCATCGAATGCAACCTGCTGCCGGGCCTGGCCAATCGCCACGGCCTGATCACCGGCGCCACCGGCACGGGCAAGACCGTCACGCTGCAGACCATCGCCGAGAAACTATCGTCCATCGGCGTGCCGGTCTTCATGGCCGACGTCAAGGGCGACCTGACCGGCGCCAGCCAGCAGGGCCACATCGGCGACAAGATGGCCGCCACGCTGAAGGAGCGCGGCCTCGACCTGCCCCCGCCGCTGGCCTGCCCCGTCACGCTGTGGGACGTGTTCGGCGAACAGGGCCACCCGGTGCGCGCCACCATCTCCGACATGGGCCCCCTGCTCCTGGGCCGCATGCTCAACCTCAACGAGACCCAGTCCGGCGTGCTGAACCTGGTGTTCAAGATTGCCGACGACAACGGCCTGCTGCTGCTGGACCTGAAGGACCTGCGCGCCATGCTGCAGCATGTGGGCGAGAACGCCAGCCAGTTCACCACCGAGTACGGCAACATCAGCGCCGCCAGCGTGGGTGCGATCCAGCGCGGGCTGCTCGCCATCGAGACCCAGGGTGGCGACAGGTTTTTCGGCGAGCCCATGCTCAACATCTCGGACTTCATGCAGACCGAGGGCGGCAAGGGCGTGGTCAACATCCTGGCGGCCGACAAGCTGATGAATTCGCCGCGCCTGTACGCCACCTTCCTGCTGTGGTTGCTGTCGGAGCTGTTCGAGCAGTTGCCCGAGATCGGTGACCCGGACCAGCCCAAGCTGGTCTTCTTCTTCGACGAGGCGCACCTGCTCTTCAACGAGGCGCCCAAGGCCCTGGTCGAGCGCATCGAACTCGTGGTGCGCCTGGTGCGTTCCAAGGGCGTGGGGGTGTTCTTCGTCACGCAGAACCCGCTCGACATCCCGGACAGCGTGCTCGCCCAGCTGGGCAACCGCGTGCAGCACGCGCTGCGCGCCTTCACGCCGCGCGACCAGAAGGCGGTCAAGGCCACGGCCACCACGATGCGGCAGAAGCCGGGCCTGGACATCGAGGCCGCGATCACCGAGCTGGCGGTGGGTGAGGCGCTGGTCAGCTTCCTCGACCCGAAGGGCCGTCCCAGCATCACCGAGCGCGTCTATGTGCTGCCGCCGGGCAGCCAGATCGGCCCGATCACCCCGGCACAGCGGCAGGCGCTGATGGCGAACTCGCTGGTGGCCGGCGTGTACGAGAAGGCGGTGGACCGGGAGTCGGCCTACGAGAAGCTCAAGGGGCGGGCCGAGACGGCGCCGGATGCGCCTCCTGCATCTGCCGGGAAACCCGGCGCCGCAGCGCCGGCCGAATCGGGCGGCGTGATGGGCAGCCTCAACGAGATCCTGTTCGGCTCGACTGGGCCGCGCGGCGGCAAGCGCGATGGACTGGCCCAGACCATGGCCAAGTCGGCGATGCGGACCATGGGAACGCAGGTGGGCAAGGAGATCCTGCGGGGGGTGCTGGGAGGGATCTTCGGGGCGAAGTCGCGTCGCTGAGGACGGCGGCGGGCGACGCTGCGGCGCCCTGCCTCGCTCACCACCGCAGCAACTGATGCCCGATGAGCGCGCCCGCTACCGCCGGCAGCGCCATCCCCAGCACGTACCAGATCCCCAGGAAGGGCGCGGCCAGTTCCGGGCAATGCAGCGCATAGACCGCGGCGCCCGCTCCCGCGGACATGACGCCCGCGGCCGCGCCGGCAAGCGCCGGCTGCGTCGGCGCGAGGCTCTTCAATGCCGCCAGCGAGGCGATGAACACGGGCAGCGTGATCACCGAGATATTGAAGACGCAGCTGCGCCAGGTCTGGCCCCAGACCATGGCCGCACGATCCTCGGCCGGTGCCGCCAGCCAGCTGGCCAGCCCGATCGCCCAAACCAGCAGCACCGGCACCGCCAGCCCCAACCAGGCCCTGCGCACCCGCACGCCGGGGCGCGCCAGCCGCTGCACGATCACGAAACCGGCGATCGCCACGCAGACCGGGAATACCAGCTTCATCCAGAACATCGGCCAGAACAGGGTCTGCAGCAGGTCGCGCCGCACACCGTATTCGATGGCCATCACCGCGATCGCCAGGGGCACGCCGAGCGCGAGGGCGATCGCGAAGCGGCGCGCAGCGGCATGCCGCTGCACGGGTTCCGCTTGCGCGGCCAGCAGGGCCACGAGTTCGTCTGTCTTCATGATGAGGTCTTTCCGATCTTCAGCGCCAGGGCCTTGAGCCCGCGGTGGATGCCCACCTTCACCGCCGATTCCGACATGCCCGTGAGCTTCGCCGTCTCGGCCACCGACAGCCCCTCCAGCTTGACGTGCACGATCGGCAGCCGATGCCGGTCGGGCAAGGTCTCGAGAAGCCCCGACAGGTCACGCCTGGCATCGCTGGCCTCGGTGGCGGAGTCGGCGAACACGGCCAGGTCGTCGTCGAGCGGATCGTGGAGCGCCTCGCGCCCGGACTTCGCGCGCAGCAGGTCGATCATCTTGTAGCGCGCGATGGCATGCACCCAGGCCGTCAGCGGCTGGTCGCTCTGGTAGGTGTGGCGCTGGTTGTGCATCGCGAGCAGGCACTCCTGGACAAGGTCTTCCACTTCGTCCGGCCAGCCGAACAGGCGCCGGGCCAGATAGGCGCGCAGGTGCGCGCTGAGCTTCTGCAGGAAGTCGCGATAGGCCACGGCATCGCCGCCCAGGCCGCGCACGAACAGGTCGTGCAGCACCGCTTCCGCATCGTTCCTTGCCATCTTGCTCCCATGGGTCATTCGCGCTTCGGCCCGCGCCGGTTACAGCCACGACAAAAAAAGAAATCCGGCGGATTGTGCCGCGTGCTGTAACGGCTCCCGCGCCGGCCGCGAAGTAGAGACGACCGCGCACCAGCGGCGCGGTTGCAACTTTCACTCAACCACTGGAGCACTTTCCATGATCACACGTCCCCTCGCCATCACCGCCCTCGCCCTGGGCGCCCTCGCCGCCGGCTCCGCCATGGCGCAGGACAGCAAGCCCATGGCCGACAAGATGCCAGCGATGGAGAAATGCTACGGCGTCTCGATGGCAGGCAAGAACGACTGCGCCGCGGGCCCCGGCACCACCTGCGCCGGCACTTCGAAGATGGACTACCAGGGCAATGCCTGGAAGAACGTGCCGGCCGGCACCTGCGCGGCGATCAAGACGCCCAAGGGCATGGGCTCGCTGACGCCCATCAAGTCCTGATGCGCGCGACGCCTGTCACCATGTCCTTCCCTGCGCTCGGGGCCGGCCTCGGCCTCAAACCGGAGCACTACGACGCGGCGCTGTCGGCACGGGCTGACGGCCTGTGGTTCGAGGTGCATCCCGAGAACTACATGGTGGCAGGCGGTCCCCGGCTGGCTTGGCTGGAGGCGGTGCGCAGGCACCATCCGGTCTCGCTGCACGGCGTCTCGCTCTCGCTTGCGGGGGAGGCGCCGCCCGATGCCGGGCAGCTGGAACGACTGGCGGCGCTGGAGCGGCGCATCGAGCCGGCGCTCGTTTCCGAGCACCTGGCCTGGTCGGCGTGGAACGGCCGCTACCTGCCCGACCTGCTGCCCTTTGCCCGAACGACGGAGGCGCTGCGCCGCATCGCCGCCCACATCGGCCGCACGCAGGATGTACTGGGAAGGCCCATCGCCATCGAGAACCCGTCGCACTACCTGCGCTTCGATGGTCACACCTGGGACGAGATCGACTTCCTGGCCGAACTCGTCTGCCGCACCGGCTGCACGCTGCTGCTGGACATCAACAACGTGCACGTGTCGGCCTGCAACCTGGGCTACTCGGCCGAGGCCTGGCTGGACCGCTTTCCGGCCTCAGCGGTCAGCGAGATCCACCTGGCGGGGCATTCGCAGGACCCGGCCCTGGGCGCGAAGCTCTTGATCGACTCCCACGACGCGCAGGTAGCGCCCGAGGTCTGGCGCCTGTACCGGCGCTTCGTCGACCGGGCCGGCGCGCGACCCACATTGATCGAACGCGACGGCCAGGTGCCGGCCTTCGAGGAACTGATGCGCGAGCGTGCCGTGGCCGATGCCGCGCTGGCTGCGCCCGCCGAAGAGCAGGAGGCTGCAGCATGAGCTTTCAGGACGCATTTGCACGCGCCCTCTTCGCACCGGACGCGGCAGACAACCCCGCAGTGCAGCGCCTCGCGGCCCAGCCCGCCTTCGCGGTCTACCGCAACACCGTGATGAAGGGCTGCATCGATGCGCTGGAAGCCAACTTCCCGGCCGTGGCCCGGCTGGTGGGCAGCGAGTGGTTCCGCGCCGCTGCGGCGATTCACGTCGCGGCCCACCCGCCGCGCGACGGCCGGCTGCTTGGCTATGGCGAGGACTTTGCCGGCTTCCTGCAAGACTTCGAACCCGCTGCCGAGCTGGGCTATCTCGGCGGCGTCGCTTGCCTCGATGCGCTCTGGCGCGAGGCCCATGCGGCCGAGGATGCACCTGCGCTCGACACGGCGTGGCTCGCACGCCATGCCCCCGAGCAGATCGCGGCGCTGGTGCTGCGCCCCCATCCGGCGGCGCGCTGGGCCTGGTTCGACCAGCAGCCGATCTACAGCATCTGGGCACGCAACCGCACCGACGGTCAGGAGAACGCGGAGTTGGTTTGGCAGGGTGAAGGCGCCCTGCTCACGCGTCCCTTCGACAGCGTGGCCTGGCAGGCCATCGACCACGCCGCCTGCACCTTCCTCGACGCCTGTGCGGCCGGCCGGCCGCTGGGCGAAGCGGCCGAATGCGCATTGGCAATCGACGCCGATGCCGACCTCGCGGCCCTGCTCGCTGCATTGCTGCGCGCCGGAGCCTTCACCACCACCACCGACCATCCAGCCAAAGGATCATCATGAGCGCCCATCCCGCCACCTCGTCCGCCCTCGCCGACACGCCTGCGCATGGCCTGCGCGCCAGGTGGACCCACGCCGCCGACCTGCTCTCGCGGCTGGTCTCGCACGACCTGCTGGCGCTCGCCTCCCGCCTGAGCATCGCGGCGATCTTCTTTCTCTCGGGCCGCACCAAGGTCGAAGGCTTCCTCATGCTGACGCCGGGCGCCTACGAGCTGTTCCGCACCGAATACAAGCTGCCGCTCGTGCCGCCGGAGATCGCGGCCCACCTGGCGGCCTACGCCGAGCACCTGTTCCCGGTGCTGCTGGTGCTGGGCCTGGCCACGCGCTTCTCGGCGCTGGCCCTGCTGGGCATGACGCTGGTGATCCAGGTCTTCGTCTACCCCGATGCCTGGCCCACGCACCTGTCGTGGGCCGCCTTGCTGCTGTACCTGGCCGGCCGCGGCGCGGGCAGCCTCTCGCTGGACCGCCTGCTGCGCCTTCGCTGAAGCCCGCGCCGGCCGTTGCACCCGTGGCTTGCCAGCCACGGAAGCCCTCGCTACATTGTGTTTTTTGAGGGCCTGCAATGTCCGTTGACGCCGTTCCGACTCCTTCCACACCGACCCTTCCCCCGACTTCCTCCGAGCCCTCCTCTTCCGCGCCGAGCGCCCCGCAGCGCTCACACATCCGCCTGACCTCGCATGCGGGCGGCTTCGGCGCCCTGCCGATCCAATGGGGCGCGCCCACCGCGGCCGAGCGCGGACCGGTGGTGGGCACCACCACCAAGCGCGCCCACCGCAACGTGATCGGCACGCACAGCGGCTCCTACAGCGTGTACCGCGCGCTGGCCGTGGCGGCCGGTGCCCTCAAGCGCGAGCACAAGGCCGACCTGACCAACACCGCGCCGACCGATGTGATCGGACCCTATCCGCAATGGGGCGAGCCGGGCCGCATCGTCTCGCTCGACCCCTGGGGCGCGGTGGTGGCAGATGCCTTCGCCGCCGAACTGGCCGCGGGCTACGACATCCGCCCCACGATCGCGGTGACCAAGGCGCACGTGATCCTGCCCGAGGTGATCGAGGGGCTGCAGAAGGGCCGGCTCCAGGCCGACGGCAAGTTCCTCACGCCCGGCGGCGCGGCCATGGTCACCAAGGCCGCGGTCGAGCCCGTGTGGTACCTGCCCGAGGTGGCGCGCCGCTTCGGCTGCTCCGAGACCGACCTGCGCCGCGTGCTCTTCGAGGAGACGGGCGGCATGTACCCCGAACTGGTGACGCGCTCCGATCTCGAGGTGTTCCTGCCGCCGATCGGCGGCCAGACCCTCTACATCTTCGGCAACCCGCGCGACCTGGCCAACCCGGAGGTCGAGCTCACCGCGCGCATCCACGACGAATGCAACGGCTCCGACGTGTTCGGCTCCGACATCTGCACCTGCCGGCCCTACCTCACGCACGCGATCGAGGAATGCATCCGCGGTGCGCAGCGCGGTGGCGTGGGCCTGATCGCCTACTCCCGCAAGGAAGGCCGGGCGCTCGGCGAGGTGACCAAATTCCTGGTCTACAACGCGCGCAAGCGCCAGGTTGGCGGCGACACGGCCGACCAGTACTTCGCCCGCACCGAATGCGTGGCCGGCGTGCAGGACATGCGCTTCCAGGAGCTGATGCCCGACGTCTTCCATTGGCTGGGCATCCGCAAGATCCATCGGCTCGTGTCGATGAGCAACATGAAGTTCGACGCCATCGTCGGTTCGGGCATCGAGATCGGCGAGCGCATCAACATCCCCGACGAGCTGATCCCGGCCGACGCGCGCGTGGAGATGGACGCCAAGATGGCGGCCGGCTACTTCACGCCCGGCGTCGTCCCCGATGCCGAGGAACTCAAGAAGGCCAAGGGAAGGACACTGGACTCATGACCAAGAACAACTACGGACTCGATCCCGATCGCCCCACCGCCAACGCCGCGGTGCGCCATGCGGACGCGGATGGCCATGTCGACCCGGCGCTGGAGTTCGCCCCGGACACGAGCCGCCCCGCCGGCGCCGCCGCCTTCCTGCGCACCACGCGCGCCATCCGCATCCGCGCGGATGCGCTGCTGGCGCGCGCGCGGCGCGGCGAGTCGCAGTGGTTCACCATCGGCGACGAAGCCGCCTTCGACGCGATGGCGCGCACGGTGGCCGACGTGACGCGCGAGCGCTATCCGAAGCACGCCATCCCCTACCACAGCCGCTGGCGCCACTTCGAGGCGGGCGGCGTGGACCGGCTGCAGGAACTCAATCGCCTGCTGGGCGACCTGAACCCGACCCAGCGCGCCCGCGCCCACATCGACCTGGCGGTGGTGAGCGTGCTGCTCGACGCGGGCGCCGGCCCCTGCTGGCACTACACCGAGCCGGCCACCGGCAAGCGCTTCGGCCGCTCCGAGGGCCTGGGCGTGGCCAGCTTCCATGCCTTCACCGGCGGCCTGTTCTCCTCCAACCCCGAGCGCCCGCTGCAGGTCGATGCCGTCGGGCTGCGCGGGCTGGTGACGGACCGCCTGGGCGATGCCTTCCAGGTGAACGACATGAATCAGCTCGTGGGTCTGACCGGCCGCGCGACCCTGCTGCGGCGCCTGGGCGAAGCGATGAGCGAGCAGCCCGGGACCTTCGGCGAGGACGGCCGGCCCGGTGGCATCTTCGACGCGCTGGTCAGCCCCTTCGGCCCGGCCGCGCCGCCGACGGCCGAGACCACCGCACACGACATCCTCTCGCTGTTGCTGGAATCGCTGTCCCGCATCTGGCCGGCCGCCAACGTGATCGACAGCAGCGGCACGCGCTCCGGCGACGCGATCGGCGGCATCGCGCCGGACGACGCCGCGCTGGCACTGGGCGACTGCTGGCGCCACGGCGCGGTGCGCGGGCCCGGCCTCACCAACGGCTGGATGCCCTTCCACAAGCTCTCGCAGTGGCTCACCTATTCGCTGATCGAGCCCTTCGAATGGGCCGGCGTCAAGGTACGGCACCTCGATGCCCTCACGGCCCTGCCCGAGTACCGCAACGGCGGCCTGCTGCTCGACAGCGGCGTGATCGTGCCCCGCGACCCGGCGCTGCTGGAGCGCCTCTGGACGGTGGGCGACGAGTTCATCGTCGAATGGCGGGCCCTGACCATCGCCCTGCTCGACGAGCTCGCGCCGCGGGTGCGCCAGGTGCTGGGCCGCAGCGAGGAGGAACTGCCGCTCGCCCGCGTGCTGGAGGGCGGCACCTGGGCCGCCGGCCGCGCGCTGGCACAACGCTTGCGTGGCGGAACGCCACCCTTGCGCATCGAGAGCGACGGCACGGTCTTCTAGACTCTGCTTTCTTTCGCAACGCCAAGAAGACCTTCCATGAGCAACGTCCACCTCGTCGACCATCCCCTCGTCCAGCACAAGCTCACGCTGATGCGCCGCAAGGAGGCCAGCACCAACAGCTTCCGGCGCCTCCTCAACGAAATCAGCATGCTGATGGCCTACGAGGTCACGCGCGACATGGCGATGCAGGACATCGAGATCGAGACGCCGCTGGAGACCATGAACGCCAAGGTGATCGACGGCAAGAAGGTGGTGCTGGTCTCCATCCTGCGCGCCGGCACGGGCATCCTCGACGGCATGCTCAGCGTGGTGCCCGGTGCGCGCGTGGGCCACATCGGCCTGTACCGCGACCCCAAGACGCTGACCGCGGTCGAGTACTACTTCAAGATGCCCGGCGAGATGGGCGAACGCGACTGCATCGTCGTGGACCCGATGCTCGCCACCGGCAACTCCGCCGTCGCGGCAGTGGAGCGGCTCAAGGAGCTGAACCCGAAGTCGATCAAGTTCGTCTGCCTGCTGACCTGCCCCGAGGGCATCCGCACCATGCAGGCCGCGCACCCCGACGTGCCCATCTACACCGCGGCCATCGACCGCGAGCTCAACAGCCACGGCTACATCCTGCCCGGGCTGGGCGACGCGGGTGACCGCATATTCGGAACCAAGTAAACAACGTCCAACCAACGAGGAGAAGTCCGTGCCCCTACGCCGCCACCTGATCGCCCGCTCCATCGCCGTCGCCGCTGCGCTCGCTGCGGCCGGCGCGCCCGGCTTCGCGCTCGCGCAGGCCAAGCTCAAGGTGGCGGCGGTCTACACCGTGCCCTTCGAGCAGCAATGGGTGGGCCGCATCCACAAGGCGCTGAAGGCGGCAGAGGCGCGTGGCGAGATCGAGTACAAGGCCACCGAGAACGTCGCCAACGCGGACTACGAGCGCGTGATGCGCGAGTACGCACAGGCCGGCAACCAACTGATCCTGGGCGAGGTCTTCGGCGTCGAGGCGGCCGCGCGCAAGGTGGCCAAGGACTTCCCGAAGACGGCCTTCCTGATGGGCTCCTCGCTCAAGCCCCAGGCGCCCAACTTCTCGGTCTTCGACAACTACATCCAGGAGCCGGCCTACCTGTCCGGCATGGTGGCCGGCGGCATGACCAAGACCAACAGGATCGGCATGGTCGGCGGCTTTCCCATTCCCGAGGTCAACCGGCTGATGAACGCCTTCATGGCCGGCGCGAAGGAGACCAACCCCAAGGTGGAGTTCAGCGTGAGCTTCATCAACAGCTGGTTCGACCCGCCCAAGGCCAAGGAAGCCGCCTTCGCGATGATCGACAAGGGCGCGGACGTGATGTACGCGGAGCGCTTCGGCGTGAGCGACGCGGCCAAGGAACGCGGCAAGCTCGCCATCGGCAATGTGATCAACACGCAGGACAAGTACCCGGACACGGTGGTGGCGTCTGCCCTGTGGAACTTCGAGCCCTCGGCCGACCGCGCGATCAAACTGGTGAAGGAAGGCAAGTTCACCGCCGAGGACTACGGCGTCTACTCGCACATGAAGCACAAAGGCTCCGAGCTCGCGCCGCTGGGCAGCTTCGAGAAGAAGGTGCCGGCCGAGGTCGTGGCCAAAGTCAAGGCCAGGGAGGCGGAGATCCTCTCGGGCAAGTTCACGGTCAAGGTGGACGACGGCCAACCCAAGTCGACGGCCAAGTAGGCACGATGAGGCGCTTCTGCTCCCTCTCCCTCCGGGAGAGGGTTGGGGTGAGGGCAGCGGGCGGTGGATGAGGCGCGCCTCCAGCAAGCGCCCGGCGCCCTCACCCCCGCCCTTCGGCTGCGCGGCATCACCAAGCGCTTCGGCGCGCTGGTTGCCAACGATGCGATCTCGCTCGAACTCGGCGCCGGCGAGGTGCTTGCCCTGCTGGGCGAGAACGGCGCGGGCAAGTCCACGCTGATGTCGATCCTGTTCGGCCACTACGTGGCCGACGAAGGCGAGATCGAGGTGTTCGGCCGGCCGCTGGCGCCCGGGCTGCCCAAGGCGGCGCTGGCGGCGGGCATCGGCATGGTGCACCAGCATTTCACGCTGGCCGACAACCTGAGCGTGCTGGACAACGTGATGATGGGCACCGAGCCGCTGTGGCAGCCCTTCTCGCGGCGCTCGGCGGCGCGGGCAAAGCTGCTGGAGGTCTCGCAGCGCTTCGGCCTGCCGGTGCAGCCCGACGCGCGCGTGGGCAGCCTCTCGGTGGGCGAGCGGCAGCGGGCGGAGATCCTCAAGGCGCTCTACCGCGGCGCACGCATCCTGATCCTGGACGAGCCGACCGCGGTGCTGACGCCGCAGGAGAGCGAGGCGCTGTTCGGCACCCTGGCGCAGATGGTGGCCCAGGGCCTCTCGATCATCTTCATCAGCCACAAGCTGGACGAGGTGCTGCGCGTCTCGCACCGCGTGGCCGTGCTGCGCGGCGGCCGCCTGGTGGCCGAGGCGCCCACGCGAGAGACCACCGCAGCGCAGCTTGCACTGTGGATGGTCGGCCATGCGGTGCAAGGCGTCACGCGCACGCCGGCGCGGCAGGTAGGCGATGCCGTGTGCGTGCTCGACCACGTGCGCACCGGGGGCGGCGGGCATGACCGGCTGCACGACGTTTCGCTCACCCTGCGCGCCGGCGAGATCATGGCGGTGGCCGGCGTCTCGGGCAACGGCCAGGTGGCGTTGGCGGAGCTGCTGAGCGGCACCCGCCGAGCGACGGCGGGCACGGCGCAACTGATGGGACGCCCCCTCTCCGCCGCGCCCGCGCGGCTGGTGCAGCGCGGCGTGGCGCGCATCCCGGAAGACCGGCACGCGGTCGGCGTGGTGGGCGACCTGGCGGTGTGGGAGAACGCGGTGTCGGAACGATTGCGCCACTCGGCCTTCTCGCGCTGGCTGTGGGTGCGGCGCGCGGCCGCCCGCGCCCACGCGCGGCGCATCGAGAAGGCCTTCGACGTGCGCGGCGCCGGGCTGGAGGCACCGGCGCGCTCGCTCTCGGGCGGCAACATGCAGAAGCTGATCCTGGGGCGTGCACTGCTGGCGCCGGAAGGCGCAAAGCACAAGGCGGCGCGCCTGATCGTCGCGCACCAGCCGACCTGGGGGCTGGACATCGGTGCGGTCGCCTACGTGCAGCAGCAGTTGATCGCGGCGCGCGATGCGGGCGCCGCGGTGCTGCTGATCTCCGACGACCTGGACGAGGTGCTGGCCCTCGGCGACCGGGTGGCAGTCATGCACGGCGGCCGGCTGGGCGAACCGCGGCCGGCGTCGTCCTGGACGCGCGAGGCCATCGGCCTGGCCATGGCGGGGAGCGCCACATGATGCGGCTGGAGCGCCGCCACGCGACCTCGCGCGCGGCACTGCTGCTGGCACCCGTGGGCGCGGTCGGCTTCACGCTGCTGGTCAGCGCGCTGCTGGTGCTGTGGGCCGGCGCGCCGGTGGGCCGCACCTACGTCCTGCTGCTGCAGGGCGGCTTCGGCTCGCTCTTCGCCTGGAGCGAGACGCTGACGCGCGCCACGCCACTGATCCTCACCGGACTGGCCGCCACCGTCGCCTTCAAGGCCCGGCTCTTCAACATCGGCGCCGAGGGACAGTTCTACGGCGGTGCGCTGGCCGCGGTGGCGGTGGGCGGGCTGCATGGCGGCGCCGGCTTCGCACTGCCACCCTGGCTGCTGTTCCCGCTGATGATGGCGGCCGCGGCCTGCGTCGGCGCCCTGCTGCTGCTCGGGCCGGCGCTGATGAAGAACCGGCTGGGCGTGGACGAGGTGGTCACCACGCTGCTGATCAACTTCATCGTGCTGCTGGGCGTCTCGGCCCTGCTCGACGGGCCAATGAAGGACCCGGCCGCGATGGGCTGGCCGCAGAGCGTGTCGCTGCAGTCCGAGCTGGAACTCGGACGGCTGGTGGCGCAGACCCGCGTCCACACGGGGCTGCTGTGGGCCGCGGTGCTGGCGGTGCTGGCCTGGGTGCTCTTCAAGTACACCGTGATCGGCTTCGACATCCGCGCACTGGGGGCCAATGCGCGCGCCGCAGCCTTCGCCGGCGTACCGGTCACGCGCACGGTGGTGCTGGTGGCGCTGATCTCGGGTGCGCTCGCAGGGCTGGCCGGCGCCATCGAGGTCGCCGGCCGCACCAGCTACGTCACGCTGGACATGTCGCCGGGCTACGGCTACAGCGGCATCGTGATCGCGATGCTCGCGGCGCTGCATCCGCTGGGCGTGCTGGCCGCTGGGGTGTTCGTGGCCGGCGTGCAGGTGGGGGCCGACACCATGAGCCGCGCCATCGGCGTGCCCACCTACATCGCGGACGTGATCGTGGCCGCCTCGCTGATCGCCGTGCTGGTGGCCACCCTTCTCACCCAGTACAGAGTGCGATGGAGATAGCCGACATCCTCTCCAACCAGGCCTTCTGGGTCGCGGTGCTGCGCATCGCCACGCCGCTGGTCTTCGGCACCCTGGGCGTACTGCTGTGCGAGCGTGCGGGCGTGCTGAACCTGGGCATCGAGGGCATCATGGTCGCGGGCGCCTTCGCCGGCTGGCTCGCGGTGTACGCAGGTGCGCCGCTGTGGGCAGGCGTGGCGGTGGCGGCGTTGACGGGCGCGGTCTTCGGGCTGCTGCATGCACTGCTCACCGTGGGGCTGGCGCTGTCGCAGCATGTGTCGGGCCTGGGCATCACGCTGCTGGCGACGGCGCTGAGCTACTACGGCTACCGCGTGAGCTTCCCCAAGGTCAACACGCCGCCGACGGTGACGCCTTTCGCCCCGATGGACTGGCTGCCCGTCCCGGTGCTCAGTGCCCAGACGCCGCTCACGCTGCTGGCGCTGCTGCTGGTGCCGCTGCTCGCCTACCTGCTCTACCGCACGCCGCTGGGCCTGACGCTGCGCATGGTGGGCGAGAACCCGCAGGCGGCCGAGGGCCAGGGCGCATCGGTGGCGGCGGTGCGCACCGGCGCGATCGTCGCCGGGTCGGCGCTGATGGGCGTGGCGGGCTCCTTCCTCACGCTCTCTGCCTTCAACGCCTTCTTCTTCAACATGGTCAACGGCCGCGGCTGGATCTGCGTCGCACTGGTGGTGTTCGCCTCCTGGCGGCCGGGCAAGGCCCTCCTGGGCGCCCTGCTGTTCGCCTTCTTCGACGCGCTGCAGCTGCGGCTGCAACAATCGGGCGACGCGCTGCTGCCCTACCAGCTCTACCTGATGCTGCCCTACGTGCTGTCGATCGTGGCGCTGGTGCTGGTGGCGCGCAAGGCCGGCTATCCGCAGGCCCTCATGAAGCCCTACCGCAAGGGAGAACGCTGAAGCCATGCTCGATCTACTGATTCACGACGCCGCCTTGCCCGATGGCCGCAGCGGGATGTCGATCGCGGTGCAGGATGGCCGCATCGCCGAAGTCACGGCCGGACTCGACGCGCCCGCGAAGGACAAGGTGGACGCCGGCGGACTGCTGGTCGCACCGCATTTCGTCGATCCGCATTTCCACATGGACGCCACACTGAGCTACGGCCTGCCGCGCGTCAACCAGAGCGGCACGCTGCTCGAAGGCATCGCGCTGTGGGGTGAACTCAAGCCGCTGCTGACGGCCGAGGCATTGGTCGAGCGCGCGCTGGCCTACTGCGACTGGGCGGTGGCCAAGGGGCTGCTGGCCATCCGCAGCCACGTCGACACCAGCGATCCGAGCCTGCTGGCGGTCGATGCGCTGCTCGAGGTGAAGAAGCGCGTGGCGCCCTACCTCACGCTGCAGCTGGTCGCCTTCCCGCAGGATGGCGTGCTTCGCACGAAGGGCGGCGTCGACAACCTGAAGCGCGCCCTCGACAAGGGTGTGGACGTGGTCGGCGGCATCCCTCATTTCGAGCGCACCATGGCCGACGGCGCCGCCAGCGTCAAGCTGCTGTGCGAGCTGGCCGCCGAGCGCGGCCTCCCGGTGGACATGCACTGCGACGAGTCGGACGACCCGCTCTCGCGCCACATCGAGACGCTGGCCTTCGAGGCGCAGCGCCTCGGGCTGCAGGGGCGCGCGACCGGCTCGCACTGCACCTCCATGCATTCGATGGACAACTACTACGTCAGCAAGCTGCTGCCGCTCATTGCCGAGGCCGGCGTGAGCGTGGTGGCCAACCCGCTGATCAACATCACGCTGCAGGGGCGCCACGACAGCTATCCCAAGCGACGCGGCATGACGCGCGTGCCGGAGCTGATGGCGCAAGACGTGAACGTCGCCTTCGGCCACGACTGCGTGATGGACCCGTGGTACGGCATGGGCTCGGGCGACATGCTGGAGGTCGCGCACATGGGGCTGCACGTGGCGCAGATGACCAGCCAGCAAGGCATGCGCCAGTGCTTCGACGCGGTGACGGTGAATGCGGCGAAGGTCTTCGGGCTGCAGGGCTACGGGCTGGAGGCCGGCTGTGACGCCAGCTTCGTGCTGCTGCAGGCGCGCGATCCGGTCGAGGCGATCCGGCTGCGCGCGCCGCGGCTCAAGGTCTGGCGCCAGGGCCGGCTGCTTGCCGAGACACCGGCGGCCACGGCCACGCTGCAGCTGGCAGGCCGGCCTGCGTCGACGAGCTGGATGCCGCCTCAGCGCTGAGCGAAACGCAACCGCGTCCGCTCAAAGCTGAACTGGCTGGGCGTCGTAGATCTGCAGAGTCGGCGCCTGCGCCGCCAGGCCACCGACGGCCTTGGCGAAAGCGCGCGAGGCCGGCACGGCGAAATGCGCGAGCAGCGCCGTGCGATCGCTCCACTGCTCGACGAAGACGAGGCGCAGCGCGTTCTCCTCGTCCCGGTGCACCGCATGCGAGATGCAGCCGGGTTCCGCACGCGAGCGGCGCACGTGCTCCAGGCTCAGGGCGAGCACCCGGTCCAGCGTATCTGGTCTGGCGACGATGTCTCCGGTCACGAGAATCATGGGGTCTCCTCCAACAGGCATGGATGCCTCCTTTCCTCAGGCGGTGGGCGCGATCGCCTCCGCGTATTCGTAGAGCGCGCCCAGGATTTCCTCGCCGCGCTCGTCGGCCGTTTCGGCCAGGGCATCGATCTCGGCGAAGAGCTGGTCCACGTTGCGCGCCCCGCCCTCGCCTTCGAGCAGACGCGCGGCACGGTGCGCCTCCCAGCGCTCGGCATCCGCGGCCTCGAGTGTGTCGGAAAAATTGCGTGCGCGGTAGCGGAACACCAGTTCCTCCAGCCGAGGATCGTCGAAGCCGGTACGCGAGCGCGCCAGCTCGTCCGGCGACAGGGCGCGCAGCTGCGTGAGCCGGCGGCGGTCGCCATTGCCGACGAAGCCGCCGTAGAGGTCTTCGTCGACATCGGGCGTCGCTTCGCGCGGCCGCTCGTAGACCTGCGGCCAGATCGCGCTCATGTCAGGCAAGGCGGCGGCCAGCTCGGCATGGCGCATCGCCTGCTCGACGTCGATGCGCCATCGTGCGGCCATCGCCGGCGCCAGGGTCTTGAGGTTGCCGACGACCATCGGCGACTTGTTGAGGTGCACGCCCTTCACCGGCAGGCGCAGCACGCCCTCCGGCAGATCGGCCGTGCGCGTGAACAGGCGCAGGCGCAGCGTGGCCACGTCGAGGTCGCGCAGCTCGCTGGGGTCGTGCGCCAAGTCCCAGGCGAGCAGCTCGTTCTTGTTGGTGGGATGGCTCGCCAGCGGCCACATCACGGCCAGGCAGCCGCGCTCGGCCGGGAACATGCCGGAGACGTGCAGGAAGGGCCGTGCCGACTCGCGCGTGGCCGGCAGGCCCAGCTCGCTGGCGACGCGGTCTTTCTTGTGCAGGCCCAGCGCGAAGTCGAAAAGCCTGGGCTGGCGCGTGCGGATCAAGCGCGCCAGCGCGATGGTTGCGCGCACGTCGGACAGGGCATCGTGGGCCGATTCGTGCAGCAGGCCGTTGGCACGCGCCAGGTCCTCGAGCTTGAAGCTCTGGGTGCCGTCCTCCTTCTTCGGCCACTCGATGCCGTCGGGCCGCAGCGCATAGCACAGGCGCACCACGTCGAGCAGGTCCCAGCGGCCGCAGTCGTTCTGCCACTCGCGCGCGTAAGGATCGATGAGGTTGCGCCAGAACAGGAAGCGCGTCACCTCGTCGTCGAAGCGGATCGTGTTGTAGCCCACGCCGATGGTGCCGGGCTGGGAGAAGGCCGCCTCGATCCGCGCGGCAAACTCGTGCTCGGGCAAGCCGCGCTCCAGGCACAGCTGGGGCGTGATGCCGGTGATGAGGCACGCCTCCGGGCTCGGCAGGTAGTCCGGCGCGGGCTTGCAGTAGATCATCAGCGGCTCGCCGATCTCGTTGAGCTCGGCGTCGGTGCGGATGGCGGCGAACTGCGCGGGCCGGTCGCGGCGCGGCACGGCGCCGAAGGTTTCGTAGTCGTGCCAGAGAAATGTTTGCTGGATCATCAGAGTGCTTTCCTCCCTTTTCCTTTTTTGCGTTCGTTGGTGCAGGCCGCCCGATCCTAGAGCAGCGGCGAGAACAGGCGCGCCGTGGCATCGCCGAGCCGGCGCACGAAGGGCTGGCGCCGCGGGTGCCGCACCTGCGCGGCGCTTTGCAGGTCGGTCTCGAACTGGGCTGCAAGCGGCCGGGCGAGTGCCGGGCCGTAGATCACCGCGCACACCTCGAAGTTGAGCCGGAAGCTGCGGTTGTCGAAGTTGGCGGTGCCGATCATCGCGCAATGGTCGTCCACCACCAGCGTCTTGGAGTGCAGCATGCGCGCCTTGTACTCCCAGATCTTGACGCCGGCCGCCATCAGCTCGTCGTAGTAGGAACGCGCCGCGGCGCTCACGATCAGCGAGTCGCTGCGGCGAGGCACCAGCAGACGCACGTCGACGCCGCGCAGCGCCGCGCTGGTCAGCGCCATCAGGGCCGGCTCGCCCGGGACGAAATACGGCGTGGTAAGCCACGCGCGCTGCGACGCCGAGTGGATGGCCGCGACGTGCACGCGATGGATGGCCTCGAGGGCGCTGTCGGGGCCGCTGGTGACGATCTGCACGGGAATGTCGCCGGCGCTCTCGTGCGCCGGCAGGCGCGGCAGCAGGGCGTCGAGGGTCTCGTTGAGGCGGCGCGGGGCCTCGCCGGTGGCGTAGGTCCAGTCCTCGAGGAAAGTGGTCTGCAGCCAGCGCACGGCGCTGCCCTCGATGCGAAGGTGGGCGTCATGGTAGGCATCGGGGCGGATCCGGCGGTCTTCCTCGTCCGTGATGTTGACGCCGCCGGTGAAGCCGATGCGGCCATCGCACACCACGATCTTGCGGTGGGTGCGGTAGTTGGTGACCGGCCGCAGCCGCCGGCCGATGCGGGTGTCGTGGAACAGCGCCACCTCGATACCGGCCGCCAGCATGGGTGCCATGAAACGGCGGCCGATGCGCTTGGAACCCAGCGCGTCCAGCAGCAGGCGCACCGTGACGCCCTCGCGGGCACGCTCGATGAGCAGGTCGCGCAGTGCGGTGCCCGTCCTGTCGGGCTCGAAGATGTAGTACTCGAGGTGGATGTGATCACGCGCCCGGCGGATCGCCTCGAAGATGGCATCGAAGGTGGAGGCGCCGCCGGACAGCAGCACCGCGGACGTCGCGGTCGACACCGGCAGACCGCAGGCGGCCGTGCCGAGCGCGGCCATCTGCCGCAGCGCGGGCGGCGCCCGTTCGGCCGCCTCGCGCAAGCTGGCCACGTCGGCAGGCGCTTGGGCGATGGCGCGGCTGCGCAGCCGCTTGAGACGCTGCTTCTTCAGCCGCTGCGGCCCGAGGAAGTAGTAGATGAGGAAACCCGCGAAAGGCAGCAACGCGAGCGAGAGGATCCAGCTCATCGTCGAGACCGGCGCTCGCTTCTGCATCACGATCCAGACGGAAAGCACCGCGATGTAGCCACTCCAGGCGAGGGAGAGGCCGGTCTTCCATTCGTGGCTGAGCTCGGGGAGGATCAAGGGAAAGGGGGGTCAAAGAAAAAGGCCGGTAGCGCGAATGCTACCGGCCTGGCGTGAAGAAGCTTGCAGCCTGCGGGTCAGCCCGTGGCGGCCTCTTCCGCTTCGGGCTTGGAACGCCCTTCCTTCTTCGGCAGGGGCTGGATGTCCAGCTGCACCTCTTCCTTGTCGTCGAGGTCCACCGTCAGACGGCCGCCGTCCTGCAGGCGTCCGAACAGCAACTCGTCGGCCAGGGCGCGGCGGATCGTGTCCTGGATCAGGCGCTGCATCGGCCGCGCGCCCATCAGCGGATCGAAGCCCTTCTTCGCCAGGTGCTTGCGCAGGACGTCGGTGAACGTGACGTCCACCTTCTTCTCGGCCAGTTGCGTCTCCAGCTGCAGCAGGAACTTGTCGACCACGCGGAGGATGATCTGCTCGTCCAGCGACTTGAAGCTCACGATCGCGTCCAGGCGGTTGCGGAACTCCGGCGTGAACAGGCGCTTGATGTCGCCCATCTCGTCGCCGGCCTGGCGCGGATTGGTGAAGCCGATGGTCGACTTGTTCATCGTCTCGGCGCCCGCGTTGGTCGTCATGACGATGATCACGTTGCGGAAGTCGGCCTTGCGACCGTTGTTGTCCGTCAGCGTGCCATGGTCCATCACCTGCAGCAGGACGTTGAAGATGTCCGGATGCGCCTTCTCGATCTCGTCGAGCAGGAGCACCGCGTGCGGCTTCTTCGTGATCGCCTCGGTCAGGAGGCCACCCTGGTCGAAGCCGACGTAGCCGGGCGGCGCGCCGATCAGGCGGCTCACCGCATGGCGCTCCATGTACTCGGACATGTCGAAGCGGATCAGCTCGATGCCCATGATGTAGGCCAGCTGCTTCGCCGCCTCGGTCTTGCCGACGCCGGTGGGACCGCTGAACAGGAACGAACCGATCGGCTTGTCGTCCCGGCCGAGGCCCGAACGCGCCATCTTGACGGACGAGGCCAGTACCTCAAGCGCCTTGTCCTGGCCGAACACCACGCTCTTGAGGTCGCGCTCGATGTTCTGCAGCTTGCCGCGGTCGTCGTTCGACACGTTGGCCGGGGGAATGCGCGCTATCTTCGCGACGATTTCCTCGACTTCGCTCTTGCCGATGGTCTTCTTGCGCTTGTTCGCAGGCAGGATGCGCTGCGACGCGCCGGCCTCGTCGATCACGTCGATGGCCTTGTCGGGCAGGTGGCGGTCGTTGATGTACTTGGCGCTGAGCTCGGCTGCGGCCTGCAGCGCCGCAGGGCCGTACTTCACGCCATGGTGCTCCTCGAAGCGCGACTTCAGGCCCTTGAGGATGTCGACTGTCTCCTGCACCGTCGGCTCGACCACATCGACCTTCTGGAAGCGACGCGACAGGGCCGCATCCTTCTCGAAGATGCCGCGGTACTCGGTGAAGGTGGTGGCGCCGATGCACTTGAGCTGGCCGCTGGACAGCGCGGGCTTCAGCAGGTTCGATGCGTCCAGCGTGCCGCCCGAGGCGGCGCCGGCGCCGATCAGCGTGTGGATCTCGTCGATGAAGAGGATCGCGTTCGGCTTGTCCTTGAGGGACTTGAGAACGCCCTTCAGGCGCTGCTCGAAGTCGCCGCGGTACTTGGTGCCGGCCAGCAGCGCGCCCATGTCGAGCGAGTACACGAAGGATTCGGCCAGGATCTCCGGCACATCACCCTGCGTGATGCGCCAAGCCAGGCCTTCGGCGATCGCCGTCTTTCCGACGCCGGCCTCGCCCACCAGCAGCGGATTGTTCTTGCGCCGGCGGCACAGGATCTGGATCACGCGCTCGACCTCGTACTCGCGGCCGATCAGCGGATCGATCTTGCCGTCCTTGGCCATCTGGTTGAGGTTCTGGGTAAACTGCTCGAGCGGGGAGGACTTCTCGTTCTTCTCGCCGCCGCCCTCTTCGCCCTCGGATGCGGATTCGCCGCTGCTCTTGGCCGCTTCCGGGGGGTCGCTCTTCTTGATGCCGTGGGCGATGAAGTTCACCACGTCCAGGCGGGTCACGCCCTGCTGGTGCAGGTAGTAGACGGCGTGGGAGTCCTTCTCGCCGAAGATCGCGACCAGAACGTTCGCGCCGGTGACTTCCTTCTTGCCGTTGCCGGTGGACTGCACATGCATGATGGCGCGCTGGATCACGCGCTGGAAGCCGAGCGTGGGCTGGGTGTCCACGTCGTCGGTTCCCGCCACCTGGGGCGTGTTGTCCTTGATGAAGTTGGTGAGCGACGCGCGCAGGTCGTCGACGTTGGCCGAGCAGGCGCGCAGAACTTCGGCGGCGCTCGGGTTGTCCAGCAAAGCGAGCAAGAGATGCTCTACCGTGATGAACTCGTGCCGTTGCTGCCTGGCTTCCACAAAAGCCATGTGCAAGCTGACTTCCAGTTCCTGGGCAATCATGTGATTTCCTTTGGCTTTGCTGTAAATAAATTCTCAGATGGGTTGGAGCGCGATTTATTCAACCGGTTCACTGACGCACTGCAGAGGGTGCCCCGCCTGGTGGGCCGCCTCCATCACCTGATTGACCTTCGTGGCTGCCATGTCGCGTGAATAAACGCCGCAGACGCCTCGCCCGTCGAGATGGATCTTGAGCATGATCTGGGTGGCGGTTTCCCGGTCTTTGTTGAAGAACTCCTGGATCACGACCACCACGAATTCCATGGGCGTGTAGTCGTCGTTCAGCATCACCACCTGATACATCTGCGGCGGCGCGGTTTTCTGCGGGCGCCGCTCGATCACGACCGCATCGCCGTCATCCCGCCCCGGCTTCACGGCCGGCGGCGTGGGCGGAGTCGAGGGGATTTTCGTAGCCATGAATTTCATTTTATCGAGCCGACCGCCGCTTGCAGTGGCCGTGCTCGGACAACTGGTGGCAGCTTTGTGACATTCAAGACGGCGACCGCACAAAGGCGCCGCAGGCGCACATGCAAGCAGCGTGCCCCGCCGTTCGATTTTGCGCCTCCCGTTACGGAAAAAAAGCCCCGGCGCCTTGTGGAACCGGGGCTTGGCGGAGGAAGCGCCGTCAGACGCTTGGCAGACCGCCTCACATGTTGTCGATCATGACTTGGCCGAACCCCGAGCAGCTCACTTGAGTGGCCCCGTCCATCAGGCGGGCGAAGTCGTAGGTCACCTTCTTGCTGACGATGGACTTTTCCATCGAACTGATGATCAGGTCGGCGGCCTCGGTCCAGCCCATGTGGCGTAGCATCATCTCGGCCGAGAGTATTTCGGAGCCGGGATTGACGTAGTCCTTGCCGGCGTACTTGGGCGCCGTGCCGTGGGTCGCCTCGAACATGGCGACCGTGTCGCTCAGGTTGGCGCCCGGGGCGATCCCGATCCCGCCGACCTGGGCGGCCAGGGCGTCCGAGACGTAATCGCCGTTCAAGTTCAGGGTGGCGATCACGCTGTATTCGGCCGGGCGCAGCAGGATCTGTTGCAGGAAAGCATCGGCGATCGAGTCCTTGATCGTGATGTCCTTGCCGGTCTTCGGATTCTTGAACTTCATCCACGGGCCGCCGTCGATCAGCTCGGCCCCGAACTCGCGGGCGGCCAGCCCGTAGCCCCAATCACGGAAGCCGCCTTCGGTGAACTTCATGATGTTGCCCTTGTGCACAAGCGTCACGCTGGGCTTGTCGTTGTCGATCGCGTACTGGATCGCCTTGCGCACCAGGCGCTCGGTGCCCTCGCGCGAAACCGGCTTGATGCCGATGCCGGAGGTATTGGGGAAGCGGATCTTCTTGACGCCGAACTCGTCCTGCAGGAACTTGATGAGCTTCTTGGCCTTGTCGCTCTCGGCCTCGAACTCGATGCCGGCATAGATGTCTTCCGAGTTCTCGCGGAAGATCACCATGTTGGTCTTCTGCGGCTCCTTCACCGGGCTGGGAACGCCTTCGAAATACTGGATGGGGCGCAGGCAAACGTACAGGTCAAGCTCCTGCCGCAGTGCGACGTTCAGCGAACGGATGCCGCCGCCGACCGGGGTGGTGAGCGGGCCCTTGATCGACACCACGTACTCGCGCACCGCGTGCAGCGTCTCCTCTGGCAGCCAGACGTCCGGGCCGTACACCTTGGTCGACTTCTCGCCGGCGTAGACCTCCATCCATTGGATCTTCTTCCTGCCGCCGTAGGTCTTGGCCACCGCCGCGTCCACCACCTTGATCATCACGGGCGTGATGTCGAGGCCTGTGCCGTCACCCTCGATGAAGGGAATGATCGGCTGGTCCGGCACGTTCAGGGAATTGTCGGCATTGACCGTGATCTTCTGCCCTTCGGTCGGGACTTTGATGTGCTGATAGCTGGACATGAGAGCGGGAACTCCGGGGTGATTTGAAGGCAGGAAGACACTATGTTTCCAGCCGGCTGAATAGCCGTAGAATTTTAGATGCAACCGGAGGAGCCCGAGGGTTCTGTCAACCGTGGCCCTGAAGCCCTCGTTGTTGGCTGACCTTCTGCTGGCCGGGAGGCATTTTCAAACCATCTCCACAAGAGGAATCCGTAATGAAGAAAGTTCTCGCAGTGATGATTGCCGGCCTGTTCGCCGCTGCCGCGTTCGCTCAGACCCAACCCGCCGAAATCAACCCGCAGGGCCAGGGCAAGGCAGCTGACCGCGCCGAGGCGCGCAAGGCCGCGCGTCCGGCCGGCCAGGTGAAGGAAGCTGCCGGTGACCAAAAGAACGTGGCAGAAGGCAGCGGCGGCGTGACGAAGACCGGCGCCGACAAGGCTGCCCAGGCTCGCCGTGACTCGCGCGACGCACGTCGTCCGGCCAAGGGCGGCGGCAAGAAGCCGGTGCCGGTTCAAGGCGGCACGCCCCAGTAAGCTGGGCCGCCACGCAAAAAAAGCGTTCCTCTGGAGCGCTTTTTTTTCGTCTACCGGAATTTACCGTGACCGGTCGACGACAGCTTTCTAGGATGTAAGCTTTGCGGCATATCGGTCATTGGCGTACCCGCAGCAGCAGCGGGCATCCCTATTTCTTTCTCGTCGTCCGCGTTCGGAAAACCGTCTTCATGTTCCAGCGTCTTCTCGCCCTGCTCGCACTGTCGGCCTCATTGGCTTGCGCCCATGCCCAGGAACCTCAGACCCAGTTGCCGCGGGTGAAACTGACGGCCGGCATGTACCAGATCGATGCTCAGGTAGCCCAAACGCCCGAGCAACACCAGATCGGGCTCATGTTCCGCAAGGAAATGCCGCAGACCGAAGGCATGATCTTCGTCTTCGGGCAGCCGGCTACCCAGTGCTTCTGGATGCGCAACACCCTGCTGCCGCTGACCGCCGCCTTCGTGGCCGACGATGGTCGCATCGTCAATCTGGCGGACATGAAGCCAATGACCGACGACTCCCATTGCTCGGAGGAGCCGGTTCGCTTCGTGCTCGAAATGAACCAGGGCTGGTTCACCCGCAAGAACATCAAAAAGGGCGCCAAGCTCGGCGGAGAGCTGTTCGCAAACAGGCGCTGAACTCCCTCTTTCCCATGAAAAAAGCCGGCCCGCAGGTCGGCTTTTTTCATGCTGCGACCGGTCAGCCGAAGTTCTTCTGGGCAAAGTCCCAGTTCACCAGCTTGGCCAGGAAGGTCTCCACGAACTTCGGGCGCAGGTTGCGGTAGTCGATGTAGTAGGCGTGCTCCCAGACGTC
>NZ_LYMK01000013.1 GCF_002157355.1 Variovorax sp. JS1663 | reverse complement strand
GCCCAGTCTGGGCCATGCGCTGGCCGGGCAGCTCGACTGCGCGGTGCTGGCCATGCGCTACCCCGTGGGCGACGGCTTTGCCACCGAACTCATGCTCGCGCTGTACGAGAAGCTGCTCGACAAGCAGCAGAGGCTGCCCGCAGCGCTGCACCTGGCACTGCAGGTCGCACTCAAGGGGCCCATCGCCTCTTCGGTGCTGGCCGGGCTCACCCCGGTGCTGCTCGGGGCGCGGGCTGGCGCGCTGCAGCTGGCCCCACCCCAGCGCACCGGGCCGATCACCCTGCCCACCACCGGGCTGAGCATCGGGTTTCCGCCGCAGCCACAGCGCTTCGTCGGGCGGCTGCAGCCGATGCTGCATGCCAGCCAGGCCCTGGCACCACACAGCGCCCGGCGCGCCGTGCTCTTTCACGGCATGCCCGGGGCCGGCAAGAGCGCCTGCGCGCTGGAGCTGGCCTATCGGCATGAGCAAGGGCGCTTCAGCGGCCATGTCTGGTACCAGGCGCCTGAGGCCGGCAGCGACATCGCCTCGGCGCTGTACAACCTGATGCACGAGATCCAGCGCCAGTTGAACGCCCCCGAACTGGGGCTGACTGCGGCGCTGGACGACCCGCAGCGCTTCGGCCACTACACCCTGCCGCGCCTGCGCGCACTGCTCGAGCAGAATGCCTTCCTGCTGGTGCTGGACAACCTGGAGACGCTGCTGACCGACAGCGACCAGTGGCGCATCCCGCTGTGGGGCGAGGTGCTGCACACGCTGCTGGCGCACCAGGGGCTGTCGCGCGTGGTGCTCACCAGCCGGCGCGTGCCCGCCGCGCTGGCGCGCGACGAGCGGGTGCAGATCGAGCCGATCCATGCGCTGAGCTTTGCCGAGAGCGTGCTGCTGGCGCGCGAACTGCCGCGGCTGCGCACGCTGTTCGCCGCCGAGGCCGACCACGCGCTGCTGCGCCAGACGCTGCGCGTGGTGCAGGGCCATCCCAAGCTGATGGAGCTGGCCGATGGGCTGGCCGCCGATCGCGTGGCGCTGCAGCAGCGCGTGCAGGCAGCCGAGGCGCAGTCGGCCGCCAGCGGGGAGTTGCTCGACGCCTTCTTCGCCAAGGGCGGCACGCGCGAGGGCCAGAGCCGGCAGCAGCCCGAGCAGTTCGTGCAGGCCCTGCAGGGCTGGACCGGCGACGTGCTCGCCCGGCTCACGCCCACCGCGCAGCGGCTCTTCGGCTTCTTGTGCAGGCTGGAGGCGGAGGACCGAGAGCACGCGGTGGTGCTGGCCAATTGGGACGACACGCTTGCACGGCTGGGGGATGCGGACGCAGCCGCGGTGGCAGCGCGGGCCGAACCCGGGCAGGGGCTGGAGCCGGCGCTGCAGGCGCTGGAGGAGGCCGGGCTGGTGGAGGTGGTGCGCTCGGGCCCGGACGCAGCGCAGCCCGGGCACGCCCGCTACGACATCCATCCCGGCGTGGCCGAGGCAGCACTGGCCGGCGCCGACGCAGAACTGCTGCAGGCCACCGACATCGAGCTTGGCAGATTCTTCAACACGCTCGTCTTGCGCGGCCTGAAGACCGAGAGCGAGGGCGGTGGGGCGGTGGTGGAGGAAGCAGCCCGCCGTGGGGTGCCGTACCTGATGCGCACCCAGCGCTGGGGTGAGGCTGCGACGCTCCTCGAACGGCTTCTGCAGCGCGACAAGAGCCCGGACACGATTGCCTTCGCGCTGCCGCTGCTCGAACGCATCGCCCAGGCCACTGCCGGCAGCGAGCGGGAGCTTCTCGATCAGGGCCTCTTGGCCAAGACCCTGGCGAAGGCAGGCCGTCAAGACGAGGCCGAACGCCGCATGCGCGACCTGATCGACCGAGCCCGCGCCTTGGGCCAGTACCGGGTGGCCTCTGCGGCTGGTAGCGACCTGATGATCCTGCTGCGGAACGCCGGCCGGTCGGGCGAGGCCCTGCAGGTTGCCGACGCAAAGGCCGAGGACACGCGCAACGCAGGGTTCGGCCCCTGGACCCAGCTCGCCGACGAGAGTCGGCGCCTGCAGATGCTCGTCGCACTCGGTCGCTACGACGAAGTGCGCGAGGCGTTCGAGCGGCTGCGGCCGCAGATGGCTGCGCTGCCGGAGGTCAGTGAGGTGGATGAAGCTGTGGACCCCTGGAACGTGCGCGAGACACTGCTCGATACGGGTCGCACGGCCGCGCTGCATTCGAAGCGCTACGAGGATGCGCTGATGCTGAGCGAAGAGATCATGCAGAGTACGCGGGTCCGCGGCGCCGGTGCGTTGGAATTGGCGGCCACCCACTTCAACGACTACGGACCACTGCTGGAACTCGGGCGTCTGGACGACGCGCGCACCTTGTTGCTCCACTGCCGGAGGGTCTTCGAAGCGGAGCGAGACCCCGAGGGGCTGGGCAAGGTCTTCTCTGCGCTCGCTGAACTTGAGGACAAGACGGGCGCGCCGGACAAGGCGGCGGGCTTCGAGCGTTGGGCCCTCGGCTACAAATATCAAGTCGGCGATCCCGACGGCTGTTCGATCAGCCACCACAACTTGGCGAACTATCTGGAGCGATCAACGAGCGAGTCGCCGCAGGCGCTGGCCCATCGGCTGGCGGCCACCGTGTTGTGCGTGCAGATTTGCTCGGGGCACTTGCCGGTGACATTGCGGGCATTGGCCAGCCGCAACCTCTCGCCTCGCCCCCTGGCATTTGCAGACGTGGTCCGACAAGTCGAGGCGGTGCCCGGCGTGCGCCTGGCCGCGCTGTTCGAGCGGCTGCCGCGTACGTTTGCTGACGGGGACGCAGCGCTGGCGACAATCTGGCAGATGGCTCTTGAGGAGAGGGAGCAACGAGCTGGGAAGACACAGGTGCTGGCGGCGATGCCGCCGGCAATCCAGGCGGCCTTCGAGCTCGAAGGCGAAGCCTTTGCGCAGGCGCTGCGTGCGGCCCTGCAGGCCCTGCCCGCGGACGAAGCAGTGCACACGCTGCAACGGCTGCGCGAGGGGGGCTTGATTGGGACTGGCGGTGACACCGAGGGCGAGCGCACCGCCAGGCTGCTCGAACAGTTCGAGCCCCTGCTGCTAGACATCGCTGCGGTGGCGCGGGGCGACGGCCAGGCAAGAACGGCGCTCGAGGCGGTGCTCACCGATCTGGAGGGAAAGGGTTTCAAGCTGGTCGAGCCGGTGCAGCGCATCTGGGCCGGGGAACGCAACGAAGCCGAGCTCGTGGCGGAGCTCGATGCGGTCGATGCCCGGCTGGTCGCGCGGGTGTTGGAAATCCTGTCTCGACAAACGGGCGAGTGATCGTCGATGACCAGTAGTGAGGGAGCAATCGAACATGGACAAGGAAGCCTATCTCGTCCTCAGAGTCACCGGCAGCGATAGCGATGCCGGCTTCGACCTGTTGGAGAGCGCGGTTCGCTCCGGCGAGAGCGCCGCGCCTGCTTCGGCGCAGGTCGAATACCGTGTCGACAGCCAGGTTCTGGACGAGCAGGAGCTCCGCGAGCTGCGCCATGACCGAGAAGTCGCTGTCATCGCCCAACCGATGCCCATGCAGCGCATCGAGCCGATTCCCCGCGCCGCCTCGGCGCAGGAGCCTGCGCCCATCGACGGTGCCACCTGGGGCGTCCACGTGACGGGCGCCCTGCAGAGTCCCTACCTCGGCTATGGCGTCAGCGTCGCCGTTCTCGATACCGGCATCGACGCCAGCCACGAGGCTTTTCGCGGTGTGGAACTCGTGCAGAAGGACTTCACCGGCGAAGGCGATGGCGACACGGACGGCCACGGAACGCATGTCGCCGGCACGATCTTCGGCCAATCGGGAAGCGGGCCCCGGTATGCCGTCGCACCGGGCGTGCGCCGCGCGCTGATCGGCAAGGTGATCGGGCAACGGCAATCCACCACCACCAAGGACATCATCGATGCCATCCAGTGGGCGGCCGATGAGGGCGCCCACATCGTCAACATGTCGCTGGGTTTCGATTTCCCGGGACTGGTGCAACGCTGGGCCGAGCGCGGATTGCCGGTGAAACTCGCCACCTCGCGTGCGCTTGCCCAGTATCGGGACAACGTGCGGTTCTTCGATGCAACGATGAACCTGCTGCGCGCGCGGGCCGCGCGCTTCAACAGTGCCCTGGTGGTCGCCGCGGCGGGGAACGAAAGCCAGCGTGAGACGAGGCGAGACTACGCCATCGAAGTCTCTCCGCCCGCGGCAGCGGACGGCACGGTGGCCGTGGCGGCACTGCGATCCCTCGGCGCGCCACACACCGCGCTCGGCGTGGCGCCCTTCTCGAACATCCGGGTCGCGCTGGCCGCGCCCGGTGTCGACATCTATTCCGCACAGCGCAATGGAGGCTACGCCTTCAAGAGCGGAACGAGCATGGCGAGTCCGCATGTTGCGGGCATCGCGGCGCTCTGGGCCGAGCGGCAATTGAAGCGGACCGGCCAGGTCAACGCGGGTGCCCTGGATGCGCAGCTTCGCGGCAACGCCCGGCTCGACCGTCTGAAGGATGCCCAGTACCTGGACGTCGGCGAAGGCTTGGTCACGGCCCCTCGCGACTGAGAGCGTGGACGCCAAGAGTCGTGAGGCGATGCGATGAGTCGGAAGGGTGTGCGCCGGCCCCGTGGACGCATAGCACAATGCCGGCATGCCCTACATGCCCACCTTCGTCGCCCCGGCCCGCTTCAATGACCCCGTCGCTGCCCTCGAGCAGGTGCGGCTCATCTACGACGGCGGCCTGAAGCACCTGCGCGAGGCGATGGCGCGCTTCGTCGCCGGGGAGAGCCTGCCGGGCCGGGTGCGGGCCTGCTATCCCTTCGTGCGGGTGCACACGCACACCGTCTCGCGCCGCACGCCTGCGGCCAATGCCTGGCTCAGCTACGGCTTCGTGGCCGGCCCGGGCCGCTACGAGACCACGCTGACGCGGCCCGACCTGTTCGAGCGCTACTACCGCGACCAATTCCGCCTGCTGCTGGAGAACCACGACGTCGAACTGGAGATCGGCACCAGCACCCAGCCGATCCCGATCCACTTCTCCTTTGCCGAGAACGATCACATCGAGGGTGACCTGAGCCCCGAGCGGCGCGCGCTGATGCGCGACGTGTTCGACCTGCCCGACCTGGGCGCCATGGACGACGGCATCGCCAACGGCACCTTCGAGGCCCGGCCGGGCGAGGCGCAGCCGCTGGCGCTCTTCACCGCGGCGCGGGTGGACTACTCGCTGCACCGGCTGCGCCACTACACCGGCACCGCGCCCGAGTGGTTCCAGAACTTCGTGCTGTTCACCAACTACCAGTTCTACATCGACGAGTTCGTGCGGCTGGGCCGCGAGGCCATGGCCGACGAGAACAGCGAGTACATCGCCTTCATCGAGCCCGGCAACGTGGTCACGCGCCGGCGCGGGCTGGCGGCGGGCTCGAGCGCCTTCTACGGCTCGCTGCTCGACGGCAGCCAGGGCACGCCGCCCGGGCGCCTGCCGCAGATGCCGGCCTACCACCTGGTGCGCGAGGACTGCAGCGGCATCACCATGGTCAACATCGGCGTCGGGCCGGCCAATGCCAAGACCATCACCGACCACGTGGCGGTGCTGCGCCCGCATGCCTGGATGATGCTGGGCCACTGCGCCGGCCTGCGCCAGGGGCAGCGGCTGGGCGACTACGTGCTGGCCCACGCCTACGTGCGCGAAGACCACGTGCTGGACGAGGAGCTGCCCCTGTGGGTGCCGATCCCGGCGCTGTCGGAGATCCAGCTCGCACTGGAGAAGGCGGTGGCCGATGTCACCGGCATGGAGGGCCCTGCACTCAAGAAGATCATGCGCACCGGCACTGTGGCCAGCACCGACAACCGCAACTGGGAGCTGCTGCCGGGCAACCAGCCGCAGCGCCGCTTCAGCCAGAGCCGCGCGGTGGCGCTGGACATGGAGAGCGCCACCATCGCGGCCAACGGCTTCCGCTTCCGCGTGCCCTACGGCACCCTGCTGTGCGTGAGCGACAAGCCGCTGCACGGGGAGATCAAGCTGCCGGGCATGGCCAACCATTTCTACCGCGAGCGGGTCGAGCAGCACCTGCGCATCGGCATGGCCGCCATCGAGGTGCTGCGCAGCGAGGGCACCACCCGGCTGCACAGCCGCAAGCTGCGCAGCTTCGCGGAGGTGGCGTTTCAGTAGCTCTCCCCCAGGCGCCCCCACTTCGTGTGGTGCGCCAACCCGCTCACCGGGGGCAACACCGGCGGCCCGGCAAAGCCGGTTCCGCGGTGTTTCCCGAAGGGGCGTCGCTGCGCTCGCCGCCAGGGGGTGTGGTCGCTTCAGGACAGGCCGAAGAGTTCAGGCATCTCGCGCCGCGCTTTCGGCATCAGCGCCAGCGCCCGGCCGTCGAGCTCCTGCCGCACCCAGCCCCGGCGCAGCGCCAGCTGCAGGCAGGCCGCGCCGAGCGCGCCGCCGAGGTGCGGCCGCCGTTCGCTCCAGTCCAGGCAGGCGCAGGCGAAGCGGCGGCGCGAGCGCCGCGCCTCGGCGACGTCGATGCCCAGGCTCTCCAGTGCCAGCGCGCCCTCGGGGCTGAGCTCGTAGGCGCCGCCCTCGGCCACGGCGTGCAGCCAGCCCTGGGCATGCAGCCGGTCGTGCAGCGCCACGCCGGCGGTGCCGGCCATGTGGTCGTAGCAGGTGCGGGCAACGCGCAGCCGGCTGGGCGTGGAGGGCTGGAAGCCGCTGCGCGGCGCGCCGGCCACCACCAGCAAACCCTCGAGTACCGCGGCCACCTCGCTGCCTGCGAGCCGGAAGTAGCGGTGCTTGCCCTGGGCCACCGATTCCACCAGGCGCTGCTCCTTGAGCCGCGCCAGGTGGGCGCTGGCGGTGGAGGCCGCGACCTCGCCCACGGCCGCCAGCTCGGTGGCAGTGCGGGCATGGCCGTCCAGCAGGCAGCACAGCATGCGGGCGCGGGCGGGTTCGGCGATGGCGCCGGCCAGGCGCGCCAGGTGTGAGTCGGCGGTGGGTGCATCCATATTTCGATGCTAGGCGAAGTGTGGGCGCACGGGAAAGGCCACACTGCGGGCATGAACGACTCCCTCGCCCCACCGGCCGACGCCATCGCGGCCGTCACCCATCCTGATCCCTACCCCTGGTACGCGCGCCTGCGCGAGGGCCCGGCGCTGGTGCGCGACGAGGGCCTGCGCCTCTGGGTCGCGAGCCGTGCCGAGGTCATGCGCGAGGTGCTCGCGCATCCCGCGATGCGCGTGCGGCCGGCGGCGGAGCCGGTGCCGCGCGCCATCGCCGGCACGCCGGCCGGCGAGTTGTTCGGCCGGCTGGTGCGCATGAACGACGGCGCGCCGCACGCGGCCCACAAGCCGGTGCTGCAGCGGGCCTTGGCCGGGCTCGACCTGGGGATTGCGCGGGCCGGCATGCGGCGCATCGCGCCGCAGCTGCCGGCCGCCACGGCGGCCGAAGCTTGCTTCACGTGGCCGGTGGCGGGCGTGGCCCATCTGCTGGGCTTCGACGACGAGGCCTTGCCGCCGCTCGCGGCCTGGACGCGCGACTTCGTCGCCTGCCTGTCGCCCTTGTCCAGCGAGGCACAGTTGCAGGCCGCGAGCGAGGCCGCAGCCGCCCTGATGGCGCGCTTCGAGGCACTCGTCGCCGCGCGGCCTGCCCGCGAGGACAGCCTGCTCGCCGCCGTGCGCGGGCAGGCGCCGGACGACGGCTCGCGCGCGCTATTGGCCAACCTGGTCGGCCTGCTGTCGCAGACCTGCGAGGCCACCGCCGGCCTGATGGGCAACAGCCTGGTGGTGCTGGCGCGCGAGCCCGGGCTCCATGCCCAGATCACGGCGCAGCCCCTGCTGCTGGAGGCGCTGGTGGCGGAGACGGCGCGCCACGACCCGTCGGTGCAGAACACGCGGCGCTTCGCCGCCGAGCCGCTGACCGTGGCCGGCACCGCGCTGGCCGCGGGCGATGCAGTGCTGCTGGTGCTGGGCGCCGCCCACCGCGATCCGGCGCTGAATCCGGCGCCCGACCGCTTCGACCTGCAACGTGCCGAGCGCCGCATGCTGGGCTTCGGCCATGGCCTGCATGCCTGCCCGGGCCAGGCGCTGGCTTGCACGCTGGCAGCCGCGGGTGTCGAGGCGCTGCTGGCAGGCGGGCTGGATCCGGCCGGATTGGCCGAACGCGGCTGGGACTACCGGCCGTCCGCCAACGCGCGCATCCCGGTCTTTCGCTGAGCGGGTCAGGCGGTGGCGCGCCAGCGGCCGGTGGCTTCCAGGAAGGGCGACAGGCTGGCCGGCCCGAAGCGCAGGGGCAACGCGGCGGCAGCATGCCGGGCCGCCACCACCCGCATGCGCAGCAGCCGCTCGGCGCCTTCGAAGGAGGCGAGTTCCGCGCCATCCCACAGCACTTCCGCCGTCACCGCCACCTGGAGCAGGTCGCCGCTGTCGAAGTCGACGAACAGCAGTCCGGCCACGGGGTTCACCGCGATGTTGCCCAGCGTGTTGAAGAAGAAGTTGCCCATGAACTCCGGCACCGTCATCGTGTCGTCGTCGTCCAGGCGCACGAAGCCCGGCCGGCCGCCGCGGTGCGAGACGTCCACGCCATGGGCCGGCGCGCCGGCCCGGCCCGCCGACGGATGCGCGGTGGCGATGAAGAAGGTGTCGGCCGTGCGGACCATCTGCCGGGCCCGCGCGTCGAGGCTTTCCATGCGCGGTCCGAAATGCGCGTCTGCCGCGCCACCCGTGAAGAACGGCTCGCGCGCCTGGATGTATTTCGGGCAGTTGCCGAAGCTCTGACCGACCTCGACCGAGAAGCCGCGGCCGTCGATCGCTTCCACTGCGCCGTTCATGCGGTTGCGCCGGCGCGTGTGCGGCTCGATGCCAAGCAGCGCGATCGGCGCGCCGGTCGCCAGCGCACCGGCCAGCGGATCGCTCGCCATCGGCAAGGCATCGATGCGCAGGTGGCGCGGATCGGGCGAATGCGCGAAGCCGGGCGGCGCCGCCAGTATGCTGGCCCAGGGCTGGCCTTCGGCATCGAGGCTGCCCGCGACCAGGAAGGGCAGTTGCGCGAAGAAGCTGCGATGCTGGTCCGGCATGTAGTCGCGCAGCACGCGCGGCCCGATCTCGGCCATGCGCTCGGCGACGCCGGCGCGCGCCTGCAGCCGCCGCTCGCCTTCGTGCCAGGCCGCCGTGGTCATGCTGCCAGCCCGATGGGTGAACGAAGCATCGGGACGAAGCCCGGCAGCGCCTCGATGCGCGCCAGCCAGTCCCGTACGCGGGGATAGGCTGCGAGCGATACGTTGCCTTCGGGCACATGGGCCACGTAGCTGTAGTTGGCGATATCCGCGAGGGTCACGCTGTCACCGGCCAGGAAGGGCTGCGTGGCCAGCTCCTGCTCCATCACCTTCAACAGGTTGTGGGAACGCGCGATCACGTCGGAGGGGTCGGTGGCCAGCCCGAAGAGCACGATCACGCGGGCCATCGAGGGCCCCTGCGCCAGCGGGCCGGCCGCCACCGAGAGCCAGCGCTGCACGCGTGCCGCGCCCAGCGCATCGCGCGGCAGCCAGCGCGCCGGGTCGGGGGCGTAGTGCTCGTTGAGGTAGAGCAGGATGGCGTTGGAATCGGCCAGCGTCACCTCGCCGTCCTGGATCACCGGCACCTGGCCGAAGGCGTTGAGACGCAGGAACTCGGGCCTGCGCTGGGCGCCGGCCCGGAGGTCCACCTCGACGACTTCGAAGGGCAGGTCCAGCAGCGAGAGGAACAGGCGCACGCGGTGGCAGTGGCCGGAGATGGTCGAGTTGTAGACGGTGATCGGACGGGCAGGGCGGGCGGCGGGCATCGGATTTCTCCATGTGGGGGAAGAGCTCCGATTGTTCTTTGCTGCCTTCCTTGGAGTAATGGGGGCAGGCGTATTTCACTGCTGCAGTTTCCGGTCTAATCCGCGGTCTAATCGCGCCATGGACCGCCTCAAAGCCATGCACACCTTCGTGCAGATCGCCGACCACGGCAGCCTGACCCGGGCCGCCGATGCGCTGGACAGTTCCCTGCCTGCCGTGGTGCGCTCCCTGGCGGCGCTGGAGGCTCACCTGGGCGTGCGCCTGTTCCACCGCACCACGCGCCGCATCAACCTGACCGAGGAGGGGCGCCAGTACCTCGCGAGCGCACGCGAGGTGCTGGCCGCGGCCGATGCCGCCGATCGCGCGCTCTCCACGGAGGCGGCCGAGCCGGCCGGGCAGCTCACCGTCACCGCGCCGGTGCTGTTCGGTCACATGTACGTGGCGCCGGCGATCGTGCGATTCCTGAAGCGCTACGACAAGATGCGCTGCAGCGTGCTGCTGCACGACCGCACGGTGAACCTGCTGGAGGAGGGCATCGACGTGGGCATCCGCATCAGCCCGCTGGAAGATTCGTCTCTGGTCGCGCAGCAGCTCGGCAGCATCCGCCGGGTGGTGGTGGCGAGTCCGCAGTACCTGCGCGAGAACGGCGTGCCGCGCCATCCGCGCGAATTGCTGCATGCCAACTGTGTGCGCGTGATGCCCGGGGCGCCCGTGCACTTTCGCGAGAACGGCCGCAGCTTCACGGTCGCGGCGCGCGGCAATCTGGAGTTCAACCACATCGCGCCGGCGGTGGAGGCCTGCGCGGCGGGCATGGGCTTCGGCTTCTTCTTCTCCTACCAGGTGCTGCTGCTGGTACGGGAGGGGCGGCTTCGCATTGTGCTGGAGGCCTTCGAGACGGCGCCGCGGCCGGTGAGCGTGATCTACCCGCACGCGCGCCTGCTGCCGGCCCGCACGCGGGCCTTCATCGACTGGATGAAGGACGAATTCCAGGGTTTGAATCTGTGACCGGGCCGCCTTCGGCCTTGCGCCAAAATGCCCCGGTGTCTTCACCCGCCACATCTTCCCCGCTGTTCCAGGCCAGCCACCTCTTCAAGCGCTACGGCGATGTCACGGTGGTCGATGACTTCTCCTTTGCGATCGAGCCCGGCGAATGCCTGGGTGTGATCGGGCCCAACGGCGCCGGCAAGACCACGACCATCCGCATGTGCCTCGGACTCACCGCACCCGACGGCGGCTCCATCGAAGCGCTGGGCGGGCTGACGATGCCGCGCGATGGGCGCGCGATCAAGGCGCAGCTCGGCGTGGTGAGCCAGTTCGACACGCTGGACCCGGACTTCAGCTGCGCCGAGAACCTCATGGTCTATGCGCGCTACTTCGGCATGAGCCGGCGCGAGATCACGCCGCGCATCCCGCAACTGCTGGAGTTCGCGGCCCTCTCGCACAAGGCCGATGCCAAGCCGGGCGAGCTGTCGGGTGGCATGCGCCGCCGGCTGTCGCTGGCGCGGGCGCTGGTCAACGACCCGAAGCTGCTGATGCTGGACGAGCCCACCACGGGACTCGACCCGCAGGCGCGGCACCTGATGTGGGAGCGGCTGCAACTGCTGCTGCAGCAGGGCAAGTCGATCCTGCTGACCACGCACTTCATGGACGAGGCCGAGCGCCTGTGCTCGCGGCTGATCGTGATCGACCATGGCCGCAAGATCGCCGAGGGCCGGCCGCGCGACCTGATCGCCGAGCACCTGGAGCCGGACGTGGTGGAGGTCTATGGCAACGGTGCGCTGGCCCTGGCGCAGTCGCCGCTCAAGGACTTCGCGGCGCGCGTGGAGGTGAGCGGCGAGACGGTGTTCTTCTACACGCAGGACGCGCGCGGCCTGCTGAATGCGCTCGATGCCCACAAGGGCCTGCGCACCTTCCATCGGCCCGCCAATCTGGAGGATCTGTTCCTCAAGCTGACCGGCCGCCAGATCCGAGAGGACGGCTGAATGAGCGCCCTGATCCATGACGCATTGCCTGCGACGCCCTCGGTGTGGCGTCCGCCCGAGCTGTCGATGCGCTGGTGGCCGGTGTTCCTGCGCAACCTGCTGGTGTGGCGCAAGCTGGCCATTCCCAGCCTGATCGGCAACATCGCCGAGCCGCTGATCTGGCTGGTCGCCTTCGGCTACGGCATGGGGGCGCTGGTCGGGCGGGTGGAGGTGGCGGGCACCTCCGTGCCCTACATCCTGTTCCTGGCCAGCGGCTCGATCTGCATGAGCTCGATGAATGCCGCCTCCTTCGAGGCGTTGTACTCGGCCTTTTCGCGCATGCACGTGCAGAAGACCTGGGACGGGATCATGAACGCGCCGGTGGGCCTGGACGACGTGGTGCTGGCCGAAATGCTGTGGGCGGCCTTCAAGGCGATCTTCACGACCACTGCGATCCTGCTGGTGATGCTGGGCCTGGGCATCAGCCACAGCCCCAAGCTGCTGGTGGCCTGGCTGGTGCTGGCCGGCGTGGGCGTGACCTTCTCGTGCATCGCGCTGATCTTCAATGCACTGGCCAAGGGCTACGACTTCTTCACCTACTACTTCACGCTGTTCATGACGCCGATGATGTTCCTGTCGGGCGTGTTCTTTCCGCTGGAGCAACTCCCCGACGTGATCCACCGCATCGCGAACTGGCTGCCGCTGGCCAACGCGGTGGCGCTGGTGCGGCCGCTGTTCATGGACCAGTGGCCGGCCGATTGGTGGCGGCATGCGGCCGTGCTGGTGGGCTACACGGTGGCGGCGTACTGGGTGGCGCTGGGGCTGACGCGGCGGCGCTTTCGGGCCTGATCCGCCGCGCGGGCCACCGCTCGGCGCCCGGGCTCAGCCCAGCGCCTGCGTGACCGCGTGGATCGCCAGCCCGACCAGCCCGCCGACCAGGGTCCCGTTGATCCGGATGAACTGCAGGTCCCGGCCGATGTGCTTCTCCAGCTCGACGCTCATCTCTTCCGCGTTCCACTGCCCCACGCGCTCCACGATGTAGCGGCGGATGTCCTCCCGGTAGCGCTCGATTGCGCGCGGTGCGGCGTCCAGGACCTGCTCGTTGATCCAGCGCCGCATCGCCTCGTCGGCCGACAGCCGAGTGCCCATCGTGCCGGCCAGGGCGACGATGCGCTGCCGGATGCTCGATCCGCTGCTCGCCAGGTCCTCGTGCAGCCAGGCCAGCAGCTCGCTCCACAGCCCGTGGAGGTAATCGCCGATGGCGGGGTGTGCCTGCAGCTCGGCGCGGATGGCCTCGCCGCGGCGCTGGAACTCCGGGTCGGTCTTGAGCCGCTCGACGAACTCGCGCATGAAGGCGTCGAAGCGCAGGCGCATGGGGTGGGCCGGGTCGCCCGCCATCTCGGCGACCGTGCGCGCGGCCGCCGCCACCACCTTGCGGGTGGCAAGCCGGGCCGTGACCTGGTCCAGGCCCACGTAGCGCAGCGCCCGGATCTCGCGGGCGATGGCGTCGGTGATCTGCAGCTGCACCTCCTCGCCCTCGACCGCGGCGGCGACCTGCGCCAGCACGTCGTCCAGCAGCGCCTGGTGGCGGCCGTGGGCGGTCAGTGCGTCCAGCGCCTGGCCCGCCAGCCGCGCGATGTCGAGCTGGGCCAGGCCGGCCGTCGTCATGCGCCCGAGGAAGTCGCGCACGCGTGCGTTGTCGAAGGCCGCGAGGCCATAGCGCGCCGCCGCCACCAGGTGCTCGCCGAGGCCGGCCGCATGGGCCGGCTGCGAGAGCCAATGGGCCAGCCGCGTGGCCGGGTCGAACTGCTCGAGCTTGGCCAGCACCTGCGGCGTCGCCAGGAAGTTGTTGCAGATGAAGCCCGCCAGCCGCGCGCCGATGCGGTCCTTGTTGGACGGGATGATCGCGGTGTGCGGGATCGGCAGTCCCAGCGGATGCCGGAACAGCGCCACCACCGCGAACCAGTCGGCGATCGCGCCCACCATCGCGGCCTCGGCGAAGGCGGCCACGTAGCCCCAGGCCGGGTGCCGGGCCGCGAGCGCCGTCGCCGCCGCGTAGAGCAGGGCGGCGGCGCCGAGCAGGCCGAGGGCGACGCGCTTCAGCGGATCTCCCGGGTGGCCGCCAGCCCCTGCATGAACTGCTCGCAGCGCGCGAGCTGGGCCAGCGTCACGTACTCGTCGGGCTGATGCGCCTGGGTGATGCTGCCGGGGCCGCACACCACCGTCGGGATGCCGGCCTGCTTGAAGATGCCGGCCTCGGTGCCGAAGGCGACCAGCGCGGTGCCCGATTCGCCCGACAGGCGCTGCGCGAGCCGGGTGACCGGGTCGTCGGCGCTGCTCAGGAAGCTGGGGATCTCGCAGATGGTCTCGAAGCTGAAGCCGGCCTCGGGCGCGATCTTCTTCATGCCGGCCTCGAGGCGGTTGGCGTGCAGGCGGATCTCCTTCTGCATCCTCTGCGCGTCGGCCGTCGGCAGGTCGCGGAACTCGTAGCGGAACTCGGCGTCGCGCGGCACCACGTTGTCGGCGATGCCGCCGTGGAACTGGCCGACGCTGGCGGTGCTGAAGGGGACGTCGAAGCCGGCGTAGCGCGGCTCGTCGCGCTCGAAGCCCTCGGCCATGTCGCGCAGCTTGCCGACCAGGCGCGCCGCCATCTCGATCGCGTTGACCGAGCGCGGGGTCAGCGAGGAATGCGCCTCCTTTCCGCGCACGCAGCAGCGGTAGCGGTACACGCCCTTGTGGGCGATGGCCGGGACCATCATGGTCGGCTCGCCGATGATGCAGGCCAGCGGCCGGATGTCCTGCTCCTTCATGTCCGCGATCAGATCGCGCACGCCGAAGCAGCCGACCTCTTCGTCGTAGCTGAAGGCGAAGTGCACCGCGAAGGGGGAGTCGCTCTCGAGGAAGTGCTGGGCGTTGGCCAGCGCGATCGCGATGAAGCTTTTCATGTCGGCCGAGCCTCGGCCGTAGAGCCGGGGCTCGACCTGCATGGCCTCGCCGTCGTGCTCGTCCTGCGGCCAATCCTGCACGATGGCCGACAGCGGGTCCACGCTCCAGGCCTGGCCGTCCCACGGTACGGTGTCGGTGTGGCCCGAGACGATCACGCCGGCTGGTTTGCCCGCCCCCAGGGTGGCGAACAGGTTGGCCTTGGTCTTGTCGGCGTTGTAGGTGAGGCGGCTGCGCACCCCCAGGCCGGCCAGGTGGTCGCGGGCAAAGTCGATCAGTTCCAGGTTGCTGTGGGCGCTGACGGTGTTCATCCGCACCAGCGTCTGCGCGAAATCGAGGCTTCGGGTGGAGAGGTGGTGGGGCGGCATGCGGGCCATTGTCCCGGAAAGTTCTGCCCCGGCACGCTCACACGCCGTCAAACTGTCACCCGCGGTCGCCAGGCCGCACCATCGGCATCTACCCCGAGACCAAGAACCCGACCTACTTTCGCGACCTCGGGCTGCCGATGGAGGACAAGCTGATCGCCATCTCGAGGCCGCCGGCTGGAACAGCCGCGGCGCGCCGGTGCTGGTGCCGTCCTTCGAGCCGGGGAGCCTCAAGGATGGCCCCAACCAGCCTGGTGGCCGAGCCTGGGGGTGAGTTTTTTTTCTGCAAAGCCTAGACTCGGCCTCATGAAATTAATCGACTCCTTGGTCACCCAAGCGGGCGGCATCGCCGCCGTCCGGCGTGACCTCCATGCCCATCCCGAACTCTGCTTCCAGGAAGTGCGCACCGCCGACGTGGTGGCGGCCAAGCTGACGGAGTGGGGCATCCCGATCCACCGGGGCCTGGGCACCACCGGCGTGATCGGCATCGTGCAGAACGGCACCAGCCCCCGCGCGGTGGGCCTGCGCGCCGACATGGACGCCCTGCCGGTGACGGAACTCAACACCTTCGCCCATGCCAGCAAGCA
The DNA here is from genome assembly GCF_002157355.1 of Variovorax sp. JS1663. Lineage (GTDB taxonomy): Bacteria > Pseudomonadota > Gammaproteobacteria > Burkholderiales > Burkholderiaceae_C > Variovorax. Next base: position 134,750 of record NZ_LYMK01000013.1, on the reverse strand, counting down.
CCCGGGCAAGATGCACGCCTGTGGCCACGATGGCCACACGGCGATGCTTCTTGCGGCGGCGCAGCATCTGGCCAGGCACCGCAACTTCGACGGCACGGTCTACCTGATCTTCCAGCCGGCAGAGGAGGGCGGCGGCGGCGCGCGCGAGATGATCAAGGAGGGCCTGTTCGAGCAGTTCCCGATGGAGGCTGTGTTCGGCATGCACAACTGGCCGGGCATGAAGGCCGGCCAGTTTGCGGTCAGTCCCGGGCCGGCGATGGCGTCGAGCAACGAGTTCACCATCACCATCCGCGGCAAGGGCGGCCATGCGGCGCTGCCGCACACCGGCATCGACCCGGTGCCGGTCGCCTGCGAGATGGTGCAGGCCTTCCAGACCATCATCACCCGCAACAAGAAGCCGACAGAGGCCGGCGTGATCTCGGTCACCATGATCCACGCCGGCGAGGCCAGCAACGTCATCCCCGACGCCTGCGAGCTCAAGGGCACGGTGCGCACCTTCACGCTGGAAGTGCTGGACCTGATCGAGGCGCGCATGAGGAAGATTGCCGAGCACGTGAGCGCAGCGCACGACGCGGAGTGCGACTTCCATTTCCACCGCAACTACCCGCCCACCATCAACACGGCGGCCGAGGCGAACTTCGCCCGCCGGGTGATGGCCGGCATCGTGGGCGAGGACAACGTGCTGGTGCAGGATCCCGCGATGACGGCCGAGGACTTTTCCTTCATGCTGCAGGCCCGGCCGGGTGCCTATGCCTTCATCGGCAACGGCGACGGCAGCCACCGCGACCTGCACCATGGCGGCGGGCCCTGCATGCTGCACAACGCGAGCTACGACTTCAACGACGATCTGATCCCGCTGGGCGCGACCTGCTGGGTGCGGCTGGCGGAGGAGTTCCTGCGCAGCCCCGGCGTGGCCGAGGGGCGCGCCGCATGATCGGCGTCGGCGAGGCTTTCGCGCCCCGGTACGCGCAGGCGCGCCGCCGGTTTCTCGAGGCCTGCGCCGCCGCCGGGCTGGCCGTGCAATCCCACGTGCATCCGCTCCGGGGCCGCGATGGCGAGGAACTGGCGCTGGACGTCGCGCTCGACGGCGCGGCGGATGCCGACAGCCTGCTGATCGTCAGCAGCGGCTGCCACGGGGTCGAGGGCCATTGCGGCAGCGGCGTGCAGGTCTTCGCGCTGCACGATGCCGAGTGGCGCGAGAAGGCGCGCGGCCAGGGCGTGGCGGTGCTGTACCTGCATGCGCTCAACCCCCACGGCTTCTCGCACGGCCGGCGGGTGACGCAGGAGAACGTGGACCTGAACCGCAACTTCCTCGATTTCTCGAAGCCGTTGCCGGTCAACGAGGCCTATGCCAGCCTGCATGCACTGCTGCTGCCCGAGACCTGGCCGCCGACGGCGGCCAACCAGGCCGAGATCGATGCGCTGATCGCGCGCGAGGGCCTGGATTTCTATCAGGCGGCCGTCAGCCGCGGCCAATACCAGTTCGCCGACGGCCTGTTCTACGGCGGGGCCGCACCGACCTGGAGCAACCGGACCGTGCGCGAGGTGCTGCGCACCCATGCCGGCCGGGCGCGCCGGGTCGGCTGGATCGACGTGCACACGGGCCTCGGGCCCAACGGCATCGGCGAGCGCATCTTCGCTTGCCGCGACGATGCTGCGGCCTATGCACGCGCCAACGCCTGGTGGGGCACGCCGGCCGCGCCGGTGACCTCGATGTACGACGGTTCCTCGACCTCGGCCTTCCTGACCGGCCTGATGGCATTTGCCCTCGAAGAGGAATGTCCGCAGGCCGAGTTCACCGCGATTGCGCTGGAATACGGCACCGAGCCGATGCTGGAGGTGATGGCTGCGCTGCGCGGTGACCACTGGCTGCACCGGCACCCTGGCGCGCCGGCCGAGCTGGCCGAGGCGATCCAGGCGCGCATGATGACCGCCTTCTACAGCGACACCGACGCCTGGCGCGGGCAGGTGATCAGCCAGGCGCGGCAGGCGATGTTCCAGGCCGTCGACGGCCTGGCTGCGCGTTGAATCAGGTGCGGATGCGGCCGTCGCCGGTGATCATCGACAGCTCGACGAACTTCGACGCCACGTGGTTGCGCGGCGAGAAGGACACCTCGAAGCCGCCGAACTGCTGACGGTCGATGCTCTCCAGGCCGGCGATCAGGCTTTCGCGCGAGGGTTTGCCGGGCGCGCGGCGCAGGCCTTCCGTCAGCACCTTGGCGGCCAGGTAGCCTTCCATGCTGGAGAAGTTGGCCTGCGCGGCGCCATTGCTCTTTTTCACCGCGTCGTTGAACTCGCGCGTGATGGCGTTCGCGGCGTAGTAGGGCGAGGGCACGACCTGGCTGATGACCACGCCGGCACCTTCCTTGCCCAACTCGTCGGCCAGGGCCTGGGTGCCGACGAAGGACACGTTGTAGAAGGTGCCCCCGTAGCCCGCCTTGCGCGCCTCGCGGATGAAGGCGGCGCAGGACTTGTAGGCGCTCACCTGGACCACCGCGTCCGGCTTCTCGGCCACGATGGCCTTCACCGCCGCCGCGACGTTCGCCGTGTTGCGCTCCACCGTCCCGAGCGCGGCGGGCTTGAGGTTCTGCTGCGAGAGGGCCAGCGTCACGCCGTCCAGGCCCGCCTTGCCGTAGGCGTCGTTCTGGTAGAAGACCGCGATCCGCTTCAGGCCCAGGTGGGTGAGCTGCTTCACGATGAGCGCGGTCTCGTCGTTGTACGAGGCGCGCAGGTGGAACACGTTGCGTTGGAAGGGCTCGCGCAATGCCATCGCGCCGGTGAAGGGCGCGATGAAAGGCGTCTTCGCGCTCGCCGCCAGCGGCAGCGCCGCCAGGCTGGTGGGTGTGCCGATGTAGCCGAACAGGGCGAACACGTCCTCGTCGATCAGCTTCTTCGTGTTGGCGGCGCAGCGGTCGGGTTCGTAGCCGTCATCGAGGAACTTGATCTGCACGCCCCGGCGGCCGGGCAGCGCGTTGTGCTGGTCCAGGTAGAGCTTGGCGCCCTGGTGGAACTGGATGCCGAGCTGCGCGGCCGGCCCGCTGAAGGGGGCGGACTGGCCCAGCACGATCGGCGCCTCGCCCTGCGCCCGTGCCAGGCCGAAGCCGCCGAGCGCCGCGGCGCCCGCCGCGATCGAGAAGTGCCTGCGTTGGATCATCGTGAAAACCTCCTCAGCGCATCAGCGGCGCAGAACTTAGACTTGGCCGGATTTCCGCTCACCGGCCCACCATGAACTCCCCGACCCAGGTGCTCGGCGCCTGTCCCCACGACTGCCCCGACACCTGTTCCTTCGTGACGACCGTGCAGGACGGCCGCGCCGTCAAGCTGCAAGGCAACCCCGGACATCCCCATACCGCCGGTGCGCTGTGCACCAAGGTGTCCCGCTACATCGAACGCAACGAGCACCCCGAGCGTCTGCTGCAACCGATGAAGCGGGTCGGCCCCAAGGGCATCGGCCGCTTCGCGCCGGTAAGCTGGAATGCTGCACTCGATGACATCGCCCAGCAGTTGGGTGTATTCAAAAGTAACAATCCGGAAGCGATTCTGCCTTATAGCTACGCCGGCACCATGGGGTTGGTGCAGGGCGAATCGATGGACCGTCGCTTTTTCCACAAGCTCGGCGCCTCGCTGCTGGACCGCACCATCTGTTCCACTGCGGGTGGTGAGGCCTTAGGTTTTACTTTGGGCGGCAAGGTCGGCATGCGGGTCCAGTTCTTCGCCGAGGCGAAGCTGATCCTCATCTGGGGCAGCAATTCGATCGCGAGCAACCTGCACTTCTGGCGCCACGCCCAGGCGGCCAGGCGCGCGGGCGCCCGGCTGGTGTGCATCGACCCGCGCCGCACCGAGACGGCCGACAAGTGCGACGAGCACATCGCCCTGTTGCCGGGCACCGATGCCGCGCTGGCATTTGCGCTGATGCACGAGCTGATCGTGCACGACTGGCTGGACCACGACTACATCGCGCGCCACACCCTCGGCTGGGAGCAGCTGCGCGAGCGCGCCCTGCAATGGCCGCCTTCGCGCGCGGCCGCGGTCTGCGGCGTGCCGGAAGAACAGATCGTCGCGCTCGCGCGGGCCTACGGCACGACGCGGCCGGCGGCGATCCGCCTCAACTACGGCATGCAGCGGGTGCGCGGCGGTGGCAACGCGGCGCGTGCCATCGCCTGCCTGCCGGCCCTGGTTGGCGCCTGGCGGGAGCGTGCGGGCGGGCTGCTGCTGAGCAGCTCGGGCCTGTTCCCGGTGGACCGCGCCGCGCTGCAGCGGCCCGACCTGCTGGCCGGGCGGCGGCCGCGCACCATCAACATGAGCACCATCGGCGACGCGTTGCTGGACCAGGCGAATCCGATCCATGCGCTGATCGTCTACAACAGCAACCCGGTCGCGGTCGCGCCTGACTCGGGCAAGGTGGTGGCGGGCTTCGCGCGCGAGGACCTGTTCACCGTCGTGCTGGAGCAGTTCCAGACCGACACCGCCGACTATGCCGACTACCTGCTGCCGGCCACCACCCAGCTGGAGCACTGGGACATCCACACCAGCTACGGCCATACCGATGTGCTGCTGAACCGGCCCGCCGTGGCGCCGCGCGGCGAGGCGCGCAGCAATGCCTGGGTGTTCCGGGAGCTGGCGCGCCGCATGGGGTTCGACGAGCCCTGCTTCTCGGACGACGACGAGACGCTGTGCCGCAGCGCCTTCGCGCCGGGCGTGATCGACGTCGAGGCGCTGCAGGCGCAGGGCTTCACGAGCCTGAAGCTGCCCGAGGCGCCCTATGCCGATGGCGGCTTCCCTACGCCCTCCGGCCGCTGCGAGTTCTTCAGCGCGCGCCTGGCCGCGATGGGCCAGGACGGCCTGCCGGACCATGTGCCCAACCACGAGCCGGCCGGCAGCTCCACCGAGTTTCCGCTCGCGATGATCTCGCCGCCGGCGCGCAACTTCCTCAACTCCAGCTTCGTCAACGTGAAGAGCCTGCGGGCCATCGAGGGCGAGCCGCTGCTGGAGATCCACGAGAGCGATGCCGCGGCGCGCGGCATCGTCGACGGGGCGATGGTGCGCGTGTTCAACCGCCGCGGCGAGCACCGTTGCCGCGCCGAGATCTCGCGCCGCGCGCGGCCGGGCGTGGTGCACGGCCTGGGCATCTGGTGGCGCAAGCTGGGCGTGGATGGCACCAACGTCAACCAGCTGACCAGTCAGCTGCTGACCGACATCGGACGTGGGCCGACCTTCTACGACTGCCTCGTCGAGGTGGCAGCGGAATGACGCCGAGCCAGGTCCGCGGCCTTTCCCGCATGGGCCTGACCCTGGCCGCGTTGGCTTTGCTGGCCGGCTGCGCCGACCTCGGCTACTACTGGCAATCAGCCAGCGGCCACCTGGGCCTGATGCGGGCCGCCCGTCCGGTGCCCGAATGGCTGCAGGACCCGGCCGCCTCCGAGGCGCTCAAAGCCAAGCTGGAGCTGGCCCAGCGCATCCGCCGGTTCGCGGTGACCGAGCTCGGCCTGCCCGACAACCCCAGCTACACGGCCTACGCAGACCTGCACCGCGCTGCCGCGATCTGGAACGTGGTGGCCGCGCCGCCGCACTCGCTCACCCTCAAGACCTGGTGCTTCCCGGTCGCCGGTTGCGTGGGCTACCGCGGCTACTACGACGAGGCCGCGGCGCGAGCGGAGGCGACCGCCTTGGGCGACCAGGGGCTGGAGGCGGCGGCCTATCCGGTGCCGGCCTATTCCACGCTGGGTTGGATGAACTGGGCCGGCGGCGATCCGCTGCTGTCCACCTTCATCGGCTACCCGGAAGGCGAGCTGGCCCGCATCGTCTTCCACGAACTGGCGCACCAGGTGCTTTACGTGGCCGGTGACACTATGTTCAATGAGTCCTTCGCCACCGCGGTGGAGCGCATCGGCGGCGCTCGCTGGCTCCAGACCCAGGCCGGCGAGGCTGCGCGCCTCGAGTACGCGCAGTTCGACAGCCGGCGCCAGCAGTTCCGCGTCTTGACGGCACGCACGCGGCGGGCCCTGGCTGATATCTATGCCTCGAAAGCGGCGCGGGACCAGGACTGGGCGACGGTCGATGCGCAGAAGAAGGCGGCGATGGACGAATTCCGCCGCCGCTATGCCGAGCTGCGCGCGGACTGGAGCGGGCCGCGCCAGGGCGCCTACGACGGCTGGGTGGCGCGGGCCAACAATGCGCTCTTCGGCGCGCAGGCCGCCTACGACGAACTGGTGCCCGGCTTCGAGGCGTTGTTCGAGCGCGAGGGCCGGGACTGGCCGCGCTTCTATGCAGCGGTCAAGCGCCTGGCCGCGCTGCCGCAAGCCCAGAGATTGCAGGCGCTGCGCGTGGACGACGCGCCGCCCGCGGCGGCCGGCATGCCTGCCAAAGCACCCCAACACCAACAGCAACGACAGGGAGGGCCTGGTGCCTGACATCCAGATCGAACGCAGCCATGACCTGGGCCTGACAGCCGCGCGGGCGATCGCGCGCCGATGGGTCCGGCAGGTCGAAGAGGACTACGGGCTCAGCTGCAGCTACCAGGAGGGCGAGACGCAGGATCTCGGCCGCTTCAGCCGTGCAGGCGTCGATGGCCGTGTCGAGGTCAGTGCGGACAGCTTCAGGCTGCACGCGACCCTGGCCGGCCTGTTCGGCGGCTTCAGCGAGCAGATCGAGCAGCGCCTGCGGCAGAAGCTCGACGAACTGCTGGGCCGGGGTGAGGGCGAGGATGAGGACGACGCCTACAACGACAAGGATTGGTTGTGAGGCTCACCCCCAGGCTTGCTCGCTGCGCGTAGCCGCCAACCCCCTTCCCGGGGGGGCGTCGCCAGCGGCACGGCAAAGCCGGTTCCGCGGCGCCCACGCTCAACGCAGGGATTCGATCAGGTCGATGTACTTCTGCTTGGCCTCGTCGGCGCCCAGGCCCTTCTGGGCCGTCCAGGCGTCCCACTTGGCACGCGCGACGATGTCGCTGAAGCTGGGCTTCTTCTCGGTGTTGTCGCCGGCGGTCGCCTGCTTGAACAGGCCGTAGATCTTGAGCAGGGTCGGGTTGTCGGGACGCTCGGGGAGCAGGCGTGAATTGGCCTGGGCGGCTTCGAACTGGGCGTTCAGATCGGACATGGCGGCAGTCTGGTTGCGGAGGTCCGCATCTTAAGTGACGACACCGTTGATAAATGTGTGGCGCTTCAGTCGGACAGGCCGGCGCGCGCCAACTCGATGTCCAGGCGCTCGCGGGCGTCGACCGGCTCGATCCCGGCAGCCCGCTCGTACAGCCGGGTGGCTTCGGCAGTGCGCGACTCGCCGTCCAGCATCAGCAGGCCGCGCGCGTATTCCATCAGCGCGCTGGCCGAGCGGGGATGCAGCGACAGGCCGCGCTCGAAAAGCTCGATCGCGGTCTCGGCCCGCACGCCGTAGGTCATGCGGCCGACCAGGGCGCCCACCTTGTCGATCACCTCGGCATGGAAGGCGGCCAGCGCCACGTGGGCCGCGGCATGCTGCGGCTCCAGCTCGATCACGTGCTCGAGCGCGCCCTTGAGCTTGCTGCCCAGGCCCTGCGCCAGGGCCCGCGCAACGCTGATGCCCTGGCTGTAGCGGCCCAGGGCATAGGCCTGCCAGAAGAGGGCTTGACAGTTGTCAGGCTCCTCGGCGATCTGCGCGGCGGCGCTCTCGGCCACCTGCCTGAACAAGGCCTGCCGGGCGGCCTCGCGCGGCTCCAGGTAAGTGGCATAGATCGCGGTGGCCTGATTGGCCAGGATCAGCCCTTCGCGGCCATGGCGCAGTCCCAGATTGGCGGCGCGCGCGAACTCGCCGCTGTGGTACAGCGCCCAGCCTTCAGCCAGCGGACCGGGTGCCGGCGGCGGCATCCCTTGGCCCACATGCAGCCGATCCCAGTGCTTGATCACCTGGGCGGCGTCGTAGCGCGGCGCGTCCCGATAGGGCATCGGGGCCCAGGGCTCCGCGGCGGACACCGCGCCGCCGGCCAGCAGCGAGAGAGGGTGAAGGTCGGGGTGAGCCATGGCGCTTGCGGGACTTTCAGACTGTTGCCGCCTGATCTTCGCCTGCATAGGCATTGCTGAGTGTCAGCAAATGCCGCCGCTGCTCGGTGGCGAGGTAGGGGGCGAGCAGGTGCAGGGTGTGATGGGCCCCGCGCAGCAGGGCACCCTGCGCATGCTCGGGCTCCAGCGCCTCGCGCGGGTTGCGCACGTACTCGTAGTTCAGCCAGTAGGTCAGCACCACCACCATGCTCTGCGCGAGCGGGTCGAGTTCGCGCTCGTCGATCGCCAGGTGCCCGGCACGGCTCATGCCGGCGAGCAGCGCGCGGATGGCCCGGGCCTTGTTCTTGAGCACCAGCTGGAACTGCGTCTCCAGGTGCCGGTTCTTCGACAGCAGGTCGTTGAGGTCGCGGTAGAGGAAGCGGTAGCGCCAGATCAGCTCGAACAGGCTGTGCATGAAGAACCAGGCGTCCTCCACGTCGCGCACGCCCTCGCTCGCGTGCAGCAGTTCGTTGAGCTCGGTCTCGTAGCTCTCGTAGAGCTTGTTGATCAGCTCGTCCTTGGCGGGGTAGTGGTAGTAGAGGTTGCCGGGGCTGATGTTGAGCTCGCCCGCCACCAGCGTGGTCGACACGTTCGGTTCCCCGAACCGGTTGAACAGGTCCAGAGCGGCTTCGAGGATGCGTTGCGCAGTGCGGCGTGGCGCTTTCTTGGCCATGAGGTCGTGGCCTCCGGTTGTCTCTTGAGGCCACTCTAGCGCAAGTCCCGTGCCGTGGGGCGATTGCTGCACTGCGGCGTGGCAGCGGCAGCGGGCCAAATCAGGTGGGGTCAGGCGTCGGCCGGTGGCTTGCGCCGGCGCGATGGCTTGGCGGCCGCCTCGGCTGGGTGGCGCGCGGCCGTCTTGCGCGGTGCACGCGCCGGTCGCATGGCACCATCATTGCGCTTGAGCTGGGCTTCGAGCGCCTCCACGCGCGCCTGCAGCGCCGCAACGTCCTCCGCCGAGGGCATGCCGAGCTTTTCGAGCGCGCGGGCCACGCGGTCCTCGAAGATCGACTCCAGCTTGCCCCAGCCGCCGGCCGCCCGGTTGCCGAACTCGCTGGCGAAGCCGGCCATGCGGGCCTGGGCCTGGGACAGCGTCTCCTCGGCGGCCTGCTGGGTCTTCTTCTGCACGCCGAGGCCGTCTTTCACCAGCGCCTCGAAGGCCTTGCTGCCTTCCTGCTGCATCTTGGCGAAGGCGCCGAGGCCGGCGAGCCAGATCTGCTGGGCGGAGTCCTTGATGCGGTCGGTCTTGTCGTCGTCGGGCATGGGGGTTCCTTGGGAAAGTAGATCGGAAGCACTCTAGCGGGGCTTGGGCGGGTTCGTTAGGCGCTGGTCTCTAGTGGCAGACGCGGGATGGGATAATTGCCCTGCGACCGCCCCCAGGCGGTCTTTTTCCATTGCAAGGGAAGACCCCATGATCCTCGTTACCGGCGGCGCCGGCTTCATCGGCGCCAACTTCGTTCTCGATTGGCTCGCCCAGGTTGACGAGGCCCTGGTCAATCTCGACAAGCTGACCTATGCCGGCAACCTCGAAACCCTGGCCTCGCTCAAGGGCAACCCGAAGCACATCTTCGTGCAGGGCGACATCGGCGACAGTGCCCAGGTCGACCGGCTGCTGGCCGAGCACCAGCCGCGCGCGGTGCTCAACTTCGCGGCCGAGTCGCATGTGGACCGCTCGATTCACGGGCCCGAGGATTTCGTGCAGACCAACGTGCTCGGGACGTTCCGCCTGCTGGAGTCTGTGCGGGGTTACTGGAATGGCTTGCCGGCAGATCGGAAAGCGGCCTTCCGCTTCCTCCATGTCTCGACCGACGAGGTCTACGGCTCTCTGTCGCCCACCGACCCGGCCTTCACCGAGGAAAACAAATACGAGCCCAACAGCCCGTACTCGGCCAGCAAGGCCGCCAGCGACCACCTGGTGCGGGCCTGGCACCACACCTACGGGCTGCCGGTGCTGACTACCAACTGCTCGAACAACTACGGCCCCTTCCATTTCCCCGAGAAGCTGATCCCGCTGATGATCGTCAACGCGCTGGCGGGCAAGCCGCTGCCGGTATATGGCGACGGCATGCAGGTGCGCGACTGGCTCTACGTGAAGGACCATTGCAGCGCCATTCGCCGCGTGCTCGAAGCCGGCAAGCTGGGCGAGACCTACAACGTGGGCGGCTGGAACGAGAAGCCCAACATCGAGATCGTCAATACGGTTTGCGCGCTGCTTGACGAACTGCGCCCGCGTGCCGACGGCCGAAGCTACCGCGAACAGATCACCTACGTGACCGACCGCCCCGGCCACGACCGCCGCTATGCCATCGACGCGCGCAAGCTCGAACGCGAGCTGGGCTGGAAGCCGGCCGAGACCTTCGACACCGGCATTCGCAAGACGGTCGAGTGGTACCTGGACAACGCCGGATGGGTGCGCAACGTGCAAAGCGGTGCGTACCGGGATTGGGTGAAGAAGCAATACGAGGCGGCGGCATGAAGCTGCTCCTGCTCGGCAAGGGAGGGCAGGTCGGCTGGGAGCTGCAGCGCAGCCTGGCGCCGCTGGGCGAGCTGGTGGCGCTCGATTTCGACAGCACCGACTTCCATGCGGACTTCAGCGAGCCCGAGCGGTTGGCGGACACCGTCCTTCAGGTCAAGCCCGACGTGATCGTCAATGCGGCGGCCCATACGGCCGTCGACAAGGCGGAGAGCGAGCCCGAACTGGCAAGGAAGCTCAACGCCACGTCACCCGGCGTGGTGGCGCAGGCGGCGCAGCAACTCGGTGCGCTGATGGTTCATTACTCAACCGACTATGTGTTCGATGGCGGCGGGACCACGCCCTGGCGGGAGGGTGATCCCACCGGCCCGCTCAGTGTCTATGGCCAGACCAAGCTCGAGGGCGAGCAACTGGTCGCCTCGAACTGCACGCGCCACCTGATCTTTCGCACGAGCTGGGTCTATGCGGCCCGCGGCGGCAACTTCGCCAAGACGATGCTTCGCCTGGCCAAGGAGCGCGATCGGTTGACGGTGATCGATGACCAGTTCGGCTCACCGACGGGCGCGGAACTCCTCGCGGACGTCACGGCGCATGCGATTCGCCAGACCTTGCGCGATCCGTCCAAGACGGGGCTCTACCATCTCGTGGCGGCCGGCGAGACCACTTGGCACGGCTATGCTCGCTTCGTTCTTGCACAGGCTCAGGCGGCGGGTGTCGAGCTCAAGGTGCAGCCCGACGCCATCGAGCCCGTGCCGACCAGCGCATTCCCGACGCCGGCACGCCGGCCCCACAACTCGCGCCTGGACACCGGCAAGCTGCGTGCTGCGTTCGGGCTCGAGCTGCCGGATTGGCGGCTCGGCGTCGCGCGCATGCTCAAAGAGACGCTCTGACCACGACAAGGGACGACATGACACAAAGAAAAGGCATCATCCTCGCCGGCGGCTCCGGCACCCGGCTGCACCCTGCCACGTTGGCGATCAGCAAGCAGCTGCTGCCGGTCTACGACAAGCCGATGATCTATTACCCGTTGAGCACGCTCATGCTCGGCGGCATGCGCGACATCCTGGTCATCAGCACGCCGCAGGACACGCCGCGGTTTCAACAGTTGCTGGGGGATGGAAGCCAATGGGGCATCAACCTGCAGTACGCGGTGCAGCCCAGCCCGGACGGGCTGGCGCAGGCCTTCATCATCGGCGACAAGTTCATCGGCGATGCGCCGAGTGCGTTGGTGCTGGGGGACAACATCTTCTATGGGCACGACTTCGAGCCCCTGCTCTTCGACGCCGACGCGAAGGCCAAAGGAGCGACCGTTTTCGCATATCACGTGCACGACCCCGAGCGCTATGGCGTGGTCGCTTTCGATGCCAACGGCAAGGCCAGCAGCATTGAAGAGAAGCCTGCCAAGCCCAAGAGCAGCTACGCGGTCACGGGCCTGTACTTCTATGACAACCAGGTCGTCGACATCGCGAAGGCCGTCAAGCCGAGCGCGCGAGGCGAGCTGGAGATCACCGCCGTGAACCAGGCCTATCTGGAGCGCGATCAGCTCAGTGTGCAGATCATGCAGCGCGGCTACGCATGGCTTGATACCGGCACGCATGAGAGCTTGCTCGAGGCTGGGCAGTTCATCGCAACGCTGGAGCACCGGCAGGGGCTGAAGATCGCATGCCCGGAGGAAATCGCGTGGCGCAACGGCTTCATTACCGCCGAGCAGCTCGAGGTGTTGGCCAAGCCGCTGGAGAAGAGCGGCTATGGCAAGTATCTGAACCGACTGTTGACGGACGAGGTGCGCTGATGAAGGTCACACCGACTGCGATTCCGGAGGTGCTGGTCATCGAGCCGAAGGTGTTCGGGGATGCGCGCGGGTTTTTCTACGAGAGCTTCAATGGCCGGGCCTTCGATGAAGCGGTGGGGCGGCATGTGGAGTTCGTGCAGGACAACCATTCGCGTTCAGTCAAAGGCGTGCTGCGAGGGCTGCATTACCAAATCCAGCAACCGCAAGGGAAGCTGGTGCGCGTCGTGCGTGGAGCAGTGTTCGATGTGGCGGTGGACATCCGCAAGTCGTCGTCGACCTTCGGGCAATGGGTCGGTGCGGAGCTCACGGAAGAGAATCACAAGCAACTGTGGGTGCCCGAGGGATTCGCGCACGGGTTCCTTGTGACAAGCGAGTCGGCGGACTTTCTGTACAAGACGACGGACTACTATGCGCCGGCGCATGAGCGGGCGATCTTGTGGGATGACCCGGGTCTTGGCATCCGGTGGCCGGACACGGGCGTTCCGCCCCAGCTGTCGGCCAAGGACCGACAGGCCTCGATGTTGGACAACGCGGAGTTGTTCGCATGACGGTGGCGACGGACTTCGAAGCGGCGCTCACTGGCCGAAAAGTTTTTGTCACGGGCCATACGGGCTTCACGGGGGGGTGGGCATGCCTGTGGCTGCGATCGCTCGGCGCGAACGTCGCGGGCTACTCCCTGCCGGCTGACACCACGCCGTCGCTTTTTGTCGCGGCGGGCGTCGAGAGCGAGATGCACGCCAGCACGCTTGGCGACATCTGCGAGTACGAGCATCTCCTGGATGCGATGCGCAGCTTTGAGCCGGAACTGGTGCTGCACCTTGCCGCACAGCCGCTCGTGCGGCGCTCGTACCGCGAGCCGCTCTGGACCTTCCAGGTCAACGCCCAGGGGACGGCCCACGTCCTCGAGGCGGCGCGCAGCGTAGGCAGCGTTCGCGGCGTGGTCTGCGTCACCACTGACAAGGTTTACCGCAACAACGAATGGTCGTGGCCGTATCGCGAAAACGACCCGCTTGGTGGCAAGGATCCCTACAGCGCCTCCAAGGCGGCCGCCGAGATGGTGATTCAGAGCTATGCCGCGTCCTATCCTTTCACCGAGGGCAAGGGGCCGGCGATCGCGACTGCGCGCGGCGGCAACATCGTCGGCGGCGGGGACTGGTCGGAGGACAGGCTCATCCCCGATTTCGTGCGCAGCGTGGTCAACGGCACGCAGCTGACGCTGCGCTATCCCGACGCCACGCGACCCTGGCAGCATGTTCTTGCGCTCGTGCATGGGTATTTGCTGCTGCTGTCGAAGCTGGTAGGTCCGCGCCCGCAGGACTTCGCGCGTGCATGGAACCTCGGGCCGCAGGAGCTCAAGCACTACTCTGTGCGCGAGGTGCTCGAACTCATGAGCGGCGCATGGCAGCGCCCGGTCCTCGAGTTCATGAACAACCCGTTGCCGGAAGCCGGGGCACTCGCGCTGGACAGCTCACTGGCGCGCAACCTGCTGGATTGGCGCCCGGCGTGGGACACGCCGCGCGTGATCAGCGAGACGGCGGCTTGGTATCGCAACTACTACGGGACGCCCGGCAGCGCGAAGGCGTTCACGTTGGGGCAGATCGACGCCTGGCGCAAGGATATCGCCCCATGATGTACGTGATCGGCGGCCGCGGGCGGCTTGGACGTGCCATCTGCGCGTCGCGCCCTGCGACCGAAATCGTCGCGCCGGAACGCGAGGTCTACGAACGCTGGTGGCAAAGCGATGCGGTCGACTCGGTCGCGCGCTATTTCGATCGCGCGGAGCCTGGATCGGTGGTGCTGGTCGTCTCGGGCGTGCTCGACCCGGCATTGCCGCGCGCCGAACACCAGCGGGTCAACGTCGAGTTGCCCGCTCGCATCATCGATGGCGCGTGCGCCGCGGGACTGCGCGTGGTCACCTTCGGCACGGTGATGGAGCGGCTGCTCGAGCATCCGAACGCCTACATCGCCACCAAGGCCGACCTCGGCCGGCTAGCGGCGGAGCGGGCGGCGGCGGGCGATCCTGTGACGCACCTGCAGCTGCATACGCTCTACGGCAGGGGCGAGCCCGCCCCGTTCATGTTCCTGGGCCAGCTCTGCAGGGCACTGCGCGAGAAGCGCCCCTTCGAGATGTCTCCAGGCCGGCAACTGCGCGAGTATCACCACGTGAATGACGACGTGGCTGCGATGCATGCCGTGCTTGCAGCCGGTGCGAAGGGCGTGACGGCGCTCAGCCACGGGGCACCCTGCACGCTGAGCGACCTGGCAACCCACGTCTTCGCTTCGCTGGACCGGCTCGAGCTGCTGCGCATCGGCGCGCGACCCGAGCCGCCCGACGACAACTATGCAACCGTGCTCCAGCGGCCGCGCGCGCTCGAACACATCCACTTTCAGCCGGCGCTGGAGGGCGTGACGGCCTACGTGCAGTCCGTGCTGGCCGGCGCAGCAAAACAAGCATGAACGACGCCCCCACGCTCGCGCAGGAGCGCCGGCCGCTGATCTCGATCGCCATTCCGGTCCTCAACGAGGCCGGCAACCTGGACGCCCTGTACGCACGACTCGTCGCTGTGGCGGATCGCATGGCCGATCGCTGCGACCTCGAGTTCGTCTTTACCGACAATCATTCGGACGATGAGACTTGGCCGATGCTGGTCCGGCTTGCCGCCGTCGACCCGCGCGTGCGCGCCATTCGCTTCTCCCGCAACTTCGGATTCCAGAGCTCGATCCTCGCCAACTACCTGCATGCGCGAGGCGATGCGGTCATGCAGATCGACGCCGACCTGCAGGATCCACCGGAGATGCTGGAGCAGTTCTTCGCGTTGTGGCAGCAAGGCTTCCATGTGGTCTACGGCATCCGGCGCAAGCGTCCGGAAGGCCGGCTGCTGAACTGGATTCGCAAATGCGGCTATTGGGTGATCGACAAGGTCAGCGAGCATCCCATCCCGCGCGACGTCGGCGACTTCCGGCTCGTCGATCGGGCCGTGATCGAGGCCATCGCTAAATTCCGTACGGCGAACCCCTATCTGCGCGGAATGATCGCCGGCCTCGGCTTCAACCAAACCGGTATTCCCTACGATCGCGATGCACGGACGGCAGGCGAGAGCAAGTTCGACGTCAAGCGGCTGATGCGGCTCGGGCTGACCGCGGTGTTCAACCACTCGACAGTGCCGCTGCGCATGGCGTCCTTCCTGGGTATCGTCATCCTGCTCAGCAGCCTGGCGGCGTCCCTGTACTACGTGATCCTGCGCCTGCTGCAGCCCGATCTTCCTCCGGGTTTCGTGAGCATCCAATTGCTGGTTCTTTTTGGCATCGGGCTCAACGCCTTCCTGTTGGGGATCATCGGCGAGTACATCCTGCGGATCTATCGCGTTCTGCGATCTGACCCTATCGCCATCGTCGAGCGCAGCCTCAACATTCAGCCCGACGAACTCAAGCTTTAGTCAACGAAGAGAGCACATGAAAGCAGTCATCCTTGCCGGAGGCCTCGGCACGCGCATCGCCGAAGAGTCCGATACCAAACCCAAGCCGATGGTCGAGATCGGCGGCCGGCCACTGTTGTGGCACATCATGAAGATCTACGCCCATCACGGAATCAACGACTTCGTGATCTGCCTCGGCTACAAGGGGTATGTGATCAAGGAGTTCTTCTTCAACTACTACCGGCACATGTCGGACATGCGCATCGACCTCAGCACGGGCGACCATCAGATCCTCAACAGCCATGCCGAAGACTGGCGCATCACGCTGGTCGATACTGGCGCCGACACCTTGACTGGCGGGCGACTCAAGCGTGCTGCGAAATACCTGGACGACGAGACCTTCTGCCTGACCTACGGCGACGGACTCTCCGACGCCGACATCGGCGCAGAGCTCGCATTCCATCGCCGCCATGGCAAGCTGGCCACTGTGCTCGCGGTGCAGCCGCCCGGGCGCTTCGGGGTGCTGAATCTCGATGCAGACCATCACGTCACGAGCTTCGAGGAGAAGCCCAGCGACGAGATCGGCTGGATCAACGGCGGCTTTTTCATTCTCGAGCCGAAGGCGATCGACTACATCGCAGACGATTTGACCTCCTGGGAGCGTGCACCGCTCATGAACATTGCGCGCGACGGCCAGCTCGCCGCTCACCAGCACACGGGCTTCTGGCAGCCCTGCGACACGCTGCGAGACAAGCGCGAACTCGAAGATCTCTGGAACAGTGGAAAGGCGCCCTGGCGTGTCTGGGACTGAACGCGGCGCCAAGGCGCCATCCCGCATCGGAGCGCCCTCAGGCGAGGGCGAGGCAGCTGCGAACGGCAAGATCGACTTCGACGACTATTCGGCCGACTACGACGAGCTGCTGCGTGAAAGCACCAAGCTCTACGCGGAGGATTCGGAGTACTTCGCGCGCTACAAGGTCGACCTCATCCGCGGCGCGGTGCGCCGCCCGATCGCCCGCGTGCTCGAGTACGGTTGCGGAACCGGCCGCAATATCGGCTACCTGCAGGCTGCATTTCCGGACGCCGAGATCGTCGGGACCGACGTCTCCGCGGCCAGCTTGCAGGTGGCGGCGGCCAGCAATCCGCAGGCACGCTTCGAAGTCGAAAGCGAAGACCTGGAGCTCGGTCGTTTCGATCTCATCTTCGTGGCGAGCGTGTTCCATCACATTCCACCCACCCAGCGGGCCGGCGTGATGGAGACACTCGCGGGGCGACTCGCTCCGGGCGGCTCGATCGACATCTTCGAACACAACCCCTTCAACCCCGTGACGCAGCGCATCGTCAGCACCTGCCCCTTCGATGCCGACGCGATCCTGCTCAAGCCGAAGGAGCTGCGCTCGCTGTTCCGCCATGCAGGTCTCCAACTGCAGCGCCAGACCTACTGCCTGTTCGTCCCGCCGCGCCTTTCGTGGTTCCTTCCGCTCGAAAGGTTCCTCGGCTGGCTTCCGCTCGGCGGCCAGTACTGGGTCAGCGCAGGCCACGCCCGATGAGGCAACTGCTCAGGTTCGCCGCGGTAGGTGTCGTCAATACCGGGCTCGGCTACGCAGTGATCTTTGCGTGCATGTACCTGGCCGGGCTGGGTGCGGTGGTCAGCAATGTGATCGGGTACGCCGTGGGCCTGATCGTCTCGTACCTGCTCAATCGCAGCTTCACCTTTCGCAGTGCCGCGCCGCCGCAGCGGGAGATCATCCGTTTCGTCGCGATCTTTCTGCTGGCTTACCTGGCCAATCTTGCGGCGCTGGTCCTCCTCATCCGCCATGCCGGCGTGCACGAAGGCGTGGCGCAGGTGATCGCGGGCGTCGTGTATTTCGGCCTGTCCTTCGTGCTGAACAAGTACTATGTCTTTGCCGGTCCGCAGGCGCGCGTGGCCGACCGTTGATGCAGGTATCGAAACAAGAGATCGCGATCGATCTGCGGATTCAAGTCTTGGTCTCATCAAGACGGGCAGACGAAGTGCTGAGCGTGCGAGCCAGGCGTCGAGCCCTTACTCCAGGCTCAGAAGTTCGCGAAGCCTCAACGCTTCGAAGGCCGTATCTTTGCACTTCTCAAGCACTAACAGTGCGAGATCCCAGTAACCATATGCGCTCGCGATTGCCGCCGCTCGGTACGCAAGGTCCGCTGAGATTGGTCCGGGACTCGCCGGCAAAAAATCGGATCGAACGTAGTGCGCCTGTCCCCAGAACAACTGGCCGTTGCCTGGGTTCACCGTCTCCAGGCGCCCGGGGTGTGAGACGGCTTGGAAGGGGGTTTTCAGAGAGGGAAACGTTTCCGGCGCGTAATGAACCAGGCTCGGGAGGCGCCAGAGTGAAAATCCATGCACCCTCATGAAAAGGTCGACTTCTCCGAACAGCGTTTGTCCGCTATAGATCGGATTGAATTCGACCTCAATATCGATCATGCATGCCGCCGAAAGGTTGTCGACCGCACCTTGCAAGATGTCTAACTCGCTACCCTGCGTGTCGAGTTTTAGTAGGTCAGGCCTTTGTAGGCCGCGTTCGGCAAGGAACTTGTCGAGACTAGTGCTTGGCACTGACACAACGCGTTCTGGCTCGACGTCGATGAGCGCTGGATAGTGCTTATACATCGCCTCTATGGGCGGGTAGATCGAACTGCAGGCGGGTTGTCGCGTAATCGTTAGGCTCAACTCTCGGCCATCGGAACTCAGCGCCAGGGGCACATACTCAACCGCATCAAGAGAATGATGGGCCTGCAGACGCGCACACTCCTCTTCATCAGGGTCAAAGCAAAGGAGCTTCGCCTTGTCCTTTAGCAAGAGGAGCGCACTATCTACGCCCCATCGCGCACCCACATCTATGCATAGCAGCAGATCAATCCGGCTAAGGAGGTTGCGACGGAACTGCTCAAGCAAGCGCACAGTTGGGCTAGCGCCTTCCTGCAGAGGCGCTGCGGGATTTGGAGCCTGAGTTTCAGTCTGCGGTTGAACAGGCGCGCGAAGTTGGTCGGCCAGTTCACGAGTGGCGGCTGCATTTGCTCTGACCGCTTGCGCTATTTCTTGGCTTTGAGCCTTCGCATCGGCGGGCCACTGCCCGAGGGCCAAGATGCTGGAATAGATACGGCTGATCTGCCGGAAGGGGGTGCGAGTGTACATGGCGGGCAATTATGGACGCGGAGAAGAATGTTGCTGGGACTACCCGCCGAGCTCTTCCAGGATCGCCCGTGGGGGCGGGGAGACAGTCCGAAGACTGCCGTGCGGGAGTTCATGGCGACGGCTTCCGGCTTTGAGATCGATCACACGATCGATCACAAGCTCTTGATCAGCGTGGCGCCGAACGGCTACCTCAAGCGGACAGCATAGCTGCCGCCTGACGCGCCGCGCTATTTGGAACGTTGTTCGACAACGGAAAGGGAGCGGAGCCCCAGTCCGAGAGTCCTGGTGTCGGCGCTCTGGCTGACATCCTTTGGGCTCGTCGGGGCTGGCACCGTCAGTTCGATCAGGTCAGTGCTCTCGGTGAGATCGAAGGGGATCCGGATCTTGCTCATCGCAGCCGTCCCCGTGAAAGCCTTGGACTGAGAGCCGATCCGAACACCGACCTCGCGTCCAGCATTCGGTCCGAATGCGTTGGCTTCGATCTCCAAGGTGAAGTGAAGAGGAAGCGGCTTCTTCAGTTGCAGCTTCACGACCTTGGCAACCGTCCAGGTACCCCATTCTTCAGCTCCGCCCCACAATCCGGTGGCGGCTCGCGCCTGCGTATTCAGCACGGCCGGGGCCTGAAAGTCGAGGTCGTAAGGAGACCTGGTGGCAAGCACCCCGGCCGTCTTGGAAATCTTCCATCGTTCCAACCACGCAGTTGCCGCGGGTGACATCTGTGCCAGAGAGTCAGGCGCGGGAAGGGCTCGCAGTGAATAGAAGGCCAGATCCTTGCTCTGATCTTCGATCGGCGAAACACCACCCAGAAACTTGGAAGCCTCCTCATCAATGGCTTGACCGTTGTCGTGGTAGCCTCGCCGGTCGATCAGGAATCCGGAAAACCCAAGGAAGCGCGCCACCTCGAGTTGCGTGGCGCTCGGCTGGGTTGAAAGGTGTTCCATGAAGTCCGCACCCACACGGCCCACGGCCGCTCCGTAGCTCCATTTGAGCGAGCGGGAATGCAGAAACCCCTTGGACAGGTCATACGAACTCAGCCTTCCTTTCATTGGGGACTCGGGGAAACGCATGAATGGCAGCTGGTAGACCGCCGCGCCCTCGGGCAGCGAGGCTTCCACTGCACGGTAAAACTCCGATTCCTTGCGATATTCGGCTTGCGCCATTTTCACGGGACTCTGATCGGCCCGCGACGTCTGGTCCCAGATCCCGAAGATGGCAATGGCCGTGAGGCCTAGCGTCCCCAAGGCGGCGGCCCGACCGGTGGACGCGAATCGATGGCGCGCACCATCGACCGCAATGGCCAAGCCTGCGAGCGATAGAAAGGCCACAACGACGCTGATCCTGTTCCACCCTCGTATCAGCGGCGTCACCAGCAGTGAAAACAAGGCCGAGAACCCGCCACTTGTAGCGGTGAGAAGCAGAACAACCGTAGTGGCACCTAGCATGAAAAGCAGGCTTCGCCTCTGCTCCTGGACGCGCGGTGAGTAGGCGATCGCGCTTGCAATGACGAGCAAGAGGCCGATGACTCCTACGAATCCCAGCGCCGAATGCACGTTCTCATTCACGTTGGGAAACTGCTGCCCGTAGTCCGCAGAGATGGCGGCGAGTTGCTCCAGGCGATGATCCGGTCGCGGCAAGATCAATTGAGTGATCTTCAGGCCATAGACTTCCGACCCCGCTGGCACCCTGTGCGCCAGCTCGCTGTTCTTGCCGAATTGCTGAATCAAATAAATGTTTGGCAAGAGGTTCGCCGCAACCCCGACGCAAACGAATATGACGGCGAACACGCCAGCTAAGAGAGGCCTTGCAGATCGATGCCTGAGCCACCCTAGCACTGCGCCTATGAATAGGACCATGCAACCGAACGCTGCGTAGTAAACGCCGAAGCATGCAAGCGCCGCCAGCACGACCGCCTTCGATGGCCCGCGGCTGGTAAACATCCCTGTCCCCTTGTACAGCTCCACGGCAAACCAAACATAGACGGGCACTACGAAGTACCAGGTGAAATAGAGGTGCGGGATCCGCAGGAAGTGAAAGGGGATGATGGCGAAGAGGAGGGCAAAGACCGAGCTTGTCGGACCTGAAATCTCCAGCCGCCTCAGGCACCAGAACGCGGCCAGCGCACTCAAGGGGAAGCCGGCCAGGAAATACACGTTGTTCGCCCAGGCGGCGGACCCTGAGACTTTTTGCAGGGCGTCGAGGACGAGCATGTTGCCCCAGTCAGAGCCCACGAAGTCGAATAGCTGCGATCCGAGCGGAAAGCCTTGGCGCGAGTTGATCAGGTATCCGGTGCCCTCGCCGAGGCGCTGGGTCGTCATCAGATAGAAGATCGAATCGCCAACGTAGCTCAGAGGTTCGCGGAGGTTGAACCGTGCACCACCAGCCGTCAACGTGCCAACAATGATCGCGGAAAGCGCGACGGCGACGGCCCACAGAATCGGTGTTCTATTTGTTCTGACATTGAGACGTTGCATCGTTCATCCTCCCACCTGGCCGCCGCTATGCGCGACATCCTTCCTTGTCCGTCAGACCGCTGACGCTCCTGATACGCCGCGCTATTTCCCGTTGCGGACGAACAGCCAGACCGAGCGATTCTTCGCGTCGGTGAAGGCGGGGCTTCCGGCAAACTCTGCACGCGTGCGAAGCTCGTCAAGCAGGCGCATCTGATACTTCAGGCTTGGGAACGAATACCCCAAGGACTGGCCTACCATGCCGACCTCGCTGACGACGATCACGTCGGCAGAAGATGCGCTTTGCCATACGCGCTCCCAGGAATCCGAGGTATATCCGGACAAGAATGTCCGGGTCATCCCCTGCTGCCTTGACAGGAAGTCAAGCGTTCCAGCATAGGCTGGGCCGGGCACCGTCACGAGAACGGTAGCGTTGGGGCGAGCACGCAGAACCTCGGTCAATGCAGGCAAGATCGTTCGATTGGCCGTGTCGGCCGCCAGCATCGATGGGTCTTCCCGATGGATCTGACCTGTCCGCGGGACCCACGCTACTGCGAACACCAAGGCCCCGGCGACCAAGACGGCACTTCCGCGAAAAGGAATGCGCGTCATCAAATAGCCCAAGCTCCAGACGACAGCGGCAACGATCGTCCCGTACAGGATGCTCCCGATCATGAGCGACTTCACGGCGCTAACCGTGACGATCAGGTACGCGGTTGTCGTTGCCGCCATGACGGCGGCGAAGGCTGGGAGCGCCTGCTTGTCCCTGAACCAAGCAATGAGCGCTACGCAGCCCGCAAAGAGGGGGAGGGCAGCGTACCAGGCCCAGCCAAGTACCAAGGTCCCGGTGGGGCGACTCAGGTAATAGGTGATGTGCTCCCACGCGGATCCTGGCGTCCTCCACATGCTGTCGCCGGCCATGACCTCGCGTACGTAGGCCAGTATGGCAGCGCCGTTTGTCACCAGGTACGGAATGAAGAGGCACGCGGCTCCGAGCGCCACCCAACCGCCGGCTCGGACCGTGCGGCTGATATCCCGTGCGCGTGCGACCAACATGGAGGCGCTCACCTGGGCGATCCACGCAATTCCAAGCACCACCATGGATGCCGGCGCCGCCGTTGGCTTGGAGACAATCGTCAGACCGAAGAGCAGACCCAGTGCAATGAGATGGCGGCGGCGTGCCCAAATCAGATCAGTGCTGGCCGACACAATGACCGCAAACCCGACGAGCAAACCCCAGACGGGATCGGGGCGGAACTCAGCCAGCACGAAGCCGAACATCGGTATGGCCAATGCGGCGACCAAGATGCCGATCCGTGTCCATTGATTTGCGTGGCGCAGTGCAAACCGGCCAAGCAGCAGGACAAGGAGTATCCAGCCAGCGTTCAGCAGATACGGCCCCCAGGGTGCTCCAGCACTTAGGAGCAGACCGAGCACACTGGTCAACGTCACCAGCGGCGCATGCGGCGGCTGGGCATAGACATAGTCGGATAGGAAGCCCACGATGCCCTGTCGATCCAGCACGGCCAGCCGCCTCAGGCCATCGATCAGATACACCACGTCGTCATAGATCGGCACGATCGACAAGCGCCCGTCGCGCAGCAGATAGCTCATGATGCCGGCGACGTGAAGCAGGCAAAACCCAAGCAAGACGAAACGCGCAGCAGCGCGTTGATGTTTTGAGAAGCTCAAGTCACTTTGCATTGATCGTCTCGCAGGGGCGGAATTCACAGGGCTGCCGCGGGACGGTACCGATCACCCGGTCATTCGTCGGCATGTCAGATCAGCACGTCGACCTCGCCCTGCAGCGAACGAAGCGCAGCCCACTTGCTGTAGAAGGCGGCATGGGCACCTGCGCTGCTCTGCGCGGCAATCGTTCGGACTGCCTTGGCGACCTCGTCTGCGAAAGGCTCCCAGCGAAACGTCGCGGCCCGTCGAGCGCCTTGCTCGACAAGCTGCGCGCGAACCGATGGGTCTCGCACAGTGCGCAGTGCCTCGACCAGTTCCGGAATCGACGTGCCTTCGATCGTCAGCGCGGCGCCTTCTGCCACTTCGGCCAGCGAGCCGCGAGTGGTCGAGATCACCGGGCAGCCGCAGCTCATGGCTTCTGCCACGGGCAGGCCGAAACCTTCGTAGAGGGACGGATAGACCAGGGCAGCCGCCCCGCCGTAGGCCAGTGAAAGACCTTCATCGTCGAGGTCGATCTGGACGATCTTGTGTCCCGCGCCGTCGACGGTTGAAGTGGGAACGGTCTTTTCGCCGCCGACGCACAGCACGTCGAAGTCGACTTCGCCCATCGTTTTCAAGGCATCGAAGAAGAGGCTGGCGTTCTTGTAGTTGTTGGCCTGCACGCGAGATCCCACGAACATGTAGTAAGGGCGGTGCAGCCCCAACCGGCTGCGGAACTCGGCGATGGCGCGTTCATCCTGCGGTTTGAAGACCGTGGGGTCGATGCCGCAGTACGCGACGGATGCCGCGTCCGGGGCGAGCTCGGGGTAGAACTCCAGCAGATCCTTGCGCGTGTTCTTCGAGATGCAAATGTGTCGGCGGGCGTGGATGATGGCGAGTTCCTTTTCGCGCCAGTCCCTGGCCGACAGGTCGAACCCGAGTCGCTCCGGAATCATGTCGTAGACGAGCAGGAGCGACGGGGTTTCCATCGGCGTGCTGTAGTAGGTCGAGGTGAAGACCTTCGCGCCGTAGTGACGGCAGACCTGCTCCAGCAGTTGCGAGTCACCGGGGTTGTACTTGGACTTGTAAGCCGGAAACGGAACGACTTCGACGCCGTCGAATCTGTCGCTGAATCCGCCCCGGTCCAGGAACACGATCGGCATGTCGAGTTTTTTTGCAAGCATCGGAAGCGTTGCGCGCCAGATGCGTGCGATTCCCGACTGTGCGAGTTGGAAGAAGACGCCGTCAATTACCAGAGCCATCGAGAACTTTCCTTAAGCAGCCGGGCGGCCGCGCGAAGCGGCTGAATGGAGTCGCAGCGCCCGCTGCGCCGCGGTGTAGCGCCAGTCCGGCGCGGCCTGCTCGGTCTTGCCGAGGGTCACGGGTCCGCCAGCCAGGCGCGACAACTCGTGCATGAACTCTTCGTCCGATGACAGCAGCCAGGGTGAGAGCAGCTTGCGACCATGGCGCTTGGTGCTGCGATTCGCCTCGTCGATCCCGCGCGTGTTGGGCTGCGTCGACAGGCCCTCGGGGTTAACGAAATAGATGACGTGAGGGTCGTTCACCTTGAAGAAAGTCTTTCCGACCTGCACGCAGCGCAGCCAGAAGTCGTAGTCGCCGGCGGAGCGGAAGCTGGCATCGAACATGCCGACTTCGTCATGCAAGGTGCGCCGCCACATCGGCGCGTTGTGCGGGGAGTTCGACTGCATGAGGTTGTAGGGCGTGACGACCGGCAACTGACTCTTGAACCCGACGGCCGCGCTCTTCGCGAACGGTGCCTTTCCCTCAAACGAGTAGTAGAAGTCCTGGTACACGACATCCACGAAAGGAAACTTCTCGAGGATCTCCACCTGCCGTTCGAACGAATCCGACCTTCTCAGGTCGTCCAGGTTGGTATTCGTGAGGTATCGGCCGTTGGACATCTGCACGCCCAGGTTCCAGGCTTCGTAAATCCCGATTCGCGTGGGGGCCCGGTGGTAGACGATATTCGGGAATCGCTCCATGTAGCGGGAGATCACGGCTCCTTCGTTTTCCGGCGAGTCCGCATCGATGATGATGAGTTCGCAGTGGGTCGCGAAGATCGTCTGCGAGGTGATGTTCTCGAGAAACTGCTCGATGTAGTCGCCCCCACGGTACAGGCTCGCGATGGCGGAGACGAGAATTTCCGGCTGGCGGGGGATGCTCAGGCTCGGGTAGCGCTTAGGCTCCACGGGCGGGTAGTTGTTTCCGATCTCGTCGGCCTTCTCTTGCCACTCCTTGATGCTGATGAACCGGTCGGTGCCCAGCCAGGGAGCAAGGTTGGGATCGTGCACGGGGCCCTTGCCTTCGTCTGTCAGCACCTCCGTCGCATGTTGGGCAAAGAGCTGCAGCACCAATTGACTGCGCCTGAAGTTCTGTCGACCGAGCAGGTGGTCCCATTGGACGAGCTCGGACAGCATAGGGCTGCGCTCCAGGAGGTACTCGTAAGCAAACTGGATGAACCGGCCATTGGCCACCTCGGGCACGACATTCGCACGCTGGCGGACGAGGTCAGCCTCTGGTGAGCCCGCGATGGCCTCGACCACGCCGGCAACGCTCATCCTGTTGCCGAGGATCTCGTTGATCCACAGCTGCCGTTCCTGAGCGTTGGGCGTGCGTTCAAGGGCCAGGTGGTAGATGCGCGTCACGGCGGCCTCTACCTCGCTCACATTCACGTTCGCATGCGTGGCCGGGGCCGCGGCCGAGTGGGGTGCTGGCGCGGACCCATTGGCTGGCTGGAAGACCGCGTGGTATGAGCGGCCCAGCAGCCTGCGCAGCCATTCGGGCATTTGCCGGACCAACGCCGACCTGCGTATCTGTTCTATCACGTAGCACCTTGTCTAAACTTGAGGAAGCATGTTGCGGCGAGTTACACGGAGCGGGAGGCTCGCGGCGTGTGCGCAATGTCGCAGATGGCGTAGACAGTTACTCTTCGTCATCCTCGGCGCGTTTTGCTGCTCCCTGACAGCCGCGGTGTGGTACTTTCGGCCTCAGTCATATTGCTGCTGCCCAACTCCGCGCCACCGCGATGGAATGTCCGGAAAGCTTAACAGAGCGCAGGGCGCGTCCGGCCGCAGCATTCGATATATCGGCACGCGATCGCCGGGCGATTCGCCGGCGGGAACCCCCGAGCATCCGTCCCCAGGGTGCAACTGGCGCCTAGAATTCCCGCAATCATCGTGAGGTACCCTGCCCTTGGCGCAAGGGTCCCTTGTCGGGCCCGGCAATCTTGCCGGTATCGAGGCCCGACATTCGCTGCAAACCTCTATGCCACCCACAGCACCGTCTTCACTTTTCGGCCAGCCATTCGTCTCCTACGCCCAGAACTACGAGGACGTCATGCTGCGGCGTGCCCTGCGACAGGTCGAACGGGGCTTCTACATCGACGTCGGCGCGCAGTCGCCCGAGTCGGATTCGGTGACCAAGGCCTTTAGCCTGCTGGGTTGGCGCGGGATCAACGTCGAACCCCATCCGGTGTACTTAGAGCAACTCGTCAGGCTGCGGCCGAACGACGTCAACCTGGGTGTCGCGCTGGGGGAGCGGTCAGGCTCTCTGACGATGAACCTCATCGAGAACTCCGGCTTGTCGACGGCGGACGAAGAGATCGCCGGCCAGCACGCCGCCGCCGGCCTGGCCCTCCGAAAGCATGAAGTGGACATGCTGACGTTGACAGAGGTGTGGCAGAGGCATGTGCCGGAGGGGCAGCCGGTGCACTTCCTCAAGGTCGACGTCGAGGGCTTCGAGCGTTCTGTTCTGGTGGGCAACGATTGGCAGCGCCATCGTCCCTGGATCGTCTTGGTGGAGGCCACGCTCCCGAACTCCCAGGTCGAGAACCACGAAGCATGGGAACCGGTCCTGGCGAACGCCGGCTACAAGTATGTCTATGCCGACGGCCTCAATCGCTTCTACGTCTCCGAAGAGTGCTTCGAACTCGCCGCTGCCTTCAAATACCCACCCAATGTGTTCGATGGCTTCGTCACGGCGGGGTACTCGGGACTGGCGATCGAGTTGCGCAGTGCCCAAGAGCGCGCGTCCAACCTGGTGCAGCAGGTCGGCGCTCTCGACAAGGGCTTGCAAGAGTCTCATCGGCGAATCGAATGCACCGAAGCGAGCCTGGTTCTGGCGCACGAAAGGGAAATGGCGCTCCAGGACCGCTTGGACGCCGAGGTGAGCGCGCTGCGGCACGAGATCGACCAGCGCGATCAGTTGCTGGCGCAAACCCATCTGCGTGCCGATGCCGCCGAGCAGCAGCGCGACGCCATCGCGCAATCGACGTGGTGGCGCATCACGGGGCCGGCCAGGGCGTTGGTGGACGCGACCCCGAGGCCTCTGCGCCGTCAGGTTCGCCGATTGGCGAAGGCGGCCTTGTGGGCCGCGACGCCTTGGCGCATTCCGGCGCGGCTGCGCTTCATCCGTGCGCGCCACGAGGCGGCGGCGCAGGCGCAGGCGGGGGCGGTGGTGGCCGAGCCCCCGGAACTGAATCTGTACCCGGATCGAACGCCAGGTCGGCCGCCGGAGCCGCCGATCGAGGCGCTGCCGCTCGACCTCACTGACGGAGCCGTTGCCGCGCGCTGGTGCATCGGCCTGTTGCGTTCGCAACCGGAGGTCCGCGCGCATTTTCCGCACGCGTTGTCGCAGCCGCAAGCGAGCGGCTTTATCGCTTGGGTGCGGAAAGAAGGCGGCGAACGCTTCGGCCTTTCGCAAGCTGCGCGTTCGCTGGTGGTGGATGTGCTGCAAGAAGACTTCGGTGGTCGCGCGCGCCAGTACTACCTCGGTCGACCGGACGTGCGTGCGCTTCATCCGCAGGGGCTCGGGCCGGAAGGGCAAGGTGCGCTCTACCGCTGGTTCGCGATGTACGGCCGCGCTGAAGGCCAGCTGTCGCCGGAAGAGGTACTCTGGCTTTTTGTTGAGTTGTCGGAGGCATCGGATCAAGGAGAGACGGTCGGTGCTTGATCCACGTCCTCGCCTCGCCCTGGACACCTACGTTCTGGCGCAAGGCATCAAGACCGGCGTGTACCGGGTCTGCGACGAGCTGTTTCCATTGCTGGTGCGCAGCGATCGCTTCGACAGCCGCCTGTACTTTCGCGCGCACGACTCGGCGAAGGCTCCCCGCTTGAGAAAGCGTCTGAATGCCCCCGCGCATTCGGCGCCCGTGCAGCACCCATCGGCCGACGCCGATATCCTGCTGTCACCCTTCGGCGTGGCGCCCTCCGAGTGGTTGCTGGACGATCATGTGCTTCACGCTCATATCGTCTACGACCTGATCGCCATCAAGCACCCCGAGTATTTCTCGAAAGAGGGGGCAGCCGAGGTGCGGCGCATCATGGATAGCCTGAACGAACACACGGTGGTGTTCGCGATCTCGGAGTTCACCAAGAAGGATCTGCTGGCCTACCGGCCGGATCTCAATCCGCGGCAGGTGACGGTGATCCCGCTTGCTGCCGGCCCGCGCTTCCGGCCCTGCGAGGATCCTGCGGCGCGCGCGGGCGTGCGCGCCAAGTACGGCATACCCCAGGGCGTGCCCTACGTACTGAGTTTGGCCACACTGGAGATCCGCAAGAACCTGGACAAGGTCGTCCATGCCCTGGTATCGCATCTGGAGCAAAACCCGGAAAGCGACCTGCACCTCGTGCTGTCGGGCATGTCCGGCTGGAAGCTCGAACAGTTGCACAGTGCATTTGCAGTTGCCAAGCGCTGGCGCCACCGCATCGTGCTGACCGGCTTTGTCGAGGATGCCGATCTCTCCGCGCTCTACAGCGACGCGCTGTGCTTCGTGTATCTGTCACGTTACGAGGGATTCGGCCTCCCGCCTTTGGAAGCGATGGCTTGCGGTACCCCCGTGATTTGCGCCGACAACTCTTCGCTGCCCGAGGTCGTGGGGCAGGCGGGGCTGTTGTTCGATGCCAACGACGTGCAGGGCGTTGCCCATGCCATGCAACAGCTCGCGGCCTCTCCCGCGTTGCGTCAGGAACTGGCTGACACAGGGCTGGATCGGGCTGGACTCTTCAACTGGGAACGCTGCGCGGACATCGTGACGGAGACTTTGGTTGCCGCCCATACCCGCCATGTGCAGCGGCCCGCCGGATAGGCGGGCCGCTGTCT
Source organism: Variovorax sp. JS1663 (assembly GCF_002157355.1). Classification (GTDB taxonomy): domain Bacteria; phylum Pseudomonadota; class Gammaproteobacteria; order Burkholderiales; family Burkholderiaceae_C; genus Variovorax. The sequence continues at coordinate 105,659 of NZ_LYMK01000013.1, read as the reverse complement.
GGCGAGCGAGACGTTCCCTGGCTTAGAACGACTTACCTTCCGCATTCCGACGAAGATCCGCCTCGACCATCATCGTGCACAGCTGTTCCAGCGTCGTCTTCGGCTCCCAGCCGAGCTTTTCCTTGGCGCGCGCGGGATTGCCGATCAGCAGGTCCACTTCGGCAGGGCGATAGAACTTGGGATTGACGCGCACCAGCGTCTTGCCGGTCTGGACGTCGATACCAACCTCGTGCTGCTCGTCGCCTTCGAAGCGCAATTCGTAGCCGGCCGCCTTGAACGCCATCTCCACGAACTCCCTGACGGTTTCCGTCCGATTGGTCGCCAGCACAAAGCTGTCGGGTTCCTTGGCCTGCAGCATCATCCACATGCCTTCGACGTACTCCTTGGCAAAGCCCCAGTCGCGCTTGGCGCTCAGGTTGCCAAGCTCCAGCACTTCGGCCTTGCCCAACTTGATCTTGGCCACGCCGTCGGTGATCTTGCGCGTGACGAACTCACGGCCGCGCAGCGGGCTCTCGTGGTTGAACAGGATCCCGCTGCAACCGAAGATGTCGTAGCTCTCGCGATAGTTGATCGTCATCCAGTGGGCAAACAGCTTCGCGACGCCGTAGGGGCTGCGCGGATAGAAAGGTGTGTCTTCCACCTGCGGAATGGCCTGCACCTTGCCGAACATCTCGGACGTGGACGCCTGATAGAAACGAATGCGGGGATTGGTCAGGCGAATGGCCTCGAGCAGATGCAGCGCCCCCATGCCGGTGATCTGTGCGGTGGCGTCGGGCTGGTTGAAGCTCACTCCGACAAAGCTCTGTGCCGCAAGGTTGTAGACCTCGTCGGGAGCGGCCTCCTTGATCAGGGTCAGGGAACTGCCGAGATCGGTCAGATCGTATTCAACGAGATGCAGGTCGGGGTGGTTCTGGATGCCCAGTTCTTCGATCCGCCAGAAGTTCACGGAACTGGTGCGACGATAGGTCCCATACACCACGTAACCCTTGTCGAGCAGCAACTCGGCGAGGTATGCGCCATCCTGCCCTGTGATGCCCGTGACCACGGCACGCTTCTTCATACTGGAACCCCTTATCAAATCAAACACGACGAAGTCCGCCAACCAAGCCGACGGAACACAAAGTCTTCCATTTTGCCGCAAAGCCTCAGAAGCCCGGCATCGGGCGCCCAGTGGCCGGCTCCGGCGGCGAAGCAGGGATCAGGCGCGGGGTCGGGTCCCGATCGTCACGAAATGCAACCCACGACCCTCTAAACTGTCTCAGACCAGAGAGAATTGGAATGATGAAGAGAACATTTATTGCGGGCCACCGTGGTCTCGTGGGCTCCGCAGCGCAGCGCGCACTGAAGGATCGTCCGAACTTCGAAACCATCGTGCGCACGCACGCCGAACTCGACCTTGAAGACCGTGCGGCGACGCGTGCCTTTTTCATGGAGCAGCGCCCAGACTATGTCGTCATGTGTGCCGCGAAGGTCGGAGGCATCCTGGCCAACTCGACCCTGCCGGTCGACTTCCTCCACAACAACCTGCGCATCCAGCTCAACGTGTTCGATGCCGCACACGAGGCGGGCGTCGAACGCATGATCTTCCTGGGCTCATCGTGCATCTATCCGCGCGACTGCCCGCAGCCCATCAATGAGGACTATCTGTTGACCGGGCCGCTGGAGGCCACCAACCGCCCCTACGCGCTCGCGAAGATCAGCGGCGTGGAATCCTGCTGGTCGTTCAATCGCCAGTACGGCACGCGTTATCTCGCCGTGATGCCGACAAACATGTACGGTCCGGGCGACAACTATCACCCCGAGCACTCGCACGTACTGCCCGCGCTGATCCGGCGTTTCCACGAGGCCAAGATCAAGGGCGCGCCCGAAGTCGTGGTCTGGGGCTCGGGCAAGCCGCGGCGTGAGTTCATGTATTCGGAAGACCTGGGCGATGCGATCCGCTTCCTGCTGGAGCTTCCCGACGAGCGCTTCGCGGCGCTGACGCGGCCCGAGGTCACGCCCTTGATCAACGTCGGGGTGGGCGAGGACGTGACGATCCGCGAGGTGGCGGAACTCGTGAAGGCGACCGTTGGCTACGAAGGTGAGCTCAAGCTCGATGCCACCAAGCCCGACGGAACGCCGCGCAAGCTGCTCGACGTGGGTCGGCTGTCAGCCCTGGGCTGGAAGGCGAAGACGGCGCTCGACGAGGGCCTGCGGCACGCCTACGAGGACTTCCTCCGCCACCACGCCTGAGGCGCCGCATCGCGGCCCGCCGCATCACGCGACCGTGATGCGCCGCAGTGCCTCCCGGTAGCGCTCGATCAGGCCTGGCGCGCAGAAGTAGTCGAGCACCGCCTTCTGGGCGACCGCTGCCCTGCGGTCCGCTTCGGCCGGATTCTGGTAGACCGCGAGCAGTTGCGCCGCGATGGAATCCATATCGGGATCGGCCCAGACGAATCCGCGCGGATAGGGAATGTAGTCGTCCTCCAACTCGATCAGCCGGTAGTCCACCGGGTATGCGGACGCCGGGTCGACGAAGGCATCGACGCCGCCGAAGGCCGTGGAAATCACGGGTACGCCGGCACCCATGGCCTCGATTACCGTGAGGCCCAGGCCCTCGGAGCGATGCGGCGAAACATAGGCCGAGGCGGAACTGATCAGGTGATGCAGTTTGGCATCCGTGAGGAGGTGGTCGATGATCTTGATCCGGCGGTCTTGCGCGGCGGTCCGGTAGAGATAGTCGACCTCGGGGATTTTGCGGTTGGGATAGGTGATCTTGAAGGTCAGCCGCACCTTGGCCGACGACCCCTTCGGAAAGGCCCGCAGAAAGGCGTCGAGCAGCGTGCTTGGGTTCTTCCGCTCGAGAATGCTATTGGCGTCGAAGCAGTAGACGAAAGTCGTTTCGCCCGATTCGGACGCGTGATGCCGCTCCAGGCCCGTCAAGTACGCCAGATAGGGTGGCAGCAGGTGGACGGGCTTCGCGGTCGACTGCCGGAGCATGCGGTAGATGAAGGGCGTGGGCGCCCAGAATTCGTGGAAATACTGCATCGACGCCTGCCACTCCGGCCGTAGCGTCGGCAGTTCCCAGTACCAGACCGCGATGTTGTACTTGTCTTGGAACAGTTCGTTGCCGCCATGGGCCATCATGACCGGCAGCGTGTCGCCGTTCATGTGCACCAGGTTCACGTCGCCGTCCGCCAGATAGGGAGGGAACTGGGGTGTGCCCTCCACGCTCGACTGGATGGCGAACTCGCGCTGCTGTGCACGGCAGCCGATGCGGGTAAGGCCGGCCTTGCGCAGGCCGTCCAGGTAACCGCGCGCGCTGACTCCAAGCCCGGAGACCCTGTCCAATGGTCCGATGATGTTCACGCCCTTGGCCGGGTCGACGTGCTTCTGTGGCGGTGGAAGATCTTCGCGCTCGAAGCGCACCTTCTGCGCGTCGGACAGCCGTACCCGGTGATTCACCATGAGGCCGGCCTTGCTGCCCACATGCAGGTAGTGCGTGAGGGGTCTGTCGAGCCAGGGCTGCAATTCCGAGTTGGACTGCAGGTATCGGCGCGGCGAGAAAGAGCTCGACGCCCTCAGCCCCAGGGCTTCGCCGATCAACGCATAGTGATAGAGCGCCGTGACATTGCTCGGCTCGCCGCGTTCGAACTGGGTGCGATAGAAATCCGGGTCGAAGACCGGATTGGGCTTCCTGCCTTCGGCGTCGCCGAGATTGATGTAGTGCGCAATTGGTTCAAAGCCCGCGGCCACGATGTCGGGGTAGGCCGAGACGTAGTGTTCCTGGTCGAAGAGACCGAGTTCGAGCAGGAGCAGCGCCTGCTTGGCCGGGGTGTGGCGATCGGGGCCGGGCTGCATCACCTCATCCCAGTCGAGGTCCAGCCGGGTGCCGACTTCTCTTGCGCGGGCGGCGAGCTGCTGGCGCAGGTGCCGGTAGGTCGATTCCGACAGCGGATCGGCGCCGATCTGGACTTGTTTGCGGACGTTGGCGCTCAAGGTCTGGGCTCCAGCAAAGGACGGTCGTGAGAGTCCTTTTGGAAGTGCTTGCTGAAATAGGGATCCCTGGCGACGAGGTGGCTCCACTTCTGCAGGAAGATCTTTTTCTCCTGGAGGTTGTCATGAGCCCGCTCCAGGCTCGAGTTGTGGAAGTGATAGAGCTTTGCTGCCGGCGTGTAGACCACGCGATAGCCGGCCTCGATGCATTTGAGGCAGAAATCCAGGTCGTTGTAGTCAGTGGAGAACTGCAGGTCGAAGCCGCCGACTTCATCGAACACTTCCTTCCTGTAGGCCATGACCGCCCCCGTCACCGCGCTGTAGTTGCGGTCGATGGCGGCAAAGCCTGCGTAGTCGCTTCCGTCGTCGGGGGCGCGATGGAATACGTGCCCGGCGGATCCGTGGAAGCCCAGCGCGATGCCGGCATGCTGCAGGCTGCCGTCGGGGAACAGCAGCTTGCCGCCGACCGCGCCGACCGCGGGCCGTGCCGCCTGGGACGCCAGCGCCTGGATCCAATCGGGGGCGATGACCTCCAGGTCGTCGTTGAGGAGGATCACGATGCCCTCATGCACCTGCGCCGTGGCGAAGTTCGCCTTGTCGGCAAAGGAGAAGGTCTTCTGCTTCGGGTACGACACCGAGGAATGGCCGTGCGCCGCCAGCAGCGCCTTCATCTCCTCGGGCACGAAGCCGTCGTCGACCACCAGGATCTTGTAGTTGGCGCAGGTCGACTTCGAAATGATCGATTGGACGAAGTGCGTGGCCAGAACGATCTTTCCGTGTTCCGGTACCTCCCTCTCGTACATGCCGGTCAGGATGACCAGGGTGACGGGCGTGGTGGGCTCGGGCCAGACGACACGGAGGCTTCCCTTGTCCGCCACCGCTTCGATTTTTGCGGCCGGACAATCCCTGTGGACCTGCCGCTCGAGAGCCATGCGGGCCTCCTCGAGCGCTGCGGGCGGAAAGAAGCCGCCGAGCGCCGGCTCGGCCCCGGACGCACTCCTGAAATAGAGCAGGTCGTCGATGTGCGCGATCGAGGTCGCATTCGCGGCAGCGGCAAGTGCCAGTTCGTACTCGGCGGCCGCGTCTTCGCGCCCTCGGGGTTCGGAGAGCGAGAGCAGCAGCTTCTTGCGGATCGCAGTGAATCGTCCCAGCATGTTCACGGACTGCTGGTGCTCAGGCGACCAGTCCGGCTTGTAGAACTGCCGGCCGACCTTGTCGTTCTGGAGCCGGCTTGCCTCGTCGGTGTAGACGAGGTCGAGGTCCGGCGCATTGCGCAGCTTGTCGCCGAGCATCTTGACCAGGTCGTCGTCCACCATGTCCCCCTGCGAGAGCAGGCCCACGAAGACGGTGGTGGCCTCCTTCGCAGCGGCCTTAAGCCAGTGGCTCTCCGTTGGCATGCCTTCCAACTCGACGCGGCGCACGCGCCAATCGGTCTCCAGCCAGCCCGACACCAGCGAGGCGTGCTCTTCGTCGCATCCGAAGAGCAACTCCCAGCACGGGTCCGTCTGCCGAAGGGCGGACTGCAGCGTGCGCTCCAGCGCCGCCATGTCCTTGCTACGCACTGGCACCACGAAGCAGACCGACGCCGGGCTCTGGCGCATCTGGCTCATCTCGACGACCGGCTCCAGGATCTCCCCCGTGGGCGCCCAATGAAAACTTTCCGGATCGAGGTACTCTGCCTTGGGGCGTGCGAGCGGCAGCAGGTCCGGGTCGGAAAGCACGGGGTGCAGTGCCGAGGGTGCATGCATGCGGCCGGCCCACGTCGTGCGGGTCGAATCCAGCGTCGACACGGTATCGCGGCCGCGCAGCTTGCGCTTCAGCCGGCTGTGCAACTGCGGGAAGCGCTCGATCAGCAGCGCATTGAGCTTCTGCCGGACCGGGCTTTGGGGCGGCAGCAAGCGGCGGACTGCGGCCAGAAGGGGAGGAAAGATCGCACTTTTCAAAACCAGGGGCACCATCGAATGAGTGGACGGATCATTGGACGGGTCCAGGAGTTGCTTCCGCGATCCGCCCGTGCTCCAGGTGAATCACCCGGTTGCACTCCTTCGCGATCAGCTCGGGCGAGTGCGAGGCAAGCACCAGGATCCCTGACTTGGCCACCACGTCCTTCATGCGCTGCTCGGCCTTCTCGGTGAACTCCGCATCACCCACCGACAGCCACTCGTCCATCAGCAGGATGTCGGCCTGGATGCTGGTCGAAATGGAGAAGGCCAGCCGCATCAGCATGCCGGTGGAGTAGGTGCGCACCGGCATGTTCACGTATTCGCCCAGGCCGCTGAACTCGCAGATCTCGGGTGTGAGCGCGTCGATCTGCTTCTTGCTCATGCCCATTACCAGGCCGCGCAGCATGATGTTCTCGACGCCCGTAGCGTCGTGCTCGATGCCCAGTGCCGGATCGATGAGGCTGGAGACGGTACCCTGGCGCACGAACTCGCCCGACGAAGGCTCATAGACGCCCGCCAGCGTGCGCAGCAGCGTCGACTTGCCGGCGCCGTTGTGGCCCACCAGCCCCAGACGGTCGCCGCTCTTGAGCTCCAGGTTGATGTTGCTCAACGCCTGCACCACGTTGACGCCGGTCTCCTTGCCGAAGCGCCCGCCGGTAACGGACGCGGCCAGCGTTTTTTTCAGCGATGCGGCGCCGGCACCGTAGATCGGGAAGTTGACCGAGACGTTCTTGAGCGAGATGGAAGCCATTTTTCTTCGAGGCTTTAGAGCCAGTAGACGACGCGGCGGCGGTATCGTGCGAACAGCAGACCCGAAGCCGCCAGGCTCAGGACAGTCCAACCCACGATGCCCCACCAGTTGTGAGCATCGGAAATGCCACCCATCAAGGGGGTGCGCAGCAGATCCAGCATCTGTGCGAAAGGGTTGTACAGGATGTACTGCGCGCGACCGGGCAGGGCGTCGGGAAGCCAGAAGACGGGCGTCAGAAACATCAGCATCTGCATGACGCTGGTGACGATCTGGGTCACGTCGCGAAAGCGCGTGCAAACCAGGCCCAGGGCCAGGCCCAGCGCCTGTGCATTGACGAGCAGCAGCAGGAAGGCAGGCACGAAGAGCAGTGCCGACCAGGACAGCGAGACGCCTGCCCACAGCGCCACCGGCACGTACAGCACGATGTGGTGCACGAACTGGATCATGTTGCGCGCCATGCTGCGCCAGACGAACAGGCTGATCGGGAAATAGCCTTGCTTCAGGTAGTTGCTGGAGCCGATGAAGGCGTTGCAGGAGTCCGTCACCATGCTGGAGAAAAAACTCCAGAAGATGATGCCCAGCGCCAGGTGCGGAAAGAACCTCGACAGCTCGGTGCCGAACAGTGAGGCGTACAGCGGCCCCATGCCGCCGATCATGGCACCCATGCTGAGGGTCAGCCACAAGGGGCCCAGCATCGAGCGCCGGTAGCGCAGCACGATGTCGAACCAGGCGAGTGTCCACCAGATGTCGGTGCGGCGGGTACCCTCCCACCAGTCGGCCCAGGCGCTTCGATGAAGATTGGAGTGCGCCTGGGTCATACGCGTCCGTAGGTGTCCACCAGGCGAACGATGTCGTCTTCGCCAAGGTAGCCACCGCACTGGACTTCGATGAGAACCAGTTCATCCTGTCCGATATTGGTCAAACGATGCTTCTCCTTGAGAGGGATATAGCGGTATTCCCCGGGCAGGGTCTTGTGCTCCACGTCGCCGATCTGGACGATGGCCGTTCCCCGGACCACGACCCAGTGCTCGGCGCGCTGGTGGTGGTACTGCAGCGAGAGCGCTTCGCCTGGCTTCACCGTGATGCGCTTGACCTTGTAGCCGTCTTCTTCCTTGAGCGAGGCATAAGTGCCCCACGGGCGGTGGACCACGGCCGGCAAGTGCACTGTTTCATGCTTGCGGGCCTTGAGGATGTCGACGACTTTTTTCACCTGCTGAGCGCTGTCCTTGTGGGCCACGAGCAGCGCATCGGGCGTATCGACGATGACGAGATCGCGCAGCCCCAGAGCCGCCACCACCTTGGGGCCATGACTCTCGACCTGGATGTGGGTGCCCGTGGTGTCCACCGCCACCACGTGGTCATCGGGGAAGGTGTTGCCCGCCGCATCCGAGGGCTGCGCATTGGCCACCGAGGGCCAGGAACCCACGTCGCTCCAGGGGAAGCGCGCAGGCACCACATGCACGTTGTCCGCATGCTCCATCACCGCATAGTCGATGCTGATGTCGGGTTGCAGTCCGAAGGCATGCAGGTCGAAGCTGATGGCGTTGCCCTTCGTCTTGGCGGTGTCGAGCGCATGCCGCGCTGCGTTCATCGCGTCGGGAGCGTGTCGCTCCAGTGCGGAGAGGATGGAGGCGGCGGTGAAACAGAACATCCCGCTGTTCCAGTAGTAGCGCCCCGTTGCCAGGTATTCCTGTGCCGTTGCCAGGTCGGGCTTCTCGACGAAGCGCTTGACGAGCTGGCTCTCGCGCGAGACGCGCTCCACTTCGACGTAGCCGAAGCCGGTTTCCGGTGCGGTCGGCGAAATGCCGAATATCACCAGCGCGCCGTCCTGCGCCAGCCGGAAGGCCTCGCTCGCACTGGCGACGAAGGCTTCCACGTCCGGAACCAGATGATCGGCCGACAGCACCAGCATGACGGTGTCGCCACTGAACTGCCGTTGGCATTGCAGCGCGGCCAGCGCGATGGCCGGCGCCGTGTTGCGGCCGCGCGGCTCGAGCAGAAATGTGGTGGACGGCGGATCGCTCATCTGGCGCAGCACGTCCTTGCTCAGGAACTGGTGGTCCTGGTTGGTCACCAGCATCAGGTCGCCGGTGCCGCAGGCCTGCCCCCGTTCGATCGCCTGCTGGAGCAGCGTCGAACCGCCGAGCTTCATGAAAGGTTTCGGGAAGGCTTGTCGCGATGCGGGCCACAGCCGGGAACCTGCGCCACCGGAGAGGACCACGGAGAGCAATTGCATTTTCTTCCTTCTCTTTGGAGAGCGGGCGATTTTACCGGGCAGCGTTCGGCTGGCCGGGCGCAGCGTTCCCGGGGCGCCGTGCCGTTGCGAAGATAATCACGCCTTCCCGTCGCAACTGCCGTGCCGCCGCCGGCACGACCCAGCCATCGATAGCGCCCTGCATGCCGCGCCCAGAAGAACAGTCCCACCTCGCCCACCCCAAATACCGCCCCGACATCGACGGCCTGCGCGCCATCGCGGTGCTCTCGGTCGTGGGCTTCCATGCCTTTCCGCACTGGGTCAAGGGCGGCTTCATCGGCGTCGACATCTTTTTTGTCATTTCTGGTTACCTGATCTCGACGATCATCTTCGGCAGCCTGGCGGGTGAGGGCTTCGGCTACCGCGAGTTCTATGCCAGGCGCATCCGCCGCATCTTTCCGGCGCTGCTGGTCGTGATGGCGGCGACCTTCGCCTTCGGCTGGTACGCACTGCTGGCCGACGAGTTCCGCCAGCTCGGCAAGCATCTGCTGGCCAGCGCCGGCTTCGTGGTCAATCTGGCGCTGTGGCAGGAGGCCGGCTACTTCGACACCGCTGCCGAATCCAAGCCGCTGCTGCACCTGTGGTCGCTGGCGGTGGAAGAGCAGTTCTACATCTTCTGGCCCGTGTTCCTCGGCCTGGCCTGGCGCTTCAGGGGCAGCCAGGGGCGCCATCTCGGCACCTGGATGTGGGTGGCGACGGGGCTGTCCTTCTTTCTCAACGTGTACGCGGTCCATCGCCATCCCACGGCGACCTTCTATTCGCCGCTGCCGCGCATGTGGGAGCTGGCGGCCGGGGCCTTGCTGGCATGGAACGCGCTGCGCCGCGAACCGCATCGCAACTGGTATCGGCGCGAGCTGCGCAGCGTGGGCGGGCTCCTGCTGATCGTTCTCGGGCTGGTGCTCATCCAGCGCACCAAGGCCTTTCCGGGGTGGTGGGCACTCCTGCCCGTGCTCGGCGCCTGCCTGTGCATTTCGGCCGGGCCCGGCGCCTGGATCAATCGGCGGCTGCTCGGATCGCGCATCGCCGTCTGGTTCGGGCTGATCAGCTATCCGCTCTACCTCTGGCATTGGCCCCTGCTGGCCTATGCGCGCGTGCTCGAGAGCGGGAGCGATCCGGCGCGCATCGTGCGCATTGCGGCTGTCCTTGCGGCGATCGGGCTGGCCTGGATCACCTATCGCTACGTGGAGCGGGGGCTTCGCCAGCACAAGGGCTCCTTCGTGGTGGGCGGCCTGGCGACAGGCATGGTCCTCGCCGCCGTCGTGGGTGCGCTGACGTTTGCGCGTGCGCTGCCCTCGCGCAATGACGATCCTGGCCTGCAGGACGTCGTTGCGGCCAGCGCCGACTGGGCCTATCCGGACGGCATGCGCACCGTCAAGGTCGAGGGCGAGACCATCTACCGTGTCGGCGAGGGCCGGCCCCACGTGCTGCTGATGGGCGACAGCCATATCGAGCAGTTCGGTCCGCGCGCGGTCGAGCTGGCCGAAAGGCAACCCGGCTCGGTGGGTACGATGTTCTTCGCCACGCGCGGCGCCTGCCCGCCGATCCCGCACGTGCTGGAAGACCGCGACCCGGTCTGCGGCGAGCGGTTCGACCGCACGCAGCGCTTCGCGCTCGGTCCGCAAGTCGACGTGGTCGTGATCGGCGGCTGCTGGACCTGCTATTTCGACATCGGCGACCCCGCGCCCGGCGCGGCAGCCGCGCCCCCGCCCGACAACTACTACTACCTGGACATGAGGGGGCGCCATCCGCTGCGCGGCGGCGACGGCGTTGCGCGCTCGATGGAGTCGCTGGAGTTGTTCATCCGGTTGCTGCGCGCGGCCGGGAAGGAGGTCTATCTGCAGCTGACGATTCCGGTCGGCCCCGACTTCGAGCCGCGCACGCGCGTCGCAGGCAACCGGCTCGGCGTGATGCACGCGACGCCGGTCAGTCCGACGGCGCCGCTGTTGATGAGCCAGCAACAGCTCCGCGAGCGGCTGCGGCAGGTGGCGGAACGGGGCGGCGCGAAAGTCATCGACCCCGTGGCCGCCCTGTGCACGCCGGAGGGCCAGTGCCTGCGCACTCTCCCGGACGGCACCCCGATCTACAAGGACGCGACCCACCTTCGGGCAGCGTATGTCCGGCAGTCGGCGACCTTCCTCGATCCTGCCCTCGAAGCGCGCAAGTAACCGACCCGGTCCAGCATTCCATGAAGCGCCTCACCCGATTTCTCCGACTCGCCCAGCTGGCCGTGCGGCACGGCCCGCGAATGATGGCGCGGGTTCCGCAGGCCTGGCGCGTCTTCCGCAAGGCCGGGTGGCGCGGCGTCGTGTGGGAAATGCGGCGGCGGGTCTCGCCCCGAAGCGACTACGCGAACTGGGTGCGCATGCATGACACCCTTTCGCCCGAAGCCCGGGCAGGCATTGCGGAACGCGCGCGCGACATGCGGGAGGCACCGCTGATCTCGGTGCTCATGCCCACCTACAACCCCGACCCCATCTGGCTGCGCGATGCGATCGAGTCGGTGCGCGACCAGCTCTATCCGAACTGGGAGCTGTGCATCGCCGACGACGCATCGCCTTCGGCCGAGGTTCGGGCGCTCCTGCGCGACTACAGCGAGCGCGATGCCCGCATCAAGGTCGTCCTGCGCCCCGAGAACGGCCACATCTCGGCCGCATCCAACAGCGCGCTGGAACTGGCCACGGGAGCCTGGATCGCGCTCATGGACCACGACGACCTGCTTCCCGCGCATGCGCTGTTCTGCGTGGCCGAGTGCATCGTTGCACATCCGGACGCGCGGCTCATCTATTCGGACGAAGACAAGATCGACGAGTCGGGTCGACGCTTCGATCCCTACTTCAAGCCGGACTGGAACATCGACCTCTTCCATTCGCAGAACACCTTCAGCCACCTGGGCGTCCTGGCCACCGACCTGGTGCGCGCGGTCGGCGGTTTTCGTGTGGGCCTGGAGGGCTCGCAGGATTGGGACCTGGTGCTGCGCTGCGTCGAGCGCGTCCGTGCCGACCAGATCCGCCATGTGCCGCGGGTCCTCTACCACTGGCGCGTGCATGGCGCCAGCACGGCGCGTTCGATGAATGCCAAACCCTACGCGGCCGTGGCGGGCGAGCGGGCGCTGAACGAACACTTCGCACGTCTGGGTGTCCAGGCGAAGGCCGAGTACATCGGCATCGGATACCGCGCACGCTACGCTTTGCCGGATGCGCCGCCGCTGGTGTCGCTGATCATTCCGACCCGCAATGCGCTGAAGCTGGTGCGCCAGTGCATCGAATCGATCATCGCGAAGACCACCTATGCGCCCTATGAAATCATCGTCGTCGACAACGGATCGGACGATCCCGCGGCGCTCGATTACTTCCGGGCCATTTCGCAGAGACCGAACATCCGGGTGCTGCGCGACGAGCGTGATTTCAACTACTCGGCGCTGAACAACGCGGCGGTCGCCGTGGCCCGGGGCGAAGTGATCGCGCTGGTCAACAACGATATCGAAGTGATCTCGCCCGAATGGCTCACCGAAATGGTGAGCCTTGCGCTTCAACCCGGCGTCGGTGCGGTCGGCGCGCGGCTGCGGTATCCGGACATGAGCTTGCAGCACGGCGGCGTCGTGCTCGCCCAGGACAAGCTGGCCCTGCACGCGCACAAGGGTTTGCCGGCCGGCCTGAACGGCTATGCGGGGCGTGCCGCGTTGATCCAGACTTTCTCTGCCGTGACGGCGGCCTGCATGGTCATTCGCAAGGCCACGTATCTGCAGATGGGCGGACTCGACGAAGTCAATCTGCAAGTGGCCTTCAACGACGTGGACTTCTGCCTGCGCCTGCGGCAAGCCGGTTTTCGCAACGTGTGGACACCGTACGCGGAGCTCCTGCATCACGAATCCGCGACGCGGGGCCAGGACGTCGCTCCGCACAAGCGCGAGCGCTTCGAGCGGGAGATCGCCTATATGCAGGAGCGCTGGGCGGACGTGATCCGGCACGACCCTGCCTACAGCCCGAACCTGACCGTCGACAGCGAAGACTTCGGCTATGCCTGGCCGCCGCGCGTCGAAGCGCTGGGGTGATGGCTGCCGTCTCCGTCGCCCTCTGCACGCGCAATGGCGCGCGCTTCCTGCCGGCGCAGGTGCAGAGCATCTGCACGCAGGACCTGCTGCCGCGCGAGATCGTGCTGTCCGACGACGGTTCCAGCGACGACAGCGTGGCGCTGGTGCGCCAGACCATGGCCGCCTGCGGCGTGGCCTCGAGCGTCGCGCTGACCGTGTTCGAGAACCGCACCCCGCTGGGAGTCACCCGCAACTTCGAGCAGGCCGTGCGCGCCTGCAGGCATGAGCTGATTGCCCTCAGCGACCACGACGACGTCTGGCACCCGGGTCGCCTCGCGCGCATGGCGGGCATCTTCGGGGAGCGGCCGGAGCTGCTGCTGCTGCACACGGATGCCCGCCTCGTCGACGAAGAGCTCCGCTCCCTGGGCAGCACGCTGTTCCAGGCGCTGGAGGTGCAGCCCGGCGAGCTGGAGGCGATCGCCCGGGGCGACGCCTTCGAGGTCCTGCTGCGCCGCAATCTCGTGACGGGCGCCACAACGATGTTCCGTCGCACCTTGCTGACAGCCGCGCTGCCCTTCTCCGAGGAGTGGGTGCATGACGAATGGCTCGGGGCGCTCGCTGCCGCCACCGGCCGCATGGACGTGCTGCCGGAGCCCCTGATCGACTACCGCCAGCACGGCCGCAACCAGATCGGCGCCAAGCGCCCCACGCTGGCCGACAAGCTGCGCAAGGCCATGGACACGCGTGGTGACAAGCACCGGCAGCGCCTTCGCCGTGCCCAGGCCCTGCTCGAGCGCCTGCAGTCGCTCCCCGGCCCCGTGCCCGAGGTCTGGCTGCAGGCCCAGCGCGAGAAGGTGGCCCACCAGCGGTTCCGCGCCGAGCTGCCGGCCTCGCGCCTGGCGCGCCTGCTGCCGGTGCTCAGGGAAGCCGCCCGCGGCCGCTACGACCGCTATGGCCGCGGCAAGCAGGCCATCGCGCAGGACCTGCTGGAACGCGGCTAACGCGGTGCGGCGCGGGAGGCCGCGTCCAGCCGGCGGTAGCGCCAGAACGCTGACGAGGTCCACACCTTCAGCAGGCTCGTCACGTGCCAGTACAGGTGCCGCCTGCTGCTGTGGCTGGCGCGCTGCGCGTCGTGGCGCGTCTGCAGGTGCTCGGCGATGCGGATCCTCCAGCCGGCAAGCCGCAGGCGCGCGCAGATGTCGAAGTCCTCGCCGTACATGAAGAAGCGCTCGTCAAAGCCGCCGATCTGCCGGTAGGCCTCACTGCGGAACAGCATGAACAAGCCCGGGAGCCAGGCCGGCTCGGCGGGGATGGCATAGCCTGGACGGCGGCGCGTCATGATCTCCTGCGGCGTGATGATGGCCCGGTGCTGCTCCGGCGTGGTCTTGCCGGGCTCCAGGATGCGCGGCGCCATCAGCCCCGCGTCCGGCGTCGCGTGCCCGAGCAGCGGCGCCAGCACGTCGGCGTCGAAGCGGATGTCCGGGTTGAGCACCAGGAACCAGGGCGTCTCGCACTGTGCGAAGGCCTGGTTGTGGTTGGCGCCGAAGCCCATCGGCCGGGCGTTCTCGATGCGCTCCAGCGGGAAGCCCCAGTGGCCGCCGGCCAGCGCATCGGGCTCGGGGATGTTCAGCGTCAGCAGCACCTTCGCCGTCGCGCCGCGGCTGAAGCGGTCGAGCTGGTCCAGCAGCGGCCGGATGAGTTCGAGCTGGCCGTGGCTCACGATCGACACCGTGATGGCGGGGGAGGGCGGCAGGGGAGAGGGCATGGTCTAATTTCGCCCGGGGATTCTAGGGTTCCCAGGTACCCGTCCTCCCGCCCATGCTCACCCTGATCGTCATCAGCTTCCTCCTCTCCGCCATCGCCGTGCAGATGTTCATGCGCCGGGCGCGCCGCCATGCGCGGCGCTATGGCACCGACATGCCGCAGCGCTTCCACAAGGGCCACGTTCCGCGGCTCGGCGGTGCCGGCATGCTGCTGGGCACCGGCGTCGCCTGGCTGGTGGCCGGGCTGCCTTCCGATCCCTTCAACGTCAACTGGCCGTTGAAGCTCTCGGGCATCGCCCTGCTCTGCATCGCCCCCGCCGTGATCGCCGGCATCGTCGAGGACCTGACCCAGCGCGTCTCCGTGCGCTACCGCCTCGGCATCACGATCGGCTCGGCGCTGCTGCTGTGCTGGCTGCTGAAGCTGGGCGTGGCGCGCGTCGGCATCCCTGTCATCGACGGCTGGCTGCAGGCCTGGCCCTGGGTCGCGATGCTGTTCGCGGTGGTCGCCATCGGCGGCCTGCCGCATGCCTTCAACATCATCGACGGCTACAACGGGCTCGCCGGCACCGTCGCGATCCTGGTCTGCCTGGCGATCTCGCACGTGGCCCTGCAGGTCGGCGACCGCCAGCTGGCCGCCATGGTGATCTGCCTGGTCGGCGCCACCGCGGGCTTCCTGATCTGGAACTACCCGCGCGGCAAGATCTTCGCCGGCGACGGCGGCGCCTACGTCTGGGGGATGGTGATCGCCCTGGCGGCGGTCACGCTGGTGCAGCGGCACCGCGTGGTCTCGCCCTGGTTCCCTATGCTGCTGCTGATCTACCCGGTGTGGGAGACGGTGTTCTCGATCTACCGCCGCTTCGTGCGCGGCCAGTCGCCGGGCGACCCGGACGCGCTGCACTTCCACCAGCTGATCTTCCGCCGGATCGTGCGCGTGGCTTTCGCCGACGACGAGGCGCGCCAGCTGCTGGCCCGCAACAACCGGACCTCGCCCTACCTCTGGATCTTCGCGGCCCTGACCGTTGTGCCGGCCGTGCTGTTCTGGAACAACACGCCAGTGCTGATGGCCTTCAGCGCGCTCTTCGTGGCGACCTATGTCGCGGCCTATTTCATGATCGTGCGCTTCAAGGTCCCGCGCTGGCTTCGTCCCTGAGTCCGTCACAATCCTGCCGCATCCGTCAAATCCACTCCAGACCATGACCGATCCCGTCCTCAACATCCCCCCGCGCGACAAGGCCGAGATCCTGGCCCAGGCGCTGCCCTACATCCGCAAGTTCCACGGCAAGACCATCGTCATCAAGTACGGCGGCAATGCCATGACCGACCCGGCCCTGCAGGCCGACTTTGCCGAGGACGTGGTGCTGCTCAAGCTGGTCGGCATGAACCCGGTGGTGGTGCATGGCGGCGGCCCGCAGATCGAAACCGCGCTGAACCGCCTGGGCAAGAAGGGCCAGTTCATCCAGGGCATGCGCGTAACCGACGCCGAGACCATGGAGGTGGTCGAGTGGGTGCTGGCCGGCGAGGTGCAGCAGGACATCGTGGGCCTGATCAACCAGGCCGGCGGCAAGGCGGTGGGCCTGACCGGCCGCGACGGCGGCCTGATCCGCGCGCAAAAGCTCAAGATGGCCGACCGCAACGACCCGACGATCCACCACGATGTCGGCCAGGTCGGCGACATCGTGGCCATCGACCCGGGCGTGGTGAAGGCGCTGCAGGACGACGCCTTCATCCCCGTCGTCAGCCCGATCGGTTTCGGCGAGGAGAACGAGAGCTACAACATCAACGCCGACGTCGTGGCCGGCAAGCTGGCCACCGTGCTCAAGGCCGAGAAGCTGATGCTCCTGACCAACACGCCCGGCGTGCTGGACAAGGACGGCAAGCTGCTCACCAACCTCAGCGCGCGCGAGATCGACGAGCTGTTCGCCGACGGCACCATCTCCGGCGGCATGCTGCCGAAGATCGAGGGGGCGCTCGACGCGGCCAAGAGCGGGGTCAATGCGGTGCACATCATCGATGGACGGGTGCCGCACGCGATGCTGCTGGAGATCCTGACGGACCAAGCCTACGGCACCATGATCCGCGCCCGCTGAGCCGCGGCGTCAGCCTTCGTATCCGCGCGGATTGCCCTGCTGCCACCGCCAGCTGTCCGCGCACATCTGGTCCAGGCTGCGGTGCGCGCGCCAGCCCAGCAGCGATTCGGCGAGCGCCGGATCGCCCCAGTAGGCGGGCACATCACCCGGCCGCCGCGGCCCGATCTCGTACGCAATCTTCTTGCCGCAAGCCCGCTCGAAGGACTTCACCACCTCCAGCACCGAGGCGCCCTGGCCGGTGCCCAGGTTCAACGTGACCAGCCCGGGCTGCTTCTCGGCGTTGCGCAGCGCGGCGACGTGGCCCTCCGCCAGGTCCATCACGTGCACATAGTCGCGCACACCGGTGCCATCCAGCGTCGGGTAGTCGCCGCCGTGCACCATCAGCTTGTCGCGCAGGCCCACCGCCACCTGGCTCACGAAGGGCATCAGGTTGTTGGGCTTGCCCTGGGGGTGCTCGCCGATCAACCCGCTCTCGTGCGCGCCCACCGGGTTGAAATAGCGCAGCAGCGCGATGCGCCAGGCCGGATGCGCGCGATGCAGGTCGCGCAGCGCCTCCTCCACCATGAGTTTCGAACGGCCATAGGGGTTCGCGGGCCGCAGCGCCGCGCTCTCGGGAATCGGCGAACTGTCCGGGTCGCCGTACACCGTGGCGGAGGAGGAGAAGATCAGCGTACGCACGCCCGCCGCCTGCATCGCCTCGGCCAGCACCCAACTGCCGTGCACATTGTTCTGGAAGTAGGTGATCGGATCGGCGACCGAGTCGCCCACCGCCTTGAGGCCGGCGAAGTGGATCACGCCACCGACGGATTCTTCGCGGAACACCCGGTCGAGCAGCGCGCGGTCGCGCACGTCGCCTTCGATGAAGCGCGGCGCCTGGCCGATGATCTGCGCCAGCCGATCGAGCACGCGCACATCGCTGTTGCCGAGGTTGTCCAGGATCAGCGGCGCGTAGCCGGCTGCGGCCAGCGCCACGCAGGTGTGGCTGCCGATGAAGCCGGCGCCGCCGGTCACCAGAATCGTTGGGCTCATCGTCCTTCTTTCTTTCGCCGAACTGTTGAAAACTCGTCGATTCTGCGCGACGTACAGTGCATCTCCGGTTGGCACGCGCTCACTGCGCTGTGCGAGAATCATTTTTTTACATTTTGCACGTGCCCATGCAGAACGACGAGACAGGCGCCCCCAGCACTTCGACGAGTTCCGTGAGTTCCGAGCCGGAGGCGACGCCGGCGCGCAAGCGCCCCAAGCCAGGCGAGCGGCGCGTGCAGATTCTCCAGGCCCTGGCCGCGATGCTCGAGCAGCCCGGCGCAGAGCGGGTGACCACCGCGGCGCTCGCGGCCAGGCTGTCCGTGAGCGAGGCTGCGCTGTATCGCCATTTCGCCAGCAAGGCGCAGATGTTCGAGGGCCTGATCGACTTCATCGAGCAGAGCGTCTTCACCCTGGTCAACCAGATCACCGAGCGCTCCGAGCCGGGCCAGGAGCAGGCCGCGCGCGTCGTCGCCATGCTGGTGCAGTTCGCCGAGAAGAACCCGGGCATGACACGCGTGATGGTTGGCGACGCGCTGGTCTACGAGAACGAGCGCCTGCAGAACCGCATGAACCAGTTTTTCGACAAGATCGAAGCCACTCTGCGCCAGGCCCTGCGCGGCGCGGCCACGGCCGAGGGCTCGACCACGCCCACCGTCGATGCACAGGTGCGCGCGTCCGCCCTCACCGCCTTCGTGGCGGGGCGGCTGCAGCGCTTCGCGCGCTCGGGCTTCCGGCGCGCGCCCTCCGAGCACCTGGACGCCGCGATCGCGCTGATGCTCTGAGCCTCCCGCCGAAGTCGGCGATCACTGGGTCGTGGTCACCGCGATACGGTTGTCGACCGCGTCGACGCCATTGACGGTGCGGGCGATCTGCTCCGCACGCGACTTCGCTTCCGCGCTCGGCGCCGAGCCGCTCAGGCGCACCGTTCCGGCCTGGGACGCGACGTCGATGTTGCGCGGGCCCAGTTCGGGGTCGCGTGCGATCGCGGCCGACACCGAGGCGGTGATCGCGGTGTCATTGGTCTTCGAACTCAGCGTCGCACCGGCGTTCTTCACCGCCTGCTTGGCGGCTTCGACATCCTGCTTCACCTCCGGCGACTTGAAGTAGGACACGGTGTTGTCGCGCGCCTTCTCGGCCAGGTCGGCGGCCTTGCGCGCGGCGGCGACCGTGGCGTCCTGCGTCTTGTCGACTGCGTTGTCGATGTTCTGCCGCGCCTGCTCCTTGTTGGCCTCCGGGCGCTCGCCGCAGCCGGCCAGCGAGAAGACGAGAACACCTGCCAACAGGAAGATCCCCTGCAGGCGGAGCAGGCTTGCCGGCAGGGTGGGGGACGTGCGTGTCATGAGGCATCTCCTTGGGGCGGGCGCCGCGGGGCGCCGCGCATGGATTCCAGCATGGCTGCGATGCGCGCCACGCCACCCGTTCCGCTGGCCGCGCGGCCAATGAAGGCGCCGGCGGCAGCCGCGATCAACGCGCGGCCGATCAGGGAGCGGCTGCGGCCGGTCGCCATCAGCAGCAGCACGCCGGTAGCCAGCACGATCAGGTGCTCGCCCGGCAGATCGGCGCGGCGCGCGTCGGCTTCCTTGAGTGCGGCAATCCAGGGCCGGATGTCCATGCGTGGGCTCCTCGTTCAAGAGCTCCTTCATAGGCGCGCCGCCCGTCCGCCGATGTAGGCGGCCGTCGACGATCCGGCGTGGAATGCGCTGTCCTATTCCGTGTCGCGCACCTTGTGCTGCGCCATCAGCTGCTGCTGCGTGCCGGGCGGTACCGCCTCGTAGTGCGACAGCTCGATGCTGTAGCGCCCCTGGCCGCTGGTCATCGCGTTGAGCCGCGACTGGTAGCCCGAAAGCTCCGACATCGGCACCTGCCCGCGCACCAGCACGGTCCCGGCCGCGGCATTGGCGGTGCCCGTAACCAGCCCGCGCCGCGACGAGAGGTCGCCGGTGATGTCGCCGATCGCCCCGTCCGGCGCAGCGATGTCGATCTTCACCACCGGCTCCAGCACGATCGGCCGCGCCTCCTGGATGGCCGCGATGAAGGCCTTGCGCCCCGCGGTGGCGAAGGCGATGTCCTTGCTGTCCACGCTGTGGCTCTTGCCGTCGTAGACCGTGACGCGCACGTCCACCACCGGATAGCCCGCGATCGCACCGTGCTCCAGCACCTCGCGCACCCCCTTCTCGACCGCCGGGATGAACTGGTAGGGGATCGCGCCGCCCTTGACCTCGTCCTTGAACTCGAAGCCCGTGCCCCGCGCCAGCGGCTCCACGCGCAGGAACACCTCGCCGAACTGGCCGGCGCCGCCGGTCTGCTTCTTGTGGCGGTGATGTCCCTCGGCTGGTGCCGTCACCGTCTCGCGGTAGGCGATGCGCGGCGGGCGGGTGTTGACCTCGAAGCGGAACATCTCGCGCAGCCGATCCAGCAGCACGCGCAGGTGCAGCTCGCCCAGGCCGTAGACGATGGTCTCGTTGGTCACCGCGACGTGCTCGACACGCAGGCACGGGTCTTCGTCCACCAGCTTGCCCAGGATCTCCCACAGCCGCTGCTCGTCGCCGTGCCGCTGCGGCTCGATCGCCACGCCATGCACCGGGATCGGGAAGTCCAGCGCCGCCAGGTGCACGTGGTCGTCCTCGGCCGCGTCGTGCAGCACCGCGTCGAAGTGCATCTCCTCCACCTTCGCCACCGCCGCGATGTCGCCGGGCAGCACCCGCTGCACCTCCACGTACTCCTTGCCCTGCAGCATGAACAAATGGTTCACCTTGAAGGGCTTGCGGCCGTCGCCCACGAAGAGCTGGCTGTCGCGCGTGATCGTGCCCTGGTGCACGCGGAAGATGCCCATCTTGCCCACGTAGGGGTCGACCGTGACCTTGAACACGTGCGCCAGCACGTGCAGCGAGGGATCGGGCTTTGCCTCCATCGGCTGCGCCTCGTCGCCCTCGCCGAGCAGAAAGGCCGGCGGGTTGGCCTCGGTCGGGTCCGGCAGCAGCTTGACGATCACGTCCAGCAGTTCGCCGAGGCCCGCGCCGTTGCGCGCCGAGACGAAGCACACCGGGATCAGGTGGCCCTCGCGCAGCGCCTGCTCCAGGGGCGCGTGCAGTTCGCTCGCGTCCACGTCGCCTTCCTCGAGGTAGCGGTCGACGAATGCCGCATCCACCTCCACCACCTGCTCCACCAGCTTGCGGTGCGCGGCTTCCACGTCGCCCATGCTGCAGCCGCCCTCGCGGTTGTAGAAGCAGTCCAGCACCTTCGTGCCGCCGTCGTCGGGCAGGTTGACCGGCAGGCACTCGCGGCCGAACGCGGCCTGGATCTGCGTGAGCAGCCCTGCCATGTCCACGCCCTGCGAGTCGATCTTGTTGACGATCACCATCCGCGCCAGCTTGCGCTGGGCGGCGTGCTCCATCATGCGCACCGCCATCGGCTCGATGCCGGTGGCCGCGTTGATCACCACCGCCGCCGTCTCCACCGCCTCCAGCGCCGGCAGGCTCTGGCCCAGGAAGTCGGCCCCGCCGGGCGTGTCGAGGAAGTGGATGCGGGCGCCGGCATGCGCCAGGTGCATCACGGAGGAATTGAGCGAGTGCTGTATTCGCTTCTCGAGCGGGTCGAAGTCGCTGACCGTGCTGCCCCGCTCCACGCTGCCCGGCGCGCCGATCGCTCCGGCCTTGACCAGCAGCGCCTCCGCCAAGGTGGTCTTGCCCGAGGCGGACGCGCCCACCAGCGCCAGGGTGCGTACCGCTTCCATTTCGGCCACGAGGCCGTTCGTTCGGCTTGGCATGGACATCTCCTTCGCGCCTTGCGAGACGCTTTTCGGGCGGCCCGGTGGAACGGGCGCTGCGCTCTCTCGCGGGTCAGGGTACGGGATTGAACGGTCCGGCGCAAGGCGGGGAACCGTTTAAGCTGCGGCCTTGCCCGTCCAGCCGCGCGACTTCGAGGAGCTTGCCGTGACCGTTGCCACCCTTTTCCTTTTCGCCACCGTGGCCCTGGTCGTCATCGCCACGCCCGGTCCGACAGTCCTGCTTGCGCTGGCCAACGGCTCGCGCTTCGGCGTGCGGAGTGCGGTGCCTGGGATGCTGGGCGCGGTCGCCTCCGATTTCGTGCTGGTGGGCTCGCTGGCCTTCTACCGCCGCAGCGCGAGCTGAGTTCAGGGCTCGTCGAGCTCGAAGGCCGGCACCTGCCGCCCGTCGATGTCGGTGAAGCCGTACTCGCGCGCCAGGTCCGCCACCCGGTGCGCTGCGCCGCTCTTCTTCAGCACATCGGGATCGCCCGCGAGCGCGGCGATGGCCCGTCCCAGGTAGCGCGGCGATTCAGTGCGCGCCAGGGCGGGACGCTCCTGCCAGTGCGCCTCGTCGGTCTTGTGGCCGATCAGCACGAACTCCGTGCGCATCCAGCCCGGCGACACCGCCAGCGAGGCCACGCCGTGGGGCCGCAGCTCCTGCGCCATGCCGAAGGCCAGCCGGGTCATCGAGGCCTTGGCCAGGTCGTAGAACAGGTTGCCGCGCAGGTAGTGGCCGCGGTCCCAGAAGGTGGTGGTCGCGATCAGGCCGCGCCGCTGCCGCACCATGATCGGCGCCGCGAAGCGGCTGGCCAGCAGGTGGTTGCGCACGCCGCGGTCGAACATCGAGTCCCAGTTCGACAGCGGATGCTCCCAGAAGGGCGCCTCGAACACGCCGTTGAAGGTCTCGTGCCCGCCCCAGGCGTTGTTCACCAGGAGGTCGAGCCGGCCCGCCTCCTTCTCCACGCGGGCGAACAGTGCCGCCACATCGTCCTCGCGCGCGTGGTCGCAGCGCACGGCGATGCCGCGCCCGCCCATCCGCGTCACCTCCTCGGCCGTCTCGTCGATGCTGCCGGGCAGGGCCGCGAGGCCCGACAGCGCCATCAGCTGGCCGTAGCCCTGTGCCGGCTGTTCGCGCGTGCTGCGCCCGGTGACGTAGACGGTAGCGCCCGCGGAGCCCAGCTCCGCCGCGATGCCGCGCCCCGCGCCCCGGCTGGCGCCCGTCACCACGGCCACGCGATCCTTCAGCGGTTGTTCCATTCGTTGCCCCTTCCAGTCGTCGAATGCAGCGAACAATAAGGCGGCGTCAGACCGTCGTCTTGGAAGAACCCGAAACGACCCGGCGCAGAAACTCGGTCGGTGTCAGGCCACAGAGAGCCCGGAACTCGTTGGCCAGGTGCGACTGGTCGTAGTAGCCGCTGTCCAGTGCCACCTCGGCCCAGTCTGGCGTCTGGTGCCGGCGCAGCGCGCGCAGGCAGCCATGCAGCCGCGCGAGCCGGCCCAGCGCACGCGGCGACAAGCCGACCTGCGCGTGGAAAAGCTGCTGCAGGCGCCGCTCTCCGACGCCGACGGCCTCGGCCACCTCGCGCAGCGGGCGCCGCCCGGCCGACGCGACGATCAACTGCACGGCGCGTGCCGCCGCCTGCTGCAGCGCGGCCTCGCGCTCGCTTTCCAGCAGGCGCTGCCGAAGTGCATCGTGCAACAGCGCGATGCGTGCGGCATCGCCGCCCGCCTTCCCCATGCGTTCGAGCAAGGCCCCGGCCGTGCCGCCCCACAGCGCGTCCAGCGGCACCGACAGGCCGCGCAGTTCCCCCGCCGGCAACCCCAGCAGGCGTGCGGCCGTGCCGGGCCGCAAGGCCACCGACACCCCTTCCATGCGGCCGCGCAGCCGCACGAGGGCGGGCGTGGCCGAGGCCCCGATCGCCATGGCGGCATGGCCCGGTGCGGGGGCATCGCCGAAGCTGAACACCAGGCGGACCGCGCCGTCGGGCAGCACGCGTTCCACCATTTCATCGCCGTCCGGAAAGCTCTCGCGGTAGAGCAGCATGTGCGCCACGTGGCCGCGGAGCGCATCGTCCACTGCAAACGCCTGCAGCGTGCCTGCGGGCGTATCCGCCTCCGGCCCGTGCACCGGGTCGTCGTCGAGGCGTAGGAAGAGGCGTTCGCTCATGGAGGTGGTGCCGGCGGCACGCCGCGAGGATACGCCGCAACAGGGCGGCGAGACTTTCCTCACGCCTTCGTCCGTTTTGACGGTCGGGACCGACGCGCCGATCCGGATTTCAGCGACGCTTAAGTTTCCCTCGGGAGACTGATTCCATGCAGGAAGCCTCCTGAGCCCGACTGAGAAAGGATCGATGTCATGAAGTCGTACAAAGCACCCGCGCCCCTCACGCCCTCGCAGATCGAGTGCGTGCTCGACCTGCTCGAATGCCGCGAACTCGCACCGAAGGAAACCGCCGCGAAGTTCAACCACCTCGCACAGGCCGGCACCTTCTCCGAGGCCCAGCAGGAGGCGATCGAGATCCTCTTCGCACTCGAAGAGGATGAGATTCCCGATGCGCTGCTCGAGTTTGCCGATGACGAGGCCCGCGAACTCGTGCGCCACGGCCTTGCGCACGAGGCACGCATGAGCTACGTGGGCCGCTCCGCACGGCGGGGCGCCTAGGGCGCGCCGCGCCCGGCTGCACCGCTCCCCGCAAGGGCCGGCGAGCCCGCGGCGCCTTACTGCTCGGCGGCCTCCGGCGCCGCCAGCGGCTCCGCATCGCGCAGCCACGCATCGACCAGCGTGTAAGACACCGCCAGCATCACCGGCCCCACGAAGATCCCCACCAGCCCGAAGCCCAGCAGCCCGCCGATCACGCCCGCGAAGATCAGCACCAGCGGCAGGTCGGCGCCGCGGCGGATCAGGATAGGGCGCAGGAAGTTGTCCATCGTGCCCACGATGATGGTCCACACCAGCAGGAAGACGCCCCAGCCGGTCGAGCCGCTCCAGAACACCCAGATCGTCGCCGGCGCCAGCACCAGCGTCGGCCCCACCTGCACGATGCACAGCATGAACATCACGGCCGTGAGCAGTGCTGCAAAGGGCACGCCCGCGATCGCCAGGCCGATGCCGCCCGTCACCGCCTGCACGAAGGCTGTCACGCCCACCCCCAGCGCCACGCCGCGGATCGCCTTGCCGGCCAGCACCACCGCGTCTTCCCCGCGCTGCCCCCCCAGCTTGAAGCCGAAGCGCTGCACCACTGCCGCGGCCGATTCGCCGCCCGCGTACATCATTGCCGCGATCACGACCGTCAGCAGGAACTGCAATGTCAGCGCCCCCAGCACGCCAGCCTGCGCGAACAGCCAGCTCGTGACCTGGCGCGCATAGGGCGTGAGCTTTTCCTCCAGCCCCGCCACGCCCGAGGCCATCAGATCGTTCCAGGCCGTGACGATGCGCGGCCCCGCGAAGGGCACGCGCGCCACCCAGTCGGGCAGCTTCGGCGGGCCCTGGCTGATCAGTGAGCGGACCCAGGCCACCACGTCTTCCGCGTTGGCCGCGATGGTGGAGATGGCCAGCGTCAGCGGCAGCACGAACAGCAGCAGCAGGATCAGCACCATCGCCAGCACCGCCAGCCAGCGGCGCCGCCACAGCCGGGCCTGGATCCAGAGAAAGGCCGGCCAGGTCGCCACCACCACCATCGCGGCCCAGATCGTCGCGCCCAGGAAGGGGCGCAGGATCCACAGCGAGGTGCCGAACAGCAGGACCAGGGTCAGTACGCCGAAAGTTGTCTTGGCGAGGTCGGAGCGGGGGAGGGACATGGGGCGCCGGGGCTGCGATGAATGCACGCAGTGTGCGCGAAGTGGCGCGGCGCGGGAAAGGCGCGATGTGTTGCGCCAAAGATTGTGTCCTATTCTCACATTCCTGAAAAACTGGCATGCTGGTCCTCCCGCGTTCGCCAGAGGACCCTCCATGGCTGCCCGTTCCATCGCCTCGCTGTCGCTCGGCTTCGGCCTGGTGTCGATCCCCGTGAAGCTCTACTCCGCCACGGAGAGTGCGTCGGCCGTGCGCTTCAACCTGCTGTCGAAGGACGGCTCGCGCGTGAAGCAGCAATACATCTCGGAGAAGGACCAGAGCGTCGTGCCGCGCACCGAGATGGTCAAGGGCTACGAGTTCGAGAAGGACCGCTACGTCATCTTCGCGCCCGAGGAGCTCAAGGCGCTGGAGGAGGGCGGCAGCCACCTGATCGACATCGTCTCCTTCATTCCCGAGAAGGCGGTGGACCCGATCTACTTCGACAAGACCTACTTCCTCGCCCCCGACAAGCGCGGCGGCAAGCCCTACAACCTGCTCAAGGCCGCCATGCAGGAAAGCGGCCGCTGTGCGCTGGCCCGCTGGGCCTGGAAGTCCAAGCAGTACGTGGTGCAGGTGCGCGCCAACGACGACGGCCTGGTGCTGCAGCAGCTGCTCTTCGCCGACGAGGTGCGCTCGCAGAAGGACCTGGACATCGAGCAGCTCCCGCCGCCTTCGGCCGCCGAGCTCAAGCTGGCACTGCAGCTCATCGACCAGATCTCGGCCGACGAGTACGACCCCACCCTGTTCGAGGACGAGGAGAAGAAGCGCATCCTCGCCGCCATCGATGCCAAGATCGCGGGCGAGGAGGTGGTTGCCGTCGAGCACCCGGAAGACGCCCCGGGCGCCCAGGTCATCGACCTCACCGAGATGCTGCGCGCCAGCCTCGGCCGCGCGGCCAAGCCCGCGGCGAAGCCAGGCGCCAGGCAGCCCGCCACCGCCGTCGAAAGCAAGGGCGCGAAGCGTGCGCCGCGGGCCGCCAAGGAGGCCGAGCCCGCCGCTCCGGTACGCGCGCGCATGAAGAAGTGACGAACAACGACGACGCCCCGCTCGAGCACACGCACCCCTACACCCTGCGCGGCGTCCGGCAGATGCTGGGCCTGACGCGCCATGCCGTCTCCAAGCTGATCGAACTCGGCTTCGTCGACCCCTTCCGCGGCCCCGGCCGCGCCTGGCGCTTTTCCTTTCGCGACGTGGTGCTGCTGCGCTCCGCGCACGACCTGCGCGTGGCGCGCATCCCGACCCGCCAGATCCTGCGCACCCTGCGCCGCCTGCGCGACACGCTGCCGCCCGAGGCGCCCGTCAACGGCCTGCGCATCACCGCGGTGGGCGACCGCATCATCGTGCGCGAGGAGCATGCCCAGTGGGAGCCCGACACGGGCCAGCTGGTGATGGACTTCAGCGTGGCCCCGGCCACCGGCTCCGTGAGCTTCATCGCCCAACGCCCGGTGGAGACGGCCGCATCGCCGGCCGACGACATCGACGAACTGTTCGAGGCCGCCGAAGACCTGGAGTCCTCGGACCCCATTGCCGCCGAGCAGGCCTACCGCCGCATCCTCGTGCAGGACCCGGCCCACGCCCATGCCTACCTGAACCTCGGCTTCATGCTGTGCGAGGCGGGCCGCAGCGGGGAGGCCGTGGCGCTGTACGACGAGGGCATCGAGCATTGCCCCGACGACCCCCTCATGCACTACAACCGCGCCGTGGCCCTGGAGGACATGGGCCGCGTCGCCGCCGCCCTCGCGGCCTACGAGCAGTGCCTGCGCCTGCAGCCCGACTTCGCCGATGCGCACCAGAACGCCGCGCTGCTCTACGCCCAGTCCGGCCAGAAGCAGTTGGCCATCCGCCACTTCAGCGCGTACCGGCGGCTGCAGCCGCGCAACTGAGGCGCCATGGCCCGCGCCGCCGACCCGCTTTCGAAGTACAAGGCCAAGCGCAACTTCGCGGTCACGCCCGAGCCCGCCGAGGGCGGCCGGCAGAACGAGCAGGCGCGCCAGTTCGTCGTGCAGAAGCACTGGGCCACCCGCCTGCACTACGACCTGCGGCTGGAGCTCGACGGCACCATGAAGAGCTGGGCCGTGCCCAAGGGCCCCAGCTACGACCGGCACGTGCGGCGCATGGCCGTCCACGTCGAGGACCATCCCATCTCGTACAACAGCTTCGAGGGCACCATCCCGCCGAAGCAGTACGGCGCCGGCAAGGTCCAGATCTGGGACAAGGGCACCTGGACGCCGGTCGGCGACCCGCACGAGGGCTATCGCAAGGGCGACCTCAAGTTCGAGCTGCACGGCTACAAGCTGCACGGCAGGTGGGTGCTGGTGCGCACCAAGGGCAGGGACGACAAGGGCAACGCCTGGCTGCTCATCAAGGAGCGCGATGCCTACGAGCGGCCCTCGGCCGAGTTCAGCGTGGTCGACGAGTTTCCCGACAGCGTGGCCGAGCTGCCCATGCCCGGGCCCGAAGCCGCGCCCGGCCCTGCCGCGGCGCCCGCCCGGAAGGCCACGCGCGGCGCGGCGCGCGGCATGCCCGAGGGCGCCGTCGAGGCCGAGCTGCCGCACAAGCTCGCGCCGCCGCTCGCCACCCTGGTCGACGCGCCTCCGGCCCAGCCGGGCGACTGGGTCTACGAGATCAAGTTCGACGGCTACCGTATGCTGGCGCGCATCGACGCCGAGGGCGTGCGCCTCATCACCCGCAACGGCCACGACTGGAGCAGCCGCATGCCGCACCTGGTCAAGGCGCTGGCGCGCATGAAGCTCAAGCCCGGCTGGCTCGACGGCGAGGTCGTCGTGCTCGGCGAGGGCGGCAAGACCGACTTCCAGGCCCTGCAGAACGCCTTCGAGAGCAGCCGGACGCAGGACATCGAGTACTTCCTCTTCGACCTGCCGTACTACGACGGCCACGACCTGCGCGCCGCGCCCCTGCTCGAGCGGCGAGAGCTGCTGCGCGCGCTGCTCGTCAAGGCACCCGCCGGCATCCGCCTCAGCGAGGCCTTCGACGCGTCGCCCCGGGACATGCTGGCATCGGCCTGCAGCATGGGCCTGGAAGGCATCATCGGCAAGCGCAAGGAAAGCAGCTATGCCTCGCGCCGCTCGCGCGACTGGATCAAGCTCAAGTGCAACCGGCGGCAGGAGTTCGTCATCGGCGGCTACACCGACCCCAAGGGCTCGCGCGTGGGCATCGGCGCGCTGCTGCTCGGCGTGCACGATGCGAACGGCGACCTGGTGTATGCGGGCAAGGTCGGCACCGGCTTCGACGAGCGCATGCTGCTCGACATGCAGAAGCGCCTGGAGAAGATCGGCATCGACAAGCGCCCCTTCAGGGACAGGACCGAGGACGAGCGGCATGCCCACTGGGTCAAGCCCCAACTGGTTGCCGAGGTCGCGTACTCGGAATGGACCGCCGGCGGACACATCCGTCACGGCGTCTTCCATGCCCTGCGCAACGACAAGCCGCCCAAGGCGATCGTGCGCGAGAAGGCCGTGCACCTCCCCGAGGCCGACGCCGCGCCGCCCGTCGCGCACACCCTGCCCGCCAAGCTCAAGATCACCAACCCCGAGCGCGTGATCGACCCGAAGAGCGGCGTCACCAAGATCGAGCTGGTGCGTTTCTACGGGCTGATCGCCCCGCTGATGATGGAGCACCTCCAGGGGCGCCCCATCTCTTTCGTGCGCGCACCCAATGGCGTCACCGGCGAGCTCTTCTTCCAGAAGCACCTGGAGAAGGGCGGCATGGAGGGCATCCGCCAGCTCGACCCCGCCATCTGGCCCGGCCACGAGCAGATGATCGAGGTCGCGACCCCCGAGGGCCTGGTGTCCGCCGCGCAGATGAACGTCATCGAGTTCCACACCTGGAACGCGGTGAAGACCGCCACCGCCAAGCCCGACCGCATGACCTTCGACCTCGACCCGGGCGAGGGCGTCCCATGGGCCGCGGTGCAGCAGGGCGCCGAGGTCGTGCGCGTCTTCCTGCGCGAGCTGGGGCTGGAGAGCTTCTGCAAGACCAGCGGCGGCAAGGGCCTGCACGTGGTGGTGCCGCTGCGCAAGCACTACGGCTGGGATCCGGTGAAGGATTTCTCCGAGGCCATCGTGCAGCACCTGGCGCGCACCCTGCCGAAGATGTTCGTGGCCAAGAGCGGCCCGCGCAACCGCGTGGGCCGGATCTTCATCGACTACCTGCGCAACGGCTTCGGCGCCACCACCATCTGCGCCTGGTCCGCGCGCGCGCGGGCCGGGATGGGCGTGTCGGTGCCGGTCGACTGGGTGGAGGTGCAGCACCTCACGAGCGGCGCGCAATGGACGGTGCAGAACATCCATGCGCGGCTGGACAAGGGCAACGAGCCCTGGAAGGGCTATGCGAAGGCGGCGCAGGGGCTCGCGACGGCGATGAAGGTGCTGGGATTCAAGGCCTGAGGCGCACGCGCCTACATGAGCCCCTTGCTCGACAGCGCCGCGGCCTGCAGTTCGGGCACCAGGGTCAGCAGCCGGCGCGTGAGCCAGTACAGGTGCGAGGGGTCGATCGGGTTCGGCTGGCGCAGGATCTTGATCAGGCGCTGCGGGCGGTCCCCGAAAGCCGGCGCGGCCAGCGGCTCGAGCATCGCCGCGAGATCGCTCCGTACCTGTTCATCGAGGAGATCGTGCTCGTCGAGGATGTGCCAGATGGCCTGCACGGTGCGCTCGCACAGTTGGGCATGCGATGGCGGCGCCGCGGCTTCGGCGTAGCTCGACGGGCCCTGCAACAGCACGCGCGTGCCGCGCGTCGCGTCGCGAACCGGGCTTCTTGTTGAAGGCATGAGGCGCTCCTTCGACTGTGCCCACGATACGCCGTGCCTTTGCCGGTGGCAACCGCCAGGCCACGCCGCCCCCGCTTCCGCGGCGGGTCCCGCAGGGAAGCGCCTGCTCAGGCGCGCATGCCCATCAGGCAAGCCAGGGCCAGCCCGGCCAGCCACAGCGTCTCGACCAGGATCAGCGCCACCGGCCGCCAGCCGGCCTTCGCGAGCTCCCGGAACGAGGTCTTCATGCCGAGCGCCGCGACGGCTACCACCAGCAGCACCTGCGAGGTCTCGGCGAGTCCCTGCGCCGCCGCAGCCGGCACCAGTCCCGCCGAATTGAGCGCCACCATGGCCACGAACAGCAGCAGGAACCAAGGCACCAGTGGCGTCTTGCCGGCAAGGCTTCCGTCGGCGCCCGGCTGCGCCGATGCGCGCGCACGCTTGTACGCCAGCGAAACCGCGAACACCACCACCGTCAGCAGCGCCACCCGGAACAGCTTGACGATGGTCGCCACGTCGCCGGCCTCCGGCCCGAGCGTGTAGCCGGCGCCGATCACCTGCGCCACGTCATGGATCGTGGCACCGATGAAGATGCCCGCGGCCTCTGCAGGCAAGCCCAGCGAGCGCGCCAGAAGCGGATAGAGCACCATCGCCACGGTCGACAGCAGC
This sequence comes from Variovorax sp. JS1663, assembly GCF_002157355.1. Taxonomy (GTDB): domain Bacteria; phylum Pseudomonadota; class Gammaproteobacteria; order Burkholderiales; family Burkholderiaceae_C; genus Variovorax. Next base: position 74,798 of record NZ_LYMK01000013.1, on the reverse strand, counting down.
GTCACCGCCACCACCACCATCAGCGTGTGGCGCTCCGCGTTCTTCTCGCGCGGCAGCACCGCGGAGATGGCCAGTGCGGCCGATGCGCCGCAGATCGCCACGGCGCCACCGGCCAGCACGCCCTGCGCGGACGAGAAGCCCAGGCGGCGGCCGAGCGCGAGACCCACCGCGATCGTGGTGACCACGCCTGCGACGACGATCAAGGCCGTGCTCCATCCGAGCTGCATGATCTGCTGCGCCGTGATCCGCGCACCCAGCAGTCCGACCCCCAGGCGCAGGCAGGTCCGCGCGCAGAACTCGATGCCGGGGAGGCTGCGCGGCTCCTGGCTCAGGTGGTGCAGCGCGACACCGATCAGCAGCGCATAGAGGAACACGGGCCCGCCGTGGTGCGAAGCCGCCAGCGCTGCCGCGGCGGCGACCACGGCCGCCACCGCCGAGCCTGGGACCAGGAGGAGGGCGCGGTTCAGCGCCGGGTGCGTTGCGTTCGATCGCAGCGAAGAAGCCTTGGGATGGGTCATGCCACCGATGCTATGAAGATGTCGCTGACCGATCCAACGACTTATTCGTGGAAACTTGATCGAAAAATACGGTCAAGCCAAAGCCAAAGCCAAAGCCAAAGCCAAAGCACGCACCGCGAAGATTCAGCGCGGCGACACCGATGTGCCGCGGCGCGGCCGTTGCGCCGCCGGGCGGGCGCTGAACACCGAGAAGTTCCCCCGTATCTCGTCCAGCAGTCGGGTGGCCGCAACCGAAAGGGGGCGGCCATGGCGAACCACCAGCCCCACCTTGGCCTTGCGGCACAGCGGGTGCGACAGGTCGAGCGTCACCAACCGGCCTGCCTCCACTTCCGCTGCCGCCGCCAGCCCCGCGCCGACGAAGGTCACGCCGTCGGTCGCGCCGACGAATCGCTTGAGCGCCGCGACCGAGTTGCTGCGCAGGCTGGGATGCAGCTTCACATGCTCCGCATACTCCAGCAGCTCCACGAGTTTGCCGACCCCGTAGGCCGGCGGCATCAGGGCCAAGGGGAAGTCCAGGAGCTGCCGGATCTGCAGCGGGCCGTTCACCGCCGTCAGTGGGTGCCCTGCCCGCACCAGCACCTTGGCCGGCGCCGCCGCGCTGGCGACGAATTCGAGCTGCCGGTCGGGCTGCGGGTTGTAGGCCACGCCGATGTGCGCGCGGTCGTTCACGACCTCGCCGATGAGCTCGTCCGCGGGCAAGGCCTCGACGATGACCGAGAGCTTCGGGTGTGCGGCGCAGAAGGTGGCGACCACCTCGTCCATCAGCCCATCGATGTAGCCCTCGCTGGCGACCAGTCTCACCGTGCCCGCCTCCATCGATTCGATGGCGCGCAGGCGCTCGGCGAGCTGCTCCTGCTGTGCCTGGCAGCCGCGCCAGTACGCGAGCAGATGCGCGGCCGCGTCGGTCGGCACCACGCCGCGTGCCTGCCGCTCGAACAGCATCAGCCCCAGCTCCTGCTCCAGCAGCGCCACCTGCCGCGTGATGACGGACGGCGCCGTGTTCAGCGCGTCCGCCGCGCCGCGGATCGAGCGGTGCTCCAGCACTTCGCGGAAATACCGAAGCCTTTTCTGGTTGACGTCGCGCATCGCATGGTTCTCCTGGCCGTTGCCCAAGAAGCAACGAAATCTGCAAAAGATTGCTGTTGCTCGAACGGATGCTACGCCAAACAATCCGCCGCAGATTCAACAAGGAGACGAGATGCGACACCTGATGAAAGCGACCTTCGCCCGTGGTGCCAAGGCCCTGGCCCGTGCGCTGAACCCGCGGGTTGTCCGCATGCTCGCGGCGGCCGGCGTCGTCGCGCTCGGCGCGACGGGGCAGGCGGCCCTGGCGGCCGAGACCTTCCCGTCGAAGCCGATCGCCATGCTGGTGGCCTTTCCGCCGGGCGGCCCCGCGGACGTGCTGGCGCGCGCCATGCAGATCGCGATGGAGAAGCGCCTCGGCCAGCCCTTCATCGTCGAGAACCTGCCCGGCGCCGGCGGCGCGGTGGCGGTGCAGCGCCTGCTGAGCCGGCCGGCCGACGGCTACACGCTGATCATGGGCTCGCCCAACGAGGCCATCCTCACGCCCCTGTCCAATGCCGCCGCGAAGTACAAGCCCGAAGACCTCGCGCTGCTGGCGCCGATCTCGAACCATCCGCTGGTGGTGATGGCGCGCAACGAGCTCCCGTTCACCTCGCTGGAGCAGCTCATCGCGGAGAGCAGCAAGCCCGGCCATCCGGGCCTGAGCTTCGGCAGCCCCGGCCACGGATCGATGTACCACATCGTCTCCGAGTACATGGCGCAGACCACCGGCGCCAAGCTGCTCCACGTGCCCTACAAGGGGGCCACGCCGATGATGCAGGACCTGGTCGGCGAGCGGGTCGACCTCACCATCCTGCCGAACCTCGGCGCCTCCACGCAGCTGCTCGAGAGCCGCAAGATCAAGGCGCTCAACGTGCTCGACACGCAGCGCATGTCCAACCTCCCGGGCGTGCCGGCCATTGCCGAATCGCGCATCGCGCAGAAGAACGAGCTGGTGCATTCGATCTGGCTGGCCGTCATGGCCAGGGACGGCATTCCCGCGGACCGCCTGCGGGTGCTGCTGGAGGCCTCGCAGGAGGCGATCCGCTCGCCGCAGATGGCGAACGCCCTGCAGCCCTCCGGCGTGCAGGCCCTGAAGCCCCAGTCGCTGGCCGATTCGACAAAGTTCTACGCGACCGAGACCCAGAAATTCAGGAAGATGGTGCAGGCGATCAAGCTGACGCCGCAGTGAACCGACCTCGCCGCCGACCCCATCACCCCAAGGAACAAGCCATGAACATCCTGGTTGCCGGCTTCCAGCACGAGACCAACACCTTCGCGCCCACCGTGGCCAGCTATGAGAGCTTCGTGCGCGGCGAGGACTTCCCGGCCATGGTGCGCGGCGACGCGCTGTACGACCTCCTGAACGTCAACCTGCCGGCCAGCGGCTTCATCCGCTGCGTGCGCGAACACGGGCACACCGTCACCCCCGTCATCTGGGCCGGCGCCGGCGCCTCCGCCCACGTCACCACCGATGCCTACGAGCGCATCGCCGGCGAGATCGTTGCCGCGGTCAAGCGCGGCGGCTTCGACGCCATCTACCTCGACCTGCACGGCGCCATGGTCGCGCAGCACCTGGATGACGGCGAAGGCGAGCTGCTGGCGCGGATCCGCGCCGTGGTCGGGCCGCGCATGAAGATCGTGGTGTCGCTGGACCTGCATGCCAATGTCACGGCGCAGATGCTCGCGCTGGCAGACGGCCTGGTGGCCTACCGCACCTACCCGCATGTCGACATGGCCGACACCGGCCGCCGGGCCGGCGAACTGCTGCTGGCGCTGCACGGCGATGCGCGCCCCGTGCACTGCGTGGCACGGCGCCTGCCCTTCCTGATCCCCGTCAACAGCATGTCGACCATGATGCAGCCCGCGGGCGGCATGTACGAGCTGCTGGAGGCGCTGGAGCCGGAGGGCGTGCTGTCGCTGTCCTTCGCGCCGGGCTTCCCGGCGGCCGACTTTCCCGAGTGCGGCCCGGTGATCTGGGGCCATGGCTTCGACCGCGCCGCGGTCGAGAAGGCCGTCGATGCCCTGCTGGCCCGTGCCTGCGCGCTGGAGGGCGACTGGGCTGTGCAGTTCGACGAGCCGGACGCGGCGGTTCGGCAGGCCATGCGTATCGCCGAGGGGGCGGAACGCCCGGTGATCATCGCGGACACCCAGGACAACCCCGGCGTCGGCGGCGATGGCAACACCACCGGCATGCTGCGCGCGCTCCTCGCGGCCGGCGCGCAGGGCGCCGCCATCGGCATCCTCTGCGACCCTGCCGCGGCAGCGGCCGCGCACCGGGCCGGCGTGGGCAGCCGCATCGAGATCGGCCTCGGGGGCTGTCCCCAGGTCCCGGGCGACGAGCCGCTCCGGGCGAGCTACGAGGTGGAGTCGCTCTCCGACGGCCGCTTCGTCTACGGCGGCCCGATGATGAACGGCAAGGCGGCCGACATGGGCCCGATGGCGCGCCTGCGCATCGACGGCGTCCGCATCGCGGTGAGCTCGGCCAAGGCCCAGCTGCTGGACAGGAACATGTACCGCGCGGTCGGCATCGAGCCCGAGGCCATGAAGATCCTGGTGAACAAGAGCTCGGTCCACTTCCGCGCGGACTTCGCCGCCATCGCCGAAAAAATCCTGGTGGCCCGGGCGCCCGGGCCCTTCATCGCCGATCCGGCGCAGCTGCCCTGGAAGCGCCTGAGGCCGGGGCTGAGAACGAAGCCCAACGGCCCGCCGTTCACGCCGTGAGACGGCCGGCGCCGCTCGGCGCCGCATCGTCGCGAAGCGCAAGGGCGGAGCGCTCTTCCAGCTGTGCGGCCATCGCCGTCATCGCGAAGTCGATGAAGGCCCTCACCGCGCGCGGCATCTGCCGGCGGCTCGCGTAGACGAGGTAGGGGCCGATGCCCTCCACGCCGTGCCCCGGCAGCACCTCGGTCAGTTCGCCGGTCCGGATGTGCTGCGCTGCCAGGGGAACAGGCAATAGCGCGACACCCAGGTGGGCCAGCGCGGCCTCGAGCTGGGCTTTCACCGTGTTGGCGCGAAGCGGCCCGCCACATGGACCTCGGCCGTGCCCTGCGGCCCGTCGATCCGCCGCGCAGCGCGCATAGAAGGTCTCGCCCGCATCGGTGAGCGACAGGCGCCGGGTCGAGCGAATCGAGATCCATCTCATCCGCGAGCCCTTCGACATGGGCGCGGCCCCCACCGCGAGCCTGCCGCGCTACTCGGAGCCGGCGCTGGTGGGCCCAGGCCGTCGAGCGCGCCTTGGCGCAGGGCTTCAGGCACATCAAGCTGCACGAGATCCGCCTGGATGCCGTCCGCGCGGCGCGGGGGGCGTGCGGCGATCCGGTCTGACTCGCGCTGGACACCAACTGCCCGTGGAGCGTGTCGCAATCGCCTGGGGGTGGAGCCGGACAGTAGCGTGATCGGGCGGTATCGGTTGGGGGGCCGTCGTCGTCGGCCGCTGATCTCGGAGCTCGCGCGGGCAGGCATGGGGCCGGGCACGGCGTGTGCCGTTCAGGGTCCCAGTGACGGGATCGCCTTGTTCACGCCGCGCGCCGCCGTGGCGCGCGCTTCTGCGCGAACGGCCTGACGATCGACCGTACCGATCGATGTGCTGGCCACGCCCGCACCGGCGCTGTCGCCGAATGGGTTGCCCACGCGCGCGGCGGCCAGTGCTTGCGCGCGCACCTCGGACTTTTCGATCTGGCCGCCTGCCGCCGGCGCTACACCCGCGCTGGCCCCCTCGCGGAAAGCATCAGGCAGATGAGAGGCTGCAAGTGCCTGGGCGTGCACGTCGGCACGATTCGCACCCGATTGGAACTGCAGCACGCCGTGGTAGTGCTCGGCGCGGGCGTTCACCGCCCACAGGAGGCAGAGAGAAGCGACAGGGATCATGATTCGAGAGAGCCTCATGCCGAGGTCTTCGCAGAAGGGCTTGGCGTACTCGGCGCTTGATGCGGCGATGGTGGCGACGTCGAGCTTCGCGTCGATACGCTGCAGTTGGGGCGCAGCAGGTGCGGTTTCTCCGGGTTCGCGGATGGCGCTCATGGGTGGCTCCTGGGTTGTGGGTGCCTTGGACAGCGTGGCACGCTCGGTGCCAATCACAGCAGAGGACTCGCGTCGCAGCAATTGCACGGTAGTACGACCGCGCAGTACGACCTTGGCTGAAGCGGAGCGCGGAGCAGCTTGGCGGTGAGGCTGGCCTGGTCTCTCCGCGTTCCAGCATGGGAGGCATGCGACCGGCCTCGCCGTGCGTTCCGGAGCCGAGGCGCACTCGGCTCCCGCGGCGTCGACTTCTGCTTCACCCCTCGGATCGACTTCCGAGTCAACCTCTGGCCGATGTCGTTCGCCATTTGCCGGTCGAAGATGGCCCTTTCCACAGGAGCATGCCATGACCCCTTGGTCATTTCTTCGCCGGCATCCGATGAACGCAGTTCTGGCCTTGCTGTGCGCTGCCTGCTTTTGCGCGGGCTGCCGCCAGGAGGCGCCGCCGAAGGCGGGCGCTCCACCCCAGGTTTCGGTAGCGCCTGCCTTCCAGGGTGTCGTGCAGGAGTTCGATGAGTTCACGGCGCGCCTGGAGGCGCCGGACACTGTCGAACTGCGCGCGCGGGTGGCAGGTTCTCTGCAGGCGGTGCACTTTCGTGAAGGCCAGCTCGTCAAGAAGGGCGAGCTTCTGTTCACCATCGACCCGCGCCCGTTCGCCGCCGAGGTGGCGCGCCTCGAGGCGCAGCTGGTGACCGCGCGCACCCAGGCCGAGCTGAGCAGGAGCGAGCTGGCGCGCGCGGAGCGGCTGGTAGCGATCCAGGGCGTGAGCCAGCAGGAGGTCGATCAGTTGCGCGCCGCGGCGCGCAACGCGCAGTCCGGCATCCAGGCCGCCGAGGCGGCGCTGACCCAGGCCCGGCTGAACCTCGAATTCACCCGCATCACGGCACCGGTGTCGGGCCGCACCTCGCGTGCCAACATCACGCCGGGCAACCTGGTCAGCGTGGGCGATCCGGTGCTCACGACGCTGGTGTCGAGCGACAAGGTGTATGCCTACTTCGACGCCAGCGAGGCGACCTACCTCAAGTACGTGAAAGCGGCACGCGACGGGACCCGGCCGTCGGGTCGCGACGAGCCCAACCCGATGATGATGGGGCTTGCCAACGAGGAGGGCTTCCCGCACCGAGGACACCTGGACTTCGTCGACAACCGGCTGAACCCGGCCACGGCATCGATGCGTGGGCGCGCCGTGTTCGACAACCGTCAAGGGCAGTTCACGCCGGGTCTGTTCGCGCGGGTCAAGCTGATCGGCAGCGGCAGCTATCAGGCCACGCTGGTGGCCGAGCGCGCCATCACGACGGACCAGACGCGCAAGATGGTGCTCGTCGTCGGTCCGGACAACATCGTGCAGGCGCGCGAGGTCAAGACCGGCGCGCTGATCGAGGGCATGCGCGTGGTCGAGGGCGTCAAGCCCGGTGAGCGGGTGGTCGTGGATGGGCTGCTGCGCGCCTTTCCCGGCGCGCCGGTGACGCCGCAGGTGCTCGCCGTCGACGACAAGGGCATGCCCTTGCCCGCGCGTGCTCCCGTGACGCGAGGCGCCGGCTCCGCCGTGGCGCAGAAGTGAGGCGCACATAATGGACATTTCACGCTTCTTCATCGAGCGCCCGCGCTTCGCAGCGGTGCTGTCGATCTTCATCTTCCTGGTCGGCCTGCTGTCGATCTTCCAGCTGCCGATCTCGGAATACCCGGACGTGACGCCGCCGCAGATCGTCGTGCGCGCCCAGTTCCCCGGTGCCAACCCGCGCGTCGTCTCGGAGACCGTCGCCACGCCGCTGGAGGAGCAGATCAACGGCGTGGACGACATGCTGTACTACGAAAGCCAGGCCACGGCCGACGGCTCCCTGACCCTGACGGTGACTTTCCGCATCGGCACCAGCCCCGAGCAGGCCGAGACCGCGGTGCAGAACCGCATCAATCGGGCCCTGCCCCGGCTGCCCGAGATCGTGCGCCAGATCGGCGTGATCACCGAGAAGCAATCGCCCAACCTGACCATGGTGGTGCACATGGTCAGCCCGGGCAACACGCACGACACGCTCTACCTGCGCAACTACGCCCACCAGCAGGTGCGCGACGAGCTGCTGCGCATTCCTGGCATGGGCTCGGTGAGCTTTTTCGGCGGCGGCGACTATGCCATGCGCATCTGGCTGGACCCGCAGAAGCTCGCCGGCAGCAACCTGACGGCAGGCGACGTGGTTGCGGCCATTCGCGAGCAGAACGTCCAGGTGGCGGCCGGCGTCGTCGGCGCGCCGCCTTCGCCCAGGGGCACGGATTTCCAGCTCGCGGTCAACACCCGCGGTCGTCTGGTGCGCGAAGAGGAGTTCGCCGACATCATCGTGCGTACCGAACCCGCGACCGGCGCCCTGATCCGTATCCGGGACGTGGGACGCGTCGAGATCAACTCCAACACCTACGCGATCGGCAGCCTGATCGACAACAAGGAGGCGGCGGCCATCGGGATCTTCCAGGCCCCCGGCTCCAACGCGCTGGAGATCTCCGAGCAGGTGCGAGCCACCATGGAGCGGCTCAAGGCCGGCTTTCCACAGGGCGTCGACTACGCCATCGTCTACGACCCGACGCGCTTCGTCCAGACCTCCATCGACAAGGTCGTCCACACGCTGATCGAGGCGGTGCTGCTGGTGGTGCTGGTGGTGATCGTGTTCCTGCAGACCTGGCGCGCCTCGATCATTCCGCTTCTGGCCGTGCCGGTATCGATCGTCGGCACCTTCGCCGTGCTGCTGCCGCTGGGCTATTCGATCAACACGCTCACGCTGTTCGGACTCGTCCTGGCCATCGGCATCGTGGTCGACGACGCGATCGTGGTGGTGGAGAACGTCGAGCGCAACCTGGAAGACGGCCTGACGCCGCACGACGCCGCAGTCCGGGCCATGAAGGAGGTCAGCGGCCCCATCGTCGCCATCGCCCTGGTGCTGTGCGCGGTGTTCATTCCGCTCACTCTCGTGCCGGGTCTGTCGGGACAGTTCTACAAGCAGTTCGCGGCGACGATCGCGATCTCGACCGTGATCTCGGCCATCAACTCGCTCACCCTGTCTCCGGCGCTCGCGGCCATCCTGCTGCGCCCCCATGACGCGCCCAAGGACCCCGTCATGCGCGTCATGGACAAGCTGTTCGGCCGCTTCTTCCGCTGGTTCAACCTGTTCTTTCACCACAGAAGCGAGGACTACAGCCGCGGCGTCACCGGCTTGCTCAAGCGCAAGTCGATGGCCCTGGCCGTTTACCTGCTGCTGCTGCTCGCGACCGCCGTGCTGCTCGCGCGGATCCCGGGTGGCTTCGTCCCGGCGCCCGACAAGCAGTACCTCATCGGCATCGCGCAACTGCCGGCCGGCGCCACGCGCGAGCGGACCGATGCGGTCCTTCGGGACATGACCGACATCGCACTCAAGGTGCCCGGCATCGTCGGTGCGACGAGCTACCCGGGGCTGTCGATCGCAGGCTTTTCTGCGGCGCCCAACGAAGGGCTAGTGTTCTACCTGCTGGCACCTTTCGAGGAGCGCCGGTCGCGGGACCTGTCGAAGGACGCCATCCTGGCGCGCGTCAATGCCGAGATCGAGAGCATCCAGGGCGCGCGCATGTTCGTCGTGCCGCCGCCGGCAGTCGACGGCCTGGGGAATGCCGGCGGCTTCAAGCTGCAGGTGCAAGACCGCGGCGGCCAGGGCGAGCAGACGCTTTTCAACGCGGTGCGCGATACGCTGGGACCCATCTACGCCGACGCGGCTTCCAGCATCGGAACGCCGTATTCCAACTACGACATCAATGTGCCGCAGCTCTTCGCGAACGTCGATCGCACCAAGGCGAAGCAGATGGGCGTCGCGCTGCAGGACATCTACGACACGCTGCAGATCAACCTCGGTTCGCTCTACGTCAACGACTTCAACCGCTTCGGCAAGACCTACCAGGTGATCGTCCAGGCCGACACCCCCTACCGGACGCAGGCGCAGAGCATCCTCGACCTGAAGACCCGCAACGGCCGCGGCGAGATGGTGCCGCTGGGCGCGCTGATGCAGGTCGAGCCCACCTTCGGCCCGACGCGCGTAACGCGCTACAACGGCTTCCCGTCGGCCGACATCAATGGCGCAGCCAAGCCGGGCTTTTCCAGCGGGCAGGCCGAGGGGGAGATCGAGGGCCTGCTGAAGAACCTGCCGCGCGGCATGACTTACGAGTGGACGGAGCTTTCCTACCAGGACCGGCTGACGCGGGACGTCACGGTGCCGGGTCTCGGCATCCAGGTGCCGACGCTCACCGTCGTGCTGCTGCTTTCGGTGATCCTGGTCGTGCTGGTGCTCGCGGCCCAGTACGAGAGCTGGAGCCTGCCGTTGTCGATCGTGCTGATCGTGCCGATGTCCATCCTGTCGGCGCTCTTCGGCGTGTGGCTGTCGCATCTGCCGCCCTTCGGCCAGGTGGGCGACCTGAACCTTTTCACCCAGGTGGCCCTGGTGGTGCTGGTGGGCCTGGCCTGCAAGAACGCGATCCTCATCGTCGAGTTCGCGAAGGAACTCGAAGAGCGCGGCAAGCCGATCGTCGAGGCGGTGATCGAGGCGTGCCGGCTGCGCCTGCGGCCGATCCTGATGACCTCGATCGCCTTTTGCGCCGGCGTGATCCCGCTGATCCTGGGCAGCGGCGCGGGCAGCGAGATGCGCCGCGCCATGGGGGTCGCGGTCTTCTCCGGCATGGTCGGGGTGACCTTGTTCGGCATCTTCCTCACGCCGCTGTTCTACGTGCTGCTGCGCAAGAGCACCGAGAAGCAGCGTGCCGAGGCGGCGGACCTGCGCCACCAGATCGATGCAGCGGCGCATCCCTTCCATCCGGGCGTGGACGACGCCACGCCGGAGCAGACGGGGGGTGCGAGATGAAAGCCCTGGCCACGCTGGCGGCAGTTTCATTCCTGGCTGCCTGCTCCAATGCGCCCCGCTACAAGCTCTATGAGCCGCCGCCGGCTGCGAGCTTTGCCAACCAGCCGGACGATACAGCGCAGGTCGAGCCCGCGGCGGAATTCTGGCGCGGCTTCCGGGACCCGCAGCTCGACGCCCTGGTTGCGCGCGCCCTCCAGGCCAACGCGGACCTCCGCATCGCCAGCGCGAACCTGCGCGAGGCGCGTGCGCTGGCGAATTTTGCCGATGCGCAACTGCTTCCCTCCGTCGATGTGGCAGCTGGCGCGGGGCGCGTGCGGGCCGCGGACGCCGCGGGGAACCCTCGAACGCATCACACCTACTCCTTCGGCTTCGACGTGAACTGGGAAGTCGACCTGTTCGGCCGCCTCGGCGACGCGAGCCGTGCGGCCGGAGCGGAGATGCTGGCGACCGAGGCGGGACTGCAGTTCGTTCATCTGAGCGTGAGCGCCGAGGTGGCGCGCACGTATTTCGAGCTGCGCGGGTTGCAGGAGCAGTTGCGGGTGGCCTACGCGTCGCTGGAAACCCAGCGAGCGGTGCTGGCGCTGGTGGGGGCCCGGCAGGAAGCCGGGCGCGGCACGGCTTTCGACGCCGAGCGCGCGCGCGCCCTGGTGCAAAGCACCGCGGCCAGCGTGCCGGCGCTGGAAGCGGCCGTGCTCCGCGCACGCTATCGCCTGAGTCGGCTGTGCGGCGAGCCACCTTCGGCCCTCGACGCCGAACTGAGCGCGCCCAAGCCCTTGCCCGGACTCAAGAGCGTGGCCCTCGGCGGCATCGGCTCGCCCGCGAGCCTGCTGCGCCGCCGGCCCGACATCCTGGCGGCCGAGCAGCAGGCTGCCGCCGCGGCGGCGCGTGTCGGCGTGGCGCGCGGGGAGCTGTTTCCGCGCATCACCCTCGGCGGCACGATCGGGCAGAACGCAATGACCCTCGGCAGGCTCGGTGACGGTGCCTCCTATGCCTACAGCCTGGGCGCGCGGATGGTCTGGAACCTGCTGGACTTCGGCCGCATCCGCGCCCAGATCGCCGCGGCCGATGCGCGTGGCGACGCCGCGATGCTGGTCTACGAGCGCACCGTGCTCACCGCCCTCGAGGAGACCGAAGGCTCGCTGGCGACCTACACCCGGAGCCAGCGCCAGGCTGAGCACCTCTATGACGCCGCGCGCGCCGCGGAGAACGCCGCGCTGATCGCACGCGAGCGCTTCACCGTGGGTGTGAGCGATTTCCTGTCGGTGCTCGATGCCGAGCGGGAGATGCTGTCCGCGCGCGACCGGCTTGCCCAGGCTCAAACGGGAGCCGCCACCTCGCTCGTGGGGGTCTACAAGGCGCTTGGGGGTGGCTGGTTGCCACGGCCCACTAACGTGGGGGATCGCGCGGAATGAGTTCCTCGAACTCGTCCCGGAAGTGCTTGATCATGGCGCGGACGGGCACCGCGGCGGAATCCCCCAGCGCGCAGATCGTGCGGCCCTGGATGCCGTCGGCAACAGAGTTGAGAAGGCTCACGTCGGAAGGCTTGCCTCTGCCGCCGTGAATCCGGTCCACCACGCGCCAGAGCCAGCCCGAACCCTCGCGGCAGGGCGTGCATTGCCCGCAGGATTCGTGCATGTAGAAATAGGAGAGGCGCTTCAGCGACTCGACCATGTTCCGGCTGTCATCGATCACGATCACCGCGGCGGAGCCGAGCATGGAGCCGGCCTTGGCCAGCGCGTCGAAATCCATGGTCAGTTCCAGCATGGCGGCGGCGGGAAGCACCGGCGACGATGCACCGCCGGGGATCACGGCCTTGAGGCGGCGGCCCTTGCGAACCCCGCCTGCGAGTTCCAGAAGCTTCGGGAACGGCGTGCCCAGCGGGATCTCGTAGTTGCCGGGCAACTCGACGTCGCCGCTGACCGAGAAGATCTTCGAGCCGCCGTTGTTGGGCTTGCCGGCTTCCAGGTAGGCCCTCGCGCCGTTGCGGATGATCCATGGCACGGCGGCGAAAGTCTCGGTGTTGTTGATCGTCGTCGGCCTGCCGTAGAGGCCGAAGCTCGCCGGAAACGGAGGCTTGAAACGAGGATTGCCCCGCTTGCCCTCGAGCGACTCGAGCAACGCCGTCTCCTCGCCGCAGATGTATGCGCCGAAACCGTGCGTCGCGTGAAGCTGAAAGCTGAAATCGCTGCCGAGGATTCGATGGCCGAGATAGCCGGCGGTGCGTGCTTCATCGAGTGCTGACTCGAAGCGTTCGTAGGCCTCGAAGATCTCGCCGTGGATGTAGTTGTAGCCGGCAGTGGCGCCCATGACGTACGCGGCGATGATCATTCCCTCGATCACGATATGCGGGTTGTAGAGCAGGATGTCGCGGTCCTTGCACGTGCCCGGCTCGCCCTCATCCGAGTTGCACACCAGGTACTTCTGGCCGGGAAACTGGCGCGGCATGAAGCTCCACTTCAGGCCGGTCGGAAACCCCGCGCCGCCACGGCCGCGAAGGGCCGAGGCCTTGACTTCGGCGATCACCTGCTCCGGGGTCAGTCCCTCGCTCAGGATCTTGCGCAATGCCTTGTAGCCGTCGCGTGCTTCGTAGCCGGAAAGGCGCCAGTTGGCGCCGTTCAGTCCCGCGAAGATCTGCGGCGCGATGTGGCGATCGTGGAAGCAGGTCTGAACGCCCGAAGCCTTGAACTGCGCGAGCACTTGCTCAGGTGACATGGTGGCACTCCCTGCGGCCTCGAAGCCCGGCATCAGCCATGGATGAGGTAGCGATCGACCCTCGCGGCCTCGTAGACCGCTCGCTGATCCACGTCGATCGCATCCACCGGCGCAGCGTCGTCGAGCCAGGGGTTGCAACGGGCAAACCAGAGGGCGATCTCCCAGTCGCTCAGCGCGGGTGCCAGTTCTCCGAGCACGGCCACCACGGGCTGGCGTGGCGTCAGCGTGTGCGGATCGAACTGGAACAGCGGCAGCATCGAGCGCGATTGCCAGTGGAAGCACAGGACGTCCCGGTCGACGATCCAGCGCGCGAGCACCGAGATCGGCTGGTCCGTGTGCCTGCGCAGAAGTGCGGTGACCTCGTCGGATCCGGCGATGCCTCCGCTGGCACGGAAGGCCTGGTCCATCTCTCGGAATTCGCTTTCCTGCGGTGTCACGGGCAGCGTGGGTGTTGTGCCGCGATGGGGCGGTGAACGCAGGGGCGCGACGATCGGGCCGTGTTGCGGATGCGATGAGAAATGGCGCATGGCAGTTCCAGTGATGCACCGCGTGAGCGCTGGGTGAAGCGAGCAGGATCGACGCGGCCGCTGACTGAATATCGCCAGATCCTGTGCACTTGGCTATCACACGATGGTGTCGATCAGCCCGCGATTCCGGCGCAGCGTTGCTGCTGAGCCCATTGGCTATCATTGCGCGAACACGCGCGGGAAGCCGGACTGAAGCCCAGGCCTGGCGGGCCACGCCGACAGGGCGCCGCGTTCTTCGCGTGCATGCTCCGTGATGGTCGATGTCGGAGGCTCCGGGGATGGATCTGTCAGATTACTCACTCTCGACAATTCATCAAGACGGCGGCTTCGTGCTGTGCCGAGGGTGTGCGGTGGCCGGGCGGATGCCGCATCCGCCGTCGGTCCTTGCACTGATGCCCGCTTCGGAGCGTCCCGGACCCGATCGCATCCGGATGCTGGAACATGAGTTCGCCTTCCGATCGGAGCTCGAATCGACGTGGGCCATTCGGCCCCTGGCGCTGGGGCAAGTCGAAGGCCGGATTGCCCTGATTCTGGAGGACCCGCCCGGCGAGCCCCTGGGCAGACACCTGGAAGCGTTGCCGGCACGGCATGCCCTCGATGGCCAACCGCCCGCCGAACCGGCCATGGCGCTCGGAACGTTCCTGAGGCTCGCCATCGGCCTCGCCGCCGCCCTCAGCGAAGTGCACAGCCGGGGCATCGTCCACAAGAACGTCAAGCCGGCGAACGTCTTCGTCAACACCGTGACGCACCAGGTCTGGCTGACCGGCTTCGGGATCGCCTCGCGTCTGCAGCGCGAACGGCAGGCGCCGGGGCCCCCGGAGATGCTCGCCGGCACGCTTGCCTACATCGCGCCCGAGCAGACCGGGCGGATGAACCGTTCCATCGATGCCCGCTGCGACCTCTATGCACTCGGTGTGACGCTCTACGAGATGCTCACCGGCGCGCTGCCATTCGCTGCAGCCGACCCGATGGAGTGGGTGCACTGCCACATCGCCCGGCAGGCCATGTCACCCCGCGAGCGGATACAGAGCGTCCCTGCGGCGGTGTCCGCGATCGTCATGAAGCTGCTCGCGAAGACGGCCGAGGAGCGGTATCAGACGGCAGCAGGCCTGGAACGTGATCTGCGGCGCTGCCTCGGGCATTGGGAGAATCAAGGACGCGTCGACGACTTCGCGCTCGGCGAACACGATACGCCCGACCGACTGCTGATCCCGGAGCAGTTGTATGGACGGGCAGAAGAAATCCAGGCGCTTCTCGCCGCGTTTGACCGCATCGTCCGAGACGGGGCGCCGGAACTGGTGCTGGTTTCCGGCTACGCCGGGATCGGCAAGTCCACCTTCGTGAACGAGTTGCACAAGGTCCTGGTCCCGCCGCGCGGCCTCTTCGCCGCGGGCAAGTTCGACCAGTACAAACGGGACATTCCGTATGCGACGTTGGCGCAGACCTTCCAGAGCCTGGTTCGTGCGTTGCTGACGGAAGGCGACGTCGAGCTTGCCCACTGGCGAGAGGCGCTTCGTGAGGCGCTCGGCCCGAACGGCTTGCTCATGCTTGATCTCGTGCCCGAACTGAAGCTGGTCATCGGCGAGCAATCGCCGGTGCCGGAACTGCCGCCGCAGGATGCGCAACGCCGCTTTCAGCTGGTGTTCCGGCGTTTGCTGGGCGTGTTCGCTCGGCCGGAGCACCCGCTGGTCGTCTTCCTCGACGACTTGCAGTGGCTCGATGCGGCCACCCTCGATCTGCTCGAAGACCTGCTGACCCAGCCCGAGGTGCGCCACCTGCTGTTGATCGGTGCTTACCGGAACAACGAAGTCGCCGCCGGCCACCCGCTCCTGCGCACGCTCGAGCGGATCCGGGCTTCCGGCGCACCGGTGCAGAACATCGCGCTCGGACCGCTTGCGCAAGAGCACGTGAGTCAGCTCGTCGCGGATTCGCTCTGCTGCGGCCACGCGCGCGCCGCCCCGCTGGCCGCACTGGTCCATGACAGAACAGCCGGCAACCCCTTCTTCGTCATTCAGTTCCTGACGGCGCTGGTCGAGGAGGAGTTGCTCGCGTTCGACCACAGCGCATCGCGCTGGGTGTGGGACCTCGCACGCATACACGCGAGGAAATACACGGACAACGTGGTCGACCTCCTGATCGGCAAGCTGAGCCGGCTGCCGACCGAGGCTCAGAAGGCATTGCAGCAGCTCGCGCACATCGGCAGCCGGGCGGACTTCACGCTTCTCGACGTGGTCTACGGAGATGCGGCGCACGATCTGCATGGCCACCTGGAGGAAGCGCTGCAGGCGGGCCTTGTCCTGGCCGCGCGGGATTCGTACTTCTTCCTCCACGACCGTGTTCAGGAGGCGGCCTATTCCCTGACGCCGGCGGATCGGCGGGCGGAAGCTCACCTCAGGATCGGCATGTCGATCGCGTCATGCACGCCTGCGGAGAAGCTCGAGGAAGCGGTCTTCGAGATCGTCAGCCAGCTCAACCGCGGGCTGCACCTGCTTGCGTCCGCCGCCGAGCGCGAGCGTGTCGCGGAGCTGAACCTCCTCGCGGGCAGGCGTGCGAAGGCTTCGACCGCGTACGCCTCGGCGCTCAAGTACCTCCACGCCGGGCGCGGCTTGCTGGCCGACGACGCCTGGAACCACAGCCACGATCTCGTCTTCTCGCTCGAATGTCTTCTGGCCGAGTGCGAGATGCTGACCGCCGATTCGACCGCTGCAGAGACCCGGCTGTCACTGTTGGCGGCGCGGGCCAGGAGCGGTCATGAGGCCGCGCTCGTCACGTGCATGCGCTTGACGCTCTACACCGTGCTGGACCGCAGTGACCGCGCCGTGGACGTATTTCTCGGCTACTGGAGGGGCCGCGGCACGGACTGGTCCCCGCATCCTGCCGAAGAGGACGTGCTGCGGGAGTATCGGAAGATCTGGTCCTTGCTCGGAGAGCGACAGATCGAGGACCTCGTCGACTTGCCCCTGATGACGGACCCGGATGCGCTCGATGTCCTGGATGTCCTCGCTGCCGCCGTGGACCCTGCGGCATACACCGACGTCGGATTGTTTGCGCTCGTGATGTGCCGGATGGTCGCACTGAGCCTGGAGCACGGCAACAGCGACGGATCGTGTTTCGGCTACCTGTACTTCGGCGTCCTCGCCGGGCACCACTTCGGGGACTATCGGCGCGGGTTCCGGTTCGGCAAGCTTGGCTACGATCTGGTGGAACAGCGTGATCTGCGTCGCTATCAGGCACGCACCCAGATGTCCTTCGGGTCCAACGTCGTACTCTGGAAGAAGCACGTCAAGACAGCGCGAGATCAATTGCGTCGTTCTTTCGGCGATGCGAACAGGGCCGGCGACCTCGCTTATGCCGCCTACTGCTGCAATGTCCTGAACACCAATCTGCTCGCGGCGGGGGATGCCCTGAGCGAAGTGCAGCGCGAGGCAGAGGCCGGCCTCGAATTCGCAACCAACATCCACTTCGGCTTCGTCATGGACAAGATCACCGCGCAGCTCGGATTCATCCGGACGCTTCGTGGATTGACGAAGAAATTCGGCGCCTTCGACGACGAAGGCTTCGACGAACAGCGCTTCGAGCTTCATCTCGCCAGCGAGCCGACCTTGGCGCTGCCGGAATGCTGGTACTGGATCCGAAAGCTCCAGGCCCGCTTTTTCGCGGGAGACTATCAGGCGGCGATGGCGGCCTCGCTGAATGCGCAGCGCCTGCTCTGGACGTCGGTCGGCTTTTTCGAAGTGGCAGAGTACGACTACTACACCGCGCTTTCACGAGCCGCATCGGTCGACTCGTCGATCGGCGAGTCCGGCCGCCGGCATGTCGAGGCGCTGGCGATTCATCAGAGGCAGCACGCGGTCTGGGCGCAGCACTGTCCGGAGAACTTCGAGAACCGCAAACTGCTGGTCGATGCGGAGATCGCACGAATCGAAGGCCGGGTGCTCGATGCCGAGCGCCTCTACGAAGACGCGATCAAGTCGGCACGGGAGAATGGCTTCGTCCACAACGAAGCGATCGCCAACGAGACGGCGTCCCGCTTCTACGCCGCACGCGGCTTCGCGACGATCGCGGATGCGTATCTGCGCAGTGCCCGTGACGCGTATCTTCGCTGGGGCGCCGAGGGGAAGGTGAGGGACCTCGACCGTCGCTTCCCCCGCTTGAGCCCCGAAGCGGCATCTGCCCCGACCGGCACGATCACCGCGTCGGTCGAACAGCTCGACCTTGCGACGGTGATCACGCTGTCGCAAGCATTGTCGGGCGAGATGGTTCTCGAGAAACTGCTCGACGCGCTGATGCGCAGTGCCATCGAGCATGCGGGTGCCGAGCGCGGGGTGTTGATCCTTCCGCGCGGCGCCGAGCAGCGGATCGCCGCGGAGGCCGCGATAGCGAACAATGCGCTCGTCGTGCACCTGCGCGATGAGCCGGTCACCGGCGCCCGGCTGCCCCTGACGGTCCTCCACTACGTCCTGCGCAGCCGCGATGCCGTGATCCTCGACGACGCGGCGATCCAGAGTCCGTTCTCTGCCGATCCGTACTTCGACGGGCAGCGCGTGCGCTCTGTGCTCTGCCTGCCGCTCACCCATCAGGCCAAGACCATCGGGGCGCTCTACCTCGAGAACACCCTCGCGCCACGTGTGTTCGTGCCCGCTCGTGCCGCCGTGTTGAAGCTGATCGCCTGCCAGGCGGCGACATCGATCGAGAATGCGCGCCTGTACCGCGACCGCAAGCAGGCCGAGGAAGGACTGAGGCGAGCCTACGACAGCTTCGCCGATGCGCAGCGGCTGAGCCGGACGGGCAACTTCACCGCGGATCTCGCTGAGGACGAGTACACCTGGTCAGCCGAGCTCTACCGCATCTTCGAGATCGATCCCGCCACCACGATCAGGGCGAAGACGATTCGCGACCGCGTTCACCCTGACGACCTGCCTGCGTTCGATACGGGCTTCGCGAAATCCCTGGGCGGGGCGAACTTCGATCTGGCGTTCCGGATCTTCACCCCGGGGGGCGCCATGAAGCATGTCCACGCGATCGGCCATCTGACCGAGCTGGTCGCCGATCGACCGCAGTTCATCGGCGCCATCCAGGACGTGACGGAGCGCAAGCTGGCCGAAGATGCGTTGAACCGGGCTCGCTCCGATCTTGCCCACGTGGCACGGGTCACGACCTTGAGCACACTGACTGCCTCGATCGCCCATGAGGTCAACCAGCCCCTGACAGGGATCATTACCAACGCCAGCACCTGCCTGAGAATGCTGGACGCCGACCCGCCAGGTGTCGAGACAGCGCGCGAGACCGTGCGGCGGATCATTCGCGACGGCAACCGCGCCGCCGACGTGGTCGCACGGCTGCGTGCGCTGTTCAGCAAGAAGGAGTTCGCTCCGGAGACGCTGGACCTGAACGACGCGACTCGCGAGGTCATCGCGTTGACCTTGAGTGACCTGCAGGCGAATCGGGTGATCGTCCAGTCGGAGCTGGCCGAAGACCTCCCGCAGGTCCTCGGCGACCGGGTCCAGCTCCAGCAGGTCGTCCTCAACCTGCTGCGCAATGCCTGCGACGCGATGGTCGGCGTCAACGACCGGCCGCGCCGGCTGCTCGTCAGAACCGAGCGACAAGGCGGCGACCGTGTTCGCGTGCTGGTGCAGGACACCGGCGTAGGCGTCGATCGCGACAACCTGGAGAAGCTCTTCGAGCCCTTCCACTCGACGAAGAGCGGCGGCATGGGCATCGGGTTGTCCATCAGCCGCTCGATCGTCGAGAGGCATCAGGGGCGACTCTGGGCAGAGTCCAATGCGGGGCCCGGAGCGACGTTTGCGTTTTCGATTCCGTGCGCGCCACAGGGTGCAGCGCCGACAGGGGTCAGTAGCCCACCGTGAAGCGCTCGCGGCGATGACGCGGCGACTCGACCTCGTCCAGCAACGCGATCGCGTAGTCCTCCTGGGAGATGCGGCTCTCGCCGTTGGCATCGGTCAATAGCTCCTCGCTGCCGACGCGGTAGCGCCCGGTTCGTTCGCCGGGCTCGAAGAGGGCCGACGGCGACAGGAAGGTCCAGTCGATGTCCCGCTGCGCACGCAGGGCCTTCAGCTTTTCCGCTCCGGCGCGTGCCTCCCCCTTCACCTCCTCGGGGAAGGGCGGCGCGTCCAGCCACAGGCCACCCGAGGCGGTTCTGAGGGAACCTGCGCCGCCGACCATCACCAGCCGAGGGACATGCGCCCGTCTGAGTGCCTCCAGGAGGTCTTCGAGGTCGAATCCCTGAAAGCGCACCGCGCTCACGACGACGTCGTGTCCGGCGAGAAGTTCAGCCAGCGCGCCCGGCTGCGCGACGTCGCCCGCTGCGACGCGAAGGTCGTCGCGGGAGGCGATCTTGTCCGCGTGACGTGCGATGCCGGTGACCTGATGGCCACGCGCGAGTGCTTCGCTGACGATCCGGGATCCCGCGCTGCCTGAGGCACCGATGATGGCGATGTTCACAAGTCGACCTCCATGGGGTGGGCACGCGAATCAAGTTTACTCACCGGAGACGACATATCAAGGCCGGGTTGCACATGGAGCCGTGCCTTGCAGAGCAGGGGTCAGGGCTCCTGCGAAGCGCGCGGGCGCAGCCTTGCTGCCATGTTCACCAGTTCGGCCAGGGAGTTCGCGTCCATCTTCGCCATGACGCGCCCCCGGTGCGCCTTCACGGTGATCTCGCTGATGCCCAGCTCGCTGCCGACCTGCTTGTTGAGCAAGCCGGTGACCACCAGGTCCATGACCTGCCTTTCGCGGGTGCTCAAGGAGGCGTAGCGGTCGCGCAGCCGCTGCAGCACGGCATCTTCCTCCATTGCGGCTCGACTGCGCTCGATGGCATTGCGAATGGCATTGACGAGGACGTCCTCCTCGAACGGCTTGGTCAGGAACTCGGCCGCTCCGGCCTTCATGGCGCGAACCGTCATCGGTATGTCCCCATAGCCGGTGATGAAGATGATGGGCATGCCGGCGCGGTCGCTTGCGATGCGCTCCTGCAGATCGAGGCCGTTCAGGTCCGGGAGATTCACGTCGAGCAGCAGGCAGCTCGCTACGGGCGGCCTGGCGCTGGCAAGGAACTCCGTGGCCGAGGCAAAGGTCTCGGCGTTCCAGCCCAGCGAGTGGATGAGCACGTCGAGAGACTCGCGGACCGACACGTCGTCATCGACGATGAAAACGGTTGGCTTGGCATTGGACATGGCGGCCTCTTTCCGCCCGGATTTTCTCCGCCCTCGCACCGGCGCATCAAGCGTTCTCCCTGCTCGAGGCGGGGCTGCCATGAGGGATCGTGATGTTGCGCTGATCGGGGCTCCCGATCGAAGCCTGCCCCACCGATACCAAGGTATTGTTTACGCGACCCTCGAAGTGGTTCACTCTTTGTCTCATGCATTCACATCGGGTCGCGGCTTCGTGCATCGGCCGGGATCAAGCCACGATCAGGGCTTCACCATGACGGTCCCCGCGGACTTGAAACGGCCACTCGTTTGCGTCGTCGACGACGACGAGTCGCTGCGCGAGGCGTTGCCCGACCTGATCCGGGAGCTCGGCTTTGCATCGCAGGCGTTCGCGTCGGCGAAGGAACTCCTCGCGTCCGACCTGCTTCCCCAGGCAGCCTGCCTGGTCGTGGATGTGGCGATGCCGGGCATGACCGGGCCGGAGCTGCACCTCGAGCTGAAGCGGCGACATGTCGGCACCCCCGTCGTCTTCATCACCGCGCAGACCGATCCGACCTTGCGTACGCTGTTGATCGCGCAAGGTGCGGTGGAGTGCCTGTTCAAGCCTTTCAGTGACACGGCACTTCTGGATGCCCTGACTGCCGCGCTCGGGACCCGGTAGGCCTCCCTCGCTCTGCCGGCGACGGGGTTCGGCGCGCCGTCGCATGCGTCCCGAGCCTTGCTACTTTGGTATAGCCGGTACCAACGTGCAATGGAGCAATCGTTCTGGCTGATGTGAACTCGCGGTGTCGCTCGCAGCGCCTCTCGCGCCCACCACATTCGCCAGGAGAAACGCATGAATCACTGTGCCCTGTGCCGCTCGAATGTCCTGGTCATGCAGCCGGACCCGATCCTGTCTGCCGGTCTCGTGGCGGCCCTGCGGCCGCATTCCACGTTCGAGGTCTTCGTGCATGGCGTGGACAACCTGGGGCCGTCGGGCCCCCGGATGGACGTCGTGATCACCGACTACGGCAATGCGATGCAACTCACGAAGCCCGCGGGGCGACAACCGCATGGCGTCATCGGCGAAGCGCGGATTCTCGCGTTCACGAGCAACGACCGCGAGGCGGATATCCGCCGCGCCATCGAGGCAGGGGTGCACGGCTATCTGCTGGTCGGCGGCGCGCTGAACGAACTGGTCGACGGCGTGGCCGCCGTCGCCAACGGCCTGCGCTACATGAGCCTGGACGTCGCCCGCAGGATTGCCGACAGCCTCACGCGGGCGACGCTCAGCTCGCGCGAAATCGAAGTGCTGAGCCTTGCCGCAGCCGGGCGGCCGAACAAGGCCATCGCGCGGCAGCTCGGGATCGAAGTGGGCACGGTCAAGTCGCACATGAGCGCGACCATGGCGAAGCTCGGCGCGAGCTCGCGTACCGACGCGGCCCTGATCGCGGCTGCCCGCGGCCTGCTGGAGAACGACGTGCTCAAGGAGACGGCCGCACGGTTCTCGCATGGCGGCGCGCACGAGTTCGCGCTGCAGGGCGCCTGATCTGGAAAACGAAACCGCTCCTCGCGCGGGCCCAGTGAGTTCACCATGACTGTACGCAACACCTTGCCGCCCCGCCCAACGTCGCGCCGGGCGCTGATGCTCCAGGCAGCGGCAACGGGCGTCCTTGCGGCGTTCGCCCCGATGACGAGGGCGGTCTCTGCGGACGGAACTGTCCGGCCCTACCGCGTCCATGTTCCGGAGGCGGCGCTGGAGGACCTGCGCCGCCGCTTGTCCCAGACGCGATGGCCTGACAGGGAGACCGTGAACGACCGCTCCCAGGGCGTTCAGCTCGCGACGCTCCAGGCGCTCGTGCGCTACTGGGGGAGCGACTACGACTGGCGGCGAGCCGAAGCGAAGCTCAACGCCCATCCGCAGTTCGTGACGGACATCGACGGCCTGGCCATCCACTTCATCCATGTCCGCTCCCGGCACCCGAACGCATTGCCGCTGGTCATGACGCATGGCTGGCCAGGGTCCGTCTTCGAGTTGCTCGAGGTCATCGCTCCGCTCACCGATCCGACGGCGCACGGAGGCCACGCCGGCGACGCCTTCCATCTGGTGCTGCCCTCGTTACCCGGCTATGGCTTCTCGGAAAAACCCACGGTCTCCAGCTGGAACCCCGATCGCATCGGGCGAGCGTGGGACGTGCTCATGAAGCGGCTCGGCTACCAGCGCTATGTGTCACAAGGCGGCGACTGGGGTGCCATCATCACGGATGCCATGGCTCGTCAGGCGCCCTCCGGATTGCTCGGCATCCACGTCAACAGAATCGAGCGCGCGACGACTGTCCCACCCGAGGTGGCAAAGGCTCTGACTGCCGGGGCGCCAGCACCGGCGGGATTGAGTGCCGAGGAACGCCTGGTGTTCGACGAGATTCGAGACTTTCAGAAGAACGGTTTCGGATACGCCGCGATCATGGGGACGCGTCCGCAAACCATCGGCTATGCCCTGGCCGACTCGCCCGTCGCGATGGCGGCCTGGTTCTATGACAAGTTCGCCGACTGGGTCTTCGCCCGTGGAGAGCCGGAGCGTTCGCTTTCGCGCGACCAGATGCTGGACGACATCACGCTCTACTGGCTGACGAACACCGGGACGTCCGGAGCGCGGATCTACTGGGAAAGCATGAGCGCCTCCGAGCCTGCCGCAGTCTCGGTACCGGCCGCCGTGACGATCTTCCCCGGTGAGGTGTACAAGCCGCCCAGAAGCTGGGCGCAGCGTGCCTACCGCAACCTCATCTACTACAACCGCGTGGAGAAGGGCGGGCACTTTGCCGCCTGGGAAGAGCCGCAGCTGTTCAGCGCGGAGATCCGCGCCGCGTTTCGCTCCTTGCGCTGATCCGATCGGCGACGCGACGGCATCGATCCGGAAATGGCCGAGGCCGCGCCGGCCCGCGCCATCCCGTTCGCGAGACCGAAGGGTGCGCGCTGCGCGTGTGTCCGGGGCTATCGTGGAAACTGGACCGGACATACCCGGCGGTACTCGGTCACGCATTCGGTCATGGCCGTGCGCCAGTACTGGCGAACGCGCTGATAGAACAGCTCCTGGGCAAGCGTTGTCATCGAGGTCTCCCAATTCTGGAAGGAGGCCTACATCGAAGCAGATCCCGCTGCCCGAGGCCATTGCACGATGGTCTCGTCCATACCATCGCATGCACGCGACCCGGTGGTGATCCGGGAGCCGACTTCAGTACGAACCGCGAGGTGGACCACCGGCCGATGCCGCCTGCCTCAAGACCCGGGAGGATGACGTCTTTGATCCCAGGAGAACTTCATGCCCCCATCTGTCTGTGCGCAAACCTTGCGGACAAAACTCCTGAGCTGTCTCGGAATGCTCATGGCCTTGACCTTCGCCGCTTTGGTTGGACAAGCCGCCCATGCCGCACCCGGCCCCGCCCTGACGACCTTGCTGACGAAGGAACTGGGTGACCTTCCCGGAAAGGAACTGCTGGCCATCACGGTCGAGTACCCGCCCGGTGGTGCCGATCCCGTCCATCGGCACGATGCCCACGTGTTCGTCTACGTCCTCGAAGGGGCCGTCGTGATGGGGTTGAAGGGCGGCAAGGAGGTGACCCTGACGGGCGGCCAGACCTTCTATGAAGGACCGGGGGATGTTCATACCGTGTCGCGCAATGCGAGCAGCACGATGCCGGCCAAGTTCCTCGTGGTCTTCGTCAAGAACAAAGGCCCCGAGGCCGTGCTCCCGGCTCGCTGAGCCGACGTGAGCTTTTCGACAACCCAGAAGAGGAAATCGACATGTCGAAGTTCAGCAAGGACGCCGATGCGGTCAACAGGCTCTCGCCGGAGCAGTATCGCGTCACGCAGCAAGGCGGTACCGAGATCGCGGGTACCGGAGAGCTTTTGCACAACGAGGAACCCGGCATCTATGTGGACGTGGTTTCAGGCGAACCGCTGTTCGCATCCACGGACAAGTTCGACTCCGGCTCCGGCTGGCCCAGTTTCACCAAGCCCATCGAACCGGCCCATGTGAACGAGCTGCGCGACACGTCCTTCGGCATGGTCCGGACCGAGGTGCGATCGGTTCACGGTGACAGCCATCTCGGGCACGTGTTCCCTGATGGCCCCCGCGACCTCGGCGGCCTGCGCTACTGCATCAACTCGGCCGCCCTGCGATTCATCCATCGCGATGACATGGAGGCCAGCGGCTACGGGGCCTACCTGCCCCAGGTGGAGGATCCCAATGGCTGAAGAACGTGCATTGCTTGCCGGCGGCTGCTTCTGGGGCGTCCAGGATCTTCTGCGCAAGTACCCCGGCGTGCTGTCGACGAGGGTGGGCTACACCGGCGGCACCACGCGCAACGCCACGTACCGGAACCACGGCACGCATGCCGAGGCGGTCGAGGTCATCTTCGACCCGTCCCGCATCAGCTACCGGAGCATCCTGGAGTTCTTCTTCCAGATCCACGATCCGAGCACGCGCGATCGCCAGGGCAACGACGTCGGATCGAGCTACCGGTCCGCCATCTTCTTCACGACGGACGAGCAGAGGCGGATCGCGGAGGACACCATCGCCGACGTCGACGCCTCGGGCATCTGGCCGGGCAAGGCCGTGACCGAGGTGAGCGCCGCCGGCGAGTTCTGGGAGGCCGAGCCCGAACACCAGGACTACCTGGTGAAGCATCCGGGCGGTTACAGCTGCCACTTCGTGCGGCCCGGATGGACCCTGCCGAGCCGGTGAGCACCTGCACAGGAGCTGAGCATGTCTGCAATACCCAGCGAAGTATTCAGGTACGCGGCCGACCCGGACGACCACGACCCGCAGGAGACGGCCGAGTGGCTCGACGCGCTCCACGGCGTCATCTCGAACGTGGGGCGCGAGCGGGCCCACTACCTGATCGAGAAGCAGATCGCGTTCGCGCGCATGCACGGCGAACATCTGCCTTTCTCCGCGACGACGCCCTACATCAACACCATTCCGGCCGGCGACCAGCCGCGGCTGCCGGGCGACCAGGCCCTGGAGCATCGCATCCGTGCCTACACCCGCTGGAACGCGGCGGCGATGGTCCTGCGCGCGGCCAGGGAAACCAACGTCGGCGGGCACATCGCGTCCTTCGCCTCGGCCGCGACCTTGTATGACGTGGGCTTCAACCATTTCTGGCGCGCGCCGTCCGAACAACATGGCGGCGACCTCCTGTACGTGCAGGGCCACGCCGCGACCGGCATCTATGCGCGGGCCTTCCTGCTTGGCCGGCTGAGCGCGCCGCAGCTGGACAACTACCGGCAGGAAGTCGGCGGCAACGGCATCTCGTCCTATCCGCATCCCTGGCTGATGCCGGACTTCTGGCAGTTCGCGACCGTGTCGATGGGGCTTGGCGCGATCATGTCGATCTACCAGGCGCGCTTCATGAAGTACCTGCAGTCGCGCGGCATCGCGAAGACCGAGGGCCGCAAGGTCTGGTTCTTCCTCGGCGACGGCGAGATGGACGAGCCCGAGTCCCGCGGCGCGCTCGGCATGGCGGGGCGCGAGCGCCTCGACAACCTGGTCTTCGTGATCAACTGCAACCTGCAGCGGCTGGACGGTCCCGTGCGCGGCAACGGAAAGATCATCCAGGAACTGGAATCGGAGTTCCGCGGCGCCGGCTGGGACGTGATCAAGGTGATCTGGGGCAGCCGCTGGGAACCGCTCTTCGCGCGCGACCATTCGGGCGCGCTGATGCGCCGCATGATGGAAGTGGTCGACGGCGAATACCAGACCTACAAGGCGGAATCCGGGGCGTATGTGCGGGAGCATTTTTTCAACACGCCGGAGTTGAAGGCGCTGGTGGCCGACTGGTCCGATGCCGACATCTGGAACCTCGACCGCGGCGGGCACGACCCGCAGAAGGTCTACGCTGCCTATTCGCGGGCGCAGAACGCGAAGGGCCGGCCGACGGTGATCCTCGCCAAGACCATCAAGGGCTACGGCATGGGCGAGCCCGGCCAGGCTTCGAATGCGAACCACCAGCAGAAGAAGATGGAGCTCGAACAGCTGAAGACCTTCCGCGACCAGTTCAGCCTGCCCATTGCCGACGATCAGCTTGCCGACGTGCCCTACCTCGCCTTCGAGGAAGGCTCCAGGGAGCTCGAATACATGCGCGCACGCCGCAGCGAGCTCGGCGGCTACCTGCCGTCGCGGCGGCAGAAGGCGCAATCGCTGCCCGTTCCGGCGCTGCAGGCCTTCGAGCCCATGCTCAAGGGGACCGGCGAGGGCAGGACCATGTCGACCACGATGGCCTTCGTGCGCATCCTCGGCATCCTGCTGAAGGACCCGGTGCTCGGGCAGCGCGTCGTGCCGATCGTGCCGGACGAATCCCGCACCTTCGGCATGGAAGGGCTCTTCCGCCAGATCGGCATCTGGAGCCAGGACGGGCAGAAGTACGTGCCCGAAGACGCCAGGCAGCTGATGTTCTACAAGGAATCGGAAAGCGGCCAGTTCCTGGAAGAAGGGATCAGCGAAGCCGGCGGCATGTGCGACTGGATCGCCGCGGCGACCTCGTATTCCACGCACGGCGAGCCGATGTTGCCCTTCTTCATCTTCTATTCGATGTTCGGGTTCCAGCGCATCGGCGATCTGGCCTGGGCAGCGGGCGACATGCGCTCCAGGGGCTTCCTGCTGGGCGGGATCTCCGGCCGGACCACCATCAACGGCGAGGGCCTGCAGCACGAAGACGGCCATTCGCTCCTCGCGGCCGCGGCCGTGCCGAACTGCATCAGCTACGACCCGACGTTCAACTACGAACTGGCCGTGATCATCCAGGACGGCCTGCGCCGCATGCTGACCGACCAGGAGGACATCTACTACTACCTGACCGTGATGAACGAGAACTACGCGCACCCGCCGATGCCGCCGGGCGAGACGGTGGCGTCGGACATCGTGAAGGGGATGTACGCCTTCCGGAAGGCGGATGCGCAGGCAGGCATGCCGCGCGTGCAACTCCTGGGTGCCGGCACGATCTTCAACGAGGTGATCGCCGCGGCCGAACTGCTGAAGCAGGACTGGGGCGTCGCCGCCGACCTGTGGAGCGTGCCCAGCTTCACCCAGCTCGCGCGCGAGGCCCAGGCGGCGCAGCGCCACAACATGCTGCACCCCGCCGAAGCGCAGCGGGTGCCTCACGTCACGAAGCTGCTGGACGACGCGCCGGGGCCGGTGATCGCCGCGACCGACTACATCCGCGCGCTGGTCAACCAGATCCATCCCTTCGTTCCCCGCCGCTTCGTGGTGCTCGGCACGGACGGCTACGGACGCTCGGACACCCGCGCGGCGCTGCGGCACTTCTTCGAGGTCGACCGTTTCTGGGTGACGCTCGCCGCGCTCAACGCGCTGGCCGACGAGGGCGTGCTGGACCGTCGACTGGTGAAGGCGGCGATCGACAAGTACGGCCTTGATCCTTCCAAGGCGAACCCGATGACGGTTTGACCTCGAGGAGACTGTTGGAAGTCCCGGCGCGGATGTGCACCCGCCCTCAGTTGACGCTCGGGCCCCATCGCCCCGAAGCCAGCATGATCTCGGCTTCTCCGACGATCTGTTCGAACGCGCGCCCGAATTGCTCGACGGTCATGCCGCCGCGGCGGTAGCTGCTCCACAGCCCGTCGAGCCTGGTTTCCATCCAGCCTGTGTATTGGGCATGCGACCCCCGATGAATCGTGAGGCCGGCGGCGCCGGGTGCTGTGGGCGAGGCGGGCATGGGCAGGCTGTTGGTGCGTGAATTCATCCAACGCCGCGGAATGTCGGCCGTGGCCCGCGGGTTCTCGATGCCCACGATCAATCTCTCGTGTTCATAGACGGCGGCGTGCTCGCGCAACTCGAGCGGCACCAGGTGATGGTTCTGCCAACGGGACGGGCCCGGATTCGCGCGGCGAAGCGCGCGTCTGGCGGCATCGGCCTCCTGCCGATCACGTGTTCGATCCGGGTCACGATGCGCCCGATTTCCGCGGCAACGCCGGTTCAGGCCCGCACGCCTCGCGAGAGGGGTCGCAGAGCGCGAGCGAACTCGCCGAGCTTGGTGATGAGATTGCCGATGCCTTCCGTGAACAACAACAGGACCATCTCGATCAGAACCGTTCCGAGGATTTCGCCGGCCTGCTCGCCCAGTTCCGGCGGCGGCGCTTCGAGGAAGTGATCGACCAGCGATGCGTCGCGTGGCGCGACCCGTGAGACTGTCTTCTTCTTCACTCGCCTGCCTGGCCTGCCCGGCCGGCTCGGCTTGCGCAGGTTGGCGCTGAATGGCAAGGGAAGCGCCGGAATCCGCATGCCGCTGTTGAACGACATGCGTCAATTCGTGAGCGAGCAGCCTCTGCCCACGCACCGTGTCCGGCACGCAGCGGCCAGGCGCAAACGCCACGTGATGGCCGACCGTGTAGGCGTTCGCATGGACGTCCTGCGCGGAGCGGGCTGCGTTCGAATCGGAGTGCACTCGCACGCCGGAAAAATCGACGCCGAAGCCTTGCTCCATCACGGAACGAAGAACAGCGGGCAATGGCGAACCCGCGGACCGCAGCGTGCGCTCCACGCTTGCGGGCGCAGCCATCCCGCCCCGGTCGGCGTGGTCTGCCTGTCGTTGCAGCTTCGTGATGGTCGGCGTCATCGCAGGCCGGGCAGCTCCCATGATCACCTGATCCGCAACACGATCGGCCTCGAGGTCCTCGGCATCCTTCGTGAATCTGAATCGCGAAGACCATGGGATGACGCTCGAAGCATCGAACAAAGCGCTCGAGGATGTCGATCACGGGTGGCTCCGTTCGACCAATGTCCAGCCCCGTGTAGCCCCGTGTGGGCATCCAGGGCGCGCCGTCAGGCCTTGCGCTTGTGTTCTCCCGGCCTGCGCCAGAAGATGGGTATGTCTTCTCGGGCACACATGGCGCGCGCCTCCATCTCGGAGAGTTCGACAACGGTCAGGCCGCTGCCGTCTTCCACATCCTCGTGATGCGTGAGCGGCACCGGCTGGCTGACATCGGGGAGATCGGGGCGTGTTTCGCCTTTGCCGGCAGCGCCCTTGGGTCGAAAAAATCGGAGCATCGGACCCAGTGTCGGGCCAACGGACTGCCGGGACGTCAAGACTCGTATCAGACGATGACGGCGCCGCACGTGCCGCTGCCTCGTGAAACCGATCTGGAAGGCGAACGCTTTGTTACCGGCGCACGGAAGGATTCGCGACGAGCAATGCGCCGCGGGCCGAGCTGGCCAAGGCGCAATGGGTCGACATCTGCTGGGGCCTGTTGGCAGCACGCGCCTTACGCGGCGCCGCGGAAGCAGGAAAGTCCCCAGGGCGTGAGCTTCACCGGCAGGTGGTAGTGCTGCGAGGGGTCGGCGACGCCGAAGCGAAAGCACTGGACTTCCATGAAGGCCGGCTCGGGGAGCGTCTGCCCGCGGGCACGGTAGTAGTCGCCCACGTGCAGCCGCATCTCGTAGACGCCGAGGTCGAAGGCCTGCGCGTGCCCCTCGATGCCGTCGACCACGCCGTTGCGCCCGACGGTGCCGGTGACCATCGACGCCCAGCGCTCCGGCCGGCCGCGTTCAATGGGCTCCCTGCGCAGGATCTCGACCTTCATGCCGGTCGCCACGACGCCGTTGGCGACGTCGACGACGTGAATCGATACAGCTTGCATTCCTGGCTCCTGGCGTGTTGCGTGCGTTGGGGTGGGAATGTAGTGGATTGCGAAGGCGGGCTGCCGCTGCGCGAGACCGTCCACCGGTGAGGGGAGGCGCCACGATCGGCCCAGGCGTAGAACCCAGGCTGCCGGCTATCCACATTCACACGACATCAGGGGAAAACATGCAAAGCATCAGCAGGATCTTCCGAGCGGCCTCCTCGTTGTTCTGCGTTGCCGCACTCGCGGCGTGCACCAACCTCGCGGCGGTCCGCGACTTCACGAAGCAGTCCTCCGACCTGGCGGGCTACACCGACACCACGAGCTTCATGGTGTCCAACCCGCACCGGCTCCTCAGGGAAGCGCCCGCCAGCGGAGACTTCTCGCCGGCGCGCGACAACCTGAAGGCGGCGGTCGACGAACGCGCCAGGCACCAGGACTCGATCGTGCGCATCCACGACGTCGTCGCCGGCTACATGGGCGCCTTGGCCGGCCTGGCGGGCGACAAGGCCTTCAGCGTGTCGAGCGGCATCAGCAAGGTGCAGGGCGCGCTGACGGCGTCCGACACCTTCGGCATCAAGAAGGAAGCCGTCGATGCCTATGCGGGCATCGCGAGCAAGGTGGCGGACTGGATCGCCGAAGCCATCCAGGAACGCGAGGTCAAGGCGATGGTCGGCAAGTACGGCGATTCGATGGACGTCATGCTCGGCTCGCTGGTGGACGTGTCGAACGCGATGGTCAGGATCCTCCAGGAGGACCAGAAGAAGATGGTGTCCTTCAACGAGTACTACGAGGGCGGATTCAGGCGCGACCTCGGCCCCGAGCAGCCGCCGCCGGCCAATCTGGGTGCCGACGAACGCCGGCGCTACGAGGACCAGATGAACACCGCGCGATTGCGCCGGGAGGCCGAGCGCGTCGTGGTCATGAGAAGCAATGCGGCATCGGCCGAAGAGCAGCAGAAGGCCGTCGCCTCGGCGAAGGCGGCCGCGGCGGGCGCCATGTCGGTGCAGGCCGGGCATGCGGAGATGCGCAAGAACATCGATCGGCTGACGAATGAGCAGACCAGCGCGCGACTGCAGCAGCTGGCGGCGGACATCCACGCCGTCCTCGGCAATCTCAAGAAGCTCCAGGAGGCCACATCATGACCACCAAGAACGCGATGCTCGATGAAAGCGCGAAGCTCCAGGCGGCGGCGCAGATGCTGTCCGCCTCCGCCGACGAGATGGCGGCCGCCAGGCGGGCCGCGATGGATGCGAGCCCGCCCACCATCACCTCCGGCGAGTTCTCGCTGAGCATCCTGCGCGAGAACCTCATGCGGGACGCGGTGACGAGCATTCTTCTGAAGGCGATCAGCAAGTCGATCGAAGGCGTGAAGGGCGCGCAGAGCGAGCTCGAGGCGGCCATCGAGGAGGCGAACGCCAAGATCGCCAAGGTGCAGCAGATCCGGAAGGCACTCGGCGTCTTCGCATCGCTGATCGGCCTGGCGGAAGCGATCGTGGTCGCGCAGCCTGCCGGCATCCTGTCGGCCTTGAAGGGGGTGAAGGAGGCGACGCAGTCGGCTTAGTTGGCGCGTGGATTCTGTGCACCGGCTCAGACGCGGGCGCGGCGCCACCAGGCGCGCATCCAGACCGCCAGGGGTATCACGGCAAGCGCCGCGCACAGCACCCACTGGCGGTCGCCGTTCTCGAGGTAGGGCGACAGCGCGCGGCCGACCTGCGTGAGCGCGCCACCCGCCACGCCGCGCATCAGCGCTTCGGCCAGCGCCTCGAGCACCATCTGCACGCCGAGCACGAAGAGCAGCACGGCGCTCAGCCGGAAGACGATGTGGGTGCGGCGGTTCCCCTCGAGCGTGCCCCAGGCGGCCGCGAGCAGCGCGCAGGCCACCAGGCCGAGGACGATGCCCCATGCCGCTGCCTCCGTGCCGTGGTTGGCCGCGACGAAGCGCAGCAGCAGGAAGCTTTCGAGTGCCTCGCGCAGGGCGCTGAACGCCACGAACAAGAACACCGGCAGGGCCGCGGCGCGGCGTGCGAAGAAGGCGTCGAAGCGCGCGGCGACGTGGTCGCCGATGCCTGACATGGATGCCATGGTCCCGCAGGAGAGCAGGGCGATCGAGAGCCCGAAGCCGCAGGTCAGCGCGATGTCGACCCATTCGTTCATGCCCGATGGCGGAAGCATCGCGATCACCGCGGCCGCCGCGGCCAGGCCCACGGGCACGCCGGCGGCGATCCATCGCACCAGCGCTGGCCGTTCAGCGTGGAATGCCCATTCGCGCAAGGCGAGGCAGACAAGCAGGAGTTCGACGGACTCCCGGCCGACGATCAGTAAAGCCTGGAACATGGGGAAAGCATTGTGCGGGCTTTGAAAATCCGCGCGACCGAATTCTGCTTCGGCCGACGGTCCACGCCGAGCCGCCGGCGAGGCGGAGGTGCGGCAAGGACCAGCTGCAGACCCGCAAGACCAACATCGGCAAGGGCACGCAGGACATCCGCGACATCCCCCAGTCGATCAACGTGATCACCGAGAAGCTGATCGACGGCATGCGCGACCCTTCGCGGTACGACCGCGACAGCTTCAACCTCGACCGTGGCGCCACCGCGAGAACCTGGTCGGCGCCATGGTCAACGGCCGCAAGCGCGCAGCCCGCGATGGCCGCCCCGCCGCCTGAGGAATCGCTCCGTCGCGCGGCCATCGCTGCCATCCCCGTGCGTTAACATCCGGCGCCCAAGCAGGAGGCCTTTCGTGGCGATGACCGACGATCAGATCATTTCCTTGGTAGACCGCGCGATCGACGGCTTCCAGGGTGAGCTCAACGATCTCGAGAGCGCCATCGGCATGCTCATGATCGGCCGCCACTACGGCTGGCGCGTCATCCTGCTGATCCACAGCCCGGCGACCGTGCGCAAGTACACGAAGCTGCTCGGGCTGAAGAACCTGCGCGAGGCGCTGCCCGAGGTGGGCGTGCTCGCGCATCGCTCCAACGCATGGCGGCTGCTCGACGACAGCCGGAACTTCTGGAAGGTCGTCCGCGGCCAGATCGCGGGCGTGCGCAGTGCCAAGGCGGAGACGCCGCCGCGCTAGTGCCTTCGGGTGCTTGTGGCTTGCGTCGTTGGCCGCAACGCAGATCGCGCCGTCGACACGAATTCCCCACGCTCGCCTTCGGTGGCGGAGAAGACACCCTGGACGGAGGGCAGGGCCTGGACCTCGTCCATCTGCGCGGCGCCCTCGGCGACTACCAACTGAGCCACCAACTCCCCGGCGCAGGCGCAGCGCCCGTCCTCCTCATCCAGGACACCGTGGCCGGGCGTGACGGGCGCATCAACGCCATGGCCTCCATGGCACCGGCGTCCGGCGCCACCAGCTGGGCCGCCTTGACTTCACGGCAGCAGCTGGAGACCCTCGGGGTCTGGCGGTAGTTGGACTTCGACCCTGCTTGCCAGAACGAAAGGGTTCCGCATGCCACGCCGATCCTTGAAAGGATCACCCGCCCATGCGGACGAATCAACGGGGCAGGACACCAGGCTGCCCGCAGCACACGGGGGTGCTATATGGAGGCCGCCGCGCGCGGCGGCGCCAGCGGCAGACGCACCCGGAACAGCGCCCCCTCGCCAAGCGCACTTTCCACCGTCACATCCCCGCCGTGCCGCCGCACGATCTCGCGCGTGATGAACAGCCCGAGTCCCAGCCCTGCCGCGTGCTGCCGCCCATCGGCGCTGCGCTCGAACTGCTCGAAGATGCGCTCGTGGTCCTCCGGCGCGATGCCGGGGCCGCGGTCGCGCACGCTGAGCTCGGCCACGCCTTCACGCGCCTCCACGCTCACCTCGATCAGCCCACCCCCGCCGTAGCGCATGGCGTTGGTCAGCAGGTTGGTCAGCACCTGCTCGATGCGGAAGGCATCCCACACGCCCTCGATGTGCGCGTCCTCGCCCGGCAGCACGTGCAGGCTGATCTGGGCGTTGGCCGCCTCCGCCTGTTGCGCCATGCCGTCGACGACGCGGCGGGCCAGGTCGGCCAGGTCGGCGGGTTTGAGCTGGATCGACAGGGCGCC
The DNA here is from genome assembly GCF_002157355.1 of Variovorax sp. JS1663. Lineage (GTDB taxonomy): Bacteria > Pseudomonadota > Gammaproteobacteria > Burkholderiales > Burkholderiaceae_C > Variovorax. The sequence goes on along the minus strand of NZ_LYMK01000013.1, from coordinate 40,268 downwards.
GCGGCGCAGGCGCGTGACGTCGAGCATGTCGTCGATCAGGCGCACCATGTTGCGGATCTGGTGCTGGTCGCGCGCGACCATGGCCGCCAGGCGGTCGGGGGCGAAGGTGGCGAGGTTGCCGCGGTCCAGGTGCAGCTTGCGGACCTGGGCCTCCAGGTAGAGCGTGTGCAGCGGCGTGCGCAGTTCGTGCGAGACCATGGACATGAAGTCGTCGCGCATGCGTACGGCGCGCTCCAGCTCGGCCTGCGCGCTGCGCAGCTCCTGCACCAGGTCTTCCTGCTGGCGGTGCGCGGCGGCCAGGGCCTCCACCTCGCGGTCGAGGGCCTTGCGGTGGCGGTACAGGTCGACGAAGACGCTGACCTTGCTGCGCACGGCAAGGGTGTCCAGCGGCTTTTGCAGGAAGTCGACGGCACCGCTCTCGTAGCCCTTGAAGGCGTAGTTCATCTCGCGCCCGGCGGCGCTGACGAAGATGAGGGGAATGTGCCGGGTGCGCTCGGTGCCGCGCATCATCTCGGCCAGCTCGAAGCCGTTCATGCCGGGCATCTGCACGTCGATGAGGGCGAGCGCGAACTCGTGCTCGAGCAGCAGCCCCAAGGCCTGTTCGGCGGAGCCGGCCTGGAAGACCTGCCGCCCCTCGCCGCGCACCAGGGCTTCCAGCGCGAAGAGGTTCTCGGGCAGGTCGTCGACCAGCAGCAGCTTGCTCAGGACTTCATGGGGCATGGTGGTGGGCGGCATCCAGTTTCAGCAGCAGGGCGCGAAGCTCGCGCAGGGGAAGAACGAAGTCGGGTGCGTGGCGGGCGATGGCGGCCTCGGGCATGGTGGGAACCTGGGCCTCGGCCGGGTCCTGCACGGCGCTGAGGCCGCCGGCGCGGTGGATGTCGTGCAGTCCCTCGGCACCGTCCTCGTTGGCGCCGGTGAGCAGCAGGCCGGCCAGGGCCGGGCCGTAGGCGTCGGCGGCGGAGCTCATCAGCACGTCGATGGATGGGCGCGAGAACAGCACCGGCGGCTCGCAGCTGAGCGAGAAGCTGCGGTCGCGCTCGATGGAAAGGTGGTAGCCCGGCGGCGCGAAATAGAGGCAGGCGGGCGCCACCGGCGCCTTGTCCTGCGCCTCGCGCACGGCGAAGGGCAGCCGCTGGCTGAACACCTCGGGCAGGCGGCTCTCGTGCGCCTCGGGCAGGTGGAGCACCACGACCAGCGGCAGGCGCCATTGCGCCGGCAATTCCGCGAAGAGCAGGCCCAGTGCCTCGACGCCGCCGGCGGAGGCGCCGATGACCGCGGCGTCGACGCGGCGGATGCGGGGACCGGCGTCGCGCTTCATGTGGCCTTGCGGAAGATGCGCTCGGCGCGCGAGAGCACGTCGAAGCGGCCGGCATAGGCGGAGAAGTCGATGCTCTCCTTGTTGCCCAGGCCGAGGAAGCCGCGGTGGCACAGCGACTCGTGGAAGAGGCCGAGCGCCCGGTCCTGCAGCTGCCGGTTGAAGTAGATCAGGACGTTGCGGCAGGAGACGAGCTGCGTCTCGGCGAACACGCTGTCGGTGGCCAGGCTGTGGTCGGCAAAGATGACGTCGGCGCACAGCGAAAGGTCGAAGCGGGCTGCCTCGTAGGCGGCGGTGTAGTAGTCGGAGAAGGCGCGCGTGCCGCCGGCACGCTGGTAGTTGGCGGTGTAGCGCCGCACCGATTCCAGCGGAAAGATGCCCTGCCGTGCCTTCTCCAGCGAGACGGGGTTGATGTCGGTGGCATAGATCTGGGTGCGCGACAGCAGCCCCTCCTCGCGCAGCAGGATGGCCAGCGAGAACACCTCCTCGCCGGTGCTGCAGCCCGCGATCCAGACCTTGATGGTGGGGTAGGTATGCAGCAGGGGCACGACCTGGTGGCGCAGGGCGAGGAAGTAGGCCGGGTCGCGGAACATCTCGCTGACCGGGATGGTGAGGAACTGCAGGAGCTGGCTGAAGAGCTGCGGCTCGCGCAGCACGCGCTCCTGCAGGGCCGAGATGGTGGGCAGGCCGAGCTGGCGCAGGGCATGCAGCACGCGCCGCTTCTGCGAGGAGCCGGTGTAGTCGCGGAAGTCGTAGCTGTACTTGAGGTAGATCGCCTCCATCAGCAGGCGCAGCTCGATGTCGCTGTCACTGGGCGGCTGCATCGGCGGCGGGGTGGCACTCATTGAAGTACCTTCGCCTTCGGGCGGCCGTGCGGCACTCACAGGCGCTCCATGCGCGGCATCCACACGCGGATCAGCGAGAACAGCCGGTCCAGGTCCACCGGCTTGGCCAGGTAGTCGCTGGCGCCGGCGGCGAGGCATTGCTCCTGGTCGTCCTTCATGGCCTTGGCGGTGACGGCGATCACGGGCAGCTTCTCGAAGCGCGGGTCGCGGCGCAGGCGGCGGGTGGCCTCCAGGCCGTCCATCTCCGGCATCATGACGTCCATCAGAACGAGGTCGATGTCGGGCACCTGGTCGAGCTTCTCCAGGGCCTCGCGGCCGTTGCGGCCCACCTCGACCCGGGCGCCGCGCTGCTCCAGCGCGCTGGTCAGGGCGAAGATGTTGCGCACGTCGTCGTCCACCAGCAGGATGCGCCGGCCCTCGAACACGCGGTCGCGCCCGCGCGCGGCGCGCAGCATGTTGCGGCGCTCGCTGGAGAGATCGGACTCCACCTTGTGCAGGAACAGCGTGACCTCGTCCAGCAGCCGCTCCGGCGAGCGCGCGCCTTTGATGATGATGGAGCGCGAGTAGCGCATGAGCTCGGCCTCCTCGTCGCGGGTGAGGTTGCGGCCGGTGTAGACGATGACGGGCGGGAAGGACACGATCTCCTCGGTCGCCATGCGCTTGAGCAGCTCGCCGCCCTGCATGTCGGGCAGGCGCAGGTCGGTGATCATGCAGTCGTAGACCTGGCGCTTCAACAGCTCCAGCGCCTCGCCGCCGGTCTCGACGGCGGTGATGGCGATGTCGTCGTCGCCGATCAGGCGCACCACGCTCTCGCGCTGGAGCGCGTCGTCCTCCACCAGCAGCACGGCCTTGACCTTCTTGGCGAGCCGGTCCTCGAACTTCAGGAAGACCTGCTTGAGCTGCTCGCGCGTGGCCGGCTTGAGGGCATAGCCGATGGCGCCCATGTGCAGCGCGGCCTCGGTGTTGTCTTGGGCCGAGACCACGTGCACCGGGATGTGGCGGGTCTGCGGATCGTCCTTGAGCCGCTGCAGCAGCGACAGGCCCGGGCTGTCGGGCAGGCGCATGTCGAGCAGGATGGCGTCGGGCTGGAACCGGGCCGCCATGCTGTAGCCCTCGGCTGCGCCCTGGGCCACCAGGCAGCGGTAGCCGAGTTCGTGGGCCAGGTCGTAGAGGATGTGCGCGAACTGCGGCTCGTCCTCGATCACGAGCACGCGCCGGGCCTGGTCGCGCGGCAGGGCGCGGTCGTCGGCGAAGGCGGGGAGCGCGGCGGGCGCGGGTGCTTCGGCGGCGCGGGCCGGCGGGGGCGCGACCAGGGCCGCGGGCGGCTGCGCCGCGGCCTTCGCCTGTGGCGCCTCGGCCGGCAATTCCAGCGTGAAGGTGCTGCCCTGGCCCGGCGCGCTCTGCACGGTCAGCGTGCCGCCGAGCAGCTGCGTCAGGTCGCGCGAGATCGACAGGCCCAGCCCGGTGCCGCCGTAGCGCCGGCTGGTGGTGCCATCGGCCTGGCGGAAAGCCTCGAAGATCAGCGCCTGCTGCTCGGCCGGGATGCCGATGCCCGAGTCGGTGACCGCGAAGCGCACGCCGCCGCCGGGCGCGGGCGAGAGCGTCAGCCGCACCTCGCCGCGCTCGGTGAACTTGAGCGCGTTCGACAGCAGGTTCTTCAGGATCTGCTCGGCGCGCTGACGGTCGGTGACGATGACGGCCGGCAGGTCCGGCGCGAGCTCGAGCCGGAAGGCGAGGTCCTTCTGCGCCGCCAGCGGGGTGAAGGCGGACTCCAGCCCCTGCGCCAGCCGCGCAACCGACACCGGCTCGGGCACCACCTCCAGCTTGCCGGCCTCGACCTTGGAGATGTCGAGGATGTCGCTGATCAGCATCAACAGGTCGTTGCCGGAGGAATAGATGGACTCGGCGTACTTCACCTGCTCGTCGTTCAGCGTGCCGGGCGCGTTGTCCGCCAGCAGTCGCGCCAGGATCAGCGCGCTGTTGAGCGGCGTGCGCAGCTCGTGCGACATGTTGGCGAGGAACTCGGACTTGTAGCGGCTGGCACGCTGCAGCTCCCCGGCGCGCTCCTCCAGCTCGTGCTGCGCGTGCCGCAGCGCCGCGTTGCGCAGGTCCAGCGCCTCGGTGCGCTCGGAGAGCTGGCTGTTGGTCTGCTCCAGCTCGGCCTGCTGGTTCTCCAGCGAGAGCTGGGACGCGCGCAGCGCGCGCGACTGCTCTTCCAGCTCCTCGTTGGCGGTGCGCAGCTCCTCCTGCTGCACCTGCAGTTCCTCGTTGAGCTGCTGCGTCTCGGCCAGGGCCTGCTGCAGCTGCTCGCGGTAGCGCACGGAGGCGATGGCGCTGCCCACGTTGCCTGCCGACTGGGCCAGCAGCTCACGGGTGCGTTCGTCGGGGGCGCGCATCAGGCCGAGTTCGACCACGCCGTTGACGATGCCGTCATGGGTCAGGGGCAGCAGCACGGCCGCCGCTGGCGCCATCTCGCCCAGGCCGGAGTTGATCCGCAGGTAGTCGGACTGCACGGGCTCGACCAGCAGCATGCGCTTCTCTGCGGCGGCCTGGGCGACCAGGCCTTCCTGGGGGCCGAGCACCTGCGGCGTGGCGTCCGCCTCCTTCGAGAAGCCGTAGCTCGCCACCCGGCGCAGTGCGCCGTCGCGCTCGCGCAGGTACAGGGCGCCGACCGCGCTGCCGACGTGCCGCGCGAAGAAGGCCAGCACCTTGGCGCCCAGCACCTGCGCGCCCAGCTCGCCGACCAGCTCGGCCGCCAGCTCGGTGCGGGCGTCGCGCAGCCAGGCCTGCTGCTGCAGGGTCTGGGCGTACTCGGCCTGCTCCTTGAGCACCACGTCATAGCCTTCCGACAGCCGCATCAGCTGCCGGCGGCCGAAATAGCCGAGCAGGCCGGTGGTGAGCAGGGTGAAGAAGACGAACACCACCACGATCCACAGGGCGGTGCGGTTGGACTCCCGGCTGCGCTCGGCGCGCAGCGCCTGCTCTGCGGTGGCGAAGGCCTCGTACTCGGCGCGCATCTCGTCGGTCAGGCGCTTGCCGCGGCCCAGCCGGACCGCCTGCTGGTAGTCGCCGCCGGCACGGCGCAGGGCGATCATCCCGCGCGCGAAGTCGTTCCAGGTGGCCTGCAGCGTGGAGATGCGCTCGACCCGCGCCACCTGGGCCGGGTTGCCGGCGACCAGCGATCGCAGGCCGCCGAGGTCGTTGCCGATGCGCGGGAGCGCGCTGTCATACGGCTCGAGGAAGCTGTCGTCGCCGGTGATGAGGAAGCCGCGCATGCCGGTTTCCATGTCGATGCTGCGGCGCTGGACCTCGGCCGCGCTGCGGGTGACGCGGTCCGAATGCTCGACCCAGCCGATCACCGAGAGCAGGTAGAGGATCAGCCCGACGAAGACCACCGCCCCCACCAGCCCGCCGGCCAGCGGCAGCTTGAGGTTGCGGCTCAAGAGGCGCTGGAACTCGTCGGGATCGATCGCGGTGGTCGTGGGCATGAAGTGGGGTGGAGCGAGCAAAACCGATGAAGGATGCCCGACATCGGGTGGCCTGCCTGTCGGAAAAGGCCGCAACACGCGCGCCCCGCCAGGGCCGCCCCGCGCCGCGGCTACGGGCGCCGCCGGCCTTCCCCCGCATCCGTCATCTCGGCGCGCATCACCCGGTGCGCCACCAGCAGCCAGCCGGTGGCCCATGCCGCGCCCAGCGCCCAGCCGGCCAGCACGTCGGTGGCCCAGTGCACGCCCAGCGCCACGCGGCTCACGCCCACCAGGAAGGCTGCCGCGGCCGCCATCGACAGGATGAAGACGCGCTCGGCCCAGCGGCTGCGGGTGTCGGCGACCAGTGCGCCCAGGGTGAGGAAGACGATCGCCGACATGCTGGCGTGCCCGCTCGGGAAGCTCATGCCCCAGGCTGCGTGGTCGGCGAAGGCGAGGTCGGGGCGCAGGCGCCCGAAGGCGGGCTTGAGCAGCAGGTGGATCAGCGCGGCGCCGCTCACGATGGAGGCGGCCACCAGCAGCGCGGTGCGGCGCGCCGACAGCAGCGCGAGGTAGACCATGGCGGCGATCACGAGCAGGCTCAGCACCACGGTGCTGCCCAGCCCGCTCAAGTCGCGCATGACCTCGCCGAAGCGCGGATGCGCCACGCGGTAGCGCTGGGCCGCCTGCAGCAGCAGGGTGTCGAGGCCGCGGGTGTCGCCCTCGAAGACCTCGCTGGCCACCAGCGCGAAGAGCAGCAGCGACAGCACCACGCCCAGTCCCGCCAGCAGCGGTGCGACCAGCGAGCGCAGGGTCTCGATGTTGCGCGGGGCGAGCCGGGCCAGCACGGCACGCAGCGAGGAGTGGCGCCTCGCGGGCGCCTGTTCATGCGGGGCGGCGTGGCGGGAGGAGGGCTTGGTCGTCACGGATCGTTGCGGGCCGCCAGGCCCGGAGCGAAACGCCGATGGTACGGCCCTCCGGCCGGAAAAACCGGATTCAGTCGAGCGTCTCGCCCCGGTACGCGGCCAGCTCGGTCCGCTGGAACTCGCCCACGGGCACGCGCCGCTCTTGCGCGCCGGGAAAGCGCCCGACGATCTCGCCGCGCTCGCGCATCCAGCAGCCCTGCTGGGCCCGCTGGCCCCACCAGGTGAGGTAGGCCACGCGGCCGCGGCCCTCGCAGTCGCCCTCGGCGTCGGTGAGGCTCATGGTGTCGAAGTCGGCGCCGTTGGTGGTGTAGAGGATGCCCGGCTGCGGCTGGCAGGCGGCCAGCAGTGCGCAGGCGAGGGCGAGGCTGGTGACAGCGGAAGATGGCTTCATGACGTGCTCCCTGACAGGCGGCCGAGGGTGGCCGCACGGGTGCATTGGGCCCGACCGCGCCGGGGGGTGTCATCCCCCGGGAAGACGAGAAAGGCGGGCACGCAAGTCGGGGTCGCCCCCTACAAGCCAGCGGCCCCCCGGACGGTAGATTGAGACCCGGCTGCTCTTCGATGAACAGTTTTTGAGGGAACCACGGACATGAATGCAAGCTTCCCGGCCGCGGGCGGCCGCGACGACCAGAAGCCCGGCTTGTTGAGGATGGGCGTCCCTGGCCTCGACGACGTGCTCGGCGGCGGCCTCACGGCGCACCGCTTGTATCTGCTGGAAGGCGCACCGGGCGCGGGCAAGACCACGGTGGCGATGCAGTACCTGCGCGAGGGCGCGGCGCAGGGCGAATCGGTGCTGTACGTCACCCTGTCCGAAACGGCGGACGAGCTGCGCGGGGTGGCTGCGTCGCACGGCTGGAGCCTGGACGGCATCGAGGTGCGCGAGATGCTGCCCGCGCAGGACGCGCTGGCGCCGGACGATCAGTACACGATGTTCCACCCCTCCGAGGTCGAGCTCGGCGAGACCACGCTGCGCATGCTGGCCGATGTCGAGAGGATCAAGCCCAGCCGCGTGGTGTTCGATTCGCTCTCGGAGCTGCGCCTGCTGGCCGGTGGCTCGCTGCGCTACCGGCGGCAGATCCTGGCGCTCAAGCAGTTCTTCACCGGCCGGCTGTGCACGGTGCTGCTGCTGGACGATCTCACCGCCACCGACCAGGACCTGCAGGTGCAGAGCATCGCCCATGCCGTGATCCGGCTGGAGCAGCTGCACCCGGACTACGGCGCGTCGCGGCGCCGCGTGGTGGTCACCAAGTACCGCGGCCAGGAGTTCCGCGGCGGCTACCACGACTACAAGATCGTGCGCGGCGGCCTGCAGGTGTACCCGCGGCTGGTGGCCTCGGAGCACACGCCGCCCCTGTTGCAGACGCGCATTCCCAGCGGCCTGGCGCCGCTCGACGATCTGCTCGGCGGGGGCATCGAGAAAGGCACCAGCACGCTGTTCGTTGGCGCGCCGGGCACCGGCAAGTCCACGGTGGCGGTGCAGTTCGCGCTCGCGGCGGCGCGGCGCGGCGAGCGCGCGGCGCTCTTCATCTTCGACGAGAGCGTGAGCACGCTGCGCACCCGCTGCGAGGGGATGGGCATGGACCTGGGGCCCTTCATCGAGTCCGGTCGCCTGCACGTCCGGCAGATCGACCCGGCGGAGCTGTCGCCCGGCGAATTCATCGACGAGATCCGCGAGCAGGTCGGCGGGCACCACGCGTCGGTGGTGGTGATCGACAGCCTCAACGGCTACCTGCATGCCATGCCGGACGAGCGCTTCCTCATCATCCAGCTGCACGAGCTGCTGACCTACCTGGGGCAGTGCGGCGTGGCCACCATGCTGGTGGGCGCGCAGCATGGGCTGATCGGCATGCACATGCAGACGCCGGTCGATGCCAGCTACCTCGCCGACTCGGTGGTGCTGCTTCGCTACTACGAGGTCGACGGCGAGGTGCGGCAGGCGATCTCGGTGCTCAAGAAGCGCGGCGGCGCGCACGAGCGCACCATCCGCTCCTTCTCGCTGGGCCGCGAGGGCATCCGGATCGGGGAGCCGCTGCGCCACTTCCGGGGCATCCTCACGGGTGTTCCGGTGCCGGTCGACGGAGTGCGGCCACCATCGTGAGTGCCGGGCCATCGGAACTGGAGCAGCGCATCCTGCTGCGGTCGGCGACGTCCAGGGACGCCACGGTCGCCGCTGCCGTCCTCGAGCGCGCGCAGTTCGTTGCCTGCACCTGCGTGGACATGGCCGCGCTCGCGCGCGAGCTCGGGCGTGGCGCGGGCGCGATCCTGCTGGCGGAGGAGGTGATGGACCGCGCCTCCATGGCCGAGCTGGCCGGCGCGCTGGCCGCGCAGGAGCCCTGGTCCGACATGCCGGTGATCGTGTTGGCCCGGCAGGGAGCCGACTCGCGCGCCGTCGCCACGGCGATGGACGAGGTCGCCAACGTCACGGTGATCGAGCGGCCGATGCGCGTGGCCGCGCTGGTGAGCGCGGTGCGCACGGCCTTGCGCGCGCGCCGCCGGCAGTACGAGATGCGCACGCTGCTCGCGGGCCTGCGCGATGCCGACCAGCGCAAGACCGAGTTCCTCGCCACGCTCGCGCACGAGCTGCGCAATCCGCTGGCCCCGCTGAGCACGGCGCTGTCGCTGCTGGCGCGCAAGCAGCCGGTGCCGGAGGAGGCCGTCAAGTACTACGAGCTGATGAGCCGCCAGGTGGAGCACATGGTGCGCCTGGTGAACGATCTGATGGAGGTCTCGCGCATCACGCGCGGCAAGATCGAGCTGCACCTGGCGCCGGTGCGGCTGGACGCGGTGATCGACGACGCCATCGAGCTCAGCCGCCCCGCGATGGAGCGGGCCGGCCATGCGCTGGAGCTCGAAGTCTCGGGCGAGCCGCTGGTGGTGCGCGGCGATGCGGTGCGGCTGACGCAGGTCTTCTCCAACCTCCTGAACAACGCGGCGAAGTACACGCCGGCGGGCGGGCGGGTGAAAGTGGTGGCGCAGCAGCAGCAGCGGCAGGCGGTGGTGGAGGTGAGCGACACCGGCGCCGGCCTGGCGCCGGGGATGTTGAAGTCCATCTTCGACATGTTCGTGCAGGTCAGCGGAACCGCCAAGGAGGCGCAGGGCGGGCTGGGCATCGGCCTGACGCTGGTGAGGAGCCTGGTCGAGCTGCACGGCGGCACGGTCGAGGCCGCGAGCGAGGGCATGGGCCGCGGCGCCACCTTCACGGTGCGGCTGCCGCTGTCGAGGAACGGTGCAGCCCCGGCCGGCCCGCGGCGTGCGCTGTCGCAGGACGGCTGGGCCCCGGTGATCGAGGCCACGGTGCTGGTGGTCGACGACAACCGCGACGCCGCCGACAGCCTGGCCGAGCTGCTGCGCACCATGGGCGCGACGGTGCTGGTGGCCTATGGCGGCGAGGAGGCGCTGCGGCTGGCGAGCGCGCAGCGGGTGGAGATCGCCGTGCTCGACATCGGCATGCCCGGCATGGACGGCTGCGAGCTGGCGCGCCGTCTGCGGGCGAGGCGTGATGGCGCGGCGATGAAGCTGTTCGCGCTCACGGGCTGGGGCCAGCAGGGCTACCGCGAGCGCATCGCGGCGGCGGGCTTCGACCACCACCTGCTCAAGCCGCTGAACCTGGCGGAGTTCATGGGGCTGCTGTAGTGCGCCGACCGCCGGGCCGACGGTGCATCATCCATTTGCGGGATGCACCTTGGCGCGCCCCGGGCTTCCGTCAGCGGACGTCGACGCCCACCTTGGCCCCCGCCGCGACGATCTCGCCCCAGGTCGCGTCATCGATCCAGATGCCCTCTCGCTCCCGCGCCGCGCGCGCCTTGCGCTCGGGCTCGCCGGCGATCAGCACGCCCTCGAAGCCCTGGCCGGGCGGGCTCTGGCGCAGCCAGTCGACGAAGGCGCGTGCTTCCTGCTCGAAGCTGGCCTGCGTACCCAGCTTCGCCGGGTCGATCACGATGGCCAGCATGCCGTTGAGCACGGTGCGCGCGGTGTCGGCCGGCCGGTGCCAGGTGCCGCCGCCGGTGAGCGCGCCGCCCAGCAGCTCGCAGGCCACCGCCATGCCGTAGCCCTTGTGCTCGCCGAAGGTCATCAGCGCGCCGAACAGGCCATTGCTCTGCGGAACCACCACGACGCCGGGGTCGTCGGTGGGCGCGCCGTGCTCGTCGATCAGGTAGCCGGGCGGCACGCGCTCGCCCTTGTTGTGGGCCACGCGCATCTTGCCCTGGGCGACCCGGCTGGTGGCGTAATCCAGCACGAAGGGATCTTCACCCTGAATCGGGATGCCTATGCAGCACGGGTTGGTGCCGAAGCGCCCGTCGCCCCCGCCCCATGGTGCGACCACCGGGCGCGAGAGCACGTTGACGAAGTGCATCGACACCAGCCCCTGCGCCGTCGCCATCTCGGCGAGGTGTCCGATGCGGCCGAGGTGATGCGCATTGGCCAGCGAGAGCACACAGGTGCCGTGCTGCTTCGCGCGCTCGATGGCCATCTCCATCGCCTGCACGCCGACGATCTGGCCATAGCCGCGCTGGCCGTCGAGCGCCAGCATGGGGCCGGTGTCGAGGTTGGTCTTGACGGCGGCGTTGGGCTTGAGGCCGCCCTCGGCCGCGGCGTCGACGTAGCGCGGCACCATGCCGACGCCGTGCGAATCATGGCCGCTGAGGTTGGCGAGCACCAGGTTGTCGGCGACCTGTTCGGCTTCGGCCGGGGTGCTGCCGGTGCCGGCGATGATGGCGGCGACCTGGGCGCGGAGGGTACTGGCTTGGATGGTCTGGGGCATAAGAGCTTCCTGACTTGGGAATCGGCCGCCGCTCACATGACCGCACCCACCTGCCACGGCACGAATTCGTTCTGTCCATAGCCGTGCTGCTCGCTCTTGCTCGGCGCGCCCGAGGCGGTGGCCAGCACCAGCTCGAAGATGCGCTGGCCCATCTCCTGGATGGAGACGGTGCCCTCGACGATCTCGCCGCAGTTGATGTCCATGTCTTCCTCCTGCCGCTGCCACAGCGCGGAGTTGGTGGCGAGCTTCAGGGAGGGCGAGGGCGCGCAGCCGTAGGCCGAGCCGCGGCCGGTGGTGAAGCAGATCATGTTCGCGCCGCCCGCCACCTGGCCGGTGGCGCTCACCGGGTCGTAGCCGGGCGTGTCCATGTAGACGAAGCCGTGCGCGCGCACCGGCTCGGCGTACTCGTACACCGCCTCCAGGTTGCTGGTGCCGCCCTTGGCCACCGCGCCCAGGCTCTTCTCGAGGATGGTGGTCAGCCCGCCGGCCTTGTTGCCGGGCGAGGGGTTGTTGTTCATCTCGCCTTCGTTGATGGCGGTGTAGTGCTCCCACCAGCGGATGCGCTCGACCAGCTTCTCGCCCACCTCGCGCCGCACCGCGCGGCGGGTGAGCAGGTGCTCGGCGCCGTAGACCTCGGGCGTCTCCGACAGGATGGCGGTGCCGCCGTGCGCCACCAGCAGGTCCACCGCCGCGCCGAGCGCGGGGTTGGCGCTGATGCCGGAATAGCCGTCCGATCCGCCGCACTGCAGGCCGATGGTGATGTGCGCGGCGCTGCAGGGCTCGCGCTTCACCGCATTGGCGCGCGGCAGCATCTCGTGGATGAGCGCGATGCCCTTCTCCACCGTCTTGCGCGTGCCGCCCGTGTCCTGGATGTTGAAGACGCGCAGGTTCTCGCCCTCGCGCAGATTGCCGGTCGCGAGCCACGCGTTGATCTGGTTGGCCTCGCAGCCCAGGCCCACCACCAGCACGGCCGCGAAGTTGGCATGCGTGGCATAGCCGGTCAGGGTGCGCTCCAGCAGCTGCATGCCCATGCCCTGGGTGTCCATGCCGCAGCCGGTGCCGTGGGTGAGGGCGACCACGCCGTCGACATGAGGGTAGGCCGCCAGCGCCGCCGGATTGGTCTGGCGCGAGAAGTGGTCGGCGATGGCGCGCGCCGCGGTGGCCGAGCAGTTCACGCTGGTCAGCACGCCGATGTAGTTGCGCGTGGCCACGCGGCCGTCGGCGCGCACGATGCCCATGAAGCTCGCTTCGCGCGGCGCCGGCGCCGGCTTGACGTCGGCGCCGAAGGCGTAGTCGCGCTCGAAGTGGCCCTTGTCCGGGCCCATGTCGAGGTTGTGCGTGTGCACGTGCTCGCCCGGCGCGATGGGCCGGCTGGCGAAGCCGATGATCTGGTTGTAGCGGCGCACCGGCTCGCCCTGGGCGATGGCGCGCACGGCGACCTTGTGGCCGGGCGGGACCAGGCCGCGGGTGGTCACGCCTTCGATCTGCGTGCCGCCGACGATCTGGCCGCGCGCGATGACGACGTCGTCGGCGGGATGGAGGCGGATAAAGGGATTCATCGTGGGTGTTCCCGGGAGGTCAGAAGAACATTTTCGGCAGCCACAGAACCAGTGACGGCATGTAGGTAATGATCGCCAGGCTCACCAGCAGAGGCACCAGCCACGGCAGGATCGCCATGGTGGTGCGCTCGAAGCTCAGGCTCGCCACCCGCGCCAGCACGAACAGCACCATGCCCATGGGCGGGTGCAGCAGGCCGATCATCAGGTTGAGCACCATCACCAGGCCGAAGTGGATCGGGTCCACGCCCAGCTGCGTGGCGATCGGCAGCAGGATGGGCACGAGGATGGTGATGGCCGCGGTCGGCTCCAGGAAGCAGCCGACGAAGAGCATCAGCAGATTGGCCAGCAGCAGGAACACCCAGGCCTCCTTGGTGAAGCCCAGCACCCAGCTGGCGATGTCGGTCGTCACGCCGGTGGCGGTGAGCATCCAGCCGAAGATGGAGGCGGCCGCGACGATGAAGAGCACGGTGGAGGTGGTCTCGATGGTGTCCAGGCAGACCTTGACGAACATCTTCCACGAGAGTGTCTTGTACCAGGCGAAGCCCAGGATCATGGCCCACACGCAGGCGGCGATGGCGCCCTCGGTGGGCGTGAAGAGCCCGGTGCTCATGCCGCCGATCAGCAGCACCGGCGTCATGATGGGCAGCAGGGCCTCGAAGCGGAAGATGCGGTCCAGCACGAAAAGCAGGGCCAGCGCGACGAAGACGGTCATCTGGGCCGGCGCGCCGAGCTTCGCCACCGCCAGCCACACCAGCAGCGGCCAGCCGACCACCACCGCCAGTTCGCACAGCGCCTTGAAGAGCCGCGTGCTGGAGAACTTGACGTCGCCGCCCCAGCCGTTGCGGTGTGCGTAGTACGCCACGGTGAACATCATGAGCATGGCCATCATCGCGCCGGGCAGGATGCCCGCGAGGAACAGGGCGCCCACCGAGACGTTGGCCATCATCCCGTAGATCACGAAGGGCAGGCTGGGGGGGATGATCGGGCCGAGCGTGGCCGAGGCGGCCGTCACGCCCACCGCGAACTCGGTGGCATAGCCGTGTTCCTTCATCGCCTTGATCTCGATGGTGCCCAGCCCGGCCGCGTCGGCGATGGCGGTGCCACTCATGCCGGCGAAGATCACCGAACCCAGCACGTTCACATGGCCCAGGCCGCCCTTGAGCCAGCCCACCAGCGCCAGCGCGAAGTTGTAGATGCGCGTGGTGATGCCGGCGTTGTTCATCAGGTTGCCGGCCAGGATGAAGAAGGGCACCGCCAGCAGCGGGAAGCTGTCCACGCCGCTGACCATGCGGTGGATGACCACGAAGGGCGGGAGATTGCCCGCGGTCAGGATGTAGACCAGCGAGGCGCCGGCCATGGCGATGGCCACGGGAATGCCGCCGGCCATGAAAACCAGGAAGAAGATCTTGAGCATCGTCTTTTGTTCTATCGATCCAAAAGGCTGGATTCGGGCCGTTCCAGCACGCTGTAGCCGCGCTTCCAGTGCACGCGCGCCACCTGCACCGAGCGCCAGGCCATGGCCGCGAAGCCGATCAGGCAAAGCCCGTAGACGATGTTCATCGGCAGGTCCACGATGGTCATGCGGGTCTGGTTGCCGATCTTCATCATCATCTGCACCGTCATCACCACCGCGGCGGCGAAGAAGGCGATGCGCAGCACGTCGACTGCGCGCGAGAGCCAGCGGCCGACCACCTCGGGCAGGTAGCGGTAGAAGAAGTCGACCTGGATCGCGTTGTTCTTGGCCACGCCGATGGCCGCGCCGATGAAGACCACGCCCACCAGCATGTAGCGCGCGAGCTCCTCGGTCCAGGCGGCGGAGTCGTTCATCACGTAGCGCGTGACGAACTGGTAGAAGACTGTCAGGCCCAGCAGCCAGAACAGCGCCAGCGCGGCCCAGCCCTCGGCGATGGTGCCCGACAGGTCCACCGCCTCGTCCTCGGCGTGGAAGTGGCCCTCGTCGTCGATGATCTTCTGTTCGCTCATCGCGGCGTCACTTGATCGCCAGAATGCGGTCGTAGTCCTGCTGGCGGTAGCCGTGGTCCGTCGGCTTGGTGTTCTTCAGCACCGCCTCGCGGAAGGCGTTCTTGTCCACGGTGATGACGTTGTTGCCCTTCTTCCTGAACTCGTCCACCAGCCGCGCTTCCGACGCGATGATCTCGCGGCCCGTCTTCTCCGCGGCCTCCTGCATCACCTCGGTGAAGATCTTCTTCTCGTCGGCCGAGAGCTTGCCCCAGGTCGAGCCGGAGACGATGGTCAGCAGCGAGTCGACGATGTGCCCGGTCAGCGAGATGTTCTTCTGCACCTCGAAGAACTTCTTGGCCTCGATGGTGGGAAGCGGGTTCTCCTGCGCGTCCACCGTGCCGTTCTGCAGCGCCAGGTAGACCTCGGCGAAAGCGATGGGGGTAGGGTTGGCGCCCAGCGACTTGGGAAAGGCGAGGTAGGCCGGCGCATCGGGCACGCGGATCTTCAGGCCCTTCATGTCCTCGGGCTTGGCGACCGGCTTCGCGGCGCTGGAGGTGACGTGGCGCGCGCCGTAGTAGGTCAGCGCGGTGATGTGGTTGCCGCTCTTGTCGTCGTAGCCCTTGGCCAGCTCCTTGAAGACGTCGCTCTTCGCGTACTTCAGCTGGTGTTCGGCGTCGCGGAAGATGAAGGGGAAGTACGACACGGCCAGTGGCGGCGAGGTGCGGCCCGCGAAGCTCGCGCCCGAGAGGATGATGTCCACCGTGCCCAGGGTCAGGCCCTGGTTGATGTCGGCCTCCTTGCCCAGGCTCGACGCGGGGAAGACCTGCACTTCGTACTTGCCGTTGGTGCGCTTCTTGATTTCCTCGCCGGCCCACACCGAGTACTTGTGGAAGGGCTCCGAAGTCTCGTAGACATGCGCCCACTTGAGCTTGGTCTGCGCCTGGGCCGCGCCGAGGGCGCCCGCGGCGAGCAGGCAGGCGGCGATCGTCTTGATTGTGAAACGCTTCTTGGTGTTCATCGTCTTGTCTCCGTCGTTGGTTGAAGGAACTGGTTGGCCCGTCGCCAGCTGGCGCTGAAGCGCTGGTGCGACTTGTCCATGTGCGCGTGCATGGCGGCGCGCGCGCCCTCCGCGTCGTGCGCGGCGATGGCGTCGCGGATCGCCTCGTGCTCGGCGATCGCGCTGCGCCAGGACTTGACGCTCTCGAAGTAGCCGCCCAGGCGGGTGAAGATCGGACCGCGGCGCGAGTCCCAGAAGCCCTGCACCGTCTCCGACAGCACCACGTTGCCGCAGCATTCGACGATGGCGAGGTGGAAGGCGCGGTCGCCTTCCAGCGGCATCACGTTGCGGTCGGCCAGTTCGCGCATGTGCTCGATGGCGCGGGTCATGGCCTCGATGTCCTTGCGCCTGGCCGTGCCGGCCGCGATGGCCGCGGTCTCGCCCTCGACCACGCGGCGCGCCCGGATCAGCTCCAGCGGGCCCCATTCGGTGCTGGCCGGCGCCGCGGCCGCCTGCTGCGCGCGACCCTGCACGTACACGCCGGAACCGGTGCGCACCTCGACCCAGCCCTCGACCTCCAGCGCGATCAGCGCCTCGCGCACCGAGGGCCGGCTCACGCCCAGCTGCTTGGCCAGGTCGCGCTCGGCCGGCAGCCGCGAGCCGACCGCGAACTCGCCCTGGGCGATCAGCGCGCTGAGCTGGTCGGCGATCTGGCGGTACAGGCGCCGGGGTTCGAGGGTCTGCAGGGGCACGGGGGAGCTTAGGGGTTGTCCTGGATTGGCCAAGTGGTCAGGCCAATTCAGAATACGATCCGCTTTGCAGCGCGCACATCGGGCCAAACCCTGAACACGCGTCGCGCCCCCGACAACAGCTGGAAGGACACCCATGAGATTGAAGGGCAAGACCGCGCTCGTCACCGCGGCGGGCCAGGGCATCGGCCATGCGAGCGCGCTCGCGCTCGCGGCCGAAGGTGCGCAGGTGTGGGCCACCGACGTCAACGAGAAGCTGCTCGAGCGCTTTGCCGGCGTGGCCAACGTCACGGCCGCGAAGCTCGACGTGCTCGACAAGGCCGCGATCGAGGCCTTCGCGAAGACGCTGCCTTCGCTCGACATCCTCTTCAACTGCGCGGGCGTGGTGCACAACGGCGCCGCGCTGCAGGCCAGCGACGACGACCTCGACTTCGCCTTCCGCCTCAACGTGCGCGCCCAGCTGTGGACGATCCAGGCCGTGCTGCCCGGCATGCTGGCGGCGGGGCGCGGCAGCATCATCAACATGGCCAGCGTGTGCTCCAGCATCAAGGGCCTGCCCAACCGCTGCGTCTACGGCACCACCAAGGCGGCGGTGCTGGGCCTGACCAAGAGCATCGCGGCTGACTACGTGGGGCAGGGCATCCGCTGCAATGCGGTGTGCCCCGGCACGGTGGACACGCCCTCGCTGGCCGACCGCATCAATGCCAATGCCGACCCGGTGGAGGCGCGCAAGGCCTTCATCGCGCGGCAGCCCATGGGGCGCCTGGCGCAGGCCGAGGAGATCGCGCCGCTGGTGGTCTTCCTGGCCAGCGACGAGTCGCAGTTCGTCACCGGGCAGGCTTACGCGGCGGACGGCGGCATCACCATATGAACCAGCTGGACTTCGAGGGCCGGCATGCGGTGGTGACCGGCGGCGCCACGGGGCTGGGCCGCGGCATCGCGCAGCGGCTGATCGCCTCGGGCGGCAGCGTCACGCTGTGGGACCGCGACGCCGAGGCGGCCGAGAAGACTGCCTGGTCGCTCGGGCCCATGGCCTCCGCGCTGAAGGTCGACGTGGCGCAGCAGCCCTCGGTGGCCAAGGCGGTGGCGGGCACGCTGGCGCGGGCCGGGCGCATCGATGCGCTGGTCAACAGCGCCGGCATCACCGGGCCGAACGTCAAGCTGTGGGACTACCCGGTCGACGCCTGGCGCGAGGTGATGGCGGTCAACCTCGACGGGGTCTTCCTCTGCTGTCGCGAGGTGGTGCCGCAGATGCGCAAGCAGGGCTATGGTCGCATCGTCAACATCGCCTCGGTGGCGGGCAAGGACGGCAACCCGAACGCCAGCGCGTACAGCGCCAGCAAGGCGGCAGTGATGGCGCTGACCAAGTCGCTGGGCAAGGAACTGGCCGACACCGGCATCCGCGTCAACTGCGTGACGCCCGCCGCGGTGAAGACGGCCATCTTCGACCAGATGACGCCGGACCACATCGCCTTCATGCTGTCGAAGATCCCGATGGGCCGCTTCGGCACGGTGGAAGAGGTGGCCGCGCTGGTCGGCTGGCTCTGCACCGAGGATTGCTCTTTTTCCACGGGCGCCGTGTTCGACCTGTCGGGCGGCCGCTCCACTTACTGATCCCCCCAGAAAGGACCACATGAAACTCGTTCGCTATGGCAACCCGGGCAAGGAGAAGCCTGGCCTCATCGACGACAACGGGCAGCTGCGCGACCTGAGCGCGGTGATCAAGGACATCGGCCCGGAGCAGCTCGGCGATGCCGTGCTCGCCAAGCTGCGCAAGCAGAAGGTCGAGAAGCTGCCGCTGGTGCGGGGCAAGCCGCGCTACGGCTGCCCGGTGGCCAACGTGGGCAAGTTCATCGCCATCGGCCTGAACTACGCCGACCACGCGGCCGAGTCCGGCCTGCCCATCCCGGCCGAGCCGGTGGTCTTCATGAAGGCCAACAGCTGCGTGCAGGGCCCGAACGATCCGGTCATGCTGCCCAAGGGCTCGGTCAAGACCGACTGGGAGGTGGAGCTGGGCGTGGTGATCGGCAAGGCCGCGCGCTACGTCTCGCAGAAGAGCGCGCTGGACCACGTGGCCGGCTACTGCGTGATCAACGACGTGAGCGAGCGCGAGTACCAGATCGAGCGCGGCGGCACCTGGGACAAGGGCAAGGGCTGCGACACCTTCGGCCCCATCGGCCCCTGGCTGGTGACGCGCGACGAGGTGCCGAACGTGCAGAAGCTGTCGATGTGGCTGGACCTCAACGGCAAGCGCATGCAGACCGGCAGCACGAAGACCATGATCTTCAACGTCGCCAGGATCGTGAGCTACGTGAGCCAGTTCATGACGCTGGTGCCCGGCGACGTCATCACCACCGGCACCCCACCGGGCGTGGGCCTGGGCATGAAGCCGCCGCTCTATTTGAAGAAGGGCGACGTGATGACGCTGGGGATCGAGGGGCTGGGGGAGCAGCGGCAGGACGTGATCGGCTTCAAGGCCTGAGAGCCTGAGAGTCCGCTGTTGGGCATACCCCTTTTGTAGGATTCGCGCCCGCTTCGCGTGCGCGAAGATGTTAGCAAGGACTTCGCAGGACGCCTTCGCATCTTCGTGCCGTGATCGACGAATACCGCAATCTCGACCTCCGGCTGTTCGGCTGCGAGAAGCAGCCGGAGGGATTGCGCTTCTGCGTGCAGGTCGACGACTGCCCGGTCGGCCAGCAGGAACTGCCCGACCGGGTATCACTGTCCCCTGCATTGAGTGGCCGGCTCGTGGAGCTCGAGAAGCGGAGCTTCGACGCCGACGACGGCTGGTTGCGGGCCGTGGGCGCCGAGATCGGCGCGCTGCTGTTCCCCGACACGGCGAGGGCCTTTCTGCTGAACTCGCTGTCCAAGCTCGAAGCCAGCCAGGGCCTGCGCATCCGGATCCGCTGCGACGACATCGAGCTCGATCGCATCCCCTGGGAGTTCGCCTGCGTCGACAGGGGACTGAACGGCCCCGGCAACTCCGATGGCAGGCGGGCGTTCCTCGTTCTGGAGCCGAGGATCTCGCTCGTGCGCAACGAAGTGTTCGGCGAGATCCTGACGCCGGTACAGCGCAGCGGCCCGAAAAAGCGGCTGCTTGCCGTGCTCTGCGAGCCTGGCGGGCTTCAGAAGCAGAACGAGGCGCTGAAGCTCGACGTGGAACTCGCCAATCTCGCCAAGGCGCTCGAGGGTGTCGAGCACATCGGCGTCGATGCGTGCACGCCGGCCACCAAGAGGCGACTGCAGGAGTTGTTGCTCACGGGGGCGGACGTGTTCCACTTCGCCGGGCACGGCGTGCTGCAGATCGACGGGGCATCGGGCGGGTTTCGCGCCGCCCTGGTGCTGCAGCGCGACGATGGGGGGGCGGACCGATGGGCCGTCGACGAGATCGCGATGATGCTGGCGAGCAAGGGCATCCAGCTCGCGGTGCTGGGCGCCTGTCATTCCGCGGCGACGGACGGGCGCAACTCGTGGGCCGGCATCGCGCCTTCGCTGGTGCGCTGCGGCATCCCCGCCGTGATCGGCATGCAGTACAACATCTACGACGGCAGCGCGGTGGAGTTCTCCCGGATGCTCTATCTGGCCTGGTCCCAGGGGGTGACGCTGGACGAGGCCATGACCGAGGCCCGCAAGGCGATCCTCAATCAACCGCGACGCACCGGGCGGGACTTCGCGACCCCGGTGCTGTATCTGCGCCAGGAGAAGTTCCGGCCGGTGCCGCTCGGAACCCGGGCGGGCCAAGGGCCCGGCCCGCGTTCGGTGGCCGCCGTGCTCGCCGTCATCGACGAACTGCGCGACTACAAGGATGCCCATGAAGCGCTTCACTCGGCCCGGGCGCTGGACTTCAAGCACATGGAGCTGAGCAAGGACGAATTCCCGGAGCGCAGCACGGTGGACCGGTTCGTCAAGCACGCGCAGCATCTGCGCCGGCTGCTGGACGACGTCAAGCGGGTTCGCAAGCGGGGGCGATGCGACGACAGCATGCTGCAGGCGATCGTCGAAGAGTTCGCGGGCTCCCTCGATGTTCTCAACGAAGCACTCGACCTGGGGGCCAGGGATGGCCTGGATGCGGCCGCCAAGCAGCAGGCCCGGGACCGGCTCGAGGATGCGCTGGCCGGCTTCGACACCCTCCTGACCGTGCATCCGGCCAAGCTGGATGCCTGCATGACGCTGCTTGCAAAGCGGTTCGATGTCGACAAGCTGCTCGGCACGCCGAACGGAGCGGATGCCGGCGGCGCGCAGGCGGCGGCGGAAATGCTCTTTCTCGCCGGGAAGCTGCAGAGCAGGGCGGCGATCCATCACCTGTGCCAGGATCTCGACACCCGGCTCGCCATGATCCGCAAGACCGGTACGAGCCGGCGCTTCGCGGAAATCCGCCGCCACTGGAGCCCGATGAACGCGTCGCTGCTGAAGGTCATGGTCGATTGGGAGCCCGATGCGCGTATTGCGCTGCAGAGCAGCTCCGAGCGGCTGGGCAGCGGCGTGGCGGCCAACGACGAGCCCGTGGTGCGGCAGGTTTTCGAAAGCCTGTGCGACGACTTCGATTTCGGCTTCTTCGCCGTGGACACCGACTTCAAGGCCTTGTGCGGCGAGATGAATGCCAGGGCGATGCTGTCGCTCGGGGCGGCCGGTTGAGGAGGCGCCATGGATGCGTCGGACCAGCGCTTTCAGACCCGTGCCGAGTTCCAGGATGCCCATGAAGCGCTGATGGATCGCCTGGATTCGGCGCTGCGCGAGCGTTCGCGCGAGGCGACGGAACCGGCCGATGCAGGCCAGGATGACCACGAGGTCCTGGTGCGCATGATGGGCGACATCGACGGCTTCCTCCGGCAGGGTGCCCGCAGCGGCGCCTACATTCACGAGTCGAGGGAGCGCCGCAACTGCCAGGCCTTGCTGGACTACTGGGCGACCCGGTGCTATGGGGCCGGCTTCGACATCCGCCGCCCGCTCCTGGCGGGACCGGACGCCAGCGTCCTGCCGCAGCTGCCCGACAGCGCCTGCCCCTACGTCGGGCTGGCTGCCTTCGGCGAAAAGGATGCCAGGCATTTCTTCGGACGAACGGACCAGGTGGCGGAGCTGCTCGCGCGATTGAAGGATGAGCGTCTGATCATCGTCACCGGCGCGTCGGGCAGCGGAAAGTCGTCCCTCGTCCTCGCCGGCCTGGTCCCGGCGCTGAAGGCGGGCGCGATCGCGGACAGCGCGCAGTGGCGGTACCTGCCCGTCATCGTGCCGGGCACGGCGCCGCTGGAAAATCTGGCGCGGGCGGTCCTCGCCGCCGGGGGCGGGCCGCAAGCGCGCCTGGCTGAAGAGGCCTCGGGGTTCCTCCGGGACGCCGGGCACCTGGTCAAGCTGCTGGCGGACGACGAACGGCCGGCGCTCCTGGTGGTCGACCAGTTCGAGGAGGTCGTGACGCTGCAGACGGCGGAGACCTCGAAGGCCTGTCTGCAGTTCGTCGAGAACCTGCTGCGGCTCGTCGACGCGGCTGCACCGCCGCACCGCCTGATCCTCACGATGAGGAACGACGTCGGCGCCAGGTTCGCCCGGGACTACGAGAACCTGTACCACCGCTACGGGGCCGCGGCGTTTCCGGTGTATTCGATGGAATCCGCCTATCTGCGCGATGCCATCGAAAGGCCCGCGTCGCTGGTCGGCCTCAAGTTCCAGGACGGGGTGGTCGACGAACTGGTCAAGAGCGTGGTCGGCGAAGACTCGAGCCTGCCCTTGCTTCAGTTCAGCCTGATGGCGCTTTGGGACAAGCGAAACGGCAACCTCATCACGAGAGAGGCCTATGGCGAGGTGGGGAGCCCCAAGCAAGCGATGGCGCATGCCGCCAAGCGCGTGTACGACGATCTGTCCGCGGAGCAGCAGATCGCGGCGCGCAGCGTGTTCCTCACCTTGTCGCAGCTCGGTGAAGGGGGCAGTGTCTTTCGTGCCCGCGCATCCCGGCGTGAGCTGCGCAGGCTCGCGGATCCCGGCAATGTCGATCTCGTGCTCGACAAGTTCGAGGCGGCCCGGCTGATCCGGGTCAGCCGGGCCGCCGGCACGAGTGCGGACGATGACCTGGCAGAGGTGGCGCACGAATCGCTGCTGCGCAACTGGGAGCTGCTCAACACGCTGTTCATTGCCGAAAGGGACAAGCGCGAACGCAGTGCCTTTCTGTTGAAGCAGGCCGAGAAGTGGCGTCAGGGTTCTTTCGACAATGCATTCCTCCTCAGCGGACTCGCGCTGAGGCAGGCCCAGGAGGAGATCGATGCCAAGTCGATCAAGCGGCTCGAGCGCGACTTCCTGGCTGCCAGCGAAAAGGTGGAAGCAGAGCGCAACGCAAGACTCAAGCGGGATGCACGCCGCCTGTTCTATGCCCTGGTGGCCGCGACGGTGCTCGCCATCATTGCCTTCGCCCAGTGGAGGCAGGCGGCGCAGGGGCAGCGCACGGCCGAGGCGCGTCGCCTCGCGTCGAACGCCGCCGTCCAGGTGAACACGAACTCGGAACTCGGCGTGCTGCTGGCGATGGAGGCCCTGCATACCGATCCGGCGGTCATGCACGAGATTGCCCCTGTGATCATCGAGGCCACGCGGTACCGGCGCCCGCTGTGGCGCCTGTCGGCGGAGCAGGTCGAGCCGGCTCTGCCCGGTTCGCTGGGCCGGATCAACAGCGCTTTTCGCCGCCTTTTCGGCGAGGGCTCGGTGGTGGCCCTCTCGCTGAGCCCGGACGGCAAGCGACTGCTCGTTGCCAACGAAAATTCGGTCGTCGAATGGAATGTGGAGACCCCCAAGCCCGAGGTCGTGCGACGACTTCCCCTGCCGGGTGGTTCGGCCGCGGTGCGCTTCCTCGCCTACGGCCCCGGCAGGACCTACGTCGCGGCCGCGACCAACCAGGGGCCCGCTGTCTGGGATGCGTCCGGTGCGCCGATGCTGCGTGACTTCGGTCCGGCCGAACCCCTGCGGCGCATCGAGTTCAACCATGACGGCAGCATGCTCGCCGGCCTGACCGACGACGGAGAAGGGCTGCGCGTGTGGTCATTGCCGCAGGGGCAGCCTCTGCTGTCGGTCAAGCAGGTCGAAGGGGCGCACCAGTACAGCAGCATCTACTTCGACCGGCAGTCCGAGGCTGTCGTCCTCATCCGCCCGCCCCAGATGGGAGAGATGAGGCTCAAGCTGTACCGGTACAAGCTCACCGGCACTGTCAAGGACGCGAAACCCGAGACGGTGGAAACGGGGGATTGCGTGCCCGACCTCGCTTTCGCGGCTGCAGGCGGTCGTGCCGGCATCTCGATCTATCCGTCGATCTGCTCCTACGACGCGCGGTCGGCCACGAAGTCGGCCGCGGAGGGCCTCGCCACGTCCACCGAGCGCCAGGCGCAGACCGTGGACGACATCGTGTTCGGCGGAGGCGGCCGACTCGTCGCGAAGCTGTCGCGCAGCAATTCGGAGGTGCACATCTCGGATATCGAGAGTGGCCAGACAGCCCGGCTTCAGGGCGCGTTCGATCTCGAGAAGCGCAGTTCCTACGAGGAATCGCTGAGCATCAGCGCGGATGGCACGCGCTTCGCGATCCAGGGCAGCGACGGATCGATCCGCGGGTTCGACCTCGGCATGCAGTCGCGGCCCTTCCGCGACTACGGCCGGCCCTTGTGGATCAGCCCCGACGACGGGACGATCCTGGCCCCGTCGTTCAAGGATGGCCGGGCAGGGCTTGGCCGGTGGGAAATCGCCACGGGATCGCTGCGTTATCAGGTGGACGTCGACCGGTCCGCCGCGAGCGGCGTCTGGCCGACTTCGGATGGGCGTCATCTCATCGTCAATCGGCAGTGCCCGCCTTC
The DNA here is from genome assembly GCF_002157355.1 of Variovorax sp. JS1663. GTDB lineage: Bacteria > Pseudomonadota > Gammaproteobacteria > Burkholderiales > Burkholderiaceae_C > Variovorax. The sequence goes on along the minus strand of NZ_LYMK01000013.1, from coordinate 15,869 downwards.
GACGGGGGCGGGCTACTGCGTGAGCGCGTTGCCTGTCGATGGGAGCCGCAGTGTCGACATCCGCGTTCCCGAAGGTTCCGGCGGCTCCATGTCCTGGGCTGGGAGGACCGGGGACCTGATCCTCATCCGGGACGGGAATCTGCTGAAGGTCTACAAGGCAGGCGGCGAAGCGCCTGTCTTCAGCACGGAAGCGCCGCCGCCGGCTTCGCGCGGGTTCGCGGCGCGCCTGGAGCCCGTCACGCTGGGCATGCGGGGATTCTTCGCCGTCAAGCGCTTGCGGACCGATGGCGTGTCGATCGAGGTCTACAAGGTCGAAGACAGGACAGCCCAGCCCATCAAGTCGCTCTTCATCCCTATCGCGCAAGTCACGAAGGTCTCGTTCACCGGGGACTCGCGCTTTCTGATGGTCCAGAGCGGGGAGCAGGTGCGGCTCTGGAGTCTGGCCAAGGCCGGCGCCGAGCCGGTGCTCGATCTTGAGGGCGTGCTGCCCAACGACATTCGCGTCCCGGCGGGTTCGGCCCTCGCCATCACCAGGAACAAGGAAGGACCTTGGGAGATCCGCGACCTCGACAAGGGTGGGCGGGTGCTGACGAGCCTGCCGCGCGCATTTCTCATCGAGCCGAGCGGCAGGTATGCGTGGGGCACGCCGCCCGGCGCGGCACATCTGGAGATCCGGTCCCTGCTCGATGATCGCGCCGAGCCGTTGAAGGTCGACGCCTCCGCCCTGCCGACGTCCTTCGCCGGGGCGGCGGCGCTGGTGGAGTTTCCGCGCGAGGGCCGCGCGAGAATCTACAGCATGAAGACCGGGAAGATCCTGGTGGATACGACGCGGGAGTCGATCGCCTCGCCGTCAAGTCTGTCGCCCGATGGGCAATTCTTCATCGACAAGTACCAGCGCCTCATTCCGGCCGACCTCGGTCGGTTGCTGGAAGATGCCAGGAAGTGGGCGGGGCGCCCGCTCACTGACGAGGAGCGCTGCACGTTCGTCGATCCGGGCCAATGTCGCGAATAAGTGCGGCCGGCGCGCGAGGCAGCGCGAGACGGGTGTGCCCTGGGCCGTGGCCCAGGGGCTGGCGTGCTATTTCGCCGTCGGCATCACGAACTCGGCCCCCTTGCCGATGCTTTCCGGCCAGCGCTGCATGATCGACTTCTGCTTCGTATAGAAGCGCACGCCTTCCTCGCCATAGGCGTGCATGTCGCCGAAGAGCGATTTCTTCCAGCCGCCGAAGCCGTGCCAGGCCATGGGCACCGGGATCGGCACGTTGATGCCCACCATGCCCACCTCGATGCGGCGCGAGAACTCGCGCGCCACGTTGCCGTCGCGGGTGAAGCAGGCCACGCCGTTGCCGAACTCGTGGGCGTTGACGAGGTCGACCGCTTCCTTCAGGTCGTGCACCCGCACGCAGGAGAGCACCGGGCCGAAGATCTCTTCCTTGTAGATGCGCATCTGGGGCGTGACGTGGTCGAACAGCGTGCCGCCCATCCAGAAGCCGTTGTCGCATCCCTCGCCGGCCTGCCTGCCCTCGAACTGGCGGCCGTCGTGGACCAGCTTCGCGCCTTCCTTCTCGCCGGCATCGATGTAGCCGGTGATGCGCTCGTGCGCCGCGCGGGTGACGATCGGGCCCATCTCGGCCTCGAGGTTCGTACCGTTCAGCACCTTCAGCGTGCGGGCGCGCTCGGCCAGCATGGGCACCAGCCTGTCGGCCACGTCGCCCACCAGCACCGCCACGCTGATCGCCATGCAGCGCTCGCCGGCCGAGCCGTAGCCGGCGCCGACCAATGCGTCCACCGCCTGCTCCAGGTCGGCGTCGGGCATCACCACCATGTGGTTCTTGGCGCCGCCCAGGGCCTGCACCCGCTTGCCGTGGCGCGCGCCGGTCTCGTAGATGTAGTTGGCGATCGGCGTGGAGCCGACGAAGCTGATCGCCTTGACGTCGGGGTGCTCCAGCAGCGCATCGACCGACTCCTTGTCGCCCTGCACCACGTTGAACACGCCGTCGGGCAGGCCGGCTTCTTTCAGCAATTCGGCGATGCGCAGCGACGGGCTCGGGTCGATGGGGCTGGGCTTGAGCACGAAGCAGTTGCCCGCCGCAATGGCGACCGGGAACATCCACATGGGCACCATCACCGGGAAGTTGAAGGGCGTGATGCCGGCCACCACGCCCAGCGGCTGGCGCATCGTCCAGTTGTCGATGCCGGTGGACACCTGGTCGGTGTAGTCGCCCTTGAGCAGCTGCGGGATGCCGCAGGCGAACTCGACGATGTCGATGCCGCGCGTGACCTCGCCCTGCGCGTCGGTGAAGACCTTGCCGTGCTCGGCGGTGATCAGGCGGGCCAGATCGTCGCGGTGCTTGTTGAGCAGTTCCAGGAACTTGAACATCACCCGGGCCCGGCGGATCGGCGGCGTGTCGGCCCAGGCCGGGAAGGCGGCGCGCGCGGCGGCGACCGCCGCATCCACATCGGCACGGCCGGCCAGCGCGACGCGGCCGGTGACGGCGCCGGTGGCGGGGTTGAAAACGTCCTGCGCGCGCTCGGAGGCGCCGCCGGCGCGCTGGCCGCCGATGAAGTGCGCGATGGGGGTGGGGACGGAGGGCTGCTTGGTCATGGCGAGGTCCTGTGGCGGGTGCTGGAAGTCCCGCGAGTCTAGGAAGGGCCGGGCCGCTTGCCAAGGCGCCAGGGTTGAACTGATTGTTCGCCATCGTGAACAATCGACCCCATGGATGCCAAAAATATCGAGTCGCTCTGGACCCATCTCCACTGGCTCACCGTGCTGGCGCAGCAGGGCAGCTACACGGCGGCGGCTGCCCGCCTTGGCGTGAGCAAGGCGGCGATGAGCCAGCGCATCGCCGAGCTGGAACGCGCCGCCGGCGTGCCGCTGGTGCAGCGCACCACGCGCAGCGTGCGCCTGACCGAGGCCGGCCAGAGGCTGGTCGAGGACACGCGCGCACCCTTCGAGCAGATCGCCCACAGCTTTGCCGGCGTGCGCGACCTGGCCGGCGTGCCGCGCGGCCTGCTGCGGGTGACGGCGCCGGTGGCCTTCGCGCGCCAGCAGCTGGTGCCGCGGGTGGCGGATTTCCTGCGGGCGAATCCCGAGGTGCGCCTGGCGCTGGACCTGTCGGACCGGCTCAGCGCGCTGGCGGTGGAAGGCTTCGACCTGGCGATCCGGCACGCGGCCTCGGTGCCCGACACGCACGTGGCCTGGCGGCTGTGCGCCACCCATTCGGTGCTGGTGGCGAGCCGGGCCTACCTGCGGCGGCGGCCCGCGCCGCAGGCCCCGCAGGCGCTGTCGGAGCATGACTGCCTGCATTACCCGCGCGCCCAGGAGCAGGCGGCGTGGACCCTGGAGTCCACCGGAGGGCGCCGCGCGGTCGAGCGTGTGACGGTGCCCGTGGCCGGCCCCTTCGCCGCCAACAACAGCGAGGCCCTGCGCGACGGCGCGCTCGCCGGGCTGGGCATCGCCCTGGTGCCCGACTTCAGCGCCCAGGCCGCGCTGCAGGCCGGCAAGCTGGTCCGGGTGCTGCCGGCGTGGCGGCCCGTCGGCGCTTTTGCAGATCAGCTCTATGCCATCCGGCCCTACGCCAGCCATGTGCCGCGGGCCGTGACGGTGTTCGTGGCGTGGCTGCGGGAGGCGCTGAGGGATGGTTTTGCACCGTGACAGCGGCCGGGAGGACGCTCAGAATGTTCTCCTCAGTCTCCAGGAGGAGCCCGCTTCTGGCCGGAGTCCTCGTGACGAAACGTAAAAGCGAAGGATCGCTGTCGCGCCCGGCGTGTCAGCCTTTCGAGCGGCAGCCCGAAGCCTTGCTGCGCGAGCACGCAGACCTGCTGAACCTCACGCACGACGCCATGATCGTGCGCGACATGGACGCATCGATCACCTACTGGAACCGCGGCGCCGAGAAGATGTACGGATGGACGGCGCAGGAGGCGCTCGGCCGGTCTGCGCCCGAGCTGCTGAAGACCGTCTCCACCGTGCCGCTCGAGCAGATCGAGTCGCAGGTGCTGCGCACGGGGCGCTGGGAAGGCGAACTGGTGCATCACCGGCGAGACGGCACGCCGGTGGTCGTGGCAAGCCGCCTGGCATTGCAGCGGGACGAGCAGGGCGAGCCGGTGGCGATCCTCGCGACCAACACCGACATCACGCAACACAAGCGGGCCGAGGAGGCCCGGCGGGACCTCGAGGAGCAATGGCAAGCCGCCTTCGAAGCGAATCCCACGATGTACTTCATCATCGACGCGGGCGGTGCGATCCTGTCGGTGAATCCCGTCGGCGCGGAGCAACTGGGTTGGCGCGTGGGCCAGCTGATCGGCCAGCCGGTGCTCAACGTGTTCCACGAAGCCGATCGGGCGTTCGTCCAGGAAAACGCCGAGCAGGCTTTCCGGCAGCCGGGGCGCGTGATGCGCTGGCAGGCGCGCAAGGTCCGCAAGGACGGCACGGTGCTGTGGGTGCGGGAGTCGGCGAATGCGGTCGTGCTGAGGGGCGGGCCGGTGCTGCTCGTGGCGTGCGAGGACATCACCGAACGCAGGCGTGCCGAAGAGGCGCTGCGCGAGAGCGAGGAGCGCTTTCGCACGCTGGTGAAGTTCTCTTTCGACGTGTACTGGGAGAGCGACGCCCGGCATCGCTTCACCCGGCAGGAGTATTCCGAGCGCTTCGACCGTGCGCCGGCGCCGGGTTCGGAGATCGGCAAGACGCGATGGGAAGTGCCCTATCTGGCGCCGGACGAGGAGGCCTGGCGCCGGCACCGCGCGGCGCTCGATGCCCATGTCCCGTTCCGCGACTTCGAGCTCGCCCGGGCGACCTCCGACGGCGGCGTACGCCATGTGTCTGTCTCCGGGCTGCCGATGTTCGACGAGGCGGGGCGCTTCAGGGGCTACCGGGGCGTCGGCCGGGACGTCAGCGAGCGCAAGCGCGCCGATGACGCGCTGCGCGCGCACCTGTCGTTCCTGGAAAGCATGGACCGCGTCAACCGCGCCATGCAGGGGACCAACGACCTCGAGAAGATGATGAGCGACGTGCTCGACGCCGTGCTCGACATCTTCGCCTGCGACCGGGCCTGGCTCACCTATCCGTGCGATCCGGGGGCGGCCGGCTGGCGCGCGGTCATGGAGCAGACCCGGCCCGAGTTTCCCGGCGCGTTCAGCCTCGGCGTCGAGCTGCCCCTCGATGCGGACGTCGCCACGGTGTTCCGGACAGCGCGCGCTGCGAGCGGTGCCGTGTCCTTCGGTCCTGCCTGCGAGCTCCCGGTACCGGCGCATCTCGCGGAAAGTTTCAGCATCCGGTCCGTGCTCGCCATGGCGCTGTATCCCAAGGCCGACCAACCCTACCTCTTCGGGCTGCACCAGTGCTCGCGCCCGCGCGCCTGGACGGCGCAGGAAAAGCGGCTGTTCGAGGAGATCGGGCATCGGCTGGCCGATGCACTCACCAGTCTTCTCATCTTCCGCAGCCTGCGCGAAAGCGAGTACCTGACGCGGCAGGTCTTCGAGAGCGCCTCCGACGGCATCGCCGTGATCGGGCGGGATTGCCGCTATCAAAGGGTCAATGCGGTCTACGGGCGCCATTGGGGCATGTCAGCCGAGGAGATCGTCGGCATGCATGTCGCCGACATTTTCGGGACCGAGTTCTTCGACCACACCGTGAAGCCGAGTCTCGACCGCTGCTTCGCCGGAGAGCAGTTCACGTTCGCGGAGTGGTACACGACCGATCCGGGGCGCACCTACCTGTCGGTGTCCTACTCGCCGCTGCGGCTCGGCGCGGAGCGCCAGGAGGCTGCGCTCGTGATCACGCGCGATCTCACGCATCACGTGCTGGCGTCGGAAGCCCTGCGCGAGGCGCAGGCGGCGCTTGCGCGCGTCAACCGCGTGACCACGCTCGGCGTGCTCGCCGCCTCGATCGCGCACGAGGTCAACCAGCCGCTCGGCGCCATGGTCGCGAGCGCCGGGTCCTGCGCGCGCTGGCTCGCGGCCCAGCCGCCCGAGCTCGACAAGGCGCAGCGCTCGCTCGAACGCATCGCCAGGGACGGCAAGCGCGCGAGCGAAGTCATCGACCGCATCCGCGCCCTGGTCATGCGGCAGCCGCCGCGGCGCGATCGCGTCGACCTCCACCAGGTCATCCTGGACGTGCTGGCATTCACGCGCGACCAGATGCGCCGCAACGACATTGCGCTCCAGACGGCGCTCGCCGACGACCTGCCGCCCGTGTGGGGCGACAGGGTGCAGCTCCAGCAGGTCGTCCTCAACCTGATCGTCAACGCCATCGAGGCCGTGAGCGCGCCCGGCAGTCGCCCGCGGCAGCTGGTCATCGGCACGAGCCAGGCCGAGGGTGGCGTGTGCTTCGAGGTGCGGGACTCGGGCCCAGGCGTCGCGCCCGAGATCGCGGACACGCTCTTCGAGCCCTTCCATACCTCCAAGGCGCAGGGCATCGGCATGGGCCTGTCGATCAGCCGGTCGATCATCGAGGCCCACGGCGGCCAGCTCTGGACCGCGCCGAACCTGCCCCACGGCGCCGTGTTCCAGTTTTCGCTGCCGGCGGGGCAGCGGGAGCCGTGATGGCCACCGAGCGCCCCGTCGTCTTCGTGGTCGACGACGACCTGGCCATGCGCGAGGCGCTCCAGGATCTCCTCGCCTCCGTCGGCATGGACGTGCGGGTTTTCGCCTCGACGCAGGACTTCATGCGGGCGCAGCGCCCCGACGCGCCCGGATGCCTGGTGCTCGACGTGCGGCTGCCCGGCGCCAGCGGATTGAGCTTCCAGGAAGAGCTCCCGCGCGCGGGTGTCGATCTGCCGGTGATTTTCATCACCGGACACGGCGACATTCCGATGACGGTGCGCGCCATGAAGGCCGGGGCCGTCGAGTTCCTGAGCAAGCCCTTTCGCGACCAGGAGCTTCTCGATGCGATCGATGCCGCGATCGAGCGGCACCGCGCGCAGCGCCGCGAGACGGCGCTCGTCACCGAGTTGCGGCAGCGCTTCGCCGCGCTCACCCAGCGCGAGCGCGAAGTCATGGGGTTGGTGAGTGCCGGGCGCGTGAACAAGCAGATCGCAGCCGATCTGGGCATCAGCGAGGCCACCGTCAAGGTCCACCGCGGGCAGATCATGCGCAAGATGCAGACGACATCCCTGGCGCAGCTCGTTCGCATCGCGGACACGCTGGGCCTCTCCAGCCCGAAGCCCTAAACCAAAGTCGTAGTGCGCGCGACGCACGTCCAATGGTCGTGCGCGCGCGACTGGCCTAGTCTTGCGCCAACGCCCAAGACCCCAGGAAATCCAGGTGCCTCTCCATCCCACCATCGCGATCGTGGACGACGATGAATCGGTGCGCGACACCGCGAAGGACCTGCTCGACTCCGCCGGCCTGTCCGCCGCCACCTTCGACTCGGCCGAGAGCTTCCTGCAGTCGAAGGGCACGTGGGCCATCCGATGCCTCATCGCCGACATGCGCATGCCGGGGATGACCGGTCTCGAGCTGCATGGCCGGCTGGCGTCCGCCGGCACCCCGATTCCAACGGTCCTCGTCACCGCCTACTACGACGAACAGGTGCTCCTGCGCGCCCTCGAGTCGGGCGTGATCTGCTTTCTCACCAAGCCCTTCCGCCCGGAGGACCTCCTCGCCTGCATCGACGCCGCCATGCGCGGACACGAGCCTGCGTGAAGCGCACGCTCATGCTTGCCGGACCCAACGCCATGCACGCCACCCCCGACTCGTCCGATGCGCAGCCCGCCTTCGAGCTGCGCTTTCCCTCCCTCCGCGGCACCGGGCGCGCCCTGTCCTTTCCCTGCGATGCCGACGGCGAGGTGCAGATGGACAGGCTGAGCGCACGGGCGCTGAACAACTACCTTCTCGCGCGCGCCCTCACGGGCCGCGAATACGGGTGGCCCAGCGTGCATGCCTCGTGCCAGGCGGACGGCTGAAGCGAAGCCTCGGCCTCGCCCCCCTCTTCTGCGCCGCTTCGAATCGCGGGTGAGCGGCACCGCAGGCCGCTTCGGCTGCAGCGACTTCAAATGTCCCATTGACAGCACATTGGAAGTGCTCAACGATGCGTTCCATGTCGCAGATGCCCCTGCCCAAGTACCACCAGATCTACCTGGTCCTGCGCGAGCAGCTCGACGAGGGGCGCTTCGCCGACGGCGTGCCCGGCGAGCTGGCGCTGATGGAGCAGTTCGGCGTGGCGCGCGTCACGGTGCGGCGCGCGCTGGAGCGGCTGTCCTCCGAGGGACTGATCTCGCGCAACCCGGGCCGGCGCACGCGCCCGGTGCAGCCGGTCGCGGCGAACGAGCCGCGTGCCGGTGACAGCACGACGCGTGCCAACCTGCACGGGCTGCTGGAGAACCTGGTCACCATGGGCCTGCGCACCTCGGTGAGGGTGATCGACGTGGCCACCGTGTCGGCCTCCACCCAGGTGGCGGAGGCGCTGCACCTGCAGCTGGGCGACCCGGTGCAGAAGGCGGTGCGGGTGCGCTCCACCCGCGAGGGGCCGCTGTCGCACATCACGACCTACGTGCCGGGCGACGTGGGCCGGGCCTTCGGGCGGCGCGAGCTGGCGAAGAAGCCGATCCTCGTGCTGCTGGAAGAGGCCGGCGTGAAGGTCGGCCGCGCGCACCAGACCATCTCCGCGCGCCTGGCGGACAACGTGCTGGCCGAGCACCTGGAGGTCTCGGTCGGCTCCGCGCTGCTGGCGGTACGGCGCCTGGTCTACGACCAGGACGAGCGGCCGGTGCAGTGGCTGCACGGCTTCTACCGGCCCGACCGCTACGCCTACGAGATGCAGCTGTCCCGCGTGGGCAGCATCGACGCCAAGGTCTGGGTCAGCAAGGACGTCTCCGCGCCATTCAACTAACCGAAGAAGGAAAGCCCCATGAGCACTCGCCGCCGCTTCATCTCGCAGTCCGCCGCGATGGCCTCCGCCGTCGCCTTGCCGCTCGTGGCCGGGGCGCAGCCCAAGACCGTGAAGGTCGGCGTGCTGCACCCGGTGACCGGGGCGCTGGCCTACTCGGGGCAGCAGTGCCGGCTGGGCGCGCAGATGGCCATCGAGGACATCAACAAGGCCGGCGGCATCAAGGCGCTGGGCGGCGCGCAGATCGAGGCGCTGCTGGGCGATGCCCAGTCGCAGCCGCAGGCCGGCACGGCGGAAGTGGAGAAGATGAACGAGGCAGGGGTGAGCGCGATCGTCGGCGCCTACGCCTCGGCCATCTGCCTGGCGACCACGCAGGCGGCGGCCAAGTACAACCTGCCGCACGTGGTGGACGTCGGCGTGGCGGACCAGATCGTGGAGCGCGGGCTGAAGAACACCTTCCGCTTCGGGCCGGGCTACAAGAAATCGACCGAGCTGTCGATGGCCAACCTGCTGGTGCTGAACAAGGCCGCGGGAAGCCCGGCGAAGACGGTGATGATCATCCACGAGGAGTCGCTGTTCGGCGCGGGCACCGCGCAGCTGCTGTCGCGCGAGCTGCCGGGCTACGGTTTCGAGGTCAAGGAAGTGGTGAAGCACGCCAACCCGACGCGCGACTTCAACAACATCGTGCTGCGCATGAAGTCGATCAACCCCGACATCGTGATCCCCGCCAACTACTACAACGAGTACGCGCTGCTGGTGCGCACCATGCAGCAGCAGAAGGTGGCGCCGAAGGCGATCTTCTCGGTGCTGGGCGGCGCGGCCTCGAGCTACAAGTTCGTCAAGGAGTTCCCGGACGCGGCCAACGGCATCATCGACTGCAACCACTGGTTCAACCCGAAGGACAAGCGCTCGCACGAGCTGAAGAAGCGGGTGGAGGCCAAGGGGCAGTTCTTCAGCTACGAGGTGTTCATGACCTACACCGCGATGTGGCTGCTGGCCGATGCGCTGGAGCGCGCGAAGTCGGCGGACCGGGCCGCCATCATCGATGCGCTGGAGAAAAGCACCTTCTCGAATCACATCATGCCGTACGGCCCCACGAAGTTCGTCAACGGGCAGAACGAGGGCGCGCAGCCGCTGATGACGCAGGTGGTGAAGAACGACATCAAGGTGATCATTCCGCGGGACTACCGCGAGGTGGAGCCGGTGTTCCCGCTCAGAGCCGCCTGAGCACCGCGCGCGCCCGGCAGCATGCTCGATCTCGGCATCCTTTTCCCGTCCGTGCTGAACGGGCTGACGACCGGCGCGGTCTACGCGCTGATCGCCCTCGGCCTCACGCTGATCTACGGCGTCCTGCACATCATCAACTTCGCGCACGGCGCCTGCCTGATGCTGGCGCTGTACGCGGTGTACTTCCTCAAGGAGCGGCTGGGCATCGACCCGTACCTGGCCCTGCCCATCGTCGTGCCCGGCATGTTCGCGCTCGGCTATGCGCTGCAGCGGATCGTGATCAACCGCGCCGGCCACGGCAAGGACGAGAACATCCTGCTGGCCACGCTCGGCATCGCGATCGTGATGGAGAACCTGGCGCTGATCTTCTTCAAGTCCGACACGCGCAGCATCGACACCGCCTACTCGCTCGCCACGGTGGCCATCGGCCCCGCGATGATCGCGGTGCCCAAGCTGGTGGCCTTCGGCGGCGCGCTGGTGGTGTCGGCGGTCCTCTTCTGGATCATGGGCCGCACCGACCTCGGCCGCGCCATCCGCGCGGTGGCCAGGGAGAAGGAGGGCGCGAAGCTCATGGGCATCGACGTCGACCACGTCTACGCCATGAGCTTCGGCATCGGCCTGGCCTGCCTGGGCGCGGCGGCCTGCTTCCTGCTGCCGGCCTACTACGTCAACCCGCAGGTGGGCAGCGGCTTCGTGCTGGTGGCCTTCACCATCGTGGTGCTGGGCGGCATGGGCAGCTTCGTCGGCGCGCTGGTCGGCGGCTTCCTCGTGGGGGTGGTGGAGTCGCTGGGCGGCCTCTATCTCGGCGAATCGCTCGGGCAGATCGGCATCTTCGCGATCTTCATCGGCGTTGTGCTGTTCCGGCCGCAGGGGCTGTTCGGAGCACGCGCATGAACGGCGGACGCCAGTTGGCGCTCATTGCGCTGTTCACCGTCGCGGTGGCCTGCGTGCCCTTCGTCACCCGCTCCGGCAGCGCGCTCAATTTCGTGATGATGGCGCTCTACGCCACGCTGATCGCCCAGGCCTGGAACATCCTCGGCGGCTTCGGCGGGCAGTTCTCATTCGGGCATGCGCTGTTCTTCGGAACGGGGGCCTACGTGCAGGCCGTCGCGCAGCTGCAGGGCGGCCTCAACGCCTGGGTGGCGCTGCCGCTGGCCATCCTGGGCGCGGCGGTGGTGGGCCTCTTCGTCGGCGCGCTGAGCTTCCGCTACGGGCTCAAGGGCTCCTACTTCGCGCTGGTCACGCTGGCCTTCGCGGAGGTGTTCCGCATCCTCGCGCTGTCGGTGCCCTTCACCGGCGGCGGGGTGGGGCTGATGGTGCCGCTGCGCGAGGCGGCGTCGAACTTCCAGTTCGGCTCGCGCGCCGGCTACCTGTGGGTGATGCTGGGCTTCGTGCTGGCGGCCCTGCTGGTGACCTGGTGGCTGCGCCACGGCCGCTTCGGCGCCTGGCTGCAGGCGGTGCGCGACAACGAGGACGCGGCGCGTGCGGTCGGGGTGAACCCCTTCCGCGTGAAGCTCGGCGCGATCGGCCTGTCGGGTGCCTTCATGGGCGCGGCCGGCGCCTTCTACGTGCAGGTGTTCCAGTACATCGACCCGGGCATCGCCTACGGGCCGGCGACCTCGGTGGAGGCGCTGGTGGCGGCCATCGTGGGCGGCATGGGCACGCTGTGGGGGCCGGTGCTGGGCGCGGTGGTGCTGCACGTGCTGGCCGACCTCACGCGCAACCTGTTCGGCGAGCTGCCGGGCATCAACATGGTGATCTACGGCGTGGTGCTGGTGCTGATCGTGATCTTTCTGCCGCGCGGCATCGCGGGGCTGGGGCTCTCGGTGCGCCAGCTGTGGGCCGGCAAGGGAGGCCGCCATGGCTGAGCCGCTGCTGCACCTGGCGGGCGTGTCGCGCGCCTTCGGCGGGCTGAAGGCGGTGCAGGACGTGAGCCTGGCCGTGACCGAGGGCCGCCTGTGCGCGCTGATCGGCCCCAACGGCGCCGGCAAGACCACGCTGTTCGCGCTGATGTCGGGTTTCCTGAAGCCCGACACCGGCACCGTGCGCTTCGCCGGCCAGGACATCACCGGCCGCGAGCCGCACCGCAACGCGCTCGCGGGCATGACCCGCACCTTCCAGATCGTGAAGCCCTTCGCGGCGCAGACGGTGCGCGAGAACATCGCCGTGGGCGCCCACCTGCACATGCGCAGCCGCGCGCTGGCCCTCCGGCAGGCCGAGCATGTCGCGCAGTGGGTGGGCCTGGGACCGCAGCTCGACAAGCCCGCCTCCGACCTGACCGTGGCGGGCCGCAAGCGCCTGGAGCTGGCGCGCGCGCTGGCCACGCGCCCGCGCCTGCTGCTGCTCGACGAGGTGCTGGCCGGCCTCAACCCGCAGGAGATCGCCGAGATGATGCCGGTGGTGCGCAGCATCGCCGACAGCGGCGTGACGGTGCTGATGATCGAGCACGTGATGCAGGCGGTGATGCATCTGGCCGAGCACGTGTGGGTGCTGGCCCAGGGAAGGCTGATCGCCGAGGGCAGCCCGCAGGACGTGACCTCGAACGAGCAGGTCATCGAGGCCTACCTGGGGCAGGGCACCGCGGCGCGGCTGCGCAAGGCGCAGGGGGTGGCGTGAGTTCCGCCCGGCCGCCCGAAGGGACGCGCACCGCAGCCGAAGGCGAAGGTGTTTCAATGACGGTGTTGCTCGACATCCAGGGGCTGCGTGGCGGGTATGGCCGCACCGAGGTGCTGCGCGGCGTGGACCTGCAGGTCGGCGCCGGCGAGATGGTGGCGCTGCTCGGCAGCAACGGCGCCGGCAAGTCCACGCTCAACAAGATGGTCTGCGGCCTGTGCCCCGCTTGGAGCGGCACGGTGCGCTTTGACGGCCAGGACCTCAGCGGCGCGCACTACCGCGAAGTGGTGAAGGCCGGCCTGATCCAGGTGCCCGAGGGCCGCAAGGTCTTTCCCAACCTGAGCGTGCTGGAGAACCTGGAGCTCGGCTCCTTCACCCGTGCGCGCGAGCGGCGCGCGCTCAACCTGGAGCGCGTGTTCGCGATCTTCCCGCGCCTGAAGGAGCGCCGCGACCAGCATGCCGGGACCATGAGCGGCGGCGAGCAGCAGATGCTCGCGATCGGCCGCGGCCTGATGGCCGAGCCGGTGCTGCTGATCCTGGACGAGCCCTCGCTGGGCCTGTCGCCGCTGCTGGTCGAAGAGATGTTCTCCCTCATCCGGCAACTGCGCGAGGACGGCCTCGCGGTGCTGCTGGTCGAGCAGAACGTGGGCCAGTCGCTGGAGATCGCAGACCGCGCCTACGTGCTGGAGAACGGCAGCGTGCGCTTCTCCGGCGAGCCGCAGGCCCTGCTCGCGAGCGACGAGCTGCGGCGCGCCTACCTGGGCCTGTGAGCCCCTTTTCCCCAGACATCAAGGAGGCAACACATGATGAAACGCCGAGACATCCTCATCGCATCCGCCACGGCCGCGCTGGCCGCCGCCGCGCGCGCCCAGGTCGGCGGCGCGCCGGTGCGCATCCTGGTCGGCGCGCCGGCCGGCGGCTCCACCGACACGCTGGCGCGCACCCTGGCCGCCAGCATGGGGCCGGTGCTGGGCCGCACCGTGATCGTGGAGAACCGCCCCGGCGCCGGCGGCAACATCGCGGCCGAAGCGGTGGCCAAGGCGGCGCCGGACGGCAACACGCTGCTGATGAGCTTCACCAGCCATGCGATCAACGCCACGCTCTACCCGCAGTTGCCCTTCGACCCGGTCAAGGACTTCAGCGCGCTGACCTGCGTCGCCACTTCGCCCTCGGTGCTGGTGGCGCATCCTTCGGTGCCGGCCAACAGTGTGCGCGAGCTCATCGCCCTGGCGAAGGCGAAGCCGGGGCAGCTCAACTTCGCCATCGGCGGCATCGGCTCCTCGCTGCACATGGCGGGCGACGCCTTCAAGATGCAGTCGGGCACCTTCATCGTGAACATTCCCTACCGCGGCACCGCGCCCGCAGTGCAGGACGTGCTGGCCGGCCAGGTGCAGCTGATGTTCGCCGCGGTGGGCAACGTACAGGCGCACGTGAAGGCCGGCAAGCTCAAGGCCCTGGGCGTGACCACCGCGAAGCGCCTGCCCGCGCTGCCCGAAGTGCCGGCCATCGCGGAGACGCTGCCGGGCTATGAATCCAGTGCGTGGTTCGGCCTGTTCGGCCCGGGCGGCCTGTCGCCGGATGTCGCCAAGCGCGTCAGCGACGCGGCGCGCCAGGCCATCGGCCAGCCCGAGATGCGCAAGCGCCTGGAGACCGAGGGTGCAATCCCCGTGGGCAATTCGCCCGAGCAGTTCTCCGCCTTCGTGCAGAGCGAGATCGTGCGCTGGGGCAAGGTGGTGAAGTTCTCCGGAGCGAAGCCCGAATGAAGCCCTCCGCCCAGACCCTGGCGCAGAAGCTGATCGCCCGCGCCTGCGGCCGCGACCGGGTCGCGGTGGGCGAGATCGTGACCTGTGCGGTGGACCTCGCGATGTTCCACGACTCTTCCGGTCCGCGCCGCCTGCAGCCCATGCTGGAGCAGTTGGGCGCGCAGATCTGGGACAAGTCGCGCGTGGTGCTGGTGATGGACCACTACGTGCCCGAGCGCGACGAGGACGCGCGCCGCATCGTGCGCATCGCGCGCGACTGGGCGCGCGAGCAGCAGCTGCCCCATGTCTACGACAGCCAGGGCATCTGCCACGTGGTGGTGCCGCAGCACGGCCACATCCGCCCCGGCATGCTGTGCGTGGGCGGCGATTCGCATTCGCCCACCGGCGGGGCCTTCGGCGCCTACATGTTCGGCGTGGGCAGCACCGAGATGCTGGGCGTGGTCGTGACGGGGCAGATCTGGCTGCGCGTGCCCGAGACGATCCGCATGTGGTGGGACGGCGCGCTGCCGGCCGGCGTCACCGCCAAGGACATGATGCTCGCGATGATCGGCCGCTTCGGCATGAACGGCGGGCGCTACCAGGCCGTGGAGTTCTGCGGCCCGGCGGTGACGGCGCTGTCGATGCAGGAGCGCATGACGCTGTCGAACATGAGCGCCGAGCTGGGCGCGCAGGTGGGGCTGATCGCGCCGGATGCGACCACCGCTGCCTTCCTGGTGGAGGCCGGCGTGGCGGGAGTGGACACGGCGTCCTGGTTCACCGACGAGGGCGCGGCCTGCGAACTGCACCGCTTCGATGCGGCCACGCTGGAGCCGCAGGTCGCGGCGCCGCACAGCCCGGCCAATTCCCACGGCGTGAGCCGCGATGCGGGCACGCCGGTGGACGTGGCCTACATCGGCGCCTGCACCGGCGCCAAGCTGGACGATCTGCGCGCGGCGGCGCAGGTGCTGCGCGGGCGCAAGGTCGCGGCCGGCGTGCGGCTGATGGTGGCGCCGGCCAGCGTGCTGGACCAGGAGCGCGCGCGCGAGGAGGGCGTGCTGCAGGTGCTGCTCGATGCCGGCGCGGAGCTCTTCGCCACTGCCTGCGGCGCCTGCTCGGGCTATGGCGACCCGCTGGGCGACGTGACCGTGATCTCCACCACCGCGCGCAACTTCAGGGGACGCATGGGCTCGCCGGATGCGCAGGTGTACCTGGGTTCGCCGTACACGGTCGCGGCCTCGGCGCTGCGTGGGTGCGTGACGGATCCGCGGGAGGTCCTCGCATGAGACATCCCGTGTCCACCTTGGAGGTGTTGCTCCCTCCCCCTCTGGGGGAGGGTGGGGGTGGGGGCACTGGGCGCTTGTTTTTGCCTTGCTGTTTGGTTGGCGCCGGAGCCGGGAATTCGCCCCGGCGGGCGAGTCACTTTCTTTGCTTCGCCAAAGAAAGTAACCAAAGAAAGGCGA
>NZ_LYMK01000012.1 GCF_002157355.1 Variovorax sp. JS1663 | reverse complement strand
CCTGGCAGGATCGCACCACCTACGATCCGCTCCGCCACACCGCCGCCATGCTTCATCTCGCAAGCGTCGGGGGTTGACACAGGATGTCTCATGCCTTCTCCTTCAGGCCCCGGGCGGTGCCGCCGGCGATGCGTCGTTGGGCCATCATGTCGCCGCAGGCCAGCGCGGCCGAGGTCATGATGTCGAGGTTGCCGGCGTAGGACGGCAGGTAGTGCGCGGCCCCTTCCACCTCCAGGAAGATGGAGGTCTTGAGGCCATGGCGAAGCCCGACCTTCGGCACGTTGATCGGTCGGTCCGCGGGGATGAGGTCGAACTGCACCCGCTGCTTCAGTCGGTAGCCCGGAACGTAGGCCTGGACCTTGGCGACCATCCTCGCGATGCTCTCCTCGACCTCCGCCTGGTCCGCCGGCTCGGAGAGCACGAACACGGTGTCCCGCATGATCAGCGGCGGGTCCGCCGGGTTCAGCACGATGATCGCCTTGCCCCGCTCGGCCCCGCCCAGCTTCTCGATGGCTGCCTTGGTGGTCTCGGTGAACTCGTCGATGTTCGCACGCGTGCCCGGCCCCGCGCTCTTGCTGGAGATCGACGCCACGATCTCGGCATAGTGGACCTTCGCGACCTGCGACACCGCCGCGACCATCGGGATGGTCGCCTGCCCGCCGCAGGTCACCATGTTGATGTTGACGGCGTCCTCCGCCTCCAGATTGATCGCGGGGATGACATACGGCCCGATCGCCGCCGGCGTAAGGTCGATCACCTGGATGCCATGCGGCGCCAGGACGTCGTTGTGGCGCTGGTGTGCGTTGGCGGAAGTGGCATCGAACACGATGTCGATGTCGTCGAAGACGTCCAGCTTCAGCAGTCCGTCCAGTCCTTCGGCCGTGGTCGGGACACCCAGCCGGGCCGCGCGCGCCAGGCCGTCGGACCCCGCATCCACCCCGACCATCGCACCCATCTCCAGGTACTTGCCGTTGCGCATGACCTTGATCATCAGGTCGGTGCCGATGTTGCCGGGGCCGATGATCGCGGCCTTGAGTTTTTCTGTCACGGTGATTCCTTCAGTTGTGATGACCGGGGTCTGGGCGGCCAGGGCTACTCCCCGACATGAAAGCCGGCGACACCCAGCCGCTCCATCTCGACGGAAACGTACTGGCCAGGCGCGATCCATTCGGCGGGCGTGGCACCTCCGGCCATGACGATCCAACCCGCCCGGAGCGGCTCGCCGGCGGCCGCCGACAATCGCGCCGCGGCGACGAGCGAGCGCAGCGGATGACCCAAAATCGCGGCCGTCGATCCGACCTGGACCGTGCGGCCGTCGATGTTCATCGTCAAACCCAGGTTGCTGAAGTCCTGGCGCGGATCGTTCCAGGCGCCGACGACGAACCCGCTGGACGACGCGTTGTCCGCGATCACGTCCGTCAGGCTGAACTTGAAGTCGCGGTAGCGCGAATCGATGATCTCCAGCGCGGGTGCCACTGCCTCGACGGCGGCCAATGCTTCTGCGGCCGTGACGTCGCCGGCGAGGTCCTTCTTCAGCACGAAGGCGATCTCCGGCTCGACCCTCGGATGGATGAAGCGCGATCGCTTCAGCGCCGAACCCTCTTCGACCTGCATACCGCTCGACAGGCGTCCCCAGATGACATCGTCGATACCCATCTGGATCATCTTCGCGCGGCTGGTGAAGCCCATCTTCACGCCGACGCGTCGCTCGCCGCGCTGGACGCGTCGCTCGATCGACGCCGCCTGGATCGCGTAAGCGTCCGCCACCGACAGCCGGCCCTCGGGGTCGACCTGCTGCACCGACCTGGCGGCGCGCGCCGCGTCGTCCAGCAGTTCCGCGACGTTCTGGATCTGGCTCATGCTTGCTCCTCGCTGTTGGCCGCTTCAAAGACAGCCTTGATGTCGCCCAGGCCATGGATCCTCGTCTCGAAGACGTCGCCGGGCGCCACCGGGACCATGGGGCCCAACGCGCCGGACAGCACCAGATCCCCGGCACGCAGCGGTTGACCCAGCGACGCCATGGTCCGTGCGAGCCAGACCACGGCGTTGATCGGATGGCCCAGGCAGGCCGCACCGGCGCCGACTGAAACCGGCTCGCCGCGACGGGTCATGACCATGCCGCACAGGCGCAGGTCCAGATCGGAGAGACGCCGGGGCGTATTGCCGAGCACATAGGCGCCTGACGACGCGTTGTCCGCGACCGTGTCGACGAACTTGATGCGCCAGTCGGCGATGCGGCTGCCCACGATCTCCAGCGCGGGCAGGACATGGTCGATCGCACGCATCACGTCGAGCTGGGACGGTGACGGCATCGCCAGGTCGCGGCCGAGCACGAAGGCGACCTCCGCCTCGATCTTCGGCTGCTGCAGCGCGGACATCGGCACGGGTTCCCCGTCGCCGTAGCCCATGTCGTCGAAAAGAACGCCGAAATCGGGCTGGTCCACGCCCAGCTGGGCCTGCACGGCGCGCGCGGTCAGTCCGATCTTGCGGCCCACGATGCGGCGCCCGCCGGCGACGCGATGCTCGGTGTTGATGCGCTGGATCTCGTAGGCAGAGTTCGCGTCGAGTGTCGGATAGGTCTCGCGCAACGGCGATATGTAGTGCCCCGACGCTGCGGCATCGCGCAGCGATCGGGCGGCTGTGGACAGTTGTTCAGGCGTCACTTGTCTTCTCTCTGGGGGTGGCGTTCACGCTGGTGCGTACTCTCTCGACAACGAGAAGAACTCTTCTGCGTTCCCGGCGAGCATGCGGGACTGTTCTGCTTCGGTCAGGAAGTCGGCCTCCTCGATCAGCGATCCGATGCGGGCCTCGCCCAGTGGGAACGGATAGTCGGAACCGAGGAGGATGCGATTCGTGCCGTGCACTTCCGTCAGCAGGCGCAGCGAGCGTCGATCGAACACCGCGCTGTCGACGTAGAAGCGATCGACATAGGAAGACGGCAGCTGCGGGCAGTTCTCCCGAACGATGTCGCGGTGCTTCCAAGCGTTGTCGACCCTGCCGAGCAGGAAGGCGAAGGCGCCGCCGCCGTGGGCAAAGCAGATCTTCAGTGAAGTCGGGATGCGCTCCAGCGCCCCCGAGAGGATCAGCGACAGCATGCTCAGCTGCGTCTCGGCCGGCATGGCGACCAGCCAGGGCAGCATCCACTTCTTCATGCGGCCTTCGCCCATCATGTCCCACGGATGGACCAGGACGGCGATGCCTTCGTTCGCACAGTGCGTCAGGAAGGCCACCAGTTGCTCGTCGTCCATGTCCCGGTCGCCGAGATGATTCCCGATCTGAACGCCCACGTGCCCGGCGCGCGTGGCGCGCGTTGCTTCGATGCAAGCCAGTTCGAGGTCCTGCAGGGGCACCTGCGCAAGAACCTTGAGCCGCGAAGGGTCGGCGCTGGCGAATTCCAGCGCATGGTCGTTCATCCGCGCGCACCAGTCGGCCGCGACGCGAGGCGGTGCGCCGTAGCCGAACATGACGGGCGTCGCACAGCTGATCTGGATGTCGACGCCTTGCCGGTCCAGGTCTTCGAGGCGCGCATGCGCGTCCCATAGGACACGATCGACCGGCCTGAACGGCGCGTCGCCGCGCATGATCTGGCCGTGGTCGCCACCTGCATCGATGCGCAGCCAGGCGCCCGATTGGGCACTCAGCAGCTTCGCCTCCTCGCGATCGATGCGCGGAAAGTGATGCGCATGCATGTCGATCTTCTTGGGAGTTTTCATGAGACTGTCCTTCGGTGCGACTAGCCGAGCGCGTGATGGCTGGTGAGCGTGTGGTGCCACGCCCCGGCATCACGCCCAGGGTGCACCTCGCCGCAGTTCGGGCAGGTGCGATCCGCCACCGATGACGCGTAAAAGCGCTCGTAGGTCGGAGGCAGGTCCGCCACGATGCTTCGCAGCTGGATCTCGGAGCGTTGAACGAGGTGGGCGCAGACGGCGCAGTTCCACTGGAAGGCATCGATGTCCGTCGGCGGGCGCTGGCGCTCGACCACCAGGCACAGGCTGCCGACCTCGGGCCGCTGCGGCGAGTGCAGCACGTGCGGCGCCATCAGGAACATGTCGCCCTCTCTCAGGTCGACGCGGTCATACTTCCCCCGATCGAGGATCAGCAGGTACGCGTTGCCCTTGAACTGGTAGAAGAACTCTTCCATCGGATCGTCGTGGAAGTCGCTTCGCTTGTTCGGGCCGCCGACGACGGTGACCAGGAAGTCGCTGTCCTTCCAGATCTGCTGATTGCCGACCGGCGGCTTCAGCAGATGGGCGTTGTCGTCGATCCAGCGCTGGAAGTTGAGGGGGTGTCCGTACTTGTACATGGTTGACCTCGTGTCGTGGGGGCTCAGGCCTTCGCGTCGCCGGCGAGCGGCTTCCAGGCGACGACCTTGATCTCGATCAGCAGATGCGGATGCGGGAGCTGGTGCACCGCCACGGTCGTCCGCGCCGGGCCGCTCTCGTCGAAGAACTCGCCGTAGACCTCGTTGTAGCCACCGAAATCGTTCATGTTCACGAGGTAGGCGCAGGCCTCGACCACGTCCGACAGGGACGCGCCGGCGGCCCGCAGCACGTCTTCGATGTTCGTGATGACGGCGCGGGTCTGGGCGCGGATGTCGAGCGAGGTCGTCCCCATCGCATCCACCTCGACGCCTTCGAAGCTGTTGTCCGGCCGACGCGAGCTGGTTCCGGAGACGAAGATGAATTCGCCCGCGCGGCGAAAGTGCGGAAAGCGGCCGCGGGGTCTGGCCTTTCCTTCGACGACCTGGCTCTGGATGGCGCTCATGGTGGGGTCCTAGAGTTGGATGCTGATGTTGCTGATCTCGGAATAGAAGTCGAGCGAATGGCGTCCGCCCTCCCGCCCGAGGCCCGAGAGCTTCGCCCCACCGAAAGGCGTGCGCAGGTCGCGGTTGAACCATGTGTTGACCCACGCGATGCCGACGTGCAGGCGCCGCGATACGTTGTGCGCGCGTTTCAGGCTCGTGGTCCAGAGGCTCGCGGCCAATCCGTACTTGCTGTCGTTGACGCGACGGATGACCTCTTCGTCCGTGTCGAAGGGCGAGATGTGGCACACCGGGCCGAAGACTTCCTCGACATTGCAGCGCGCACCGTCCGAAAGGCCGGTCCAGATGGTCGGGAGCACGTACGCGCCCTTGTCCCGCGCGTCGCCGAAGGACGGCACGCCGCCACCGGTGACGACCGTGGCACCCTCCTCCACCGCGAGGTCGAAGTACGACAGCACCTTCTTGCGATGGCCGTGCGAGATCAGCGAGCCCATGCCGACGCCGGGCTCGTCCGGGTACCCGATCACCAGCGCTTCCGCCTTCTGCTTCAGCGCGGCGACGAAGCGGTCGAAGATCGGTCGTTCGACGAACACACGTTCTGAACACAGGCAAACCTGCCCCGAGTTCGTGAAGCTCGACTTCAGTACGCCGTTGACGGCCGCCTCGAAGTCGGCGTCGGCGAAGACCACCGCCGCATTCTTGCCCCCAAGCTCGAACGAGACCTCCCGCACGCCTTCGGCGGCCACCTTCATGATGGTTTCACCGGTGCGCGATTCACCGGTGAAGGTGATGGCGTCCACCATGGGATGGCGCGTGAGGAACTCGCCTGCCGAATCGGGTCCGAAGCCATGCAGCAGGTTGAAGACGCCCTTGGGCACGCCCGCCTCATGCATCACCTCGGCCAGCAGCGTCGCGGAAGACGGCGTTTCCTCCGACGGCTTGACGACCACGCAGTTGCCGCACGCCAGGGCCGGCGCCACCTTCCACGTCAGGAGAAGCAGTGGCAGGTTCCACGGCGAGATGATGCCGATGACACCGTGCGGCTTGCGCACGGTGTAGTTCATCAGATCGCCTTCCTGGGTCCGCATCTCGAAGGTCTCGCCGCCGGCGACCTTCACCAGGTCGGCGAAGGTGCGGAAGTTGGCCACGCCCCGGTAGACGTCAAGACTTCTCGCCTGTTCGACCAGGCGGCCGGTGTCCGCGACCTCGGCGGCGATGAAGTCGTCGAACCGGCGCTCGATGCCATCGGCAACGCGCTGCAGGACAGCGGCGCGCTCTGCGGGCGACAAGGCACCCCAGGGCCCGTCGAGCGCGGCGCGTGCCGCGCGCACCGCCCGATCCACGAGGTCCGCGTCGGCTTCGCAAACGTCCGCGATCACCTCGCCATGGACGGGCGAGATGTTCGAGAACCGCTTGTCCGTGGCGACGAACTCGCCGTTCACATAGTTCAATGTCGGGCAGAGCGAGGCAGGCAGGGTCAGAGTCTTTTGCATGGTGAAGTTCTCTCGGTGACCGCCATCCGGCTGAAGTGGATCGCGGCGAAGGAAACTTTAGTCACGCAGGCCGGCGCTGGACAATCAATCTCTCGCGATCGTCTATAACCGTCTCTCATACCGAGGGACCTGCAACGCGCCGCGTTCCCTGCCATGAGTGTTTGGAATATCCACGGACCGAACATTCATTACCACCGGCAGGGACGGCCTCTTATGCTTGCGCCGAACTGTCATGAAGCAGAGGCCCAGGATGAATTCAGACGACGAACTTAGCGCCACCGGTCGCGGGACACCCACCTTGCCGACAGGCCCCCACAAGGCCGCCATGCTGCAGGCGGCGTACGAATTCCTCGCCTTCGTCGGCGACCAGCCCCTGGGCCCCGAACTCGAGTCGCGACTCAACGAGCACTACGGCCCCCACAGCGAGCGATATGCCACGCTGCTGAAGCTCCTGCGGCACGGGATCGACGAAGGCTGGGCCTGCTACAGCGAGATCACCGGCCCCGACTACCGCCGCGGCCGCATCGCGGAAGCCTCCCCGCTGACGCGCGGGTTCACCGTGGAGAGCGGCAGGCTTCGGAACGTGCTGGGCAACTACCACCGGCATCCCCGCGGCGAGATCAACATGATCGGCCCCGTCGACGCCACCGGCCAGTTCTGCGGGCATGGCGCGGGCTGGAAGGTCTTCCCTCCCGAGAGTCGCCACTTCCCGACGGTCACCGGCGGCACGGTCACGATGCTGTTCTTCCTGCCCGGCGGCGAGATCGAATACACGGATCCGCCTGCGGCCTAGGCCTCGCGCCGCCTGCCCGGTGTCTGCCGGGCTCCACCTGCCCCTTTTCTCGTATGCGCTGCGGATCGGCTCCGCAGGTCTCCACTCGTCCATCAGGAACAGACACCATGAAGCTCGCAACGCTCGCACTCCCAGTCCTGCTTGCCTTTTCCCTCGGCGCACAGGCCGCGGACAAGGTCAAGATCGGATTTGTCAGCACGCTCTCGGGGCCTTTGTCCGGGCTCGGCATCGAGATACGGGACGGCTTCCGGCTGGCGCTCAAGGAGACCGGCGACAAGATCGGCGGCCTGCCCGTGGAAGTCATCGAGGGTGATGACCAGGCCAGCCCCGACGTCGGCAAGCAGATCGTCGATCGATTGCTCAAGCGCGACAAGGTGGACTTCATGACGGGGGTCGTCTACTCCAACGTCATGCTTGCGGTGGGCGCGCCGACCTTCGCGGCCAAGACCTTCTACGTCAGCGCCGCCGCAGGGCCCGCATCCCTGGCGGGCGCGCAGTGCAACCCCTACTTCTTCGGCCTCTCGTGGCAGAACGATGGACAGTCCGAAGCCATGGGCAAGTACATGACGGAGAAGGGATTCAAGAACGTCTTCATCCTGGCGCCCAACTACGCGGGCGGTCGCGAGAACCTGGCCGGCTTCAAGCGCTACTTCAAGGGAAAGATCGCGCAGGAGTCGTACGTCAAGCTCGGCGAACTCGACTTCGCTTCCGAGCTGTCGCAGATCCGGGCGGCCAGGCCGGACGCCGTCTTCTTCTTCCTGCCCGGTTCCATGGGCACGAACTTTCTCAAGCAGTTCAACGCATCGGGCCTCGGCAAGGACCTGCCGTACTTCGTGCCCGGCTATTCCGCTGACGAGGACACGATCCAGGCCGTCGGCGATCCGATGGTCGGCCTCTACAACTCCTCGCATTGGGCCTGGGACCTCGACAACGCCGCCAACAAGAAGTTCGTGGCAGCCTTCCGGGCCCAGTACAAGCGCACGCCGTCGATGTACGCGTTCCAGGGCTACGACGTCGCGCGGCTCATCGATCGCGCGGTCAGCGACGTCAAGGGAAAGGTCGAGGACAAGGCGGCGCTGCATGCGGCCCTTGCGGCGGCGCGCTTCGAATCGGCGCGTGGGAGCTTCAAGTTCAACTCGAACCAGTTCCCGATCAACAGCTTTTACCTGCGTCAGATCCAGAAGGATGCCAACGGCGTCGTCACCAACAAGACCATCTCGCGAATCATCGATGCGCACACCGACAGCTACGCCGGTGACTGCAAGATGAAGCCGCTCTGACGACCGCGAGGAACGAATCGTGAAACCCAGGATCCTCGCCTTCGCCGGTAGCTCGCGCGCCGGCTCCTACAACAAGAAGCTCGCCGCCGTGGCGGCCGGGCATGGGCGTGCGCTGGGCGCCGACGTGACCCTGATCGACCTGCGGGACTTTCCCATGCCGATCTACGACGGCGACGACGAAGCCAGGGCAGGATTGCCCCCGGCCGCGATCCGGTTCCGCGCGCTCCTGAACGAGCACCAGGCCCTCCTGGTGGCTTCGCCGGAGCACAACGGCTCGGTCACCGCGCTCCTCAAGAACGCGCTCGACTGGGCATCCCGCACCGCCGACGGCATCGACGGCCTCGCGCTCTTTCGCGGCAAGACGGTCGGCCTGGTGGCCGCGTCGCTGAGTCCCTTCGGCGGCGTCCGCGCGGTCGCGCACCTGCGCGGCATCCTCAGCAAGATGGGCGCCAACGTCCTGGCGGACGAGGTCCTGGTCGCGGCGGCACACCATGCATTCGATGAAGCCGGGCAGCTGACCAATGCGCTCTCGGACAAGCTGACCGTGCAGCTGATGGCCAACCTGGTCGCGAGCGCCCGCTGGAGCGACGCATCATGAGCGCGCTGTACGAATCCTCTCTCAATGGACTCCAGTTCGGGCTGATGCTGTTCCTGCTGGCGGCTGGGCTGACGCTGGTCTTCGGCATCATGGACATGATCAACCTGGCGCATGGATCGCTGTACATGTTCGGCGCCTATCTGACGGCGACCCTTCTGAACGCGACGGGCTCGTTCCTGATCGCCGTCCCCGTCGCGCTTCTTTCGACGGCCGCGATCGGCATGCTGCTCGAAGTCTCGGTGTTGCGAACGCTCTACCGGCGCGATCACCTGTCGCAGGTTCTGGCCACCTTCGCGCTCATCCTCGTGAGCAACGAAGTGGTGCGGCTGGTCTGGGGCGCGCAACCGATCAAGCTGAACATCCCCGAGGCGCTTTCCGGCCCGATCGCGGTGGGTGGCGGCGTTTCCTACCCCGCTTATCGGCTCCTGGTCATCGGCGTCGGCATCGCGGTCGCGGCCGCGCTCTACCTGATCGTCGCGCGCACCCGGATGGGCATGTGGGTTCGCGCCGGCGCCTCCAATCGCGAGATGGCGACCGCGATGGGCGTGGACATCCGGCGGCTTTTCACCTACGTCTTCGGATTCGGCGCACTGCTCTGCGGCCTCGCCGGGGCGATGCTCGGCCCGCTGCTGTCGGTGCAGGTGGGCATGGGCGAGAGCATCCTGATCCTCGCGTTCGTGGTGGTCGTGATCGGCGGCATCGGTTCGATCCGCGGTGCGCTCGTCGGGGCACTCCTGGTGGGACTGGTCGACACGGTGGGGCGCACGGCGCTGCCCGCGCTGTTCGGTGCCTTCTTCTCGCCGACAGTGGCATCGGGCCTCGGGCCCACGGCTGCGTCCATGCTGATCTACGTGCTGATGGCCGCTGTTCTTTTCTTCAAGCCGCGGGGGCTGTTCCCTGCGAGGGGATGACACCATGACGCTCCATCAATCCGTCCGCATGCCGCTGGCCGCGGCGCTGCTGATCCTGGCCGTCGGCATGCCTTTCCTCGCATCGGCGCTGGACCATGATTTCTACGTCGGCGTCCTCACCCGCATCATGATCTTCGGCATCGTTGCCACGAGCCTCAACCTGCTCATCGGATTCGGCGGGATGGTGTGCTTCGGGCATGCAGCGTTCTTCGGCCTCGGCGGCTACGCCGTGGGGATCCTTGCCCATCACGGGTTTCATGCCGCCTGGCTCGCCTGGCCGCTGGCCATGCTCGTCGCGGCATTGGCGGCCGCCATCATCGGCGCCATCAGCCTGCGCACCCATGGCGTCTACTTCATCATGATCACGCTGGCATTCGCCCAGATGCTCCACTACATGTTCGTGTCGCTGGCCGACTACGGCGGGGACGACGGCTTGCCCATCAGCCAGCGCTCGTCGATGACCGCGGGGCTCGATCTTTCGCAGGACACGGTCTTCTACTACGTGGTGCTGGCCTTGCTGCTCGCGGTGCTGGCCTTCGTGCAGGCCCTCGTCAACTCCCGCTTCGGCCGCGTGCTGCAGGCGACCAAGGAGAACGAGCAGCGCACGGAGGCGATCGGATTTCCGGTCTTCCGCTACAAGCTCATCGCCTTCGTGATCGCCGGCGCGATCGCCGGCCTCGGCGGCGCATTGATCGCCAACCAGAACGGCATGGTCAGCCCGAGCCTCATGTTCTGGACGCAGTCCGGCGCCCTGATGGTGATGGTCATCGTCGGCGGCGTGGGCTACGTGTACGGTGGAATTCTCGGCGCGTTCATTCTTCTGCTGCTCGAGGAAGTGCTCGCCACCTACACGATCTACTGGCAACTGCCGCTCGGACTGCTTCTGCTCGGCATCGTCCTCTACTCGCGCAATGGCATCGCCAGCCTGCTGTCGCGCCGCCAGCGAGATTGAAGTGAAGGACCTCTCCATGCTCAAGATCCACAACCTGGTCAAGCGCTTCGGCGGCCTCGTGGCCACCGACCACGCGAATCTCACGGTGAAGGCCGGTGAGATCCATGCACTGATCGGCCCGAACGGTGCCGGCAAGACGACGCTGCTGCACCAGATCTCGGGTTCCCTGCGCTCGAACGCCGGGACGATCGCCTTCGAGGGTCGCGACGTGACCCATGTATCGATGCACGATCGGGTGCGAATGGGACTGGCACGCTCCTACCAGATCACCAACACCTTCAGGAACTTCTCGGTGCTCGACAACGTCGCCCTGGCGGTGCAGGCGCGCAGCGGATCGAGCTATTCCTTCTTCAGCGCGGCGCGCCGGGAGCGGAAGATCTTCGAGGAGGCGCAGGCGGTGCTCGAGCGGATCGGGCTGGCGCGTCGCGCCGACGATCCCGCGGGCAGCATCGCGCACGGCGAGCAGCGGCAACTCGAACTTGGCATTGCCCTGGCGACCAACCCGAAGTTGCTGGTCCTCGACGAGCCGATGGCGGGCATGGGGCCCGACGAGTCGCTGGAGATGGTCGCCTTGCTGGAGACGCTGCGCGGCGACGTCACCATGCTGCTCGTCGAGCACGACATGGATGCCGTGTTCCGGCTGGCGGATCGCATCTCGGTCCTGGTCTACGGACGCGTGATCGCATCGGGGCCGCCGGACGAGATCCGCAGCAGCCCCGAGGTTCAGAAAGCCTATCTCGGTGAGGAGGCAGCAGCATGAGCAACAGCATTCTCGAAGTGGAAGCGCTGCAGACTTTCTACGGGGACAGCCAGGTCCTGTTCGGCGTGTCGCTCGGCATCCAGGCCGGCGAGATGCACACCCTGCTCGGACGCAACGGCATGGGCAAGACGACCACCGTCCGCAGCATCTTCGGCCTGACGCCCTGTCGCGGCGGCTCGGTGCGATTTCTCGGCCACCGCATCGACCGGCTGTCCGCGGACAAGGTGGGCCGGCTCGGCATCGCGCTGGTGCCCGAGGGGCGCCAGATCTTCCCGAATCTGTCGGTGCGGGAGAACCTCGTCGCGTTCGCGCGCGCCGGGGCGAAGACGGAAGGGCGCGGCCCGGGCAGCGAGCGATGGACGCTCGATCGGATCTACGCCGTCTTTCCCCGGCTGCGCGAGCGCGAGAAGAACATGGGCAACCAGCTGTCCGGCGGTGAGCAGCAGATGCTCGCGATCGGACGCGCGCTGATGACCAATCCCCGCCTGCTCATCCTCGACGAGGCCACCGAAGGCCTGGCACCGCTCATCCGCGAGGAGATCTGGCGCTGCCTCGAGCTGCTGAGAGCGGCGGGCCAGACCGTGCTGGTGATCGACAAGTACGTCGACCGGCTGATCAAGATCGCGGACCGGCACACGATCGTGGAACGCGGCCAGGTCGCGTGGCAGGGCTCATCGGGGCAGCTCTCGTCCGATCCCCAGCTCTGGCAGCGGTACATCGGGGTCTGAGCATGAAACACGTTTCGATGGCGCACCTCAGCAATATGCAGAAGTACTGGCTCATCACCGGCAGCATCGGACCGCGACCGATCGCGCTGGTGACCTCGCTCGGCGCGGACGGGCTCTGCAATGCGGCGCCCTTCAGCGCGTTCAACTACATGGGCGAGGAGCCGCCCTTGTTCGTCATCGCCATCGACCGCTACGGCGAGGAAAGCCATCGGCCGCGCGAGAAGAAGGACACGCTGGTCAACATCCTCGACCGGAAGGAGTTCGTCGTGAACATGGTGGACGAACCGATCGCGGAGCGCATGGCCCGCTGCGCCACCGACTACCCGTCGCGCGTGTCGGAGCCGCAGGTGGTCGGCCTGGCGCTTGCGTCCAGCAAGATCGTCCGGGTGCCGAGGATCGCGGAGGCACCCATTTCCTGGGAATGCGAGCTTTTCAGGACCATCGAATTCTCGGCGCATCGAACGCTGGTCTTCGGAGAAATCGTTTCGATGGCTTTCAGGGAGGAACTGCTCGACGAAGACCGGATGCGCGTTCATGTCGACCGGTTCGCCCCCTACGGGCGGCTGGGGGGACCCAACTACGTGCGAACCACGGATCGCGTGCAGCTGCGCGTGCCGACCTTCCTGCCTTCCGTCGGGGCGCCCAGAGAGTAAGGCGGGACGTGCCGGCCATCACTCTGAAACGGAGATGAGATCGGCCGCGGCCCGTTTGAGGCACACGAGGAATCGCTTGCACGATGGCGCCAGATCCTTGTCCGCCCGGATCGAGAAGCCGACGCGTCCCGCGTTGTGCATGGCCGGCATCGACAGGATCGCCAGGCTGCCCACCTTCATCAACTGAACCGCCGCGGCGCGCGGCATGAACGAGAGCAGGTCGCTGTGCAGCATGAGGCCGAGATTCGCGAGCAGCGACAGCGACTCGACCCTGGGCGTGGGCACCGGGATGCCCGCGTCGTGAAACATCTTCTCGGCCGCCATCCGTGCCGGCGACTCCGGCAAGGGGAAGATCCACGCGGCGTCCGCCAGCTCGGCGACGGCGACATCCTCTCGTCCGGCCAGTGGGTGGCCGGTGCCGCAGACCACGCTGAATTCTTCGTCGTAGAGTTCCTCGTGGCGGATCGGGAAGGACATGAACAGCTGCGAATCCCGCTCGGGCAGCCGGCCGACCACGATGTCGATCTCGCCCGTCATCAGCTTGGGAAACAGCTGCGCCGCGGTCCCTTCCTGGATCGTGACGAGCACGCCGGGCGCCTCGTCCTGCAATTGCGCGATCGCCCTCGGAAGCAGGACGGCCGAAGCTGCGATCAGCGTTCCAACGATGAGGTGCCCCGTGTCGCCTTTCCGGAATGCGTGGACCTCGTCAGTCATGAAGCGAAGCTCTGCGATCAGCGTCCGCACGCGTCGGCCGAGCATGAGGCCGAACTCGGTCGGCGTGACGCCCCGGTTCGACCGGTTGAACAGCTCCTCCTCGAAGAAGGACTCCAGCTCGAAGATCGCCTTCGAGATCGCGGGCTGGGTCAATCCGAGTTCGTTGGCAGCCCGGATGAACGATCCCGTGTCGAGAACCCGCGCGAAGACCATCAACTGGCTGAGCTTGAGCTTTCGGCTCAGGTTGATCGTGGAGATGGGTCTGACGGTCAGGCGTTCACTCATGGTTCAAGCTCCCATTTCGTTGTTCGTCGTGAGCGAGGCCTCGACCGGTACGGGCCGGTCACCGGAGGCGGTGGTGCGATCGGCGCGCGCGAACGCGCTGGGCGAGACGCCGACCGAACGGCTGAACGCCGCGCTGAAGGCGCTGGCCGATTGATAGCCGATGCCATGCGCCACTTCCCCCAGGGAGAGGCCGTCATGCCACAGCATGTCCTTCGCCAGGGCCATGCGCCAGCGCAGGACGTACTCCATGGGCGGCACGCCCAGCACCTGCATGAAGCGTGCGGCAAACGCGGCCCGCGACATGCCCACCGCGTCCCCCAGGGCCTCGATCGTCCAGCGGCGCGACACGTCTTCATGAATGAGGCGCAGCGCCTTCGACATGCGGGCGTCCGCCAGGCCCGCGAGAAGGCCGGCGAGCGGGGCGGCGTCATGCACCGGCGCGGGACGCCAGCGCATGGCCTCGATCAGCATGACCTCGACCAGACGGGTCAGGATGGCATCGCCGCCCGCCCTTGGCGTCGTGCTCTCTTCCCCGATGGCGCGGGCGATCCAGGTGAGTCGCTCCGCACCGGGATCGTTGGCCTTGATGTGAACCACCGTCGGCAGCAGGCCGACGAGAAGCGGCGCGTTCGTGGGGTCGAACAGGAAGTACCCACCCAGCATCCGCACGGCCGCCTCGTCCTCCTGGATGCCATGCCGGACCTCCCCGACGGGGGTGGCCTCGGCGACGCGCAGGGTGGGGCGCTCCAGGGCGTCGAGGTCGCTCCCCATCCGGAAGCCGGGCGTTGCCGGCAGCAAGACGTAGTCGCCGGCTTCCATCAGGAAGGGTTCGGCGGATTCCACGCTCAGCCAGCAGGCGCCTTCCAGCATGAGGGCGAAGCTGGGATGGCCGTAGTTGGGGTACTGCACCGCCCAGCTGCCCGCGCCGCTGACGAACTTCGACAGGACGGTTCGCGGACGGAGCAAGGCGACGATGGCGGCCAAGGGGTCGGAGTTTAGACGATCTCGCATGAACGAGAGACTAATCGCCATTGATCGTCTTGGTCAAGCCTCCTAGGATCCCTTTCATCATTTCATCTTGAAGGAATCGAACATGAAAACCGTGCTGATCACGGGCTGCTCTTCGGGCTATGGCAAGGCGACGGCCGAACACTTTCTGGAGCGGGGCTGGCAGGTCATCGCCACGATGCGCCAGCCCGACCCCGGTCTCTCCGGACACGACCGCTTGCGCCTGCTCCCACTCGACGTGACCGACGATGCCAGCATCGCCGACGCCGTGAGGCAGGGCATCGCTGCGTTCGGCGACATCGACGTGCTGGTGAACAACGCCGGGATCGGGCTGTTCTCCGCGTTCGAGAGCACGCCCAAGAACATCATCCGCGAGGTCTTCGAGACCAACACCTTCGGCGCGATGGCGATGACCCAGGCCATCATTCCCCACATGCGCGAGCGCGGCGAGGGGACGATCATCAACGTGACTTCCAGCGTCTGCTTCGCGGGCATGCCCATGGTTGCGCCGTACGCCGCAAGCAAGTGGGCGATCGAAGGCTTCACCGAATCGCTGTTCTACGAGCTGGACTCGGTCGGCATCCGCGTCCGGCTTGTCGAGCCCGGCTACGGTCCCGGAACGGCATTCGCCGCCAATGGCATGGCGCGCATGAGCGGTCTGGTCTCGGTGCCCTACCAGGTCTATGCCGGCCAGTTGATGGCGCAGTTTGAAGGCGCTGGCGCCGTGACGGTCGCGGATCAGGTCGCGGCCGCCGTCTTTGCCGCGGCGACCGACGAGTCGGAGAAACTGCGCTTCCCCGCCGGTCCGGACAGCGAGCACTTGGCGAATGCGCGCTGGAACTGCACCGATGAGCAATTCCTGACGGGAATGCGGTCGATGCTTCGCATGACGAAGTAGTCGGGTCGCCGGAATGCAAGTGAAGCAGCCCCACGCCGCGCGCGCGTGCCGCACCTCCAACCCATGCCGCTGGAAATCCGGATTCGCATGGGCTGGCGTCGCCATGGCGGCCGCGCTCATCGCCGGATGCGGGTCCCTCCACGGCACAAGGGCTGCCGCGTTGTCTTCGGTGCGAACGCTCGAGGAAGTGCGCAGCGAAACGGCGCGCAAGGCCAGGGCGAGCTCCGCTCGACCCGTCGTGGGTCTCGCGCTCGGCGGCGGTGGATTGCGCGGCTACGCCCACGTCGGCGTGCTGCAGGCCCTGGAGGAGGCCGGTATCGACATCGAGGTCGTGGCGGGCACCTCGGCGGGTGCCGTCATCGGCGCGTTCTACGCCAGCGGTCGGACCCCGGTGGAAATCAGGCAACTGGCCGGGACGCTCGACGTCTCCAGCCTCACGGACTGGCGCATCAGCACCGCGTCCTTCATGCGCGGCGATGCGCTGACGCAATGGGTCTCGTCCATGGCAGGCCACACGCCCATCGAGTCG
This sequence comes from Variovorax sp. JS1663, assembly GCF_002157355.1. Lineage (GTDB taxonomy): Bacteria > Pseudomonadota > Gammaproteobacteria > Burkholderiales > Burkholderiaceae_C > Variovorax. The sequence continues at coordinate 138,154 of NZ_LYMK01000012.1, read as the reverse complement.
ATGCAGCGCCGCTTCGGAGCGGTGGCCGCGGCCATCGATACCGGCGAGGCCGTTCTCATCGACCAGGGCGATGCTGGCATGGCGGTCCGCGCGTCGGCGGCCGTGCCCGGCGCCGTGCAACCCGTCGATTCGCCGCGTGGTCCGCTCGTCGACGGCGGGATCTCCAGCCTTGTTCCGGTGCGCTTCGCACGCGCCCTGGGCGCGGACGTGGTGATCGGCGTGGACATCTACTGCAACAGCCCCCGCGCGTCAGGAACTTCGCTGTTCACGACGCTCGCCAAGGTCGCCCAGACGCAGACCTGTCTCGTGAGCCGTGCGGAGACGGCCGAGGCGGATGTACTCATCGCACCTGGCGTCAGCGTCAAGGACATGAAGAGCGTCACAGAACGCGACGAGGCGATTCTGGCGGGGTACACCATGGCGCGGGCTGCGATGCCTGCGATCCTCGAGCTGATCGAGGGTGGACGCATGGTGGAGTCCGCGGTCGCGGCGGCCTCTCGCTGATATTTCACTGCGCCGCCCAACCGGGCCCCTTTGGAGAAAGCGCGTCGATCTGGTCCCAGCCGAGCAAGGGTCAGGCCTCGGGTTCGTTGCAAACCACTTTAGAAGCCGGCAATTGCACCATCGACTTCCCGCGGCAGGAAATTCATCGGTACGCGGCCTGCACTTCCGGCCCGCACCACGCGGTGGATGAAGTCGAGCTTCTCGATCACCGGCGGGACGACGATGAAGGGGTAGCTGTCGCGTGCGCCGAGGCTGCGGTCCATCGCGTTGATGAACTGCGAGACCGGCAGCCATTGTTCGACGATGGGCGCGCGGATGGATTCGGCGTTCAGGTCGACCGGGCGTACTTTCAGCGCCGGACCGGACGGCGCGGCCAGCTCCAGGTGCGTGCCCCAGGAGGCGGCAGTTTCCAGACCGTCCACCATGTGCAGGTAGTGGGCCCAGGTCTCGGCCCAGTCCTCCCACGGATGCGAACTCGCGTAGACGCTGATGAAGCGCAGGGGCCAGTCGGCGACGGGCGACGCATAGTGGATCTTCAATGCCGCGTCGTAGTCCGCGCGCTCATCGCCGAAGAGCGATCGGAACTCTTCGATCCACGGCGTCCCGCGCACCAGTCGGTCCCAGTAATAGTGCCCGATTTCATGGCGGAAGTGACCCAGCAGCGTGCGGCTGGGCTCGTGCATCGACAGGCGGATGTGCTCGCGGCGCGCATCGTCCGCCTCGGCGATGTTGAGCGTGATGACGCCTTCGTCGTGCCCGGTGAGCACATGCTCCTGCGGGCTCCCCTGCTCGAGAAACTCGAACGACAGGCCGTTGGCAGGGTCTTCGAGCTTGTTCGGCGTCGGCAGCACGAGCTCGATGAGCGTGTAGAACAGGCGGCGCTTGGCCTGTTCGAGCGCGGCCCAGTACCCGTGGTTTTCCGGCTTGGCCAGTGCGGGAATCGTGCGGGTCGTCCGGCACGACAGGCAAAGGTGATGCCCGGTGGCCGAGGGCACCATCCAGTTGCACACATTCGCCTTGCGATTGGCGCACGGGCGGTACGCGGGGCCTTCCAGACCCAGCCGGCGCCATGAGGCGTCGCCCGGTTCGTCGAAGGCCAGCATGCGCTGCTCATCCGGCGCGTAGCCGAGGGTCGAACCGCAAGCTTCGCAGCGCAGGTTCTCGAAGAAAACGCGATTGCAGCATTTCGAGCAGGTCATCTGCTTCATGGCGGCCCTTCGGTCCTGATGCGCTGCACGTGCTTCAACGACGCTTCCTGGCGCGCGTGGTGCGTGTCGTGCGCGCCGGCTTGAGCGGTGCGGTCCACAGCTTGATCCATTCTGAACTCGCCGAGGACGCGGCCGAGGTGGCTGCGCGCCTTGCTTCCGCGGTCATTCGGCCCCGCGCGGAGCCGGCGGCGGCGTTGGCGGCGCTGAGCCACATGCTCATGAATGGGTTCTTCTTCAACCAGGGGTTGGACATGTCGATCTCCGGTGTTTGCAGCGCTATCGTGGGCGGCCTGTCCCGGCAAGTGCCGGAGGGATTGGCCCGTGGTCTTGTGGGATCGGACGCCATACGCATTGAAAACCTCACACAACGTATCGGTCTGCAGCCCAGGACATGCGAGGTCCCTGCTGACATGTCGGCATCGGCAATGCGGCGACCATCGGGGTTGCTCAATCCATTGTGATCCCTCCCCATGAAACTGCTGCTTGGCGTCTATTCGGCGATCCATGCCTTCATGGCGGCCCTTTTCGCCATGGCCGCGGTGATGCTGATCGTGATCGCCGCGCGAATGGCCTGGGCGGCATTCGTCAATGAGCTGGACGCTTCATCGGCGGAAACCATTATCGAGGCGATGGGCCTGCTGGCCGCTGCGGTGGTCGCATTGCAGATTTCCCAGACCATCGCGGAAGAGGAGGTCATCCGTGACGCGCACATCAGTGCACCCACCCGCGTGCGACGGTTTCTTTCGCGCTTCATGGTCGTGATCGTCGTGGCAGTCGCAGTCGAAGCGCTGGTTGCCACCTTCAAGGCGCGTGAAGCCCCTTCGCTGCTGCTCTACGCCGCCGCGACGCTGTGCTCCGTCGGCGTGATCCTTGCCGGGTGGGGGCTCTTCGTGCGGCTCAATCGCTACGCGGAAGAGCTGGAACCGGAGGCCATGGCCGAGGCGAAGCGGGAAGACGCCAAGCTGAAGTAGTCCACCCCTTCATCGCGCCCGAAACTGCTTTGCCGCAAACACCCAGGCCATGCGGGACGCGTCGGGACCCCGCTCATCGCTGTAGGGCTGCTTGGCTGCGCCGCCGCTCCATGCATGCCCGAGGCGCGCGATCTCGACCAGCTTGGCCACTGTGCTTCCCCTGCGTTTGAACTCGGTGATGCGCGTCGGATACCGGCTGCCCCTCTGCACGCTGCGCTGCTTGACGGCCGTGGCGCCTGCCGCGTCGGCCCATGCCTGCACTGCCGCCTGCCCATTGCTGGAGGCCACCACCCGGTCGAGGCCGCCGTGGATCACCATCAACGGGGGCCAAGCTCCGGCCAGGGCCGCTGGCGTCGCGACCAGCGGCTTCGTCGATCGCTGGCCCACCATCGCGCCCATGGCGGAAAGGGTTGAATGCGCTGTCCCCGGCGGGATGCCCGAATGCATGACGACCGCCCTGAAGCGCTCCGGGTGCCTGCTCACCAGCAGCGCAGCCATGCTGGCGCCGGCTGAAAGCCCCGCGACCGCGACACGCGTGCGGTCCACCGGGTACATCAAGCACACCTGGTCGATGGCCTTCATGATCAATGCGACCTCGCCATACGCCCGCCCGGCGGACGTGTCGAACCAGTTCCAGCAGCCCTGCGCGTTGGACACCCGGTCTTGCTCCGGATACAGCACGAGGAATCGCTCGCGCGCCGCAATGCCGTTCATCCGGGTGCTGGTTGCGAAGCTCTTGGCGTCCTGCAAGCAACCGTGCAGCATGACCATCAGCGGCAGTCGCTCCCCAAGCTTGACGCCGGGCGGCCGGTAGAGCCTGAAGCGACGCATTCCCGCCGCGCCCATCGCCACGCCCGAAATCCATTGCCCTGCGCCGGCCGGCGGGCGGCGCTTGTCGATCGCCGACTTCACCACGCCATCGACGACCTGCGCGTTCACGTGCAGGCCGATGCGAGAAAGCGCAGAGACGCTGCGTGCAAAGATCCCGGTCCAGGTGGCCTTCTTGCGCTTGGCCATTCAGCGCCTTCGGCGCTTCGCAGAACCGGCCAATTGACCGCGGAGCGCGTTCGTTGCCGTGCGGGCGGAACCGAGCCGCCTGCGCATCAACGGGTTCTTCGGGGTCCTGGGATCGTTCATGGTGCCTCTCTGTGACCCATTGGCCATCGGATCACAGTCTGGCCATTTGCTCATTGCGGCGGTGCAGCATTTGGCGCGATCGAAGGTCGCCCGTGTCCTACGCTGACGGCAGCGTCGAATGAGAACACCCGAAGGGCGGCCTTGCCCTGCAGGAACGGGCCTCGATCGGCCGGCGGTGGCGCGGGGGTGAACCGCGCTATGCAACGAGATCGCGCTGCACTTCCAGCAGCATGGAGCACTTGATCAAGCCGATCCGGTCCACGGCCTCGGCCATGGTGTAGCCCATCTCGGTCAGCCACTCGGGCCGGTTGAGCACCAGGGCCGCGACGACCCGCTCCCCGTTGGAAAGGGTGCTCAGCCCTTCATCGCGTGCGCCTCTGCACTTCTCGAGCAGCTTTTGGTATTCGATGTCACTTCGCATAACTGGTGGCGTGCTTGTGTAATGGGTCGGATGATCGAATTCTTGTGCATTATGAGTGCTTTGGTTTTCAGAAAATCGCTACATATACCAAGAAGTTCACACCCCTGAACGAACGGACATCGGCCCCTGTCCGTTTGTCCGACACGTGCATACGCCATGTGGGCGATGCCGGACGCCGCCCCGGTTGCTAGATTGACTGGACGCACCGCCCCGCAGCGGCTCCATCGACCCACCAGAAGGCCTCCCATGCTCGACACGGTCTCCAAAGTCGACATCCTCCGCCGCAACGGCATCGTCGTCCCGGCCCGACCGGCGCCCGAGACGGAAGCCTGGAAGGCTGCGGTCGACGCGCTCTTCGATCTCTACGTGGTCCAACGCGCCGCGCACAGCCTGCGCCAGGCGGAGGAAGCCTGCGATCTGGAGCTGATGAACCGCCTGGCCGCTACGTCCTACCAGCGTCGGCGGGTCACGTACTACGCCTGACGCAGCGCGCTGGGCGACATGAATTCGGCAGGGCGGCAACGCCGCCGCATCGTCGTCGGCGGCGGTCTCGCGGCATGCGGGTTGCTGGGGCTCCCAGGGTGTGGCGGAGGCGGTCGCAGTGGCGCGGGCCTGGCGGCTTCGGCCGACGAGGCGAAGATGCGCAACGCCCTTGCCCAGCTCGACGGCCTGGCCACGGCGCTGATGGCGGACACGGGCCTTCCCGGCATGGCCGTCGCGGTGGTTCGCGGCGACCAGGTGGTCTACGCGAAGGGCTTCGGCACGCGGGTTGCCGGCACGAACGCGCCGGTCGATGCCGATACGGTGTTCCAGCTGGCGTCGGTGTCCAAGTCGCTGGGGGCCACGGTGGTGGCGCACCAGGTCGGGGCGGGGGCGGTCGCGTGGGACACCCCCGTGCGCAGGCATCTGCCCTGGTTCGAACTCTCCGACCCCGCCGTGAACGCACAGCTCACGATCGGCGATCTCTACGCGCATCGCTCCGGCTTGCCGGACCATGCCGCCGACCGGCTCGAGGACATGGGCTACGACCAGCAGGAGGTGCTGCGACGCCTGCGCTACCTGCCGCTCGACACCTTCCGCCAGTCCTACCACTACACCAACTTCGGGCTCACCGGGGGCGCGGCCGCGGTGGCCGTTGCGTCCGGCGCCGACTGGGCGACGCTGTCGGAGCAGGCCCTCTACCGGCCGCTGGGCATGAGCCGGACGAGTTCGCGCTTCGCCGACTTCCAGGCGCGGAGCAACCGGGTGGTGGGGCACGTCAAGGTCAATGGCGCCTACGTGCCGGGACCGGTGCGCATGCCCGACGCGCAGGCGCCTGCCGCGAGCATCAGCTCATCGGTGAACGACGTGGCCCGGTGGCTGTCGATGATGCTGGGCCGGGGCGCCTTCCAGGGCCGGCGCATCGTCGATGCCGATGCGTTGGCCCCCGCGGTGTCGCCGCAGGCCCTGAGTTCGCCGGCCAGCGGCGAGCGGCCGGCGGGCCACTACGGCTACGGCTTCAACGTCGGCACCACGGCGGTCGGGCTGCCCTCGTTCAGCCACTCCGGCGGCTTTCTGCTGGGCACGGGGACAGCCTTCATGGTCGTGCCGGCCACCGGGGTCGGCATCGTGGCGCTGACCAATGCGTCGCCGATCGGGGTGCCGGAAATCCTGGGGCTGCAGTTCTTCGACCTGGTGCAGTTCGGCGCGATCCAGCGGCCTTGGAAGCAGATCGTCACGCCGGCCTTCGATGCGATGTCCGCGCCCGAAGGCTCGCTGGTCGGCATGCCGCGTCCCGCGCAACCCCGTCCGCCCCAGAGCCTGTCGGCCTATGCCGGGACCTACGGCAACGCATACCACGGCCCGCTGCAGGTGGTCCAGGAAGCGGGCGGGCTGACGCTGGTGCTGGGGCCGGCGCCACTGCGGATTCCGCTGACGCACTGGGATGGGGACGTCTTCACCTTCACGCTCTTCAACGAGAACGCCGCGCCGGGCACGCTCTCGAAGGCCAGCTTCGCGGGCGATCGCGTGACGCTGGAGTACTACGACCACGAGAAGCTCGGGACTTTCCAGCGCGGCGGCTGATCGCGTTGTCGGCCAGTGCTCAAGCCTTCTTCGACAACGAAGAAGGACAGGTCGTAGTGGTCGCCCTGAAAGTCCCAGACCTGGAATGGCATGAAGCGCTTGCCATCTTCGACCCGCGCACCCTAGTGCTTGACCAGGTTGGTGCCACGCTCTTCCTTGTCAAAGTCCCTGACGGTGACGACCCCGGCGCATACTGGTCGTCCATGAGCTGCTGAACCCGTTGGCGGTATCGATTGAGCGATACCCAGTTCAGCAGGTCCAGTGTCTTGGCGCGGTTGGAAGCCGCGTACGTCACGAAACGAATCGCGGCTTCCTCGGCGTCCGTCACACAAGCTGCCGATTCGTCCACGCGCCTCAGCCTCGTTAAGGCGACGTTGTTGGGCGTGCGCCGCAAAGGTCCGGTCCTGGCCGTCACCGGGCCATCTGCTGCGCGCCGCTCACCTTGGCCGCACGCTTGTCGAACGTCCACAACGGCTCCTCTCCGGCCTGTGCCGCCAGGGCGATGTGCAGGCAATCAGCGAAGTCGGCTAGACCGTTGCGGTACAGCTGCAGTGCCACTTCAAGGGCTCGCTCTGACTCAAAGGCAAGTTCGGCCGTCGAGAACAGGTTCGACAGCGCCTCCATCACCTCATCCTTTTCATATTCAAAGCTGGCGCGAAGAACCCATTCGAGCTCGAGCGTGACCGTCACCGGGACAAAAAGCGTCTGGCCTTCGGCTACGCACCTATGGATGAGCCGTCTCGCCGAGGCCAACTGCGCCTCGTCGTCTTGCACGACATAGCGCACCAAGACGTTGGTGTCGAGCGCGGGCATCAGCGCCAGGGGTTCATCTCTTCGACGGCAACCCGCTTGCGCTTCGGAGTCTTCAGCATTCCGGCCATGTCGAGGATAGATTTTGTCTTTGCCCGAACGATGATCGTGCCGTCTGGCGTTACGGACCAGACCAACCGGGTTCCAGGCTTGGCATGCACGAGCGCCCTCACGTCTGCGGGAACCGTCGTTTGGCCTTTGGCAGTAATGGTGGATTCAGTCATAGCGATCCTTACTTTTAAACCAATTGTAATGCATCCGGCAGGGCGACGCTGGTTTCTTGTTGCCGTCCGCCCGAGGATTGCTCTGGAGCGATTCTGACCGGCTACCTCAGCGTCGGCTTCTGGGTGAGGAAGCGGGTCGACCCCATCCAGTGCTTGAGCGTGCCGAATACGTGCTCGACCGTTCGCCGACGTAACGTCATCGCATCGGGCTTGCGATCCAGGCGCTGCTGCGCGCGCTCGAGCACCGCCTCGTGCTCCCATCGCCGCACTCGCCGATAGGCACTGGGTGTGTGCACTGCGGCTTCAGCGGGCAACTTGGGCAGGCGCTGGTCCAATACAGGCGTGCATGCAGGCCGTTCTTCTCCACAGTGCTGAACCTGAAGACGGCCCGTTGTCCTGGTCGAACCATCCGCTTCCCTCAGCGCATCGTTCAAGCCACGGGGAGTGATTGCAAGAAGGAAACAGCGGTCGGTATCACCGCTTGAGCAACTTGTAAGGCGCAACCTCCAAAGCAAGAGCCAAGCGTTCGAGATTGTCCAGCGAGATGTTTCGGGCCTGTCGCTCGACGTGGGCCACAAACGTCCTGTGCAGCCCAGCCTCAAGGGCAAGAGCTTCCTGAGACCACCCTCGTTCTGCTCTCAATCGGATGAGGTTGGCGGCGAGCACCTCTCTTGCCGAGAGATCGTTGAGCTGTGCGGAGTTGGCTGGGCGAGACACTGCGCCGCAGTTTCGCCACATGATGCTTTTAAGTCAGCCGCGTTTAAGTCACAATGACTTGCTTTTGCACTGAATCGTTGGGTCTGCCTGCCTCCGGGCGCTAGAAGCGGGTCAGCACCGTCCAGACCAGGGCCGCGTAGCCCACCACCGCCAGCGTCTTGACCCATTCCCGCACGCGCCAGCGCAGCAGGCGGCGCAGGATCCACAGCAGCACCACGGCGATCAGGATCCAGATGGCCCAGGCAGCGTAGGCGGGGTAGCGCACCCAGCCGTCGGCCTTGTCGACGATGCGCACGCCGTGCGGTTCCTGGTACTGGCCGGTCAGGACGAAGCCCGCGATGGTGTCCCACCAGCCTTCGTCCAGCGCGGCGCTGTGGCCGCCGGCCGCGCGCCGGGTGTTGACCTCGGGGTTCAGCCGGAAGCCGTCGTGGCCGGCGCTGCCCAGGTCCTGGATGCCCACCTCCTGCAGCGCGTTCGGGAACCAGGCCACCACCCAGTCCGCGGAGGCCAGGAAGTTCAGCACCCGGGACACACGGCCCTGGCGGATCAGCTCGGGCCAGCCGTAGTCGCGGTGGACCACGCTGCCGGCGAAGGCCACGTTCTTGAAGCGCACGGCCGGGTAGTCTTCCAGCGCCTTGGCGATCAGGTAGGTGCCATGGCTGTGGCCCACGTAGGAGAAGGCGGCCGCGGGGTACTGGGCCTTGGCCTCGGTGTAGCGGTCCATCAGCCATTCGACCTTCTCCTGCCGCGCGCCAGGCCGCAGGAAGGAGAACATGGGGAAGTAGCCGTAGCTCGAGGTTTCGGTCGCGATCAGGGGCAGCTTCCTCTCGCGCCCCATGTGGACGATGCGGCGCGCGATTTTCTCGGTCCAGTAGCCCTCGTCGCGGATGCCGTGCATGACGAAGACCACGTCTTTCACCGTGGGGTCGGTCACCGGCGCCTTGCCGACGGGCTGCACGGCGGCGTCGCCGAACTCGCTTTTCGTCAGGGCGTCGAGGAGGACCCGGGCGCGCCCGGCGCCATGTTCCGGGTCGGCCACCTCGACCACGTCGGCATGGCCGGACCGCGGCACGTCGAGGTAGACGAAGTCGTCGCCGGTGATGAGGTCGATGTTGTCGTCCGGCGGGACCAGGTCGTCCTTGGTGCCCAGCAGCTGGACCACGCAGGCGCCGCCCGGCACCGGCGGGCCGGTGCGGCAGCGGGTGGCGCGCCGGCCCGGCGGCTGGTCGTGCGGCAGGCCGGTGCGCATCTCCAGCCATTGCAGCCGCAGCTGCGTGATGAAGGGCGCGCCGCGGCGCGCGGAGAACACGATGGGCGGCTTGCCGAAGGCGCCCATCGCATCGCCCAGCGCGCTGCCCGCGCTCATGTAGAGCGCGCGCTGCAGGCTCATGTGGTGCGAGATGGTCCAGCCGCGGTTCATGCCCGCGAGCAGCACCAGCCGGTCGACCTGGCGGGCCCAGTCGCGTTCCTTGTCGATACCCGGCGCGCCCAGCGCGGCAAGGGTCTCGGCCAGGTCGGGCTCGAAGGGCGCGCCCGGCTTCGATCCGTTGGCCGCCGCGTAGACCTTGCGCGCATACAAGGCGCCCATGCTGTGTCCGACGAGGAGGATGTGCTGGTAGGGCCCGCCACTCGCCTTCCGGTCGCTCCAGGCCTGGTCGATGCGCGCCAGCGCCCGCGCCACCACGTCGGCGGGCCGCGCGGTGGAGAGCAGGGCGAAGGGCAGGTCCAGCGGCAGGATGTCGGCGGCCGGGAACTGCTCGCGCAACAGCTTCCTCAGGGGCAGCAGATCCTCCTGTTCCCGATCGAAGCCGTGGAACAGCACGATCAGGGTGGTAGCGTCCTTGCCGGGGTCGATGGGGGTGACGGCCTGGGGTTCGCCGCCGCAGCCCGGCAGCAGGACGCCGGCCGCCAGCGCGGCCAGCCAGAGACGCAGCACACGCAGCAGCATCCTCGCTCCTCGTTCGATGGTTGTTGTGGCGTGCATCCGCGGCCGAGCCGGCCTGGCGGTGCACGCTGACTTTTTGTCCAGGCGGAATGCTACGTGGCTGCGGCGGGGGCGCAAGGGGCCGGGTGCGCTCAGCCTCGGGCGGGTTTCAGGCGGCCAGTGCCAGCTCCGGCCGCTGCCGCGCGCCGCGGCGCAGGCTCTGCGGCGGCTGGCCCAGGGTGCGCAGGAAGGCGCGGCGCATGCGCTCGGGATCGCCGAAGCCGGCTTCCCGCGCGATCACGCCGAGCGTGAGATCACCGGTCTCGATCAGGCCGCGGGCCGCCTCCACGCGGAGGTGTTCGACCGCGTGCGCGGGCGACTGCCCGGTTTCGGCCTTGAAGGCACGGCTGAACTGGCGCGGGCTCAGGTGGGCGACCTCGGCCAGGTCCTCCACCGACAGTGCATCGCGCAGGTTGGCGCGCGCGTGGCTCAGCGTGCGCTGGATGCGGTCCGACTTGGGCTCCAGCTCCAGCAGGGCGGAGAACTGGGACTGGCCCCCGGGGCGCCGGTAATAGACCACCATCTTCCTTGCGACCGCGCGCGCGGCCGGCGCGCCCAGGTCCTGCTCCACCATGGCCAGCACCAGGTCGATGCAGGCGGTCATGCCGGCGGAGGTCCAGACCGGTCCGTCCTGGATGAAGATGCGGTCGGGCTCCACCCGCACGGCGGGGTGGCGTTGCTGCAGCGCCTGCGCGAAGCCCCAGTGCGTGGTGGCGCGCCGGCCATCGAGCAGGCCGGCCTCGGCCAGCGCGAAAGCGCCGGTGCAGATGCTGGCGACGCGCCGCGCGCGGCGCAATGCCGAATTCAGGAAGCGGCACAGCCGCGGCGTCGCGCTGGTGGCGATGAGTGCGCCGGTCATCACCACCGTGTCGAAGCGCGCCTGCGTGAAGCGCCGGGTGTCGACCATCGCGCCGCTGGAACTCGCCACCAGCCCGCCCGTCTCGGACAGCAGCTCGACGCGGTAGAGCGGCTCGGCCAACTGCGCGTTGGCGAGTTCGAAGGCGGCGATGGCGGCCAGGTCCAGGATCTGGAAGCCCGGAAAGACCAGCATGGCGACGGTTTTCATGCCGGGAGGGTACGCGGGAAGGGACAACCATGTCTTGAAAGGTGGCAAATATGTCATTCAAGCCATGGTGGTCGAGCCCAAACTGGAGATCAGCCGTCGGCCATTCGACGTGCAGACCTCCAACCAAAGGATCGATCGCCATGACCCCCTCTTCCACCCCCCTGGGCACCGCCCTCATCACGGGCGCTTCCTCCGGCATCGGCGCCATCTACGCCGATCGCCTCGCTCGCCGCGGCCACGACCTGGTGCTGGTCGCCCGCAACCGCGAGCGCCTGCAGGCGCTGGCCGACCGGCTCGGCACCCAGACCGGCCGCCGTGTCGAGACGCTGGTCGCCGACCTGACCCACCCGCACGACGTGGCGCGCGTGGAAGAGCGGCTGCGCAGCGACGAGCGCATCACCATGCTGGTCAACAATGCCGGACTGGGCGCCACCGCGCCGCTGGTCGACTCGGACATCGACAAGATGGAAGCCATGCTCGCGCTGAACGTGAACACGCTGACCCGCCTGACCTACGCAGCGGTGCCGGTCTTCCTGAAGCGCCCGGGCGCGTCGATCGTGAACATCGCGTCCATCGTCGCCATCTCGCCGGAGACCCTGAACGGCGTCTACGGTGCCAGCAAGGCCTACGTGCTGGCGCTGGGCCACTCGCTGCAGCACGAGCTGGCGGGCCGGGGCGTGCGGATCCAGACCGTGTTGCCGGGCGCCACCGCCACCGAGTTCTGGGACATCGCCGGTGTGCCCGTCTCCCACCTGCCCAGCGAGATCGTGATGACGGCGGACGATCTGGTCGACGCCGCGCTGACGGGTTTCGATCGGGGCGAGACGGTCACCATCCCGTCCCTGCAGGATGCGGCGGACTGGGAGGCCTACGAGGGCGCGCGCCGGGCCATGTCGGGCCGGCTGTCGAGCGCGAAGGTCGCGCCGCGCTACGCCGCGGGCTGACCTGTCCGCCGCACGGCAGCGACGTCAGGAGGCCGCGCCGCAGGGACCGCCGGATCGCGCGTGCGGCAGGGCCGGGACAGGAGCGACCTGCGCAGCGGCGGCGCCAGCCCGCGCACCGGCGGTGTGCAGCAGCAGCCCGCCGACCACCAGCGCCATGCCCGCGAGCTCGTGCCCCGAGGGCAGCCGGCCCAGCGCCAGGCTCAGCAGGAGCGCCGACACCGGCACGAAGTTCAGGAAGGCCGTGGCCGATACCGCGCCCATGCTGCGGACGCCGTAGTTGTAGGCCAGCACCGCGATGGCCGACGACACCACGCCGATGTACAGCAGGCCCTGCCAGGCGAGCTGCAGCCCCGGGACGGCCGGCGGCGCGGCCAGGCCGACGGCGGTCGCGCCGAGCGCCCCGAGCAGCAGCAGCGGCCAGGCGGCCAGCACGGTCAGCGCGCTGTACTCGACCACGTCCAGGGTGCCGGCGAAGCGGGCGGCGCCGCGCGTGTACCAGACCCAGCCGAGCGTGCCGGCGAAGGCGATCGCGTCGCCGAACGCGGTGGAGGCGCCGCCCTGCGCGCCGTGCGCGGGCTCCAGCACGCCGGAGACGATCACCACGCCGGCCAGCGCCATCGCGCTGGCGAGCAGCGTGCTCCGCGTGGGCCGCGCGCCATCCAGCGCCCAGCGCAGCAGCTGGGTCGTGATGGGCGTGGTCGCCATGAGGATGGCGCCGTGCGAGGGCACCGAATGGGCCAGGCCCACCAGCAGCATGACGCTGAAGACGCCGAAGCCCGCCACGCCGCGCAGCGCCAGCGGCCCGGCGTGTGCGCGCAGCTTGCGCCAGGGCGCCGCGCCGCGCGGCAGCAGCAGGGCCGCGAAGAGCAGGGCCGACAGGGTGTAGCGGATCAGCGTGAGCCAGAAGGGATCGACGTGCCGCAGCACGCCCTGGCCGACGAGGAACATGCCGCCCCAGGCGGAGGTGGCGGCGAGCAGCGCGGCGATGCCGAGCGGGGAGGAGGAAACGGGCATGGAAGGCATCCGGAGACGTGAAATCGATGCCCGAAGAATGGGTGCGGGCCGCCCCGATGACCATTCGTTTCTTTGGACGGGGGTCTCCGGATTTGCGAATGGCGTGTGCCCGGGCGCGCGCCCACAATCCGGGCCATGGAGCTGTACCAACTCAAGACCTTCGTCGCCATCGCCCGCGAGGGCAGCCTGACCCGGGCCGCCGAGCGTGTTTTCACCAGCGCCCCGGCAGTCAGCGCGCAGCTCAAGGCGCTGGAGGACGAACTGGGCGTGAGGCTCTTCGATCGCACGCCGCGCGGCATGACGCCGACCGAGGCCGGCCTGACCCTGCTGGAGGAGGCCGAGCGCACCCTGGCCTCGGCCACGCGCATGCGCTCGGCGGCCGAGCAGATCCGCGGCCAGGCGCAGGGCGTGGTGCGCTTCGGCACGGTGGTGGACCCGGTCGCCTTGCGGCTGGGCGAGGTGCTGGTGAAGCTGGCCGAGCGGCATCCGCAGGTGTCGCTGCAGCTGCAGCAGGGCCTGTCGCACCAGACCCTGGCGGCGGTGCAGCGCGGCGAGCTGGACTGCGCCTATGCGCTGGGCGACGCGGAGGCGATCGAGGGCCTGGCGGTGCACCGCCTGGGCGTCGTGGACCTGGTGGTGGCTTTGCCGGTGCCGCTGGCCGAGGCGCATCCGGCGCTGACGCTGGACGAGCTCACCGGTCTCAGCTGGGTGGGCACGCCCAATTCCTGCGTGATGCGCAAGCACCTGGACGGCCTGTTCGCCAGCGCCGGCCGCGAATACCGGCCGGGCCGCACCGCCGACAGCGAGGGCACGATCCGCAGCATGGTGGCCAGCGGGCTCGGGCCCGGCGTGATGCGCCACGACCAGGCGCTGCAGGCGGAACGCAATGGGGAGCTCAGGATCTGGCCCGGCTGGCGCGCCCACACCTGGCTGTGCTGGGTGGAGGCGGAGGGCCGGCGCGCGGCGGCGGTGGATGCAGTGCGCACGGCGGTGATGGAAGCCTGGGCCTGAGCCCGTCGGCCGCGTCCGCCTGCGACGGGTAGGACGATGCAGGCTTTTCCTACGCGGCGGACCCTGGGACGCGGGCAGGCTATGCCCCGAAACCGACCACTTCCACTTTGCCCGCGCAGGACGTCATGACCACACCCGCTACCTCACCCGCCCGCCTGTTCATTCCCCCGATCGCCGACTCGGCGACAGAGCGCAGCATCGACGTCACCGATCCGCGCGACATCGACTACTGGACCGAGGCGCTGGGCGTGACCGAGACCGAACTGCGGCTGGCCGTGGCCGCGGTCGGCAGCTCAGTGCAGGACGTGCGCGACCACCTGGGCTGCTGAATTCAGCTGTGCCTTGGGCGGCTGCGGCTTGGGGTCGCAGCCGGTGAGCGCTGCGAGGGCGAGGGATGCCAGCGCGATGCAGAGAATTCGTAGCTTCATGCGCGTCTCCTTCGTGAGGGCCGTGGGCTCGATGGCCCATTCTGGTGCCGGCGCGCATGCCGCGGCTGTCAGCCGATGGCGCTGTTTTCCGCTCAGGCCAAAGCGTCTTGCCAGGGTTCGAGCGCCGCACCGCTCCACCGCATCAGCCGCGCACCGCCGGCATCGACCAGTGCAACGGGCTGCCCGTTCCAGCAGGGCAACTTGTCCTGCTGCAGCTGGGCCAGCCATTCGGGCAAGTCGACACCGTCGTCCGGGGGCATCACCTGGTGCAGCCACGTGCCGGTGTTGAGGTAGACGCCGCCTTCGGCCGTGACCAGCGACTTCGCCGCATGGGTGTGTCCGGTGATGGCGACGACGTCGTGGCTCCAGCGATCGGTCACCTGTCGAGACAAGCGATCCGGTTTCGCGGCCCGAAACCCCTCCCGCGTCGCCGCCAGTGTTTTCCCCAAGGCCCGCCACAGCAAGGCGCGCACCGCCCCCTCGCCGCCGGAGAGCATCTCGTTCCCGAGCAGGCCGGGTTCGGCCTCGGCCTGTCCGGCAAAGTAGGCGTCCAGTTCGTGTTCGATGTGCAGGGGCTCCACGCCGGTCTCGGCTGCGGCATCGCTCGCATTCCAGGCGATGTTCGCCGTCAGCTCATCGACCCAGTCCGGGTCGCCCGTGCCGGCCTGCGCCTCGGCGGTGCCATCCAGCAGCATCGGCCCGCCCAGGCCGCTGGCCATCAGCGCCTTGCGCACCATCGCGGCGGCACCGATGCCCAGCGCATCCTTCAGGCGCTTGCCCGCCAGGCGCGGGTCGAGCAGCATGATCGCCAGCACGACGGCCTGGTCTGAAGGCAGGCGGTCGATGAAGGGGAAGCGCTGCGTACCGGCGGGCGTCTTGGCACGGCGAAACGGGTTGATCACCTGGCATACCAGGCGAGAACCGGGCGGCAGGGGCACCGTCTCGTCACCGTCGCCCTGTGCCTGGCGCATCTGCGTGCTGCTGATGGCGTTGAAGGGGTCTTCGTGATGCCCATGCACGCCCATCACGGTGTGGCCCGCCACGTGGAGGCGCCACTGGCCGTCCCAAGGCGGAAGCGTCGTGTCGCTGCCCAGGCGCTTCGCCAGCACCTGCTGCACGGTGGCCAGGTTCAGCTCGGGGTCGTGGTTGCCGGGCAGGCAGCTCAGCGCATGTCCCGCGGCGGTGAAGCGGCGCAATGCCTGCACCACGTTGCGGTGGGCGGGCTCGGCATCCAGCGCGTCGAGGATGGTCTCCATGCGCTGCGGCGCCAGTGGCAGCGTGAGCGCGTCGTAGCCGGGGATCTGCAGGAAG
The DNA here is from genome assembly GCF_002157355.1 of Variovorax sp. JS1663. Taxonomy (GTDB): domain Bacteria; phylum Pseudomonadota; class Gammaproteobacteria; order Burkholderiales; family Burkholderiaceae_C; genus Variovorax. The sequence goes on along the minus strand of NZ_LYMK01000012.1, from coordinate 122,340 downwards.
TCGAACACGTCGCCGTTCAATACCAGCCGCTGCGGTGGATCGGTCGCCGGCGCGGCGGCGAGGTGATCGATCAGCGCCACCAACGGCTCGTGTGCCGCGAAGACGCATTGCTCGCCGGGTGGGGCGAGGTGGAGATCGCTCAGGACGAGCAGGCGACTGGCGGTGGGGTCAGCATTCATCGGTGGTCCTCCTCAAGGGTGAAGGGGGCGAGTGGAGATCGATTTCCCCGCATCGCTTCGCCTTCGACACGGAAGCACGCTTGCCAGCATGGCCTCCTAATCTAGCGCAACGGCCCGGGGATTGGAGGCTTTCGATGCGCGCTCAGTCCCTCTCCTGAAGGAACAGGCCGCAAGGTCCTCAAAGCGCAGCCGCGGCCATCTCCAGCTGTGTCAGCCGCCGCGCCATGCGCCCGACGAAGTTCTGCGTCACGTGCGGCAGCGCCCGCTGTGTCGGCACCACGATGCCCACCTGCAGATGGTCCAGCGCCGGCAGCGCGAAGGGCCGCCACAGCAGCTCGCCGCGCCGCAGCTCCTCGATGAAGGCGATCTTGGAGAAGCAGGAGATGCCCTTGCCGCCCATGATCAGCCGCTTGAGCAGCGGCGTGGAATTGCAGGTCGCGGCCGGCTCCATGTCGTCCCAGAAGGCGGCGAATTCGGCCGACAGCGCGGCGCTGATCACCGGGTGCGAGCTGGAGCGCAGGAAGGGGTAGGGCGCGCAGTCCTTCAGCGCCACGCGGTCATGCTTGGCCAGCGGATGGCCGGGCGGCATGACGATGCCGATCGGCAGGTCCGCCAGGCTCACCGCCTTCACCCCGCCCGGCAGGCGGCTGACGAAGCTCAGGCCCACGTCGGCCTGGCCGGACATCACCAGCTGCGGCACCTCCATCGGCTGCGTCGAGGTGATGGTGTAGGTGACGGCGGGGAAGATCTGCAGGAACTCCTCGACCGCGGAGGGCAGCAGTTCCTCGAAGAAGGAGTCCATCGCCGCCACCTTCACGTGGCCGGTTCGCTCGCCGCGCAGCGCGTCGAGCTCGGTGCGCATCACCTGGAACTGGTGCAGCGTTTCCTGCGCGTGCTTGAGCAGGCGCTCGCCGGCCGGGTTCAGCCGCAGGCCGTTGGGCAGGCGGTCGAAGAGCTCGACGCCGAGCTCGTCTTCCAGCTTGTGGATCTGCCGGTTGATCGCGCTGGCCGCGACGAAGAGGCGCTCGGAGGCCTTGCGCACCGAGCCGCAGCTGGCGACCTCGATGAAGTACTTCAGGATGCTGGCATGCATGGCACGGCGGACTCATTCACACCTTCTGAGTCTGCATCAGCCGGCCGCTGCCGCTGCCTCCATGGCGACGACGGCCGGATGGTCGCAGGCGATGCGCCGGCCCTCGGCGCCGCCGGGCGAGCCCAGGCCGCTGACCTCGGGCGCGAAGAACTCGCGGTTGATCGCGATCCAGTGGCCCATCTCCGGCGGCAGCCGGAATTCCTCGTAGATGGCCTGGGTCGGGCAGGCTGAGACGCAGATGCCGCAGTCGATGCATTCATCCGGGTGAATGTACAGAGTGCGGCCGCCCTCGTAGATGCAGTCGACCGGGCAGCACTTCACGCAGGCGCCGTCCTTGATGTCGACGCAGGCGCCGGTGATGACGTGGGCCATGGCTGCCTCCTCAGCGCCCCTGCCACTGGGGCTTGCGCTTCTGCTGGAAGGCGCGCACGCCCTCGTCGGCATCTTCCGAGCGCAGCGCGGCCATCAGCGCGGGCAGGCGCTGGCCGTGGGCCTGCAGCGGCGTGAGGGTGCCGGTGCGCCGCACCACCTGCTTGATCGCCTTGAGCGACAGCGGGGCGCAGGCGAGCATCTGCTGGACCCAGCGGTTGACCGCGTTGTCGAGCTCGGCGCGCGGCACCACCTCGTTGATCAGGCCGATCTCGGCGGCGCGTGCGGCGCCGACGCGCTGGCCGGTGAGCATCATCCCCATCGCGTGGCGGAAGCCAATCTGGCGCTGCAGCAGCACCATGCCGCCGTCCAGCGGCAGCCGGCCCACCAGCGGCTCGGGCAGGCCAAAGCTGGCTTCCTCGCAGGCCACCGCGATGTCGCAGCCCAGCACCATCTCCAGCCCGCCGCCGAGCGCCAGGCCGTTGACGCGGGCGATCACCGGCACGTCCAGCGTCTCGCGCAGCGCGATGCCGCCGAAGCCGCCGGGACGCGAGGCGCCCCAGTACTCCACGCCCTTGAGGTTGGAGGTGTTCTTCAGGTCCGCGCCGGCGCAGAAGGCGCGCTCGCCGGTGGCGCCCAGCACCACGACGCGCACGTCGTCGCGCTGCTCGATGTCGGCCCAGATGCGCAGCAGCTCGGACTCGGTCGGCATGTCGACCGCGTTGAGGACTTCGGGCCGGTCGATGATGACGGTCGCGACGTGGTCGTCGACGTTGTAAAGCACGCTCATGCGTCGGCCTCCTCGATCAGCGCGCGTGCCTCGGCGAACAGTTCCTGCGTGTGCTCGCCCAGCTTCGGCGGCGCGCGGCGCAGGCCAGCCTGCGCGCCGGACATGCGGATCGGGCTGGCGATGAACTTCAGTGCACGCCCGCTGGGCGAGCTGCCCTCCAGGATCATGCGGTTGTGCAGGGTCTGCGGATCGACCAGGGCCTCGCGCATGTCGCGCACCGGGGCTGACAGCAGGTCCTGCTCCTCCAGCCGGGCCAGCCAGTGCTCGCGCGTGTTGGCGGCGAAGCGCTCGCGGAAGATGGTGTGCAGCTCGGCCTTGTGCGCGAACTGGGCGGTGAGGTCGGCGAAGCGCGCATCCAGCGACAGGTCCTCGATCTCCAGCGCGGCGCAGATGTCGCGCAGCGGGTTGGCCTTGAACGCGCCCACCAGCACCAGCGGCCCGGTCTGCGTGTGGAACACGCCCGACAGCGGCATCGCGGCCCAGTTGACCTCCGAGTCCTCCATCATGATCATCGCCGCCTCCTGCATCTGCATGGCGAGCATCGAGTCGTAGAGCGAGACGGCGATCTTCTGGCCCTCGCCGGTGCGCTCCCGCTGCAGCAGCGCGAAGAGGATGCCCTGCACCATGTGCATGCCGGCGGTGTAGTCGGCCAGCGCCGTAGGGTAGATGGACACCGGCACCGACGCATCGGCGCGGCGCGCCATCACGCCGGTCAGCGCCTGCGCCAGCACGTCCTGCCCGCCCTTGTGCGCGTAGGGGCCCGATTCACCGAAGCCCGTGCCCACCGCGTAGACGATGCGCGGGTTGATGCGCCGGCAGTCCTCGTAGCCCAGGCCCAGCCGCTCCATCACGCCGGCGCGGAAGTTGTTGGTCACCACGTCGGCGTCGGCGATCAGCGCCTTCACCAGTTCCATCTGGGCCGCGTCCCGCAGGTCGATCTCCACGCTGCGCTTGTTGCGGTTGAGGCTGCAGAAGATCGGGTTGTCCTCGCCGGCGACGGGCGCGAAGGTGGAGCGGCTGAGGTCGCCCGCGCCCTTGCGTTCGATCTTGATCACGTCGGCGCCATGGTCGGCCAGCATCTGGGTGCAGACCGGGCCCATCATGACCTGCGTGAAGTCGATCACGCGGATGCCGGAGAGGGGCAGCTTGTCATTCGTGTTCATGGTGGTCATCACGCGGCCTCCGCGAAGGAACGGGCGATGGCCGGGATGTCGGCATTCGGGCCCTTCTGGTCGCCGGGGTCGGCGCCTTGCGCGCGCAGGGTGCGCTGCAGCTTGGCGATGTCCACGTTGCGCACCGCCACGCCGGCGCTCAGCGACAGCGCGGCGGCGGTGCCGGCAGCCTCGCCCATCGCCATGCAGGGCGGGATCTCGCGCGAGATCTTCTGCGCGGCCGAGGTCGACGAGTAGTGGCGGCCGGCCACCAGCAGGTTCTCCACGCTGCGCGGCACCAGGGTCCGGTAGGGGTAGTAGTAGTCGCGGCCACGCGCCACGCTGTCCTCGAAGCGCACGCGCTGGGCCACGTCTTCCTTGCTCATGACGTACTCGCCTTCCAGCAGGCGCGTCTGGCGGATGCCGGTCTGCGGCGCCAGGTCGACCAGGTAGCAGTTGGCGAAGCCGGGCAGCTTGGCGCGGATGAACTCGATCACCTTGTGGATGGTGGCGCGGCCCTGCACTTCGGCGCGGGTCAGGTCGGCGACCTGGAGGCCGTCCAGGCCCGCCATGTGCGGGCAGTTGCACCACACCACGCCGGGCAGCGGGGTCTTGAGCCACCACGAATCCCAGGCGCCGCCCAGGATGTGCTTGACCTCGCGGTCGAGCGCCGCGAAGGCGGCGGGCTCCTCGTGCTCGAAGCGCTCGGCCTCGTCGGTGTCGACCCCGCCCAGGCGGAACACCGTGGTCACGATGTAGGCGCCGCTGATGTGCGGCGCGCCGGCCGAGGCTGCCACGTCCAGGTCGCCGGTGGCGTCGATGACCACCTTGCCCAGGATCGCTTCGCGTCCGCTCTTGGATTCGACCACCACGCCCTTGACCTGGCCGCCTTCCACCAGGGTGCGCGAGAACCAGGAGTGCAGGCGCAGGTTGATGCCGGCCTGCTGCACCATCTCGAGCGAGGCGCGCTTGAAGGCGTCCGGGTCGAAGGCGGCGGCAAAGCAGATCGGGTGCGGCTTTTCCTTGCTGTGGAAGTCGAAGGTGCCCCAGCGCTTCCAGCGGCGCACCGACTCGGGCAGGGCGCCCCAGTCCTTCTGCTTCGGGTACTCGGCCAGGCCGCGTTCGGCTATGCGCTCGATCATCTCCAGGCAGATGCCGCGCACCGAGATCTCCTGCAGGTGGCTGTCCCACATGTCGTCCAGCACCAGCACCATGCCGCCGGAGGCCAGGCCGCCCAGGTGGTTGTAGCGCTCCAGCAGCGTCACGCTGGCGCCGTTGCGCGCCGCGGCCAGCGCCGCCGCCTGTCCGGCGGGGCCGCCGCCGACCACCACCACGTCCGATTCGGCCGCCACACGAATGTCGTGGGCAGGCTCCTGCATCCAATCGCCAATACGGCTCATCACTATCTCCTGTCTAAATGTCGGGGTGTTCGGGGACTCAGTGCGCGTTCTCTGGCTGCCATCTGATGACCCAGCGCTCGGCCAACGTCACCAGGAGGAAGAAGAGGCCCGAGAGGGTGGCGCTCATCACGATCGCTGCGTAGAGCAGCGGCGAATCGAAGTTGAAGGTGGCCTGCAAAATCATGGCGCCGATGCCCACGGTCGCACCGACCCATTCGCCGATCACGGCGCCGATCACGCACATGGAAGCCGCGATGCGCAGGGCCGAGAACAGGTAGGGCAGCGCATTGAGCAGCCGCAACCGGAAGAAGATCTCGGCCTTGCTGGCCGACAGCACGCGCATCAGCTCCATGGCCTGCGGGTTCACCGACTCCAGGCCGCGCACCATGTTCACCAGCGTGGGGAAGAAGCACACCAGCGCGGCGATGGTGATCTTGGGCTCCATGCCGTTGCCCATAATCAGCACCAGCACCGGGGCCTTCGCGACCAGCGGCACGGCATTGAACATCAGCACCACCGGGAAGAAGATGTCCTGCAGCGTCTTGTTGTGCACGAAGACCGTGGCCACCGCGATGGCCGCCAGGTTGCCCAGCAGGAAGCCGCCGGCCGCCTCCATCGCGGTGGGCAGCAGGTTGTCCAGCAGCACCGCGCGCTTGGCGTAGAGGGTCTCGACCACCGCCCAGGGCGAGGGCGCGATGAAGGGCTTGACGTCGAAGACCGCGATCACGGCCCACCACAGCACGATCAGGCCGGTGATGCCGAGGGCGGGCAGGATGCGGCGGCGCCACATGCGGCGCTGGCGGGCCGTGGCCCAGGCCTGGTACTCGGTGTCGGCCGCGGCGAGGGTGGCGGCGGATGCGCTGCTGGCGTCGATGGAAGAAGTGCTCATGGCTCGGGCCTTGTTCAACAGGTTTCAGCAGGTTTCCAGCACGCGCCGCAGGTGCGCCGTGAGGCGCACGAATTCGGGGGTCTCGCGGATGTCCAGCGTGCGGTCGTCCGGCAGCTCGACAGGCACGATCTCGCGCACGCGTCCCGGGTTGGCCGCCAGCATGAGCACGCGCTGGCCCAGGAAGGCGGCCTCGTGGATGCTGTGGGTGACGAAGAGGATGGTCACGCCGGTCTCCTTCCAGACGCGTCGGATCTCCTCGTTGAGCCGGTCGCGCGTGATCTCGTCGAGCGCGCCGAAGGGCTCGTCCATCAGCAGGATCTTCGGGTCGCTGGCCAGGGCGCGCGCGATCGACACGCGCTGGCGCTGGCCGCCCGACATCTCGTGCGGCCAGGCATGGGCGCGGTCCTTCAGGCCCACCAGCTCCAGCAGCTCCTGCGGCGAGCGGCGGCCCTTGCGGCTCGCGCCGCCGCCGACCTGCAGCGGCAGCTCCACGTTCTGCAGCGCGGTGCGCCAGGGCAGCAGCGCCGCGTCCTGGAACACGAAGCCGATGTCACGGTTCTTGCGCGCGGCCTGTGCGCTGGACGAAAGCACCTCGATACGCCCGCGGCTGGGCTCCAGCAGGTCCGCGACCACGCGCAGGAAGGTGGACTTGCCGCAGCCCGAGGGGCCGAGCAAGGTGATGAACTCGCCCTGGGCGACGTCGAGATCCAGGCTCTTGATCGCGGTGACGTCGCGGCGCTCGGTGAAGAAGCGCACGCCGATGTCGCGGCAGGAGATCGCCGGGCTGGCGCTGACGACAGCACTCATATCAGTTCTCCCAGCGGCAGTTGGAGACAGCGACGCATGCGATGCGGGACCCATCCGGGGAACACCGCGGAACCGGCTTTGCCGGGCCGCTGGTGTTGCCCCCGGAGAGGGGGTTGGCGGACCACACGAAGTGGGGGAGCCTGGGGGTGAACGTCATTTCAGGCTTTCCCCATCCGCAGGGCGGTGGTGGCTTTCAGGCCGTCGAGCCAGATCACGTCTTCCACCTTCGGCGTGCGGGCGGTGAACTGGCCCAGCTCCGCGTAGGTGTTGATCTGGTCCTGCCACACGGCCGGGTCCATCGCGCCCCAGCCCTGGGTCTGCGCGAGGCCGCCGAAGCTGTAGTCGAGCATCACGTCCACCGCCGCGCGCTCGTCCTCGCGCTTGAGGTTGGGGTACTCCTTGACCAGCAGGTCCACCGCCTGGTCGCGGTTGGCGCGCACGTGCTGCCAGCCGCGGGTGGTGGCGCGGATGAAGGCCTCGATCACCTTGGGCTGGGTTTCGATCGTCTTGGTGGTGGCGTAGTAGGGCAGGGCATAGAGCTGCACGCCGCCGTCCCACAGGGTGAGGTCGACGCGGTCCGGGCCCAGGGTCTTGAGCGCGGTGGTGCTGGTGAGCCAGCCGGTCACCACGTCGACCTGGCCGGTCAAGAGCGGCCCCATGTCGGCGCCGACGGTGACGAACTTGACGTCCTTCTCGGCGATCTTGTTCTTGGCCAGCAGGGCGCGCAGCAGCACTGCGGCGGTGGAGGGAATGCCCACCTTCTTGCCCACCAGGTCGGCCGGCTTGCGCACCGGGTTCTTGGCGAGCGAGAAGAAGGTGAAGGGGTGCTTCTGCGCGCCGACCGCGAAGCACTTGATCGGCAGGCCCTGCGAGACCGCCAGCATCACCGAGGGGCTGGAGGACACCTGGCCCACCTCGTGGCGGCCGGAGGCCACGATGGCCACGCCGTCGATGTTGGGGCCGCCCGGCTGGATGGCGAAATCGATGCCTTCCTGCTCGTAGAAGCCGAGGCGCTTGGCCACGACCTCGCCGATCTGGTTGACGCCGACGATCCAGCCGAGCTGCATGTTGATGCGGGCCTTGCCCTGGGCGTGGGCTTCGATGGACAGCAGCCCCCCGGTCGAGAGGCCGGCGGCGGCCATGAGCGAGGTCTGGAGGAGGCGTCGGCGACCGGGATCGCAAAGTGTGGCCATGGCAGATTTCCTTTGAAGACGGGACAAGCGGAAGTGGCGACCTGGGCCTTCGCCGGCGCCGAAAAAAATGCGGCAGCGAAGGCTCGATGAGGCGAATGCTAGGAGGCGAAGGCGTTGCCTCCAAGAACCGTTTTTCGCCCCGGGTGAGCTAAAAATCAGCTCAGCAATACCTGTGGAAAACCCTGTATCTCAATGAGACATGTGATTGAAACGCAGACAGTTTTCTTGTTCGAATTCCAGCCGAAAGCGGTTTCTTTCCAGTGAACGCTTCGCTGCGCTCTAGCGCGGAATCGATGGCATGAACTGTGCAAGTTCCAGGCATCGTTTTCCGGAGAAGCCCCATGAGTGAGGGTCAAGCCATCGCCGACCGGCCGGCGACCGAGTCGCTGCTGGACGCCGACATCGACGTCCTGAATCTGTCGCTGCGCACCGCCAATGTGCTGCGTCTCAACCAGCTCCACACGGTGCGCGACGTGACGCGCGTGCCGGCGAAAAAGCTGTTCGTTCTTTCGCGGCTGGGCCGCAATTCGCTGCGCGAGATCGTCGAGAGCGTCAACCGGCGGGGTTTGCACCTCGCCGACTGAGCCACTGCACATCGCGGCCCGCGCCCCCCGGTGAGGGGGTTGGCGGACCACACGAAGTGGGGGAGCCTGGGGGAGCGCTCAGGTTCGGCGGAAGGCCAACACGGCGTTGGTGCCGCCGAAGGCGAAGGAATTGCTGATCGCGGCTTCCAGCCGCAGCGCTGCTGCGCCCTGCTGCGGCACTAGGTTCAGGCGGCATTCCGGATCGATGTCCGCGCCGTGGGCGTTGGGCGGCAGTTGCCGCCGGTGCAGGGCCAGCACGGTGATCACCGCCTCCAGCGCGCCGGCGGCGCCGAGCAGGTGGCCGTGCAGGGCCTTGGTGGAGCTCACCTGCAGGTCGTCGAGCGCTTCGCCCCACACGTCCGCCAGCGCATTGCGCTCGACCACGTCGCCGATGCGCGTGGCCGTGCCGTGCGCATTGCAGTAGCCCACCTCGTCCGGCGACAGCCCAGCCGTGCGCAGGGCGGCGCGGAGGGCGCGGGCCTGGCCGGCGGCGTCGGGCTTGGTGAGGTGGGTGGCATCGCAACCGATGCCCCAGCCGGCCAGCCGGGCATAAGTGCGTGCACCGCGCGCGCGGGCGCGCTCGGCCGATTCGAGCACCATGAAGGCCGCGCCCTCGCCGAGCGCGAAGCCGTTGCGGTCGCTGGCGAAGGGCCGCACTGCGCGCGCCGCCTCGCCGGGCTCGAAGGCGGCGAGGGTCTGCATCGCCTGCCAGGCCAGCACCACGCCGGGCACGATCAGCGCCTCGCTGCCGCCGGCGATGGCGAGATCCACCTCGCCGCGCTGCACGGCCTTGGCTGCCTCGGCCAGCGCCACGCCCGAGGAGGCGCAGGCCACCGAATAGGTGAGCACCGGGCCCTGGACCTGGCGGCGCATCGCGATCTGCGCGGCCGGTGCATTGGGCATGAAGGCGGGAATGGTCAGCGGCGGCACGCGGCCGTTGGCGCTGCGGTAGGCGGCCTCCAGCGCGGCGGCGCCGCCCATGCCGCAGCCGGCGTAGATGCCGATGCGCTCGGGTGCCACGTCCTGCGGCGCGCCGGCGTCACGCATCGCCATCTCGGCCGCTGCGACGGCGAGCTGGCTCACGCGGTCCACGCCGGCCAGTTGGAGCTTGGTGAACCAGCCCAATTCGTCGAAGGGAGCGAGCGCGGCCGCGGCCGGCTTGGGCAGCTCGGGGAACACGGGCTGCAGCGCCGATTCGCCGCGCATCAGCGCGTCGAACATGGCGCCGGCATCGTCGCCGTGCGGGCTCACCACGCCCAGCCCGGTGACGGCGACTTCCACCACGCTCATCTATTTGGCCTGGGCCGTCGCGGCGCGCTCGGCCAGGAGCCGGTCGACCACCTCGGCCAGCTCGGCCAGCGTGTCGATGTTCGTGTCCTGGTCGGGCATCGTGATCTTGAAATGGTCTTCGATGGCGAAGACGAATTCGACCAGCGCGAGGGAGTCGAATCCCTTGTCGCGCATCGATGCGTGGGGGTCGAGCGCCGCGGCATCGAGGCCGTATTTTTCCTGGATCAGGTCCTGTAATTGTTTCAGCGAACTCATTGGGCGATGTCCGTCGTCACGCGGAGGGCCATGGGGTCATCGGTGGGGGATGATATCCGCTCGCCCGAACATGCGCGTGGGCGGACGGGCCGGCTTCGGCCGCCAGTGCATCGAGGGAACCGCGAAGGCGATGCCCAGCAGCGCGCCGGCCACCGCATCGAACACCACGTGTTGCTTGACCGCCAGCGTCGACCAGGCGATGGCGGCGAACCATAGCCAGTTCACCAGCCGCGGCCAGGGCGGCGTGCGGGCCTGGCGCAGCACGTCGTCGATGCGGATCGCGGTGAACATCGCGACCGCGACGTGCATCGAAGGACAGGCGTTGCCGGGCGCGTCCATGCCCTGCAGCAGCGCGAAGCCCGGGAAATCGGAGCTGCCGGCCATGCCCGGCGGCACCTGTGTCGGCCAGAGGAGGAAAAGGCCCAGGCCGGCGAGGCACAGCGCGCCGACCCACAGGCCGTAGACCACCAGTTCCCTGAAGTTCGCCTGCAGCCCGGGCGCCACGCCCACGTAGACCCACAGCGAGAAGTACGCCACCAGCATTTCAGGCTGGAACGGGATGAGGATGTCGAGCGCCGTCAGCGGCATCACCGCGACCGGATTCGCCGGATGACGCAGCAGCTCGAAGTAGCCGATGAAGAAGAGCCAGGTGAAGACCGTGACGCCGACGAGCTTCAAGGCCAGCAGGTGGCGGATGCGGAAACGGATGTCGGCGGTCCAGGTCGGCGCAGGAGAAGAGGGCATGTGCGGGCAGGTGGGGCCGTGCGTCGACGTCGGTCACCGTTTCCTGCACGAATGCCCGAGCATGCCCGTTTTCGCGCCGGCGCGGAACCCTCGTGCTGGAAGCGCGCCTGGGGCGCCCCTCATCCCAGCGCCGGCAGCACCGTCCCCCGGCTCTCGCCGAAGCCGATGCGCGCATGCCCCGGCTTCTCGCACCAGCCGCGCAGCAGCACCGCGTCGCCGTCCTCCAGGAAGGCGCGCGTTTCCCCGTCGGCCAGTGCGATCGGCGACTGCCCCGCGCGCGTGAGCTCGATGATCGCGCCGGCCTCGCCCGGCCCCGGGCCCGAAATGGTGCCGCTCCCGAACAGGTCGCCGGTCTGCAGGCTGCAGCCGCCCACCGTGTGGTGCGCCACCATCTGCGCGATGCTCCAGTACTGGTGCCGGAAGCTGGTGGACGACAGGCGCGAAGGCGCGTTGCCCGCCGTGCGCGCCTTGGCGCTTTCGAGCCAGACTTCGAGCTGGATATCGAGCGCGCCGTGCGCGCGGTTGCCCTCGTCCTCGAGATAGGCCAGCGGCTGCGGATGGTCCGCGGGCCGCGTCCATGGCAGGCGGTAGGGCGCCAGCGCCTCGAGCGTCACGATCCATGGCGACACCGTGGTCGCGAAGTTCTTGGCGAGGAAGGGCCCGAGGGGCGCCATTTCCCAGAACTGGATGTCGCGCGCCGACCAGTCATTGAGCAGGCACAGGCCGAAGATGTGGTCTTCCGCGCGCGCCAGCGGGATCTGCTTGCCGGCCGCGTTGCCCTGGCCGATCCAGATGCCGAGTTCGAGTTCGTAGTCCAGCCGGGCGCATGGGCCGTAGGCCGGCGCGCGGGCACCGGGCGCCATCGTCTGCCCCATGGGCCGGTGGAAGCGCTGGCCGCTGACTCCGATCGTCGAGGCGCGGCCGTGATAGGCGATCGGGATCCACTGGAAGTTGGGCGTGATCGGGTCGTCGGGCTTCCATAGCCGCCCGACGTTGAGTGCGTGGTCGATGGAGGTATAGAAGTCGGTGTAGTCACCGATGCGCGCGGGCAATGCGAACTCCGCTTCCGCCAGCGGGATCAGGCATGCGCGCACGGCGTCGGCAACTTCCGTCGGCGCGTCGTCCTCGAGCAGCGCGAACACGCCATGGCGCAGGGCACGCCACACGCGCGGGCCGAGCGCGAAGAAGTCGTTGAGCGCGGACTGCGCGCAGGCGCGCGCGCCATCGAGCGCCGCGCCGTCGAGTTGCCGGCTGGAGGCCAGTGCCGCCAGGTCCAGCACCTGGTCGCCGATCGCGATGCCGCCCCGGTAGGGTTCGCGGCTTCCTGTGCGGTGGAACACTGCCATGGGAAGGTTCTGGATCGGGAAGTCGCAGCCTTCGGCCTGGGCCGTGGGCACCCAGCTGCGCACGCTTGCGTCATGCGTGTGGTTGAGCGTCGTCGTCATCGCGGCTGCACCGTGCTCGCCATCAGGGCATCGTCGAAGATCGCGACCGCGCGCGTCCAGCCGGCCGAGGCGCCGCGGATCTTGTGCGGGAAGCAGCTGATGAAGAAGCCGTCCGGCGGCAGCGACTCCAGGTTGTGCAGCTTCTCGATGTGGCAGTAGCCGATGTCGCGGCCGGCCTTGTGGCCTTCCCAGATCAGCGAGGCGTCGTGCGTCTCGCCGTATTTCTTCGCGGTGTGGACGAAGGGTGCATCCCAGCTCCAGGCATCGGTGCCGGTCAGGCGCACACCGCGCTCCAGCAGGTACATGGTGGCCTCGTAGCCCATGCCGGCGCCGGCGGCGACATAGTCGTTGTGACCGTAGCGCGAGCCCGCACGGGTGTTGACGACCACGATCTCCAGCGGCTTAAGCGTGTGGCCGATGCGCTTCAGCTCCGCCTCGACGTCGTCGGCGGTCACCACGTAGCCGTCCTCGAAATGGCGGAAGTCCAGCTTCACGCCGGGCTGGAAGCACCACTCCAGCGGCACATCGTGGATGGCGATGGCGGGCTTCTTCTCGCCCAGCGCCTTGTCCATCGTGGAGTGGAAGTGGTAGGGCGCATCGAGGTGCGTGCCGTTGTGCGTGGACAGCTGCACCAGCTCCACCGCCCAGCCCTCGCCGTCGGGCAGGTCTTCCTTCTTCAGGCCGGGGAAGAAGGGCTCGATCTGCGCGAAGGTGTTCTCGTGGGTGAAGTACTGGATCTTCGGCGCGAAGGCCGGCGGGTCGCTCATCACGTCGTTCTCCAGGTAGATCGAGAGGTCGACGAATCGTCGGGTCATGGGTGGGGCTCCTTGTCTTCAGGGACGCTGCCAGCGCAGCAACTTGTTCTCGGCGAAGGCCAGCAGCGCGTTGCTCGCGAAGCCGATCAGGCCCAGCAGCGCGATGCCGGCGAACAGCTCGCTGGCGCGGAAGGCGCGGGCTGCGAGCAGGATGGCCTGGCCCAGGCCGCTTTGCGAGGCGATCATCTCGCCGACCACGGCGACGATCAGCGAGATGGTGAGCGCCAGCCGCATGCCGGCCAGGATGTCGGGCATGGCATTGGGCAGGCCGATCTTCCAGACGAATGCCGCGCGCGGCATCTGCAGGCAGCGCGCCACTTCCGCGAGGCGGGGGTCGACGGCCGCGAAGCCGTGCACGGTGGCCAGCAGCACCGGCCACATCGCGCCGAAGGCGACCACGAACAGCACCATGCCGGGGTTGAGCCCGAAGATCGAGATCGCCAGCGGCAGCAGCGCCGAGGCCGGCAGCGGGCGGATGAATTCCAGCGTGGGCTGCACCCAGGCCCGCACCGCCGGCGAGACGCCGATGGCCGCGCCCAGCAGCACGCCGAAAAGCGAGGCCAGCAGCCAGCCCTCGACCATGCGGCGCACGGTGGCGAGCGTGAAGGCCAGCAGCTCGCCCTGGCCGCCGCCGCTGCGCAGGTTCAGGCCCTCGGCCAGGCTGGCGAAGGTGGCCTGCGGCGTGGGCAGGAAAACGCGGCTGACCCAACCGGCATTGCTGGCGATCCACCAGAGCGCGACAAGTGCCGCGAACAGGGCGGCCGAGCCCATCCAGGCGTTGAGTCGCGCACCGCTCATGCCGCGCTGCCCATGCGCCGCGCGACGTGCTGTTGCAGCCGCAGCATCGCCGCGTTCACCGCGAAGCCCACCACGCCGATCCAGCCCAGCCAGGCCAGCATCAGCGCCGGGTCGAAGCTCTGCTGCGCGATCATCGTTGCGTAGCCCATGCCGTGCGGGTTGGCCGCGATCTCGACCGTGACCGCGACCACCAGTGCCACCGCCACGCCCAGGCGCAGGGCGACGAAGAGGCGCGGCACGATGGCCGGCAGCACGATCTTGAAGGCGCGGTCGCGCGCGGACAGGCCCAGCACGCGGCTGACCTCGAGCAGGCGCGGCTCCACCTGCTGCACCGCCGACTGCACCAGCACCAGCAGCGGCCAGAAGGTGGCGAAGGCGACGATGGCCAGCTCCATGCGCAGGCCGAAGCCGAACGTCAGCATGGCCAGCGGGATCAGCGCGACCGAGGGCACCGGGCGCAGCACCTCGATCGAGAGCGCGCCGATCTGCGCCGCGCGGCGCGACAGGCCGAGCACGATGCCCAGTGCGATGCCGAGCACGGCACCGCAGACGAGGCCCAGCGCGGCCGTGCCCAGCGTGAAGCCGGTGGCCTGCCAGAGCGAGCCGTCCGCCGCGGCGCCGCCGAAGGCCTTCAGCGCGGCGCTGGGTGGTGCCAGCGCATCGCTGCCGAGCGCGGCGGCGCGGCGGGCGTACCACTCGAACAGGGCGAGCAGCAGCGCGGGAAAGACCCAGGGCCGAAGCCGCAGGAGCAGACCGCGCGTGAGGCCGTCACTCATGGCCGTGCTCGATGAAGGAGAAAAGCGCACGTCTGAGGCGCAGGAACTCCGGGTGCTCCTTGGTGGTGAGCTGATCGCGCGGACGCGGGATCTTCACGTCGATCATGCGCGCCAGGCTGGGCCGTCCCAGGCCGGGATCGGCCTGCAGCGCGATCACCCGGTCGCCGAGATAGATCGCTTCCTCCAGGTCGTGCGTGACGAACACAACCGCCAGCCCGTCCTCGCGCACCAGGCGCGCCAGCTCGTCCTGCAGACCCTGGCGCGTGAGCGCGTCCAGCGCGCCGAAGGGCTCGTCCATCATCATCAGCTCGGGCTTCTGCACCAGGCAGCGCGCGATCTGCGTGCGCTGCTGCATGCCGCCGGACAGCTGCATCGGGAATTTCTGCGCATGCCCTGCCAGGCCCACCTTGCGCAGCACCTCGGCGATGCGCGGCTCGCGCTCCTGCGGCGGCACGCCGGCCGCCTCCAGCGCCAGGCTCACGTTGCCTTCCACCGTGCGCCAGGGCAGCAGGGCGCGGCCGTAGTCCTGGAACACGAAGGCCACCTCGCGCGAGGGCGCGTTCACCGGCTGGCCGCGGCGCCGCACCTCGCCGCTGCTGGCGCGCACCAGGCCGCTGGCCGCGCGCAGCAGCGTGGTCTTGCCGCAGCCGCTGGGGCCGACGATGCACAGGAACTCGCCGCGCGCGACCTCGAAGGAGGTGGGCGACAGCACTTCGCGCTCTTCATAGCAGATGCGCACGTCGTCGACGCTGAGCAGCACTTCGTTCATTTGACGACGAGCTTCGCGATGTCGATCGGGGTCTTGAGCATCTCCTGCTCCTTCATCAGCCCGACCCAGTAGGTCAGCTGCTTGTCGCTCACCACGGGCCCCGGGGGCGAGATCTGGACCTTGGCGAGCACCTCGGGCGGCAGCTTGATGTACTTGCCGATGATGGCGCGCACGCGCGCGTCGTTCTTCGGCTGCTGCATGAAGGCGGCGGCCTCCTGCACCGCCTCGCGGAAGGCCCGTGCGGCGGCCGGATTCTTCTGTACCCATTCGCGCTTGGCCGCGTGCACGATCGTCTGGTTGCCCTCGGGCAGGAAGGTCGAGTAGTAGGAGGCCACGTAGCCGGCGCCGCTGTCGGTGATGCGGCTCATGAACGGGTCGGCCGAGACCACCGCGTCGATCGAGCCGCCGCGCAGCAGGTCGGCATGCTGCGGGAAGGCGGCCTCGACGAAGCTGACCTTGCGGTAGTCCACGCCCTGGTCCTTCAACCAGGCGCGGAAGGTGACGTGCAGGAAGGCGCCCAGGCCGGGCACGCCGATCTTCTTGCCCACGCAGTCCTGCGCGCTCCTGATGCCGGAGCCCGCACGGGCCACCAGGCCGAAGGCGGTGATGGTCTTGGAGGTGAGGCCGCCGCCGGCCACGAGGACCAGGTCGAGGCCGCCGTCCACCGCCTGCAGGAAGACCGAGGGCGTGGGCCCGCCGATCTGCAGCGAATCGGATTGCAGCGCGGCGGGGATGGTGGAGTTGAGCGGGATGAACTTGAGCTCCACGTCCAGGTTGCGCTTCTTGAAGGCCCCTTCCTCGGCGGCCACGAAGACCGAGGCGAAGTCGGTCACGGCGGTGTAGCCGAACACGATCTTCGTGGCGGCGGCCTGTGCGTGCGCCGGCAGCGCAAGAGCGGAGGGGCTCGCGGCGAGTGCCGCGAGCAGGGAGCGTCTATTCATCATGGCTCATGTTTCCTTTTGTCTTCGGTATGAGGGAGTCGGCGACCGTGACGGCTCTTGGGACTCGCTGGCATGCGCGGGCAAGCCGCCCAGTGCGAGGGTCAGTGCAATCAGATGGCCGCGTGGTCCTCTTTGCTACAGGATCGGGAGCAGCGAATGCTAGAGATGGCTTGCCGAGTTATCGATGCGCTGCGACATTTCGCGGAAGTTGGAGAGTCAGCCCTGTGAACGCGCCGCCAGCAGGGAGCGTCGTTCATCATGGTTTGCTTCTCCTTGAAATGGTTTTCTTCCTCGCGGCCCGGGGCGGCGGCAGCGCCGCGCGCAGGCCACCGACGATGAAGTTCACCAGCATCGGCGCCACGGCGGGGTCGCTGCGCCGATTCTCACCACGCGAAAGCCGCTCGACGCGGCTGTCGTTCAGGTGGTGCAGCAGCGCGCCCAGCGCGAACTGGTAGCCCCACGCCGCCTGGGCGCGCGTGGCATGGGGCAGGGCGACGTGCAATGCGTCGATGTAGGCCTCGGCCAGTGGGTCGAAGTAGCTGCGCAGCACGCGGTCGGCCTCTTCGGTCGCGTGGTAGAGCTCGCGCGCGACCAGCAGTGCGTAGTACTCGCCCTCGGCGCTGGCGCGCAGTGCGAGCACCGGCGCTGTGAAGGCCTCGACGATGCGCGGCAGTGTGCGCGTGTCGTCCGGGTCCATGCGCACGGCGCGCAGGCCCGCCAGGCGCTCCTCGATGCTGTGGCTCCAGTGCTCGAAGATCGCGTGGAAGAGCTCCTGCTTGGGACCGAAGTAATAGCCCACCAGCGCCAGCGGCACCCCGGCCTCGTCGGCGATCTGGCGGATGCTGACCGCGTGGTAGCCGTGCTGTGCGAACAGCTTCTCCGCCGCGAGCAGGATGGCCTGCCGGCGGTCAGGCCGCGTGGCCTCGGCGCGCGCGGCCCCTGCGCGGCGCGGCGACCGGCGAAGCGGAAAAGAGGGTGGCGCATGGTTGACCATGACCGGGATTGAACAAGTGTACAAACCTGTTGAACACTCGTACAAACCCTGAAGCCACCCGGCGAAACTGGTTACACCCTTCTTGCATCGCGGCGCGGGCGCGGGCTACAGTGCTCGACCGGCCGGCCGCGACGGCGCCGGATCATCAGGAGACAACCCATGGAGCTGCGGCAGCGCGAGCACATCGACGCCGTGGTCGAGCTCACCACGCGCAGCGTGCCGCCGCAGGCGCTTCTCCAGCAGCACGACGCGGTCATCCGCTCGTCATGGCAGCGCTGCGTGCACGAGCACGGCCTCGACCCCACGCGCATGCAGGAAGCCCGCATCCTGCCCTGGGGCGAACTGCGCGAGCACCAGGAGCGGCTGGAGGACTTCACGCAGATCGCGCGCCACGGCCTCACCGCGCTCTACCAGCAGGTGGCAGGCACCGGCTACGTGGTGCTGCTGACCGATGCGCAGGGCGTCACCGTCGACTACCTGGGCGATCCCAACTCGGGTGTGAGCTTGCGCCGCGCCGGCCTGTACCTCGGCGCCGAATGGACCGAGACGCATGCGGGCACCTGCGCGGTCGGCACCGCGCTGGCCACCGGCGAGGCGCTGACGGTGCACCAGGCCGACCACTTCGACGCCACGCACATCCCGCTGACCTGCACCGCGGCGCCGGTGTTCGATTCGAGCGGGCGGCTCAACGCCATCCTCGACATCTCGGCGCTGGTGTCGCCGGGACCCAAGGCCAGCCAGCAGCTCGCGCTGCAGCTGGTGAAGATCTACGCGCACCACATCGAGAACGCGCAGTTCGCGCGCGCCCACCGCGACGACTGGATCCTCAAGCTCAATGCCGCGCCGGCCTTCGTCGACGTCAATCCCGACTACCTGATCGCGCTCGACGCGCGCGGCCGCATCGTGGGCCACAACCATCGCGCGCGGCAGATGCTCGAAGCGGAGCTCGGGCTGCCGGCCGCCGACCCGCAGGGAGAAAGCCCGCTGCTGGGGCGGACCTTCGAGAGCCTCTTCGATGCCCGCTTCGATGCGCTCGGCCAGTATCTGTACGCACGCCCCAGCGAGCAGCGGGTGGTGACGCTGGCCCGCAGCGGCGACGCGTTGTTCCTCGGCGCGGTGCCGCCGATCGAGCGCATCGCGTCGGCGAGCCGCAGCGAGGCCCCCGCGGCGGCGATTCCGGCGCCGTTGGCCGCCCTGAGCGGCGGCGACGCAGCCCTGCAGCGCCAGCTCCAGCGCGCCGCCCGCCTGGTCGATTCGCCGATCAACCTGCTGATCCATGGCGAGACCGGCAGCGGCAAGGAATACTTCGCGAAAGCCCTGCACGCGGCCAGCGCGCGCAGCCGGCGGCCCTTCATCGCGGTGAACTGCGCCGCCATCCCCGAGACGCTGATCGAGAGCGAGCTGTTCGGCCACCTGCCCGGCAGCTTCTCGGGCGCGGGCAGCAAGGCCAAGCGGGGGCTGATCCAGGAATCCGACGGCGGCACGCTGTTCCTCGACGAGATCGGCGACATGCCGCGCGAGCTGCAGTCGCGCCTGCTGCGCGTGCTCGCCGAGCGCGAGGTGCTGGCGATCGGCGCCTCGCGGGCGGTGCCGGTCGACATCCGCGTGATCTCGGCCACCCACCATCCGCTGGAGCGGCTGGTGCGCGAGGGGCGCTTCCGCGAGGACCTCTACTACCGGCTCAACGGCGCCCTGTTCGCGCTGCCGCCGCTGCGCGAGCGCGGCGACCTCGACTGGCTGATGCGCAAGCTGCTCGGTGAATCCGTCGCGCTGTCACCGGCGGCACGCGAGCGCCTGCATGCGCACCGCTGGCCGGGCAACCTGCGCGAGCTGCGCAATGTGCTGGAGTACGCGCGCGCCGTGTGCGAGGGCGGGCGCATCGAGGCGCATGACCTGCCGGACGGCTTCGGCGGCGAGGGAGCGCAGCCGGCCGCACCACCGCTGCAGCATGTGCATCCCAACGACCCGCACCACCTGCCGCCCGAAGGCATGCTGCTCATGCAGTACCTGCGCGCCGCCAGCTGGAACCTCAGCGCGGTCGCCCGCCAGCTGGGCATCAGCCGCATGACGCTGTACCGCCGAATGGCGCGACTGGGTATCCAGTCGCCCAACCGGCGCGATGTCGGCGAGGGTTGAGTTCAGCTGTATCGCGTGGGACAGGCGGACCTGTGACACCTGTATCGCGCAAGCCTGACAGAGGCCGTGACGGGCTGATTTTTCAAGGGTAATCCCGCGCTTTTCGACGCTGCGGCGCGCTCTGCGCACGTGGCACGTCGCTTGCGAAAACCTGGTGCGAACCACCACCAGGAGACACCCCGCATGCACCGCATCGCGCCAGCAGGGCAGCAGCAGCGACAGGCCACGGTCGGCATCATCGCCAACCCCGTGTCGGCGCGCGACATCCGCCGCGTGGTGGCCAATGCCAACAGCCTGCAGTTGGCGGACAGGGTGAACATCCTGTTGCGGCTGGTGGCCGCGCTGGGCAGCTGCGACATCGCGCGGGTGCTGGTGATGCCGGACCGCGAGGGCCTGCGGCCGATGCTGCGCCGCCATCTCGACCGGCTCCATGCCGCGGCCGATGAGGCCACGGTGCTGCCGCAGGTCGCCTGGCTGGAGATGCCCGTCACCGGCTGCGTCGACGACAGCTTCCGCGCCGCGCGCATGCTGCACGAGGCGGGCGTCGCGGCGATCGTGGTGCTGGGCGGCGACGGCACCCACCGTGCGGTGGTGCGCGAGTGCGGCGAGGTGCCGGTCGCCGGGTTGTCCACCGGCACCAACAACGCCTACCCCGAGATGCGCGAGGCCACGGTGGCCGGGTTGGCCGTGGGCCTGTATGCCGCCGGGTGCATTCCCGATGCGCTGGCACTGGTGCCGAACAAGCGGCTGGAGCTCAGCGTCAATGCCGGCCGCGCCGACGAGCGGCGCGACATCGCGCTGGTCGACGTGGCGATCTCCAGCGAGCACTTCATTGGCGCGCGCGCCCTTTGGAAGGCCGACACGCTGTCCGCGGTCTACCTCGCCTACGCGGAGCCCGAGGCGATCGGCATCTCCGCCATCGGCGGCCTGCTGGCGCCGGTCGGCCGGCGCGAGCCCGGTGGCCTCGCGATCGAACTGGCGCCCGAGGGCCGCACGATCTTGCGCGCGCCGATCGCACCAGGGCTGGTACGGCCGGTCGCGGTAAGCGGCTGGCGCCGCATGGCCGACGGCGTGCCCTGCCGGGTGCGCCAGGCCAGCGGCGTGATCGCGCTGGACGGCGAGCGCGAGATCGCCTTCGTTGCTTCCGACGAGATCACCGTCACATTGCGCGAACGCGCCTTCCGCTCGATCGACATCGCGGCCTGCATGCGCCATGCGGCGCGCGCCGGGCTCATGCGCGGCGCCGCGCCGGCCGTGGCCCCGGCCCCCGGCATCGCTTCACCCACCCCCCGTCCACTTCAAAGGAGACAGGCATGACCGCCAAAGCCAGAAGCGCCGAACCGGCGCACCTGCCCATCGACCGGCCCGAGCTGCTCGCGTGCTACCGGAAGATGCGCACCATCCGCGAATTTGAGGAGCGGCTGCACGTCGACTTCTCGCGCGGCGACATCCCCGGCTTCGTCCACCTCTATGCCGGCGAGGAGGCGGCCGGCGTCGGCATCCTGCACCACCTGCACGACGGCGACCGCATCGCCAGCACGCACCGCGGCCATGGCCACTGCATCGCCAAGGGCGTGGACGTGGTGGCGATGATGAAGGAGATCTACGGCCGCAGCGGCGGCTCCTGCAACGGCAAGGGCGGCTCGATGCACATCGCCGACCTGTCCAAGGGCATGATGGGCGCCAACGGCATCCTCGGTGCCGGGGCGCCGCTGATCTGCGGCGCGGCACTCGCGGCCAAATTCCGAGGCAAGGGCGAGGTCGGCATCACCTTCACCGGTGACGGCGCCTCCAACCAGGGCACCTTCCTCGAGAGCCTGAACCTGGCCGCGGTGTGGAACCTGCCGGTGATCTTCGTCATCGAGAACAACGGCTACGCCGAGTCGACCTCGCGCGACTACGCCACCGCGGTCGACAGCTACGTGGACCGCGCGGCCGGTTTCGGCATTCCGGGCGTGACGGTGGACGGCACCGACTTCTTCGCGGTGCACGAGGCGGCCGGCGAGCTGATCCGCCGCGCCCGCGAGGGCGGGGGGCCCTCGCTGCTCGAATGCAAGATGGTGCGCTTCTATGGCCACTTCGAGGGCGATGCCCAGACCTACCGCGGGCCCGGCGAGCTCGACGAAATCCGCGCCAACCGCGACTGCCTGAAGCTCTTCTCCGCCAAGGTCACGGTCGCCGGCGCGGTCGCGCAGCAAGAGCTCGACGCCATCGACCAGGAGGTCGCTGCCCTGATCGAACGCGCGGTGCAGGAGGCCAAGGCCGCGCCGCAGCCCACCGCCGCCGACCTGCTCACCGACGTCTACGTGAGCTATTGAACACGCCACATCACAGGAGACCTGACATGGCCCGCAAACTCAGCATGAAGCTGGCGATCAACGAGGCGATCGACCAGGAAATGACCCGTGACCCGAGCGTGATCATGCTCGGCGAAGACATCGTCGGCGGTGCCGGCGCCGACGGCGAGAAGGACGCCTGGGGCGGCGTGCTCGGCGTCACCAAGGGCCTGTACGCCAAGCACGGCGACCGCCTGCTGGACACGCCGCTGTCCGAATCGGCCTATGTGGGCGCTGCGATCGGCGCCGCCGCCTGCGGCATGCGGCCGATCGCCGAGCTGATGTTCATCGACTTCATGGGCGTGTGCTTCGACCAGATCTACAACCAGGCCGCGAAGTTCCGCTACATGTTCGGCGGCAAGGCCGAGACGCCGGTGGTGATCCGCGCGATGGTGGGCGCGGGCTTCCGCGCCGCCGCGCAGCACAGCCAGATGCTGACGCCGCTGTTCACCCACATCCCCGGCCTCAAGGTGGTGTGTCCGAGCACGCCGTACGACACCAAGGGCCTGCTGATCCAGTCCATCCGCGACAACGACCCGGTGATCTTCTGCGAGCACAAGAACCTCTACGGCTTCGAGGGCGAGGTGCCCGAGGGCGCCTACACCATCCCCTTCGGCGAGGCTCGCATCGCGCGCGACGGCAAGCACGTGTCCATCGTCAGTTATGGACTGATGGTGCACCGCGCGCTCGAGGCCGCCGCGACGCTCGCCAAGGAAGGCATCGAGGCCGAGGTGATCGACCTGCGCACGCTCTCGCCGCTGGACATCGACACGGTGCTGGAGACGGTGGAGAACACCGGCCGCCTGGTGGTGGTGGACGAGGCCAGCCCGCGCTGCAACATCGCCACCGACGTCGCCGCGCAGGTGGCGCAGCGGGCCTTCGGCGCGCTGCAGGCCCCGATCGAGATGGTGTGTCCGCCGCACACGCCGGTGCCCTTCTCGCCGGTGCTCGAAGACCTCTACATCCCCAGCGCCGCGCAGATCGCCGAGGCCGCGCGCCGCACCCTGGGCAAGGGAGGGAAGCACTGATGAGCGCTGCCGCCAACACGGCCATCACGCCGATCGTCATGCCCAAGTGGGGCCTGTCGATGAAGGAAGGGACCGTCAACGCCTGGCTGGTCGAGGAGGGCGCGGACATCACGGTCGGCATGCCGATCCTCGATGTGGAGACCGACAAGATCTCCAACGCGGTGGAGGCGCCTGATGCAGGGCGCCTGCGCCGCAAGGTGGCGGCCGAGGGCGACGTGCTGCCGGTCAAGGCGCTGCTGGGCGTGCTGGCGCCCGCCGAGGTGAGCGACGAGCAGATCGATGCCTACGTTGCGGCCTACGAGACGCCGGCCGACGGCGAGGACGAGGAGGCCACCGCCTCTGCCTACCAGTTCGCCGGGGTCGACGGCCTGCGGGTGCGCTATGCGCGCAAGGGGACGGGCGCGCAGACGGTGCTGTTCATCCACGGCTTCGGCGGCGACATGGACAACTGGCTGTTCAACCTCGATGCACTGGCGGACGGCCACACGGTGGTCGCGCTCGACCTTCCGGGCCACGGGCAATCGAGCCCGCAGCTGCCCGGCACGACGCTGGTGGCGCTGGCGGGTTTCGTCGCGCGCTTCATGGACGTGCTGGACATCGAGGATGCGCACCTGGTCGGCCACTCGATGGGCGGCGGTGTGGCGGCGCAGCTCGCGCTCGATGCGCCCCAGCGCGTGCGCTCGCTCACGCTGATCGACGGCGCCGGCCTCGGCGACGAAGTCAACAACGGCTACACCGAGGGCTTCGTCAACGCGCAGTCTCGGCGCGAACTCAAGCCGGTGGTGGAGCTGCTGTTCGCCGATCCGGGATTGGCGAGCCGCCAGATGCTCGACGACCTGCTCGCCTACAAGCGCCTCGACGGCGTGGCCGAGGCGCTGGGCGCACTGGGTGCCAGCCTGTTCGCCGACGGTCGCCAGCGCGAGCAGCCGGGCCGCCGGCTCGATGCGAAGGCCCTGCCGGTGCTGGTGCTGTGGGGCGAGCAGGACCGCATCATCCCGGCAGCGCACGCACGGCAGGCGCCGGAGGGCGCGACGGTCCACGTGCTGCCGGGCGCCGGGCACATGCCCCAGATGGAGAAGGCCGGCGAGGTCAACGCGCTGCTTCGGCAGCACCTGGCGCGCTGAGGCGAGGGCGAAGCGCGGCCCATTCACAATGGCGCGCTGATGCCCTTCAACCTCGTCGACCCGGCCGCGCTGCCCGCCGACCCCATGGCGGCGGAGTCCGTGCTGCTCGACCGGGCGGCAGCCGGCGATTCCGTGGCGCACGTGTGGGAGGCACCGCTCTCGCTCGCCGTGCCCCGCAGCTACCGCCGCCATGCGGAACTCGATGCAGCGCGGGCGCGCTTCGCCGCGGCGGGCTGCCCGGTGCACCTGCGTCTGTCCGGTGGCGGGCTGGTGCCGCAGGGGCCGGGCATCCTGAATCTCAGCGCCGCCTGGATGGAGGCGGGCGTGGCCGGCGAGCGGGCCGAGCCGATCTACCTCTGGCTGTGCGAGCTGCTGCGCGATGCGCTGGCGGATGTCGGCGTCGCGACGCATTGGCAGGCGGTCGAAGGCTCCTTCTGCGATGGCCGCTTCAATCTCGCCTGGGGCGAGGGCGCAGCCGCACGCAAGATCGTGGGCACCGCGCAGTACTGGCGGCCAATCGTGGGCACCACGCCGCGCCGGCACGCGGTGCTCGCGCATGCGGTGCTGCTGGTGGACGCCGATACGTACGAGGCCAATGCGCGCGCCAATGCCTTCGAGGCTGCGATCGGGAGCGGCCGCAGCTACCGTGAGGACCGCATCGTCAGCGTCGCGCAGGCGCGTGCGGTCGGCGGGGTGCCGTCCGGCGGTCCGTGCATGCCGGCCTTCTCCCAGGCGTTGAGCGAGTGCGTGCGCGCGGCGCCGTCACCCATGGGACATTCCCGCTGACACGACCGGCGCGGGCGCCGATACCCTCGGCTGTCATGACAGCGCCCTTCGTCCCCCGGATCCGTCTCTACCAGAACTGGCTGCGCGACCAGCGCGGCCTCGTCTTCGATTCGTACGATGCGCTATGGCGCTGGTCGGTCAGCGACCTCGAGGGCTTCTGGCGCAGCATCTGGGACTACAGCGGCCTGCAGTCGCCGGCACCGCCCGGCCAGGTTCTGGTCGAGGCCCGCATGCCCTGTGCTCAGTGGTTTCCGGGCACGCAGGTCAACTACGCGCGAGAGGTGCTTCGGCATGTCGACGCGGCGCAGGCGGCCGGGCTGCCGGCGATCGTCAGCGAGAACGAGCTGGGCGAGGTACGCGAGATGTCCTGGCCCGAGCTGCGCCGGCAGGTCGCGGCCTTCGCGCTCACGCTGCGTGCGCTGGGCGTGGAACGGGGCGACCGCGTCGCCGCCTACCTCCCCAACCGGCCCGAGACCATGGTCGCTTTCCTGGCCTGTTCCAGCATCGGTGCGGTGTGGAGCGTCTGCGCGCCCGACATGGGCACGGCCTCGGTGGTCGACCGCTTCCGGCAGATCGAGCCGACGCTGCTGATCGCGGCCGACGGCGTGCACTACGGCGGCAAGGCGCTGGACCGCAGCGCCGTGGTGCAGGAACTGCGCGCCGCGCTGCCCAGCGTGCGCACGCTGGTGCTGCTGCGCACGCCCTTCGCCGCGCAGCGCATCCCGGCCGAGGCCGACTGGGCCGAGTCCATCGCGCGTGACGACGCGGCCACCGTGGCCTTCGAGCCCGAATGGCTGCCCTTCGACCACCCGGTCTGGATCGTCTATTCGAGCGGCACCACCGGCCTGCCCAAGCCCATCGTGCACGGGCAGGGGGGCATCCTGCTCAACATGTATGCCTGCGGGCTGCACCATGACCTGGGGCCCAGCTACGAGGCCAACAATGCCGGCGAGCGCTACCACTGGTACAGCTCGACCGGCTGGGTCATGTGGAACTCGCAGCTCGCGGGGCTGGCGTCCGGCACCACGATCTGCCTCTACGACGGCAACCCGGCCGGCAGCAAGGAGAAGCCGGACTGGGGCGTGCTGTGGCGCTTCGTCGCGCGGCACAAGATCACTTTCTTCGGCGCGGGCGCGGCTTACTTCGCCAACTGCATGAAGGCGGGCGTCCAGGCCCGCGACTGCGGCGACCTTTCACGGGTGCGCGCGCTCGGCAGCACCGGCTCGCCGCTGTCGGAAGAGGTGCAGCGCTGGGGCACGGCGCAAGTCCTCGCCGCCGGATCGCCTGCGGTGTGGTGGTACAACATTTCCGGCGGCACCGACTTCTGCGGCGCCTTCGTCGGCGGAAACCGCGAACTGCCCGAGGTGCCTGGGCAGATGCAGTGCCGTTTCCTCGGCGCCGCGGTCGAGGCCTGGAACGAACAGGGGCAGCCGGTGATCGGCGAGGTCGGCGAACTGGTGTGCACCCAGCCCATTCCCTCTATGCCGCTGTGCTTCTGGGGCGACGAAGGCAATGCGCGCTACCTCTCGAGCTACTTCGACATGTACCCCGGCGTCTGGCGCCATGGCGACTGGATCCGCATCGGCGAGGACGGCGGCTGCATCATCTACGGCCGCAGTGACGCCACCATCAACCGCCAGGGCCTGCGCATGGGCACCAGCGAGATCTACAGCGCGGTCGAGGGTCTGCCCGAGGTGCTCGACTCGATGGTGGTGGACCTCGAATACCTCGGCCGCGAGAGCTACATGCCGCTGTTCGTGGTGCTGCGCCCCGGCGTCGAACTCGACGATGCGATGCGGGCGAAGATCAACGAGGCGATCCGCACCCAGCTGTCGCCGCGCTTCCTGCCCAACGACATCTTCCAGGTGGCGGAGATCCCGCGCACGCTCTCCGGCAAGAAGCAGGAGCTGCCGATCAAGAAGCTGCTGCTGGGCCAGCCGATCGAGAAGGTGGTGAACCGCGAGGCCATGGCCAATCCGGGCAGCCTGGATTGGTTCGTGGCTTTCGCAGCGCGAAGGGGGGCGCAGGCGGAGGTGGCGGGCACATGAAGAAACGCACTGTGCAGGGCGGCCGCCTGTCTCGATGAGTTTCTCCTGGCGATGAGGAGTCCGCGCCGAGCGGCAGCGTGCTTTTTGCGGCACTGCAGCAAAAAAGGCGACGGCATGCTAAGGTTCCGAGCCTAGGGTTTACCCCTGCTCGCCGAACTCCCCATGTCGCCCGCCACCACCCCTCCCTCTTCCGCGCCGGCCCCCGGCTTCCTGCAGGCCGTGCTCGCCCTCGGCGTCGGCGGCTTCGCCATCGGCACCGGCGAATTCGTCATCATGGGCCTGCTGCCCGAGGTGGCGCAGGACATCGGCACCACGATTCCCCAGGCCGGCCATGTGATCAGCGCCTATGCCCTGGGCGTGGTGATCGGCGCGCCCGTGCTCGCCGTGCTGGCCGCCGGCTGGCCCCGTCGGGCATTGCTGATCGCGCTGATGGCGGTGTTCGCCGCCGGCAACTTCGCCAGCGCCCTGGCGCCGGGCTACCTGTCGCTCAACCTGCTGCGCTTCGCCAGCGGGCTGCCGCACGGCACCTACTTCGGCGTCGCGGCGCTGGTGGCGGCGGGCCTGGCCCCGGCCGGGCGGCGTGCCAGCGCGGTCGGCCTGGTGATGCTGGGCCTGACTGGCGCCACGCTGGTCGGGGTGCCCATCGCGGCCTGGCTGGGTCAGCATTTCGGCTGGCGTGCTGCCTTCGTCTTCGTCGGCCTGATCGCGGTGCTCGCCATGGCGATGTTGCTCCGCGCCTTGCCGCCGCTTCCCGCCTCCTCGGGCGCCAGCCCGTGGCGCGAACTGGAGGCCCTGCGACGCAAGCAGGTCTGGCTGACGCTGGGCATCGCCGCGATCGGCTTCGGTGGCATGTTCGCCGTCTTCAGCTATGTGAAGCCGACCTTGACCGAGGTGGCGGGGCTGCCGCTGTCCGGCGTGCCGCTGGTCCTGGCACTGTTCGGCGCCGGCATGGTGGGCGGCAACCTGGTGGGTGCGCGGCTGGCGGACAAGGCGCTGATGCCCACCATCGGCGGGCTGCTGGTGTGGGCGGCGCTGGTGCTCTGCGGCTTTTCCTTCGCGGCGCACCACGTGGTCACGGCGGCGGTCAGCGTGTTGCTGGTGGGGACCATCGTCGCCATCGGCCCGGCGCTGCAGATCCGGCTGATGGACGTGGCTGGCGACGCGCAGACGCTCGCGGCTGCGCTCAACCACTCCGCCTTCAACATGGCGAACGCGCTGGGTGCCTGGCTGGGCGGCGTCGCCATCACGGCCGGTCTGGGCTGGACCTCGACCGGCTGGGTGGGCGCGCTGCTGGCGCTGGCCGGGCTGGGGGTGTTCGTGTGGTCGCTGGCCAGCGAGCGCCGGGCGCCTTCGGGCGGCCAACCGGCCGTGGGACGCGCGGGCGCGTAGGCCGGGCCAGGGCGTTGACGCGCCCTACAGCCAGTTGCCCTGCGGCATCTGGATCGTGGTTGCCGGATCGCTGCCGCCGACCAGCGCACCGAAGACGATGCTCAGCAGCGAGACGAAGAGGCTCGCGAACAGGGCGGTCCAGAAGCCGGAAACCTTGAAGCCCTTCACCAGCGCCGCCACCAGCAGCAGCATCAGCGCGTTGATCACCAGCAGGAACAGGCCGAAGGTCAGCAGCGTGAGCGGCAGGGTGAGCACGATCAGCACCGGCTTGACGATGGCGTTGGCGAAGCCCAGCAGCAGGGCGGAGACCACCAGCGCCGAGGTGCTCTCGAATCGGATGCCGCTGAAGAGGTGGCTGGCCACCCAGAGCGAGAGGGCGATGATGGCCCAGTGGAGAAGAAAGGGGGCCAGGTCGTTCAGCATCGGCGGGCGTGGGCTTCTGGGTGTCGGAAGCGGGCCATCATATCGATGCGCCGGCGCTGCCGGCCCCCGGCGGGCTCAGCCCTTGCCGTCGTCGTTGCGCGGCGCCGCCTTGGGCATGAAGCGCCGCATCCAGGCGCCCAGGCCGGGTCGACGCGCTTCCTCGGCGGCGGTGGTGTCGGGGCGGCTGGCGTAATAGACCTCGCGCTCGTGCTCCAGCACGGCGGCCAGAGCCTGCAGGTTCACGGGGTTGTATTCCCACAGCCCGCTGACGATGAAATGGCCCATATGCTCCGCATTGGGCTTGGGCGCGATCACGATGTGGCCGGCGCCGAGGCTCTGCAGGAAGGCGGAGCGCGCACCGGCGAGCCGCATGCCGTCGCCGTAGCCCTCCACCTGCCGGCTCAACGACAGGCTGATGGCCTGCACCGAGGTGAAGTTCTCGGCGATGAAGTACACCATCTCGACCAGCGCGAGCTTGCTGATCTCCAGTTTCTGCTGGATGACGATGGCCGTCGGCGTGAAGTGCTCAATGTGAACCTCCGTGCCTTCCCGGTTGACGGGAACGGGGTCCAGGGTCGCGATGTGGAGCGAACCGTCGTACAGGTACATCGGCGCGCCGAGCACGTACGGGCTCGAGTCGGGTCCCGTGATTCGCAGTTTCGCTCTGGTCATGATTCCCTTGGGGTACGCCACTTTAGACCGGCCCGCGCCCGGGCAGACCGGGCCTGGCGACGATTTCGACGATTTGTGCGGGCAATTACCGATGATGACGGCGGTAAACCACACCGTCTTCCGCCGGACGATCTATGGCGCTTCGGTCGATGCATAGCTTTGCCTTACATGGCTGGTGGTTTGCCATCGATACAACCCGTAACCCCAGGTTGCCATTCGCCTGCCAAAGGAGACTTGAGAAGCCCGGGTCGCCCGCTGCCCCAGGGGGTTCGGTGATTACTTTAGGTAACACTTTGTACTATTCTTGCGACTAAAACTGGACGAGCGTCACATACAACTTGCGTCATAACTGTGCAAGTGGAGTAATGCGCAATCTCTTGTGGGAATTCCTCCCCTTCCTGGCCCGCCGGGCCGAGCAACGCAAATACTTCAAGGACACAGCCATGGAACTGTCGGAGATCGCGGAATACCAGGATCAACTCGTAGGTCAGCTGGAGGAATCCGGCCTCAACGTCACCTTCGGTGACGATCTGTCCGTGCTGTTGAAGACCTACGAAGCGGCCACCGGGACCGGCTACGTCCAGCTCCCCTTCGTGCTGGAGGATCCGAAGGACTTCAACCCCTACAACTTCTGGGTCTGCTTCGACGACGGCAGTGCCCCGGTGGCGCTGACCGGCTACCGGACCATGGTCAACGGCAGCAGCGTCCGCCGCGTCGGCGAGGCCTACAGCCAGGGCACGCTCTACCGGTGCAAGCAGAAAGAAGGCTGGCTGCCGCAGTCCGGCCCGGCGCTCGAGCCCCAGGCGCTCTATGGCTACATCGGCGCGGGCTGGGTGCATCCCCGCTATCGCGGCCACAACCTCGCGGGCTTCATCGCCCGCATCGCCCAGGCCGAAGCGCTGCTGCGCACGCGCGGCACGCTGGCCGTCTCGACCGCCATGACGGCCGAGGCTCTCTATCTCTCCGGGATGAACCTGCGCGCCAGCGGTCTGCATCACCTGCACGTCGAGCTGGTGCTGGACGGCTACCTGGGCATTGCCGAACACGACATGCGGCTTTACATCTCGCACAGCACCGGCGCCGAGCTGATGCGCTTCTACGAGCACGAACTGGCGATGCTGCGTCAGGACGCGACGATCCCGTGGCTCCATGGCCACGACAAGACCCATGCCGAGGTCGTGCTGGCCGAGGCCGGGCAACTCGGCGCGCCCGTCCACGCCGAACCTTCCAGCGTGCTGGCCGGCCTGACCGCCTGATCTCCTCCCCTTCGCGCCGCTGACCCGGCGGCGCCGGCAGCTTTCCGCGCCTTGCTTCGGGCGCGGGTTCTCTCCGATCTCCCTGTTCGCCCCGGGCGTGTGTCCACACCCGGGGCGACGTCGTTACGCGTCGATATAGTTGTATATCGGGATAATTAATATTAATATCTCGAAAGACGCAATTATCAAAGCTTGCCGCCGTTCCGTTGCGTCGCGAGAACGCGCGGCGCCATTGGAGAGCGCATGCCCCCAAGCATCGAGGACAGACTTTTGGAACTGGACATCGTGCTGCCGACGCCGAAGCCATCGGCAGCACGCTATGTCGCCGCGCAGCGGGTGGGCGACACCCTCTACGTCTCGGGAACGATGCCGATCGGCGAGGCCGGCCCGCTATGGAAGGGGACGCTCGGCCAGGACGTATCGATCCCCGAGGCGCAGGCCGCCGCGAGGACCGCGGCCGTCCTCGTCCTGGCCCATGCCAAAGCCGCGCTCGGCGAACTCGGGCGCATTCGCCAGTGCCTGCGGCTGGAGGTCTTCGTCCGGGCGACCCCGGCCTTCGAGGACCACCCGCAGGTCGCCAATGGCGCCTCCGAGCTGCTGCTGCAGGCCCTGGGCGACAAAGGTGCCCATACCCGCTTTGCCGTCGGAGTAGCCAGCCTGCCCTTCGGCGTCCCCGTCGAACTGGCGGCGAGCTTCGCCGTCGATTGATGTCTTCATCCCGCCGGCCCCACGCCGGCTTCATCCCCGAGGTCATGCCATGAATCAAGTGAATACCGAAGAACTGCCCGAGGTCGTGGACCAGCGCATCCTGGCCGGCTGGCGGCTTTCCGAATGGGCGGACAGGATCCTGGAGTACGCCGGCGTCGGCGTCACCCTGGTCGATCGCCTGGGCCGCTGCGTCTACTACAACCAGTGGGCCAAGGACCACCTGGACCGCAAGCCCGGCTACATCGGCGACGAGATCCACAACCGGCACCGCCGCGCGATCACCAATCCGCGCTTCGACGCCATGCTGAAGCTCTTCGAGGAGGGCCGCATGGAGCCGGTGCGCTACGTGGCGCGCCCCTACGGCAAGACCACCATCCTGGTCACCGTCTCGCCGATCTACGTCGAGGGTGAGCTGGTGGGCTACTCGCAGATCGTCCTGCTGAAGGACGAGGTCGAGGCGCTGTGCCAGCGCTTCAACGCCTCGGGCCGCGAATCCTTCGAGCGCGAGATGCTCCCGGATTCCACGCCGTCGAACGACGACTGAGCGCACCCGGCGAACGCCGCCACAACAACCAGGAGACAAAGAGATGCGCAAGCCGTTCTACAGGCAGCTCTACGTGCAGGTGGTCCTCGGCATCGCGGCCGGCGTGCTGATCGGCATGGCCTGGCCGTCCACCGGGATCGCCATGCTTCCCCTCGGCGAGGGCTTCATCAAGCTCGTGAAGATGGTCATCGGCCCGGTGATCTTCTGCACGGTGGTGTCCGGCATCGCCAGCATGCAGGGCATGAAACAGCTCGGCCGCATCGGCGGCAAGGCGCTGGTCTATTTCGAGATCGTGTCGACCATCGCGCTGATCGTGGGCGCCTGCGCCGCGACCCTGCTGCATCCGGGGCATGGCTTCAACATCGACCCGAGCACGCTGGACACCGGCGCGGTCCGCAACTACGCGGCGAAGGCCGAAGACCAGTCGATGGTGAAGTTCATCGTCAACATCATTCCCGACACGTTGATCAGCGCCTTCAGCCGTGGCGACATCCTCCAGATCCTGCTGGTTTCGATCCTGGTGGGGTTCTCGCTGAATGCGCTGGGCGACCGGGTGCAGCTGGTCCGGGACATGCTCGACCAGGTCACGCATTCGCTCTTCCGCATCATCCACGTCGTGACCAAGGCCGCGCCGATCGGCGCGATGGGCGCCATCGGCTTCACCGTCGGCAAGTACGGCCTGGGCTCGCTGCTGCCGCTGCTGAAGCTGATCGCCACCTTCTACGGCGTCGCCATCGGCTTCGTGGTCGTCGTGCTCGGCGGCATCTGCGCCATGGCCGGCGTCAAGATCTGGCGCCTCCTGCGCTACCTGCGCGAAGAGCTGCTGATCGTGCTGGCGACGAGCTCGTCCGAAGCCGCCCTCCCGCAGCTGATGGACAAGCTCGAGAAGGCGGGCTGCAGCAAGCAGGTGGTAGGCCTGGTGGTGCCGACCGGCTATTCCTTCAACCTGGACGGCACCAACATCTACATCAGCCTGTCGATCCTCTTCATCGCGCAGGCCATGAACATCGACCTGACGCTTTGGGAGCAGTTGACGATCTTCGGCGTCGCCATGCTGACCTCCAAGGGCGCCAGCGGCGTGGCCGGCGCCGGCTTCGTGACCCTGGCGGCCACGCTGGCCGTGGTGCCCACCGTGCCGCTGGCGGGGCTGGTGCTGTTGCTGGGCGTCGACCGCTTCATGAGCGAGTGCCGCGCCCTCACGAACTTCATGGGCAATGCGGTGGCGTGCATCATCGTGTCGGCCTGGGAAGGGGAGCTGGACCGCTCGCAGCTGAAGGAGCAGCTCGGCGACGCGGCGCTCGGACGCGCGGGCTATCCGGCCCGCTGAAGTCCGAGCCGCAGCGCCGACCCAGAAGGAGCAAGCCATGAACCTGTTCGGATTTCTCCGCCGTCCGCGCGCGCCGGCCGAGAGCGCCTCGGCGCTGCTCAACAGCGCGCTGGACCTGGCGCTCGACTTCGGCAACTGGCTCAGCCCGATCCAGGGGCGGCTCAAGGCCCGCCATCCGTCGCTGGATGCGCAGCAGCTCGACAGGCTCAACCAGACCTGCATGGACGCCATCCGCTTCGGGCAGCAGACGGCGCTGAGCCTTTCCCGCACGGTGGAACCGGCCTCGGTCCAGGGCCGCTTCGATGCGCTGTTCATCGAGCGCTATCCGTGGGCGAGCCAGGACAATCGCGAGCGCGCCTGGCGGCACTGCATCTACTATGCGACCAAGACCGCGCGCGTCGGCTGATCGACAGGCCGCCCGCGCGGGGGCGCTCCCTCATCGATCCCCGGACAAGCACACGCGACATGGCCATCAACGAAGCCAACATCTCCACCTCCCAGCTGCGCGCGGTCGTCGCCGTGGCCAAGTGCGGCAGCTTCGTGTCGGCTGCCTCGACGCTGGGCCTGTCCCAGTCCTCCCTGAGCCGCATCGTGCAGAGTGCCGAGGAGGCGCTGAACATGCCGCTCTTCGCGCGCAGCACGCGCAGGGTCGAGCTGACCGACTCCGGCCGGGAGTTCGTCGCGGTGGCCGAGCGGATCCTGAACGACCTGGGCATCGCCCTGCGGAACATGGAGGACCTGCGCTCGCTGCGGCGCGGACAGATCATCGTGTCCTCGCTGCAGTCCTTCGCCCAGGGACCGCTGTCGGCCATCCTCTCGAAGTACGCCGACAGCTTCAGGGGCGTCGAGATCCAGCTGCGCGAGGGCGTGCAGGAATCGGTCACGCAGGACGTGCAGAGCGGCGTGTCCGATTTCGGCATCTGCGCGGTCGACGGCATGGAGGGCGACTTCCACGTCGACGTGCTGGGCACCGAGTCCTTCCACCTGATCTTTCCCGAAGGCGCGCTGCGGGCCGATGTGGCGTCGCTCGGGCTGAAGGCGATCGATGGCCAGCGCCTGGTCTCGCTGCCCCTGGGGTCGCGCACGCGCGCGCTGATCGACGCCGCCTGCGCCGCCGCCGGCATCGGGGTCGATGCGTCCATCGTCGCCGCCAGCTTCGCCACCGTCATCAGCCTGGTGCAGCAGGGCGCCGGCGTGGCGATCGTGCCCTCCGGCATCGTGCCCAGCGCGCGCAACGCAGGGCTGCAGTCGGTCGCCCTCGACGATCGCATCCTGGTGCGCACGCTCGGCATCGCCCGCCTGCCGAACCGCACCCCCAATCCCGCCGCCAGCGAACTGCTGCGCCGACTGATGCAGGAGGTCAGCCCCTCATCGCTGGCGGGGACGCTCGGCACCACCCACGCTTCGACACGACCATGACTTCCCCGAACCCCTCCGACGCCACCTCGACCGCCCTCGGGCCGATCACCTACCGCGGAACCGTCTACCCCTGGCAATGCGACCACGTGGGCCACATGAACGTCATGTGGTACGTCGGCAAGTTCGACGAGGCCACCTGGCAGTTCTTCAACCTGCTGGGCCTGACGCCGGCCTACCTGCGCGAGCACCAGCGCGGCATGGCGGCGGTCGACCAGCACCTGAGCTACCTGCGCGAGCTGCATCCAGGCGACCTCGTCACCGTGCGCTCGGAGCTGCTGGAACTCAAGGAGAAGAGCGTGCGCTTCGTGCACGAGATGCGCGCCGACGGCGACGGCGGCCTGGTCGCCCGCTGCACGCTCAAGGCCGTGCACCTCGACACCACGCTGCGCAGCTCGTGCGCCTTTCCGCCGGAACTGGCGCAGAAGGCGCGGGACCTGTCCGGCTGGCCCCGCGAAGGCTGAGTTCAACCCGGCGCGTGACGCCGGTGGCCCACTTGGAAGTCGTTGCGCCCGCTGCGGTCCACGCCCCTGAGCAGCCACAGCGGCCGCTGCGCGAAGTTGACAGCCACGCCGGTCTTGCCGTCGGCCGGCCGGATGTCGCGCTCGAACACCGAGGTCGATGGCATGTAGCGCAAGGCCACGCCGGTGCGCCGCCGGTTCGAGGTGTTGGCGCGGGCGCCGTGGATCATGTAGACGTCGTGCAGCGACATCTGGCCGGGCTGCAGTTCCAGGTCCACCGCCTCGGCCTCGTCAAAGCTGCCGGCCGCCATACGCTGGTTGAGCGTGAGGTCGTCGCGGTCCTCGTGCAGGTGCGGATGCAGCACCTGCGCCTCGTGCGAGCGCGGGATCACGCGCAGGCAGCCGTTGGCCGAGGTCGAAGGCTCCAGCGCCACCCACACCGTGCAGTTGGCCAGCGGCCGGATCGGCCAGTAGTGGCCGTCCTGGTGCCAGGGCGTCTCGTAGCCCTCGCTGGCCGGCTTGCAGAAGACGTGGCAGCCCCAGAGGATCACGTCCTCGCCGATCACGCCGGACACCAGCTCGACGATCCCCGGGTCCATCGCCAGGTCGAGGAACTGACGGCTGCCGTGCACGCCCTCGCCGTTGTCGCCTTCGATGTGCGCCGAGACCAGCTTCTCGGGCCGCACGCCCGGGTTGCGCCGGATCAGCTCGTTCAGGGCGTCGTGCATCTGCGCCACCCGTCGGGGCGGCAGGCGGAATTCGGGAATCACCCAGCCTTCGCGCTGGTAGTGGGCGATCTCGCCGGGGGACAGCCGGGCCATGTCTTCAGGGCTCCTTGCCCGTCTTCATCGGATAGCCCGCCTCGCGCCAGGCCTTCATGCCACCGTCGAGCGCAACCGCATGCTGGAAGCCCATGTCGCGCAGCGTGGCCGCCGCCAGTGTCGAGATGTAGCCCAGCTCGCAGCAGCTGAGGATGCGCCGGGTGGGATCGGGCAGGTCCTGGTTGACGCGCAGCTCCAGCTGGCCGCGCGGCAGGTGGCGCGCGCCCGGCACGTGGCCGGCCTCGTAGGCTTCGCGCTCGCGCACGTCGAGCACGATCAGGTCGTCCTCGCCGGCCTCCACCCGCGCCTTGAGCTCGGCCAG
This sequence comes from Variovorax sp. JS1663, assembly GCF_002157355.1. Classification (GTDB taxonomy): domain Bacteria; phylum Pseudomonadota; class Gammaproteobacteria; order Burkholderiales; family Burkholderiaceae_C; genus Variovorax. The sequence goes on along the minus strand of NZ_LYMK01000012.1, from coordinate 86,261 downwards.
CGCCATGAAGGGCACCGTCGCGCCCGCCTCGGCCAGGAGGCGCGCCACCGTCTTGCCGCCGCTCATATTGGTGCGCAGCGCCTCGGTGACGTGGGTGGGCATGGTGAGGTTGAGGTTCCTCATCATCTCGACGAACTCGGCGCGCTCGCGCTTCTGCAGCCGCGGGTTGGCGGCCAGCTCCTCGCCGATGGTCGAATGCGTGCGCCCCTTGTAGTCGTGCGCCGGGCAGACCTTCAGTGTCGGGTCCAGCTTCAGCACGCGGTTGAACAGGCTGTCGTACAGCGCCTCGGGGTCGCCGCTGGGCAGGTCGGTGCGGCCGGTGGCGCCGATCAGCAGGGTGTCGCCGGTGAAGAGCCGGTCCTCCACCTGCAGGCACATCGAGTCGGCCGTGTGGCCCGGCGTGTGCAGCACCGACAGCCGGAGCTTGCCCAGCACCAGCATCTCGCCGTCGGCCAGCCGCATGTCGACGAAGGGCGCCGGGCTGGCCCGGTGCATCACCACCGGCAGCTTGAGCTGGCGCGCCAGCTCGCGCGTGGCCGAGAAGTGGTCGGCGTGCGTGTGCGTGTCCACCAGGTAGCGGATGCGCACCCCGTCGCGCGCCGCCAGCCCGAGGTAGTGGTCGATCTGGCTGAGTTCCGGATCGATCAGCGCGGCGACGCAGCTCTGCTCGCAGCCCACCAGGTAGGACTGGCAGCCGCCGGTGGCAACCTGCTCGAAGAGCATGCGGCCCGCCGCGCGCTCAGCCGGGTTGCTTGACCACGCGCAGGTAGGGCTTGGGTGCGTTCCAGCCGCCCGGGAACAGCTTCTTGGCGTCTTCGTCGGAGACCGAGCCGGCGATGATCACGTCCTCGCCCTGCTTCCAGTTCACCGGCGTGGCCACCTTGTGCTTGGCGGTCAGCTGCATGGAGTCGAGCACGCGCAGGATTTCGTCGAAGTTGCGCCCGGTGGTCATCGGGTAGGTCAGCATCAGCTTGATCTTCTTGTCGGGGCCGATGATGAAGACGGAGCGCACGGTCGCGTTGGTGGCGGCGGTGCGGCCTTCGGACGTGCCGGGCTCCTCGGCGGGCAGCATGTTGTAGAGCTTGGCCACCTTCAGGTCGGTGTCGCCGATCATCGGGTAGGTGGGGCGGTGGCCCTGGGTCTCCTGGATGTCGTCGGACCATTTGTCATGGGCGTCCACCGGGTCGATGCTCAACCCGATCAGCTTCGCGTTGCGCTTGGTGAACTCGGGCTCGATCTTGGCCATGTAGCCCAGCTCGGTGGTGCACACCGGGGTGAAGTCCTTCGGGTGGGAGAACAGGACGGCCCATTGGTCGCCGATCCAGTTGTGGAAGTCGATATCCCCCTTGGTGGTCTTGGCGGTGAAATTGGGGGCTTCGTCGTTGATGCGCAGTGACATGTTCGCTCCTTCGAGTTGGTGGGCGGCGGGCGCCTTCTTGCCGTGCGGACGGCAAGAGTCGAAGCATAGAAGACTGGCGCGCCGTGCGCCAGCGTCGGGAATAGGACAGGACGGCGCCCCGGCCATGCCGCGGCGCACCATGCGCACCCTGGCGCGCCGCTCAGCTTTTCTTGGAGGTCTTCGCGAAGAACTGCGTCGGTTTGTGCTCGATCGAGTCGCTGCCGCACTTGGGGCAGCGCAGTTGCACGGTCGCGTGCTCTGCAATGTGCTCTGCGTGCTCGAATACCTCGCCACATTTCTGGCAACGGTACTGGTAGGTAGGCATGACGCACCTCCATCGTGACGGCCGCACATGCTAAACCCAAAGCGGGGGCCGGACCACCGCCATTCACCGGCGCACCGTCGCCTTCGGCTGCGGCATCCCGGCGGCTCATGGCGGCCCGGCCGCCTCCCCCATCAGCCAGTCGCGGAAGGCGGCCAGTGCCGGACGCTCCTCGCCGCTGGCAGGCGTGACCAGGAAGTAGCCACGCTCCGCGCGCAGCGGCCGGTCGCAGGCCACCACCAGTTCGCCGCGCTTCAGCTCCGGCTCGATCAGCATGCGCGGCATCAAGGCCACGCCGAGGCCGTGCGCGGCGGCCACCGCGATCATGGAGAACAGCTCGTAGCGCGGCCCGCTGCGCGCGCGCGGGGCGTCCACCTTCTGCGCATCGAACCACTGGTGCCAGCCGTCGGGCCGGGTGCTCTGCTGGAGCAGCGGCATCCGCGCGATCGCGGACGGCGACATCTGGGCCTTCGTGCCGAGCAGGGCGGGGCTGCAGACCGGCAGCACGTCCTCCGCCAGCAGCAGCACCGAACGCGTCCCGGCCCAGTTGGCGGCCTGTGCCGGCGTGCCCGCGTAGAGGGCGGCGTCGAAGGTGGTGTCGTTGAAGAGGAAGGGACGGGTGCGTGTCTCGATGTGCACCGTGATGTCCGGATGGCGCGCCGCGAAGCCTGGCAGCCGCGGGATCAGCCAGCGGGTGGCGAAGGTCGGCACCGCCGCCAGCTGCAGCGCGCCGCCCACGCCCTGCCGCGCCATCGCGTCCAGCGTGTCGCGCTCCATGCTGTCGAGCTGCCGCGAGATCTGCCGCGCGTAGTCGGCGCCGGCCGGCGTCAGCGCCACGCCGTGGCGCGTGCGGCGGAACAGCGCCATGCCGAGGAAGTCCTCCAGCGCCGTGATCTGGCGCGAGACCGCGCTCTGCGTCAGCGCGAGCTCCTGGGCCGCGCGGGTGTAGCTTTCGTGGCGAGCGGCGGCCTCGAAGCAGATCAGGGCCTGGGTGGAGGGGAGTCTTCGGCGCATGGTATGCGGGCGCTACATAGTTGATGGAGGCCGTTCACCTTTGGAATTCGGTCCCCGATTGTGCGTTGACGTGAGCAAAACGCATAACTGGGTGCCGAATCTTCGTTTGCGCTCGGCGGGGCAGCCGCTTAGGATCGCATTCAGCTTCCTCCCCCGACACATCCACCGGAGACCGCACATGGCCCACGCCGCCTTCCAATGGGACGACCCCCTCCTGCTCGACCAGCAACTCACCAGCGAGGAGCGCCAGGTGCGCGACGCCGCGCATGCCTACTGCCAGGGCCAGCTCGCCCCGCGCGTGCTCGAGGGCTTCCGCAACGGTGAGACCGATCCGAAGATCTTCCGCGAGATGGGCGAGCTCGGCCTGCTCGGCCCGACCATCCCCGAGCAGTACGGCGGCCCCGCTCTCAACTACGTCTGCTACGGCCTGATCGCCCGCGAGGTCGAGCGCGTCGACTCCGGCTACCGCTCCATGGCCAGCGTGCAGAGCTCGCTGGTGATGGTGCCGATCAACGAATTCGGCACCGAGGCGCAGAAGCAGAAATACCTGCCCAAGCTGGCCACCGGTGAATGGATCGGCTGCTTCGGCCTGACCGAGCCCGACCACGGCTCCGACCCCGGCAGCATGGTCACCCGCGCCAAGAAGGTGCCGGGCGGCTACTCGCTCACCGGCGCCAAGATGTGGATCAGCAACAGCCCGATCGCCGACGTCTTCGTGGTCTGGGCCAAGGAAGTCAGCGAAGGTGGCGCCGTCGGCCCGATCCGCGGCTTCGTGCTGGAGAAGGGCATGAAGGGCCTGTCCGCCCCCGCCATCCACGGCAAGGTCGGCCTGCGCGCCAGCATCACCGGCGAGATCGTGATGGACAACGTGTTCTGCCCCGAAGAGAACGCCTTCCCCGAGGTGCGCGGCCTGAAGGGCCCCTTCACCTGCCTCAACAGCGCGCGCTACGGCATCTCCTGGGGCGCGCTCGGCGCGGCCGAGGACTGCTGGCACCGCGCCCGCCAGTACACCCTGGACCGCAAGCAGTTCGGCCGCCCGCTCGCCGCCAACCAGCTGGTCCAGAAGAAGCTGGCCGACATGCAGACCGAGATCACGCTGGGCCTGCAGGGCTGCCTGCGCCTGGGCCGCATGAAGGACGAGGGCACGGCCTCGGTCGAGGTCACCTCGCTGCTCAAGCGCAACTCCTGCGGCAAGGCGCTGGACATCGCCCGCCTGGCCCGCGACATGATGGGCGGCAACGGCATCAGCGACGAATTCGGCGTGGCCCGGCATCTGGTCAACCTGGAAGTGGTCAACACCTACGAGGGCACGCATGACATCCATGCGCTGATCCTGGGGCGCGCGCAAACGGGCATCGCCGCCTTCGCGAACTGACATGGCCACGGCGGCACTCGAAGGCATCAAGGTTCTCGACCTGTCCCGCGTGCTGGCGGGGCCCTGGTGCACCCAGATCCTCGCGGACCTGGGCGCGGACGTGGTGAAGATCGAGCGCCCCGGCGTCGGCGACGACACCCGCACCTGGGGCCCGCCCTTCCTGAAGGACGCCCACGGCCGCGACACCGATCAGGCGACCTACTTCACCGCCTGCAACCGCAACAAGCGCTCGGTCACCATCGACATGGCGACCGCCGAGGGCCAGGCGCTGCTGAAGAAGATGGCGGCCCAGGCCGACATCGTGGTCGAGAATTTCAAGACCGGCGGCCTGAAGCAATACGGCCTGGACTACGAGAGCCTGCGCGCGATCAATCCCCGGCTGGTGTACTGCAGCGTGACCGGCTTCGGCCACGACGGCCCGCATGCCGCGCGCGCCGGCTACGACCTGATGATCCAGGCCACCAGCGGGATGATGAGCATCACCGGCCGACCCGACGAGGAGCCCGGCGGCGGCCCGCTGCGCGTGGGCGTGGCGCTGACCGACCTGTTCACCGGCGTCTACGCGGCCACCGCGATCCTGGCCGCCGTCGAGGTGCGGCACCGCACCGGCGAAGGCCAGCACATCGACATGGCGCTGCTCGACGTCGGCATGGCCATCCTGGCCAACCAGGCCAGCGCCTTCCTCAACACCGGCGTCGCGCCCAAGCGCCAGGGCAACAGCCACCCCAGCCTCGCGCCCTACCAGGACTTCCACACGAAGGACGGCGCGATGCTGCTGGCCATCGGCAACAACGGCCAGTTCACCCGCTTCTGCGAGGCGGCCGGCCAGGCCGAATGGGCCACCGATCCGCGCTTCACCACCAACACGCTGCGGGTGCGGCACCGCGAGGTGCTGGTCCCGATGATGGAGACCATCACCCGCACCAGGACCACCGCCGAGTGGATCGCGCTGCTGGAGGACAAGGCCGTGCCCTGCGGCCCCATCAACAACATCGCCCAGGCCTTCGAGGACGAGCAGGTCAAGGCGCGCGGCCTGGCCGTGGCGCTGCCGCGCGATGCCGGCGATGGCATCTCCCAGATCGTCGGCGTGGCGAGCCCGCTGCGCCTGCAGGCCACGCCACCGGTGATGCGGCGCGCGCCGCCGGCGCTGGGGCAGCACACGGACGAGGTGCTGGCCGAGCTGGGGCTGGACGACAAGCAGCGCGCGGCGCTGCGCGATGCGGGCGTGATCTAGAAGCAGCCCGCGTCCCGGCTGGCGATCGGGTCCGCCGCTACAGCACCCGCCCAACGATCGCCAGCGCGAACACTCCCACGCCCAGCGCGAGGTTCACTTCCACCAGCCTGCGGATGGTGTTGAGCTGGGCCGCGGCCACCGGCCATTCGCGCGCCGCCACGGCCCGCACCAGGCGCGGGTAGGGCGCGAAGCGGATGTGGAGGTACAGGCCCATCATCAGGAGCCCGATGCCGAGCATCGCGTGCACGCTCCAGTGCACGCGCGCGAAGCCGCCCGCGAGCCAGACCATGCCGAATCCGCTGGCCAGCAGCACGGCGATGGCGACCGCCACGCCCGCCAGGAAGCGCGACAGCGCCTGCGCCATCAGCGGAAGCCGCAGCGGCGGCTCCAGCACCGCGACGGCGGAGGGGCGGACGGCGAAATGCATCACTGCCATGCCGCCCACCCAGAAGGCGGCGGCGAGCAGGTGCAGCAGGAGCAGAAGGGCGTGGGGCATGTGCGGAGCTTAGTTCACGGCCAACGCCGCGCGCAGCTTCGCCACCAGGCGCCTTGCCTCGGGCTGAGTCGCGATGTTGGTGAAGCTCATCAGCAGGCCTTCGGTGCGCGGCCCGGCCTGATAGCGTTCCGACAGTGCGCGGCAACTCAGCCCCGCGGCCTGTGCGCGTTGGCTCAGGGTCTGGTCGTCACCCAGTCCGTGGAAGCGCGCGATCAGGTGCATGCCGCCGCTGCGCAGCTCGACGCGCACCGCGTCGCCGAAGGCGCGCTGCAGTTCCGCCGCCAGCACCGTGCGGCGCCGCGCGTAGAGCAGCCGCATCTTCTTGATGTGGCGCGCGAAGTGGCCTTCCCGCATGAAGTCGCAGACCACGGCCTGGATCAGCTGCGGGCAGCCATTGGATGTGACGCGCGCGGCCCGCGCGAAGCGCTCGACGAGGGGCGCAGGCACCACCAGGTAGGCCAGGGCCAGACCGGGGTAGAGCACCTTAGAGAAGGTGCCGGCGTAGAGCACGCGTTCCTGCCGGTCCAGGCTCTTGAGCGCCGGCAGGGGATGCCCGGCGTAGCGGTACTCGCCGTCGTAGTCGTCCTCCACGATCCACGCTCGGGCAGTCTGTGCCCAGGCCAGCAGTTCGAGCCGGCGCGCCATGCTCATCGCATAGCCCAGCGGCGCCTGGTGCGAGGGCGTGACGACCGCCAGCCGCGCATCGGGCGCGCGGCGCCGGCCCTGCGCCACGCGCAGCCCCTCCTCATCGACCGGTATCGGCACCACGCGCTGGCCGGCGTCCTGCAGCACTTCATGCGTCTGCGGGAAGCCGGGGTCCTCCAGCCACACGCGCTCGCCCGGTGCAAGCAGCGCGCGCGCCACCAGCGCGATGCTGGCCCGGTGGCCGGCGGTCACGAAGACCTGCGCGGGGCCGCATGCGATGCCGCGCGCCACCAGCAGGTGGGCCGCGATGGCTTCGCGCAGCGGCGCATGGCCCGCGGGGTCGCCGTAGTGCAGGTCGGCGAGGGCGAGCGAGCGCGCCCGCCGGGCAGCCAGCCGCGTCCAGAGCTTGCGCGGAAAGGCATCGAGCGCCGGCAGGCCCAGCTGGAAGGGGCGAGGCATCGGCACCGGCGCCAGTGGTGGCCCGGCCGGCGCCTTGCCCACCGGCGCCGCGCTGCGCGCGGGCCTGCGCCGCGGCAGTGCCGGCGAGACCACCGTGCCGGCCTGGCCGCGCGCCTCCAGGTAGCCCTGACCGACCAGTTCGGCATAGGCCAGCTCGACCGTGCCGCGCGCCACGCCCAGCTCGCCGGCCAGGCTGCGCGCGGAGGCCAGGCGCTCGCCGGGCTGCAGCAGTCCCTGCTCGATGGCAGCGCGGAAGCGCTCGCAGATCTGCCGGTACAGCGGCGTCGCCTGCGCGCGGTCCAGCTGCAGCAATGCCGCGTAGGAGGTGGGGGTCGTCGTCATGGCCCAGTCGTTTCCGCCAATCTTGGCTCTTTGTCCTGGTGCATCCTAGCCCTACGCTGAAGCCCTCGAATCGAATGGGAAGCACATGAGCGAAAAGAAAATCTTCCTGGCCGGCGCCACCGGTGCCGTCGGCTCGGTGCTGGGGCCGCTGCTGGTCGATGCCGGCTACACCGTCTACGGCAGCACGCGCCGGGCCGAGCGGGCGCAGGCGCTGGAAGCGCAGGGCATGGCGCCGGTCGTGGTCGACGTCTTCGATGCGCCCGCCCTGGCGCAGGCGTTGAAGCGCATCGCACCCGATGCGGTGATGCACCAGCTCACCGACCTGCCGCAGAAGCTCGATCCCGCGGCGATGGCCGATGCGGTGCCGCGCAACGCACGCGTGCGCAGCGAAGGCACGCGCAACCTGGTCGCGGCCGCGCTGGCGTCGGGCTGCGGCCGCATGGTGGCGCAGAGCATCGGCTGGGCCTATGCGCCAGGCCCCAAGCCCTGGCGCGAGGCGCAGCGGCTGGACCTGACAGCCGCGGACCCGCGCGGCATCTCCGTGCGCGGCGTGGCGGCGCTGGAAGCGTTGACGCTGGCCACGCCGGGGCTGGCCGGCACGGTGCTGCGCTACGGGCAGCTCTACGGGCCCCGCACGGCGACCCCGACGCCCAAGGGCGCCAGCCCGGTGCACGTCGAGGCGGCGGCCTGGGCCGCGCTGCTCGCACTGCAGCGCGGGGCCGTCGGCGTTTTCAACATCGCGGAGGAAGGGCCTGAGCTCGACTGCGAGAAGGCTCGGCGCGATCTCGGATGGCATGCGGGCCTGCGCTGGCCGGCGGAGGTGTTGGCATGAATGCAATGCCCCTCTCTTCCCGTCGCAGCCTCGCGCTCGGCGCGCTCGGGCTGGCCGCGGCCGGGTCGGCGCTCATGCCGGCGGCACCCCGGTCGGCTGCCCGATGGATCGACGACCTGTGCACCACCCTGGGCCGGCCGATGTTCGCCTCGGCGCCGGCACCCGCGGGCAGCGCCGCACGGCCCGCGACCCTCGTCAAGCCGCTGTCCTGCGAGCCCTTGCCGAACGTGCCCGGCAAGTCGCAGACCACGGTGCTGGTGGAGTTCCCGCCGCTGGCCTACTCGCCGGCGCACCGGCATCCGGGCTCGGTCACGGCTGTGATCATCGAGGGCACGGTGCGCTCGCAGCTGCAGGGCACGCCGGCCCAGGACTATCAGGCCGGCCAGAGCTTCTTCGAGCCGCCCGGCACGCTGCACGTGTTCGCCGAGAATCCGGACCCCTCGCGCAGCGCGAAGCTGCTGGCCTTCTTCGTGACCGACGAGAACTGCGGCCCATTGACGATCTACGAGTAGCCGTAGCCGGCCGCCGTGCTCAATCCACCTTGATCCCCGCCGCCTTCACCACCTGCTGCGCCTTGGCCGTCTCGTCGACGATGAACTTGTCGAACTGCGCGGAGGGCATGGTGAAGGGCTCGGCGCCCAGCTTGTCCAGGCGCTCCTTCAGGTCCGGCGCGGCCATGATCTTCGCGACCTCGGCCTGCAGCCGCTCGACCGCCGCCTTGGGCGTCTTGGCCGGCGCGAACAGGCCGACCCAGAACAGGTACTCCGAGCCCGGCACGCCGGCCTCGACCGTGGTCGGCAGCTGCGGCATCACGCCCGAGCGCTTGCCGGTGCCCACCGCCAGCGCCTTGAGCTTGCCGTCCTTCACCAGCGGCAGGGCCGACACCATGGGCGCGAAGAACCAGTCGATCCGCCCACCCATCACCTCGGTCATGGCCTCGGGCGTGCCGCGGAAGGGCACGTGCTGCGCCTGCACGCCCGCCGCCAGGCGGAACACCTCGGCGTTCATGTGGGTGGCCGAGCCGTTGCCGGCCGAGCCGTAGTTGAAGCCGCCGGGCCTGGCCTTGGCCTGCGCCACCAGGTCCTTCACGTCGGCGAAGCGGTTGGGCGCGACCACCAGCATGTTGGGCAGGCTGGCCATCGGCGTGATGCCGGCGAAGTCCTTGATCGTGTCGTAGGGCAGGTTCGGGTAGATCGAGGGGTTGACCAGGTGCCCTGCCGAATGCACCAGCAGCGTGTAGCCGTCGGCCGGCGCCTTCGCCACCTGCGCCGCGCCCAGCGTGCCGCCGGCGCCGGGCTTGTTGTCGATGATCACGCTGGTGCCCAGCGCCGGGCCCAGGCGTTCGGCCACCAGGCGGGCCACGATGTCGGTGCCGCTGCCGGCGGTGAAGGGCACGACCATCTTGATCGTCTGGCCCTTCGGCCAGTCGCCCTGGGCGTGGACGCTGCCCAGCGCGCAGGCCGCCAGGGCGGCCGCGACCAGCTGGCGGCGGCGGGGGATGAATGAGGTCATGGCGTTGTCTCCGATGAATCAGGAAAGGGAAAGAGCGGGGTTCAGGCCGCCGGCGGCGCGTTCGCCATCACCAGCGCGACCAGCACCGGCCGCGGGCTGCGGTTGACGAGTTGCCGCTTCTCGCCCGGCGCGAAGCGGCAGGAGTCGTAGGGGCGCAGCACCTGCTCGTCGCGCAGGCCGTCCTGTTCGGACACGACGTGCAGCTCGCCTTCGAGCACGAGGTAGAGCTTCTCGATGGGCGAGCCGTCCAGGCCGGTGTGGCCGCCGGGCAGGATCTGGCTCATGCCCATCCACATCTGCGACGAAGGCCCCGCCTCCTTGCCCTGCAGGCGCAGGCAGCGCATGTCGATGTGGTTGGGTGCCTCGTAGGCCGGCGCCTGGTCGAAACGGGTGACGTGCATCGCGCGTCCTCAGGGCCGCAGCACCACGCGGTCGGTGCTGCCGGAGAGCACCAGCCGGTAGGCGTCGGTTGCCTCGTCGAGCGCGAAGGCCCGGGCGATCGGGAAGGGCCTGAGCGTGCCGCGCTCGAAGCCCTCGCGCATCGCGTCGAGCTGCGCCGTGGCGGCCACGCAGCCCAGCGCCAGCGAGTCGATGCCCACGTAGGTGTGCATGCCGCGGTAGAAGGCGAAGATGTCGAAGGGCACCGCGCGGTCGTGGGTGGCGATGAAGATCTGCGTCGCGCCCTTGGCCATGGCCTTGTTGGCGGCCTCGAAGTAGGCGCTGCCCACGGTGTTGTAGACGATGTCGGCGCCGCGCCCGTCCGTAAGCTCGCGCACCCGCGTTGCCACGTCCTCGTTGCGCGCGTCGACCACGTCGACCGGCGCACAGGCGAAACCCTCGAAAGGCCCTGCGCGCCGCTGCACCGCGATCACGCGCGCGCCGCCCTGGGCGGCCAGCTGCACCGCGGCCTGCCCGACCTTGCCGTTGGCGCCCAGCACGAGCACGGTTTGCCCGGCCTGCGGCATGCCGCTGCGGCGGAAGCCTTCGTACGCCGTGACAAAGGGCACGCCGACCGCGCCGGCTTCGTCCATCGAGATGCTGCGCGGCCGCGCACGCAGGGCCTCGACCGGCAGCAGCAGGTAGCGCGCATGCGAGCCGTCGCGCGTGATGCCGATGTCGCCGCCGGAGCCGTAGACCTCGCGGCCTACCCACTCGGTGGGGCCCGCGACCACCACGCCCGCGAAGTCGCGGCCGGGGCTGCGCGGCCAGACGGCTTGCGGCATCAGGCCCAGGCTGGCCTTGACGTCACTCGGGTTCACCGCAGCGGCGCCGACGCGCACCACGGCGAAGCCCGGCTTCGCGGCGGGCTCCTGCTGCGGCGCGATGTCGAGCTTCAGCGCGTCGAGGTTCGCGGCCTTGTCGTGAAGGCGCACGGCGCGCGCGGCCGTGTCCGTGTTCAGCACTGCGTTCATGGTCACTGCCCTCCCGCCAGGCCGAGCATCGTGCGCGCCTCGCGCGCACTGGCGATCTCGCCGCCCAGGTTTTCGATGATGTCGCGCGCCTTGGCGACCAGCTGTGCGTTGCTTTCGGCCAGCACGCCCTTCTCCAGGTAGATGTTGTCTTCCATGCCCACCCGCACGTGGCCGCCCAGCAGCCAGGCCTGCGCGACGATGGGGAACTCCATGCGGCCGATGCCGAAGGCACTCCAGAAGGCGCCGCGCGGCAGCATGTCGCGTGCGTACATCACGGTCTGGGGCGTGGGCATGAAGCCGTACTTCACGCCCAGCACCAGGGTCCACATCGCGGGGCCTTCGAGCGTGCCGTCGGCGATCAGGTCCAGCGCCAGGTGGATGTCGCCGGAATCGAAGATCTCCAGCTCGGGCTTCACGCCCGCCTCGCGGATCACCTTCGCCATGCGGCGCACGTTCTTCGGCGTGTTGATGACCACGTCGGGGCCGGAGTTCATGGTGTTGAGGTCCAGCGAGCAGACATCGGGCCTGATCAGCGCGATGTGCTCCACGCGCTTTTCCGGCGGCAGCAGGCTGGTGCCGGGCGCGTAGACCTTGGGATCGTCCTCGCTCGGGATGAAGCGACCGCCCGGGCCGGTCGTGAGGTTGATGATCACCTCGCGGTTCTTCTGCCGGATGCGGTCGACCACGTCGCGGTAGAGCTCGACCTGCATCGAGGGCTTGCCGCTTTCCGGGTCGCGCACGTGGATGTGCACCTGGCCCGCGCCAGCCTCGGCGGCGGCCAGGCATTCGTCGGCGATCTGCGCCGGCGTGATCGGCAGGTGAGGGGTCTGCTCCGGCTTCACCAGGTTGCCGGTCACCGCGCAGGTGATGAGTGTCTTGCTGTTCACAGATGCCTCCCACCGTCCACCACGATGCGCGTACCCGTCACGAAGCGCAGCGTGGTCGCCAGCGCCTCGACCGTGGCCGCCACGTCCTCCGGCGTGCCGATGCGGCCCAGCGGCGTGGTCTGTGCCATCTTCGCCTTGAACTCCTCGCCGCGGCCCGGCACGAAGGCGGACTCCACCGCGCCGGGCGAGACCGAGACCACTCGCACGGCCGGCGCCAACGCCTTGGCCAGCGCATCGCCCACCACGTCGACGCTGGCCTTGGCCGCGACATAGGCCAGGTTGCTGCCGACGCCGGTGAAGCCGGCGATCGAGGAGATGTTGACCACCAGGCCGTCGCCGCTCGCCTTGAGCAGCGGCACGAAGGCGCGGATGGTGGCGAACACGCCGCGGAAATTGGCACGCATCAGGTCGTCGATCAGCTCGTCGGTCAGGCCATCGAGATCGGCGGCGGGCACGGGCCGCGTATAGCCGGCGCTGTTGACGAGGATGTCGCAGCGGCCGAAGCCTTCCTTCACGGCAGCGGCAGCGCGCTGCAGGCTGGGCGTGTCGACGATGTCGGCCTGCAGCGCCAGGTGGCGCTGGCCGGCCGCGGCCGGCAGGGCTGCGGTGCGCGCGGCCGCATCGGCCGCATCGCGGTGCAGCAGCACGCAGCTGGCGCCGAGCGCAGCCAGGCGCTGCGCGGTGGCGTAGCCGATGGCGCCAAGGCCGCCGGCGATGACGGCCACCCGGCCGTCGAGTCGGGGTGTGGGATCGAAGCTCATGGGGAAGTGCAATGGAGAAAAAAGGGAATCAGGGGATGGGCGGGCGCGGGAACTTCATCTCGCCGGGCTCGAGCACGAAGTCGTGCGCCAGCGTGGCGGCCTGGCCGTCCTGCTGCGCCTCGAAGCGGCCGATCAGCCGGCGCGTGACGCCGAACACCGGGTCGCTTTCCAGGTTCTCGTCGTCGTCGGCGAAGACCTGCGTGATCAGCACCTTGTGGCCGGGCTTGCTGACCATGAAGTGAAGGTGGGCCGGGCGGTTGGGGTGGCGCTGCTGCGCGCGCAGCAGCACGCCGCAGGGGCCGTCGGTCGGCACCGGGTAGCCGGCTGGGCGCACGGTGCGGAAGTGGAAGCGGCCCTCGGCGTCGGTCTCGAAGCGGCCGCGCAGGTTCATGTCGTCCTGCTGCGGGTCCTGGTTCTCATACAGGCCCACCGGCGAGGCCTGCCATGCATCGACGATGGCGCCGGCGATCGGCCGGCCTTCGTTGTCGCGCACCGTGCCCGTCACCTCGAGCGGAATGCCGGGCGTGTCTGAGCGGGCGATCGACTCGCCCGTGGTGCACAGCGGCGCGTTGGCGCGCCAGAAAGGGCCGAGCAGCGCGGCGGGCGATTCGCCCTGCGGGTCCTGGTTGTTCAGCAGCGCGACCAGGGTGGACACGCCCAGCAGGTCGGCGGCCAGCACGACCTCGTTCTTCTTCTCGCCGGTGGCCTGGCCAATGCCGACGATGAAGTCGAGCGCCTGCTCGAACTCCTCTTCGGTCAGGCGCACTTCCTGGACGAAGGCGTGCAGGTGGCGGGTGAGCGCAGCCATCACGGTGCGCAGGCGCTCGTCGGGTGTGCGGGCCATCGCGGCGGTCGCCATCTCGAGCACGGATTCGGGGGTGGTCACGATCTTCATGGGGCTGCCTTTGTCTTGCAAACGTTTGCACATTATGTGGCCAGGAATATTTCGCGCAAGCTCAGGGTTTACCAGCATTACTGTGAGGAATCGGGCGATACTCTGTTTGTCAGATCAGATCAATCGTTTGCATCAATGAGTCTTCAACCGCCTTCGGTCGTCACCATCCGCGACGTGGCGCAGGCGGCCGGCGTGCATGTCTCGACGGTGTCGCGGGCCCTGAATCCCCAAAAACGCGCCCTGATCAGCGAAGAGGTGCTGCGCGTCGTCGAGGAAGCGGCGCAGCGCCTGGGGTACCGCCCCAACCGCGCCGCCTCGGCCCTGCGCACGGGGCGCACCCACACCATCGGCGTGCTGGTGCCGGACATCACCAACGCGGTCTTTCCGCCCATCCTCCAGGGCATCGAGGCCAGCGCCTCGGCGCGCGGCTACTTCGTGTTCGTGACCAACGTGGTGGACCACGCCCTGGCCCGCCCGATCATCGAGCGCATGCTGGCGCAGCAGGTCGACGGCGTGGTGCTGGCGATCGCCACCCGCGACGATCCGCTGCTCGACTTCCTGCGGCAGGTCGGTATGCGCGCCGTGCTGGTGAACCGCGCCGACGAGAGCGGGCGCCTGCCCGCGGTGGTCAGCGACGATCGGCTGGCGATGAAGCTGGCGGTCGATCACCTGGTCGGGGCCGGGCACCGGCGCATCGCGCACCTGGCCGGGCCGCAGAACGTGCCCACCGGCGTGGCGCGGCGGCAGGGCGTGGAGCAGGCGCTGCGCGACCGCGGCCTGACGCTCGCCGCCGTGGCCGAGTGCGACAGCTACAGCCGCGAGGCCGGCCGCCGGGCCATGGCGCAACTCCTGGCGCAGCCGGAACGGCCGGAGGCGGTGGTCTGCTGCAACGACCTGGTGGCCCTGGGCGCCTACGACGAGATGCGGGCGCAGGGCCTGCGCGTGCCGCACGACATCTCGATCACCGGGCACAACGACATGCCGCTGGTCGACATGGTCGATCCGCCGCTCACCACCATCCGCCTGCCGCACCGCGAGCTGGGCTGGCGCGCGGCCGAGATGCTGTTCGACGAGATCGAGGGCCGGGCGCTGTCGGCCTCCACCGTGGTGCTGCGGCCCGAGCTGGTGGTGCGGGCGTCCACCTGCACCCGGGTCGTGTAGGACAACGCCGCATGCATGGCACCAGCACGGTGCTTGCGTGACAAGGATCACGCTGCAAATTGCAAGCTATGTCAAAAGACGTAACCAATTCGGGACCGCTCACTAATACTTTCGGTGATGCGAGATCACGAAACCAACACCGGCTGGTGGACCGAAAAGCCCGATCGGCAAGACCGCCCGTCGTCGTATGCCTCCCTTGGAAATGGCGGCACCCGGCGGCGCCGTAGCGAACCTGTCTGGACCCGGGCGGCGCTGATCGTCGCCCTGATGGTCACCCTGGGCTGGGCCGTCCTGCGGCTCGCGCGCCTTTGAGCGAACCCGCGACCGCCTGCGCGCCATGACCGCGACCCCGCTTCGCCGCACGGCCCCGGAACCGGCGGGCGCATCTGCATATCGCCATCCGGCGCCCCTCGTGGCCCTGCCGCAGGCGGTCTGCCCCGCCTGCGGCAGGGCGAATCGGCCGGCGGCCAGGTTCTGCATCGGATGCGTGGGTCCGTTGAAGGGCGCTGCACCCGCGCAGCGGGAGCCCGTGCCGCAACCTGCGTACGCCGCCACCGTGGCGTTCACGCGCGCGCAGACGGCTGTGCAGCAGGAGAGAGGGCGGCTCGCCGCGCCGCCGCGGCACGCGCTTCCCGAAAGGACGGACATCGAGGGCTTCCAGATCCTGCGCCCGCTCGGCGAGGGCGGATTCGGAATCGTCTACCTGGCCTGGGACCCATTGCTCGAACGCCACGTCGCGCTCAAGGAGTACATGCCCGCGGCCCTCGCGGTGCGCGCCGACGACTCGCTGGGCGTGTCGATGCGCTCCGAGCGGCATCGGGGCACGTTCGAGGCGGGCCTCAAAAGCTTCCTCAACGAGGCCCGTCTTCTCGCCAGCTTCGACCATCCGGCGTTGCTCAAGGTGTTCCGGTTCTGGGAGGCCCACGGGACGGCCTACATGGCGATGCCCTATTACGAGGGGCCAACGCTGAAGGAAATGCTGGCGGGCGAGTCCAGCCCGCCCGCCGAGGCGCAGCTGCGCGAATGGCTGCATCCCCTGCTGGATGCGCTCGCGATCCTTCATGAGAAGAAATGCCTGCACCGGGACATCTCGCCCGACAACATCCTGCTCACCAGCGCCGGGCCCGTTCTGCTGGATTTCGGCGCGGCGAGGCGCGTGATCAGCGACATGACGCAGGGGCTGACGGCCGTGCTCAAGCCCGGCTTCGCGCCCATCGAACAGTACGGCGGCGTGATGGCGCAGGGCCCTTGGACGGATCTCTATGCGTTGGCCGGCGTCGTGTACTACGCGATCACCGGCCGGCTGCCGCCCGCATCCGCCGGCCGCGTGGTGAGCGACGCGTTCGAGCCGTTGGCCGGCACGCATGGCGGCCTCTACGGCGAACGCTTCCTGCAGGCCATCGATGCCAGCCTGGCGCTGCGGCCGGAAGCCAGGCCGCAGGATGTGGGGCAGTTCCGCGCGCTCATCGGGGGCCCCGCCCTCGCGGACGCGCCGCCGCCAGCGCCCGCCGCCGCCGCACGGGAGGCTGGCCGGGATGCCGCGCCGGCCGCAGTGCCCAGCGCGCCTGTCGACACCGGGCCTGAGACCCATCACGCCCCCCTTGCACCGGCCGCGGCGGCGCGGGCGCGGCCCCGCCTTCGCCACGCCCCGGCCGCGCTTCTCCTGCTGGCGCTGGCGGGAAGCGCCGCGTGGTGGTTGGCCGGGGATGCGTCACGCGCGCCCTTGGACGCCCAGGCCGCCAAGGCACCAAGTGTCGTGCCCGACGCAACGGTCGCGGCGCCTGCCAGGTCCGAGCTGCCGCCGCAGGCTGCCGTTCGCGCTTCCTCCACGGTTCCCTCCGAGCCAGCCATTGCCGAAACGCCCCGGCCGGCCGCGGCGCGCGTTGTCGACGCGTCCGCGCGCCCGGCGCCCGCCGCAACGGCCGCTGCGGCCAAGCCGCCGTCGGCGCGGGCGAAGCCTGTGGCGATCGCATCGGAGCCGTCGCAACCCACGCAGCGCCCAGCCCGCACCGAGCCCGAGGCCCCACCCGCCGTCGCCCAGGCCAGTCGCCCCCAGCGCTGCAGCGACCTCGTCCTGAAATCGTCGTTGGAGGGGCTCAACCCCGACGAAGCCACCTTCCAGAAGAGCCAATGCAGATGAAATCCCACGCCTTTGTGGCGCCGCTGCTGTCCAGCCTGCTGCTCGCCCCCGCCTGTTTCACCCTCGCCGGATGCGGCACGCGGCCCGTGGCGGTGAGCGAAGAAGCCTTGCCCTACGACCGCGCCATCGCCGCAGCGGCCGACGAACTCTTCGAGCAAACCCGCACGCTACCCAGGCGCCTGGCCGGGCAGGACAGGGGAACGGTTGTGCTCGATCCGACCATCGCCGCCGACAGCGGCCAGCAGACCGTCGCGACCCAGCAGATGGACCGGGCGATCGGCGAGCGCCTGCAGCAGCAACGCCAGTTCGAGCTCCTGCCCTTCCAGGCTTCCAGCATTTCGACGGCGCAATACCTGCTCGTTGGTTCGCTGGCCCGGGCCCGCACTGCCTACCGTTTGAATCTGGCCCTGGTGGAGATCAGGAGTGGCGAGGTCATTGGCCAGTCCTCGGCGCTGGCGCACCAGGACGGCATCGACATGAAGCCGATGAACTACTACCGCGACAGTCCCGTGCTGATGAAGGACGAGACCGTGGACGGCTATGTCCGCACCAGCACCACACCGGCCGGCCACGCCGCCGATCCCACCTACCTGGGCCGCATCGCCGCAGCCACCACCGTCCACGAGGCGGCGGCACTCTACAACGCCGGCCGCTACCGTGAGGCGCTGGCTGAGTACCGCAAGCTGTCGGCAGCGCCGGGCGGCAACCAGCTCCGGGTGCTCAACGGCGTCTACCTCAGCAGCGTCAAGCTCGGGCGGGTGGCCGAGGCCGAGGAAGCCTTCGGCCGCCTGGTGGCCTACGGGCTCACGCAGAAGAACCTGAGCGTCAAGTTCCTCTTCAATCCGGGCAGCACGGAGTTCTGGTCCGACCACCGGCTCACCAGTGCCTACGGCATGTGGCTGCGCCAGATCGCGCGGCAGGCGGGCAGTGCGAAGACCTGCATGGACATCGTGGGCCACAGCAGCAAGACCGGGCCGGAAGCGGTCAACGACAGCCTGTCCGCCCGCCGCGCTTCGTTCATCCGCCAGAAGCTGAGCGCGGAATTGCCGGAGCTGGCCGGCCGGACGCGCACCGTGGGCATGGGTTCCAGGCACAACCTCGTCGGCAGCGGCACCGACGACGTCGTCGACGCGCCGGATCGCCGGGTCGATTTCAGCATCGTCGATTGCGCGGCCTGAGACGCCGAGGCCGCCGACCGAACCCCATGAGCAATGACATGAATCCGATGTCGAACATCGAAAACCAGAAGGACTACGAGCCCCCGCCTTCCCGCTGAAATCCGTTCGCGGACCTCAGCGCGCCCGCGAGGACTGCACCAGCGCCGGCACCTCGCTGCGGCCGATGCCGAGATCGAGCAGCTCGTGCTCGCTCATGCCCTTGAGCTGGAGGGCCTGTTGCCGAGCGCGGCGGCGCGCCTTCGACCGCGCGGCCCGATCGGCCAGCGCCTTCAGCAGCTTGAGCATCATCGATTCCATCGCATGTTCTCCTGACATGAACGCCATGGTGCGCTGCCGCGTGTTATTGTGGAAGTCGAAATTTCTGAGGCTACCAATCAGGATTACTGATGAGAGAGCTGAACCTCGACCAGGTCCGAACCCTGGTCGCCATCGCCGACCTGGGCACCTTCTCGGCCGCCGCGCAGTCCCTGCACCTGGCGCAGCCGACCGTCAGCCTGCATGTCGGCGAGCTGGAGTCGCGCCTGGGCGCGACGCTGCTGCTGCGCGGCGCGCGGCGGGTCACGCCCACGCCGGCCGGCGCCGTGCTGGTGGAGCGCGGCCGGCGCCTGCTGCGCGACGCCGACGACGCCATCGATGCGGTGCGGCGCCAGCACCAGGGACTGGCCGGCCGGGTGCGCATCGGCTGCAGCACCACCAGCGTGGTGGTCGACCTGCTTCCGCCGGTGTTCCATGCGCTGCTGGAGCGCTACCCCGACATCGTGCTCACGCCGAGCTTCCTGGGCTCGGAGTACTCGGTCTCGGGCGTGCTGGCGGGCGCGCTGGATCTGGCCATCATCGCGCTGCCGCAGCCCGCGATGCCGGGCCTGGCACTGGCGCCCTGGCGCCAGCACTCGATGATGGCCTTCATCCCCGCGCGCTGGCAGGCGCCGCGTCGCGTCACGCCGGCCTGGCTGGCGCAGCAGCCGCTGATCATGAACGAGCCGGGCTCGCGCATGTACGCGCTGACCATGGAATGGTTCGCGAATGCCGGCTTCGCACCGCGTGCGCGCATCGAGCACAACTACGACGTCGCCATGCGCGGGCTGGTCGCCGCGGGCTACGGCGTGGCGCTGCTGCCCGCGCCCGACGAAGGCAAGGTGGCCGACGCGGGCGAGCATGTGCAGACGCGGCCGCTGAGCCCCAGGCTCACACGCCACCTGGCCATCGCGTACCGCGCGCAGGGCACGCTGGACGGCGCCACGCAGCGGGTGATCGAGATGCTGCTGGAGTTCGGCCGCAGCTGACGGCCGGTCAGAAGATCGACAGGCCCGTCTTCGCGACGAAGAGCTCGAGCGCCTTCCTGCCCAGCAGCGAATTGCCCGTCGCATCGAGCGCCGGCGACCAGACGCACAGCGTGAGCCGGTCCGGCACCACCGCGACGATGCCGCCGCCCACGCCGCTCTTGCAGGGCAGGCCGATCGAGAAGGCCACGTCGCCGGCGGCATCGTAGGTGCCGCAGGTCAGCATCAGCGCGTTGATGCGGCGCGCATGCCGCTCGGTCGTGATGTCCGCCTCGCCGCTGCGCGGATGCGCGCCATCGCGGCACAGGAAGCCGGCCGCGCGCGCCAGCTGCACGCAGCTCATGCGCAGCGAGCACTGGTGGAAGTACAGGTCCAGCACCGCC
Source organism: Variovorax sp. JS1663 (assembly GCF_002157355.1). Taxonomy (GTDB): domain Bacteria; phylum Pseudomonadota; class Gammaproteobacteria; order Burkholderiales; family Burkholderiaceae_C; genus Variovorax. The sequence continues at coordinate 66,534 of NZ_LYMK01000012.1, read as the reverse complement.
TCGACGTCGTTGTCGAGCTTGCCGAAGCTTTTCATGAAGTTGGCCAGCGCGTGGTTGCGGTAGCCCGTCGCCGCTTCGGAAGCGGCCACCTCGGCATCGAAGGCGACGGGTTCGCCGCACAGGCTGGCCATCAGTGCCAGCAGCTCGGCCTTGGCGTCGCCGCGGCTGAGCAGGCGGTCTGCCACTGCGATCGCGCCGGCATTGATGAAGGGGTTGCGCGGCTTGCCTTGCTCGCTCTCGAGCTGCACCAGCGAATTGAAGGGATTGCCCGAGGGCTCGCGGCCGATGCGCTCCCACAGCGCATCGCCCATGTGCCGCATCGCCAGCGTGAGCGTGAAGAGCTTGGAGACACTCTGGATCGAGAAGGGCGTGGCGGCATCGCCCGCCTGCGCCTCTGCGCCCTGGCAGGTGCGCAGCGCGATGCCGAACTGCGCCGCCGGCACGCGTGCGAGCGCGGGGATGTAGCTGGCCACGGTGCCGGCCTGGCCCAGCAGGGGGCGGATCTCGTCGTGGATCTCGTCGAGGAGGGGCTGAAAGTTCATCGTCGATGAAGCGGCGTGGGGATTGGCGTTGTTCAGTTGGCCCGGCGCGCGGCGTCGGCCCGGACCATCGGCGGCGCCGTCTTCCGGTTGACCAGCACGATCCCAAGCGCCACGCCGGTCAGCGCGAGCACCAGCTGCAAGGTCAGCGGCTCGCTGAGCAGCAGCACGCCGAAGACCAGCGCGAACAGCGGGGTGAGGAAGGTGAAGGAGGAGATGCGCGTGGCCGGGTAATGCCGCAGCATCCACATCCAGGCCAGGTAGCTCGCGAAGGCGCCGATCACGGTCTGCAGTGCGATCGAGAACCAGGCGTAGCCGGAGTACGAGACGCCCCAGCGCTCGCCCAGCGCGATCGACAGCAGCGGCGACACCGCCGCCGTGACGGCGATCTGATAGAAGAGCGTCTTCTCGGCGCTCGCCGTGGCCAGCCGCGTGCTGCGGATCGCCAGCGTGGTGAGTCCCCAGGCGATGCCGGCCATCAGCGCGAGCGCGTCGCCCAGGAGCTGCCGCGAGCTGCTGTGGCCGAAGCTCTCGCTGAAGGCCACCACCACGCCGACGAAGGCGATGGCCAGGCCCAGCCATTGCGCGCCGCGCAACCGCTCGGCCGGCACGAAGCGCGGCAGCAGCAGCGCCACCACGAAGGGCGCGGTGTAGAGGAAGACGGTGAGCCGCGACGCGCTGGTGTGCTGCAGCCCGATGTAGATGCCGATGAATTCGGCCGTGAACAGCAGGCCGGCCAGCAGCCCGCCGGGCAGGGTGCCATCGCGCTCGAACAGGGGCACGCGGCGCCACAGGCACCACAGCCACAGCAGCAGCACGGCGCCGCTCATGCGGATCGTGGCCTGCCACAGCGGCGGTACCTCGGTCACGGTGGTCTTGATGAGGATCTGCTGCAGGCCCCAGAAGGCGCAGCAGAACAGCAGCAGCGATATGGCGCGGGTGTCGAGGTGGTTCTTTCTTTCGATCATTCGTTGTGTCTCGGGCTTGTCTCTTGTTGTGTGGTGCGGTGTTCAGGGCGTTGCGACCGGATAGGGTGGCTTGCCCTGCTGTCTTGCAGCGGCCCTCCAGCCAGCAGCTGGTGCCGCGCTCCAGCCGGGCGTGCATCTGCGAGCGCCGCTCGGCTTCGGTGTAGAGCGGGCCTTCGGGCACCGGGCACGTGCGCAGGCCCGAGGCCACCTGGAAGAAGGGATCGTCAAACCAGTTCTGCCTGTCGGGCCCGGCCGCTGCGGCCGGCGCGGCGACGGTGAGCGCGAGCAGGGCCGCCATGGCAACGCGGCGCCGTCCGCTCGCGCGCGACGGCAGGCAGGCAGGGCGGAGGGGCATCCGCCGATCGTAGCCTCCCCGCGTGAATTCTTCAGGCGCGCCCGGAAGGCTGCTGCTGCTGCTGTGCGCGGTGCAGGTCCGAGACGGGGTGCACGCGCTGGATCGGCGCACGCCGCACATCGCGCCGCGCGATCTCGCGCACCTCGCGCATCAGCGCGCGCGCATCCCAGTCGATCGGCCAGCCTTGCCACAGCCGCAGCGCGCCGTTCACGAACACGGCCTCGATCTGGTCGCGGTTCGCGAAGCGCACCAGCTCCCAGCCGAGGTCCCAGCTCGGCGCGAACTCGGGGACGTCCAGGTCCACGACCAGGAAATCGGCGGCCAGCCCCTCGGCGATGCGGCCGGTGAGTGCGCCCAGCCCGGCCGCCTCCGCGCCGCCGTGTGTCGCATGGTCCAGCCAGAGCCAGCCGCCGCCGCAGGAGGAATCGCCGTTCGCGAGACCCTGCGTCAGGCGCTGCGTGGCTTCGGCGGCGTCCATCAACCGGAAACCGTCGGCGCGCGTGCCGTCGGTGCCGAGGCCGAAGGGCACGCCGAGCAGGCCGAGCAGGCCGGCGTCGAGCACGGCATTGCCCTTCCACTGGCTGGCCACGGGGTTGTAGGCCACGGAGGCACCGCTGTCGCGCAGGAGGCCGATCTCGCGCGGGGTCAGCAGCGTGGCGTGGGCCAGCAGCGCCGAGGCATTGAGCGCGCCGCAGGCATGCAGCACTTCGAGCGGACGCAGCCCGCGCGCCACCAGCGAACGCTCTACCGCGGCCAGGTGTTCGTTGACATGGGTCTGGAAGCGCCGTCCGCTTTCCAGCGTGAGCGCGGCGACCGCGTGCAGCATGCGGTCGCTCGCCGCCTCGGGGATCGAGATGGCGAGCGAGGGATGCACCAGCGGGTCGTGCTCCAGCCGCGCGAGGAAGGTCGCGGCATCGTCGAGGATGCGGCGCGTCGCGGCCTCGTCGCCTTCGAGGCCCGCGTCGTTGCAGATCATGCCCAGCACGCAGCGGATGCCGGTATCGCGCGCGGCGCTCGCCACCGCATCGAGGCCGACCTGCGAGCGCGTGCCCGCATCGACCACGGTGGTGAAGCCGCCGCGCAGCGACTCCAGCGCGGCGAGCTTGGCGGACAGGTAGGCGGCCTGCTCGTCGAGCGTGGCCTCCATCGGCACCCAGATGCGGCGGAAGATCTCCGAGGGCTCGCCGAAGGCCAGCGCCTTGCCGAAGGACTGGGTGAGGTGGGTGTGGGTGTCGACCAGGCCCGGCATCAGCAGGCGCTGCGGCAGCAGGGCGGCTTCCAGGCCGGGATGCGCCTCGCGCAGCGCGGCGAGCGGGCCGACCTGCGTGAAGCGGCCGTTCTCGATGAGCACGGCCTGGCCCTCGCGCGGCCCCTCGGGCAGCATCAGCCATTCGGGGGCCAGCAGAAGGGGCTGGCGGGTGTTCAGGTGTTCGGGGGAGAGCATGGTCGTTTCCTCGTCGGGGCTCAGGCCCAGAGCAGCCACGCGAACCAGGCGCCGACCGCCAGCAGCAGCATGGAGACGAAGCGCTGCAACTGCCGAACGTCGAGCCCGGCCGCGGCGCGTTGCCCGGCAATGGAACCGGCGAGCATCAGCAGGCCGCACAGTGCCGCCAGCCGCAGGTCGAGCCGGCCTTCGATCGCATGCACCGCGCCGCTGGCCAGGGCGATCGGCAACTGCGACGCCTGCGCCGCCACGATGGCAAAGACGATCGGCTGGCGCAGCAGCATCAGGAGCGGGAGCACCAGCACCGGGCCGCCGGTGCCGGTGAGTGCGGAGCCCAGGCCCACCAGGGCGCCGAGCCCGAGCAGTGCCGCGGCGCCCAGCGGCGCGGCGGGCACGGTCGGCGTCTGCGATGCGCGCAGGCCGCGCCAGCCGGAGAACAGCACCAGCAGCGTCACGCCGGTCATCAGCACCGCGCCAGGCAGCCAGCGCACCAGCAGGGCGCCGGCCGCGGCCCCTGCCAGCGCGCCCGCCAGCAGGGGCAGGCAGCGCATGGCCATGTCGCGCTGGCGGCGCAGCGGCCCCAGCACCACCAGCGCCGGCAATGCGAAACCCAGCGAAGCGGCGGCAATGGCTTGCGGCAGCGGCACCCCGCCCAGTTGGGTCAGCACCGGCACCAGCAGCACGCCGCCGATGCCGCTGGCGCCGATCAGGCCGCCGGCCAGCAGCACCGCCGGCAGCAGGATCCACGCGCTGGACAGCGACATCAGCATGGGGCGCTCCTCGCGTTGTCTTATTCGGTCTTGATGCCGGCGGTCTGCACCACGCCCGCGATGGCCTTGCGCTCCTTCGCCAGGTAGTCGGCGAAGGCCGGGCCGGCGATCAGCTGCGGCTTGACCGCGATGTCGCCGAGCTTGCGTGCGATCTCGGGGTCCTTGAGGGTGGCATCGAGCGCGGCGACCCAGGCGTTCGTCACGGCGGCCGGCGTGCCGGTGGGCGCCAGGACGCCGAGCCAGGCGTCCATCTCCAGCCCCTTGAGCTCGGCCGACTCGGACAGCGCCGGAATGGCCGGCGCGCTGGGCGAACGGGCCAGCGAGGTGACGCCGAAGGCGCGGACCTTGCCGTCCTTGATGAAGGGCTGCGCCAGCGACAGCGGCAGCACCGCCAGGTCGACCTGGCCGCCGGCCACGTCGGTCAGCACCTGCGGGCCGGACTTGTAGGGCACATGCACCAGGTCCAGCCCGGCGCGCTGTTTGAAGAGCTCGGCCGTGACGTGCAGCGAAGTGCCCACGCCGTCGGTCCCGAAGTTGAGCTTGCCCGGCTGCGCCTTGGCCAGCTGGATCAGCTCGGCGGTGGTGCGTGCCGGCAGGGCGGTCTTGCCGATCAGCACGAAGGGCGAGGTGCCGACGGTGGCCACCGGCACGAAGTCCTTGAAGCTGTCGTAGCGCACCGCGGAGGGCGCCACCAGCGGCGCCACGTTGAGCGGGCTGGCCACCGCGAACAGCAGCGTGTAGCCGTCGGCCGCCGAGCGCGCCGCCTTCTGGGTGCCGATGGTGCCGGCGGCGCCGGCCACGTTCTCGATCACCACCGGCTGCTTGAGCAGCTCGCCGAGCCTGGCGGTGAGCAGGCGGGCCGTGGCATCGACGCCGCCGCCGGCGGCGAACGGCACAATCAGCGTGATGGGCTTGGCGGGATAGCTCGGCGTCTGGGCGAAGCCCAGGCCCGCGCTGAAGGCCAGCGCGGCGGCGGTGGAACGGATGAAGGCTCGGGTTGCGGACATGGTCGTTTCCTTGGTGTGTGATGAACGGAAAGAAGCACCCTGGCGGTGCAGAATCTACTTGTTATGACAAGTTATGACAAGACACGCAATCTGCATGCCAGCGTTGGCCGTGGGGGCTTGAATGCCTGAGCTGCCGCAGTCGCTCCATGCCCAGCTGCGCGACGCGCTGCGCGCGCGCATCCTCGACGGCGAACTCGCGCCCGGGGCCAAGCTGCCGTCCGAGTCGGAGCTCACTGCCGAGCACGGCGTCAGCCGCATCACCGTGCGGCAGGCCCTGGCGGCGCTGCAGACCGAGGGCCTGATCGTCAAGCTGCACGGAAAGGGGGCCTTCGTGTCCCATCCGAGGGCGGCGCAGAGCCTGAACCGTCTGCAGGGCCTGAACGAGGCGATGGCGCTGGAGCAGCATGCGGTGAGCAGCAAGCGCCTGGCCTGGCGCGAGGTGAAGGCGCCGCCGGCGGTGGCGCGCCAGCTGCAGCTGCCGGCGGGCGAGACGGTGTACCACCTGCAGACCCTGCGCTACCTGGACCGCGAGCCGCTCTCGCTCAACAGCTCCTACCTGCCGCGCTTCCTGGGCGAGCGGCTGGCGCGGGTGGACTTCTCGCAGCGCGACCTGATCGACGTGTTCGAGCGTGAGGGCGGCCTCGAGATCGGCGAGGCCCAGCTCGAGATCGGTGCCGGCCTGGCGAAGCCTCAGGAGGCGAAGCTGCTGCAGCTCGAACCCGGTGCGCCGGTGCTGCAGGTGGAGCGCCTGCTGCACCTGGCCGGCGGCGGGCCGGTGCACGTGGAGACCGCGGTCTACCGCGCCGACACCTTCCGCTACAAGCTCAACGTCCGGCGTTGAATCGAATTACAACGGGTGCTCGGTATAGAAGCGCCCGCCATGGAACAGCAGCGGCGAGGCACCCGGGCTGTGCGTGCAGCGCTCCACCTCGCCGACGAAGATCACGTGGTCGCCCTCGTCATAGCGGCTGCGGTTGAAGCACTCGAAGGTCGCCGCCGCGCCGGCCAGGACCGGCGCGCCGCCCAGGCCTTCGGTGAAGGCGACCTCGGCCCATCGGTCCACGTCCTTGCTGGCGAAACGCTCGGCCAGCGACTTCTGGTGGGCGCCGAGGATGTTGATGGCGTAGTGCGAACCGGTGCTGAGCGCGGCCATCGAGGCGGCGCTGCGTGCCAGGCTCCACAGCACCAGCGGCGGTGCCAGCGACACCGAATTGAAGGAATTGGCCGTCAGCCCCACCAGCCGGCCATTGGCCGCGCGCGCGGTGACGATGGTGACGCCGGTCGCGAACATGCCCAGGGCTTCGCGGAATTCGTCGGACGTGAAGGAGGGCGGTTGCGCCTGGGCGGGAGCGGTCACGGGGAAGCCGGAGAGTGAGGGGCTATTCTGGCCGATCGGCTTGCACGGCGTTGTCGCCCGGGTTCTAGCCGAAGAACCAGTAGCCGACGCCGATCGCGCCCAGCACCCCGGCCAGCTCGGCCAGCAGGGCGCAGCCCACCGCGTGCCGCGCCCGCTGGATGCCGACCGCACCGAAATAGACGGCCAGCACGTAGAAGGTGGTCTCGGTGCTGCCCTGGATGGTGGCGGCCACGCGGGCGGCGAAGCTGTCCACGCCCTGGTTCTGCATGGTTTCGATCAGCATCGCGCGTGCCGCGCTGCCGGAGAAGGGCTTGACCAGCGCGGTGGGCAGTGCGTCGACGAAGCGTGCATCCCAGCCGGTCAGGCCGACGGCCCAGCGGATGCCGGACAGCACCATGTCCAGCACGCCGGAAGCGCGCAGCACGCCGACCGCGCACAGCATCGCCACCAGGTAGGGCAGCAGGTTCTTCGCCACGTCGAAGCCTTCCTTGGCACCCTCGACGAAGCATTCGTAGACCTTCACCCGTTTCAGCGCGCCGGCCAGCAGGAAGACCACGATGATCCCGAACAGCGTCAGGTTGCCGAGCAGCGACGAAAGAGAGGCGAGCGCCGAGGCCGAGAGCGTGGCCAGCGTCGCCATGAAGGCGCCCAGCAGCAGCGCGCCGGGCAGGAGGTAGGCCAGCACCACCGGGTCCCACAGCTTCAGCCGCTGGACGAAGGCCACCGAGAGCAGTCCGACCAGCGTGGAGCAGCTGGTGGCCAGCAGGATCGGCAGGAAGACCAGCGTCGGATCGGCCGCGCCCTGCTGCGCGCGGTACATGAAGATGCTGACCGGCAGCAGCGTCAGCGAGGAGGCGTTGAGCACCAGGAACAGGATCTGCGCGTTGCTGGCAGTGTGCTCGCTGGGGTTGAGGCTCTGCAGCTCGCGCATCGCCTTCAGGCCGATCGGCGTGGCCGCGTTGTCCAGGCCCAGCGCGTTGGCCGCGAAGTTCATGGTGATCAGGCCGAGCGCCGGGTGCCCCGCGGGCACCTCGGGCATCAGGCGCCTGAACAACGGGCCCAGCAGGCGCGCCAGCCCGGCCACCAGGCCGGCCGCCTCGGCGATGCGCAGGAAGCCCAGCCACAGCGTAAGCGTGCCGAACAGCAGCACCATCACTTCCACCGAGAGCTTGGCCATCGCGAACAGGCTCTCGACCAGGGCGCCGAACACCGCGGTATCGCCGCCGACCAGCCAGCGCGACAAGGCAGCCAATGCCGCCGCCAGAAAAAAACCGAGCCACAAGCCGTTGAGCACGCGTATCCCTTGCTGCTGCCGTTGGCCGCCGATCATAGGGGGCCGCTTCGCATGCCCACGGCCACGCGGCGGCGTTACATTGCGGCGCATGCCGCTGCTCGCGAATATCCGCGCCGTCCTGCTGCTCGCCGTCGCCATCTGGCTCGGCGGCTGCGCCATGCTGCCGCCGCCGGGCCCGAGCACGCCGAGCCATGCGCTGACCGAGGTGGCGGACACGCGGCTGGCCGGGATCGTGAACCGCGCCACGCCGGCCGCTGGAACGGGCCCCTCGGGCCTGTCGGGCTTCCGGCTGCTGCCGGAGGCGGAGTTCGCCTTCGAAGCGCGCATCGCGCTGATCCGCCACGCACAGAAGTCGCTCGACGTCCAGTACTACCACATCCAGCGCGACGAGGTGGGCCTGCTGTTCCTGCGAGAGCTGCGCGACGCGGCCGCGCGCGGTGTCCGGGTGCGGCTCCTGATGGACGATCTCTACACCGGCGGCGAGGACGCGCTGCTGCTCGGCCTGGCTGCCCATCCGAACGTCGAGCTGCGCCTGTTCAACCCGCTGCCATCGCGTGCCGAGTCGCTGTCGATGCGCTTCCTGTTCTCGCTGCACGAGTTCGGCCGCATCAACCACCGCATGCACAACAAGCTGCTGGTGGCCGACAACAGCTGCGCGGTGACGGGCGGGCGCAACATCGCGAGCGAATACTTCATGCGCAACACCGCCGCCAACTTCATCGACATGGACCTGCTGTCCTGCGGGCCGGTGGTGCGGGAGATGTCCGCGGGCTTCGACCGCTACTGGAACAGTGCACAGGTGCGGCCGGTCGGCGACGTGGTCGCGAGCACGGTGGCGCCGGCGGCGCGGCGCGAGCAGTTCGATGCGCTCGCGAAGGCCGGCCTGCCGGAGCTGCCGGTGCGGCCGCATGACGTCATGGAGCGCAGCGCCGTCGGCCGGCAGCTCGACGGCGGCACGCTCGAGCTGCGCTGGGCCTCCGCGCAGCTGTACGTCGACGACCCGGACAAGATCACGCGCGGCAACGATGCCGAGGCCTTCCGCGGCAGCGTCACCGAAGGCGCGCTGCGCGCGCTCGACGCCGCTCGCCGTGAAGTGACCATCGTCTCGCCCTATTTCGTGCCCGGCGAGCGCGGCATGGCGATGATGAAGCAGGCCACCGGCGGACAGCCCGGGCGCATCTTCCTGGTCACGAACTCGCTGGGCGCGACCGACGAGCCCCTGGTCTACGCCGGCTACACGCGCTACCGCGCCGAGATGCTGCGCATCGGCGTGACCATCCGCGAGATCGCGCCCGAGCTCACCGGCCGCTCGGGCCACTTCGGCGATTTCGGCCGTTCGATCAGCCGGCTGCACGCGAAGCTGGCCGTGGTCGACGACCGGATGCTCTTCATCGGCTCGATGAACATGGACCATCGCTCCGCGGCGGTGAACACCGAATCGGGGCTGCTGATCGACAGCCCGGAGATCGTGGCCGACTACCAGACCCTCATCGCCGCCAGCCGCACCAATGCGGCCTACCGGCTGCGGCTCGCGCCGGACGGGCGCCGCGTGCAGTGGGTGGAGTCGGATGCCGAGGGCAACGACATCGTCCATGACGACGAACCGGGCGGCCACTACTGGCTGCGCTTCAAGAACTGGCTGCTTCTGCCCTGGGTGGGCGAATCGCTTCTGTAGGAAACGGTGTTCATGGCTCTTCATCGACGCGACCTGAACCGCGCCGCCCTGTGGCTGGCGCTCGGCGGCTGGTCCGCGCTGTGCACGGTGCAGGCGCAGCCGGCACCGCGCTGGCGCTCCGATCCCTTCACGCTCGGCATCGCCAGCGGCCAGCCGCGGCCGGACAGCGTGGTGCTGTGGACCCGCCTGGCGCCCGCGCAGGGCGAGGATCTCGAAGGCCTGCGCAGCTGCGCCGTGCGCTACGAGGTCTTCGCCGATGCCGGGCTGACGCGCCGTGTGGCGCGGGGTGAAGTGGTGACCGACGCGGAGCGTGCCTTCAGCGTGCATGCGCACGTGCAGGGGCTGGCACCGCAGCGGGAGTACTGGTATCGCTTCACCTGCGGCGATGCCCAAAGCCCGGTAGGTCGCACGCGCACCGCGCCCGCCGCCGATGCGCCGGTCGAGCGGCTGCGCCTCGCGCTCGCGGCTTGCCAGAACTACGAGCACGGCTACTACGCCGCGCACCGCGAGATCGCCTCGCGCGAGCTGGACTTCGTGCTCTTCGTCGGCGACTACATCTACGAGGGCTTCAGCCGCACCCCCGAATTGCGCCGGCACGCCGCGCCGATCCCGCTGACGCTCGAGGCCTACCGCGAGCGCCACGCGCTCTACAAGCGCGATGCGGACCTGCAGGCCGCCCATGCGGCGCACCCGTGGATCCTGACCTGGGACGACCACGAGGTGGTCAACGACTATGCGGACGATCGCGACCCGGACTACACCGACCCAGCGGCCTTCCTGCGCCGCCGTGCCGCCGCCTACCGTGCCTACTTCGAGCACATGCCGCTGCTGCTGCAGCCGCAGGGACCGGCGATGCGCATCCACGACCGCTTCGTCTGGGGCCGGCTGGCCGAGCTCTGGACGCTGGACTGCCGCCAGTACCGCAGCCACCATGCCTGCCCCGATCCGGCGCGCGACTGGGGCCGGCTGGTGATCGGCTGCGAGGCGCTGTCGGACCCGGCGCGCACCATGCTGGGCGCCGAACAGTCGCAGTGGCTGGCCCAGGGCCTGGCCGCCTCCGGCCGGCAATGGAAGCTGCTGGGCCAGTCCACCCAGATGAGCTCCACCAGCCTCGAGGCGCCGCGGGGCCGCCAGTCCTGGACCGACGGCTGGGACGGCTACCCCGAGGCGCGGCGCCAGCTGCTGCAGGGCATCGCCGACGCGAAGCTGCGCGACGTGGTGGTACTGGGCGGCGATGTGCACCGCTTCGTGGCGGCCGACCTGCGCGTGCGGCCCAACGACACGGCCTCGACGGTGATCGCGAGCGAGTTCGTCGGCGGCTCGATCAGCTCGCGCGGCGCCAGCCGGAGGGCCATGGAGGAGCTGCGGCGCGACAACCCCGACGTGGCGCATGCGCGCGGCGACGAGCGCGGCTATGCGCTGATCGAGGCGACGCCGAAGGAACTGCACTGCGAGTTTCGCGCGACCGTTCATCCGGTGGCGGCCGATGCGCGCTTCCAGTCGCAGGCGCGTTTCGCGGTCGAGGCCGGCGTGGCCGGAGTTCGGGCGGCCTGAGCCGCTGGATCAGGTCTTCGCCGGGGGCGACGGCACCTCGATCAGCAAGTCGGGGCGGAACCCCTCCTGTTCGCCCTTGCCCACGTAGCCCAGCGGATTCGCGACCACGCGGCAGCCGTCCTTCACATAGTCGAAGGCGCAGTGCAGGTGGCCGTGCAGCCAGAGGTCGGCCTGCGGGAGCAACTCGTCGAGCGCGTTGCAGAAGCCGGCGGTGCCGGGGCTCAGACCATAGCGCGGATCCGCGCTGGCGAGGGTGGGCGCGAAGTGCGTGATGGCCACGGTCGGGCCCTCGCAGGGCTGGGCCAATGCATGGCGCAGCCACGCCTGGCACGTCAGTGAGTGCTCTCTCAACGGGTCTGCGAGAAAGATCTCGCCACCGCGCGTCGTGGCGGCCTTCTCCAGATAGAAGTTGGCCGCGCGCATGGCCTTGCCACGCTTCTTGAGCGCTTCGGTCATGCTGTCGCCCGGCTCGACCAAGGCGTCGAAATCGGCCCACAGGGTGGTGCCGATGAAGCGGACGCCGTCAATCATGCGGGTCTCGCGCTCCAGCCACTGGATATCCAGCGCGTCGCAGAGTGCGCGCAGGCGTTCGTGCGTCACGTCGAAGTCCGCGTTGTCGTACTCGTGGTTGCCGGGCACATACAGCACCGGGGTCGGCCAGCCATGGCGGGGCGAAAATCGCGAGAGGCCGAATTCGTCATCGATGAGCGACGATCCTGCTTGATAGGAGCCGATGTCACCGGCAAGCACCAAGAGGTCCGCGCCCGGTGCCGGCGCGATCTCGAGCCGGGGGTGCACCTCCAGGTGCAAATCCGAAAGCAGCTGGAGCTTCATATCACGCAGTCTAGGCGAATATCCCCATGCGCATCGTGCATAGGGTGGGACTGGAATTCCTAGGGAAAACCCTTAATCTTGGTTCATCACCAACACCAGCGCGGGCCAAGGCCGCGCCCATGTCATGTTCAGCCTCGTTGCCCAGGTGGCACGCCTGTTTCGCTTCAAGACTTCCGAAACCGCCTCGAGCCCGGCGGCCGTTTTGATGGAAAGCGCCGGCTCCCGCGCCGGCATGAATGCGCACCAGGCCCAGGAACTGCGCGCCGCCGCCAGCGCCTGGCTCAGCGTCGTCCGCTGATCCAAATCGCTCAGGGCCCCGGCCGGGGCGGTTTCGCATCCGCGAATGCCGCCGCCGCGGAGCGCAACAGCGCCTGCCGCAGCCATTCGTGGGCGTGGCCGTGCTGGGCCCGCCGATGCCAGACCGCATCCACGTGCACCAGTGGCTGCTGGAAAGGCAGTTCGCGCAGCACCAGCTTTTCGTCGATGCCCGTGACCTTGACGAAATGGCGGGGCAGCACCGTCAGCAGGTCCGAATTGGCGACCACCCGGCCGGCGGTGAAGAACTGGTTGACGGTCACGACGACGCGCCGTTCCCGTCCCAGCGCGCCCAGCGTCTGGTCGATGAAGCCGTAGGGCCGGCCCGAGAAACTCACCAGCAGGTGCCGCGCGGCGCAGAAGTCGTCCAGCGTCAGGGGGCGGTCCGCCAGCGGATGGCCGTGGCGCATCACGCAGACGTACTCGCCGATGTAGAGCCGCTGGGTCTCGAAGGGCAAGGTCGCCGCGTCGGACTGGCCGCGCGCCGCCAGGTTGGCGACGACGGCCGGGAAGTAGCCGATCGCCATGTCCACCTCCTCGCCCTCCAGCAGCCTGCGGGGGTCGCGGGTGGTCAGCGGCAGCACGCGCAAGGAAACCGCGGGTGCCTCTTCCTCCACGATCCGGACCAGGCCGGGAATCAGCTCGGCCGCCGTCGCATCCGCCATGGCGAGGACGAAGGTGTCGTCGGCGATCCCGGCATCGAACTCGTGCGGCGCCAGCGTGTGCTGCAGCTGCCGCAGGGCATCGCGCACCCTCGGCCACAGCGCCAGGGCTCGCGGGGTGGGCTCGACGCCCGCGCCCGCCCGGCGCACCAGCTCGTCACCCAGGGTCTCGCGCAGGCGCCGCAGGGCGTTGCTGACCGCCGGCTGGGTGATCGAAAGGTTGCGCGCCGCCCGCGTGAGGTTGCGCTCGGCCATGACCTCGTCGAAGACGCGCAGAAGGTTCAGGTCCAGCGTGCGAAAGTTGACGTCTATCATTGTCTTGAATGATAGACATCATCAAGATAAATTGGAAAAACATCAGGGAAACCCCTAGTATCACGGCATCGGCTTCTGCCACCGTTGTCCTTAGGAGGGACTTTCATCATGACCAGCTTTGTCCACGTTGACCAACCGGCCACTCACCCGGGCGTTGCCCGTGCTGAAGCCGTCATCGAACACATCCGTGTTGCCCGCCGCAGTTTCGACGGCGCCCGCGGCCTCGCAGCCTTGCTGCTGGCAGCCATCGTTTCCTCGCTGCTCGTCGTCGCCGACAAGCTGATGTCGACCTGGAACGAAGGCGGCCTGCTGGTGGCTTGGCTGGTGCTGTGGGGCGTAGCCTTCGCCGCCATCGCCTTCTTCGCCGGCACGGCGCGCGGGCTCGCCGTTCGCGCCGTCTCCTCGGCACGCAACGCCGCCCGCCGCCGCGCTGCCGCCCGCGCCGATGCGCAGTTCCTGGCTTACGCCGAGCACGATCCGCGCATTCTTCGCGACCTGCAGGCGATCCGCTCGCGCCGTGAAGCCGAGCAGGCCGAAGCGACGGTGAATGCCGACGCCAACGTGCCCAGCCTGTACCAGGCGCTGCGCCAGGTGAACCTGAACCAGCACTATTGATCCCCTTGTGCCGGCCGCGCGCCGGCGTACCATGAAAAAAGCCGCCTTCGGGCGGCTTTTTCTTTGCGCGACGCCAGCCCGCTCAGGCGGCCAGGCGCTGTTCGATGGCGGCCTTGGTGGCCGGCAGCTCCTTTGGCAGGTGGTGTGCCAGTTGCTGGAACAGCTCCGCATGCAGCTTCAGCTCCGCCTGCCACGCCGCCTTGTCGATGTGGGTGACGGTCTTGAACTGCTCGGCGCTGAAGTCCAGGCCGGTCCAGTTCAGGTCCTCGTAGCGGGGGCTGACGCCGAACACGTGCTCCGTGCCCTCGCCGCGGTCTTCGATGCGGTCGATCATCCACTTCAGCACGCGCATGTTCTCGCCGTAGCCCGGCCAGGTGAACTTGCCGTCCTCGCCTTTGCGGAACCAGTTGGTGGTGTAGATCTTGGGCAGGCGCGCGCCGGTGGCTTCGAGCTTCTTGCCCAGGTCCAGCCAGTGCTGGAAGTAGTCGCTCATGTTGTAGCCGGCGAAGGGCAGCATCGCGAAGGGATCGCGCCGCACCACGCCCTGCTGGCCGGCGGCGGCGGCGGTGGTTTCCGAGCCCATGGTCGCGGCCATGTAGACGCCCTCGACCCAGTTGCGCGCCTCGGTCACCAGCGGCACGGTGGTGGAGCGGCGGCCGCCGAAGATGAAGGCGTCGATCGCCACGCCCTTGGGGTCGTCCCAGGCGGCGTCCAGTGCCGGGTTGTTGATCGCGGCGACCGTGAAGCGCGCGTTGGGGTGAGCGGCCTTGGCGCCCGTTTCGCGGGCGATGGCGGGCGTCCATTCCTTGCCCTGCCAGTCGATGGCGTGGGCCGGGGGCGTGTCGGTCATGCCTTCCCACCAGATGTCGCCGTCGTCGGTCAGCGCGACGTTGGTGAAGATCACGTCCCGGTCCAGGCTGGCCATGCAGTTCGGATTGGTCTGCATGTTGGTGCCGGGGGCGACGCCGAAATAGCCGGCCTCGGGGTTGATGGCATGCAGGCGGCCGTCCGCGGCCGGCTTGATCCAGGCGATGTCGTCGCCGATGGTCGTGACCTTCCAGCCCTCGAAGCCGGCCGGGGGGATCAGCATGGCGAAGTTGGTCTTGCCGCAGGCGCTCGGGAAGGCGGCGGCGACGTGGTACTTCTTGCCCTCGGGATTGGTGACGCCGAGGATCAGCATGTGCTCGGCCAGCCAGCCCTCGTCGCGGCCCATGTTGGAGGCGATGCGCAGGGCGAAGCACTTCTTGCCCAGGAGGGCGTTGCCGCCGTAGCCCGAGCCGTAGCTCCAGATCTCGCGGGTCTCGGGGTAGTGAACGATGTACTTGGTCTTGTTGCAGGGCCAGGACACGTCCTTCTCGCCCGGCTGGAGCGGCGCGCCGACGGTGTGCACGCAGGGCACGAATTCACCTTCGGCGCCCAGCACGTCGTAGACGGCCTTGCCCATGCGGGTCATGATCTTCATGTTGACCGCGACATACGGGCTGTCGGAGAGCTCGATGCCGATGTGCGCGATCGGCGAACCCAGCGGGCCCATGCTGAAGGGCACCACGTACATCGTGCGGCCCTTCATGCAGCCGTCGAACAGGGGCTGCAGCGTGGCGCGCATCTCGGCCGGCGCCATCCAGTTGTTGGTGGGGCCGGCGTCTTCCTTCTTCTCGGAGCAGATGAAGGTGCGGTCCTCCACGCGGGCGACGTCGCTCGGGTCGGAGTTGGCGAGGAAGGAATTGGGCCGTTTGGCCGGGTTCAGCTTCTTGAAGGTGCCGGCGTCCACCATCAGCTGGCAGAACCGGTCGTATTCCTCCTGGCTGCCGTCGCACCAGTAGATGGCTTCGGGCTTGCACAAGGCTGCCATGTCCGCCACCCAAGCGATCAGCTTGGCGTTCTTGACGTACGAGGGCGCCTGCACGGCAAGGCCCTTCAGCGCTGCGTTCATAAAGTCTCCTAAGTTGAAAAACCGTCTTTCCGAACGGGGCTCGGTGCCGTGAGGCCGGCGAGGTCCGTTGGAAAAAACGTCTTCCCGTCTCGGGAGAGGAGGATTGGGCAGCCCAGGCGGGTCTGCGATCCTCGACGGGCGGCGGCACACCCCGTGTCCGCCGCGGCCGCAGCCGGATGTCAGGCCATGTAGACGGCGATGGAGGCCAGCAGGAGCATCAGCACCCCGCCGGCGATGGGCAGCACGAGGGGCATGAGGGGAACGATCGACTCGACCGCATCGTGTTCGACGGCGGCGGCCTGGCCGGGCTCTACGGGTGTGGGGTTGGACATGCTGATTCCTTGGATAGGGAAAACTGAGGCCATTTTACCGACTGGCCGGTCGACCATGGTCTAGGGGCTTGCCCCGTTACCGTTGCTCCTGCGCCTCGAAGCCGGCACGGGCCAGGGCCTCGAGCACGGCCGACAGGTGCTCGCGCCCGCGGGTCTGCAGCACCAGCTCGATGTCCACGTTCTGCGCCGCCAGCATGGTGAAGGCGCGCTGGTGGTGCACCTCGTCGACGTTGGCGCCCGCTTCCGCCACAGTGGCCGTGATCTGGGCCAGGGAGCCCGGCACGTCGCGCGCACTGACGCGCACCCGGGCAAGCCGGCCGGCGCGCACCATGCCGCGCTCGATGATCGCCGCCAGCAGCAGCGGATCGATGTTCCCGCCCGAGAGCACCAGCCCGACCCGCTTGCCCCGGAACCGATCCGGATGCCGGATCAGCGCCGCCAGCCCGGCGGCGCCGGCGCCCTCGACCAGGGTTTTCTCGATCTCCAGCAGCATCAGCACCGCCTGCTCGATGTCGCCCTCGTCCACCAGCAGCAGGTCGTTCACCTGGGTGGCGATGATGGCCTGCGTCAGAACGCCCGGCGTGCCGACGGCGATGCCCTCGGCGATGGTGCTCTGGCCGATCGGATGCTGGGTGCCCTGGACCGCGTTGACCATGGTCGGGAAGCGCCGCGTCTGCACGCCCACGATCTCGATGCCGGGCCGGCGCGCCCTTGCGGCGAGCGCCATGCCGGCGATCAGGCCGCCGCCGCCCACCGAGACCACCAGGACGTCCAGGTCCGGCACCGCGTCGAGCATCTCCAGCGCCACCGTGCCCTGGCCGGCGATGATCGCCTCGTCGTCGTAGGGATGGACGAAGCTCAGCCCCTCCTGTCCGGCCAGGGCGAATGCGTGGGCGCGCGCGGCGTCCAGCGTGTCGCCGTGCAACACAACCTCGGCGCCGAAGCCGCGGGTGCGCTCGATCTTCACGCCCGGCGTGAAGCGCGGCATCACGATCAGCGCCCGCAGGCCCAGGCGCTGCGCGTGGTAGGCCACGCCCTGTGCATGGTTGCCGGCCGACATCGCGATCACGCCGCGCACCCCTTGCTCGGAGAGCTCGACCAGCTTGTTGCAGGCGCCGCGCTCCTTGAAGGAGGCGGTGAACTGCAAGTTCTCGAATTTCAGGAAGACCTGCGCGCCGACGATTTCCGACAGCGTGCGGGATTCCACGCAGGGCGTTTCCAGCACCTGCCCCTGCAGGCGCAGGGCGGCGCGCTCGATGTCTTCGATTCCAGGCATGGGCGGCATTGTGGACGGAATCGCAACATCCGGGTTTTTACCCTCCCCGAGACTTCCCGAAGCCAAAAGTCTGCGCTATGGTCGCGATCAATTCCCGATTCTCCTAGCTGGAGGTTGCTCGATGGTCAAGCGTTCCGGTGCCGATGTCGTGGCCGCGGCTTCCCGCGGTCATGCATTGCCGTCGCCCGGACTCAAGGAAGCACCGGTGCTCGAGCTCATGTGCTCGCACTTCGTGCTCACCCTCGCGGCCAAGCAGGGCCCGCGCTTCAACGTGCGGCGCGATCTCAACGGCCTGCTCTCGCTCACCGGCCGCCACCTCGTCTGGCCGGCGGTGGTGCTGCAGCGGCTGCGCGAATTCCTCGGGCGGCGCTGCGCCGGCAACGAGGTGTGGAAAGGGGTGGAGCAGTTCGACGGCCGCACCCTGCTGGAGCGCCACGGCGTCTGGCGCGGCCCCTACGAAGAGGGCACGCTCTTCTTCTACCTGGACGAATACGCCAAGGACCAGCCCAAGGACCTGCTTTCCGTGCTCGCGGTCACGCGCGACTGGCTCACGCATGCGCTGCGCAAGCAGTCCACCCTGGTCGAGAAGAACATCGATGCGCTCGCCGGCCTGCTGCAGCTCAACAAGGCCGAGCGCGCGTTGCTGCTCTACGGCACCCTGGCGCGCTACCAGCGCGACCTGCGCTCGCTGCTGGTCGAATTCAAGGTCAACAACGCGCCCGAGGCCTATGCGGCGATCGCCGAGGTGGCGGGCGTCAACGCCAGCGACGTGGGCGAGGCCCTGCGCGCCGGCTCGCGCCTGGAGCGCATCGGCCTGGTCGAGAACCTGATCTCCGAGCACAACATCACCGACCTGGCCGACCTCATGAAGGTCAGCGAGAAGCTGCCGCCGGTGCTGATGCGCGAGTACCGCGACCACAACGAGCTGATGGCGGTGTTCACGCGTCCTTCGGCGAAGAGCGCTCTCACAGTGCAGGACTTCGGCTTCGTGCAGGAGGAGGCGTGCATGCTCGTCACCCTGCTCGCCGCCGCCGTGGCGCGCAAGGAGCCCGGGGTCAACGTGCTGCTCTACGGCCCGCCCGGCACCGGCAAGACCGAGCTGGCGAAAGTGGTGGCGCAGGCCGCTGGCCTCGAGCTCTTCGAGGTCGAGTACGCCGACCGCGACGGCAACTCGCTCTCCGGCCGCGACCGCTACCGGTCGCTGCAGATCGCGCAGGTCTTCCTCAAGGGCAGCGCCCAGGCGGCCTTGCTCTTCGACGAGGTGGAGGACGTGTTCCCGCCCATCAGCACCGAGGCCGCCCAGCTGATGGCGCGGGCCGAGCAGATACCCGCGCCGGCCAGCGGCAGCGTGAGCGGCAAGGCCTGGGTCAACCAGATCCTCGAGTCGAACGCGGTGCCGACCCTGTGGGTCACCAATCGCATCGAGCAGATCGACCCGGCCTTCCGGCGCCGCTTCGCCTACCACCTGGAGCTGAAGTCGCCGCCGCCCGGCGCCCGCGAGCAACTGGTGCGCAGGACGCTGGAGGGCGTAACGGTGTCCGAGGCCTTCACCGCCAAGCTGGCGGCGCGCAAGGGCCTCACGCCGGCGCAGATCCGCACCGCGGTGCGCTTCGCGGGACTGGCCATGTCCGAAGGCGCTTCGATCGAAAGCCTGATCGAGCGGCAGCTGCGCAATGCCGACCTGGCGCTCGGCGTGGTCGACGGCCTCGGTGTGCGCCGCAGCGTCACCACCTACGACCTCGACATGCTCAACGTCGAGAGCCGCTTCGAGATCCCGCGCATCGTCGAGGCCCTCAAGGCGCGCGGCCACGGCACGCTGTGCTTCTATGGCGCGCCCGGCACCGGCAAGACCGCGCTGGCCGAGCACATCGCGAAGGCCATCGGCCGGCCGCTGATCATCAAGCAGGCGAGCGACCTGATGAGCAAGTACGTCGGCGAGACCGAGCAGAACATGGCCGCCATGTTCAAGGAGGCCGAGGCCGAGAAGGCCATCCTCCTGCTCGACGAGGCCGACAGCTTCCTGCAGGACCGCCGCGGCGCACAGCGCACCTACGAAGTCACCGAGGTCAACGAGATGCTGCAGGGCATGGAGCGCTTCGACGGCATCTTCGTGTGCACGACCAACCTGCTCGACCGGTTGGACCAGGCGGCACTGCGCCGCTTCACCTTCAAGATCAAGTTCATGCCGATGACGGCACCGCAGCGCGAGCGCATGTTCGTCACCGAGGCGCTGGGTGGCGATGCCGCTGGCCTGACGGACGAGGTCCAGCAACGGCTGGCCAGGCTGCCGCAGTTGTGTCCCGGCGATTTCGCAGCCGTGAAACGCCAGACCGATATCCTCGCGGTCGCGTTCTCTGCCGACGAGTTCCTGGACCAGCTCGAGGCCGAGCACCGCATCAAGCCCGAGGTGCGCGAGTCGCGCGGCATCGGTTTCGTTCACTAGCCATCACGTTCAGTCGCGCCTGGCACCGGCGCGCGGGGGAGATCTGCATGGAGTTCGTATGGCAGCGCGTGGCTGCGTTGGCCTTGTGCGCGGCAGCGTTGTCGGGATGTGGCGGTGGGGGAGGCGGCGGCGGTGATGGCTTTCTGCCGCTGGCCGCGCCTCCGCAGCAACAGCAGCAGCCGGCTGCGTCCGACGAGCCCATCGTCGAATCGTCCAGCGTCGCCGGCCTGTGCGCCGCCCCGCGCACAGGTATCGATCCGGACACCGGCGCCGCCTTTCCCGATCGCGGTGGCAGCCTCGATGACGAGAAGCGCTGGCTGCGCGGCTGGATCGACGAGACCTACCTCTGGTTCGACGAGGTGCCCCGCACCTTGCGGTCCGGCGACTACGCCACGCCCATCGCCTGGTTCAGCGTGCTCAAGACGCCCCAGCTCACCGCCTCCGGCCGTGCCAAGGACCGCTTCCATTTCACCCAGGACACGGCCGCGTACCAGGCGCTTTCGCGCAGCGGTGTCGACGTGGGCTATGGCATCGAATGGGCCTTCCTGAGCGCTTCCGCGCCGCGCGACATCCGGGTCGCCTACACGGAGGCGAACTCTCCGGCGGCGCAGGCCGGCATCGTGCGCGGCACCCGCGTCCTGGCGGTCGACGGCATCGATGCCGTCAGCGGCACCGACACCGCGCGGCTCAACGCCGGCCTGTCTCCCACGCGTGAGGGCGAGTCGCACAGCCTCAGGGTGCGCGCACCCGACGGAACCGAGCGCACGCTCTCCCTCGTCGCCGCGCGCATCCAGCGCGCGCCGGTCCAGAACGTGAAGACCATCGCCACCGCCAGCGGACCGGTGGGCTACATGCAGTTCAACGACCATCTCGCGACCGCCGAGGCCGCGCTGATCGCTGCCGTCAATCAACTGCAGAACGCAGGCATCGTCGACCTCGTCATCGACATGCGCTACAACGGCGGCGGCCTGCTCGACGTGGCCAGCGAACTGGCTTCCATGGTCAGCAGCGGTGCTGCGACCACCGGTGCCGTGTTCGAGCGCCTGGTGTTCAACGGCAAGAACCCCTTCCGGCTCACGCCCGCGCAGGCGAGCGTGCCGTTCCATGTGACGTCGCGCGGCTTCTCCACGCCATCCGGCCAGCCGCTGCCGCGCCTGGGTCTGTCGCGCGTCACCGTACTGGCCGGCCCGGACACCTGCTCCGCCAGCGAGTCGGTGATCAACAGCCTGCGCGGCGTGGGCGTCACCGTGAACCTGGTCGGCGGCGCCACCTGCGGCAAGCCCTACGGCTTTTTCCCGCAGGACAACTGCGGCACCACCTATTTCTCGATCCAGTTCCAGGGCGTCAACAACCGGGGTTCCGGAGACTATGGCGACGGCTTCGCGCCAACCTGCGCCGTGGCCGACGACTTCGACCGCGCACTGGGTGATCCGTCGGAGGCCCGGCTTGCGGCGGCGCTGACCTTCCTTAGCACGGGCGCGTGCCCGGCGGCCGGATCGACCAAGGCGGCTGTGGCCGAACAGATGAAGGCGGAGGCGCAGGGCGCAGGCTACCTGCTGCGGGCGCCGGTGCGCGAAAACCGCGTCATCGGGATGTCGTCGGGCCGGTAACGCCGGCGCGGACGGTTCAGAACGCGGCGCACACCCTCAGCACATCCGCGCCGTAGGCCTCCAGCTTCTTGCTCCCGATCCCGCTCACGCCCTGCAGGTCCTCGAGCGTGGCGGGCGCGCGCTCCGCGATGGCGGCCAGCGTGGCATCGTGAAAGATCACATAGGCGGGCAGGTTGTGCTCGCGCGCCACTTCGCCGCGCCATGCCTTGAGCGCAGCAAAGCGTGCCTGGCCCGCCGTGTCCAGCGTGGCTGCGGCCGGTGAGGGCGCCCCGCGGGCCGGCTTGTCGCGCCGCGATTTCTTGCGCTCGGCCGGCGCGGAGACCGATTCGCGCAGCATCACCGCCACCTCGCCCTTGAGCACGGCACGCGAGCCGTCGGTCAGCTGCAGCGTGTTGTAGGCCTGTGCATCGACCGACAGCGCACCGATCGCGATCAGCTGGCGCATCACGCCGCGCAACTGCGCCTCGGTGAACTCGCTGCCGATGCCGAAGGTGCTCAGGGCCGCGTGCCCGAACTGCGTGACCTTCTCGGTCGTCCTGCCGCGCAGGATGTCCATCACGTGGCCGGCACCGAAGCTGATCCCACTGTGCTGCTGCACGCGGTAGATGGTGCTGAGCAGCTTGCGCGCCGCATCGGTGCCGTCCCACACCTGCGGCGGATTCAGGCAGTTGTCGCAGTTGCCGCAGGGCGTGCTGTGCTCGCCGAAGTAGCGCAGCAGCCGCACGCGCCGGCAATCGCTCGCTTCGGCCAGCGACAGCAGGGCGTCGAGCTTGCCTCGCATCGCCTGCTTGAACTCCTCGCCCGCCGGGCTCTCATCGATCATGCGGCGCTGGTTCACCACGTCCTGCAGGCCGTAGGCCATCCAGGCGTCGGCCGCTTCGCCGTCGCGGCCGGCGCGGCCGGTCTCCTGGTAATAGCCCTCGATGTTCTTCGGCATGTCCAGGTGCGCGACGAAGCGCACGTCCGGCTTGTCGATGCCCATGCCGAAGGCGATGGTCGCCACCATCACGACGCCGTCCTCGCGCAGGAAGCGGTCCTGGTGCTTCTGGCGCACCGCGGCATCCAGGCCTGCGTGATAGGGCAGCGCTTCCAGCCCGGCATCGCGCAAGGTCTGCGCCATCTCCTCCACGCGCTTGCGCGACTGGCAGTAGACGACCCCCGCATCGCCCTCGTGCTCGCGCTGGATGAAGCGCAGCAACTGCGTCGTCGGGTCCTTCTTCTCGACGATGGCGTAGCGGATGTTGGGCCGGTCGAAGCTGGAGACGAACTGCCGCGCCGATTCCAGCTGCAGCCGCTCGACGATGTCGGCGCGCGTCAATGCGTCCGCGGTGGCGGTCAGCGCGATGCGCGGCACGCCGGCGTAGCGCTCGTGCAGCACCGTCAGCGCGCGGTACTCCGGCCGGAAGTCGTGACCCCACTGGCTCACGCAATGCGCCTCGTCGATCGCGAACAGAGAGAGCTTGCCGCGCTCCTTCAGGCTGTCGAGCTGCGACAGGAAGCGCGGCGTGGTCACGCGCTCGGGGGCCGCATAGAGCAAGGTGATCTCGCCGCGCATCAATCGGCGCTCTACCTCCTGCGTCTGCTCCCAGTCCAGCGTGGAATTGAGGAAGGCGGCGTCCACGCCGGCCTCGTGCAGCGCACCCACCTGGTCGTGCATCAGCGCGATGAGGGGCGACACGACCACCGTCACGCCGCGCCCTTCACGCTGGCGCGCGATGGCGGGGATCTGGTAGCACAGCGATTTGCCGCCGCCGGTGGGCATCAGCACCAGCGCGTCGCCGCCGGCCACGACGTGGTCGACGATGGCCTGCTGGGGGCCACGGAAATGCGCATAGCCGAAAACCTCCTGGAGGATTCGCTCGGGCACGGCGGCAGCGGGGGATTCGGGAGCCAGGAGTGACAAGGGTGATGGACTTGTGATGTCGGAGGGACACGCGCGCACCTCCCGTGCGCGCGGGAGTGGATTGTCTCCGATGCGGACGGCGCGGATTCGGACCCGGACCGCTGGCACACCCGTTGCTAGATTCCTGCCGTTCGCCGCCGCATGCACCTGTCTAGACAGCGTACAGCCCAAAAGAACCGCCCCGTGCACTATCAAGGAGCGGGAAAGCACCTGACTTGGTCTTCAATTCGGGGTTAACCTGTATATACAGGTGCGGCGCGGTGAACAAAACTCGGCCCATGCTGAAGCCGGACGCCCCGGCGCGGCGAGCCGAAGATGTTTGAAACGCTACAGGAGAACCCTCGATGGTCAGGACGCTCGGAAAAATCGCCTCGCTGCTGGCGGCTGCCGCATGCATGGCAGGCATGGCGGCAAACGCGCAGGCCCAGGAAACCAGGATCGTGCTGGGCATGTCCGGCTGGACCGGCTTCGCACCCCTCTCGCTGGCCGACAAGGCCGGCATCTTCAAGAAGCACGGGCTCGACGTCGAGCTGCGCATGATCCCGCAGAAGGACCGCCACCTCGCCCTGGCTTCCGGCGCCATCCAGTGCGCGGCCACCACCGTCGAAACCCACGTGGCCTGGAATGCCAATGGCGTGCCCATCGTCCAGATCTTCCAGATGGACAAGTCCTACGGCGCCGACGGCCTGGCCGTGCGCAACGACGTCAAGAGCTTCGCCGACCTCAAGGGCAAGGCCATCGGCGTCAGCGCACCCGGCACCGCGCCCTACTTCGGACTGGCCTGGATGCTCAGCAAGAACGGCATGAGCATGAAGGACGTGAAGCTGGTCTCGCTCGAGCCGCAGCCCGCCGCGCAGGCCTTCGTCTCCGGCCAGAACGATGCCGCCATGACCTACGAGCCGTACCTTTCCACGGTGCGCGCCAACCCGCAGGCCGGCAAGATCCTCGCCACCACCCTCGACTACCCGATGGTCATGGACACCGTCGGCTGCGCGCCCACCTGGCTCAAGGCCAACGGCAAGGCCGCCAAGGCGCTGGCCGACGCGTACTTCGATGCCATCGACATGATCAAGGCCGAGCCCGCCAAGTCCAACGAGCTGATGGGCGCCGCGGTCAAGCAGAGCGGCGAGCAGTTCGCCAAGTCCTCGGCCTACCTGCGCTGGTCCGACC
Source organism: Variovorax sp. JS1663 (assembly GCF_002157355.1). Classification (GTDB taxonomy): domain Bacteria; phylum Pseudomonadota; class Gammaproteobacteria; order Burkholderiales; family Burkholderiaceae_C; genus Variovorax. The sequence goes on along the minus strand of NZ_LYMK01000012.1, from coordinate 42,163 downwards.
GCGCGGCCAACCAGAAGTTTTTCGCCAGCGAGATCACGCCCTTCATGAAGGACGCGCAGGCGATCCTGCTGGAGTCCGGCGTCATCCGCAAGGCGCCCGACGACCTCGCCGCCACCTTCGACACCAGCTACATCAAGTAAGCCCGCCATGGACGCGACGCCTGTCATGAACACCCCCAAGCCGATGTCCGCGCCTTCCCTGCAGATGCCGGCCCCGGTTGCGGCGCGCAGGCGCCGCGCGCTGGCCCCGCTCGAGCCCGTCGGCGCGCGCGCACGCTGGCTGCTCGGCCTGGGCTTCTTCGTCGTCTTCGTGCTGGTCTGGGCCGCGTTCACGCTCGGCGGCTTCGTGTCGCCGACCTTCCTGGCCAGCCCGGTCACGATGGTGAAGGAAGGCTACCTGCTCTTCACCGAGTTCAACTTCATCCACGACATCGGGATGACCGTGTGGCGCGTGGTCGGCGGCTTCGTGCTGGCCGCGGTCATCGCCGTACCGCTCGGGATCGCGATGGGCACCTGGAAGAGCGTCGAGGCCTTCTTCGAGCCCTTCGTCTCCTTCTGCCGCTACCTGCCGGCCTCGGCCTTCATCCCCTTGCTGATCCTCTGGGCCGGCATCGGCGAAGCGCAGAAGCTGCTGGTGATCTTCATCGGCTCGGTGTTCCAGATCACGCTGATGGTCGCCGTCACCGTGGGTGGCGCGCGGCGTGACCTGGTGGAGGCGGCCTACACGCTGGGTGCGAACAGCCGCGGCATCGTCGCGCGGGTGCTGATCCCGGGCGCCGCGCCCGGCATCGCCGAGACGCTGCGCCTGGTGCTGGGCTGGGCCTGGACCTACGTGATCGTGGCGGAGCTCATCGGCTCCTCGTCCGGCATCGGCCACATGATCACCGACAGCCAGGCGCTGCTGAACACCGGCCAGATCATCTTCGGGATCATCGTCATCGGCGTGATCGGGCTGGTCTCGGACTTCGCCTTCAAATTCCTCAACCGTCGCCTGTTCGCGTGGAGTGCCCTGTGATGCAAAGCCAGCTTTCGATCCGCGGCGTTTCCCGCACCTTCACCGGCAACAAGGGCCAGCGCACGCAGGCGCTCTTGCCCATCGACTTCGAAGTGCGCGAGAACGACTTCGTCACCATCCTCGGCCCCTCGGGCTGCGGCAAGTCCACGCTGCTGCGCATCGTCGCCGGCCTGGACGATCCGAGCGAAGGCCGCGTGCTGCTCGACGGCCAGCCCATCGAGGGGCCGGGCGCCGACCGCGGCATGGTGTTCCAGAGCTACACGCTCTTCCCCTGGCTGACCATCGCGCAGAACATCCGCTTCGGCCTGCGCGAGCGCGGCATGGGCGAGGCGCAGCAGAAGGAGCGCAGCGACTACTTCATCGCCAAGGTCGGCCTGCGCGGCTTCGAGAACCACTACCCGAAGCAGCTCTCCGGCGGCATGCAACAGCGCACCGCGATCGCGCGCGCCCTGGCCAACGACCCCAAGATCCTGCTGCTCGACGAGCCCTTCGGCGCGCTCGACAACCAGACCCGCGTGCTGATGCAGGAGCTGCTGCTGGGCATCTGGGAATCGGCGCAGAAGACCGTGCTCTTCGTCACGCACGATATCGACGAGGCCATCTTCATGGCCAACCGGGTCGCGGTGTTCAGCGCGCGCCCGGGCCGCATCAAGAGCGAGATCGCCGTGGACTTCGGGCATCCGCGTCACTACACGATCAAGACCTCGCCCGAGTTCATGGAGATCAAGGCCCGGCTGACCGAGGAAATCCGGGCCGAGTCCATGGCCGCGGCCGAGCACTGAAGAAGGACAAGATGAGCGCCTCCGGAAAGCACCGCAACAGCAAGCCCGCGCAGCGCCCGGCGGCGGGCGCGCCGGTGCAGCCCGCCCTGGCGCTCTACGAGCAGGTCAAGTCCTTCATCACCCACAAGATCCAGGACGGCTCCTGGCCCGCCGGCCACCGCCTGCCCTCGGAAAGCGAGCTGGTCGCCCAGTTCGGCGTTGCGCGCATGACCGTCAACCGCGCCCTGCGCGAGCTGATGGAGCAGGGCCGCATCGTGCGCGTGGCCGGCGTGGGCAGCTTCGTGGCCGAGGACAAGCCGCAGTCCACCCTGCTGCAGATCGCCAACATCGCGAGCGAGATCCGCGCCCGCGGACACGACTACCGCTGCAAGTTCCTGGTGGCCGAGCGCATCGCCGCCTCGCCCGACGTGGCCGTGTGGCTGGACCTGCGGCCCGGCGAGTCGGTCTTCCACACCGTGTGCCTGCACCTGGAGAACAACCTGCCCGTGCAACTGGAGGACCGCCACGTCAACCCGCGCGTGGTGCCGGCCTTCCTCGACCAGGACTTCTCCGCCATGTCGCCCAGCGAGTACCTGGTGCGCAACGTGCCCTTCGACCAGATCGAGCACGTGGTCGATGCCGTGCTGCCCACGGCCGAACAGGCCGAGCGCCTGGACATGCCGGCCAACGACCCCTGCCTGCTGCTCACACGCCGCACCTGGACGCGCACCACTCCGGTGACCATGGTGCGCTGCCTGCACCCGGCCTCGCGCTACCGGCTGGGCAGCCGCTTCCGGGCCGACGGCAACCCGAGTTTCGGCTGACCACCGCGAACCAGGACCCTGCGCCTCGCACGCCGTCACTTGTATAGACAGGACCAACGAATGAACGACAAAGCTTCCTCCACCGAACCGCTGGTGCTCGTCCCCGGCGAGGTCGAGCTCGCCGCACTGCGCCGCGTGCACGCCGGCGGCGTGCAGCTCGCGCTCGCGCCCTCGGCCCGCGCGGGCCTGCTGGCCGCACAGGCCACGGTGCGCCGCATCGTCGATGCCGGCGAGGTGGTCTATGGCATCAACACCGGCTTCGGCAAGCTGGCCCAGACCATCATCCCGCACGAGCGGCTGGCCGAGCTGCAGCGCAACCTGGTGCTGTCGCACAGCGCCGGGACAGGCGAAGCGCTGCCGGACGGCGTGGTGCGCCTGGTGCTCGCGACCAAGGCGGTGAGCCTGGCGCGTGGCCATTCGGGCATCGCGCCGGAGATCGTCGATGCGCTTCTGGCCCTGCACAACGCGGGCCTGCTGCCTCGCATCCCGTCCAAGGGCTCCGTCGGCGCCTCGGGCGACCTGGCGCCGCTGGCGCACCTGGCCTGCGTGCTGATCGGCGAGGGCGAGGTCACGACGCCCGAAGGCGAGGTAATCGGCGGCGCCGTGGCGCTTGCGCGCATCGGGCTCAAGCCCTTCGTTCTCGGCCCCAAGGAAGGGCTGGCCCTGCTCAACGGCACGCAGGTCTCCACGGCGCTCGCGCTGGCGGGCCTCTTCGGCGCCGAAGACGTGTTCGCCGCCGGCCTGATGGCCGGTGCGCTTTCGCTCGAGGCGATCCAGGGCTCCATCAAGCCCTTCGACGCCCGCATCCACGCGGCGCGCGGCCAACCCGGGCAGATCGCGGTCGCCGCCGCGGTGCGCACGCTGCTCGAAGGCAGCGAGATCATTCCCTCGCACGCCGACTGCGGCCGCGTGCAGGACCCGTATTCCATCCGCTGCGTGCCCCAGGTCATGGGCGCCTGCCTCGACAACCTCGCGCACGCCGCGCGCGTACTGCGCATCGAGGCGAACGCGGCCTCCGACAACCCGCTGGTCTTCGACAACGGCGACGTGATCTCGGGCGGCAACTTCCACGCCGAGCCGGTGGCCTTCGCGGCCGACATCATCGCGCTGGCCGTGGCCGAGATCGGCGCCATCAGCGAGCGCCGCATGGCCCTGCTGCTGGACAGCGGGCTCTCGGGCCTGCCGCCCTTCCTGGTGCGCGACGGCGGCGTCAACTCCGGCTTCATGATCGCCCAGGTCACGGCCGCGTCGCTCGCTTCCGAGAACAAGTCGCTCGCCCATCCGGCCAGCGTGGACAGCCTGCCCACCTCGGCCAACCAGGAGGACCACGTGTCGATGGCCACCTTCGCTGCGCGGCGCCTCGCGGAAATGGTGCAGAACACGGCGGTGGTCGTGGGCATCGAGGCCATGGCTGCTGCACAAGGCATCGAGCTGAAGCGTGGCCCGAAAAGCTCGGCCTTGCTCGAAGCCGAATTCGCCGCCATCCGCGGGCGCGTGGCCTTCATCGACCAGGACCACTTCATCGCCACCGACATCGAGGCCATGCGCCAGTGGGCGCGCCGCAGCCAATGGCCGGCCGCCCTGCTGGACATCCTGCCCAGCCGTTCCTGAATCACTCCGCCCCTTGCATCGAAAGGACATGCCACCATGAATGCGCCCGACAAATTCGCCGTCCCCACCGCCGACCCCCGCCACGATCCGACGCGCGTGATCCGCGCGCCGCGCGGCAGCCAGCTCCACTGCAAGAGCTGGCTCACCGAGGCGCCTTTCCGCATGCTGCAGAACAACCTCGATCCCGAGGTGGCCGAGCGCCCGCAGGACCTGGTCGTCTACGGCGGCATCGGCCGCGCCGCGCGCAACTGGGAATGCTTCGACCAGATCCTCGCCTCGCTCAAGACGCTGGAGGATGACGAGACCCTGCTGATCCAGTCCGGCAAGCCGGTCGGCGTGTTCAAGACCCATCCTGACGCCCCGCGCGTGCTGCTCGCCAACTCCAACCTGGTGCCCAAGTGGGCAACCTGGGAGCACTTCAACGAGCTCGACCGCAAGGGCCTCTTCATGTACGGCCAGATGACCGCCGGCAGCTGGATCTACATCGGCAGCCAGGGCATCGTGCAGGGCACCTTCGAGACCTTCGTCGAGGCGGGCCGCCAGCACTACAACGACGACCTCTCGGGCAAGTGGATCCTGACGGCCGGCCTCGGCGGCATGGGCGGCGCGCAGCCGCTGGCTGCCACCCTGGCGGGCGCGGTCTCGCTCAACATCGAATGCAGGCAGTCGAGCATCGACTTCCGGCTGCGCACGCGCTACGTCGACAAGCAGGCCAAGGACGTCGACGATGCCATCGCGTTGATCCGGCAGCACACCGCGGCAAAGGAAGCCGTGTCGATCGCGCTGCTGGGCAACGCCGCCGAGATCCTGCCCGAGCTGGTGAGGCGCGCGAAGGCCGGTGGCCTCCAGCCCGACCTGGTGACCGACCAGACCTCCGCCCACGACCTGATCAACGGCTACCTGCCCGCCGGCTGGACCGTCGAGCAATGGATCGATGCGCAGAAGGACCCCTCGCAGCACGCACGCCTGAAGGCCGAGGCCGCCAAGTCCTGCGCCGTGCACGTGCAGGCCATGCTCGACTTCCAGGCCATGGGCATTCCCACGGTCGACTACGGCAACAACATCCGCCAGGTCGCCCTCGACGAGGGCGTGAAGAACGCCTTCGACTTCCCCGGCTTCGTGCCGGCCTACATCCGCCCGCTGTTCTGCGAAGGCAAGGGCCCCTTCCGCTGGGTCGCGCTCTCGGGCGACCCGGAGGACATCTACAAGACCGACGCCAAGATCAAAGAGCTGTTCCCCGAGAACACGCACACCCATCGCTGGCTCGACATGGCGCGCGAGCGCATTTCCTTCCAGGGCCTGCCCGCGCGCATCTGCTGGCTGGGCCTGGGCGAGCGCCACAAGGCCGGCCTGGCCTTCAACGAGATGGTGAAGTCCGGCGAGCTCAAGGGCCCGATCGTGATCGGCCGCGACCACCTGGACACCGGCTCGGTCGCCAGTCCCAACCGTGAGACCGAATCGATGAAGGACGGCACCGATGCGGTGTCCGACTGGCCGCTGCTCAATGCGCTGCTCAACACCGCGGGTGGTGCGACCTGGGTCAGCCTGCACCACGGTGGCGGCGTCGGCATGGGTTACTCGCAGCACTCGGGCGTCGTGATCGTCTGCGACGGCACCGACGCGGCCGCCAGGCGCATCGGGCGCGTGCTGTGGAACGACCCCGCCACCGGCGTGATGCGCCATGCCGATGCCGGCTACGAGCAGGCCGTCGCCACGGCGAAGAAGCATGCGCTCCAGCTCCCCATGATCAAGTAACGAGGCCCCGACCCATGTCCGAGATCTACCTGCACTACCTGAACCACCTGGACGTCCAGGCCCTGAAGATGACCGACGCCGAGATCGTCGCGGCGGTCGAGGAGGGCCTCGTGGCCCAGGGCCGCGGCGAGACCACCATCGAGCCGCGCATGCACCTGGTGCCCGAGAAGGACTACCCGGGCCACTTCAACGTGCTGCGCGGCTACATCCGGCCGCTCGGCCTGGCGGGCGTGAAGGTGGTGGGCGACTTCTACCGCAACTACGAACAGGGCCTCCCCTCGGAGCTCGCACTGCTCAATCTCTTCGATCCGAAGAACGGCGTGCCCGTGGCCATCATCGACGCCTCCGACATCACCGACATGCGCACCGGCGCGATCACCGCGATCGGCGCCAAGCACCTCGCGCGCAAGAACTCGAAGATCCTCGGCCACATCGGCGCGCGCGGCACCTCCTACTGGAACGTGCGCCTGCTGCATTCCATCTTCCACTTCGACGAGATCCGCGTGCATTCGCGCCGCCCCGAGAGCCGCGAGAAGTTCGCCGCGCGCCTGGAGCGCGACCTCGGCACCAAGATCACCATCACCGAGGACTGGGAATCCTGCGTGCGCGGCGCCGACATCGTGGTCGAGGCCTCGCGCCTGGAAAAGCCCACGCCCATGCTCAAGACCGAGTGGATCAAGAAGGGCGCTTGCGTGATCCCCTACGGCACCATGAGCGCGGTCGAGCTCTCGCTCACCGACATCATGGACAAGATGGTGATGGACGACTGGGGCCAGGCCAAGGCCGGCCCGCTGGGCGCGCTGCGCGCGCACGTCGACGCCGGCAAGCTGTCGGAAGAGACGCTGCATGCCGAGCTCGGCCAGATCGTCGCCGGCCTCAAGCCCGGTCGCGAGAGCGAGGACGAGACGAATCTGTTCTGGCACCGCGGCCTGTCGCTGTCGGACATCGCGCTCGGCTCGGCGATGCTCGCGAAGGCGAAACGCATGGGGCTCGGGCAGCAGCTGCGCTTCCGCTGACGCGCACGCCATGCCGCTGTTCGCCAACGCGCGGATGTACTCGGCCACCGCTTCGGCGCGGGCCGACTGGAAGGCGCTGCTGGCCTGGGTGCTGGCGCGCGCGGACCTGCGCTGGGAGGTGATCGACTACGACCCGCCCGCGCCGCTCTCCGCGCTGTGGGCGCGCGAGGACCTGGGGCTGGCGATGATGTGCGGCCTCCCGTTCTCGCAGCGCGAAGCGCGCCCCACGCTGGTCGCCGCGCCGGTGCCTTCGCCGGCGCGCTATGGCGGCCGGCCGGTCTACTTCTCCGACATCGTGGTGCGCGCCGATGCGAAGTACGAGCGCCTCGAAGACACCTTCGGCGGCGTCGTGGGCTACACGCTGGCCGATTCGATGTCGGGCGGCGTGGCGCTGCGCGACCACCTCGCGCCGTACCGCGCCGCGCGCGGATCGCGCCTCTACCGCCAGGCGGTCGGCAACCTGATCCATGCACGCGGCGTCATCGAGGCGCTGGCGGCCGGCACCATCGACGTCGGCCCGCTCGACAGCTACTACCACGACCTCCTGCGCCGCAACGAGCCGGCTTTCGCGCAGCAGGTGCGCAGCATCGCCAGCACCGCAGCGCGGCCCATCCCGCCGCTGGTCGCGACGGCCGCGCTTTCGCAGGACGAGCTCGCGCGCCTGCGCGACGCGCTGCAGGCGAGCACGCAGGCGCCCGAACTGCGCGACGCGGCGGAACGCTTGTTGCTTGCCGGCTTCGCCGTGCCCGATCCCGCGGACTACGAGGTCCTCGCGCGGATCGCCCGTCGTGATGACATGCCCCCCTTCGAGGAACTCTGATGATCCAGCGCCGTCTTGCTCTTGCCTTCCTGCCCCTGTTGCTCGCTACCGCGTCGCCCGTGCTCCATGCGCAGGCCTATCCCGCCAAGCCCGTGCGCGTGATCGTCCCCTTCGCGCCCGGCGGCCCGGCCGACGTGCTGGCCCGCGTGACCGGGCAGGAGCTCGCCGATGCGCTGGGCCAGCCCTTCGTGGTCGAGAACAAGGTCGGTGCCGCCGGCAACATCGGCGTCGAGCAGATCGCCAAGGCCATGCCCGACGGCTACACCGTGGGCATCGTGCCCGTGGGCAACGTGGCGGTGAACCCGAGCCTCTTTCCCACGCTGCCCTACAAGGCCAGCGATCTGGCGCCGGTCGTCATGCTCGCCACCGTCGAGAACGTGCTGGTGGTCAACGCCGACGTGCCGGCGAAGTCGCTCAAGGAGCTGATCGCGCTGGCGAAGCAGAAGCCGGGCACGCTCAGCTTCGCATCGCCCGGTGCCGGCAGCCAGGCCCACCTGGCCGGCGAGCTGATGGCTCTGGAGGCCGATCTCAAGCTGATCCACGTGCCCTACAAGGGCATCGGCCCGGCGCTCAACGACGTGGTCGGCGGGCAGGTGTCGATGATGTTCGGCGCCATGTCGGCGGTGCTGCCGCATGTGAAGTCCGGCAAGCTGCGCGCGCTCGGCGTCGCCAGCCTGAAGCGATCGGCTGCCATGCCCGACCTGCCCACCGTCGCGGAACAGGGCCTGCCGAAGTTCGAAGCCGTCTCCTGGTACGCGCTGATGGCGCCCGCAGGCACACCCGCGGCGATCGTCGATCGGCTCAACGCCGAAGCGGCCCGTTCCCTCGCGAAGCCCGCGATCCAGGAGAAGTTCGCCGCGCAGGGCCTGGAGCCGGGCGGCGGCAAGCCGCAGGAACTCGCCGCCTCCATCCGCAGCGAAACTGCGCGCTGGAGCGAGGTGATCCGCAAGCAGAACATCAAGCCCGACTGATGACCCTCGTTTCCTTTTCGCGCGCCACGCTGCCGGCCATGCCGTGGAAGAACGGTGGCGGCAGCACGCAGCAGATCGCCAGCTGGCCGCCGGGCGCGGGCCTCGACGACTTCGGCTGGCGGGTCAGCATCGCCACCATCGCGGCGGCCGGACCCTTCTCGATGTTCGAGGGCGTGGACCGGCTCATCATGCTGCTGGAAGGCGAGGGCGTGCGCTTGCAATCTCGCGACGGCCGCATCGACCATCGGCTCGATGCGCCGCACCAGCCTTTCGCCTTCGCGGGCGAAGCCGAGATCGACTGCGTGCCGCAGGGCGCTGCATCGAGCGACTTGAACGTGATGACCCGGCGCGGCCTGTGGCATGCCGAACTGCAGGTGTTCGATGACGCAGCCTCGGTCGCGTCCGCGCCGCATGGCGTGCTGCTGGCCTTGCGTGGCGATTGGCGCCTGAACGACGCGGGGGCCGTCTGCCGCGAAGGCGAAGGGCTGTGCTGGGCCGACGCGCCGCATGCATGGCGGGCCATGCCGTCCGGGCCGGGCGCGCGTCTCGCGGTCGTGCGTATCCTGCCAGCGGACGCGCAGCCTTGAGGGTCGAACGATGAACACCTTGAACGAACTTCCTTCCGCCGACGGCCTGTGGGTCGGCCTGCGACTCGCGCCCGGCGCGGCGCCCGGGCTGTCGCTGCCGGAGGGCGCCCAGGCCGCGATCGCTGTCGAGCAGGGCGTCATCCGGTGGATCGGCGACGCGCAGGCCGTGCCTGCGGGGCTGTCCGAAGGGCCTCGCCGTGACGGCGGCGGCGCGCTCGTCACGCCCGGCCTGATCGACTGCCACACCCACCTGGTCTACGGCGGCCAGCGCGCCAACGAGTTCGCGATGCGGCTGGCCGGCGCGAGCTACGAGGAAGTCGCGAAGGCCGGCGGCGGCATCGTCTCCTCCGTTCGCGCGACGCGCGAGGCCGACGAGGACACCCTGTTCGCGCAGGCCGCTCCACGGCTCGAGCAACTGCTGGCCGACGGCGTGTGCGCGATCGAGATCAAGTCCGGCTACGGTCTCTCGCTCGAGCACGAGCGCAAGCAGCTGCGCGTGGCGCGCCGGCTCGGCCAGGCCTATGGGGTGACCGTGCGCACCACCTTCCTCGGCGCCCATGCGCTGCCGCCCGAATACGCGGGGCGCAGCGTCGACTACATCGAGCTGGTCTGCCGGGAGATGATGCCGGCGCTCGCCGCCGAAGGCCTGATCGATGCGGTCGACGTCTTCTGCGAGCGCATCGCCTTCTCGCTGGAAGAGACCGAGCGCGTCTTCCAGGCGGCGCGCGCGCTGGGCCTGCCGGTGAAGCTGCATGCGGAGCAGCTCTCCGACATGGGCGGTGCGGCGCTGGCGGCGCGCTACGGGGCGCTGTCCTGCGATCACGTCGAGCACCTCTCCCCAGAAGGCATCGCCGCCATGCGCGCGGCCGGCACCGTCGCCGTTCTGCTGCCCGGCGCCTACTACGCGCTGCGCGACACGCACCTGCCGCCCATCGAGGCGCTGCGCGCGGCCGGCGTACCCATGGCCGTCTCGACCGACCACAACCCCGGCACCTCGCCCGCGCTGAGCCTGCTCCTGATGATGAGCATGGCCTGCACGCTCTTCCGCCTCACCGTGCCCGAGACGCTGGCCGGGGTCACGGTGCATGCGGCGCGTGCGCTCGGCTTGTCGGACACGCACGGCGTTATCGCCGCCGGACGGCCGGCGAACTTCGTGCTGTGGAATCTCCGCGATGCGGCGGAGCTGGCCTACTGGTTCGGCCAGCGGCCGCTGCGCACCGTGGTCCGGCAGGGCCGCATCGCGGGGGAGGGCGCACGGTGAGCCGAAGCCTCTTCGCTGCCGATGCGCTGCTGCCGCAAGGCTGGGCGCGCGATGTGCTGCTGGCCTGGGATGAAACGGGCCGGCTCATCCAGGTGCAGGCCGATGCGCAGGCGCCGCAGGGCGTGCCGCGCAGCGCGGGCCCCGTCATTCCCGGCATGCCGAACCTGCATTCGCACGCCTTCCAGCGTGCCTTTGCCGGGCTCACCGAGCATCGTGCCGGGCAGCAGGACAGCTTCTGGAGCTGGCGCACGCTGATGTACCGCTTCGCCGCGCGCCTCGGTCCGCAGCACATGGAAGCCATCGCGACCTGGCTCTATGCCGAGATGCTCGAGGCCGGCTACACCAGCGTGTGCGAGTTCCAGTACGTGCACCACGATGCCGATGGCCGCCCCTACGCCGACGACGCCACCCTGAGCCTCGCGCTGCTGCGCGCGGCGCAGCGCACAGGCATCGGCTTCACGCTGCTGCCGGTGCTCTACCAGACCAGCGGCTTCGGCGGTCTTCCGCCCAACGAAGGACAGCGCCGCTTCATCCGCACCACCGAATCGATGCTGTGCCTGCTCGATGCACTGAAGCCTGTTTGCGAAGCGCAGGACGCGCGCCTCGGCCTCGCGCCGCATTCGCTGCGCGCGGTGCCGCCCGCGGCACTGCAGGAGGCGCTGGCGGGCCTCGATGCGCTCGATGCGCGCGCGCCGATCCACATCCACATCGCCGAGCAGACCCAGGAGGTCGACGACTGCGTCGCGTGGAGCGGCCAGCGTCCGGTGGCCTGGCTGCTCGATCACGCGCCGGTCGACGCGCGCTGGTGCCTGGTGCATGCGACGCACATGGACGACGGCGAGTACGAGCGCGCGGCCGCGAGCGGTGCCGTCGCCGGCCTGTGTCCCACCACCGAAGCCAATCTCGGCGACGGCATCTTCGACTTCGCCCGCTGGCGCGCACATGGCGGCGCGTGGGGCGTGGGTTCCGACAGCCATGCCTGCGTCAACGCGGCCGAGGAGCTGCTGATGCTCGAGTACGGCCAGCGCCTCGTGACCCGGCAGCGCAACGTGGGCGCCGACGCGGCACACCGCCAGGTCGCGACGGCGCTGAAGCTGGCGGCGGTGCAGGGCGGCGCGCAGGCCGCGGGCCGCGACGTCGGCGGGTTGGCGGCCGGGCAGCAGGCGGACTTCGTGGTGCTCGACGCGCGCCATGTTGCCCTGCAGGGCCTGCCCGCGCCGGAGATGCTCTCGGCCCACGTGTTCGCCAGCCACCGCACGTCGGCCATCGATGCCGTGTGGGTCGGCGGCCAGGCGCGCGTCGCCGCCGGCCGCCATGCCCTGCACGACGAAGCCGCGGCCGCCTTCGTGGCGGCACGCCGGCAACTCCTCGAGGACTGAACCATGCCTTTCACCACCACCGAACCCCCCTTCCGCTTTCGCCGCGGCACCCGCCCGCTGCTGATCTCGATGCCGCATGCCGGCACGCACCTGCCGCCGCCACTTGCCGCGCGTCTCACCGAAGAGGCGCGCCAGGTGCCCGACACCGACTGGCACCTGGAGCGCCTCTACGACTTCGCCGACGAGCTCGGCGCCTCCGTGCTGGTCGCGACGCACTCGCGCTACGTGATCGATCTCAACCGCCCGCCGGACGGCGCGAGCCTGTACCCCGGGCAGAGCGTCACGGGCCTGTGCCCGGTCGACACCTTCGACGACACGCCGCTCTATGCCGCCGGCGACGTGCCGGGCGAGGCCGAGATCGCCGAGCGCCGCGCGGCCATCTGGGAGCCCTACCACCGCCAGCTGGCGGAGGAGCTCGCGCGCATCAAGGCGCGGCACGGCATCGCGGCGCTCTGGGATGCGCACTCCATCCGCTCCGTGCTGCCGCGCTTCTTCGAAGGCCGCCTGCCCGACCTCAATCTCGGCACCGCGCAAGGCGCCAGCTGCGACCCGGCGCTCGGCCAGGCGCTGCTGGCGATCGCGAAAGAGGCCCAGGGATTCACGGGCGTGCTCAACGGCCGCTTCACCGGCGGCTACATCACCCGGCACCACGGCCAGCCCGCGCAGAACGTGCACGCGGTGCAGCTGGAGATGACGCAGTGCAGCTACATGCAGGAGGCGCTCCCCTTCGACTACCTGCCCGAGGTCGCGGCGCGAGTGCAGCCGCACGTGCGAAGGATGGTGGAGGCCGTTCTGGGATTCGTGGAGGGGCGCTCCGCAGCCTAGGTCAACTTGCAGATCGACTCATTTCGCCGCCTGGAGAATCAGCCGCGCAACGGCCTCGGGTTGCGAGAGCATGGCGACATGGCTTGAAGGAACCTCGACGGTCGTCGCCTGGATCAGCTTCGCTCGATCACGCTGCATCTGTGGCGGGATGATCGTGTCGTTGCCGGCGACCAGGACGTAGGCGGGACGGCTCTTCCACGCCGCCTTGGTGACCGCTTGCGTGGTCGCTTTGCTGTGGAAAGGGCCCTGGGTCGCTGCGACGAGCTCCTGCTCGGCGCGCGGAAGATCGGCCGCGAAGTGCTTGAAGACTCCCTCATCGCTGATCTTCAGAAAGCCCTTGGAATCCGCCTGGATGAAAGGCCGACCGGCCGCCGGCGGGTAGTTCCTGGCCACGTCGGTCAGCGACTCCCCGGCGTCGGGCATGTGTGCGGCGATATAGACCAAGGATTTCACCTTGTCGTGGACGCCGGCCTCGGTGATCACGACACCCCCATAGGAATGGCCGACCAACACCACGGGCCCCTGCGCGATGTCGAGCGCGCGCGTGGTGAACGCGACGTCGTTCTCCAGGGAGTCCAGCGGGTGTTGGACTGCAACGACGCTCAGGCCCGTCTTCTTCAGCAGCGGGATGACCTTGTGCCAGGATGATCCGTCCGCGAAGGCCCCGTGCACGAGCACGACAGTCTTGGCGGCGGCCTGGGCCGCGGCCCAGGTCGGAACGACGCAGGCGATCGCGCAGGCGGCCATGGCTGCGGCCAGTCTGACGGATGCGCGGAAGGACTTCATGGCTTCTCCCGATGAGCGTTGCGAGGCACGGCAATGCTGCCGCTTTTGCTGGCCCGGCGGTATTGACCCATAGGCGTAGAAAAATCTCATCATTCATGAGATCCGTCGTCCTTCGCCTGCGCGCGCAACTCAAGTCTTCGCGCGGGTTCCGGTGATCGTCGGCAGTTCGGTGGCGGCGGAGTTGACGTTGACGCTTCGCTCGAAGCGCAAGTACGGCCCGCTGAAGCGGCACACGACCGTGTCGCGGAACGCGGATTCGACGAAGACCCAGGTCATCACGAAGGTGCGCTCGTCGAGCCACTCGCCGCGGGCCACCACGCGCATTACCTCGGGCTGGTATTCGTGATGAAGGGTGTTGCCGGTGATGGTGGTGTCGCTTTCGATGGGCTTCTGCAGGCCGGCCTGCACCTTGTGCGTGCCGCGCTCGTCTTCCATGGTGAAGGTGCAGGCGTCGCGCGTGAAGTCCAGCCGCACCGACTTGACCTTCTCCGGGTTCTCGCCGAAGTCGTAGCGCTGCCCGGAGATGCTCGCGGCGACAGGCGAGCCGGTCGGCTTCAAGGGCGGCAGCAATTGCAGCCTGCGCGTACGGTTCCTCAGCGCCGCGTAGTCCGTCTCACTGCTTGACGCCGTCTTGGTGAAAGCCGCGGGAAAGTGCTTGTACAGCATGCCCGCGTTGAATCCTGCCCTGGGCGGCAGCGCCGAATTGAGCGCGAGCACCGCGTTCTGATCGGGGAAGACCACCGAGTACTGGCCGAACAGGCCGTCGGCATGGTAGGCCCCGTTGGGACCCAGCCACCACTGGTAGCCGTACCTGTCCTTGGTGTGCGGCTCGTGGACCGAGGCGACCCATTCCTTCGTGAGGATCTGCTTGCCGTTCCACGCGCCGTTCTGCGCGTGCAGGATGCCGAGCTTGAGCGCATCGACGGTCTTCCAGCTCAGCCCGTTGGCGCCCGGCGAAATGCCTTCCGGGCCCACGTCCCATTCATAGCCGGTGATGCCCAGCGGCTCGAAGAAGCGCGGCTTCAGGTAATCGGCCGTCGACTGCCCCGTCGTCTTCGTGACGATGGCCGACAGCATGTAGGTGGCGGCGCTGGTGTAGACGAACCGGCTGCCCGGCACATGGACCACGGGAATCTTGAAGAACTCCGCGATCCAGCTGGTGCGGATGGGCCGCCAGACCGAGCCCGACACCATCGACTCGTGGCCCGTTCGCATGGTCAGCAGGTCGCGCACGGTCATGGCCGCGAGGTTGGCGCTGACGTCCGCGGGCAGATGCCCGGGGAAGAAGGACGCGACCTTGTCGTCGAGCCCGAAGCGGCCTTCGGCGATCGCCATGCCAACGGCGCACACGGTCACGCTCTTCGTGAGCGAGTGCGTCATGTGCCGCCTTTCGGGCTTGTAGGGGTCCCACCATCCTTCGGCCACCACATGCCCATTGCGCCACAGCATGAAGCCGTGCAGCTCGAAGGCGTTGCGCTGCGCATCGTCGAGGAAGGCGAGGATCGCGGCGGGCGAGATGCCTTGCGCCTCGGGGCGGCTGCGTGGCAGGCCGTCGGCAGACGCTGGCGCGGCCCTGTCGACCGCGGCCCAGCCGATGCCGGGCAGCGCAGCGATGGTGGCACCGCCAAGGGAAAGGTGCAGCAGGCCGCGGCGCGAAATGGTGGGGGGTGTCTCTTGCATGAACTTGGCCTCCTCGTGTGTTTGGGCGCATAGGCGGCCCTGTGTCACGGCGGCAACTGTCAGTCGCCTGTCGGCTGCGGCAGGGAAAACCCCGGCCGCAGCGACTCCGAAAGTCCCGGGCGGGACATGGGCCGCAGGCCGCTTCCTACAATCGCCGCATGCATCCCATCGCCTACACCCGTGCCCAGCAGCTTCCCGCCATTCTCGCGAGCCGCATCGCCATTCTCGATGGCGCCATGGGCACGATGATCCAGCGCTTCAAGCTGACCGAAGCGCAGTACCGCGGCGAACGCTTCAAGGACTTCGCGCGCGACGTGAAGGGCAACAACGAGCTGCTGTCCCTGACGCGCCCCGAGGTGATCCGCGACATCCACGAGGGCTACCTGGCCGCCGGCGCCGACCTGATCGAGACCAACACCTTCGGCGCGACGCGCATCGCGCAGGAGGACTACAAGATGGCCGAGCTGGCGCGCGAGATGAACCTCGAGTCGGCCCGCATCGCGCGCGCCGCCTGCGACAAGTTCTCCACGCCCGACAAGCCACGCTTCGTTGCCGGCGCATTGGGCCCGACGCCCAAGACCGCCAGCATCAGCCCCGACGTGAACGATCCCGGCGCGCGCAACGTGGGCTTCGAGGAGCTGCGTGCCTCCTACCACGAGCAGGTCGAGGCGCTGGTCGAAGGCGGCGCCGACGTGCTGCTGGTCGAGACCATCTTCGACACCCTCAATGCCAAGGCCGCGCTGTTCGCGATCGACGAGTATTTCGAAGCCAGCGGCGAGCGGCTGCCGCTCATCATCAGCGGCACGGTGACCGATGCCTCCGGCCGCATCCTCAGCGGGCAGACCGTCACCGCCTTCTGGCACAGCGTGCGCCATGCGCGGCCGCTGGCGATCGGCCTCAACTGCGCGCTGGGCGCGGCCCTGATGCGGCCCTACATCCAGGAACTGGCGCGCGTGGCGGACGACACCTTCATCAGCTGCTACCCCAATGCGGGCCTGCCGAACCCGATGAGCGACACCGGCTTCGACGAGACGCCGGATGTCACCTCGCGCCTGTTGCACGAGTTCGCCTCCGAGGGGCTGGTCAACATCGTGGGCGGTTGCTGCGGTACCACGCCGGAGCACATCGCGGCGATCGGGCAGGCGGTGTCGCCGCTGGCAGGGCGGGCGCTGCACCGCGCGGCCTTTTATCCCGAGGCCGCCTGAGCCTTCACGCTGGCCGCCGCATTGCAAAGGCCGGGTGAAGAAGATGTCCAAGGGTTAGAACGGTCCACCGCCCCTCCTGCGGCGCGTTGGACAGGTAGGCCGTGGCCGATTGACAGCGCTTCGGCGCGAGGCCTACCCTGGACCGCAAAGGAACCCGTATGAAGAACATCCTCGGCCGGCGCTGGATCGCCATCGGCCTCCTGGCGTTCGCGCTGCCTCTCGCGGCCTCGGCCCAGCAGGCCTTCTCGCGCGGCACCGTCAACCTTCGGGCCGGGCCCTCGGGCGACTATCCGCTGGTCGCCCGCCTGGGCCCCGGCCAGCCCTTCGAGGTGCTGGGCTGCACGAGGGGCTACAGCTGGTGCGACGTGGTGCTGCCCGACGGGCTGCGGGGTTGGCTGTTCGCGGCCAGCATCGACTACGCCTACGAGGACCGGCGCGTGCCGCTGGCCAGCTACGGCGCGATGATCGGCGTCCCCATCGTCGGTTTCGCGATCGGCAACTACTGGGGCGACCACTACCGCGACCGCTCCTGGTACGGCGAGCAGCGCTGGTGGCATGGCCGGCCGCCACCACCCCCCGTGGCGGGCTGGCGGCCGGTGCCGGCGCCGCGGCCGGACTGGCGGCCCAACCCCTGGCATGACCGGGACCCGGGCTATCGGCCGCGGCCGGACCCGGGCTTCCGGCCTCAACCGGGCTGGCAGCAGCCGCCACCCGCGCCACGGCCACCGCCGGACCACGGCTTCCGTCCGCCGCGACCCGATCGTGATTTCCGCCAGCCGCGGCCGGACCAGGCGCCCGCGGGTCGCCCGCCCCAATTCGGCCAGCCGCCGGCCATGCATCCGGGACACCCCGGGCGCCCGCCGCAGGCGCAGCCGGCACCCCCGGCCGCTTTCCCGCCCGGCTCCGTGCCCAGGGCGGCCGCGGACATGCGGCAGAGGCAGATGGACCGGATCAACCGGCCGGTATCGCCGTCGGCCGATAGGCCCTAAGGCGTCCTAGTCCTTCTTGCGCGCGATCAGCGCCACGAAGCGCTGGGCGCCCAGGCCCAGCGGGCGCTCGCGCGACCAGACCACGTCGACCCACAGGTCCAGCCCGTTGCTGAGGTTCTCGAAGGGGATCTCCACCAGTGCCCCGGCCGCCACGTGCGGCCGCGCGAAATTGCGCGGCAGCCAACCCCAGCCCAGGCCGGCAGTGATCAGGCTCAGGGCGGCCAGGGCGTTGTCGGTGCGCCAGACATGGCGGGCGAACACGAAGCGCGGGTCGCTGGTGGCCAGGTCGCGGCCGGCCACCACGATCTGTCGGGTGTTGCGCAGGTGGTCCTCCCGCAGCCGGCCGCTGGCGGCGGCCAGCGCCGGGTGGCCGGGCGCCATGACGGCCACCATCATCTCGTTCGCCACTTCCTGGAAGGCTTCGCGGCCGTCCATGCTGGGCCGCTCGAAGACCAGCGCCAGCTGGGCGCGGCCACTGTGCAGCAGGGCCAGCGCATCGGCCTGCGGCGCCGCGAGCACTTCGACCTCCAGCTGCGGGTAGTCCCGCGCCAGCGTGGCCAGCGGCCCGCTCCAGGGCGCGGCCAGCAGCTCGGGTGCGATGGCGAGCGTGAGGCGGTTCTCCAGGCCCTGCGTCAGGGCCAGGGCCTGGACCTGCAGCTCCTGGAGCTGCGCGGCCAGCAGCCGGGCCTGCGGTTCGAGCGAGCGCGCCGCGGCGGTGGGCTGGGGCTCGCGGCCGCTGCGGTCGAACAGGGGGAGGGCGAGCTCGGCCTCCAGGCTGGCGATCGCCATGCTCACGGCCGAGGGCACGCGGCGCAGGGCCCGGGCGGCGGCCGAGAAGGAGCCATGGTCGAGCACGGCCAGGAAGACCTGCACGTTGTCGCTGGTGAAACTCACGATCTATCAATAAAACTGAAAGAAGATGACTTTTTATATCAGCAGGTGACACATAAAGTCCAACCATCGTCATCGGAAACGGGAAAGAAATCATGCAAGGGCTCAAGCGCCGCGTCGTCTACATCAGCCTCTACGAGGGCATCGCCATCGTCGTGGCCAGCGCCGGCCTGGCGCTGATGACGGGGCAGAGTGCCGGCCATTCGGGCGTGGCGGCGGTCATGGCCTCGGTCATCGCCGTCCTCTGGAACCTGAGCTTCAACGCCTTGTTCGAGCGCTGGGAGTCGCGCCAGAAGGTGCGCGGCCGCAGCCTGCGGCGGCGCATTGCCCACGCGATCGGCTTCGAGGGCGGACTGGTGGCCTTCCTGGTGCCGGTGTTCGCCTGGTGGCTGGACGTGAGCCTGTGGCAGGCGCTGGTGATGGACCTGGGCCTGGTCGTGTTCTTCCTGGTCTACACCTTCGTCTTCAACTGGGCCTTCGACGTGGTGTTCGGGCTGCCGGCCTCGGCGGCCGCGGCCGCGCAGCCGGCGTAAAATCGCCGGCTCCCAAGGAGCGTTGCAGCGCGGCCTCCCTTGTCGAGGGCGCCGCGTCAGGCTTGGGCTTCCATCCGCTGGAGTGCAACGACGCTCGCCTGATCCCCATTTGCAGGTGAGCCCATGTCGTCCTCCGAATCCTCCCCCGTCCTCGTCCCCCCCATGAAGCTGTCCGGCCTGGAGCCGGTGCAGATCGGCGAGGGCACCCTCTTCGTCAACATCGGCGAGCGCACCAACGTCACCGGTTCCAAGGCCTTCGCCCGCATGGTCCTCAACGGCCAGTTCGAGGAGGCGCTGGCGGTGGCGCGCCAGCAGGTCGAGAACGGCGCGCAGGTGATCGACGTCAACATGGACGAGGCCATGCTCGACAGCCAGGCCGCGATGGTGCGCTTCCTCAACCTGATCGCCAGCGAGCCCGACATCGCGCGCGTGCCGATCATGGTCGACAGCTCCAAGTGGGACGTGATCGAGGCCGGCCTGCGCTGCATCCAGGGCAAGGGCATCGTCAACTCGATCTCGATGAAGGAAGGCGTCGACAAGTTCAAGCACGAGGCGAACCTGGTCCGACGCTATGGCGCGGCCGCGGTGGTGATGGCCTTCGACGAGAAGGGCCAGGCCGACACCTACGAGCGCAAGATCGAGATCTGCGAGCGCGCCTACCGCGTCCTGGTCGACGAGGTGGGCTTCCCGCCCGAGGACATCATCTTCGACCCCAACATCTTCGCGATCGCCACCGGCATCGAGGAGCACAACAACTACGCGGTCGATTTCATCGAGGCCACGCGCTGGATCAAGAAGAACCTGCCTGGCGCGAAGGTGAGCGGCGGCGTGTCGAACGTGAGCTTCAGCTTCCGCGGCAACGACCCGGTGCGCGAGGCGATCCACACCGTCTTCCTCTACCACGCGATCCAGGCCGGCATGGACATGGGCATCGTCAACGCCGGCATGGTGGGCGTGTACGACGACCTGGAGCCGTCCCTGCGCGAGCGGGTGGAGGACGTGGTGCTCAACCGCCGCCCCGATGCGGGCGAGCGCCTGGTCGAAGTGGCCGAGAGCGCCAAGAGCGGCGCCAAGGACGACAGCAAGAAGCTCGAGTGGCGCGGCACGCCGGAGCAGCCGGTGTCCGTCAACCAGCGGCTGTCGCACGCGCTGGTGCACGGCATCACCGACTTCATCGTCGAAGACACCGAGGAGGCCTACCGCGCCATCCTGGCCAAGGGCGGCCGCCCGCTGCACGTGATCGAAGGCCCGCTGATGGACGGCATGAACGTGGTCGGCGACCTGTTCGGCGCCGGCAAGATGTTCCTGCCGCAAGTGGTGAAGTCGGCGCGGGTGATGAAGCAGGCCGTGGCCCACCTCATTCCCTACATCGAGGAAGAGAAGCGCCAGGACGAGGCCGCCGGCCGCGACGTGCGCAGCAAGGGCAAGATCATCATCGCCACCGTCAAGGGCGACGTGCACGACATCGGCAAGAACATCGTCACCGTCGTGCTCCAGTGCAACAACTTCGAGGTGGTGAACATGGGCGTGATGGTCCCGTGCCACGAGATCCTGGCGCGGGCCAAGGTCGAAGGTGCGGACATCGTCGGGCTCTCCGGCCTGATCACGCCCAGCCTGGAGGAGATGCAGTACGTCGCCGGCGAGATGCAGAAGGACGAGCATTTCCGCATCCGCAAGATCCCGCTGCTGATCGGGGGCGCCACCACCAGCCGTGTCCACACGGCGGTGAAGATCGCGCCGCACTACGAAGGCCCGGTGGTCTACGTGCCCGATGCCTCGCGCAGCGTGAGCGTGGCGCAGTCGCTGCTGTCGGACCAGGCCACGGCCTACATCGACGAGCTCAACGCCGACTACGACAAGGTGCGCCATCTGCACGCCAACAAGAAGCAGGTGCCGCTGTGGCCGCTGGCCAAGGCGCGGGCCAACAAGACGCCGATCGACTGGACCGGCTATGCGCCGCCGGTGCCCAAGTTCACCGGCCGCCGCCTGTTCCGCAACTTCGACCTCGCCGAGCTCGCGAAGTACATCGACTGGGGCCCCTTCTTCCAGACCTGGGACCTGGCCGGCCCCTTCCCGGCGATCCTGAAGGACGAGGTGGTGGGCAGCGAGGCGGTGCGCGTCTTCGGCGACGGCCAGCGCATGCTCAAGCGCCTGATCGAGGGCCGCTGGCTCACCGCGAGCGGCGTGGTCGGCTTCTGGCCGGCGAACACCGAGAACGACGACGACATCGTGCTCTACACGGACGAGTCGCGCTCCGCCGCCGCGCTCACCTGGTGGGGCCTGCGCCAGCAGACCGAGAAGCAGGCCATCGAGGGCGTGATGCGGCCCAGCCGCTGCCTGGCCGACTTCGTCGCGCCGCGCGCGAGCGGCGTCAAGGACTATGTGGGCATGTTCGCCGTGACCGCCGGCATCGGCGTCGAGAAGAAGGAGAAGTTCTTTCTCGACGACCTCGACGACTACTCGGCCATCATGCTCAAGGCCCTGGCCGACCGGCTGGCCGAGGCTTTTGCCGAGGCGCTGCACCACCGCGTGCGCACCGACCTCTGGGGCTACGCAGCCGACGAGGCCCTGAGCAACGAGGCCATGATCGCCGAGAAGTACCGAGGCATCCGCCCGGCGCCCGGCTACCCGGCCTGCCCTGACCATAGCGTCAAGCGCCCGATGTTCGACCTTCTGCAGTGCCAGGACATCGGCATGAGCCTGACGGAAAGCCTCGCTATGATGCCCGCCGCCAGCGTCAGCGGCTTCTACCTGAGCCATCCCGAGGCGAGCTACTTCAACGTGGGCAAGATCGGGCACGATCAGCTGCAGGACCAGGCCGCGCGCCGCCACGAGAGCGAAGCGGACCTCGAGCGGCTGCTGGCGCCGAATCTCTGACACTGCGGCCGGCCGGCGCACGAGCTGCCGGCACACCGGGGAGTTCCTATTCAGACATTGATCTTTGCAGCCGCGCATTACGCGGCGCTGGCGATCTTCGCCGCCAGCTGCTGGGGCTTCGGGCGGGCGCTGTTCCTGCGCCTGGGGTCCCCGATGCGCGGCGACTTCTGGCTCGAGACGGCGATGGCGACTGCGCTCGGCGTCGGCATCTTCATCTGCGCTTTCCAGCTGCTGGGCATCGCCGGGCTGCTGAAAATGCCTGCGGTCCTGTTGATCGTCGCGGTCGGCTTCGCCGCGGCCTGCGTGCAGATGCCCGGCTGGGTGCGCCAGGCGCGCGCCCTGGCGCCCGGGCCGCGCCTGTCGTGGGTCGAGAAGGTCGCCTTGGCCGCACTGGCTCTGGTGGCGCTGCCCACCCTGTTCGAGCCGCTGGCGCCGCCGGCCGCCTTCGACGAGCTGATGTACCACCTGCCCTACGCGCGCCAGGTGGCGCAGAGCGGCACGCTGGGCATCCACGAGTGGCTGCGCTACCCCTGGTTCCCCTACAACTACAACCTGCTCTACGCGGCGGCGCTGGTGGTGGGCGACGACGTGCTGCCGCACTTTCTCAGCGCGCTGGCGGGCTGGCTGTCGGTGTGGATGGTCTATCGCCTGGGCCTGGCGTACCTCAACCGGGTCCTGGCCTGCGCGGCCGCCGCCATCTGGCTGGGCATGGGCGACTACGCCAGCGCGCTGATCGACATGGGTGTCGCGCTGTTCGTGCTGGCCGCCTGGATCGCGCTGTGGTGGTGGAACGAGGCGCACTCCGAGCGGCCGGACGAGGGCGTGCGCTGGCTGGCGCTGTCGGCCTTCTTCCTGGGCCTGGCGGCCGGGTCCAAGTACCAGGCCCTGACCTTCCTGCCGCTGGCGGCCTGGTTCGTGGTCCGGCGCGAGCGCCGGCCGCTGGCCTGGGGCGTGGCGCTGCTGTGCTTCCTGCTGCCCTGCATCTACTGGTTCGCGCGCAACTGGCTGATGACTGGCGACCCCTTCAACCCCATCGGTGCCAAGCTGTTCGGCTTCAGCAACTGGAACCCGGCCGACTACAAGAACCAGCTGGACGACGTGCGCGCCCATGCCGCGCTGCCCAGCTTCCTGATCTGGCCCGTGCTGCTGGCGCCCTTCAGCCGGGCCTGGCGACGCACGCCGGCGGTGCATGCGGCGATCGTCTTCTGCGCCTATTCGCTGATCGTGTGGGCGCTGACCTCGCGCTACCCGCGCTACATGACGGCCTCATTCCCGCTGCTGGCGCTGGTGGCGGTGCTGGGCTGGCAGGTGCTGCTGGGATGGATCGCGTCCGGGCTGCATCGGCTCGTGCCGTCCGGCGGCGCGGCCTGGCCGGCGCGCACGGGTGTCGTGGCCGCCGGCCTGTTCCTCGCCCTGCTGGCGGTGGTGTCCTGGCGGCACAGCGAGCGCAGGCTCGCCCACATCGCGATCGCACCCGCGGCCCGCGAGGCTTTCCTGCGGGCGAACGTGCCCGGCTACGCGGTGATGAATTTCGTGCGCGAGCATGCGACCGGCCGCGTCTACCAGATCGCGCTCAGCGAGGCGATCTACTACGGCCCCAACCCCATCTGGGGCGACACCCTGGGGCCCTGGCGCTACGCGGATTTCCCGCTGCTGCCGGCGGCCGATGCGGCGCGCCGCTTCGCCGGGCTGGGCTTCGAGGCGGTGGTCATGCCCGACGCGGTCGCCACCACGCTGGCGGCCGACGAAGGCTTCCGCCGCCATTTCGTTCCCATGATCGAGCAGGACGGCGCCCGGGCATACCGTATCCTGCCCAACGCACCATGAACGACGCTTTCTCCGACGCCCTGCGCTCCGCGCCGCGCATCGCCGCGGTCATCCCCTGCTACAACGAGGCGCTGGCCATCGCGCAGGTGGTGGCGGAATTCCGCACCGCACTGCCGGAGGCCGAGATCCACGTCTTCGACAACGCCTCCACCGACGACACCGCCGCCATCGCCCGCGCCTGCGGCGCGCAGGTCACCTACGTGGCGCTGCCCGGCAAGGGCAATGTCGCGCGCCGCATGTTCGCGGACGTGGAGGCCGACATCTACGTGATGGTCGACGGCGACGCCACCTACGACCTGGGCGAGCTGCGCCTGCTGGTCGACACGCTGATCGAGGGCAACCTCGACATGGTGGTCGGCTCGCGCCAGGACGACGGCCACGACGTGCAGACCTACCGCGCGGGCCACCGCTTCGGCAATCGCCTGCTGACCGGCGCCGTGGCCGCACTGTTCGGCGGCCGGCTCACCGACATGCTGTCGGGCCTGCGCGTGTTCTCGCGGCGCTATGCCAAGTCCTTTCCCGCGGTCTCGAAGGGCTTCGAGATCGAGACCGAGCTCACCGTCCACGCGCTGGAGCTGCGCATGCCCTTCGCCGAGCTGCCGGTGCGCTACCGCTCGCGGCTCGAGGGCTCGCACAGCAAGCTCTCCACCTACCGCGACGGCTGGCGCATCCTCAAGACCATCTGCAAGCTCTTCGTGAGCGAGCGGCCCCTGCTGTTCTTCTCGGCCATCGCGGCGGTGCTGGCAGTGGGCTCGGTCATCGGCGCCGTGCCGCTGGGCATGACCTACCTGGAGACCGGCCTGGTGCCGCGCCTGCCCACCGCCGTGCTGTTGACCGGCACCATGCTCAGCGCCATGCTGGCCTTCGTCTGCGGCATCGTGCTGCACACGGTGACCATCGGCCGCCAGGAGGCCAAGCGCCTGCGCTACCTGGCGATCCCGGGCGTGCGGCACCCGCAGCCTGCCGAGCGGCCCTGATGCGCATCGGCCGCGAGTTCCTCCTGTTCGCGCTGGCCGGCGTGATCGGCTTCGTCGTCGACGTGACCGTGCTCTACCTCGCGGCCCCTTTCCTGGGCTGGTACGCAGCGCGGGTGCTGTCCTTCGTCGCCGCGGCCACCGCCACCTGGGCGCTGAACCGGCGCTACGCCTTCGCCGCGCGGCATTCGGGCGGCTCGCTGGCGCGGGAGTACCTCGGCTATTTGCTCACCATGCTGGGCGGGGCGGTCGTGAACTACGGCGTCTACGTGCTGACGCTGCATACCTTTCGTGGCCTCTGGGTCCCGGCGCTGGGCGTGGGGCTGGGCAGCGGCGCGGGGATGGTGCTCAACTTCCTCTCGGCGCGCTACCTGGTCTTCCGGTCCCGGCGCGGCCATTGACCGGCGCCATCGACCTGTCGCCAATACGCCAAATGGCCAGGGTCGTGGCCATTGTTTCGACATGTAGTTAAAAGTACTATTGCTCCGAGGGTGGGAGAGTCACTTACCCGCGGAGAACACATGCCGACTTTGCTGTTGATGCGGGGGGCCCGCTTCGCCCGCAGGATCCGCCTTCCCGATGGCGAGGTCCGGATCGGGCGCTGGGCTGGCAACGAGATCGTTCTGCCCAGCCCGGTGGTGAGCAAGGTGCATGCCGTGCTCAAGTGCCAGGGCGCTTTCGCGACCGTCAAGGACGCGCGCAGCACCAATGGAAGCTTCGTGAACGGGGCGCGGATCGACACCGCGCCGCTGCTGGACGGCGACCGCCTGCGCCTGGGCGACATGGAACTGATGTTCTGCGGCCGGGATGACCCCACGGCCGAGCTGGTGCCGAGCCGTGCGCTGCCGACGCCCGGGGAAGCCGCCGCGACCGACCTGGCCGTGCTGGAAGTGAGGAAGGAAAAGCCATCGACGGCCCGGCCGCCCCCGCGCAACCGCGCCCAGCCGGTGGCCGAGGGCATCGCCTTCACTCTCCCGATGCGCGGCCGCGAGGTTTCTGCGCTCATCACCTACGAGGCCCTGGCCCTGCACTTCGGCGTCTACGCGATCGGCGAGGATGGCTACAGCCGCGCCGTCGACGTCTACGAGGCGAACACGCTGGCCATCCACGTGGCGGCCACCTGCAGGTACCAGCAGTCGGCGCAGGAGCCGGTGGTGCTGCGCGCGCGCAATTTCTAGCACTGGCGCTCCTACCGGAGAACACCGCGGAACCGGCGTTGCCGGGCCGCTGGTGTGGCCCCCGGTGAGGGGGTTCGCGGACCACACGAAGTGGGGAGCCTGGGGGTGAGCTTCAGTGCGCGCCCGACGCCACCACCGGGATCTCGGTCGCCGGCGGCGTGTTGCGGCTGCGGCCGCAGCGCACGATGCCGTCGATCATGACCATGCCGATGCCGGGGATGTCGCCCATCTGAACGCTTTCGAGCAGCGTCCGGCCGGACGTGTGCTGCGCCCGGTCCATGAACACGAAGTCCGCCGCGCGGCCCGGCTCGATCAGCCCGCAGTTCAGCTTGCGGATGCGCGCCGTGTTGCCGGTCGCGAAGCAGAACACCAGCTCGGCCGGGATGTTGGCCAGCGAGGACAGCATCGACACCATGCGCAGGATGCCCAGCGGCTGCACGCCCGAGCCGGCCGGGCCGTCGGTGCCCAGGATCACGCGGTGCGGGCACTTGAGGTCCAGCGCCGCCTTGGCCGCGGCGATCGCGGTCCGCTCGTTGCCGTTGTGGACGATCTCGATGGCGCGCGCGGACTTCTCGCACAGTTCGCACACGTGCGCCTCCGACAGCGAGGTGTGGCCGCCGTTGATGTGGCCGATGACGTCGGCATCGGCCTCGAGCACCGTGTCCTTGTCGATGTAGCCCGAACCCGGCACCGACGGGCCGCCGGTGTGGATGGTGCTCTGGATCCCGTACTTGCGTGCCCAGGCCACCATCTCCTTGGCCTCGTAGCCGGCCTTCACCGTGCCCAGCCCGACTTCGCCCAGCAGGCCCACGCCGGCCTCGGCCAGTTCCTTGAAGTCGCTCTCGACCATGCCTTTCTCGATCACGGGTGCGCCGGCCAGCACCTTCACGCCGCCGGGACGGAAGTTGTCGAAGGCACGCTGGGCGGTGATGGCCAGCGCCTTGAGGCCGACGATGTCCTTCGGGCGGCCGGGGTAGTGCACCTCGCCCGCGGAGATCATCGTGGTGACGCCGCCGTTGAGGCTCGACTCGATCCAGTTGAGCTGGCTCTGGCGTGGCGTCCAGTCGCCGGCCACCGGGTGCACGTGACTGTCGATCAGGCCCGGGGCGACGCAGGTCTTCCTCGCATCGATGAGGGTCTGCGCGCCTTCGGTGTCGCAGTCCTTCTCCTTGCCGACGGCGACGATCAGGCCGTCGTTCACGACGATGGTGTCGGCGTCGAGGATGGGCTTGTCGAGGTCGCCCGAGAGCAGGAGGCCTATGTTCCGGATGACGACCTTGCCCGACTTTGCGGTGGCTGCGGCTTCTGCCATGGTTTTTCCTCGTGGGGGGTGGTTGCTGTGTCTTCTTCGGAGGCCCGTGCGTCGACCGTGCGCAGCACGGTCTCGATCACGAAGTCCTCCCAGTGCACGACCGCCTCCGGCGTCTCCAGCGGCTCGCCGAGGAAGGCGGTCAGCGTGTGGCGGTTGGAGGTGTAGAAGTAGCCGGTGGAGGCGATCAGCAGGTAGAGGTCGCGCGCCGCCACGTCCGCGCGGAACAGACCCTGCCGCACGCCGCTTTCCAGCAACTCCTGGATGATGGCGATCGCCCGCGACGAGTATTCGCGTGCCCGCAGCGACTTCGCGATGTGCCGGCCCTTGTGCAGGTTCTCGGTATTGAGCAGGGTGACGAACTCGGGGTTCTTGCGGTAGTAGCCCAGCACGAAGCGGATCACCGCCGCGAGCGCTTCGACGGGCCGGCTGGCATCGAGGTCCAGCGCGGCCTCGGCGTCGTCCATGCGGCGGTAGATGCCCTCGAGCACCGCGATGAACAGGCCTTCCTTGCTGCCGAAGTAGTAGTAGATCATCCGGTCGTACGAGTGGGCGGCCTTCGAGATCTTCTCGACGCTGCCGCCGTCGTAGCCGTACTTGGCGAACACCTTGGTGGCCGCGCGCAGGATGCTGTCGCGCGTGGCCTGCGCGGCCGCCTCGCGCACGCCGGTGCGGCGCGTGGCCGGCTTCGGTGCCACCCTGCGTCCCGCCATGGTCAGAAGCGGCCGCCGCCGGGCCGCCCCAAGGCGAGCCGCGCCGCTCCCTCGGGGGGTGGAGTTACACGGGCGAAGCCCGTGAAAAGCCGGGGGGTTGTCATTTCTCGGCGAAGGCGCGCTCTACCACGTAGTCGCCTGGGGTTGTCGTGTTGCCCTCTTTGAAGCCTCGTCCTTCGAGGATGTGCTTCAGGTCGACCAGCAGGCCGGGGCTGCCGCACAGCATGACGCGGTCTTCAGCGGGATTGAGCGGCGGCAGGCCCAGGTCGTCGGTGAGCTTGTTGGTCTCGATCAGGTCCGTGATGCGGCCCATGTTGCGGAACTCCTCGCGCGTCACGGTCGGGTAGTACAGCAGCTGCTTCTCGATCATCTCGCCCAGGAATTCATGCTTGGGCAGATGGTCGAGCACAAGGTCGTGGTAGGCCAGCTCATCGACCTGGCGCACACCATGCACCAGGACGACCTTCTCGTACTTCTCGTAGGTCTCCGGGTCGCGGATCACGCTCATGAACGGGGCGAGGCCGGTGCCCGTGCCGAACAGGTAGAGGCGCTTGCCCGGAAGCGTGTAGTCGATCAGCAGCGTGCCGGTGGGCTTGCGGCCCACGATGATGGTGTCGCCCACCTGGATGTGCTGCAGCCGCGAGGTGAGGGGGCCTTCTTCCACCTTGATGCTGAGGAACTCCAGGTGTTCCTCGTAATTGGGGCTCACGATGCTGTAGGCCCGCAGCAGGGGCTTGTTGTTCACCTTCAGGCCGATCATCGTGAAGTGGCCGTTCGAGAAGCGCAGCGCCGGGTCGCGCGTGGTGGTGAAGGTGAACAGGCGGTCCGTCCAGTGGTGGACGCTCAACACACGTTCTTCGCTGAATGCACTCATAGGAATCAGGGATGGTTAATGACGAAAGGGCGCACGGGCTGCGCCGGCGCGCGGAGCCGAACGAACATCAGTCTGCCGCAACCCCCCGATTGTCGGCGACACCTGAGGAAACACCATTGCCAGCCTCCGGTCTGTTTGCTACATTGCCTTTTCATGTAGTGTTTACCACATGAAATTGTAGGGAATGCTACACAAACGCCGATCCCGGCACAAGCGGGTTCCCGGCACATTTGTTGCACAGGCCCCAGGACTCAGCCCCCACGAATTCGAGAGAAGCCGCGATGACCGAACACTCCAAGACCGACGGAATGCCCAGCCTGGACATGACGCTCCCGCCCGACGTGTCGGGCCGTTCGCCCCTGCGCAACGAGCGCATGAGCACCAGCAAGGTCGAGTGCAATGCCTGCCCGGTGCTGTGCCAGATCTCCGAAGGGCGCACCGGTGCCTGCGACCGCTACGCGAATCGCGAAGGCGTGCTGGTACGGGTCGACCCGGTGCTGCTGCTGCGCCGTGAGCTGGGCAGCGAGTCGCCCGCCCTGGTTCCCTTCGCGCGGCCCGCGGCCGAGCCAGCGCCGGAAGGCGCGGAGCCCGACTGGAACGGCGATCTCCTTCATTCCGACGAGGTCTTCGTGACCGGCGTGGGCTCCTCCACCACCTACCCCGACTACAAGCCGGCGCCCTTCATCGTGGCCTCGAAGGCGCAGGGCGTGGACATGGTCACCGTCGTCACCGAAGGCATCTTCAGCTACTGCAGCTTCAAGGTGAAGATCGACACCGACCGCTTCCTCGGCGCCGAGCAGGCCAACGTGCGCTACAAGGGCGAGGTGGTCGGTCACGTGACCACGGCCGAATACGGCTCGCAGATGCTCTCGCTGGGCGGCGTGCACCACCTCACGGGCGGCAGCAAGAAGGAAGGCCGCCTCACCGCCGAGCTGATGCAGCTGCTGGGCAACAAGAAGGCGGTCGAATGCGTGATCGACGGTGGCGCCAGCATGGTCATCCAGGCCGGCCGCGCACCCATCGTCAACGGCGTGGAAGAGAAGCGCATGCGCGTGGGCTGCGGCTCGGCCGCCGTCGGCATCTTCGCGCGCCAGCTCTTCGGCCAGGCTGACGAGGTGGTGGTGGTGGACGACCACATCACCGGCGTGCTCACCGAGCACCAGGCCGGCCGCTGCCTCGACATGCCGCCCTCGGGCATCCAGATGCGCGGGCGCAAGTCCACGCCGGGGCGCTACTTCCAGGTGGCCAATCCGGGCAACGGCTGGGGCGGCACCGACATCGACGATCCGCTGTCCATCATCGAAGGCTGGGAGGAGGGCGTGGCCCGCCCCGGCCTGCGCCTGCTCATGACCTCCACCACCGGCGAGCATGCGCAGTGGTACGTGCTCGACGATCAGCTGCGTCCGGTCGAACAGGACATGCCCGATCCGGTGCGCCGCATCGTCGAGCGCATCGGCGAGAACTGCGAGCCCTCGCTGTGCACCGTGCTCTTCCTCGGCGGCGCCGGCGGCAGCCTGCGTGCCGGCGTGACCGAGAACCCGGTGCTGCTCACCCGCGCCATCAAGCGCGCACTGGTCAACGTGACCTGCGGCGGCGCGCCGGCCTATGTGTGGCCCGGCGGCGGCATCACCGTGATGGCCGACGTGCTGCGCATGCCCGACAACAGCTTCGGCACCGTGCCCACGCCCGCCATCGTCGCCCCGATCGAGTTCAGCATGCGGCGTGAGGACTACCAGGCGCTGGGCGGCCACATGGAGCATGTGTTCTCGCTCGAGCAGGCGCTGGCGCGCGGTGCCTGGCAGAACGACGGTGCGCCGCTGGCGCGCCAGTGGCTGCGCATGGACGCGGCCAATCCCTGGCCGCTCGGCCAGCCACCGATGCTGGGTTGAGGCAGGCGTGATCCGTGCGGCATCGTCCAGCGCCGTCCGTGCACTCGCTCGCACGGTGGTCCTTCTCCTCGCACTCGGCCTGGCCGGGTGTGCGGCGCCGACCCCGCCGCGCGCGGACGCGGCGGCCGGCATCGCGCTCAACAACCGCGGCCACGCGCTCGCGCAGCAAGGCCGCCATGCCGAAGCCGTTCCGCTCTACCGCGAGGCCCTGTCGCGATTGCCGGCCGACGACGCCGCGGGGGCCCGGAATCGCGCGTCCACGCTCAACAACCTGGGCGCATCGCTGGCTGCGCTCGGCGCCACGGCCGAAGCGATGCAAGCCTTCACGCAGGCGCTGCAATTGCGAGAGGATGTGCTCGGTCCGCAGGCGCCGCCGACACTGCTGTCGCGCCACAACCTCGGCATCGCGCTGGCCCGCCTGGGCCGGCCCCGGGAGGCGTGCGCACAAGCGTTGCCGGCGTGGCGCGGGCGCGTGCAGGTCCTGGGCGCCGACCATCCCGACACGCTGGCCAGCCGCCAGAGCGTCGAGTCGCTGCCGGATTGCCGTTGAGCGAGGCAATCATGAGCCGCCGGGCCGCTCCCAAGGCAAATACCGAAGCCGAAAGCGAAGGTCCTCCAATGAGTCAATTGCCCCCTTCCCAGGCAGCGCCCGGCGGCGCGCAGCGCCGACCGCTGGACGCGGGCCGCTGGCACTTCAACCATGGCCCGATCGACATCGTGGCCGAGGCGCACGGCGACGACGTCGAAGTCGCTGTCGCGCACGAGCTCGCCTGGCGGCGCTTCGGCACCGTGCTCGACGAGCTGGTGGCCGAGCTGCCGCTGCTGCGCCAGCCGGTGCGCGACGCATGCCCGCTGCAGGGCCCCATCGCACGCCGCATGTGGCGGGCCTGCGTGCCCTTCCGCGCCGCCTTCATCACGCCGATGGCGGCGGTGGCCGGCGCGGTCGCGCAGGAGCTGATCGCCTGCTACCAGCGCACCGGCATCGAGCGCGCCTGGGTCAACAACGGCGGCGACATCGCCCTGCATCTCGCGCCCGGCCGGTCGGCGCGCGTGGGCCTGTTCGCCGATCTGGCGCGCTTTGACCTGCGCGAGCGCGGGCCGCTCACCACCGACGGCCAATTCGAGCTGCG
Source organism: Variovorax sp. JS1663 (assembly GCF_002157355.1). Taxonomy (GTDB): domain Bacteria; phylum Pseudomonadota; class Gammaproteobacteria; order Burkholderiales; family Burkholderiaceae_C; genus Variovorax. Next base: position 10,484 of record NZ_LYMK01000012.1, on the reverse strand, counting down.
CGCCGAGATGCCGGTGCGCGGCGTCGCTACCAGCGGCTGGCGCGGGCGCAGCTTCTCGCTGGGCATCGCCGACAGCGTCACCGTCCTCGCGGGCACGGCCGCCGAGGCGGACGCCGCCGCGACCGTGATCGCCAACGCGGTGGACGTGCAGGACCCGGGCATCCATCGCCGGCCGGCGAACGAATGCAAGGACGACAGCGACCTCGGCGACATCCTGGTCACGGTCGACGTGGCGGCGCTCGCGCCTGCACAGGTGCAGCGCGCACTGGAGGCGGGCGCGGCACGCGCCAGGGATCTGCAGCGCGCGGGCCTGATCGATTCCGCCATGCTGGTTTGCCAGGGGCAGTGGCGCCTCGTGGAGCCCTTAAGCTCACCTTCGTCCGGCATTTCCGCCATCGCGAAACAGCCGCAGGCCGCTGCAGTTGGTTCAGTATTTGCTTAACGAAAAGCAGGACCGTTTCAATGATCGATATACGCCGTGTTTTCACCCAGGTCGAGACCATTCACCACGAGTTCGGCCCGCGTGCCGCGACGCCGCTGGTGCGTGGCGCCATCGCCGCGGTGCTGACCAATCCCTTCGCGGGCCGCTACGAGCCCGACATCCTGCCCATGATGAGCCTGCTCGACCCCGTGGGCGTGGACCTGGCGCACCGCCTCCATGCCGCGATGGACGTGCCGCTCGAGCGCATCTCCACCTATGGCAAGGGCGCCATCGTCGGTGCCGCCGGCGAGCTGGAGCATGGCGCGCTGTGGCATGTGCCCGGCGGCTACGCGATGCGCGAGCTGCTGGGCTGGAAGGGCGACCGCGCGGCCTACACCGCCGGCACGGTGGACGAGAAGAAGACCGGGCAGCCGGGCAACGCGCTGTCGATCGTGCCCTCCACGAAGAAGGTCGGGCCGCCCGGCGCGGCGCTCGACGTGCCGCTGACCAACATCAACGCCAGCTACGTGCGCGGCCAGTTCGACGCCATCGAGGTGCGCGTGCCCGGTGCGCCCGCGGCCGACGAGATCGTCTTCATCCTCGCGATGAGCACGGGCTACCGGGTGCACGACCGCGTGGGCGGCCTGCGGGCAGAAAACATCGCCAAGTGGGACGGACTGCGCTGAGGCGCATCACCTTCATCCAGAGACAACCAGGAAACAGAACATGAGCGCCAACATCCGCAAGCTCGTCGTGCAGATCGACGAAACCCGCAAGGAAATGGGCAAGACCATCGAGCCGCCCACCCGCCGCGCCGTGGCCATCGCGGTGATCGAGAACCCGTATGCGGGCCGCTACAGCGAATCGCTCGACGATCTCATCGCCATCGGCGAGGAACTCGGTGCACTGCTGGGACAGAAAGCCGTGAAGGCATTGGGCATCGAGCCCGGCCAGGCCCAGAGCTACGGCAAGGCCGCCATCGTCGGCGAGGCCGGCGAACTGGAGCACGCGGCCGCGATCCTGCATCCCAAGCTCGGCGCGCCGCTTCGCGTGGCGGTCGAGAAGGGCGCCGCGCTGGTGCCTTCGGCCAAGAAGCGCGGCACGCTGGGCACCGCCATCGACGTGCCGCTGGGCCACAAGGACGCCGCTTTCGTGCGCAGCCATTTCGACGCGGTCGAGGCCCGCGTGTCCGACGCGCCGCGCGCCAACGAGATCGTGGTCGCCGTCGCCGTCACCGACAGCGGCCGCCCCCTGCCGCGCATCGGCGGATTGCAGGTTTCCGAGATCAAGGGCGAAGACGGCCTCCGGTGATGAAGCTCTCCCCCAGGCTCCCCCACTTCGTGTGGTCCGCCAACCCCCTCTCCGGGGGCGCAGCCCGGCGGCCCGGCAAAGCCGGTTCCGCGGCTGCCCCCGAACGGCGAGTGCGCTGCGCGCACCGCGATGTTCCGACCGTTTGACCATTTCAACGAGGAGTTCCATATGACCATGCGTTTTGCCTTCAGGGCGGTTTCGCTCGCTGCTCTTGCCGTCGCGCTCATTCCGCTGGCGCGCGCCCAGGGCGTGATCAAGATCGGCGAGATCAACAGCTACAAGGCGCAGCCCGCCTTCCTCGAGCCCTACAAGAAGGGCATGGAACTGGCGGTCGACGAGATCAACGCGGCCGGCGGCGTCAACGGCAAGAAGATCGAGCTGGTCACGCGCGACGACAACGCCAACCCCGGTGACGCAGTGCGCGTGGCCGAGGAGCTGGTCTCGCGCGAGAAGGTGGACATCCTCGCGGGCACCTTCCTGTCGAACACCGGCCTGGCCGTCACCGACTTCGCCAAGCAGAAGAAGTTCTTCTTCCTGGCCGGCGAGCCGCTGACCGACAAGATCACCTGGCAGGGTGGCAACCAGTACACCTTCCGCCTGCGCCCCGGCACCTACATGCAGGCCGCGATGCTGGTGCCCGAGGCCGCCAAGCTCAAGAAGAAGCGCTGGGCCCTCGTGTACCCCAACTACGAGTACGGCCAGTCGGCGGTGGCGGCGTTCAAGAACCTGCTGAAGGCGGCGCAGCCCGACGTCGAGTTCGTGGCCGAGCAGGCCACGCCGCTGGGCAAGGTCGACGCCGGCAGCGTGGTGCAGGCACTGGCCGATGCCAAGCCCGATGCGATCTTCAACGTGCTCTTCGGCGCCGATCTCTCGAAGTTCGTGCGCGAGGGCAACACGCGCGGCCTGTTCAAGGACCGCGAGGTGGTCAGCGTGCTGACCGGCGAACCCGAGTACATGGACCCGCTGAAGGACGAGGCGCCCAACGGCTGGATCGTGACCGGCTACCCCTGGTACGGCATCACCACGCCCGAGCACAAGAAATTCGAGCAGGCCTACCAGGCCAAGTTCAAGGACTACCCGCGCCTGGGCTCGGTGGTGGGCTACAGCATGATCAAGTCGGCGGCAGCCGGCATCGCCAAGGCCAAGGGCACCGAGACCGACAAGCTGGTCGCGGCCTTCAAGGGCCTGCAGGTGGACACGCCCTTCGGCAAGATCACCTACCGGCCGGAGGACCACCAGTCGACCATGGGCGCCTTCGTCGGTCGCACCAAGAACGAGGGCGGCAAGGGCGTGATGGTCAACTACGTGTACCTCGATGGCGCCGACGCGAAATATCAGCCGCCGGTCGAAGAGCTGAAGAAGTCGCGCGCCAATGATTGACGCTCGCCCCCAGGCTGCGCGCACTTCGTGTCGCTTCGCCAACCCCCGGCCGGGGGCAACACCAGCGGCCCGGCGAAGCCGGTTCCGCGGTGTTCCCCGAACGGGCCTGGCTTTGCCGGCCGTGTGGCAGACCCGCGGGATGGAGTTCAAAGCTGAAGGAAATTAGATGAGCTTCTCCGGTTTCATCGTCCAGCTGCTCAACGGGCTGGCGAGCGCCTCTTCGCTGTTCCTGGTGGCGGCGGGGCTGTCGCTGATCTTCGGCGTCACGCGGATCGTGAATTTCGCGCATGGCTCGTTCTTCATGGTGGGCATCTACGTGGCCTACACGCTGGTCGAGAAACTGGGCACGGGCCTGGGTTTCTGGCCGGCGCTGGTGCTGTCGGCGCTGGCGGTGGGCGTGCTGGGCGCGCTGATCGAGGTGGTGCTGCTGCGCCGGATCTACAAGGCGCCCGAGCTGTTCCAGCTGCTGGCCACTTTCGCGCTGGTGCTGGTGATCAAGGACGCGGTGCTGTGGCTCTGGGGACCGGACGAGCTGCTCGGTCCGCGCGCGCCGGGGCTGTCGGGCTCGGTCACCATCCTCGGGCGCCAGTTCCCTTCCTACGACCTGTTCCTGATCGTGGTCGGCCCGGTGGTCCTGGGCCTGGTGTGGATGCTGCTCACGCGCACCCGCTTCGGCACCCTGGTGCGCGCGGCCACGCAGGACCGCGAGATGGTCAGCGCCCTGGGCGTCAACCAGGCCTGGCTCTTCACCGCCGTGTTCGCGCTCGGTGCCATGCTCGCCGGCCTGGGCGGCGCGCTGCAGCTGCCGCGCGAGCCGGCCACGCTGGAGATGGACCTCAACACCATCGGCGCCGCCTTCGTGGTGGTGGTGGTGGGCGGCATGGGCTCGATCCCCGGCGCCTATGCGGCCGCGCTGCTGATCGCAGAGATCAAGGCGATCTGCATCTGGCTCGGCGTGGTCGATGTCTTCGGCCTGAGCGTGTCCTTCTCCAAGCTCACCCTGGTGGTGGACTTCCTGGTGATGGCGGTGGTGCTGGTGTGGCGGCCCTGGGGCCTGTTCGGCCGGCCGCAGGCGCCGAGCCGCTACGTGGGCATGCAGGAAGAACCGTTGCGCCGCCCGAGCCGCGGCTACCTCGTCGCGGCAGCCGTCTTCGGGCTGGTGCTGGCAGCCGTGCCCTTCTTCACAGCCGACTCGCCCTACACCTCGGTGCTGATGATCGACCTGATGATCGCTGCGCTGTTCGCCACCAGCCTGCACTTCATCATGGGTCCGGCGGGCATGCATTCCTTCGGGCATGCGGCGTACTTCGGGCTCGGGGCCTACGGCGCGGCGCTGCTGGTGCGCGCCAGCGGCATGCCGATGGAGCTCGCGCTCATCCTGGCACCGCTGGTGGCGGCGGTCGGCGCCTTCGTCTACGGCTGGTTCGCGGTGCGGCTGTCGGGGGTGTACCTCGCGATGCTCACGCTGGCCTTCGCGCAGATCACCTGGGCCATTACCTATCAGTGGGACAGCTTCACCGGCGGCAGCAACGGGCTCACCGGCGTGTGGCCCGCGGCGTGGCTGTCGGACAAGCGGGTGTACTACTGGCTCACGCTGGCGCTCGTGGCGCTGGGCGTGCTGTGGCTGCGGCGCGTGCTGTTCTCGCCCTTCGGTTATGCCTTGCGGGCAGGGCGTGATTCGGCGCTGCGCGCGGATGCGATCGGCATCGACGTGAAGCGCATGCAGTGGGCCGCCTTCGTCATCGCCGGCCTGGCCGCAGGATTGGCGGGCGCGCTGTTCGCCTTCTCCAAGGGCAGCATCTCGCCCGAGTCGCTGAGTGTCGGCAAGTCGGTCGACGGGCTGGTGATGGTGCTGCTCGGCGGCATCCAGACGCTGGCGGGGCCGGTGGTGGGGGCCGTGACCTTCACCTGGCTGCATGACACCGTGGCGCGCAACACCGACTACTGGCGGGCGATGCTGGGGGGGATCATCCTGCTGCTGGTGTTGCTGTTCCCGCAGGGAATCGCCGGCTTCTGCAAGCAGTTGTTCGACCGGCGGCGTGGCGCGAAGCACCCCGGGTCGCTGGAAGAGGTGAAGGCATGAGCTTATTGAAGGTCACCGAACTCGGAAAATCCTTCGGCGGCGTCAAGGCCGTCGACGGCATCAGCTTCGACCTCGCCCCCGGCGAGCTGCTGGCCCTCATCGGCCCCAACGGCGCCGGCAAGTCCACCACCTTCAACATGGTCAACGGCCAGCTCAAGGCCGACCGCGGCTCGATCCTGCTCGATGGCGACGAACTGGTGGGCAGGAAGCCCCGCGAGATCTGGCGCAAGGGCGTCGGCCGCACCTTCCAGATCGCCGAGACCTTCGCCTCGCTCACCGTGGTGGAAAACGTGCAGATGGCGCTGCTGTCGCACGACCACAAGCTCTTCGCCACCTTCCGGCGCGCCGCCGACCACAAGCGCGAGGAGGCGCTGGCCCTGCTCGACCAGGTCGGCATGAAGGCCCAGGCCGACCGGCCCTGCAGTGTGCTGGCCTATGGCGACGTCAAGCGCGTCGAGCTCGCGATCGCGATGGCCAACTCGCCCAAGTTGCTGCTGATGGACGAGCCCACCGCCGGCATGGCGCCCAAGGAGCGCAACTCGCTGATGGCGCTGACCAAGCAGCTCGTGATCGACCGCGGCATGGCCGTGCTCTTCACCGAGCACAGCATGGACGTGGTGTTCGCGTACGCCGACCGCATGATCGTGCTGGCGCGCGGGCGCCTGATCGCGCAGGGCAAGCCGCTGGAGATCCGCGACCATCCCAAGGTGCAGGAGGTCTACTTCGGCAGCGGCAAGACCTTCGAGAAGATCGCCGAGAAGGCCGCGGCGGTGAACGCCGCGGTGGGAGCAGAAGCATGAGTTCACACGAGCAGCTGCTCGAGGCCAAGTCCCTGTGCGCCTGGTACGGCGCCGCCCAGATCCTCTACGACGTGGACCTCGAGGTCCGCCGCGGCGAGGTGGTGGCGCTGATGGGCCGCAATGGCGCCGGCAAGTCCACCACGCTCAAGGCGCTGATCGGCATGCTGTCCAAGCGCCGCGGCGCGGTCCGCTTCCTGGGCCACGACATCTCGAAGTGCGAGCCGCACCACGCGGCCAAGCTGGGCCTGGGCTTCGTGCCCGAGGACCGGCGCGTGTTCACCGACCTCACGGTGATGGAGAACCTCGAAGTGGGCCGCCAGGCCGCGCGGCGCTGGGGCGATGGCAGCGATGCGCCGCTGTGGACGCCCGAGCGCCTGTTCAAGCTCTTCCCCAACCTCGGCGAGATGCCGCAGCGACCGGGCGGACGCATGAGCGGCGGCGAGCAGCAGATGCTGACGGTGGCGCGCACGCTGATGGGCAACCCCTACCTCGTGCTGCTGGACGAGCCCTCCGAGGGCGTCGCGCCGGTGATCGTCGAGCAGATGGCCAACATGATCCTCGAGCTCAAGGCCCAGGGCGTGAGCATCCTGCTGTCGGAGCAGAACATGCACTTCGCCGAGCTGGTCTCCGACCGTGCCTACGTGCTCGAGAAGGGGCAGATCCGCTACCAGGCCTCGATGGCCGACCTCGCCACCAACGAGGAAGTGCGGCGAGCCTATCTGTCTGTATGAAGCTCTCCCCCAGGCTCCCCCACTTCGTGTGGTCCGCCAACCCCCTCACCGGGGGCGCACCCAGCGGCCCGGCACAGCCGGTTCCGCGGGTGCTCCCGAACGGGCCGGCTTCGCGGCCTGCGCATCGGTTTTTCACCACGAGGAGCGAATGACATGCATGACATGCAACGGAGAGTCTTTCTTCAGTCCACCGCGGCGCTTGGCTTGGCAGCCCTGTCAGCGCCGCTCTTCGCGGCCGCGAAGATCAAGCCCACGGACAAGTCGGCGCTGATCGTGGTCGACGTGCAGAACTGCTTCATCGACGGCGGCACGCTGCCCGTCAAGGGCGGGGCCGAGGTGGTGCCGGTGATCAACAAGCTCTCCACCGCCTTCGAGAACATCGTGGTCACGCAGGACTGGCACACCCAGGGCCATGCCTCCTTCGCCAGCGCGCATGCGGGGCAGAAGCCCTTCAGCAGCATCAAGCTGGCCTACGGCAACCAGGTGCTGTGGCCGGACCACTGCGTGCAGGGCAGCGACGACGCGGCGCTGCACAAGGACCTGAAGCTGCCCAGCGCGCAGCTCATCATCCGCAAGGGCTACCACAAGGGCGTGGACAGCTACTCGGCCTTCGAGGAGGCCGACCGCAAGACGCCCACCGGCCTGGCCGGCTACCTCAAGCAGCGCGGCATCAAGACGGTGTTCGTCACCGGCCTGGCCACCGACTTCTGCGTGGCCTGGACGGCGCTGGACGCGCGCAAGCACGGCTTCGAGGCCTACGTGATCGAGGACGCGACCCGCGCCATCGACCTCGACGGCTCGCTCGCCAAGGCCTGGAAGCAGATGCAGGCCAAGGGTGTCAAGCGCATCCAGTCCGGCGACGTCGAGGTCGGTGCCTGAGGAGTTCGCGCACCCGATGTCCGAGCTTGCCCTGAAGGTCAACGGGCGCGACGTCGCCTTGCCGGTCCCGGAGGCCGCCTCACTCCTGCACGTGCTGCGCAACGACCTGGGACTCAACGGGCCCAAGTACGGCTGCGGGCTGGGCCAGTGCGGCGCCTGCACCGTGTGGGTCGACGGCGTGGCCGCGCGGGCCTGCGTCATCCCGGCGCATGGCGTGGCGGGGCGCAGTGTCACCACGCTCGAGGGCCTGGGCACGCGCGAGAACTGGCATCCGGTGCAGCAGGCCTTCGAGCAGGCCCAGGCCGCGCAGTGCGGCTACTGCCTCAATGGCATGGTGATGCAGGCCGCCGCGCTGCTGGCGCGCGATCCGCATCCGGGCGATGAACGCATCCGCGCCGAGCTCTCGGGCAACCTGTGCCGTTGCGGCACCCACGTGGAGATCCTGGACGCGGTGCGGCGCGCCGCCGCGGCCATGGCAAAGGACGCCGCGTCGTGACCCGGCGTGCCGAGCAGCCGCGCCGCCGAAGCGATTTCCTGACGGCCCAGGGCGCGCTCGTCGTCGTGCGCGAGACGCCGCCCGCGCCGCCGGCCGCCAATGGCCAGCCCGCCGCGGTCCCCGGCAATCCCGCGGAGGGCCCCGAGATCCTGCTCGCGCTGTGGGACGACGGCAGCGTCACCGCGCTCAACGGCCACGTGGACCTGGGCACCGGCATCCGCACCGCGCTGGCCCAGGTGGTGGCGGAAGAGCTGGACCTGCCGCTCGCGCAGGTGCACATGGTGCTGGGCGACACGGCGCGTGCGCCCAACCAGGGCGCGACCATCGCCAGCGCCTCGCTGCAGATCCACGCCGCGCCGCTGCGCCTGGCCGCCGCGCAGGTGCGCGCCTGGCTGCTGGAGCAAGCCTCGGAGCGCTTCGGCGTGCAGCCCGCGCTGCTCGAGGTGCGCGAAGGCCGCATCCATGCCGGCGAGGACCCGGCCTTCAGCGTGGGCGTCGGCGAACTGGTGGCCGGCGGGCGCACCGTGCTGCAGCTCGATGGCGGCGCCCGCCTGAAGGACCCGAAGGACTACCGCATCGTCGGCACCGCGGTGCCGCGGGTGGACATTCCGGCCAAGCTCGCGGGCGAGCTGGTGTTCGTGCACGACATGCGCGTGCCCGGCATGCTGCATGGCCGCGTGGTGCGCCCGCCCTACGCGGGCGCGGACCACGGCGACTTCATCGGCAACACGCTGGAGTCGGTCGACGAAACCTCCATCGCCCACATCCCTGGCATCCGTGCGGTGGTGGTGATCCGCGACTTCGTCGGCATCGTGGCCGAGCGCGAGGAACATGCGGAAGAAGCGCTGCGCACCCTGCGCGTGCGATGGAAGGCCTGGCCCGGCCTGCCGGCGCTCGACGACCTGGAGGGTGCGCTGCGCGCGAATCCGGCGACGCAGCGGCTGCTGGTCGACGAGGGCCACGTCGACGAAGGCCTGGCCGGCGCCGCGCAGCCGATGCCGCGCACCTATGTCTGGCCCTACCAGATGCATGCGTCCATCGGGCCTTCCTGCGCGCTGGCGCACTGGCAGCCCGAGGGCGAGGCCGGCGTGCAGCTGCGCGTCTGGGCCGGCTCGCAGAACCCGCACGTGCTGCGCGCCGACCTCGCGAAGCTCATGGGCGTGGAAGACGTCGCGGTCGACGTGGTGCGCATGGAAGCGGCCGGCTGCTACGGCCGCAACGGCGCCGACGACGTGGCCGCCGACGCGGCCCTGCTCGCGCGCGCGGCCGGCGCGCCGGTGCGGGTGCAGCTCACGCGCGAGCAGGAGCATGCCTGGGAGCCCAAGGGCGCGGCGCAACTGATGCAGGTCAACGGCGGCCTCGACGCGGACGGCAACGTGGCCGCCTATGACTTCGAGACCTCCTACCCCTCCAACGGCGCTCCGACGCTGGCCCTGCTGCTGACGCGCACGGTCGAGCCGCTGGCCCAGGCCTTCGAGATGGGCGACCGCACGGCGCGCCCGCCCTATGCCTACGAGAACCTGCGGGTCAAGGTCAACGACATGGCGCCGATCGTGCGCGCCTCCTGGCTGCGCGGCGTCTCGGCGCTGCCCAGTTCCTTCGCGCACGAGTCCTACGTGGACGAACTGGCCACCGCGGCCGGCGTGGACCCGGTGGCATTCCGCCTGCGGCACCTGCGCGACCCGCGTGCGGCTGATCTGGTGCGCGAGACCGCGCAGAAGGCCGGCTGGCGCATGCGCACCGGCCCGCAGGAGAACGCGGACGGTGGCCTGGGGCCCGGCGGCGACGTGCTGTTCGGCCAGGGCTTCGCCTACGCCCGCTACGTGCACAGCAAGTGGCCGGGTTTCGGTGCGGCCTGGTCGGCCTGGGTGGCCGACGTGGAGGTGCACCGGACCACCGGCGAGGTGCACGTGCGCCGCGTGGTGGTGGGGCACGACGCGGGGCTGATGGTGAACCCGGCCGGGGTCGAGCACCAGATCCACGGCAACGTGGTCCAGACCACCAGCCGGGCGCTCAAGGAGCGGGTGCAGTTCGCGCCGAAGGCAGAGGCCGCCGTGGGCGAAATGCTGCCAGGGGTGCTGCCCACCGGCGTGGTCGCGAGCCGCGAGTGGGGCGGCTACCCGATCCTGAGCTTCCGCGAGGTGCCGGTGATCGAGATCGTGCACATGCAGCGGCCGGGCGAGCCGCCGCTGGGGGCAGGGGAGTCGTCCTCGGTACCCGGCACGGCGGCGATCGCAAACGCGATCTTCGATGCGACCGGGGTGCGCTTCCGGCAGCCGCCGTTCACGCCGGAAGTGATCCGTGCCGCGCTGAACCACCCGTCTCCACTCCCTCCCCCGCTGGGGGAGGGAGTGGAGACGGGTGGTTCAGCGCGGCACGGATC
>NZ_LYMK01000011.1 GCF_002157355.1 Variovorax sp. JS1663 | reverse complement strand
GCGGGCAGCAGGGGGGCGGGCTCGCGGGCGGGATGGAGTTGTTGCGTGGGGCGTACCATGGGTCGCATTATCGAGAGGCTGGCCGGGGGCTGCAGCATGGCGTGCAGGTGGGTGAATAAGCTTCGATGCGATCGCGCATGAGCCGCGCGCCACAATGGGCGATCGCTTTTTCCCCGTCCGCACAGCCATGCCCACCTTCCTCTCCCGCCGCCCGCTCCTCGCCGCCGCCCTCGCCCTGGCTGCACCGCTTGCTTTCGCCCAGAGCGACTGGCCGCAGCAGCCGGTTACGCTGATCATGGGCTTCCCGGCCGGCTCGGGCGTGGACGTGGTGGCCCGCACCATCCAGGAGCCGCTCTCGCAGAAGCTGGGCCAGCCGGTGGTGATCGACTACAAGTCCGGGGCGGCCGGCAACATCGCCAGCGAGTACGTGGCGCGTGCCAGGCCGGACGGCTACACGCTGGCCTTCGGCACCGCCGCCACGCATGGCAGCAACGCGGCGCTCTACAAGAAGCTGCCCTTCGACGTGGAGGCCGACTTCGTGCCGGTGGCGCCGGTGCTCGACGTCTCGAACGTGCTCACCATCAACCCCGACGTGATCAACGTGAAGACGCTCAAGGAGTTCGTCGAGCTGGTGAAGGCCAACCCCGGCAAGTACAACTACGCCTCCACCGGCAACGGCGCCGGCACGCACATGGCCTTCGCCGAATTCAACTCGCGCCTGGGCCTGGAGATGGTCCACGTGCCCTACAAGGGCGGCCCGGAGGCCATCACCTCCGTGGTGCGCGGCGAGACCTGCTGCATCATGAACCAGGTGCAGACCGTGCTGCCGCAGTACAAGGCCGGCAAGGTGCGGCTGCTGGGGGTGACCACCGCCAAGCCGGTGGCCGCGGTGAAAGAGGTGCCGACCATCGCCTCCAGCGGCATCGCCGGCACCCAGGGCTTCGACAGCTCGATCTGGTTCGGCGTGTTCGCGCCCAAGGGCACCGATGCGCGCATCGTCGACAAGCTCAACGCCGCCATCCGCGCGGTGCTGGAGCAGCCCGAGATCCGCGAGAAGTTCGAGGGGCAGGGCAACACGGTGCGCGTCGAGACCGCGGCGCAGTTCAAGAGCACCGTGCACGCCAACCGCGTGAAGTGGGCCGAGGTGGCGAAGGCGGCCAATATCAGCATCGACTGAAGCGGCGCGGCCGCAGTGGCCGCATCCTGCAGACGCGCTCGAAATTCGCTAGGCTCCGGTGGCGAACGACACCAACGAGCGCGGAGACAAGCGATGAGCCAGGGCACCCCCTCTCTTCGTCTGCATGTGCCGGAGCCGACCGGGCGGCCGGGACACGAGACCGATTTCTCCTACCTGCACCTCTCGCGGGCCGGCGAGGTGCGGCGCCCGCCGGTGGAGGCCTCGCCGGCCGACACCAGCGACCTGGCCTACACCCTGGTGCGCGTGCTCGACGAGGAGGGCCGCGCCGTCGGCCCCTGGGTGCCCGAGGCCGATGCGGCCCTGCTGCGCCGCGGACTGGTCGCGATGATGAAGACGCGCATCTTCGACGCCCGCATGCTCATCGCGCAGCGGCAGAAGAAGATCTCCTTCTACATGCAGTGCCTGGGCGAGGAGGCCATCGCCACCGGCCATGCGCTGGCGCTGGCGCCCGGCGACATGTGCTTTCCCACCTACCGGCAGCAGGGCCTGCTGCTGGCGCGCGACGACGTTTCGATGGTGGACATGATCTGCGAGCTGCTGTCCAACGAGCGCGATCCGCTCAAGGGCCGGCAGCTGCCGGTGTGCTATTCGATGAAGCGCGCCGGCTTCTTCTCGATCTCGGGCAACCTCGCCACGCAGTTCATCCAGGCGGTGGGCTGGGGCATGGCCTCGGCGATCAAGGGCGACACCCGCATCGCCTCGGCCTGGATCGGCGACGGCGCCACGGCCGAATCGGACTTTCACACGGCGCTGACCTTCGCGCACGTGTACCGCGCGCCGGTGATCCTCAACGTGGTCAACAACCAGTGGGCGATCTCGACCTTCCAGGCGATCGCCGGCGGCGAGGCCACCACCTTCGCGGCGCGCGGCGTGGGTTGCGGCATCGCCTCGCTGCGGGTGGACGGCAACGACTGGCTCGCGGTGCTGGCGGCCTCGCGCTGGGCCGCCGAGCGGGCGCGCGGCAACCTGGGGCCGTCGCTGATCGAATGGGTCACCTACCGGGCCGGCGCGCATTCCACCTCGGACGACCCCTCGCGCTACCGCCCCGCCGACGACTGGCAGCACTTTCCGCTGGGCGATCCGATCGCGCGGCTGGCGCAGCACCTGCGCGGCATCGGCGCCTGGTCCGACGAGGAGCACGAGAAGACGCAGGCGGATCTCGAAGCACAGGTGAGCGCGGCCCTCAAGGAAGCCGAGCGCTACGGCTCGCTCGCCGATGGCCACCTGCACGGCGCCGCGGCCATGTTCGAGGACGTCTACGAGCACATGCCGCCGCACCTGCAGGCGCAGCGCCGCCAGCTCGAGCAGTTCCAGAAGGGGTGATGCGCGTGGCCCAGATGACCATGATCCAGGCCCTGCGCTCGGCCATGGACCTGATGCTGGAGCGCGACGACAACGTCGTCATCTACGGCCAGGACGTGGGCTACTTCGGCGGCGTGTTCCGCTGCACCGAGGGCCTGCAGGCGAAGTACGGAAGCTCGCGCGTGTTCGACGCGCCGATCTCCGAGGGCGGCATCGTGGGCGCCGCCATCGGCATGGGCGCCTATGGCCTCAGGCCGGTGGTGGAGGTGCAGTTCGCCGACTACTTCTACCCGGCCTACGACCAGATCGTGTCGGAGGCCGCGCGCCTGCGCTACCGCTCGGCGGGCGACTTCACCGCGCCCATCACCATCCGCATGCCCTGCGGCGGCGGCATCTACGGCGGGCAGACCCACAGCCAGAGCCCGGAGGTGCTGTTCACCCACGTCTGCGGGCTGCGCACGGTGATGCCGTCGAACCCGCGCGATGCCAAGGGCCTGTTGATCGCCTCCATCGAGAACGACGACCCGGTGATCTTCCTGGAGCCCAAGCGGCTCTACAACGGGCCCTTCGACGGGCACCACGACCGGCCCCTGGTGCCCTGGTCCGCGCATCCGCTGGGCGAGGTGCCGGAGGGCTACTACACCGTGCCGCTGGAATCGGCCACCGTGTTCCGGCCGGGCACGGCGCTGACCGCCATCGCCTACGGCACCATGGTCTACGTGTGCGAGGCGGCGGCGCGCGAGACCGGCATCGACGCCGAGATCATCGACCTGCGCAGCCTCTGGCCGCTGGACCTGCCCACGCTGGTCGCCTCGGTGAAGAAGACCGGCCGCTGCGTGATCGTGCACGAGGCCACGCGCACCAGCGGCTTCGGCGCCGAGCTGACGGCGCTTGTGCAGGAGCATTGCTTCTACCACCTGGAGGCGCCGATCGAGCGCGTGGCCGGCTGGGACACACCGTACCCGCATGCGCAGGAGTGGGCCTACTTCCCCGGGCCGGCGCGCGTGGGCGCCGCCTTCCGCCGCGTGATGGAGGACTGAATGGGCGTCCATGCGATCAAGGTGCCGGACATCGGCGAGGGCATCGCCGAGGTGGAACTGGTGGCCTGGCGGGTACAGCCCGGCGATCCGGTGGTGGAGGACCAGCCGCTGGCCGACGTGATGACGGACAAGGCGACGGTGGAGATTCCATCGCCGGTGGCGGGCAAGGTGCTGGCGCTGGGCGGCGAGGTGGGGCAGCAGATCGCGGTCGGGGCGGAACTGATCCGCATCGAGGTGGAAGGGGAGGGGCAGGTGCGTGCCGACGCGCCGGTGTCCGCGCCTGCGCGCGAGTCCGCACCGGCACCCGCACCGGTCGCGGCGCGCCCCGTCGAAACGCCCGCAACCCCCCGGGCCGACGACCGCCCCATCGCCTCGCCCGCCGTGCGCCGCCGCGCGTGGGAGCTCGGCATCGACCTGCAACAGCTGCAGCCCAGCGGCACCGCCGGCCGCATCGTGCAGGCCGACCTCGACGCCTGGCTGGCGCGCCACCCGGGCGCGGCGCGCGGGCCCCAGCCCGCACCGAGCCTGCCGCGCGGCACCGAGCGGAACGACGAGGAGGCCATCCCCATCACCGGCGTGCGCCGCCGCATCGCGCAGCGCATGCAGGAGTCGGCGCGCCGCATCCCGCATTTCAGCTACGTGGATGAGGTGGACGTCACCGAGCTCGAGCGCCTGCGCGCCCAGCTCAATGCCCGCGGGGACGGCCGTCCCCGCCTGACGCTGCTGCCCCTGCTGGTGCGCGCGCTGGTGCAGGCGGTGGCCCGCTTCCCGCAGGTCAACGCGCGCTTCGACGACGAGGCCGGCGTGCTCACTCGCCATGGCGCGGTGCACATGGGCATCGCCACGCAGACCGACGCCGGGCTGATGGTGCCGGTGCTGCGCCATGCCGAGGCGCTCGACCTCTGGGCCGTGGCGGCCGAGGTCGCCCGCCTGGCCGCCGCGGCCCGCGCCGGTCAGGCCACGCGCGGCGAACTCAGCGGCTCGACCATCACCCTCACCAGCCTGGGCGCGCTGGGTGGCATCGCCTCCACGCCGATCATCAACCTGCCGGAGGTGGCGATCGTGGGCGTCAACCGCATCGTGCAGCGGCCGGTGATGCTGGGCGGCGCGATGCTGCCCCGCAGCATGATGAACCTCTCATCCTCCTTCGACCACCGCGTGGTCGACGGGCAGTACGCGGCCGAGTTCATCCAGGCCGTGCGGGCCTCGCTGGAATCGCCTGCGCTCCTTTTCGTCGATTAGCACATAGGGCTTGCGAGCGTATGACTTCCATTTCGCCCGCTCCTAGAATCCGCCGCATGGGGTCCGCCAGAGCATGGTTGATGGGACTGGTCCTCCTGGCTCATGCGGCAGCCAGCGCCCAAGCCGTGTCTTCTGCGCCGTCCCAGTCCCCGCCCGCTCCTGCGCCGCGCACCGTGGTCCTGATGCAGGTCGACGGCGCCATCGGGCCCGCTGCCGCCGACTACGTGCGCCGCGGCCTCGCACTCGCCGCCAAGAAGGAAGCCCGGCTCGCGGTGCTCCAGCTCGACACGCCCGGCGGGCTCGACGCCTCGATGCGCAGCATCGTCAAGGACATCCTCGCCTCGCCGGTGCCGGTCGCGACCTTCGTGGCGCCCAGCGGCGCGCGCGCCGCCAGCGCCGGCACCTACATCCTCTATGCCAGCCACATCGCGGCGATGACGCCGGCCTCCAACCTCGGCGCGGCGACGCCGGTGGCGATCGGCATGCCCAGCCCGGCGCGGCCGGATTCGAAGCCCGAGGGCAAGGGCGAGGACAAGACGGCCGACACGCTGAGCGCCAAGCGCCTGTCCGATGCCTCGGCCTACATCCGCAGCCTGGCGCAGCTGCGCGGCCGCAATGCCGAATGGGCGGAACAGGCGGTGCGCGAATCCGTGAGCCTGTCGGCGCAGGAGGCCTTGAGCAAGCGGGTGGTCAACTACGTCGCGCAGGACGTGGCGGACCTGCTCATGCAGGTCAACGGCCGCGACGTGGCGATGGAGCGCGGGACGGTGCGGCTGGCTACGCAGCGCGCGCAGCTGCTGGTCTTCGAGGCCGACTGGCGCAGCCGCCTGCTGTCGGTGATCACCGAGCCCAGCCTGGCGCTGATCCTGCTGATGGTCGGGATCTACGGCCTGCTGTTCGAGTTCTCCAGTCCAGGCTTCGTGCTGCCCGGCGTGGTGGGCGCGATCTGCCTGACGCTGGCGATGTTCGGGCTGCAGATGCTGCCGGTCAACTACGCGGGGCTGGCGCTGATCCTGCTCGGCGTGGCCTTCCTGATCGCGGAGGCCTTCCTGCCCAGCTTCGGGGTACTGGGGCTGGGTGGCATCGCGGCCTTCGCCTTCGGCGCGGTGCTGCTGATCGACAACGACGCGCCGGGCTTCGGCGTGCCGATCTGGGTGATCGCGCTGAGCAGCGCCTTCTCGGCCCTGTTCATCATCGTGGTGGCCGGCATGGCGGCGCGGGCGCGCAAGCAGCCGGTGGTCAGCGGCGTCACGACGCTGGTGGGGACCACGGGCGAACTGGTCGAATTCGCCGACGGCGAGGGCTGGGCGCAGATCCAGGGCGACTACTGGCACGTGACCGGCACCGGTGACCTGTACCCCGGCCGGCGCGTGCGGGTCAGCGGGGTGCAGGGCGTGACGCTGCAGGTGGCGCCGGAGGGGCAGGAGCCGGTGGCGGCGAGGGCGTGAGCATGTTCTTCAACGCCGGCCTCGCGCTCGCGGTCCTGGGCCTGGTGCTGATGGTGCTGCTGGCCGCCGCCTCGCTGCGCATCCTGCGCGAGTACGAACGCGGCGTGGTGTTCCAGCTCGGCCGCTTCTGGAGGGTGAAGGGGCCGGGGCTGGTGATCCTCATCCCGGGCATCCAGCAGATGGTGCGGGTGGGGCTGCGGGTGATGGTGCTGGACATCCCGAGCCAGGACGTGATCACGCGCGACAACGTGTCGGTGAAGGTCAACGCGGTGCTCTACTTCCGCGTGGTCGATCCGCAGAAGGCGATCATCCAGGTCGAGAAGTTCTACGAAGCCACCAGCCAGCTCGCGCAGACGACGCTGCGCGCGGTGCTGGGCAAGCACGAGCTGGACGACCTGCTGGCCGAGCGCGAACGGCTCAACCTCGACATCCAGAAGACACTGGAGGCGCAGACCGATACCTGGGGCATCAAGGTCACCAACGTCGAGATCAAGCACGTGGACCTCAACGACAACATGGTGCGCGCCATCGCGCGCCAGGCCGAGGCGGAGCGCGAGCGGCGTGCCAAGGTGATCCACGCGGAAGGAGAGCTGCAGGCCGCGGTCAAGCTGGCGGAGGCGGCCGGGATCCTGGGGCGCGAGCCGCAGGCCCTGCAATTGCGCTACCTGGAGACACTGACGGTCATCGCGGCGGACAAGAATTCCACCATCGTGTTCCCGCTGCCGCTGGAGATCGTGGGGCCGCTGTTGAAGGGGCTTCAGCGGCAGCCCGACGGGTGATTCTGTTGTTGCTGTGTTTTGGCGCCCCTTGGGAGGGCGCCCGGCATGCGGTGCGGGCCGGTCGACCCCACTGCGGCGGTCGCTTCGCGACTCCCTTGCGGTGCTCGCTTCAGGCGGGGTCCGCGCAAACTCGCCTTCGGCTCAAACACGCGCGGCCCTTTTTCCGCCTGAAGCTGCGCTCCTCAGCGCCGCAGAGGGGATCGCCCGACCCGCACCGCATGCCGGGCTTGGGGTGCGCGAGAGATGTCCCCCTCCTCGAAGAGCGCAAGTGTCATGCGCTCAGCAAGCCGTGCAGGGGAGGGTGTTCCCCCATCCTGTCCTCGGAGGCGGGCGGTATGGGCTTGGCCGGCCGTTGAGGCGCCGCCGAGCAGCGCAGCGGCAGGCGGATCAGGGCCGCGCGCTGTTTGAGCGAAGCGAGTTCGCGCGGACCCCGCCTGACGTGAGCAGCACAGGGCAGCCGCGAAGCGGCCGGCGACGTCGGCCGGCCAAGCCCATACCGCCCGCCTCCGCGCCCACACCGCAAGCGCTTCGACGGGCAGTACTACGACAAGGAACGGGCACCAGCTAGCCCTGCAGGTACAGGCCCACCAGGCCCGCCAGCACCAGGCCCAGCCCCAGCTTCTCCGTGCGGGACAAGTCTTCGCGCAGCAGGCGGCGCGACACCAGGTAGCTGAAGAACACTTCCACCAGGCCCAGCGTGCGCACCTCGGCCGCCGTGTGGAGCGCGAAGGCGGTGAACCAGGCGATGGAGGCCAGCGCGCCTGCCAACCCGGCGGCCAGCGAGATGCGCCAGGCGCGCGCGACCGCGCGCAGCGAGTCCGGCGAGCGCAGTGCCAGCCAGCCGGCCAGCAGCAGCGATTGCGCGGCCTGGGCCCACACCACGCCCCATGCCCCGGCCAGCCAGGGCGACAGCGCGGGCACCTGCAGGGCCGCGCCGCGATAGCCGATCGCGGACAGCGCGAAGCCGGCGCCCGAGGCCAGCCCGAACAGGGCCGCGCGCGCGTTCCAACCCGCATGGGCGGACGTGGCGCCGCGCGGCACCGACAGCAGCACGACACCCAGCGTCGCGACGACCATCGCCGCGATCGCCACCGTGCCCGGCAGTTCATGGAGGAACAGCACGCCGAACAGCACGACCTGCAGCACCTCCGTCTTCGAGAAGGCCACGCCGACGATGAAGTTGCGTTCCTTCATCGCCGCCAGCAGGAAGGCGGTGGCCGCGATCTGGCTGATCGCGCCGAGCAGCAGCCAGCCGAAGTAGGCCGTGCCGAAGCGAACCGCCGGTGCGGCTTCGCCTGGCAGCGCGCGCAGCACCGCCAGCCACAGCAGCGCGAATGGCAGGCCGTAGAGGAAGCGCACCAGCGTCGCGCCCAGCGTCCCGGTCTGTGCGGTCAGCGAACGCTGGGCGGTGTTGCGCACCGTCTGCATCAATGCCGCCCAGAGGACGAGCGGGATCCAGGCCCAGGCGGCGGAGGAGGCGGACGACATCGGCGGTGCGGATGGGGTCGGATGGAGGACGCCCTGTTATAGCGGCCCATCGGCACCGCGCCGTTCGCCATTGGGCAAGGCCGCCGCGCCCAACCGCGAGGGCTGCCGGCGCCGTGCTCAGAGCGTCTTGGTCAGCGTGACGATGAATCGCGCCTTGTTGGGCGACCATGTGCGTTCGCCGATGGGCCCGAAGCCCAGGTCGATGCCCGGGTCGGCCACCAGCAGGTACGAGCTCTTCTTGTTGGCCCCCTGCACCGAGCCGGCCAGCGACAGGCCGTTGCCGAAGTCGTAGGAGGCGCCCACGTTGTAGTCCACGTAGTTGCGGTAGCCCAGGCTGCGGATGTCGCTGCTCATGTGGGTGTAGCCCAGCGCCGCCTTCAGCGTCACCTTGGGCACGATCTCCTTGGTGTAGCTCAGGTTCAGGTAGCCGGTGTTGCGCCCCTTCAGGCCCGAGCCGTCCTTGTTGCCCGCATAGTTGAAGTAGTCCTTGGAGACGGTGTGGGAGTACTTCAGGGTGAACGCGCCGATCGCCTCGTCGGCCCAGGTGGCCGCGCCGTACAGCTCGGTGGTGTTGCCGCGGGAGTTGCCCGGGTAGATGTAGGTCAGGGCGCCCACGTCCATGTCGAAGGGGCCGGCCTTGAACTTGTAGCCGCCGTAGATGTCGCTCTCGATGGAGTTGCCGTTGAGCCAGTTGACGCTGGAGTTCCAGTTGCCGATGTAGAAGCCCGATTCGCCGAAGGCATAGTCGAAGCCGCCCTGGATGGCGGGCTTGAGCGCCTTGGTCTTGGCGAAGTCGTTGTAGCCGAGCACGTCCTGGTCCTGGCCGCGGAACTTGTAGTTGGTGGTCAGCGCGACATTGCCCGTGAGCTGGGCGCTCGCCAGCAGGGGCAGGGCGCCCAGCGAAAGCAGGGCAAGGGGTTGCGCAAGAGAAAATCGCATGATGTGAAGTGCACTGTTGAGGGAGCAGGCGAGCCTAGGGAAGCCCGCATCAAAAGCGCGTAAAAAAGCGCGGCGCCGCCGTAAAGACTTTCAGGCCTTGCTGCGGGGCCCGTGCGTGGCAAGATGCCCGTCCTTCCCACTGTCCCCAGCCTTGCATGCTCGTCAATTGCGTCGTCTACGAAAACGGCACCAAGCTGGCCGACATTCCCGTGGCCCGGATCAGCGAGTACGCCGCGCTGCCCGGCTGCTTCGTCTGGGTCGCCCTGCACGATGCCTCGCCCGCGGAACTGGAGGAGGTGCGGCAGGAGTTCGAGCTGCACCCCCTCGCGGTGGAGGATGCGCAGCACGGCCATCAGCGCCCCAAGGTGGAGGAGTACGCCGACTCGCTCTTCGTCGTGATGCACCTGCTGGAGACCGGCCCGGACGGCAAGGCCGCCGAGCTGACGGTAGGCGAACTCGATGTCTTCGTCGGCCGCAACTACGTGGTCTCGGTGCGCAACCGCAGCGAGCACGGCTTCACCGAGGTGCGCGAGCGTTGCGAGCGCGAGCCCGAGCTCCTGAAGAGCGGACCGGGCTTCGTGCTCTACGCGCTCATGGACGCGGTGGTCGACCGCTACTTCCCGGTCATCGATGCCTTCGAGGACGAACTGGAGACCATCGAGCAGCGTATCTTCGACAAGGGCGCGGCGCGTGAGAACATCAAGCAGCTCTACGCGCTCAAGCAGCGCCTGACGCTGCTCAAGCACGCGGTCGCGCCCCTGCTGGAAGGCACCGGCAAGCTGCACGGCGGACGGGTGCCGCAGATCTGCGCCGGCTCGCAGGAGTACTTCCGCGACGTGGTGGACCATCTCGGGCGCATCAACAACACCATCGACACCATCCGCGACACCATCGGCACCGCGATCCACGTCAACCTTTCGATGGTCACCATCGAAGACAACGAGGTCACCAAGCGCTTCGCCGCCTGGGCGGCCATCTTCGCGGTGTGCACCGCCTTCGCCGGCATCTGGGGCATGAACTTCGAGCAGATGCCCGAGCTGAAATGGCGCTACGGCTACTACGCCGCGCTCACGCTGATCGTGAGCCTCTGCGGCTACCTGTACTGGCGCTTCCGACGCGCGGGCTGGGTGTAGGCGCCGCAGCAGGCGCAGGCGCGAAAGGCGCGAACAGGCTGGCGAGGTCGTCCGGCGCCTGCTCGGCGGCGGCGCCGGCGAGCACGCGCTGTTCCAGCTCGTCGAGATGCGCCATCGCCACGGCCATGGCGCGTTCCAGCGAAGGCCCCAAGAGCGCCTCGATGATCTGCTCGTGCTCCCGCGGCGCGCAGCAGGCGGCCTCGGGCGTGTCGTACAGCGCCTTGTAGAGCTCGGTGTTGCCGACCAGCCGTTGCAGGTACGACAGCAGCTCCTCGCTCGCGGCCATCTGCGCCAGCAGCAGGTGGAAGTCGCCCGCCAGGCGGATCGCGTCGGCACGCCGCTCTTCCTTGAAGGCGCGCTGCTCGGCCTGGACATGCCTGCGCAGGGCCGCCGCCTGCTCGCGCGTCAGCTGGCCGAAGAGCGTGCCGATCAGGCCGGCTTCGACGATGCGGCGTGCGCGGTAGATGCCGCGCATGTCCTCGACGGAGGGGTTGGGCACGAAGGCGCCGCGGTTGTGCTCCAGCACCAGCTTCTTCTCCGTGCCCAGCCGCGCCAGCACCTTGCGGATCGCGCCTCGCGTGCAGCCCAGCGCCTCGGCCAGGGCGCGCTCGCGCAGCGGCGTGCCCGGCCGCAGGCGGCCGCTCAGCAGTGCCTGCGACACCGCGGCATAAACGCGCTCGTCCACGCTGCCCTCGGGTGCGGACGCCTCCGGCGGCTCGGCACGGCCGTGGCCCTTGGCAGGCGTGGCGGCGGTGCGGGTGGGGTGGACGGCGGGCATGGACAAGGGGTGCGAGTGGCTCGAATATTACCCGCGGCCTCTCGCTGCAAGGCGGGTCGATCGCGCATTGACCGGATTTTTGTCAACGATTAAGATGTTGTTTGGTTAACCAAAATTTGCTTGCACGGTTGACCATCAAAGAAACAAACCCATGCCTGCCACCGCCTCCCTGCTGATCCGCCGCGTGCGCCCCCTGGGCGGCGCGCTCGTCGACCTGCTGGTGCAGGACGGCCGCATCGCTGCCTTCGGCCCTGCGCTCGAGGCGCCGCCGGGATGCACGGTGGAGGAGGGCGGCGGGGCCCTGCTGCTGCCGGGCCTGGTCGAGGGCCACACGCACCTGGACAAGACGATGTGGGGCATGGACTGGTACCGCAACGAGGTTGGCCCGCGGCTCATCGACCGGATCGAGAACGAGCGCGCCTTCCGCAAGGCCAGCGGCCACGACGCGGCCGCGCAGTCGCTGCTGCTGGCCCGCGCCTTTCTGGCACTGGGCACGACGCGCCTGCGCACCCACGTGGACATCGACACGGAGGCCGGCCTGCGCCACCTGGAGGGCGTGCTGCGCACGCGCGAGGCGATGCAGCCTGTCCAGCAGATCCAGATCGCGGCCTTTCCGCAGTCAGGCCTGCTGGGCCGCCCCGGCACGGCCGAGTTGCTGGAGCAGGCCCTGGCGGCCGGCGCCGACGTGCTGGGCGGGCTGGACCCCTGCGCGATCGACGGCGACCCGGTGCGCTCGCTCGACGTCCTCTTCGGCATCGCTGAGCGCCGTGGGCGGCCGCTCGACATCCACCTGCACGAGCCGGGCGCGATGGGCGCCTTCTCGCTGGGCCTGATCCTCGACCGCACCGCCGCGCTCGGCCTGCAGGGGCGGGTGGCGATCAGCCACGGCTTCTGCCTGGGCGACCTGCCCGAGGCCGAACGCGAGGCGCTGCTGGCGCGCATGGCGGCGCTCGACGTGGTGCTGGTCACGAGCGCGCCGGCCGCGCGCAGCGTGCCGCCGCTCATGGCTTGCCGGCGCGCGGGCGTGACGATGCTGGGCGGCAACGACGGCATCCGCGACACCTGGACGCCCTATGGCAGCCCCGACATGCTGGAGCGCGCGATGCTGATCGGCCTGCGCTACAACCTGCGTCGCGACGACGAGCTGGACATCGCGCTCGACTGCGTGACGGCGGCCGGCGCGCGCGGCCTGGGCTTCGAGGACTACGGCCTGGCGTCCGGCTGCCGTGCGGACCTGGTGCTGGTGCAGGCCCGGACCACCGCCGAGGCGGTGGTGGCACGGCCGCCGCGGCGGCTGGTGGTGGCCAGCGGGCAGGTCGTCGCACGCGACGGCGTCTTGCTGCCGGGCCCGTGGGCGGCATGAGGGGCACCGTCTTCACGCGGCGCGGCCTTGCCGGCCTCGGTCTGGCGCTGGTGATCGTGCTGGTCGCGATCAACCTGCGCGCCTTCCTGACCGCCAGCAGCCCGCTCCTGGGCGAGATCCGCGGCGACACCGGCCTGGGCTTCCATGGCGCCGCTTTGCTGACGGTGCTGCCGATGTTCGCGATGGGCCCCATGTCGCTTGCGGGCGTGGGCCTGGGGCAGCGCATCGGCGAGCGCGCCGCGATGGGCGTGGGGCTGGGCGCCATCGCGCTGGCCTGCGCCAGCCGCTGGCTTGCCGGTTCGCCTGCAGCGTTGCTGGCCAGTGCCGCGCTGGCCGGATTCGGCGCCGGCCTGGTGCAGGCCTTGATGCCGACGATCATCAAGCGCGCCTACCCAATGGGCATGGGCGTGATCATGGGCCTGTACTCGGGCGCGATGATGGGCGGCGGCGGGCTCGGCGCCATGGGCAGCCCGTGGATTGCTCAGTGGGCGGGCGACTGGCATGCGGGACTGGCGTTCTGGGCACTGCCCGCCGTGGTGGCGCTGCTGGCCTGGACGCTGGCCGGCCGCGCGGCCCCGGCGCCCGCACCCGCGCCTGCATCCGTGCGCCCGGCGTCCGGGGACCGGGGCTGGCTGCAGTGCTTTTCGAACCGGCGGGCCTGGCTGCTGGCCGTCTATTTCGGGCTGCTCAACGGCGGCTACACCAGCCTGGTCGCGTGGCTGCCGCCGTCCTTCGCGCAGCAGGGGTGGCGCCCGCAGTCGGCGGGCGCGCTGCTGGCCCTGATGACCGCGGCCCAGGTGGTCGGGGCGCTCGCGATGCCGGTGCTGGCGCGGGGCCGGCGCGAGCTGCGGCCCTGGCTGGCGGCGATGCTGCTGGTCCAGCTGGCGGGCTTCGCCGGCCTGATGCTCAAGCTGTCGCCCGCGCCACTGGTGGTCGCGCTGCTGGGCCTCGGCCTGGGCGGCGGCTTCTCGCTGGCCATGGTGCTGGCGCTCGACCACTTGCCCGATCCGGCCCAGGCCGGCACGCTGGCCGCCTTCATGCAGTGCTTCGGCTTCATGATCGCGGCGCTCGCGCCCTTCGTGACCGGCTGGGTGCGCGCGGCGAGCGGCGGC
Source organism: Variovorax sp. JS1663 (assembly GCF_002157355.1). Lineage (GTDB taxonomy): Bacteria > Pseudomonadota > Gammaproteobacteria > Burkholderiales > Burkholderiaceae_C > Variovorax. The sequence continues at coordinate 148,463 of NZ_LYMK01000011.1, read as the reverse complement.
TTCGATGCCGCGTGGGCCTGGCTCGCCTTTGTCGTCGTGCTGCTGCTGATGCTGACGTGGCGCTTCGATCCGCGCCGCCATGCGCGGGCGACGCGCGGTCTTTTCGGCACGGGCCTCGATGTGCCGATCCCAGCCGCGGCCGCGGCGCGGTGAACGATCGAAGGAGCAAGAAACATGTACCGCGACGAATTCATGAAGCAGGCCATCGCCCTGTCGGCCCAGGCCCTGCAGGAACCCGGCACCGAGCCATTCGGTGCGGTGGTGGTGAAGGATGGCCAGGTGGTGGGCGAGGGCTTCAACCATTCGGTGGCGCATTTCGATCCGACCTCGCACGGCGAGGTGGAGGCCATCCGCGATGCCTGCCGCAGGCTGCGCACGGTCGACCTGACCGGCTGCGAGCTCTACACCTCGTGCGAGCCCTGCGCCCTGTGCGTGGCCGCGATGCGCATCGCGGGCATCGGCCGGCTCTACTACGCCGCCTCGCTGGCGCAGTCGGGCGAAGCCTTCGCCGGGGTGCCGGCGACGGCGCGACATCCGATCGACGTCGAGGCGCTGCGCGCGGAGGCCGGGGCCCCGCTGGCAGCACGCGGCATGCCGGCGGAGCAGAAGATGGAGCAGGAGGCGGTGGCGGTGCTCGCCGCCTGGGCCGCGGGCCGGCGCGGCTGAGCGGGCGCGTACCTTCTCAGGCCGCGCCCGCGTCGAGCAGGGCGAGGACCCGGCCGAACAGCGCGGCGTCCGGCGAGGCGAATGCTTCCAGCAGGCTGAAGTGATCGGCGCCGTCCTCGACGTGCAGCGCGCCGGGGTTGCCGGCGGCCGTCCAGGCCCGGTGGAAGTCCTGGGCCTGCGCCAGGAAGGCCGAAGTTTCGGCGCCACCCACCGCCACCAGGGCCGGCGCGACACCGGCGCGCACGCGGTGCAGCGGCGAACAGGCCCGCGCACTCGCCGCATCCAGCTGCAGTTTCTCGTTGAGCGTGGTCGCCACCAGCGGCGCCAGGTCGTAGATGCCGCTGAGCGCGGCCACGCCCGCGACCGCCGGGTCACCGGGCAACCGCCCCAGCGCCAGCTCGGCCGCGATGTGGGCGCCGGCCGAATGGCCCGAGAGCAGCAGAGGGAGGTCTTCGCCGGCCTGCGCGCGGATCGCCGGCAGGCAGGCCTTCGCCGCGTCGACCAGCGCCGCCACCGAGACATCCGGGCACAGCGGATAGTTCGCCAGCGCGACGTGGAGGCCGGCTTCCGCATACGCCGGTGCGATGAAGCGAAAGCCCGACTTGTCGCGCGACTGCCAGTAGCCGGCATGGAAGTAGACCAGGGTGCCGCGCGGCCAGCCGCGTGCGGGGAAGAAGTCGAAGCGCTGGCGCTCCAGCGGGCCGTAGCGCAGATCGAGCTGGCAGGGGCCGGCGGCGACGGCCGCATCGCCGCGGGCCTGGTAGTCGGCGAGCAGGGCAGGGAAGCTGGCGCGCGCCTGTCCCTGCACGTACTGGTATTGCGGGTCGTTCATGGTCGGGCGCATTCTTCCAGAAGCGCCGGATGCGCGCCGGGCTGGAGTAGCCCCCCTCCTACAGGGGCCGGCGCCGTTCGGCGGCCATACTGCCGGAGCCTTTTGGCAAGGAGCGAAGTCCCAATTGAAAGTCAAAGCCTCGCCTGGAGCCAGCAGCTGGATCGTGGCCGGCGTGCGGCATGAATTGCTCACGCGCGCGCTGCCTGCGCTGCGGCACGACATGGTGGCGCCGCTGTCAGTGATGCGCATGGGCCTGTTGCTGCTCAAGCACCGCTCGGCCGCCGAAACCTTCGACGAAGCCGCCTGGGAGCGGCAGATCGGGTCGATCTCCGAGCAGATCGATGCCCTGGCCGACGGCGTGCGCTCGCTGCGCGATTGGGAGCTGGCCGTCAGCGACGACGGCACGACGCGCAGCGCCCTGGTGGCGCGCTGTGCCTCGCTGATGCGCGCAGCCTTCGAGCTCAATGGCATCCGTCTGCAGGTGGACGAGGAACTGGCCCCGGGCCCCGGAGACGAACCGCGTTTTCCGGAGGGCGCCTCGCTGCGCTACCTGGTGCTGGGGGCGCTGGGCTTCCTGCACGACAGCACGGAGGACCTCGGCGCCATCCAGATCGCTGCCGATGGCCCGGAAGGCCTGCGCTTCACGGCCACCCGGGGCCAGAAGGAGTCGCCGGCCGGCGACCCGGTGCCGCCCATGGCGGGCGCACTGCGCGCGCCGCGCAAGCTGGCCATCGACGCGATCGCGCTGCAGGCGCTGGCGGACGGCCTGGGCTATCCGGTGGTGATCGAGGGCGACACGGTCCGCCTTTCGCTGCGGTCGACCTGAGAGGTGCGCCTCGCCGGCCCGGCCGGTGAGGCATTTGGTTGTCTTGCGCTGCAGCAAAGGCTCACGTAACTTCGTGTTACTCTTCTTTGCAACACCCTCAGCCTTTCATGATCACCAAACGCCGCTTGCTCCAGAGCCTGGCCGTCTCCTTGTGCGGCCCGGCCGCGTGGGCCCAGCAGACCTCCCCGTCCGCACCGCGTGCCGGCCGGGCCGGCGCCGCGGCCGGTGCCTGGCCGACCCAGCCGCTGCGCGTGCTGGTCGGCTTTCCGGGTGGCGCTTCGCCCGACCTGGCGGCGCGCGCCATCGCCGAGCCGCTCTCGAAGCTGCTGGGCCAGCCGGTGGTGGTGGAGAACAAGCCCGGCGCCAGCGGCAACCTGGCGGCCGACCTGGTGGCGAAGGCGCAGGACGACCACACCATCGGCGCGCTGATCAACGGCAACCTGACGATCGCCAAGCTGCTCAACCCGGCCACGCCCTTCGACCCCGAGAAAGACTTCGCCCCAGTGGGCCTGATCGGCACCGCGCCGCTGGTGCTGGCCGCCTCCGGCGATGCGGCCGGCAAGACGCCGGCCGAACTGCTGCTGTGGGCGCGCAACCTGGGCGAGAAGGGCAAGTACGGCTCGCCCGGCGTCGGCACGGTGGGCCACCTGGGCATGGAGTTGCTGCGGGCGCGCACCAGCATCGCGCCGCAGCACGTGCCCTTCACCGGCAACCCGCAGGTCATCGCGGCGATGCTGGCCGGCCAGATCCAGCTGGCGCTGCTGCCGCCCGGCCTGGCCAAGCCGCATGTCGCCTCGGGCAAGCTCAAGGCCATCGGCGTGACCTCGCCGCTGCGCAGCCCGCTGTTCCAGGAGCTGCCCACGCTGCGCGAGGCCGACGTGCGCGGCTTCGATCTGGAGATCTGGACCGCCCTCGCGGCCCCGGCCAGCCTGCCCAACTCGGCCATCGCCCGGCTCAATGCGGCCCTCGGCGGGGTCGTGCGTTCGCCGGAGGTGCAGGCGCAGCTGCTGAAGGCCGGCTGGCAGGGCGAGGCCGGCACGCCGCAGTCGCTGGCCTACCGCATGCGCAACGACACCGCGCAGCTCGGCGGGGTGATCATGATGCGCGGGATCCGCTCCGAGGCCTGATTCAGGCCGCCGGCTGCGGGCCGACGTACCAGCGGGTGGCGATCAATTCCGGCTCCTCGTGCGCCTGCAGCCGCGCCCAGTGGCGGTCGGCGTCCTCGACGAAGAGGTCGCGCGCGATCGCCTGGGCCAGGCGGGTGGCGCCGATCGCCAGGCCAGGGATGTCGCCGGCCAGCGCGCCGTGGCTCATGGTGGCGCCCCAGTTGAAGAGGCGCATGCGTCCGAGCGCTTCGGCTTGGTCGCGCGGGCCGTCACCCCGGCCGCGCAGCTCGAAGCCCGTGCCCAGGTAGGGAAAGCGCGCCGGTTCGGGGTGGCGCCGGGCCTCCTCGGACGAGACGTGGCGGGCCCAGGTGTCGATGCTCGGCGTATAGGGCGCGATTTCGGGCCGGTCCAGCAGGTCGACGTCGAAGCCGGTGCCGAAGATCACCGCATCGAGGCGCTCGCTGCCGCCATCGGGCAGCGCCACGGTCACGCCCTCGGCATCGGGCGCCACGTCCAGCCACGGCGTGCCCAGGCGCAGCGTGAAGGCGGTGTGCGCATCGCAGCGGCGCACGCTCTCCCAGGGCGGGGGCACCTGCTCGTCGAAGATGTAGGTGTAGACGCGCCACTTGCGCGCATCGTCCAGTCCCTCGAAGCCGCGCAGGAAGCCGTGGCTGGAGGCGGCCTTGCTCTTGTTCACCTGCGGCAGCTGCGGCCGGCGCGCGAAGAGCTGCACCTGCGCCGCGCCGGCCTCCAGCGCGCTGCCGGCGTTGTCGAAGGCCGAGGCGCCGGCGCCCAGCACGCCGATGCGCCGCCCGGCCAGGGCGGCGAAGTCGATCGCGTCGGCCGAATGGAAAACCCGGCCGGCTGCATGCGGATCGCCGCGGCGCAGCGAGGGGAAGTCGGGCCAGCGCGGCGCGCCGCTGCCGTCGCGGCCCAGCGCCAGCACCAGCTGGCGGGCACGCACCGTCTCGCGGCGTCCATCGGGGCCTTCCAGTTCCAGCGCCAGCAGCCGGCCATCCCCGAGGTGGGAGACGGACCGCAACGCGACGCCGTTGTCCACCTGCAGGCCGGCCGTGTCGCGCACCCACAGCAGGTAGTCGCGCCAGTCGATGCGGCCGATCTTGTGCAGCGCCTGCCAGCCTTCGGCGCCGTGCTGCGCCTCGTACCAGGCGCGGAAGGACAGCGAGGGCACGCCCAGCTCCGGCCCGCCCACCTGCTTGGGGCTGCGCAGGGTCAGCATGCGCGCGTAGGTGCCCCAGGGGCCTTCCTCGCCGCGCGCGGCGCGGTCGATCACGCGGATGTTCGTCACGCCCTCGCGGCGCAGCGCGAAGGCCGCGGTCTGGCCGCACATGCCGGCGCCGGCCACCAGCACGTCGAGCACGGGCGCGTCATCGGTGGCCGAGGTGTCGGGCAGCATCCAGGCTGCTGGCGGGATGTTGACGCGCTCGAGGTCGGCGCGCGCCTGCGCGGCGAGCGCGTCCAGGGCGGCGGGATCGCGCGGGCTGGCGGTGAACTGCGGGGGCACGGGCGGCAGCGCGGCGGATGAGAAGGGTGCGGACATGGGGCTGAAGATAATCCAGAAGATGATCGCCCTCGATTGCTACTACAGCCTCTCCTCGCCCTGGGCCTACCTCGGCGGCCCGCAACTGCAGGACATCGTGCGCCGCCACCACGTGCGCCTCGTGCTCAAGCCCTACGACTTCCAGGCCGTGGTGCCGCAGACCGGCGGCATCCCGCTCAAGACCCGTCCGGAGGCACGCCGCAGCTACCACGCGCTCGAGCTCGCGCGCTGGCGCGATCATCTGGGCATGCCGCTGGTGCTGGAGCCGGCGCACTATCCCAAGGGGCCGCCGTCCGACCCGGACTGGAACAAGTACGCCGGCTGGATGGTGATCGCGGCGCAGCTGCAGGGGCTGGATGCGCAGCCGCTGTCGCACGCGCTGCTGCGCGCGCTGTGGGCCGAGGAGCGCGACACCTCCGACCCGAAGGTGCGCATCGCGGTCGCCGACGAGAACGGCTACGACGGCGCCGCCTTGCACGCGCTGGAGCGCGCGCCGGAAACCCAGGCGGCCTACCGCGCCTACAGCGAGGAGGCGGTCGCGCTGGGCGTGTTCGGCTCGCCGACCTTCGTGCTGGAAGGCGAGCGCTTCTGGGGCCAGGACCGCCTGGTCTTCCTCGACCGCGCGCTGGACCGCCTGCGCCGCTGATACGGGCATCGGCCGCGGCGGATAATCCCCCGATGCGAATCCGCTTCACCAAGATGCAGGGCGCCGGCAACGACTTCGTCGTGCTGGACGAGACCCGCAGCCCACTGGGCCTGAGCGCGGGGCAGTACCGCTTCCTGGCCGACCGCCATTTCGGCGTCGGCGCCGACCAGATCCTGAGCGTGCGGCCCTCGCCGGCCGCGGGCATCGATTTCCAGTACGTGATCCACAATGCCGACGGCGGCGAGGTCGAGCAGTGCGGCAACGGCGCGCGCTGCTTCATGCGCTTCGTGCGCGAGCAGGGCCTGACCGACAAGGATGCGGTGCGCGTGCAGACGCTCTCCGGCGTGATCGAGCCGCAGATGGGCGCCGATGGCCGCGTGACGGTGGACATGGGCGCGCCCATCTTCGAGCCGCAGCGTGTGCCCTTCGACACCGCCGGCCTCGACCCGCAGCACGACAACGGCTGGCACACCTGGCATCTCACCCTCGGCACGCATGCCGAGAGCGCGAAGGTGTCGGTCGCGGTGCTGTCGATGGGCAATCCGCACGCGGTGCAGATCGTGCCCGACGTCGACTCCGCGCCGGTGGCGAAACAGGGGCCTGCCATCGAGCACCACTCGCGCTTTCCGCAGCGCGTCAACGCCGGCTTCATGCAGATCGTGGACCGCACGCACGTGCGCCTGCGCGTCTTCGAGCGCGGTGCCGGCGAGACCCTGGCCTGCGGCACCGGCGCCTGCGCGGCCGTGGTGGCGGGCATCCGGCTCGACCGTCTCGACAATCGGGTCGACGTCCAGACCCGCGGCGGCCTGCTGACCATCGAGTGGGCCGGCGGCGACGCGCCGGTGCTGATGACCGGCCCCGCCGTCACCGTGTTCGAGGGCGACATCGAAGTACCGGACGCCGCATGAATTCCATCCATCAAGCCGCCATGAATCCCATCACCGAAGACGACATCGCCAACTACCTCGCGAACACACCCGACTTCTTCGAACGCCATGCCCAACTGCTGTCGCAGGTGCAGCTCACCAGCCCGCACGGCACGCGCGCGGTGAGCCTGCAGGAGCGCCAGGCCGAAATGCTGCGCGAGAAGATCAAGGCGCTGGAGCACCGGGTGATGGACATGGTGCGCCACGGCACCGAGAACGTGGTCACGGCCGACCGCCTGCAGCGCTGGACGCGCGGCCTGCTGACCACGCGGGACCCGCGCTCCCTGCCCACCCGCATCGCGGGCGACCTGCAGACGTTGTTCATGGTGCCGCAGGTCGCGATCAAGGTCTGGGACTGCGACGGCAGCTACGCGAGCGAGCCCTACGCCCAGCAGGCGAGCGAGGACATGAAGGCGCTGGCCACCTCGCTGACCGCGCCCTACTGCGGCCTCAATTCCGGCTTCGACGTGGCCGGCTGGCTGGCGGAGCCGCAGGCGGCGGTGTCGATCGCGCTGATCCCGCTGCGGCCCGAGCCCGACGCGCCGGCTTTCGGCCTGCTGGTGCTGGCGTCGCCGGACGCCCAGCGCTTCCACGCCGACATGGGCACCGATTTCCTGGAGCGCATTGCCGAGCTGGCCTCGGCCGCCCTGTCGCGCCTGCGTTCTTGATCGCGCGGCTCCAGCGCGCGCTCCCGGCCGCGCTGGCCGTGCTGCTGGTCGGCTACCTTGTGATCTACGCCGTGATCTGGCGCGAGGCGCGTGCGCGTCTTGCGCACCCGCCGGCACAGCCCGCCGACGTGGCGCTGGTGCTCGGCAACCGCGCGTACCGTGACGGCCGGCCCAATCCCTGCCTGACCGGGCGCGTCGATGCCGCCATCGCGCTGGCACGCGCCGGGGTGGTGCGGCAACTGCTGTTCTCCGGCGGCGTGGACCGGGAGGACGGGCGCATCGAGGCCGAGGTGATGCGGCAGCACGCGCAGGACACGGGCTACGAAGGCGCGGTGCTGCTGGAGCCGGTATCGCAGTCCACGCGCGAGAACCTTTCGATGTCGCGTCCGCTGTTGGAGGCGGCGGGTGCACGGCGCGTGATCGTCGTCACCGAGCCCTACCACCTGTGGCGGGTGCGCCGCCTGGCGCAGGCGGCCGGCTTCGACCGCCGTTTCGAGGTGCAGTACGCGGCCGCACCCACCACCTGCTGGCAGCGCTGGGGCATGGTCTTCCGAGGCGCATTGCGGGAGCCGCTGGCCATCGTGAACAATGCGGCGAATGGCTACCTCCACTGAATCGCCGCTCATCGAGAAATACCTCGAGCACGTGCGGGTCGAGCGCCGGCTCGCGGCGCGCACCGTGGAGCTCTACTCGATCCACCTGAGGACACTGGCCGAGAAGGCCCAGGCGGCCGGCCAGGCGCTGGATCGGGTCCAGACCGCGCACGTGCGCCGCTGGATGGCGCAACTGCACAGCGCGGGCCACGAGTCGCGTGGCATCGCGCTGGTGCTGTCCTGCTGGCGCAGCTTCTATCGCTGGCTGGGCCATGAGGGGCTGGTGGGCTCGAACCCGGTGCAGGACGTGCACGCGCCCAAGGCCGGCCGGCCGCTGCCGAAGGCGCTGGCGGTAGACGAGGCGGTGCAGCTCGCCGAATGGCACGACGAGGAGGCCGACCCCTGGACCGAGGCGCGCGACCGCGCCATCGTCGAGCTGCTCTACGGCTGCGGCCTGCGCGTGGGCGAGCTGACGGGGCTGGACCTGCGCGCTGGCGTCACCGCCCTCGGCTGGGTCGACCTCGACGCGAAGGAGGCCAGCGTGCTCGGCAAGGGCAGCAAGCGCCGCATCGTGCCCGTAGGCGCCAAGGCGGCCGAGGCGCTCGCGGGGTGGATCGCCGTGCGCGAGCAGTGCGCCGCGCTACCGGCCGCGCGGCTGCGCGATCCGGCCGCGGCCGCCGCGCTCTTCATCGGCCGCAACGGCACGCGCCTGTCGGCCCAGTCCGTCTGGCGCCAACTGCGCCGACGCGGCCTGAATGCGGGACTGGCCGCGCCGGTGCATCCGCACATGCTGCGCCATTCCTTCGCCAGCCACGTGCTGCAGTCCAGCAGCGACCTGCGCGCGGTGCAGGAACTGCTGGGCCACGCCAACATCTCGACCACGCAGGTCTACACCCGGCTGGATTTCCAGCACCTGGCCAAGGCCTACGACGCCGCGCATCCGCGGGCCAAGGCGCGCGAGGAGCGCCCGGCCGCGACCCCCAAGAAAGCGAAATGAAAGTCTTGCGCCTCCGGCCCGGCAAGGAACGCTCACTGCTGCGCCGCCATCCCTGGGTCTTCGATTCCGCCATCGCCAAGGGCGGCGGCGATGCCGGCGAGACCGTGCGCATCGAGGCCGAGGACGGCCGTTTCCTCGCCTGGGCGGCCTTCAGCCCGCATTCCAAGATCCGCGCGCGGGCCTGGAGCTTCGACGAGAAGCAGCGCATCGACGCGGCCTTCTTCGCGTCGCGCGTGGCGGCCGCGGTGGCGGCGCGGCAACTGTTCGACCTGCAGAGCGACGGCGTCCGCCTGATTCACGGTGAGGCCGACGGGCTGCCGGGCTTGATCGTCGACCGCTACGGCGACACGCTGGTGGCGCAATTCCTGTCGGCCGGTGCCGAGCGCTGGAAGGCGGTGCTGGCCGATGCGCTGCTGGCCGCCACCGGGCTCGCGAAGCTGTACGAGCGCTCCGACGCCAGTGGCCGCGAGCGCGAGGGCCTGCCGCCGGTGGCCGGCTGGCTGCGCGGCAGCGGGCCGACCGAGCTCGCGATCCGCGAGCACGACTGGCAGCTCACGCTGGACATCGCCACCGGCCACAAGACCGGCTTCTACCTCGACCAGCGCGACAGCCGCCAGCGCTTTGCCGAGCTGGCGCGGCAGCGGCGCTTCCGCCGCGTGCTCAACTGCTTCTGCTACACCGGCGGCTTCACCGTCGCGGCCCTGGCCGGCCTGAAGGCGGCCGGTGCGCTGGAGGGCGCGGCGCTGCTGTCGATCGATTCGTCCCTGCCGGCGCTGGAGCGCGCGCGGGCGCATGTGGCGCTGAACGGCTTCGCCGGCGCGGCCACCGAATTCCTGGACGCCGACGTCAACGCCTCGCTGCGCCGCTTTCTCGACGAGGGGCGGCGTTTCGATGCGATCGTGCTGGATCCACCCAAGTTCGCACCCACCGTGGCCCATGCCGAGCGCGCGGCCCGGGCCTACAAGGACCTCAACCGGCTGGCGCTGAAGCTGCTTGAGCCCGGCGGTGTGCTGCTGACCTTTTCATGCTCCGGCGGCATCGGCGCCGACCTGTTCCACAAGATCGTGGCGTCCGCCGGCATCGACGCCGGGGTGGACGGCTACATCAGCGAACGCCTGGGCGCCGCGCCGGATCATCCGATGACCATCGAATTCCCCGAGGGCGAGTACTTGAAAGGCCTGGTGGTGGTGCGTAAATAGCCACCTGCGCGCCTTTGCCCTTGCCGGAGCGGGGCCGGGGACGCGTCGCTAAACTTTCCGCCTTTCCCCTTGTCCCCCATTCCGGAGCATCCATGGCCCTCATCCCCGCCACCATCCTCACCGGCTTCCTCGGCTCCGGCAAGACCACGTTGCTCAAGCGCATCCTGACCGAGGCGCACGGCCAGAAGATCGCCGTGATCGAGAACGAGTTCGGCGAGGAGAACATCGACAACGACATCCTCGTCACCGAGTCCAAGGAGCAGATCGTGCAGATGAGCAACGGCTGCATCTGCTGCACCATCCGCGAGGACCTGCGCGAGGCCCTGCAGCTGCTGGCGGCCAAGAAGCGCAAGGGCCTGCTGGACTTCGACCGCGTGGTGATCGAGACCACCGGCCTGGCCGACCCGGGCCCGGTGGCCCAGACCTTCTTCATGGACGACGAGATCGCCGAGAGCTACCTGCTCGATTCCATCCTCACCCTGGTGGACGCCAAGCACGCGCCGCAGCAGCTCAACGACCGGCAGGAAGCGCGCCGGCAGGTCGGCTTCGCCGACCAGATCTTCATCAGCAAGACCGACCTGGTCGCGCAGGAAGAGACCGAGGCGCTGATCCACCGCCTCAAGCACATGAATCCGCGCGCGCCGCAGCAGGCCGTGCATTTCGGTGATGTGCCGCTCAAGGATGTGTTCGACCTGCGCGGCTTCAACCTGAATGCCAAGCTGGACATCGACCCGGACTTCCTGAAGGAAGACGAGCACGACCATGACCATGAGCATGGCGAGCACTGCGACCACCCCTCGCACGCCCACGAGGGGCATGGCCACCACCATCACCACGACGACGACGTCAAGAGCTTCGTCTTCCGCGCCGACCGGCCCTTCGACCCGGCCCGGCTGGAGGACTTCCTGGGCGCCATCGTCAATATCTACGGCCCGCGCATGCTGCGCTACAAGGGCGTGCTGCACATGCAGGGCACGGAGCGCAAGGTGATCTTCCAGGGCGTGCACCAGCTCATGGGCAGCGACCTCGGGCCGGCCTGGGGGCCGGAGGAGAAGCGCAACAGCCGGATGGTGTTCATCGGCATCGACCTGCCGCGGGAAATCCTGGAGCAGGGGCTGGAGCAGTGCCTGGTTTGAACGCGGCGACCGCCGCCGCCGCCGGGCCGCCCCAAGGCGGCCGCGCCTCCCCCTCGGGGGGTGGAGTTACACGCAGCGAAGCGAAGTGAAAAGCCGGGGGGCTTTTTCTATACAATCGCGCGCCTGTTCCGGAGGCCATAGAACTTCTTCCCGGGACGTTGTGTGACTTTCGGCATGGAGCTGCGCACGTTTCCGGCTTGCGTTCGGGGGTATAACCCCCTGGTTCGCCATCGGCGGGCGCCCTGACAAGGCGGGGATCCGTGCAGCTTCCGGGCAGCGTGGTTCTCTTGGGGTGAATCCCCATTGAAAGCGTGTACCAGTTCGTCGAAGGAGCCAGTCACCGTGAAGAAACCAGTCGCCCAGGCACAGCCCGTCTCCAAGCCGGCCGTCAAGAAGACGGCTGTCGCGAAGCAGGCCGTGCCCGCGAAGAAGGTTTCCTCGTCCCAGTCCCCGAAGCCTGCCGCGTCGTCGAAGTCTGCCGCGGGCACTTCCTCAACCAAGGCGGCCGACACCCACGCCCCCGCTCCCGTTTCATCGACTCACGTTAAAAAGGCGGCTGCGGCCGCCGCGGCGACACCTGCTATGACTACTCCGACCACCCCCACCAGCCCCCCTTCCTCCACCGAGGCCGCTCCCACCCGCAGCGGGCGCCCTTCGTCGCGGTTGTCGCAAGTGACCGTGCCGTCGATGCCGCAATCGGTGGCGTCCACGGCCGCGAAGTCCAGCTTCGTGCAGGTCACCAGCAATCCGCTGGTGCCGCCGCCGCCCCTCGCGGTCAAGAAAGACCCGAAGCTGGCCAACAACTGGAAGACCAAGACGCCGGAAGAGCTGACCGACGCCGAGGTGATCGCGATGCCGGACTCGGAGTACATGAACGACAAGCAGATGGCCTTCTTCCGCCTGAAGCTGCAGGCGCTCAAGCGCGGCATCCTGGAGAACGCGGGCGAGACCACCGAGCACCTGCGCGAGGACACCGTGGTGGTGCCCGACCCGGCCGACCGCGCCACCATCGAGGAAGAGCACGCCCTGGAACTGCGCACGCGCGACCGCGAGCGCAAGCTGCTCAAGAAGATCGAGCAGTCGATCCAGCGCATCGATGCCGGCGACTACGGCTACTGCGACGAGACCGGTGAGCCCATCGGCGTCGGCCGCCTGTTGGCGCGTCCGACCGCGACGCTGTCGCTCGAGGCGCAGCAGCGCCGCGAGCTCAAGCAAAAAATGTTTGGCGACTGAACGCTGGCAGGCGAAGCGGAGTCGTTGCGGATGGCCAAGGAAGACACGGGGCGGCTGCTGTCGAAGGTGGCGAAGTTCGTTCGCAATCCGCTCAAGGATTGGTCCGAGCTCGACGCCGACGAGGCGTCGTCGGTGGACAACGGCTACAGCCGGGAAATGCTCAAGGAGATGATCGAGCGTCGGCAGCGCAACGACTTCGTGCGCCGCCGCGAGTTCGACATGCTGCGCAAGCTGCGCCAGCGCGAGGCCGCCGGCGGGCGCGATGCGGCGGGAACACCGTCTTCCTTCAATGTCAGCAGCACCTCCGGCAAGACCGAGGGCCGGGCCCTCACGCTCAAGAAGATCGCCGAGATCGAAGAGCAGATGTCGCAGCAGTGGTGGAAGAACCGCGCCCCCGGTGGCGGCCACGCTGCCGATGGCAAGGCCAGCGCCAGCGGCGACATGGCGGCTCAGCATGCGCGTGCCTATGCCGACACGATGCCCGGCGTGCCGCCGCAGGGCGTAGCGGTCCAGGGTGCCGCGACTCCGTCTCTCTCGGACGGCTGCATCGAGGAGGCGGCGATCCGCTTCGCCCACGGCGATGATGCCGGTGCCGAGGCCATCCTGCTGCAGGCGCTGGCGCCCGAGGCGCCCAGCGCCGACCACGACGACAACTGGCGGACCCTGCTCGACTTCTATCGCGCCATCGGCGATGCCGAGAAATTCTCCGCTGCTGCGACGCGCTACGCGCAGCGCATGAAGCGTGCCGCGCCCGAATGGGTCTCGCTGCCCGCGATGGCGCAGCGCGCGCAAGCCGAGGCGGCGGCGAGCAGTGCGCCGCCGGCGGCACCGTCCGGCGGTTGCGACTGGTCCAGTCCTCCGGTGCTCAACCGCGAAGGGCTGCTCGGCCTGACGCGTGCGCTGTCCGCGGCCGGGCCGGTCTGGAAGCTGGACTGGAGCGTGCTCGACGCGGTCGAGCCCGATGCTGCCGCCCCGCTGCGCGCGCTGTTCAACCATTGGGCCGACTCTGCGGTGCAACTGCGCTTCGCCGGCAGCGATCGCCTGCTGATCGCGCTGACCGAGGCCACCCCGGTCAACGAACGCCGGGTCGATGCGATCTGGTGGCAATTGCACATGGCGGCGCTGCGGGTCATGCACCGGGCCGATGAATTCGAGCTGCTGGCGCTCAACTACTGCATCACCTACGAGGTCTCGCCGCCGCCCTGGGAAGACCCGAAGGGCGATTTCGGCGAACTGGAGCCGCCGGCTTCCTCCGGTTTCCAGGTCTCGTCGCGGGACGAACTGTCCGCTGCCGCGCTGCCCGCCGCCGTGCCGGGCCGGGGCCTGCTGGCCGGGGAGCTGGCCGGCGAATCGCTGCCGATCTGGGAACGCCTCGATGCCGAGCTGGCCCGCTCGCAGGGCCTGACCATCTCCTGCGCGGCGCTGGTGCGCATCGATTTCACCGCGGCCGGCACCCTCCTGAACTGGGTCACCGAGCGCGATGCGCGCGGCCAGCGCGTCGCCTTCGCCGACGCGCATCGCCTGATCGCCGCCTTCTTCGGGGTGATCGGGATCGCGGACCACGCCGAGGTCGCGATCCGGCTGAATTAGCTCTCCCCCAGGCTCCCCCACTGCGTGTGGTCCGCCAACCCCCTCGCCGGGGGCAACACCAGCGGCCCGGCAAAGCCGGTTCCGCGGTGTTCCCCGAATGTCCATTCGAGCTTCGTGCGTCGCGGGAAGCGCGACGCTTTTTCCGCTTGCATTCAGGCAGGCCATCGCCATATTGCTTCGATGGAACAATTTCACGGAACCACGATCATCAGCGTGCGCCGCAAGACCCCGAACGGCGATCAGGTCGCGATCGGCGGCGACGGCCAGGTCACCCTCGGCAACATCGTCATCAAGGGCAGCGCGCGCAAGGTGCGCCGGCTCTACCAGGGCAAGGTACTGGCGGGTTTCGCCGGCGCCACCGCCGATGCATTCACCCTGTTCGAGCGCTTCGAGGGCAAGCTCGAGAAGCACCAGGGCCACCTGGCGCGCGCCGCCATCGAGCTGACCAAGGACTGGCGCACCGACCGCGTGTTGCGCCGCCTGGAGGCCATGCTGGCCGTGGCCGATGCCCACAGCTCGCTGATCATCACCGGCAACGGCGACGTGCTGGAGCCTGAGAACGGGATCATCGCCATCGGTTCCGGCGGCGCCTATGCGCAGGCTGCGGCCAAGGCGCTGATCGACCACACCGACCTGAGCGCCGCCGACGTCGTCAAGCGCTCGCTCGAGATTGCAGGCGAGCTCTGCATCTACACCAACATGCACCACACCATCGAGAGCCTGTGAGCCCAGCGAGTCCCCCCATGCCCATGACCCCACAGGAAATCGTCTCCGAACTCGACAACCACATCGTCGGCCAGCCCGACGCCAAGCGCGCGGTGGCGATCGCGCTGCGCAACCGCTGGCGCCGCCAGCAGGTCGACGAGAAGCTGCGCTCCGAGATCACGCCCAAGAACATCCTGATGATCGGCCCCACCGGCGTGGGCAAGACCGAGATCGCGCGCCGTCTGGCGCGGCTGGCGGACGCGCCCTTCATCAAGGTCGAGGCCACCAAGTTCACCGAGGTCGGCTATGTGGGCAAGGATGTGGACTCCATCGTCCGCGACCTGGCTGAGATCGCCGTCAAGCAGACGCGCGAGAGCGAAAGCGCCAAGGTCCGCATGCGCGCGGAGGACGGCGCGGAGGAACGCATTCTCGACGTGCTGCTGCCCCCGGCCCGCACCGCCGATGGCTCCTCGACGGCCGATGCCAACAACGCCACCCGCCAGGCCTTCCGCAAGAAGCTGCGCGAGCATCAGCTCGACGACAAGGAGATAGAGATCGAGCTGGCCGAGGCGCGCGCGCCGCTGGAGATCATGGGTCCCGCCGGCATGGAAGACATGACCGAGCAGCTGCGGGGCATGTTCGGCCAGCTGAGCCAGGGGCGGCGCAAGACGCGCAAGCTCAAGATCGGCGAGGCCATGCGCCTCCTGATCGACGAGGAGGCGGCCAAGCTGCTCAACGAGGACGAGGTCCGCGCCCAGGCCATTCAGAACGCCGAGCAGAACGGCATCGTCTTCATCGACGAGATCGACAAGGTCGCCACCCGCAGCGAGGCGCAGGGCGCCGACGTGTCGCGCCAGGGCGTACAGCGCGACCTGCTGCCGCTCGTCGAGGGCACTGCGGTGAGCACCAAGTACGGCGTGGTGCGCACCGACCACATCCTCTTCATCGCCAGCGGCGCCTTTCACCTGAGCAAGCCCAGCGACCTGATCCCGGAGCTGCAGGGCCGTTTCCCGATCCGGGTCGAATTGGGCTCGCTGTCGGTGGCGGACTTCGAGAGCATCCTGACCCAGACCCGCGCCTCCCTGGTCAAGCAGTACCAGGCGCTGTTGGCGACCGAAGGCGTGACGCTGGAGTTCACGCCCGAGGGCATCACCCGCCTGGCCAGCATCGCCTTCGAAGTCAACGAGCGCACCGAGAACATCGGCGCCCGGCGGCTGTCCACCGTCATGGAGCGGCTGCTGGACGAAGTGAGCTTCGACGCCGCCAAGCTCGAAGGCCAGACCGTGCGCATCGATGCGGCGTACGTGGATGCGCGTCTCTCGGCACTAAGTCACGACGAAGACCTCTCCCGATTCATCCTCTGATCGGCTTTTTGCACCTGTACGGCTCATGCATCACATTCATTGCGTGAGCTAAGTACTTCATTTGCAACGGAATTCAGTGTTTTCTGCTCTTCAAAAACACCGCTAAGTCGTTGATTCCATTACAAAAAATAGCCGCGACGCTCCGTTGCGTGGTAGGTGTTTCCTGCTACAGTGCAAAAAAGTGCAGTTAAGTGGGAAAAAGTGTCCGTTCGTGCCTCGCCGAGGTGCGCGGCACCTCCCGACACAGGGGTTTCGCGGTCGTGTTTCAAGGGGCTTCATCGCTCAGTCTCGATGCCAAGGGGCGGCTTTCCGTGCCGACCCGGCATCGTGACGTCCTGAGCGCGACTGCCGCCGGTCAGCTCACGATCACCAAGCACCCGCACGGCTGCCTGATGGTGTTCCCGCGTCCGGAGTGGGAGAAATTCCGCGAACGCATCGCCCAGCTGCCAATGTCGGCACAGTGGTGGAAGCGCGTCTTCCTGGGCAATGCGATGGACGTGGAAATGGATGGCACCGGCCGCGTGCTGGTTTCGCCCGAGCTGCGTGCGGCCGCCGGCATCACGCGGGATGCGCTGCTGCTCGGCATGGGCAACCATTTCGAACTCTGGGACAAGGCCACCTACGACGCCAAGGAGGCCGAGGCCACCCAGGGCGAAATGCCCGATGTGTTCCAGGACTTCTCGTTCTGAGGCCCCCCGTGCAAGCGCCATGGAGCCATACGACCGTGTTGTTGAAGGAGGCGGTGGAAGCCCTCCTTCCCGGCACGCTGCCGGCCACCGGCACCTGGGTGGACGCCACCTTCGGCCGCGGAGGGCACTCGCGCGCCATCCTCGAGCGGCTGCCGGGAGGCGGCCGGCTGATCGCGTTCGACAAGGACGCGGAAGCGGTGGCCGAGGCAGCGCGCATCGAGGATGCGCGTTTTTCCATCCGGCACCAGAGCTTCGACCATCTGGGCGAGTTGCCCGCGTCGAGCGTGGCTGGCGTGCTGATGGACCTCGGCGTCAGCTCTCCCCAGATCGACAACCCCGTCCGGGGGTTTTCTTTTCGTTTCGACGGCCCGCTCGACATGCGCATGGACACCACGCGCGGCCAGAGCGTGGCCGAGTGGCTGGCGACGGCCGATACACAGCAGATTGCGGAGGTGATTCGTGACTATGGCGAGGAACGGTTTGCTGTTCAGATTGCAAAGGCGATTGCTGCTCGCCGACAGGAACGGGGCCCAGTTTCAACCACCGCCGAGCTGGCCGAGCTCGTGGCTGGCGCGGTCAAAACCCGCGAGCCGGGCCAGAACCCTGCAACGCGCACATTTCAGGCTCTTCGGATTTTCATCAATGCCGAGCTTGAAGAGCTGCAACAGGCGCTAGAGGCGAGCCTTTCCGTGCTGCAACCCCAGGGCCGCCTCGCGGTGATCAGCTTCCATTCGCTGGAAGACCGCATCGTGAAGCAGTTCATCGCCAGGCATTCGCGCGAGGTCTACGACCGCCGCGCGCCCTTTGCCGCGCCGCGGGCGATGAAGCTGCGCGCGGTCGGCCGCATCAGGCCGGGCCAGGCCGAGGTGGATGCAAACCCGCGTGCACGCAGCGCGATCCTGCGCGTAGCAGAACGCACCAACGAGGCGTGAACATGGTGCGCCTCAACCTCCTCCTGCTCATGGCCGTGCTGGCTTCGGCAATCTACCTGGTGCACACCCAGTACCTGTCGCGCCAGCTCTTCACCGAGCTGCACCGGGTGCAGAACGAGACGCGCCGGCTCGAGCTCGACCGCGACCGCCTGGAGGTGGAGAAGCGCGCCCAGGCCACGCCGCTGCGCGTGGAGCGGTTGGCCAAGGAGCAGCTGAAGATGCGCACCACCACGCCGGCCATCACGCAGTACGTGCGTGCCGACGGCACGGTGATTCCCGCGGTGGCGGCGCCCGCGCCGGCGCCCGGCACCCCGGTCGCGCGCGGCACGACCGCTGCCGGGCAGCGGGCCGCGACGACCGTTCCGGCGGCCAGGAGGAGCACGCCATGAGCAGCCGGCGCAGCGTGCAGTACACCACCAGCCCCCTGCTGGCGAGCAAGACGCCGGTCTGGCGCAGCAAGTTCATCGTCGGCGGCATTGCCTTCGGCTTCCTGGTGCTGGCCGGCCGCGCGGCCTACGTGCAGGTGGTCGGCAACGCCTTCTTCCAGCGCCAGGGCGAGGTGCGCTATGCGCGCACGCTGGAGCTGCCGGCCAACCGCGGCCGCATCCTCGACCGCAACGGCCTGCTGCTGGCCTCCAGCGTGGTGGCGCCCAGCATCTGGGCCATCCCCGAGGACATCGAGCGCGACGATCCCGCGGTCAAGGCCAAGCTGCGCCAGGCCGCCAAGCTGCTGGGCATGCCGCAGAAGGATTTCGACAAGAAGCTGGAGGACGAGGACAAGACCTTCGTCTGGATCCAGCGCCAGGTCGACGAGCCGATCGCCAAGCAGATCGCCGAGCTGAACATCAAGGGCCTCTACCAGCGCAAGGAATACAAGCGCCAGTACCCCGAGGGCGAGGCTGCGGCGCACGTGGTCGGCTTCACCAACGTCGAGGACAAGGGCCAGGAAGGCATCGAGCTCGCCTTCAACAACGACCTGGCCGGCAAGGCCGGTGCCAAGCGCGTGATCAAGGACCGGCTCGGCCGGGTGGTCGAGGGCATCGGCGAGCAGGTGCCGCCGGTGGACGGCAAGGACATCCAGCTCTCCATCGACAGCAAGGTGCAGTTCTTCGCCTACCAGAAGCTGCGCGACGCGGTGACCACCAACAAGGCCAAGGCCGGCAGCGTGGTGGTGCTGGACGCCGTTACCGGCGAGGTGCTGGCGCTGGCCAACTACCCCAGCTACGTGCCCGACAAGCGCCAGAACCTGACCGGCGAGCAGTTGCGCAACCGCGCGCTGACCGACACCTTCGAGCCCGGCTCGACCATGAAGCCCATCACCGTCGCGATGGCGCTGGAGGCCGGCCGCATCAAGCCGCTGACGCCGATCGACACCTCCCCCGGCCGCTACAGCATCGGCGGCTTCACGATCAGCGACACCCACAACTACGGGCTGCTGACGGTCGAAGGCGTGATCCAGAAGTCCAGCAACGTGGGCGCGCTGAAGATCGCCCAGAAGATGAGCCCGCACGAGATGTGGGACACCTACACCGCGCTGGGCTACGGCCAGAAGCCGCAGATCCAGTTCCCCGGCGCGGTGACCGGGCGGCTGCGCCCGTGGAAAGGCTGGAAGCCGGTGGAGCAGGCCACCATGGCCTATGGCTACGGCCTGTCGGCCTCGCTGTTCCAGATGGCGCATTCCTACACCGCGTTCGCCCACGACGGCGCCATCATTCCCGCCACCATTCTCAAGAGTCTAGATCCGGCGGTGGGCGTGAAGGTGTTCTCGGCGCAGAACGCGCTGGCGGTGCGCAAGATGCTGCAGATGGCCGCCGGCCCCGGCGGCACCGGCCAGCGCGCGCAGACCATCGGCTACTCGGTGGGCGGCAAGTCCGGCACCGCGCACAAGCAGGTCGGCAAGGGCTACGCCAGCAACAAGTACCGCTCCTGGTTCACCGGCATGGCGCCGATCGAGAAGCCGCGCATCATCGTGGCGGTGATGGTCGACGAGCCCAGCGCCGGCCAGTACTTCGGCGGACTGGTCGCGGCGCCCGTGTTCAGCGAGGTGGTGCAGCAGACGCTGCGCATGATGAACGTGCCGCCGGACCTGGCGGTCAAGCCGCTGGTCGTGACCAACGGCGTGGAGGAGAGTTTCTGATGCAGACGCTCCACACGCCTCTCGAGGCCGCGGCCTGGCTGAAGGCCCGCGTGCGCGGCGCACTGCACGCCGACAGCCGCCCGGTCGGCGCGGGTGACGGCTTCGTCGCCTGGCCCGGCGCGGCCACCGATGGCCGGCGCCATGTGCCGGCCGCGCTGGCGCAGGGCGCGGCCGCCTGCATGGTGGAAGCGGAGGGCGCCACGGCTTTCGGTTTCGATGAGGCGGACGAGCGCATCGCCCGCTACGCAGGCCTGAAGGCCGCCACCGGCCCGATCGCCGCGGCTTTCTACGACGATCCCTCGTCGCGGCTGGACCTGCTCGCCGTCACCGGCACCAACGGCAAGACCTCCACCGCCTGGTGGCTCGCGCAGGCGCTGGGCGCGCACGACGCGGCACGCCCCTGCGCAGTGGTGGGCACGCTGGGCATCGGCGTGCCGCCCGATCTCACCTACACCGGCCTCACCACGCCCGACCCCGTGATGCTGCAGCGCGAGCTGCGTGCCTTCGCCGACCGTGGCTTCGGCGCCTGCGCGATCGAGGCCTCATCCATCGGAATCGCCGAGCGCCGGCTCGACGGCACGCGCATCGCGGTGGCGGTGTTCACCAATTTCACCCAGGACCACCTGGACTACCACGGCAGCATGGATGCCTACTGGCAGGCCAAGGCCGCGCTGTTCCGCTGGCCCGGGCTGCGTGCCGCGGTGGTCAACATCGACGACGTGCACGGCGCCAGTTTGGTGGCCAACCTGGCCGAGCGTGGCGAAGGCGCGCCGGCGCTGTGGACCGTGTCGGCCGCGGGCGGGCGCGCGCGGCTGTCGGCGCGCGACATTGGCTATGGCGCCGAAGGCCTGCAGTTCACCGTGGTCGAGCAGGGCAGCGCGCCCGAGCGGCTTTCGACGCAGCTGATCGGCCAGTACAACGTGGCCAACCTGCTGGGCGTGCTGGGCACCCTGCGTGCGCTCGGCCTCACGCTGGCGGAGGCGGCCGCCGCTTGCGCCCGACTCGACAGCGTGCCGGGCCGCATGGAGCGCGTGAACGTGCCGGGCCGGCCGCTGGCCGTGGTCGACTATGCCCACACGCCCGATGCGCTGGACAAGGCGCTGGCTGGCCTGCGCCCGCTGGCGCGGCAGCGCGGCGGGCAGCTGTGGTGCATGTTCGGCTGCGGCGGCGACCGCGACAGCGCCAAGCGTCCAATGATGGCCGCGGTGGCCGAGAAGCAGGCCGACCGCGTGGTGCTGACCAGCGACAACCCGCGCAGCGAGAAGCCGGGCGCCATCATCAGCCAGATATTGCTGGGCCTCGCGCGCCCCGAGGCAGCCCAGGTCGAGCCCGACCGCGCCAAGGCCATCCAGGAGACCCTGGACCAGGCCGCGCCAGAGGACGTGGTCCTCCTGGCCGGCCGCGGCCACGAGGCCTGGCAGGAGATCGCGGGCGAGCGCATCGCGTTCTCCGACCGGGCGCATGCCATCGACGCGTTGACACAGAGGAGAAAGCCAGCATGAGCCGCCGGGCTGTCCCCAAGGCGAGTACCGCACCGCGCAGCGCGGAGGTGATCCGATGACCGCGCCGCAGGCAGAAGCACCCATGATGACGCTTCGCAAGGCGCAGGCCTGGGTTCCGGGCGCCCGCCTGGTCGGCGATCCCGACGTGGAAGTGCTGCGCGTGCACACCGACACGCGCACGCTGGCGTCCGGCGACCTGTTCGTCGCCCTCAAGGGCGAGCGCTTCGACGCCAACGACTTCCTGGCCGACGCGCGCGGGCGCGGCGCGGCCGCGGCCATCGCCCATCGCGGGCTGGAGGCGGCCGGCCTGCCCGGCCTGGAAGTGCCCGACACGCTCGCCGCGCTCGGTGCGCTGGCGCGCGGCTGGCGCGCGCAGTTCGAGCTGCCGCTGGTGGCCGTCACCGGCAGCAACGGCAAGACCACGGTCACGCAGATGATCGCCTCCGTCCTGCGCGCGGCAGGCGTGGACCGGGCCCTGGCCACCATCGGCAACCTCAACAACGAGATCGGCCTGCCGCTGACCCTGCTGCGCCTGCGCGAGCGCCACCAGCTCGCGGTGGTCGAGCTGGGCATGAACCATCCGGGCGAGATCGCGCGGCTGGCCGCCATCGCGCAGCCCACCATCGGCCTGGTCAACAACGCCCAGCGCGAGCACCAGGAGTTCATGGCGACGGTGGAGGCGGTGGCGCGCGAGAACGGCGCCGTCTTCACCGCGCTGCCGGACAGCGGCACCGCCGTGTTCCCCTACGGCGACACCTTTACCGCGCTGTGGAACGAGATGGCGCACGAGGGCGCCTCGCGGCGCTGCCTGAGCTTCGGCGAGCAGTCCAATGCGGACATCGCGCTGGGCCGCGCCGAATGGAAGCAGGGCGCCTGGCATTTCGAGGCGCGCACGCCGCTGGGCGAGATCCGCTCCACGCTGCGCATCGCCGGCCGCCACAATGTGGTGAACGCGCTGGCCGCCATTGCCTGCGCGCTGGCCTGCGGCGTCTCGGTCGACAAGATCGCCGAGGGCCTGGCGGCCTTCGAGCCGGTCAAGGGCCGTTCGCGCGCGAGCGAGCTGAAGCTGGCCGACGGCCGCGCCATCACCGTGGTGGACGACAGCTACAACGCCAATCCCGATTCGGTCCGCGCCGCCGTCGACGTGCTCAGCGGCCTGCCGGGCCCGCGCCTGCTGGTGCTGGGCGACATGGGCGAGGTCGGCGACCGCGGTCCGCAATTCCACGCCGAGGTCGGCGCCTGGGCGGCCGAGCGCGGCATCGATGCCCTGTTCGCGCTGGGTGAGGCCTCGGTCCATGCCACCTCGGCCTACACCCGTGGCGGTGGCGCCGAGGCCCGGCATTTCAACGACGTCGACGCGCTCAACGCCGCCGTGCTGGCCCAGCTGCCGCGCACCGCGAGCGTGCTGGTCAAGGGCTCCCGCTTCATGCAGATGGAGCGCGTGGTCCAGGCCATCGCCGCCGGCGCGCCGTCGCAAGACAACAAAGAGGAGGGCGGCCATGCCGAATGAGCCGCGCGTGTTCGCATCATGCTGATGACCCTGGCTCAATGGCTGCAGACGGTCTCGCCGGAGCTCGGCTTCCTGCGCATCTTCCAGTACCTCACGTTCCGCGCACTGATGGCCGCGCTGACCGCGCTGCTGCTGGGCCTGGGCGCGGGTCCCTACGTGATCCGCCGGCTGGCCGCGCTCAAGATCGGCCAACCGGTCCGCGGCTATGCCATGGAGACGCACCTGAGCAAGAGTGGCACGCCCACCATGGGCGGCGTGCTGGTGCTGGTCTCGATCGCCATCGCCACGCTGCTGTGGTTCGACGTCTCCAACCGCTTCGTCTGGATCGTGCTGTGGGTCACGCTGGGCTTCGGTGCGATCGGCTGGGTCGACGACTGGCGCAAGGTGGTGCGCAAGGACCCGGAAGGCATGCGCTCCCGTGAGAAGTACATCTGGCAATCGATCGTCGGCCTGGTGGCCGCCTTCTATCTGCTCTTCAGCATCTCCGAGAGCTCCAACTGGCGCGTGCTCGAGCTCTTCTATGCCTGGGTGGGTTCCGGCTTCGACCTGGACTTCCCGCCCAAGATCAACCTGCTGGTGCCCTTCTTCAAGGAAGTGAGCTACCCGCTCGGCGGCATCGGCTTCGTGATCCTGACCTACCTGGTCATCGTGGGCGCCAGCAACGCGGTGAACCTGACCGACGGCCTCGACGGCCTGGCCATCATGCCGGTGGTGATGGTGGGCTCGGCCCTGGGCGTGTTCGCGTACGTGACCGGCAGCGCGGTCTATTCGCGCTACCTGCTGTTCCCGCACATCCCCGGCTCCGGCGAGCTGCTAGTGTTCTGCTCTGCCATGGCCGGCGCGGGCCTGGCCTTCCTGTGGTTCAACACCCATCCTGCCCAGGTCTTCATGGGCGACGTGGGCGCGCTCGCGCTGGGCGGCGCGCTGGGCACCATCGCCGTGATCGTGCGGCAGGAGATCGTGTTCTTCGTGATGGGCGGCATCTTCGTGGTCGAGGCGATCTCGGTGATGGCCCAGGTGACCTACTTCAAGTACACCAAGAAGCGTTTCGGCGAGGGCCGCCGGGTGCTCAAGATGGCGCCGCTGCACCATCACTTCGAGAAGAGCGGCTGGCGCGAGACCCAGGTGGTGGTGCGCTTCTGGATCATCACCATGCTGCTGTGCCTGGTGGGTCTTTCGACTTTGAAGCTGCGGTGACGGCGATGCGGCATCTTCAAGACCAACATGTGCTGATCCTGGGCCTGGGTGCGTCCGGCCTGGCGATGGCGCGCTGGTGCGCCCGCCATGGCGCCAAACTCACGGTGGCCGACACGCGCGAGGCGCCGCCCCAGCTGGAAGCCCTGCGCACCGAGCTGCCCGAGGCCGTTTTCGTCGGCGGGCCTTTCACGGCCGCGCTGGTCGAGGGCACGCTGGTGCGTGCGGTTTACCGGTCGCCGGGACTGTCGCCGGCCTCGATCGCACCGGTCGCCGATGCGGCGCGCGCAGTGGGCCTGCCGGTGGGCGGCGAGCTGGACCTGTTCGCGCAGGCGCTCGCGGATCTGCGCGTGGCCGAGAGTGCCGAGGAGCCCGTACCCTCCGACGCGCAGCAGGACCTGGAAGAAGTGCCCCCGGCCGCCGAAGTGGCGGCGCCCCACGAGGACGCAGCGCAGGCCGAAGTGCCGCCTGCCGAAGCAGCGGAGGAGGCCCGCGACGCACAAGCCGCACCCGTCGACGACGACGACGACGCCGAGGCACCGCCCCCAGCGCCCATGCCGGTGCCGCCGGCGCCGCGCGGCTACGAGCCCGCGGTCCTGGCCGTGACGGGCACCAACGGCAAGACCACCGTCACCGCGCTGACCGGCCAACTGGTCGCGCGCGCCGGCAAGACGGTCGCGGTGGCCGGCAACATCGGTCCGACCCTGCTCGACACGCTGGCCGCGCACATCGACGCCGGCACGCTGCCGGCGGTCTGGGTGCTGGAACTCTCCAGCTTCCAGCTCGACGGCGTGCAGGGCTTCGAGCCTACCGCCGCTACCGTGCTCAACCTCTCGCAAGACCACCTGGACTGGCATGGCGACATGGCCGCCTACGCCGCGGCCAAGAAGCGCATCTTCGGCGGCAAGGGCGTGATGGTGCTCAACCGTGAAGACGAAGCGGTGCTGGCGATGAAGCCTGCACCGGTCAAGCTGGCCAAGGGCCAGCAGCCGCGCAGCATCGTGAGCTTCGGCGCCGGCATGCCGCTGCGCCCGGGCGACTGGGGCATCGAGCGCATCAACGGCATGGCCTGGCTGGTGCGTGCCTTCGAGGCCGACGAAACGCAGAAGCGCAAGCGCGGTGCCGCGGCCGAGGAGGAAGAGCTGCACATCCAGCGCCTGATGCCGGCCGATGCGCTGCGCATCCGCGGCCGGCACAACGCGCTCAACGCACTGGCCGCGCTGGCGCTTGCCACCGCCGCGGGCTGCCAGCTCGGGCCCATGCTCTACGGCCTGCGCGAGTACCGCGGCGAGCCGCACCGGGTCGAGCCGGTGGCGATCGTGGACGAGGTCGAGTACTTCGACGACAGCAAGGGCACGAACGTGGGCGCCACGGTGGCCGCGCTCGCCGGCCTCGGCGAGGAGCGCCGCGTGGTGCTGATCCTGGGCGGTGAAGGCAAGGGCCAGGACTTCTCGCCGCTGGCCGCGCCGGTGCGCCAATATGCGCGCGCCGTGGTGCTGATCGGCCGTGACGCGCCGCTGATCGAGGCCGCGCTCGCGGGCACCGGCACCTCGCTGTCGCACGCCGGCTCGATGGAAGGGGCGGTCCGGGCCGCGGCCGGCCGTGCGCATCCCGGCGATGCGGTACTGCTGTCGCCAGCCTGTGCCAGCTTCGACATGTTCAAGGACTACGCGCACCGCGCCGCCGTCTTCTGCCAGGCTGTGCAGGACTGGGCCGAGGACCCGCGGGGCGCGGGGCTGGATGCAGCGAACGAGGAGGGGGATCGATGAGTTCCGCCGCCGCCGGTCCCGCCGCGACGCCCAACAAGCGCCCCGCCTTCTGGCAAGGGTGGTTCAGCCGCGCCAAGAGCGGCATGGACGCCCTGCCCATGCACCTGCCGGTGCGCCTGGGCAATGCCGGCATGACGCAGACCAAGGCCGCGCCGGTGCGCGTGCTGGGCTTCGACCAGGCGCTGGCCTGGGTCACGGTCGCGCTGCTGGCCTGGGGGCTTGTGATGGTGTATTCGGCCTCGATCGCGTTGCCCGACAACCCGCGCTTCGCGCGCGCGGGCTACAGCCCCGCCTACTTCCTGACCCGCCACGTGGCGTCCATCGTCATCGCCTTCGTCGCCGCGCTGCTGGCCTTCCAGGTGCCCATGCGCACCTGGGAGCGAGTGGCGCCCTGGCTCTTCGTCGCCTCGCTGCTGCTGCTGGTGGCGGTGCTGATCCCGCACATCGGCATCAACGTCAACGGCGCGCGCCGCTGGCTGCCGATGGGCTTCATGCGCTTCCAGCCCTCGGAGCTGGCCAAGCTCGCGATGATCATGTACGCCGCCAGCTACATGGTGCGCAAGATGGAGATCAAGGAGCGCTTCTTCCGCGCGGTGCTGCCCATGGGCGTCGCGGTGGTGGTGGTCGGCATGCTGGTGATGGCCGAGCCCGACATGGGCGCCTTCATGGTGATCGCGGTGATCGCGATGGGCATCCTGTTCCTGGGCGGCGTCAATGCGCGCATGTTCTTCCTGATCGCCGCGCTGGTAGTGGTCGCCTTCGGCACCATCGTCGCCTCCAGCCCGTGGCGGCGCGAGCGCATCTTCGCCTACCTCGACCCGTGGAGCGAGGAGCACGCGCTGGGCAAGGGCTACCAGCTCTCGCATTCGCTGATCGCCATCGGCCGCGGCGAGATCTTCGGCGTCGGCCTGGGCGGCAGCGTCGAGAAGCTGCACTGGCTGCCCGAGGCGCACACCGACTTCCTGATGGCGGTGATCGGCGAGGAATTCGGCCTGGTCGGCGTGCTGCTGGCCATCGGCCTGTTCCTCTGGCTCACCCGCCGCATCATGCACATCGGCCGCCAGGCGATCGCGCTGGACCGCGTGTTCGCCGGCCTGGTGGCGCAGGGCGTGGGCATCTGGATCGGCTTCCAGGCCTTCATCAACATGGGCGTGAACCTGGGCGCGCTGCCGACCAAGGGCCTGACCCTGCCGCTGATGAGCTTCGGCGGCTCGGCGATCCTGATGAACGTCGTGGCGCTCGCCGTGGTGCTGCGCATCGATTACGAGAACCGGGTTCTCATGCGGGGAGGCCGTGTATGAGCGCCGCGCAGGGCCGCCCCAAGCAAGCGAACGCCCCCTCGGCGGCCAGCGAGGACACGCCAGTGTCGAGCGTGGGGGTCTGCGTATGAGCAGAACGGCGCTCGTCATGGCCGGCGGCACCGGCGGCCACATCTTCCCGGGCCTGGCCGTGGCCGAAGCCTTGCGCGAACGCGGCTGGCGTGTGCACTGGCTCGGCGCACCCGGCAGCATGGAAGAGAAGCTGGTGCCTCCTCGCGGCTTCGACTTCGAGCCGGTGCAGTTCGGCGGCGTGCGCGGCAAGGGGCCCCTCACCCTGGCTCTGCTTCCCATGCGCCTGCTGCGCGCCTTCTGGCAGAGCCTGGGCGTGGTGCGCCGCGTGCGGCCCGACGTGGTCGTGGGCCTGGGCGGCTACATCACCTTCCCGGGCGGCATGATGAGCGTGCTGCTCAACCGGCCGCTGGTGCTGCACGAGCAGAACTCGGTCGCAGGCCTGGCCAACAAGGTGCTGGCCGGCGTGGCGGACCGCGTGTTCACCGCCTTTCCGAACGTGATGAAGAAGGCCCAGTGGGTCGGCAACCCGCTGCGCACGGCCTTCCTCTCGCAGCCCGATCCGGCCAATCGCTTCGCCGGCCGCAGCGGCCCGCTGAAGCTGCTGGTGGTCGGCGGCAGCCTGGGCGCGAAGGCGCTCAACGCGGTGGTGCCGAAGGCGCTCGCGCGCATCGCGCCCGCCGAGCGGCCGATCGTCACGCACCAGAGCGGCGCCAGGCAGATCGATGAGCTGCGCGCCAACTACGCCGCTGCCGGCGTCGAGGGCGAGCTCACGCCCTTCATCGACGACACCGCACGCGCCTACGCCGACGCCGACCTGATCGTCGCGCGCGCCGGCGCGAGTACCGTCACCGAGATCGCGGCCGTCGGCGCGGCCGCGCTCTTCGTGCCCTTCCCATCCGCCGTGGACGACCACCAGACCACCAATGCCCGCTTCCTGGTCGACGCGGGTGGTGGGTGGCTCGTTCAACAGAACGAACTGACTCCCGAATTGCTCGCCGATTTGCTACAGAAGACCGGGCGCCCCGCGCTCATGGAACGCGCCGTGAAGGCCAAGACGATGCAGAAGACCGAGGCGGTGAACGTCCTGGTGAAGGCATGCGAGGAGCTTGCCAGATGAAACACGCGATCAGACATATTCACTTCGTCGGCATCGGCGGCTCCGGCATGAGCGGCATCGCCGAGGTGCTGTTCAACCTGGGCTACCAGATCACCGGATCGGACCTGGCCGACAGCGCCACGCTCAAGCGCCTCGGTGGCCTGGGCATCGGCACCTTCGTGGGCCATGACGCCGCGAACATCGCGGGCGCCGACGCGGTCGTCACCTCGACCGCCGTGCATGCCGACAACCCCGAAGTGGTCGCGGCACGCGAGAAGCGCATCCCCGTCGTGCCGCGCGCGCTGATGCTGGCCGAGCTGATGCGGCTCAAGCAGGGCCTGGCCATCGCCGGCACGCATGGCAAGACCACCACGACCAGCCTCGTGGCGAGCGTGCTCGCGGCGGCGGGGCTGGACCCGACCTTCGTCATCGGCGGCCGGCTCAACAGCGCCGGCGCCAATGCGCGGCTGGGCAGCGGCGACTACATCGTGGTGGAGGCCGACGAGTCGGACGCCTCCTTCCTCAACCTGATGCCGGTCATGGCGGTGGTCACGAACATCGACGCCGACCACATGGAGACCTACGGGCACGACTTCGCGAAGCTCAAGAAGGCCTTCGTCGACTTCCTGCACCGCATGCCCTTCTACGGCGTGGCCGTGCTGTGCACCGACGATCCGGCGGTGCGCGAGATCGTGCCGGAGGTGTCCTGCCCGGTCACCAGCTACGGCTTCAGCGAGGACGCGCAGGTGCGCGCGGTCAATGTGCGCCCGGTCGGCCAGCAGATGCACTTCACGGCGCAGCGGCGCAACGGCGTCACGCTGCCGGATCTGGACATCGTGCTGAACCTGCCGGGTGAACACAACGTGCGCAACGCGCTGGCCGTGATCGCGATGGCGGTGGAGCTCAATGTGCCCGACGAGGCGGTGCAGCGCGGCCTGGCCGACTTCAAGGGGGTGGGCCGGCGCTTCCAGCGCTATGGCGATGTCAAGCTGCGCGGCGCTCAGGGCCTGGGCAGCTTCACGCTGATCGACGACTACGGCCACCACCCGGTCGAGATGGCCGCCACCATCGCCGCCGCGCGCGGCGCCTTCCCGGGGCGGCGTCTGGTGCTGGCCTTCCAGCCGCACCGCTACACCCGCACGCGCGACTGCTTCGAGGACTTCGTCAAGGTCATCGGCGGCGCTGACGCGGTGCTGCTGGGCGAGGTCTACGCCGCCGGCGAGCCGCCCATCGTGGCGGCCGATGGCCGCTCGTTGGCGCGCGCCCTGCGCGTGGCCGGCAAGGTCGAGCCCGTCTTCGTCGACGACATTGCGGCCATGCCGCAGGCGATCCTGGACAACGCGCGCGACGGCGACGTGGTGATCTGCATGGGCGCCGGCTCCATCGGCGCCGTGCCGGCCAAGGTGGTCGAGCAGGGCGGCACGACGGATTCTTCTTCGACCCCATCTGAGCGTGTCATGCGCGAAGGGAGACCTCTGTGAACCCGCAGGACTTCGGCAAGGTCGCGGTGCTGTTCGGCGGCACCTCCGCCGAGCGCGAGATTTCCATCATGTCGGGCACCGGCGTGCTCGCGGCGCTGCGCGCCCGCGGGGTCGATGCCCATGCCTTCGACCCGGCCGAGCGCGAACTGGTCGAGCTCAAGCACGAAGGCTTCGCGCGCTGCTTCGTGGTGCTGCACGGCCGGCACGGAGAAGACGGCACGGTGCAGGGCGCGCTGGAGCTGCTGGGCATTCCCTACACCGGCTCCGGCGTGATGGCCTCGGCCGTGGCCATGGACAAGGTCATGACCAAGCGCATCTGGCAGGCCGACGGCCTGCCCACGCCGCGCTATGCGCGCCTGGCCTTCGACCAGCAGAGCCGCGAGCAGATCATGGCCGTGCCCGACGTGCTGGGCCTGCCGCTGATCGTGAAGCCGCCGCGCGAGGGCTCCTCCATCGGCGTGACCAAGGTGCAGGGCTATTCGCAAATGCAGGACGCCGTGGCGCTGGCCGTGCGCTACGACGCCGACGTGCTGTGCGAGGAGTTCATCGAAGGCGAGGAAGTGACCTGCGCCGTGTTGGGCAACGGCCTCGACGCGGTGGCGCTGCCGGTGGTGCGCATCGCCGCGCCCGAGGGGGCCTACGACTACCAGAACAAGTACTTCACCGACGACGTGAAGTACCACTGCCCGGCCGGCCTGCCCGAGGCCGAGGAGCACGAGATCCGCCGCATCACGCTGGCCGCCTATCACCAGCTGGGCTGCCGCGGCTGGGGGCGGGCCGACCTGATGATCCGCGCCAGCGACCGCAAGCCCTTCCTGCTGGAGATGAACACCTCACCCGGCATGACCAGCCATTCGCTGGTGCCCATGTCCGCGCGCGCGGCCGGCATCTCCTACGAAGACCTGTGCCTGCGGGTGCTGGCCTCGGCGACCCTGGATTCGAAAGCGGAGGCGTGAAATGACGCTCTCCCCCAGGCTCCCCCACTTCGTGTGGTGCGCCAACCCCCTCGCCGGGGGCGCACCCACCGGCCCGGCAAAGCCGGTTCCGCGGGTGCTCCCGAACGGGCCGGCTTCGCGGCCTGCGTGTTTCATGCAGCGCGGGTCACGCGATCGCGTGGTGGAAGACTGAGATGGCCGACAGCATCTCCGTGCCCTTCGACGTCAAGCTCATGAACGTGACCGCGACCCTGGTGTACGCGTTGTTCGCGCTCGTGCTGCTGGCGGCGGGCGCATGGTGGGTGCTGCGCCAGCCCTTCTTCCCGCTCGCAGGCATCAAGGTGGACGGTGAGGTCACGCACAACAACGCGGTCACGTTGCGCGCCAACGTCGCGCCGCAGCTGGCCGGCAACTTCTTCACCGTCGACCTGGCCAAGGCCCGCTCCGCCTTCGAGTCGGTGCCCTGGGTGCGCAAGGCGGTGGTGCGGCGCGAGTTCCCCAACAAGCTGCGCGCCACGCTCACCGAACACGTGCCGGTGGCCCACTGGGGCGACGAGGGAGAGTCGCGGCTGATCAACGGCTTCGGCGAGGTCTTCGAGGCCAACGTGGCCGAGGTCGACGACAACCTGCCGCGCCTGGAGGGCCCGACCGAGCAGGCCGGCCAGGTGCTGGGCATGTACCGCGTGCTGCAGCCGCTGTTCGTGCCCTACGAGCTGACGATCGAGCAGCTGCGGCTGTCCAGCCGCGGCAGCTGGAGCGTGATGCTGGACAGCGGCGCCGTGATCGAGCTGGGCCGCGGCCGCAGCGAGGAGGTGGCGGTGCGCACCCAGCGCTTCCTCACCACCGTGGCGCCAGTCGCACGGCAATACGGCCGCACCGTCGCCTCCGTCGAAGGCGCCGACCTGCGGCACAACGAAGGCTACGCGCTGCGGCTGCGCGGCGTCACCACGGTCACGAACGAGGCGCCGGCGCCCCGGAAGAAATAGAGAGCAGAGGAATTCATGTCCAAGGAATACAAAGACCTGGTCGTCGGACTCGACATCGGCACCGCCAAGGTGATGGCGGTGGTGGCCGAGGTCCTGCCCACCGGCGAGCTCAAGCTGGCGGGGCTGGGCGTGGCGCCCGGCAACGGGCTCAAGCGCGGCGTCGTGGTCAACATCGACGCGACGGTGCAGAGCATCCAGCAGGCGCTCAAGGAGGCGGAGCTGATGGCCGACTGCAAGATCGGCCGCGTCTACACCGGCATCACCGGCAGCCACATCCGCGGCATCAACTCCAGCGGCATGGTGGCGGTGAAGGACAAGGAGGTCACGCAGGCCGACGTGGCGCGCGTGGTGGAGACGGCGCGCGCCATCAACATCTCCAGCGACCAGCGCCTGCTCCTGGTGGAGCCGCAGGAGTTCGTGATCGACGGCCAGGACGTGAAGGAGCCGATCGGCATGAGCGGCATGCGGCTGGAGGCCAAGGTGCACATCGTCACCGGCGCCCAGAGCGCAGCCGAGAACATCATCAAGTGCGTGCGGCGCTGCGGGCTGGAGGTCGACCAGCTGATGCTCAACCCGCTGGCCTCCAGCCTGGCGGTGCTCAGCGAGGACGAGCGCGAGCTGGGCGTGGTGCTGGTGGACATCGGCGCCGGCACCACCGACGTGGCCATCTTCACCAACGGCGCGATCCGCCACACGGCGGTGATCCCGATCGCCGGCGACCTGATCACCAGCGACATCGCGATGGCGCTGCGCACGCCCACCAAGGATGCCGAGGACATCAAGGTCGAGAACGGCTACGCCAAGCAGCTGCTGGCCGACCCGGAGACGCAGGTCGAGGTGCCGGGCCTGGGCGACCGCGGACCGCGCCTGCTGAGCAAGCAGGCGCTGGCCGGCGTGATCGAGCCGCGCGTGGAAGAGATCTTCAGCCTCGTGCAGCAGGTGGTGCGCGAGTCGGGCTACGAGGAGGTGCTGTCTTCGGGCGTGGTGCTCACCGGCGGCAGCGCGGTGATGCCCGGCATGGTCGAGCTGGGCGAGGACATCTTCCTCAAGCCGGTGCGGCGCGGCATCCCGAAGTATTCGAGCGCGCTCTCGGACATGGTCGCGCAGCCCAGGGCCGCGACCGTGATGGGCCTGCTCGAGGAGGCGCGCTATGCGCGGCTGCGCGGCTTCAAGGTGGCGCAGAAGAACGGTTCGGTGAAGACCGCCTTCGGCCGCTTCAAGGACTTCATCGTGGGGAATTTCTGACGATGAACAGCACACCACTTCGGCTCGCGCGTGCGAGTTCCCCCCGGCATTTCAATGAGCGATGGCGGCGCACCGGACCGCCTTGGGAGGGCAGACGGTGACACTAAAAACAACCCATTCGTACAAACAAGGCAACTGCAAATTCAAGGAGTCAGAAATGGCCATCGAAATGATCGAGATCGAGGAGTTCAACCAGGGCACGCAGATCAAGGTGATCGGGGTGGGCGGCGGCGGCGGCAACGCGGTCGCGCACATGATCGAGCGCCGCGTGCAGGGCGTGGAGTTCATCTGCGCCAACACCGATGCGCAGGCGCTCCAGCGCAGCAACGCGCACAAGACCATCCAGCTGGGCACCAACGGCCTGGGCGCGGGCAGCAAGCCCGAGAAGGGCCGTGATGCGGCGGAGGCGGCGGTGGACGACATCCGCGGCGCCATCAACGGCGCCCACATGCTGTTCATCACCGCCGGCATGGGCGGCGGCACCGGCACCGGCGCGGCGCCGGTGATCGCGCGCGTGGCCAAGGAGATGGGCATCCTCACCGTGGGCGTGGTGACCAAGCCCTTCGACTGGGAAGGCGGCCGCCGCATGACCAATGCCGACACCGGACTGGCCGAGCTGGAGGCGAACGTCGACTCGCTGATCGTCGTGCTCAACGAGAAGCTGCTCGACGTGCTCGGCGAGGACGTGACGCAGGAGGAGGCCTTCGGGCATGCCAACGACGTGCTGAAGAACGCCGTCGGCGGTATCTCGGAGATCATCAACGAGTACGGCGGCGTTAACGTCGACTTCGAGGACGTGCGCACCGTGATGGGCGAGCCCGGCAAGGCCATGATGGGCACGGCCGCTGCCTCCGGCCCGGACCGCGCGCGCATCGCGGCCGAGCAGGCCGTGGCCTGCCCCTTGCTCGAGGGTGTAGACCTCTCGGGCGCCAAGGGCGTGCTGGTCCTGGTGACGGCCTCCAAGGCGTCGCTGAAGCTGTCCGAGTCGAAGCTGGCGATGACCACCATCCGCGCCTTCGCGGCCGAGGATGCGCACGTGATCTACGGCGCGGCCTACGACGACAGCCTTGGCGACGAGATGCGCGTCACCGTGGTCGCCACCGGCCTCTCGGGCCAGCAGGATCGCCGCCAGGCGCCCGCGCTCGAGGTGATCCGCACGGGTACCGACAACATCCCGTTCAACGTGCCCACGCTCGGCAACGTGGTCCAGGGCGGCCACCTGGCCCAGCCCAAGTACGACGGCATGGCGGTTCCCAGCGTCTGGCGCACGAATCGCACGATGGCTGCGGCCAAGGTGGATGCGCTGTCGACGGGCGGGATGGACGACATCGAGATCCCCGCCTTCCTGCGCAGGCAGGCGGATTGATGGTGCATAAAGCTACTGCGCGGCCCGATCTTGCGACTGCGGTGCTCGCCGTACTGGAGTACGGCTGCGCTCCTCCTCGCAACCTCGGGCCGCTCGCTACGCTTTCTGCACCATCAATCCAAGGGCACTGAAAATGGAAGCTATTGCAGCCATTGCGAGGCGCACGGCGCGCCGGATGCCTCGCGCTCCTAAAATCGCTGCCGTGCTCCAGCAAAGAACCCTGAAATCCATCACCCGCGCCGTGGGCGTGGGGCTGCACAGCGGCCAGCGCGTCGAGCTGACGCTGCGGCCGGCACCGGTCGACAGCGGCATCGTCTTCCGCCGGGTCGACCTGCCCGAGCCCGTGGAGATCGCGATGCGGGCGGAGGCGGTGACCGACACGCGCCTCGCCTCCACGGTGTCGACCAACGGCGCCAAGGTCCAGACGGTCGAGCACCTGATGTCGGCCTGCGCCGGCCTGGGCATCGACAACCTGCTGATCGACATCACCGCCGACGAGGTGCCGATCCTCGACGGCTCGGCCTCCTCCTTCGTGTTCCTGCTGCAGAGCGCGGGCATCGTGCTGCAGGAGGCGCCGCGCCGCTTCATCAAGGTCACCAAGCCGGTCGAGGTGCGCGAAGGCGAGGGCCATGACCTCAAGTGGGCGCGGCTGGTGCCGTACCACGGCTACAAGCTCAGCTTCGAGATCGACTTCGACCACCGCGTGGTCAACGCCAGCGGCCAGCGCTTCGAGTTCGACCTGGGCTCGGGCTCCTACAGCCGCGACATCGCGCGCGCGCGCACATTCGGCTTCACCAAGGAAGTCGAGTACATGCGCTCGAAGGGCCTGGCGCTGGGCGGCGGGCTCGACAACGCGATCGTGATGGACGACACCAAGGTGCTCAATGCCGGCGGGCTGCGCTACGACGACGAGTTCGTGAAGCACAAGATCCTGGACGCCATGGGCGACCTCTACGTCATCGGCCGCCCCCTGCTGGCTGCCTACAACGCCTTCCGCTCGGGCCATGCGCTCAACAACAAGCTGCTGCGCGAACTGCTGGCCCGGGAAGACGCCTACGAGATCGTGACTTTCGAAGACCAGCGGCAGGCCCCGGCCGGCTTTGCCGAAGTCGCGCGGGCCTGGTAGCCAGGCGCCGCGATGCTGCTGTTCCGCTGGGCCATCCTGCTGCTGCTCCTGGTGGCGGGCGTCTCCTTCGCCTTCTATGCCGGCACCGGCCAGCCCAAGTACAAGCGCTTCGGTTGGATCGTGCTCAAGTGGACGCTGCTGGCGGCTTTGGGCTTCTTTGCGGTGCTGATCGCGGAGCGGGTGGCCTGAGGGCCTCGTCCGCGTGCCGAAGGGTGTACAGCCCGACGTCGATGCGGCCGGCACGGAAGCCGGCCTCGCAATAGCAGAGGTAGTACTCCCACAGGCGCCGAAAGCATTCGTCGAATCCGAGCGCCTGGATCGCCGGCCAGGCCTGCTGGAAGCGGCTGCGCCATTCGGCGAGCGTGGCCGCGTAGCTGCTGCCGAAGGTCTGCACCCGTTCGATCGCCATGCCGGCCCGCGCGGCCTGTGCCTGCATGGCCTGCCATGAGGGGAGCATGCCGCCCGGGAAGATGAAGCACTGGATGAAATCGGTGCCCGCGCGGTAGTTCGCGAAGTGCGCGTCGTCGATGGTGATCACCTGGAGGACGGCGACCCCGCCGGGTGCGAGCCGCTCGCGCAGCGTGTCAAAATATGTGGGCCAGTAGCGTTCGCCGACTGCCTCGAGCATCTCGATCGACACGATGCGGTCGTAGTGGCCGTCGACGTCGCGGTAGTCCTGCAGCCGCAGGTCCAGCCGGTCCTCCAGCCTGTGCTCGGCGGCGCGCCGGCGGGCATGCGCGAGCTGCTCGGCGGACAGCGTCAGGCCGGTCACCCGAGCGCCATGGTCGCGTGCCAGGGCGAGTGCCAGCGCGCCCCATCCGCAGCCGATCTCCAGCACGGCTGCGCCCTCGGGCAGCGCCAGCAGATCGAGCACGCGCCGGCGCTTGGCGTCCTGCGCCTCCTCGAGTGACGCATCGTCGTGCGTCTGCAGGCCGCTGGAGTAGTTGAACTCGGCATCGAGCCACAGGCTGTAGAAGTCGTTGCCCAGGTCGTAGTGGAAGGCGATGTTGTCGCGGCTGCCGCGGCGCGAATTGCGCCGTGCCAGATGCCGCAGGCGCAGCAGCCAGCGCAAGGGCCGGGTCGCATCGACGGCGCCCGACCAGCCCGCCTCGTTGCGGATGCCGAAGTCCAGCAGGGTACGCAGATCCGGGCTGGACCAGTCGCCGTCGCGGTAGGCCCGGGCCAGGCCGATGTCGCCCTGCAGCAGCAGCCGCGTCAGCGCGCGCCAGCGGTGCAGCACCAGGCAGGCATGAGGGCCCGGCACCGGGCCGCGCGCTTCGAGGCGCTCGCCGCCCGGCAGCTCGATCGCGATCGAGCCGCACTGCAGGCGGGCCAGCAGGCGCTCGACGAAGAGGCGCAGCGGGCGTGCGGCCCAGGCGGACGGCACCGCTCGTCCGGTGCGCGGAGGACCGGCTTCGCCGAGCAGGGGCAGGGACTGGTCGGAGCTGGATGGCGAGGTGCTCATGGATTCCTGGTCTTGACGATGGTCACGGCCTCGTCGGGCGGGCCCGGATGGCGATGTATGCGCAGCCCCTTGGCCCATAGGCGCAGTGCCTCCCAGT
This sequence comes from Variovorax sp. JS1663, assembly GCF_002157355.1. GTDB lineage: Bacteria > Pseudomonadota > Gammaproteobacteria > Burkholderiales > Burkholderiaceae_C > Variovorax. The sequence continues at coordinate 111,554 of NZ_LYMK01000011.1, read as the reverse complement.
GGATCGCCGCCACGACCTTCAGGGTGAGCAGCGGCACGGACAGGAAAGCCTGCATCAGTGCGCCGTCGTCGAGGGCATGCCGCTGCGCGTCGAAGCTGGCCGCGAGAACCGGCCCATTGGCATTGGCCGCGGTGACCGCCACCCGCAGGTGCTTCGCGTCGGCGATGGGCGCCACGATGCGGAAGCCGTAGCGCATCTCCATGCCCAGGAAAGGCGACACGTGAAAGCGCTTGGCGCAGGTCTGCCGGATCGTGCCGCCGCGGCGCTGGTCCCCGTCGACTTCGATCAGGTAGCAATGCCGTTCCCCGAAGGTGTTGCGGACCTCGTACAGGATGGCCTGAAGGTCGCCGTCCGTGCGATGGCAGAAGTACACGCTCAGGGGATTGAAGGCGTAGCCGAGGATGCGCGGCATGGCCAGCAGCCGGATCGGTCCGCCTGTCTCGAGGCCGGCGGCGCCCAGCTGCCGCTCGACGTGGCAGCGCAGGTCCTGTCCGCCGGCAGCGCCATGGTCGCGCTGGTGCAGGCTGAAGAGATTGAAGCGGTCGAGCGAGAAGAGCCGCAGCCGCCGTGTCAGTTGCGGCAGTTCGTCCAGGTCGAGCAGCAGCGAGAACATGCGGTAGTGCAGGCGATGGGCCACTGGCCCCAGTCGCCGGTGCGTGACGCGGCCGACGTACAGGGCGGAGTGCCCGCCGTTCACTGGCGTGTCTTCGCTTGCGGCTGCGGTATTCGCCTTCGGAACGGCCGTGCTGCTCATGAGGCCCGCGCCACCGGCACGCCGAGGTGGATGCGATCGGATTCGCCGGCCACGGTCCAGGGGCGCCGCGCGCCGCCCAGGGCTTCGGCCACGGCGAGGCCGGACTGCAGGCCGTCTTCATGGAAGCCCGAGCCGAAGTAGGCGCCGCAGAACCAGACGCCACCCCGTCCCTGCAGCGACCAGAGCTCGCGCTGGGCCCGGATGGCGGCGGCGTCGAACAGCGGATGCTCGTAGATTTCGCTGCGGATGACGCCCCGAGGCTCCTGCCGCGGATTCAGCGTGAGGAACAGCGGCGCCGCGCCGGGCAACTGCTGCAGCCGGTTCATCCAGTAGGTGACGCATGGCGCTTCGGCGGCGTTGCGTCCTGCGCCGTAGTTCCAGCTCGACCAGACGCCGCGCCGCACCGGCATCGCGCCCGGGTCGCCATGCAGCACCGCATGGTTGCGGGTGTAGCCGAAGGCGCCGAGCAGGCGGGATTCCTCTGGGCTCGCGTCGCCCAGCAGCCGCAGGGCCTGGTCCGCATGGGTGGCGAGCACCACGTGGTCGAAGCGCTCCGGTGCGGGCATGTCGGCCGTGCGCACGAGGACGCCGCCGTCGGCGCGGCACACCTCGACGACCGGGTGGCCCAGGCGCATGCCCTTGCCGAGACTTCGTGTCAGTCGCTCCACATAGCGGCGGCTGCCGCCGCGCACGGTGCGCCACGGGGGGCGTTGGCCGAGGTCGAGCAGGCGGTGGTTGCGGCAGAAGCGGACGAAGGATTCGATCGGGTATTCGCCGATGCGTGCCGCTGGCGTCGACCAGATGGCCGCGGCCATGGGGTAGAGATGGTCCTCGCGAAAGGGGCGTCCGTAGCCGTGCAGGTCCAGGCAGGCGTCCAGCGACATCAGGCCCGCCTCGCGCGCGTGTGCCGGCGCCTCCCGATAGAAACGCACCAGGTCGCGCAGCATCGCCCAGAAGCGCGGGCTGAACAGATTGGCGCGCTGCGCGAACAGCCCGCCCAGGCCAGTGCCCGAATACTCCAGCGCGCCGCCGTCCAGGCTCACCGCGAAGGACATGTCGGAGAGATCGGTGTCCACGCCGAGGTGAGCGAAGAGCGCGCTCAGGTTGGGATAGGCCGGCTCGTTGTAGACGATGAAGCCGGTGTCGACCGCCAGCGGGCCCTGCGCGCCGTCCACCTCCGCCGTATTGCTGTGGCCTCCGGCGCGGCGCTCGGCCTCGAAGACCGTGACGCGGTGCCGCTGCGCCAGCAGCCAGGCGGCCGACAAACCGGAGATGCCGCTGCCGATCACGGCGATGTCCATCGCCGGGCCCTGCGGGCTGGCGGTAGCGGGAGGGCGTGCCTCGAAGCCGGATGCGAGCGTCATGCGTGGATCGGGGGCGGATGATGAAACAGTTGGCCGTGCGCTTGTACGTGCCGGCCGGGTATTTGGATTCAGTCCCGTGCGGGCGCCATGATCTAATGTCCCGGGCGTTGCGTATGAGTGGCATGCACACCGTCCGGGAGCCCACGATCACCGCAGCCAAGCCCGCCGCGCAGCGCTCGCCCTGGCTGTCGATCGTGACCCAGGAACATCGGCGAGGACCCGTGCCCACCACCGAGGAATTGAACGGATGGCTCAGGGCGGTGGCCGCGGCCGCCGACAGACAGGCCTTTGCGGCCCTGTTCAAGCATTTCGCGCCGCGGGTGAAGGCCTATCTGATGCTGTGCGGCACCAGCGAAGCCCTGGCCGAGGAATTGACGCAGGAGACGATGGTGAGCGTCTGGCGCAAGGCGGCGATGTTCGACCCGGTGCGGGCGGGCGCGTCCACCTGGGTCTTCACCATCGCGCGCAATCTGCGCGTGGACTATTTGCGGCGCCAGGGCAACCACCTTCTGGCGGACGAGGGCCAGCAGGCCGAGCAGTTGCCGGATCCGCTGCCGTCTCTCGACGAACAGGTGCTGGCGCGGGAGCGCGAGGCGCGGGTGCGCGGCGCGATGTCCCGTCTCTCGGAAGAGCAGGCTCAGATCCTGCGGCTGTCCTTCTTCGAGGAGCACCCGCACGCCCGCATCGCACAGGAGCTGGGCCTGCCGCTGGGCACGGTCAAGTCGCGCGTGCGCCTGGCCATCGGCCGCCTGCGCCGGCTGCTTGAGGGGCTCGAGCCATGAGGCGCACGGCCGCTCCCAAGGCGAATACCGCAGCCGCAGGCGAAGGTACTCCAGTGATCCGCCACCATCCCGGGGATGAGTTGCTGCTGGCGATGGCGGCCGGCAGCCTGGCGGTGGGGCCCGCAGCGGTCGTTGCCACCCATGTCGAGGGCTGCGTCCGTTGCCGAGAGCAACTGCGGCTCCTGGAGAGCGTGGGTGGCGTGCTGCTGGACGACATGACGCCCCAGGCCTTGTCGTCGCAGGCGCTGGCGCGGACGCTGGCCGCCATCGATGCGCCGCCCCGCGGCACGGCTCGCTTCGCGGCGCCTTCCGAGCGGCCATCGCTGCCTGCCGGCCTGGTCTGGCCGCGCGCCCTGGAGGCCTGCACCGCCACATCCTGGCGATGGCTCGGCCCGGGCATGCACTGGAGCCGGCTGCGGCTGCCGGCCGACCCGGCGGCCAAGCTGTTCCTGCTGCGCATCGGCGCCGGCCGCAGCCTGGCGCCGCACTCCCACAGCGACAGCGAGCTCACCCAGGTGCTGCATGGGGCCTTCCATGACGGCCGCGACCTGTTCGGGCCCGGCGACTTCGATGCCGCCGATCCGAGCGTCCATCACCAGCCGGCGGTGCGGGATGGCGGCGAGTGCATCTGCCTCGCGTCGGTCGAAGGCCGCATGCGCTTCGACAGTCCCCTGGCGCGCGCGCTGGCGGCGTTGATCGGGATGTGAGTGCCGCCCGCCTCAGTCGCCATCGAACGCGAGCGCGGCACGGCAGCCTGCCGCGGCAGCGGCCGCGGTCATGAAGGTGCCCCAGGCCAGGTCGATGAGGGTGAGGCGCCAGGGCCAGTCCTTCAGGGTGGCCTGGTTGGTCAGATCGTAGGTCGCGTAGGCAATGAACCCGAGCAGCGCGCCGCGGCCGAGCGCCGAGGTCCATGAGCGGGCCTCGAGCGCCGGCGCCACCGCGAAGAAGACCAGCCCCGCCAGGTAGAGCACATAGAAGATCGCCGCAGCCTTGGCGTCGAACCCGGGCTGCATCAGGTGGCCGATGGCTGGGCGATACAGGCGCCCGGCCATCGTGGAAAGCCACGCGGCATCGAGCGCCAGCAGCGCGAGGCCCCCGGCAACGTAGGCGACGGCGAACTGGCGGATGGTCATGAGGGCTCCTGGGGTGAGCGATCGGGTGGGCGGGCGGGCTGTGAACGCTTGCGACGGGGCGGCGCCGGCAGGAAGGCGCTGGTGCGTTCGACATAGTCGCGGTAGCCGGGGCGGCGTTCGGCGATGTCCTTCTCGAGCAGGCTCACGCCCGACACCTTGAGCAGCAGGCCTGTCATCAGGAGCGGCGACACCAGGCTCCAGAGGCCGCCGGCGCCCGCCGCGCCCAGCGCCATGATCCCCAGGCCCCACCACACGCAGGCCTCGCCGAAGTAATTGGGGTGGCGCGTGTAGTGCCAGAGGCCGCGGTCCATCACCTTGCCTTCGTGGGCGGGGTCGGCCTTGAAGCGCGCGAGCTGGGCGTCGCCCACCGCCTCGAAGACGATGCCGAACGCGGCCAGCGCCGCGCCCGCGAGATCCAGCCAGCCGAGGGCACGCATCGAGCCTGCGGCTGCCAGGAAGGGAGCCGAGACCATCCAGGCCAGCAGTCCCTGCAGGCCGAACACGAGGTACAGGCTCGTCCAGGCAAAGTTCGGTGCGTTGCGCTCGCGCATCGCGCGGTAGCGGCGGTCTTCGCCATGCCCCCAGTTGCGCCAGCTGACGTAGAGGCCCAGCCGCAGCGCCCAGGCCAGGCCAAGCATCGCCATCGGCAGGTCGCGCACCGGCGTGCCAGGTCGAAGCGCGAGATAGAGCAGCCCCGGGCCCACGATCATCAACGGCCATACGCGATCGGCCAGGCTGGCGTCGTGGCGCACCAGGCTTGCGAGCCAGGTCAGCAAGCTGATGCCGAGCGCGAGCAGGAGACCGAGAGCCGCCAAGGACCCGGCGAAGTGCGTCATGCGCGCTTCTCGAACAGGTAGTGGCTCACCCACCACTGCTGGCCGTCGTCGAAGCCGAACAGCTCCGACACCGCCATGAAGAAGATCCGCCAGCGCGTCCACCACAGCGCGGCCTCGCGGCCGTAGGTGCTGCAGAACAGGGGCCCCAGCGCGTCGCGATGCGCATCCATGGCATGCAGCCACGCTTCGGCGGTGCGCTGGTAGTGCCGGCCATCCCAGCGCCAGCGGCGCAAAAGGCGCAGGTCATCCTGGCAATGCAGGGCCAGGTCATCGCTGGGCATCATCCCGCCCGAGAAGAAGTGCCGGCTCATCCAATCGCTCGCATCGCGTTCGACGAAGGCGTAGGGCACCGAGCGGTGCGCAAACACATGCATGAAGAACCGTCCCTCGGGCTTCAGCCAGCGTGCCACCTGGGCGAAGGCGCGCGGCCAGTTGCGCAGGTGTTCGAACATCTCCACCGAGACCACGCGATCGAAGCGATCGCGCGTGTCGAAATCGTTGATGTCCCGGGTCAGCACGCGGATGTTGTCCAGGCCGCGCCGGCGCGCCTCCTGCTCGACGTGGGCGCGCTGCGATGGCGAATTCGACAGCGCCGTGACCCAGGCCTGGGGATAGCGCTGCGCGATCCACAGGGTCAACGAGCCCCAGCCGCAGCCCAACTCGAGGATGTCCTGCCCGTCGGCCAGGCCGGCGCGCTCGCAGGTCAGGGCCAGTGCTGCGGCCTCGGCATCGGGCAGCGTCCGGACGCCTTCGGGCCAGTAGCCGCTGCTGTACTTGCGGTGCGGGCCCAGGACGCTGCCGAAGAAGGCGGCCGGCACCTCGTAGTGCTGCTCGTTGGCCTTGTCGGGCAGCGGGGCCAGATCGGCGTCCCGCATGCCGTCGAGGAACTGCGCGGTCAGGTCCGCGTTCCGGACGGCATCGCCGCTGTGCAGTTCGGCCAGCCGGTCGCGCAGCAGGCGGCGGATGCCCAGGCGCACGACGGCATCCGGCACGAGGCCCTGTTCGGCCCAGTGGAGCGCAAGGTCGGCGGTCTGCGGCATGGCCGGTGTCTTTCCGAGTCGAGGCGTGCGGCACGGTTGCCGCGCATCGTCTGTACGTAGCGAGGAGGCGTTTGGATCGCCGCGCGGCGAGCCTGCGCGCTCAGCGCGTGCGGCCGCTCCGGTAGACGCTGCGGGTGCCGCGGACCAGGGCCGTGGCCTCGCCGATGCGGGCGATCGAGCTGCCCACATGCGCGTGAGTGATCGCGATGCCCAGCGCATCGGCCGCATCGCTGCCCGGCACCCCGGGCAATTGCAGCAGGCGGCGGACCATCTCCTGCACCTGCGCCTTGGCGGCACGGCCGTGGCCGGCGACCGCCTGCTTCATCTGCAGCGCCGTGTATTCGGCGACAGGCAGGGCGTTCGACACCAGGGCCGTCAGGCATGCCCCCCGGGCCTGGCCCAGCAGCAGGGTGGATTGCGGGTTGACGTTGACGAACACGATCTCCACCGCCGCCGCGTCGGGCCGGTAGCGCGCCACGATCTCGCCGATGCCGTCGTACAGCACCTTGAGCCGGGCCGGCAACTCGCCCTGGGCCACCCTGCGGGTGCTGATGGTGCCGCTGGCCACGTAGCGCAGCGCGTGGCCGTCCATGTCCACCACGCCGAAGCCGGTGGTCTGGAGCCCGGGGTCGATGCCGAGGATTCTCATGATGCCGTCATGCGCCGAAATACCAGCGGACCGAGTGGAAGAACACCGGTGCGGCGAAGCACAGCGCATCGACGCGGTCCAGCAGGCCGTTGGCGCCGGTCACGCCCACTTCGCGCCGGCCCCAGCTCGGAATGCCGCGGTCGCGCTTCAGGGCCTTCATCACCAGGTGGCCCATCGACCCTGCCACGCAGGCCAGCAGCGAGACCGCCAGGGCCTGCTCGAAGCGGAAGGGCGTGATGAAGGAGAACAGGGCGCCGACGACGCTCGCGATCGCCATGCCGATGGCCCAGCTGCGCCAGTTGAAGCTCTGGCTCACGTGCGGCGCCACGGGCTCGTCGCGCAGCAGCCAGTGGGCCGCGCGCTGCAGGAAGCCGCGCGGCGGCTCCTCTTGCATCTGCGTCCCGGGCAGGCTGCTGCGCCGCGCGATCAGGTGCTGGACCAGCACGCAGGTCTGCACCACGAACACCAGGAAGAACACGAGGAAGGCGCTCTTGCCCTCGTAGCCGGGAAAGGACAGGAGCAGCAGCGCCGGCACATGGCTCATGCCGTAGACGCAGACCATGATGCCCCACTGCAGCTTGGCATTGCGCTCGAGGAACTGGTTCGGATCGTCCGCCAGCGCGCTCACCACCGGGATCGCGAGGAACACGTAGACCGGAATGAACACGGTGAACAGGTCGAAGCGCGCCGTGGCCACCAGCCAGAACTGGATCGGCAGCACGATGAAGAAGGCCAGGATCAGGCTGCGGTGGTCGCCGCGCCGCGTCGGCGACAAGGTGATGAACTCGCGCAGCGCGAAGAAGGAGATCAGCGCGAACAGCAGGGTGGCCACCGTCTCGCCCAGCGCCCAGCCGATCCAGAAGACCACCGCCATGAACCACGTGGTGCCCAGCAGCCTGCGGAAATGCGCGAGCTCGCGCTGCCAGCGCTCGTCGTGCACGGGGTTGCGGCGCTCTCGGAAGCTCAGCAGGAAGGCCCCGACGCTGACCAAAACGAGCAGGCCGAAGACGATGAAGAACAGGGCCGCGACCTGGTGGGTGGGCGAGAGCTGGCGGAGGTACTCGTTCATCTACACGTACCGCAGGGCGATCACGGCTTCGCGTGCCCGATCGAGGAAAGTCCGGCGTTCTTCGTCGTCTTCGAGTTTCAGCGGCTCGCCGAAGGTGACCGAGCAGAGGATGGGCACCGGCACCACCTCGCCCTTGGGCATCACGCGCTGCACGTTGTCGATCCAGGCCGGCACCAGCACCGCCTCGGGGAACATCCGTGCCAGCGTGAACAGGCCCGACTTGAACTTCTGCGGCTCGCCGGTATGGCCGCGCGTGCCCTCGGGGAAGATGATGATCGAGTCCCCGCTTTGCAGTGCCTCGATCAGCGGCTGCAGCGGCAGCAGGGCCTCGGCGCTGCCGGGGACGGGGGCGGTCGGCGCCGCGGCGCTGCCCCCACGCTCCACGTAGATCGCGTTGAACACCTCGGTGGTGATCCAGCGCTTCAAGGGCGTGTTGGCCCAGTAGTCGCGCGCGGCGATGGGCCGGGTGATGCTGCGCAGTTCCTCGGGCAGCGCGGCCCAGATCATCACCAGGTCGAGGTGGCTCTGGTGGTTGGCGAAATAGATGCGCTGCTCTGCCTTGGGCGGGCAGCCCCACCAGCGCGCCTGGGCTCCGGTGAGCAGCCGGATCAGGCCCAGCAGCACCCACCCCGTGAACTTTGCAAGCATGGCGGCGATGATACGGGCCGCGCGTGCACGATTTTCCGTGGCTCGGCCAGGAAGGGCTCGCGAATCCGTTATGATTCGCTCCCTTCAAACGCGGGAATAGCTCAGTTGGTAGAGCGCAACCTTGCCAAGGTTGAGGTCGAGAGTTCGAGACTCTTTTCCCGCTCCATATTTTTCCCCCTGGCAGCCGAGGCTCGCCCTGAACCTCAGGGCAGTTCGGTCGCAGGCATGCGCGCCACGATGGTGGCCGTGCGGCCCGAGAGGTAGGCCGATTGCAGCCGCTTCTCGAAGAGCCTGGGGCTCGGCAGCATCACCGCCAGCCTTGCCGCTTCATGCGCGCTCAGCCGCGAGGCCGGCTTCTTGAAGTAATGCTGCGCCGCCGCCTCGGCGCCGAAGACGCCTTCGCCCCATTCCACGCTGTTGAGGTAGATCTCGAGGATGCGCTGCTTGTCCAGCATCAGTTCGAGCGCGATCGCCAGCACCAGCTCCTGGCCCTTGCGCAGCAAGGTACGCTCGCCCGACAGCAGCAGGTTCTTCGCGAGTTGCTGGGTGATGGTCGAGCCGCCGCGCAGCTGGACCGGGCGTGGCTCCTTACCGCGCGCACGCATCTGCGCCGCGCGCCGCTGTGCGATCTGCTCGGCTCTCTCGTTGCGCTGGCGCGCGCGCTCGACCGCTTCCCACTCGACACCGTTGTGATAGATGAATTCAGCGTCCTCGCTCGCGATCACCGCACGCTTGAGCGTGTCGGCGATCTGCGAATAAGGCACCCACTGCTGCTTCCAGGAGAGGCCCCCACGCTCGGCACTGGCGTGTCCTCGCTGCCCCCCGGGGGGGCGCTCGCTTGCTTGGGGCGGCCCGGCTCTGCGCTCGATTCGCTCGCCGTTGCTGCGCCCGCCGGTGGCGAGCTGCCAGGCCTCGGAGCGCTGGAAGCTGGTGGACTGCGGATCGATCACCGCCATCGCGGCGATGCGGCCGATGAAGAAGAGCTCCATCGCCACTGCCGCGAAGAGCAGGCAGAGGATCCAGCGCAGGATCGCCTTCACTGGCCGTCGACGATCGCGCGCAGTTGGGCCAGCACCTGGGCCGAGGGCGGCCGTTGGCCGCGCCAGATCGTGAAGGACTCGGCCGCCTGCTCCACCAGCATGCCCAGCCCGTCGCGCGGCACTGCGCCGTGGTCGCGGGCCCATGCCATGAAGCCGGCGGCGGCCGGCCCGTACATCATGTCGACCGCCAGTGCGCCGGGCTTGAGCACCTGTGCGCCCACCGGCACCTCGCCGCCCGCCAGGCTGGAGGCGGTGCCGTTCACCACCACGTCGAATTGGCCGGGCACCGCAGGCAGCGCATGCGCCTCCAGCGTGATGCCGTGCTGCAGCGCCAGCGGCGCGTGGCTGCGCACCAGCGCGATGGCCCTGGCGAGGGTGCGGTTGGCGACCACCACGCGGCGCGGGCGCGCCTCGAGCAGCGGGCCCAGCACGCCGGCAGCGGCACCGCCGGCGCCCAGCAGCAGCAGCTCGCTGCCGGCGAGCGGCACGCCGGCATGCTGCGTGATGTCGGCCACGAGGCCGGCGCCGTCGGTGTTGTCGCCGTGGATGCCGTCGTCCGCGAAGCGCAGCGTGTTGACCGCGCGCGCCAGCCGGGCGCGCGGGCTCAGGTGCTGCGACAACGCCGCGGCCTCGAACTTGAAGGGCACGGTGACGTTGCAGCCGTGCGCCCGGCCGGCCGGGTCGGCGCGGAAGGCCGCCACCGCCTCGGCAAAACCATCGAGCGGCACCAGCCGTCGGCTGTAGTCCAGGGTCTGGCCGGTCAGCTCGGCGAAGCGCGCATGAATCCAGGGCGAGCGGCTGTGTTCGACCGGGTTGCCCATCACGCAATAGAGGTCCATAGGCATGCTGATGCTCACTGCTTGGACGAGGAGGAGGCCTGTGTCTCCAGCGTCTCGTCGCGGGTGAACTTGAAGCGCGAGGGCAGCACGATCTGGTCGGCCTGCCGGCGCATCGCGTCGGTGAACTTGCCGAAGTTGCCGACGCTGCGCACGATGGCCTGCGCTCGCCGGTCCAGCACGGCATTGCCGGAGCCTTCGATGACGTCGGTCGCGAGGATCGCGCCGTCGAAGTTGACCGTCACCATCATGGTGAGCTCGCCGTACAGCTTCTTGCCCGCCAGCTCGGGGAAGTTCGCGGTGCCGCGCTCCTCGATCTTGCGGCGCAGCGCGTCGACGTAGATGGCGTAGGTCGCCTCGCGGGTGGCAGGGCTGAGGTAGCGCTTTTTGGGGCGGGCGTTCTCCTCGTTGACCCGGCGCTCGATCTCTGCCAGCAGCTCGACAAGCTGGCGGCGCTTCTCCTCACGTGCCGCGGCCTCGCTGGGATTGCCCTGGCGGCTCGGATCGGGCGGCGGCATCGCGGCCAGCTGCTGCTTGATCTGCGCGAGCAGGAGCATCTGCTGCGCCTGCATGCTTTCGATCTGGCGCTGCGCGTCCTCCATCGAATCGCCGATGGCAGCGAAGGTGGAGGGCGGCAGTGGGCTGGTGGTCCGCCCACGGTCGAGGTCGCCGCCGCCGGCCAGCGAGGCCTGGGCAATCGCCTGGGCCTTCTCGGGCGGGCGGTCGTTGGTCTTGGCATTGACCAGGATCACCTCGAGCGGCGCCTCGGTGAACACCCGGTTGAAGCCTTCGGGGTCGGCGAAGCGGAACCCGAGCAGCAAGGCATGCGCGGCGACCGAAATGCCGAGCGCGATCTGCAGGCTGCTCAGGTCGCGCAGGTTCATGGAGATGCCTCCCCCAGGCTTGTCACTTCGTGTACTTTGCGCACCCCCTCCTGGAGGAGGGGGCGAGCGCCTTCAGGCGGCCGGGCGGCCCTCATACGGGCTGATTCTCCGGGGCGGCCTCGCTGTCGGCAAGGTCCACCGCGATGGCGATCGGGCCGGCGACTTCTTCGTCCTCGCCTTCCTCTTCCGCCGCAGCCTCGGCCGGTGCCGCTGCATCTAGACGCTCGACCACGGTGCCGTGCACGTCGAGCGCGATCTCGTCGATCTCGCCGAGCCTCACGCGCACCCGCGCGCCGCGCGCCAGGCCCTGGGTACCGGTCACCTGGAGCACCAGCGGCAGGTGATCCGCGCGGGCCAGGGCGCCGTTGGGCATGTCCTTGATCAGCGTGGCTTCGAGTTCGGCGATGCCTTCCTGCACCAGATACTTGAGCGTCCAGAAACGCTCCATGCCGGCCTGGTGGGCGTTGTAGGCGCTGTAGGCCGCGTCGAAGCCCGAGAGGATGGAGAACAGGTCGGCGTCCTTGGGCTTGAAGGGCGCGGCCAGCGCGGCGGTGCGGCCGTGGCGCGCGGCCGCGATGATCTGCCACTGGTTCACCAGGTCGGTGTAACGGCGCAGCGGCGAGGTGCTCCAGGCATAGCTCTTCACGCCCAGGCCGGCATGGGGCAGGGCCTTGGTGCCCATGCGCACCTTGATGCCGGGCGCCAGGCTGGCCTGGCTGCGGTAGAGGGCGGGCACGCCCAGTTCGGCGAGCCAGCCGCCCCAGCCGCTGTTGGCCAGGATCATGGCCTCGGAGACGATCAGGTCCAGCGGCGCGCCGCGCTGGCGCGTGGTGATCTGAACGCGCTCCTCGCCCGTTGGCTCGCCCTGCACGCCGGGCAGGCGGAAGTTGTAGTCGGGCCGGCTGAAGTTCTCGGGCTTGCCTCGCGCCACCTCGCGCTGCGCCTTCAGGTGCTTCGCCAGGCGGAAGAGAAAGGACAGCGGGGCGCGCAGCCGGGCCGCGACCTCGGGCGTGCCCGCGCCGTCGACCGCGGCATCCTCCAGCCACGCCTGGGTGATGAAGCCGTCGAGCTGGTCATGGCGCAGGTTGGCGACGATGTGCACGCGCTCCAGCCGGGTCTCGGTGGACTTCGGCGCCAGCGACGATTCGTCGAAGTCGACGTAGAGCGAGACGGCCGGGCAGTCGCGACCTTCCTGCAGGGTGTAGGCCTCCACCACCTCGTCGGGCAGCATGGTGATCTTGTGGCCCGGCATGTAGACGGTGGACATGCGCGCGCGGGCCACCTGGTCGATCGGGCCGCCCGGTGTCAGCGCCAGGCCCGGCGCCGCGATGTGGATGCCCACGCGCACCGTCCCGCTGCCGAGGCCCTCGACGGAGAGCGCGTCGTCGATCTCGGTGGTGTGTGAGTCGTCGACCGAGAAGGCCTGCACCGCGGCCAGCGGCAACTCGTCCGCGATGGCCGGTGCCTGCAGCGCGGGGAAGCCGGTGCCCTTGGGGAAGTTCTCGAACAGGAAGCGGCGCCAGTGGAACTGGTAGGGTGAGTCGATCGCGCCGGCGCGCCGCAGCAGCTCCAGCGGCGGGCGCTGGCTGGCGCGCGCGGCCTCGACGACGGCCTTGTACTCGGGCGCGTTCTTGTCGGGCCTGAAGAGGATCTTGTAGAGCTGCTCGCGCACCGGGACCGGGCATTCGCCGGCTGCGAGCTGGTCGGCCCATTCGGCGATCTGGGCCTGCACCAGCTTCTTCTTCTCGATCGCGGCCAGGGCCTGCTGCACGATCTCGGCTGGCGCCTTCTTGAAGCGGCCCTTGCCGGCGCGGCGGAAGTAATGCGGTGCGTCGAACAGTGCGAGCAGGGCGGCCGCCTGCTGAGGCAGGGCCGGGTTCGCCTGGAAATAGTCGGCGGCCAGTTCGGCGAAGCTGAATTCGCCTTCGTGCGCGAACTCCCAGGCCAGGTCCAGGTCCATGCCGCCAGCGATGGCGCGCGCTTCGTCCAGCAGCGCCGCGGGGGCGGGTTTCTCGAAGCGCAGCACGATGTTGGCGGCCTTCACCTTGACGCGCTTGCCGGAGTCAAGCTCCACCTGCGCCGATGCCTCCGCCTCGGACAGCACGCGGCCGCCCAGGTATTTACCGGCTTCTTCGAACAAAACAAACATGGGGCGGATTGTCCCATGCGCTGCGGTGCCTCCCCCGGCTCAGGCGGGGTCGATGAAGGCCATCACCTCGTCCAGGTGGTGGCGATCGAAATCGGAGAGCGCATGGTCGCCGCCCTCGATCAGCTTGATCCGGCTGTCCGGATAGCGGGCCGACATTTCGCGCCAGTCCAGTACCTCGTCGCCCTTGGCGATGAGCGCGAAGACGCGCTCGGGCCGTGTCAGCGGGCCCACGTCGAGCGCACGCAGTTCTTCGACGTACTCGGGGCGGAAGTGGAAGTGCGTGGCCGGGTCGTGCCAGAGGGTCTGGTCGCCGATGTAGCGCGCCAGGTCGCGCGCGGGGTGGACGGCCGGGTTCAGCAGCACGGCGCGGCAGCGCGTCATGCCGGTCACATAGGTGGCATAGAAGCCGCCCAGCGAGGAGCCGACCACCGCCATCGATTCCCGCGGCCACTGGGCGATCCCCCGCATGACCATGTCGATGGCCTCGCGCGGCGAGGGCGGCAGTTGGGGGCACCACCAGCTCAGCCCCGGATGCCGCTCGGCGACGCGATGCGCCATCTGCCGGGCCTTGGTCGATTGCGGCGAGGAGCGGAAGCCGTGGAGGTAGAGCAGGTGCGTGGCGGGCAGGTTTTTCATGCGTTTGTCGTCAATCGCTGGCAGACCGGTGCTTCCCTGATTGTCCTTGAAGGGGGCTGAGGGCCCGTCGTGGGCGGATAATTCGCGCTCATGTCAGCCGTTTTTCACCAGCCGTCGCTCGCACGGCGCGTCGCGCCCATCTTCCAGGGCTTCGACGGCTTTCTCGCCTTCGCAGTGCTGCTCCTGGCTTGTGCCGGCCTGCTGACCATGTATTCCTCCGGCTACGACCACGGCACGCGCTTCGCGGACCATGGCCGCAACATGCTCCTGGCGGCCTTCATCATGTTCGTGGTGGCGCAGGTGCCGCCCCAGCGGCTGATGTCCTTCGCGGTGCCGATCTACGTGCTGGGCGTCGGGCTGCTGGTCGCGGTGGCGATGTTCGGCATCACCAAGAAAGGGGCCACGCGCTGGATCAACGTGGGCATGGTGATCCAGCCCAGCGAGATCCTGAAGATCGCCATGCCGCTGATGCTGTCCTGGTGGTTCCAGCGCCGCGAGGGGCAACTGCGCACTCTGGATTTCGTGGTGGCGACGGTGCTGCTGGCGATCCCGGTGGGGCTGATCATGAAACAACCCGACCTGGGGACCGCGCTGCTGGTGCTGGCGGCGGGGCTGTCCGTCATCTTCTTCGCCGGGCTGTCCTGGAAGTTGATCGTGCCGCCGGTGATCATCGGCCTGGTGGCGGTGTCGCTGATCGTGGGCTTCGAGTCGCAGCTGTGCGCCGACGGCGTCGACTGGCGCGTCCTGCACGACTATCAGAAGCAGCGCGTCTGCACACTGCTGGACCCGACCAAGGACCCGCTGGGCAAGGGCTTCCACATCATCCAGGGGATGATCGCCATCGGTTCCGGCGGGGTCGGCGGCAAAGGCTTCATGCAGGGCACGCAGACGCACCTGGAATTCATCCCCGAGCGCACCACGGACTTCATCTTCGCCGCCTATTCCGAGGAATTCGGCCTGGCCGGCAACCTCGCGCTGATCGCCGGCTTCATCTTCCTGATCTTCCGCGGCCTGGCGATCGCGCTGGACGCGCCCACCCTGTTCTCGCGCCTGCTGGCCGGCGCCGTGACCATGATCTTCTTCACCTATGCCTTTGTGAACATGGGCATGGTCAGCGGCATCCTGCCGGTGGTCGGGGTGCCGCTGCCCTTCCTCAGCTACGGGGGCACGGCCATGGTGACGCTGGGGCTTGGGCTGGGGATACTGATGTCGATCGCGCGGGCCAAGAGACTGGTGCAAAGCTGAGAAGCCGAGCGCCGTCCGGGGGGCGAGCCTAGAATCCTCCGATGATTTCCCGCGAACCCACCCTCGAGCGCCTCGCCACGGCGCAGCAGCTCCTCCTGACGCCCTTCGGCCTGGACGAATCGCACCTGCTGCGCGCCCTGTCGGAGATCACCGCACACAAGGTGGACGACGCCGATCTCTACTTCCAATACACCCGCAGCGAGGGCTGGAGCCTGGAGGAAGGCATCGTCAAGACCGGCAGCTTCAGCATCGACCAGGGCGTGGGCGTGCGCGCGGTCAGCGGCGAGAAAACGGCCTTCGCTTATTCGGACGACATTTCCGAGGCCTCGCTGCTTGATGCGGCGCGCACGGTCCGCACCATTTCCGCGGCAGGTCGCAACGGGCGGGTCAAGGCGCCGACGCGCAAGATCGCGACCAGCCGCTCGCTCTACGGCGGCGTGGATCCGATCTCGACGCTCGACAGCGCCGCCAAGGTCGAGCTGCTGGGCAAGGTCGAGAAGCTTGCGCGCTCGCGCGATCCGCGGGTGGCCCAGGTGATGGCCGGCTTGGCGAGCGAATATGACGTGGTTCTGGTGGCACGCGCCGATGGCACGCTGGCCGCCGACGTGCGGCCGCTTGTGCGCCTCTCCGTCACGGTGATCGCCGAGCAGAACGGCCGGCGCGAGGTGGGCTCGGGTGGTGGCGGCGGGCGCTTCGGCCTGGCCTATTTCGACGATGCGCGCATTGCCGAGTTCGTCGACCAGGCGGTCAAGCAGGCGCTTGTCAACCTCGATTCGCGCCCGGCGCCTGCGGGCGAGATGACCGTGGTCCTGGGCCCCGGCTGGCCCGGCATCCTGCTGCACGAGGCGATCGGCCACGGGCTGGAAGGCGACTTCAACCGCAAGGGATCGAGCGCGTTTTCCGGCCGCATCGGCGAGCGCGTCGCGGCCAAGGGCGTGACCGTGCTGGACGACGGCACCATCGCCGACCGCCGCGGCTCGCTCAACGTGGACGACGAAGGCAATGCAACGCAGCGCAACGTGCTCATCGAAGACGGCATCCTGAAGGGCTATATCCAGGATTCGCTCAACGCGCGGCTGATGAAGGTCAAGCCGACCGGCAACGGCCGGCGCGAGAGCTATGCCCACGTGCCGATGCCGCGCATGACCAACACCTACATGCTGGGGGGCGACAAGGAGCCTGCGGAGATCGTGGCCAGCATCAAGAAGGGCCTCTACGCCACCAACTTCGGCGGTGGGCAGGTCGACATCACCAGCGGCAAGTTCGTGTTCTCCGCCAGCGAAGCCTACTGGGTGGAGAACGGCAAGATCCAGTATCCGGTGAAGGGTGCCACCCTGGTCGGCAACGGCCCCGATGCGCTGACGCGCGTCACCATGATCGGCAACGACATGGCGCTTGATTCGGGCGTGGGCACCTGCGGCAAGGAAGGCCAGAGCGTGCCGGTCGGCGTCGGCCAGCCGACGCTGCGCATCGACGGATTGACCGTGGGCGGCACCGCCTGAGGTCTTCGTACAACAGTTTTTCTGGCTTCCTGTGCTACATTCGCGCCCTATGTCGCGCTTCGCGTTTTTCTTTTCGTACTTTTGGTTCCCGGATTCCGGCGGACGAGAGGCGAGCGCGTAAAGCACACTGAACACCCCTCCCAAAACCGCCGGCGCCCAGAGCCCCGGCGGTTTTTTTATGCCCCGATGATTTTCATCTCCTGAAGGAACGAACCATGAGCCCGAGCAATGCCCCCGCCAGCGAAAACTGGTATGCGAGCGTCGAGAAAACCAGCCGAACCGACGACGAACGCATCAAGGACATCACCGTGCTGCCTCCTCCAGAACACCTGATCCGCTTCTTCCCGATCCGCGGAACACCGGTCGAGACGCTCATCACCGGCACGCGCCGCGCCATCCACCACATCATGTCCGGCAAGGATGACCGGCTTCTGGTGATCATGGGGCCCTGCTCCATCCACGATCCGGTCGCCGCGCTCGAATACGCCCGCCGCCTGAAGGCAGAGCGCGAGAAATACGCCGGCACGCTGGAGATCGTGATGCGGGTCTACTTCGAGAAGCCGCGCACCACCGTGGGCTGGAAGGGGCTGATCAACGACCCCTACCTCGACGAGAGCTACCGCATCGACGAAGGGCTGCGCATCGCGCGCCAGCTGCTGATCGAGATCAACCGGCTGGGCCTGCCGGCCGCCAGCGAGTTCCTCGACGTGATCTCGCCGCAGTACATCGGTGACCTGATTTCCTGGGGCGCGATCGGCGCCCGCACCACCGAAAGCCAGGTGCACCGCGAGCTGGCCTCGGGCCTGTCGGCACCCATCGGCTTCAAGAATGGCACCGACGGCAACATCCGCATCGCCACCGACGCGATCCAGGCGGCGGCGCGCGGCCATCATTTCCTGTCGGTCCACAAGAACGGCCAGGTCGCGATCGTGCAGACCAACGGGAACAAGGACTGCCACGTGATCCTGCGCGGCGGCAAGGCGCCGAACTACGACGCCGCCAGCGTGGCCGCGGCCTGCAAGGACCTCGAGGCCGCCAAACTGTCGCCGACGCTGATGGTGGACTGCAGCCATGCCAACAGCAGCAAGCAGCACCAGCGCCAGATCGAGGTGGCGAAGGACATCGCCGGCCAGATCGCTCACGGCAGCCGCAGCATTTTCGGCCTGATGGTGGAGAGCCACCTGCAGCCCGGCGCCCAGAAGTTCAGCCCTGGCAAGGACAAGGTCGCCGATCTGGAATACGGCAAGAGCATCACCGATGCCTGCCTGGCCTGGGAGGATTCGACGCAGGTGCTGTCGCTGCTGTCGCAGGCGGTCAAGGCGCGCCGCGGTTGAGCGTCTTCAGATCAGGTCGACCAGCGCGGGCCAATGGTGGCGCAGCAGCGCCGCCTCCTCGCCATCGGGCTGCATGAACGCGAAGTCGCTGAAGTCGAAGCCGGGCCCGACGGTGCAGTGGACCAGTGTGTAGTCCGCGCTGTCCGGCGTCAGCAGCGGCCTGGCGGCCTGCCATCGACCCGCCGTCACGGTGTGCTGCGGATGCGTGCCATGCACGTCGACCGGCCCGAGCCGGATGTGTGCCGGCGGCGTGCGCAGCGCGGCATCGCTGGTCCACAGCGACAGCGGGGCGCCTTCGAGATGGACCCAGACTTCGTCGGAGAGCACACGGTGCCAGCGTGAATGCTGGCCGGCTTCCAGCAGGAAGTAGATGGTGGTCAGCGCCTGGCGCACCGGCCGGCCGTCGTCCGGCGACACCTGCGCGGTCGAACGGAACAGCTCGCGAAACCAGCCGCCCTCGGGATGAGGTGCCAACTGGAGGGTCTCGATGAGCTGTCGCGCGCGCATGGGACGACTATTGTGCCGCGCGCAGGGCCGAAAGAAGCTTCTCGTGGATTCCGCCGAAGCCGCCGTTGCTCATGCAGACGATGTGGTCGCCCGGCCGTGCTGCCGCGACGATCTGCGCCACCAGCGGCCCGATCGCACCGGCCACCCGGGCCCGTTCGCCCATCGGCGCGAGCGCGGCCGCGGCGTCCCAGTCCAGCCCGCCGCTGTGGCAGAAGGCGAGGTCGGCTTGCTCGAGGCTCCAGGGCAACTGGGCCGCCATGGTGCCCAGCTTCATGGTGTTGCTGCGCGGTTCGAAGGCGGCCAGGACGCGATCGCCGTGACGGCCGCCTGCATCGAGCTTCTTGCGCAGGCCTTCCAGTGTGGTGCGGATCGCGGTCGGGTGGTGCGCGAAGTCGTCGTAAACCGTGAGCGTCCCTCCCGGCCACTCCACGGTGCCGCGCAATTCCATGCGCCGGCGCACGTTGCGAAAGCCCGCGAGCGCAGCCGCTGCCTCGGCCGGCGCCACGCCCACATGCTCGGCCGCGGCGATCGCGGCCAGCGCGTTCATCTGGTTGTGCAGTCCCGACAGCGCCCATTCGACGCGGCCGACCACCCGGCCCTGGCGCAGCACGTCGAAGGCGTCATGTGATCCTTGCGCCTGCCATTCGCCACCGGCGCCGAAGCGGGCCAGTTCGCTCCAGCAGCCCTGGGCCAGTACGCGCTGCAGGCTTTCCTCCGTCGCATTCACGACCACCCGGCCGCTGGCCGGCACGGTGCGCACGAGATGGTGGAACTGGCGCTCGATCGCCGCCAGGTCCTCGAAGATGTCGGCGTGATCGAACTCCAGGTTGTTGAGCACCGCGGTGCGTGGCCGGTAGTGGACGAACTTGCTGCGCTTGTCGAAGAAGGCCGTGTCGTATTCGTCGGCCTCGATGACGAAAAGCTTCTGCGCCCCGGCACCCAGGCGCGCCGATACGCCGAAGTCCAGCGGCACGCCGCCGACCAGGAAGCCCGGCGCGCGTCCCGCGCGCTCCAGGATCCAAGCCAGCATCGACGTCGTGGTGGTCTTCCCGTGCGTGCCGGCGATGGCCAGCACGTGGCGGCCCTGTAGCACATGCTCGGCCAGCCATTGCGGGCCGCTCGTATAGCTGGCACCCGCGTCGAGGATCGCCTCCATCAGCGGGAACTTGGGTGTGCCGTCGGCGAGCCGGGCCCGCGACACCACGTTGCCGACGACAAAGACATCAGGGGCGAGCGCCATCTGGTCTGCGTCGTAGCCTTCGATCAGCTCGATGCCTAGCGCTCGGAGCTGGTCGCTCATCGGCGGGTAGACACCGGTATCGCAGCCGGTCACACGGTGGCCGGCTTCGCGCGCCAACGCGGCAACGCCGCCCATGAAGGTCCCGCAGATGCCGAGGATGTGAATGTGCATCGGTCGATTCTAGGGATGCGCGAGGGTCGATCTTCTGTGGGCGCCTTCCTTTGGGCACAATGGCCCGATGGACGTGCCCAAGCAGGAAATCGCCGCCGCCGCCGCGCGCCTCATCGTCGAGGAGGGGCTGGAGTACGGACCGGCCAAGCGTCGCGCGCTGCGCGACCTGGGCCTGCCAGCGCGTACGCCGCTGCCGCACAACGACGAGGTCGAGCACGAGGTGCGGGACTACATCCAGCTCTATTGCGCCGACACGCAGCCCAAGGAACTGCATGCCCTGCGTGTTCTTGCCCTCGAATGGATGGAACACATGGCCGAGTTTCGGCCGCACATCGGCGGCGCCGTGTGGCACGGCACGGCGACCCGGCTGTCGGACATCTACATTCAGCTGTTTTGCGACGACCCGAAGTCGGCGGAGATCGCGCTGATCGACCACCACGTGGACTATGAGCCGCGCATGGTCACCGGCTTCCATGGCGAGCAGGTGGAGGCGCTCAGCATCCACGTCGCATGCCGGGCACTGGGTGAGGAGATCGGGGTGCACCTGCTGGTCTACGACCTGGACGACCTGCGCGGTGCCCTCAAGCATGACACCCAGGGCCGTGTACCGCGTGGCAATCTGGCCGCGCTGCGGCGGCTGATCGAGAAGGAAAACGGATGACTTCAAAGCCAACGCGTCGCGGCTGGCTCTATGGGAGCGTGGCCGCGGTGGCTGCAATCGCCGGCATCGGTGGCGCGACGTGGCAGCGGCAGGGCAACGCTCGCGGCCAGCGGCTGGACAGTGAATTCTGGGCCCAGCGCTTCGAGAAGCCGGAGGGTGGCGAGCTCGTGTTCGCCCAATTGCGCGGCAAGCCGCTGCTGATCAATTTCTGGGCCACCTGGTGCCCGCCCTGCGTGGAAGAGATGCCGATGATCGATGTCTTCTTTCGCGAAAATGCCGGCAACGGCTGGCAAGTGGTTGGCTTGGCAATCGATCAGCCGACCGCAGTGCGGAAATTTCTCGCCAAGACGCCAGTCAGCTACCCCATCGGGCTGGCGGGCCTGCAAGGTACCGAACTGGTCAAGAACTTGGGAAATACCGCCGGCGGACTGCCGTTCAGCCTCGTTGTCGACGCTTCGGGTGCGGTAGCGGCGCGTAAAATGGGGAAGATCGAGCCGGCCGATCTGCAGGCATGGCGGCGTGCATAGTTCACGGCTAGAATCCGATCCCCCAATCGGGTAGTTGACGGCGGAACGCCGAAATACACCGATTTTCAGGCGAAATAAATCCTATTGGCCGGCGATGCCGGTGCTGGAGTCCCATGGATCTGCGCAAGCTCAAGACACTGATCGACCTGGTGTCCGAATCGAATATTTCCGAACTGGAAATCACTGAAACCGAGGGCAAAGTCCGCATCGTGAAGGCCGGTGCGGCTGCACCGGTCCAGTATGTGCAGACCCTCGCCGCACCCGCGCCGGCCATTGCCGCCGCACCTCCCGGGGTCATTGCGGCCGCGCCGGCACCGGCGGCAGCACCGGCCGTGGAAGCTGCGCCCTCCGGCCATATGGTCAAGTCGCCGATGGTCGGCACCTTCTACCGTTCTTCCAGCCCCGGTGCGCCCGCCTTCGTCGAAGTCGGCAGCCAGGTGAAGGAGGGGGACACCCTCTGCATCATCGAGGCGATGAAGATCCTCAACGAAATCGAGGCCGACAAGTCCGGCACCATTACCCAGATCCTCGGCGAAAACGGCCAGGCGGTCGAATACGGCCAGCCGCTGTTCATCATCGAGTGACCATGTTCAAGAAGATACTGGTCGCGAACCGCGGGGAGATCGCCCTGCGCATCCAGCGCGCCTGCAGCGAGCTGGGCATCAAGGCCGTGATGGTGTATTCGGAGGCCGACCGCGAAGCCAAGTACGTGAAGTTGGCCGAAGAGGCGGTGTGCATCGGCCCTGCGCCCTCCGCGCAGAGCTATCTGAACATGCCGGCGATCATCTCGGCGGCCGAGGTGACCGACTCCGAGGCCATCCATCCGGGCTACGGGTTCCTCAGCGAGAACGCCAACTTCGCCGAGCGGGTCGAGCAAAGCGGCTTCCAGTTCATCGGCCCGACGCCCGAGTCGATCCGCATCATGGGCGACAAGGTCTCGGCCAAGCAGGCCATGATCAAGGCCGGCGTGCCCTGCGTGCCCGGCTCGGAGGGCGAGCTGTCCGACGATGCAGCGATCAACAAGCGCATCGCGCGTGCCATCGGCTACCCGGTCATCATCAAGGCGGCCGGCGGCGGCGGCGGGCGCGGCATGCGCGTGGTCCACACCGAGGCAGCGCTGGTCAACGCCATCCAGATGACCAAGGCGGAGGCCGGCGCGGCCTTCAACAATCCCTCGGTCTACATGGAGAAGTTCCTCCAGAATCCGCGTCACATCGAGATTCAGGTGCTGGCCGACAAGCACAAGAACGCGGTCTACCTGGGCGAGCGCGACTGCTCCATGCAGCGCCGGCACCAGAAGGTGATCGAGGAGTCGCCCGCGCCCGGCATCCCGCGCAAGCTGATCGAGAAGATCGGCGAGCGCTGCGCGGCCGCGTGCAAGAAGATCGGCTACCGCGGCGCCGGCACCTTCGAGTTCCTCTACGAGAACGGCGAGTTCTATTTCATCGAGATGAATACGCGCGTGCAGGTGGAGCACCCGGTCACGGAGTTCACCACCGGCATCGACATCGTGAAGACGCAGATCATGGTGGCGGCCGGCGAGCGGCTGCCCTTCACCCAGCGCCAGATCGAGATGCGCGGCCATGCGATCGAGTGCCGCGTCAACGCCGAGGATCCCTTCAAGTTCACGCCCTCGCCGGGCCGCATCACGATGTGGCATCCGCCCGGCGGCCCGGGCGTGCGGGTCGATTCCCACATCTACACCAACTACTTCGTGCCGCCCAACTACGATTCGATGATCGGCAAGGTCATCGTGCACGGCGACACCCGCGAGCAGGCGCTCGCGCGCATGCGCACCGCGCTGAACGAGACGGTAGTGGAAGGCATCCAGACCAACATCCCCCTGCATCGTGAGTTGATGGTCGACGCCAACTTCATGAACGGCGGCACCAACATCCACTACCTCGAAGAGTGGCTCGCGGCCCACAAGCGCTGAGCGAGGCCGCCTGATGTTCGAGCTGCGCCTGCTGGCCCCGGAGGATCGCGTCGAGATGGTCAGCGACGCGCTCGAGGCGCTGGACGCGCTGAGCGTCTCAGTCGAGGATGCCGATGCGCAGACAGATGCCGAGCAGGCGCTCTTTGGCGAGCCGGGCATGCCGCCGCCGAAGGAGGGCTGGCAGCGTTCCCGCGTGATCGCGCTGTTCGCCGACGAGGCGCAGGCGCGGGAGGCGACGACCGTGCTGGCGGCGCAGGATTTCTTCGAGGGCTGCACGACGCTCGGGCTGGTCGATGTGCCGGAGCAGGACTGGGTACGGCTGACGCAGTCGCAGTTCGCGCCGGTCGAGATCACGCCGGAGTTCTGGATCGTGCCGACCTGGCACGAGCCGCCGGCCGGGGCGCGGCAGGTGATCCGGCTGGACCCCGGGCTGGCCTTCGGCACCGGCACGCACCCGACCACGCGCATGTGCCTGCGGTGGATCGCCTCCCAAGGGCGCATCGATGGCAGGCGGGTGCTGGACTACGGCTGCGGTTCCGGCATCCTGGCCATCGGCGCTGCCAAGTTCGGCGCTTCGGAGATCGATGCGGTCGACATCGACGAGGCGGCGGTCGATGCGACCCGGCTCAATGCCGAGGCCAACGGCGTGCAGCTGAAGGCCGGCCTGAGCGAACTGGCCCAGGGACGCTACGACGTCGTGCTCGCGAATATCCTCGCCACCCCGCTGAAGGTGCTGGCGCCGCTGCTGTGCGAGCACGTGGCGCCCGGCGGCTCGCTGGTGCTCGCCGGTATCCTCGATCGGCAGGCCGAGGAACTGAAGTTGGCCTACGCGCCTTACGTGGCGCTCGAGGTGAGCGACACCGAGGACGGCTGGATCCTGATGACCGCACGCTTCTAGGCTCCCCTTCGGGCGGAGGTCGCAACCCTACAATCGGCGCCTCATGAGCCTGGTCACCCGCTGCCCCGCCTGTGGCACCACATTCAAGGTGGTGAGGGATCAGCTTCGCATCTCCGATGGGTGGGTGCGCTGCGGACGGTGCAGCGAGGTCTTCGACGCGACCCTCGAACTGCACGAAACCACCGAGACAGCGCCAGCGTCCCAGGCGGAGACGCTCGTCGAAGCGCCGGCCGAACCGCTCGCGTCGCAGCTCCAGTCTGAAGCGGAGACGACTGCGCTCCCCGAGCAGCCGACCCGGCGCCTCGACGACGAGGCGGAGGCGGACTTCCTCGACGACGAGCAGGAGGTCGAACCACCGCTCGCCGAAGCGCCGGTGGTCTCGGCGTCTCCCCCTGCGCCTGCCGCTCCGTCCACGCCTGATCCTCTGTCGCTGGCCGGGATCCTGACCGATGAGCCCTGGCCGGAGGCATCCGCGGTCGGGGCCATGAAGCCGTACGTGCCGCCGTACCCGTCCTTGCCTCCTTTCCCTAGCATCGATCTGAGCCTGTCGGGCGCGCCTGCTGCCGGCCGTGCGGCGTCGCTGGTGAACGAGCTGAAGCCGGGCCAGCCCGACGCGATGCTGGCGGCGGCGGTGGATGCCGACGACGTGCAGTTGCAGAAGGCCCTGCGCCGGGCACGCGCCAAATCCGCCAAGATCGCCCGGGCGAAGGCCCGCGGAGAAGAGCGTGCCGCGCGGGAGTCGGCGCCCGTGGTGCTCACGGCCGCCGAACCCGAGCCTGTGCCCGAGTCGCCGCGGAACCTGCCGCGCTTCGCCGCCGAGGCCGACGATAGTCCGAGCTTCTGGCGTCGCTTGACCGGACGGCGCACGCTGATCGTGGTGGCCTTACTGGCGGCACTCCTCCTGGGGCTGCAGGTGCTGCGACAGGAACGCGACCTGATCCTGGCGCACCAGCCTTCGCTGCGCCCCGTGCTCGCGGCCTTGTGCGGGCTGACAGGTTGCGAGCTCTCGGCCCTGCGGCAGATTGGCGACATCACGATCGACGGCGCTTCTTTCGCCCGCGAGAAGAGCGGCGATGCCTACAGGCTCAGCTTCACCCTGCGCAACGCGGCCGCCGTGCCGCTCGCGATGCCGGCAGTCGAGCTGTCGCTGCTCGACACGCAGGAGCGGGCGGTGGTGCGGCGTGTGCTCACGCCGGCCGAGTTCGGCGCGCCGTCCGTGCTGCCGCCCCGGGCCCAGCGCACGGCCTCGCTGCCGCTCGCGATCAGCGGTCCCGAGGCTGCGGCCCTGCCACCCGTGGCGGGTTTTCATCTGCTGGCTTTCTACCCCTGAAGAAGGCACGGCATTCCTTTCGGTTTCTTTCTTTCCAATCCAACCAGTGGTTCCAACATGGCAGCAGTGATTTGCGGTTCTCTCGCATTCGACACCATCATGACTTTCGAGGGCCGGTTCGCCGATCAGATCCTGCCCGACCAGTTGCACATTCTCAATGTGTCCTTCCTGGTGCCGGGCCTGCGGCGCGATTTCGGCGGCTGCGCGGGCAACATCGCCTACAGCCTGAATGCATTGGGCGGCAGGGCGCTGCCGATGGCTACCGTCGGCAGCGACGGCGGCGACTACCTGGAGCGGCTGCGCTCGCTGGGCATCAGCACGGAGTTCGTGAAGCAGATCGGCGACAGCTTCACCGCGCAGGCGATGATCATGAACGACCGCGACAACAACCAGATCACGGCCTTCCATCCCGGTGCGATGCAGCAGGCGCATCTCACGCGCGTGACGGCGCGCGACGACATCCGGCTCGGCATCATCGCGCCCGATGGACGCGATGCGATGCTGCAGCATGCCGAGCAGTTCAAGGCGGCCGGCATCCCCTTCGTCTTCGACCCGGGCCAGGGCCTGCCGATGTTCGACGGCGAGGAACTCCGGCATTTCGTGGAACTGGCGAACTGGGTGGTGGTCAACGATTACGAAGCAAAGATGCTCTCGCAGCGCACTGGCTGGAGCCTGGCCGAGCTCTCGAAGCATGTGCAGGGCCTGATCGTCACCCTGGCCGCCGAAGGCTGCGAGGTGTGGAGCGAGGGTGATCGCGAGCATGTGCCGGCGGTCAAGCCCACCGCGGTGGTCGAGCCGACAGGCTGCGGCGACGCCTGGCGCGGCGCGCTGCTGTACGGCCTCGAGCAGGGCTGGGCGCTCACGCGCTGCGCGGCCCTGGGCAACCGCCTCGGTGCGCTCAAGATCGCGCAGCGGGGGCCGCAGAACTACCAAGTGAACCGCCAGGCGCTCGGGCTCGGAGAATAAAAAAAGCCCGGCACGCGAGTGCCGGGCTTTTTGCCTTTCGGGCCGCTGAGCGACTCAGGGCTTGCTGGCCGTGGGGAACGGCCATGCTGCCTGGGGATTCAGCGTCGTCTGGGCTGCAGGCGCAGGCGCAGCGGCAGCGGGGGCCTTCGCAGCCTTCTTGGCGGCAGGCTTTTTCGCAGCTTTCTTGGCAGCGGCCTTCTTGGCAGGCGCCTTCTTCGCTGCCGTCTTCTTGGCAGCGGCCTTCTTCGCCGGCGCCTTCTTCGCTGCCGCCTTCTTGGCAGGGGCCTTCTTTGCCGCGGCCTTCTTGGCCGGCGCCTTCTTGGCCGCTACCTTCTTGGCAGGGGCCTTCTTCGCTGCGGCCTTCTTGGCCGGCGCCTTCTTGGCCGCTACCTTCTTGGCGGGGGCCTTCTTCGCTACGACCTTCTTGGCCGGTGCCTTCTTGGCGGCGACCTTCTTGGCCGGAGCCTTCTTTGCAGCGGCTTTCTTGGCCGGCGCTTTCTTTGCAGTTGCCATTTCTCTTTTCTCCTGATTCAAGTTGAAAAAATCAACCTTCGAAGCACTCCACGCATGTTGGTAGCGTGAAGCGATTCATGGCGTTGGATCGGGATCCAGCGCCATGAACACCTGCACCCTTACCGTCGTTGCACTCTCCGGTGCGTGTCGTCGGTGAGAGCTATTCTTGAATTCACTTTGTATTTATCGGAACAATTCAATCCCAGGAGAGCGCACCACCCGATTGATACTCGATCACGCGGGTTTCGAAGAAGTTGCGCTCCTTCTTCAGGTCAATCATCTCGCTCATCCACGGGAAGGGGTTTTCCTCATTGGGGAAGAGCGTTTCGAGGCCGATCTGCTGCGCGCGCCGGTTGGCGATGTAGCGCAGGTAGCCCTTGAACATGGAGGCGTTCATGCCGAGCACGCCGCGCGGCATGGTGTCCTCGGCGTAGCGGTACTCGAGCTCGACGGCCTTCAGGAAGAGGGCCTTGATTTCCGCCTTGAACTCGGCCGTCCAGAGATGGGGGTTCTCGAGCTTGAGCTGGTTGATCAGGTCGATGCCGAAATTGCAGTGCATCGATTCGTCGCGCAGGATGTACTGGTACTGCTCGGCGGCACCGGTCATCTTGTTCTGGCGGCCCAGCGCGAGGATCTGCGTGAAGCCGACGTAGAAGAACAGACCTTCCATCAGGCAGGCGAAGACGATCAGCGACTTGAGCAGCTTCTGGTCGTTCTCGTGCGTGCCGGTGTGGAAGTTCGGGTCGCTGATCGCGTCGATGAAGGGGATCAGGAACTGGTCCTTCTCGCGGATCGACGGCACCTCGTTGTAGGCGTTGAAGATCTCGCTCTCGTCCAGGCCCAGCGATTCGACGATGTACTGGTAGGCGTGCGTGTGGATCGCTTCCTCGAAGGCCTGGCGCAGCAGGAACTGGCGGCATTCGGGCGCCGTGATGTGGCGATAGGTGCCCAGCACGATGTTGTTCGCGGCCAGCGAGTCGGCCGTCACGAAGAAGCCCAGGTTGCGCTTGACGATGCGGCGCTCGTCTTCGGACAGGCCGTTCGGATCCTTCCAGAGCGCGATGTCGCGCGTCATGTTCACTTCCTGCGGCATCCAGTGGTTGGCGCAGGTGGCGAGGTACTTCTCCCAGGCCCACTTGTACTTGAAAGGGACCAGCTGGTTGACGTCGGTCTGGCCGTTGATGATGCGCTTGTCTGCCGCCTTGACGCGGCGCGTGGCCGCTGCGGATGCGGGCTGTGGCGTGCGCAGTGCAGCGCCGTCATCGAGCGTGCGGGTGAACGTGCTGGAAGCCGTCTCGGCGAACGCGGCGACGGCGGGGGCTGTTTGCGAAGTCGGAAATTCCGCCGAGCGGCCGGCTTGCGCGCCGCTGTTCGATGAATGCCGGAGTCCTTGTTGCGTATTTGGCAAGGAGGGCTTGACTTCTTCGTCCCAGGTCAACATAGAAAAATCCAATGCTCAAATTATGTGAGCAACGATGTGAGTTGCAAAGTGCTCCGCCACATCGCGCTCCATTTATGTTGCCGTTATGTTGTTCGCATGCATCGCCATCTGTCGGGCGATGCCGCGAATCGCTGCAACTTCAGGCCGACATCACTGGCACGCTTCGCAGGTCGGATCGTCGACGCCGCAGAAGGCGATGTCGGTCGCGGGGATCGCGCCGAGCTGTGCCTGCGCCGCTGCAGCTGCAGCCTCGAGCGCGCTCATGCCGGAAGACGGAGCCTCGTTCGCGCCGGAGGACACCGCGTTGAGCCGACCCGATTGCACGGTCGACTTCTCCGCATGCGTGGCGCTCTGAGTGCGCAGGTAGTAGGTGGTCTTCAGGCCGCGCAGCCAGGCGAGCTTGTAGGTGTCGTCCAGCTTTTTGCCGGAGGCGCCCGCCATGTAGATGTTGAGCGACTGCGCCTGGTCGATCCACTTCTGGCGGCGCGCGGCGGCCTCCACCAGCCAGGTGGTCTCGATCTCGAAGGCGGTGGCGTAGAGCGCCTTGATGTCCTGCGGCACGCGGTCGATCGGGCGCAGCGAGCCGTCGAAGTGCTTCAGGTCCATCACCATCACGTCGTCCCACAGGCCCAGGCGCTTGAGGTCGCGCACCAGGTAGTGGTTGATGACGGTGAACTCACCGGAGAGGTTGGACTTGACCGAGAGGTTGCCGAAGCAGGGCTCGATCGAGGCGTCCACGCCGATGATGTTCGAGATGGTGGCGGTCGGGGCGATGGCGACGCAGTTGGAGTTGCGCATGCCGTCGGCCTTGATCTTCTGGCGCAGCGCGTCCCAGTCGAGGGTGGACGAGCGGTCCACCTCGACGTAGCCGCCGCGTGCGCGCTCCAGCAGGTCGAGGGTGTCGGGCGGCAGCACGCCCTTGTCCCACAGCGAGCCCTTGTAGCTCGAATACTTGCCGCGCTCGCGCGCCAGCTCGGTCGAGGCCCAGTAGGCGTGGTAGCAGATGGCTTCCATCGACGCGTCGGCGAACTGCACGGCCTCCTGCGAGGCGTAGGGAATGCGCAGCTCGTACAGCGCGTCCTGGAAACCCATCACGCCCAGGCCGACCGGACGATGGCGCAGGTTGGAGTCGCGCGCCTTCTTGACCGCGTAGTAGTTGATGTCGATCACGTTGTCGAGCATGCGCATCGCGGTCGCGACGGTGCGCTGGAGCTTCTCCTGATCGACCTTGCCGTCCTTCAGGTGCTGCAGCAGGTTGACCGAGCCCAGGTTGCAGACGGCCGTTTCCGTGTCGCTGGTGTTGAGTGTGATCTCGGTGCAGAGGTTCGAGGAATGGACCACGCCAGCATGCTGCTGGGGCGAGCGCACGTTGCAGGCGTCCTTGAAGGTGATCCAGGGATGCCCGGTCTCGAACAACATGGTGAGCATCTTGCGCCACAGGTCGGTGGCCGGCAGCGTCTTGCTGGGCTTGATCTCGCCGCGTGCGGCCTTTTCCTCGTAGGCGACGTAGGCCGCCTCGAACTCGGTGCCGAACTTGTCGTGCAGGTCGGGCACGCTGGAGGGCGAGAACAGGGTCCAGTTGCCCTTTTCCATCACCCGGCGCATGAACAGGTCCGGAATCCAGTTGGCCGTGTTCATGTCGTGGGTGCGGCGGCGGTCGTCGCCGGTGTTCTTGCGCAGTTCCAGGAACTCCTCGATGTCCAGGTGCCAGCTTTCCAGGTAGGTGCAGACCGCCCCCTTGCGCTTGCCGCCCTGGTTCACCGCGACGGCGGTGTCGTTCACCACCTTGAGGAAGGGCACCACACCCTGCGATTCGCCGTTGGTGCCCTTGATGTGGCTGCCCAGCGCGCGCACGCGGGTCCAGTCGTTGCCCAGGCCGCCGGCGAACTTCGACAGCAGCGCGTTTTCCTTGATCGACTCGTAGATGCCGTCCAGGTCGTCCGGCACGGTGGTCAGGTAGCAGCTGGAGAGCTGCGAGCGCAGCGTGCCGCTGTTGAACAGCGTCGGCGTGCTGGACATGAAGTCGAAGGACGACAGCACCTCGTAGAACTCGATGGCGCGTGCCTCGCGGTCGATCTCATTGAGCGACAGCCCCATGGCCACGCGCATGAAGAAGGCCTGCGGCAGCTCGATGCGGGTCTTGCGCACGTGCAGGAAGTAACGGTCGTACAGGGTCTGCAGGCCCAGGTAGTCGAACTGCAGGTCGCGCTCGGGCTTGAGCGCGGCACCCAGGCGGGCGAGGTCGAACTGCAGCAGCTTCTCGTCGAGCAGCTCGTTGTCCACGCCCTTCTTGACGAATTGCGGGAAGTAGTCGGCGTACACCTCGGCGCGCTCGGCCGGCGGCACTTCGCGGCCGACGATCTCCTTGAAGATCGTGTGCAGCAGCAGGCGCGCGGTGGCGAAGGTGTAGTCCGGGTCCTTCTCGATCAGGGTGCGTGCGGCCAGGATGGAGGCCTTGTAGACCTCGTCGAGCGGCACGCCGTCGTAGAGGTTGCGCATGGTCTCGGCGACGATGGGGCCGGCTGAGATGCTCTCGCCCAGGCCCTCGCAGGCGGACTCGATCAGTCCTTTGAGCTCGTTCAGGTCCAGCGCGACGCGCTCGCCGCGGTCGGTCACGTGCAGCGTGGAGACCGCGACCGGCGCGTCCTGCTCGCCTTGCCTGGAGCGTTCCTGGGCGCGGCGCTCGCGGTAGAGCACGTAGGCGCGCGCCACCTCGTGGTGGCCGCCGCGCATCAGGCCGAGCTCGGCCTGGTCCTGCACGTCCTCGATGTGGAAGGTGCCGCCGCCGGGGCGCGAGCGCAGCATCGCGCGCACCACGCCCTGGGTCAGGGTGTCGACCGTCTCGCGCACGCTGGCGGAGGCCGCGCCCTGGGTGCCATGCACCGCGAGGAAGGCCTTCATCATCGCGATCGCGATCTTGTTGGGTTCGAAGGGAACGACCGCGCCGTTGCGGCGGATGATCTGGTAGTTGGCCAGTGCGCTGCCGGCGGGAGAGCCGGCCTTGTCGTGCTGTTGCGGCGTTGAGGAGGGGACGGCGCGAGGCGTGGCGGTTGGGTTCAGGGCAGTTTGCATTCGGTCCTCGGTTGGCAATTCTTGTTGGGCTGCGCCGCACTGGCCGGTTGCTCGGCATGAGGCGCGCGGCAGGAGCACACTATATCTGGGGTCCAAGAGGGGTACAACCCACTAGATATAGTGTTTTCCTTGTAGTTCAATGCGTCTACATCCCGGGTTGGCCCCGTCGGGGCGCGGCCGATGCCGCATCGTTGCTCAACGACCTTAGCGCCTGCCGCTGTTCATGCGCCCTGCGGGCGCTTTTGGGCCCGAAAGCCGCATGGTTGCTGGACGAGCCGTCGGCAAGGCCGGCGTTGTCATGGCTGTGGCGCCGTCGCATCGCGGGCCGCGCGGCGATTGAAAAAATTCAGCGCCGCATCACCGGATCACCGCATCGGGAAACATTGTGGGGTCCCAGCCCAGCTGCGCTTGCAGTGCAGGCCAGTCGAAACCGCTGCCCGGATCCCGCTTGCGGCCTGGCGCGATGTGCTCGTGGCCCGCGATGAAGTCGATGGGGTAGCGCTGGGCGATGGCGGGGCAGAGGCTTGCCAGGGTCTCGTACTGCGCATGTTCGAAACGCTCGCCCTCCAGCCCTTCGAGCTCGATGCCGATCGAATCGTCGTTGCAGTTGGCGCGGCCGCGCCAGGCGGAGGCGCCTGCGTGCCAGGCTCGATCGTCGCAGCTCACGAACTGCCAGAGCTCGCCGTTGCGCCTCACGTAGAAATGGGTCGAGACCTCCAGGCCACGGATGCTTTCGAAGTACGGGTGCGCATCCCAGTCCAGTCGGTTCGTGAAGAGCTGCTGCACTTCGTCGCCGCCGTAGCGGCCGGGCGGCAGGCTGATCGAGTGCAGCACGATCAGGTCGATCTGTGCGCCCTGCGGTCGCGGCCCGAAGTTCGGCGAGGGCAGCGCGCGCGCGAAGCGGTACCAGCCGGCCGGCCAGAGGCCATCGCTGCCCTCACTCGTCGGCGGCGTTGCCATGGTTGTCATCCACACCGGGCGTGGCAATGCCCAGGCGCGCGATGCGATAGCGGATCTGCCGCAGGCTCAGGCCCAGGCGGGCCGCGGCCGCCGTCCGGTTGAAGCCGCTTTCGCGCAGCGCGCGCACCAGGATCTCGCGTTCCTGCTGGTCAAGGTAGCTCTGCAGGTCGCTGGGCACCTGGGACGTGGGATTGACCAGTACCGGCGGAGCCGGCATTTCGGGCGGCATCTGCGCGGCCGCAGGCACGGGCACGGCCTCGGTCGCGGCAGGCTCCAGCGTCGCCGAGGGGCTCGCGATGTCGAGGTGCAGCACATCGCCGTCGCTCAGCGCGACCGCGCGATGCAGCAGGTTCTCGAGTTCGCGGACATTGCCGTGGAGGGGATGCCGCGACAGCCGCTGCAGCACCTCGGCCGACAGCGCCGGCGCGGGCATGGCGGCGTCGCGCGCGATCCGGGCCAGCAGCGCCTCGCACAACGCCGGCAGGTCCTCGCGGCGCTCGCGCAGCGCCGGCACCGCAATCTCGATCACGTTCAGGCGGTAGAACAGGTCCTGGCGGAAACGCCCGGCCTGGACCTCCGCCTGCAGGTCCTTGTGGGTGGCGCTCACGATGCGCACGTCGACCGCATCTTCCTGGGTCGAACCGATCGGTCGCACGCTGCGCTCCTGGATCGCGCGCAGCAGCTTGGATTGCATCGCCAGCGGCAGGTCGCCGATCTCGTCGAGGAAGAGCGTGCCGTCGCGCGCAGCCTGGAAATAGCCGTCCCGGTCCTGCGCGGAACCGGTGTAGGAGCCCTTTCTCGCGCCGAAGAACTCGGCTTCCAGCAGGTTCTCCGGGATCGCGCCGCAGTTGACGGCGACAAAGGGGCCCTCGCTGCGCTGGCTGCAGGCATGCACCGCGCGCGCCACCAGCTCCTTGCCGGTGCCGGACTCGCCACGCACCAGCACCGGCGCCATGCCGCGCGCCACCTTGGCGATGCGGGCCT
The DNA here is from genome assembly GCF_002157355.1 of Variovorax sp. JS1663. Lineage (GTDB taxonomy): Bacteria > Pseudomonadota > Gammaproteobacteria > Burkholderiales > Burkholderiaceae_C > Variovorax. The sequence goes on along the minus strand of NZ_LYMK01000011.1, from coordinate 78,447 downwards.
TGACCAGGCGCATCGGCTCCGAATTGCCGACCAGGCGTTCCAGCGCGGCCTGGCCGGCGTTGCTCGGCGTAGCCGTCGCGGCCTTGCCTCCGTTGTCTTCGATGGGACGCGCAGCGCGCGTTGGTGCGGCCGCCTGGGCCTGGACCGCCGACGCCACCACGCTGCGGAATTGCTTCAGGTCCACCGGCTTGGTCAGGTAGTCGAAGGCGCCTGCCTTCAGCGCCTCCACCGCGTTCTCGGCGGAGCCGTAGGCGGTCATCACCACGCAGCGCTCGCTGCGCTGGTCCTGCTGGATGCGCTGCAGGATCTCCAGGCCCAGCCCGTCGGGCAGGCGCATGTCCGTGATCACGGCGTCGAAGCGACCCGCGTCCAGGTGTTCGCGCGCCTCCGAGACGCTGCCCGCCGCCTCGACGCGATAGCCTTCGCGCAGCAGCGTGAGTTCGTAGAGCGTGCGCAGATCGGGCTCGTCATCGACGACCAGGATCTGGGCAGGGCGTGGCGCGGACGGATGGGAGCTGCTCACGGCGCTATTGTGTCAGCCCGCCTTCGCCCGGCAGGAAGGCGATGGCGAATTCGTTGCCCTCCGGCCCGCCTGCTGCGAGCGCCCGGCGCTCGTAGCCGATGGTGGCGCCGTGCCGCTCGCACAGCTCGCGGCACAGATAGAGGCCCAGGCCGCTGGAGCGGCTTTCGGAAGAAAAGAAGGGCTCGAACAGGTGGCGCTGCACCGCGGGTTCCAGCGGTGCGCCATCGCTCCACACGTGCAGGCTGGTGCGCCCGGCTGCATTCCGCCGCGTCGTCGTCACCTGGATCGAGCCCTCGCGTGCGCCGGCGTAGCGCGCGGCGTTGTCCAGCAGGTTCACCAGAATGCGTCGCAGGTGCTCGATGTCGAAGCGCACCACGCAGCTGCTTGCCTCCAGCACCAGCAGCACGCCCTGCCGCTGCGTCTGCCGCACCCATTCCTCCGCCAGCGTGCGCACGGTGGGATCGAGCACCAACTGCTCACCCAGCGGGAGCATGCGTTGCTGGCGGGCGCGTGCCACGTCGAGCACGTCGTCGACGATGCGCGATAGGCGCTGCGCGTTCTGCTGCACCATGCTCGTCAGCTGGCGATGGGCGGGGTCGACCAAGTCCTCGCCCAGCAGCGCGCTGGCCTGGGTGATCGCGGCCAGCGGATTGCGGATCTCGTGCGCCACCGCGGCCGACATGCGGCCCATGGCCGCCAGCTTCTCGGTGCGGATGCGGGCTTCCAGCTCGCGCAGGTCTTGCAGGAACATGACGCACAGGCTCTCGATGCCGTGCTCGGCGGCACGCGTGAGCCGCGTGCGCACCCGGACCTCGCGCGGCGCGCCCTGGGCCTGCGCGATCGGGATCTCGCGCGCTTGCGAGGTGCGCCGCGTGAAGGTGTTGCGCGCAATCGCCGCCAGCGGCGCCCAGGCCGGATGCGCGTTGAGCGCGAAAGGCAGCGCCAGCTGGGCCAGGCCCTGCCCGAGGATCGCGTCGGCCGCAGGGTTGGATGCGTGCACCTGGCCCTTGGCATCGATCACCAGCACGCCTTCGCTGAGCGTCTCGATCACCAGGTCGTTCACCAGCGCGTGCATCTGCGCGGCGCTGCGGTTGCTCTGGGCGAGCGCCTCCTCGCGCATCAGCCGTCGCGCCAACTCGTTGGCCAGCAGCGACACCACGAACAGGCCGGTGCCGGTCAACGCCGCCTGGACGAAGCGCGCCGAGGCGTCCGTCTGATCCTGCAGCCAGTACCAGCCCGCATGCCCGAGCAGCAGCAGCGCGACCATCGCCGTGGTGCCCAGGCCCACCGTGCCGGTGCCGAGCACCGCACCCATCAGCACCGGCAGGGCGAACAACGGCGTGTAGTTGATGCTGCCCACTTGCAGCAGCTGCAGCGCGCTGAAGACCAGCAGGTCGATGCCGATGGTGGACATCCAGGCCGAGCCGAAGCGCCGTATCGGCGGCTGGAACATTGCGTAGCGCGCCGCCAGCAGCGTGACTATCAGATAGCCCCCGGTCAGCACCAGCACAGCCGGCCGCGGCGCCTGTCCAAGTGCGTAGATGAGGGCCTGCAGCAGCAGCAGCACAAGGGCGATGAAACTGCGCGCGGTCATGAATCCGCGCCAGAGACGCAGCAGGGCCGAGCTGTCGCGGCGGTCCTCGTCCAGCGGCGCCCAGTCGGTCGCCGACTCGGCGCGCGACCACAGGAAAGGCGTCATCGGCCGGGCCTCAAAAGGTGTGAATGAGTCCGGCGTGCCTGGGCAGGATGAGCGGGCATGGCGGGTTCGTTCACTCCTTTTTCAGTGCGTGGCAGCCTGGCGGTGCGCCCCGCTGCAGTACGCGGTGCCGTCCGCGGCGCGCACGGCCTCCGCGGCCGGCAGGTGCAGCCCGCAATGGGCGCAGCGCAGCATGGCCTGCGGTGGCGCGATCTCCCGTGGCGCACGCGGCGGCGCCTTGCGCGACTGCAGTTCCTCGCGCCGGCCCTTGCGCCAGAGCCAGACCGCCACCAGGACCACGATGAGGACGAGCAGGTACTTCATGCCGCCCCGCGTCCCAGCACCACCTCGAGCACGAAGCGTGAGCCCACGTAGGCCAAAAGGAGCAGCGCCGCTCCGGCATAGAGCACGCGCCGCGCAGTGCGGCCGCGCCAGCCGAAGCGCGCGCGCCCGATCAGCAGCACCGCGAAGCTGACCCAGGCCAGCACCGAGAACACCGTCTTGTGGTCCCATTTCCAGCCGCGCGCATTGGCGCCATAAAGCTGCTCGCTGAACAGCAGACCGGCCAGCAGGGTGGCCGAAAGCAGCACGAAGCCGGCAGTCACGAAGCGGAAGGTCAGGCGCTCCATGGTCAGCAGCGGCACGCCAGCCTGCGGCTCGGTCGCGAGGCGGATCTGCTTTTCGGCGCGGGTCATGATCCAGGCATGGATCACCGCCGCGCCGAACAGGCCGTAGGAGGCGATGCCGAGCGCCAGGTGCAGCGGCAGCCAGGGCGAGGCGGAGACATGCAGCGGCGTGCCCGGAAAGACCAGTGCCAGCAGCACCGCCGCCGCGCCCAGTACCGCGAGCACGCGCCGCACCTGCAACTGTGGATAGAGCCTGCTCTCGATTGCGTAGACGGTCGTCACCAGCCAGGCCGTGACGGACAGCGCCGGCGCAAAGCCGAAGCGCGGGTCGACACCGGCGAGCGACCAGGCCAGCACGCCGGCATGCAGCAGCCAGGCCAGGCCCAGCATCGACTGCGTGGAAGGTCGTCCGAGCCAGGAAGAGGCGGCGGCGGCCGCGCCGTAGGCCGCGGCGGCGGCGATGCCCAGCGCCACGCCGAGTGGAGAGGGGATCGCTAAAATCATCGGTCGGAGTTTAGCCTCTCGCCTTTGCGCAATCCTTCGCCGAGGCGCGCCTGCTCCCCACCCACCGATCCCCGCCGCGGGAAGCACCATGGCCAGCGCCCTCACCGAAAAATTTTCTCGCCTCGTCAAGCAGGTCAGCGGGCAGGCCCGCATCACCGAAAGCAATGTCCAGGACATGCTGCGCGAAGTGCGCATGGCCCTGCTGGAGGCCGACGTCGCGTTGCCCGTGGTGCGCGACTTCGTCGCCCGCGTGAAGGACAAGGCGCTCGGCCAGGAGGTGCTGGGCTCCCTCAAGCCCGGCCAGGCGCTGGTGGGCATCGTCAACCGCGAGCTCGCCGCCACCATGGGCGAGGGCGTGGCCGACATCAACCTGGTGGCGCAGCCGCCGGCCGTGATCCTGATGGCCGGCCTGCAGGGCGCCGGCAAGACCACCACCACCGCCAAGCTGGCCAAGCACCTGATCGAGAAGCGCAGGAAGAAGGTGCTGACGGTCTCGGGCGACGTCTACCGGCCCGCCGCCATCGAGCAGCTCAAGACCGTGACGAAGCAGGCAGGCGCAGAGTGGTTTCCGAGCACGCCGGACCAGAAGCCGCTGGACATCGCCCGCGCGGCGCTCGATCACGCCAAGCGCCATTTCTTCGACGTGCTGCTGGTCGATACGGCCGGCCGTCTCGCGATCGACGAAGTGCTGATGGCCGAGATCCAGCAGCTGCATGCCGCGCTGAATCCGGTCGAGACCCTCTTCGTGGTCGACGCGATGCAAGGGCAGGACGCGATCAACACCGCGAAGGCCTTCAAGGACGCGCTGCCGCTCACCGGCATCATCCTCACCAAGACCGACGGCGATTCGCGCGGCGGCGCGGCGCTGTCGGTGCGCCAGGTCACCGGCGTGCCGATCAAGTTCGCTGGGGTCAGCGAGAAGATCGATGGCCTGGAGGTGTTCGACGCCGAGCGTCATGCCGGCCGCATCCTCGGCATGGGCGACATCGTGGCGCTGGTCGAGCAGGTCACGGCCGGCGTCGACGTGGCGGCCGCGCAGAAGCTGGCCGCCAAGGTCAAGAGCGGCGCCGGCTTCGACCTCAACGACTTCCTCGGCCAGCTGCAGCAGATGAAGCAGATGGGCGGCCTCTCCAGCATCATGGACAAGTTGCCGGCCCAGATGGCGGCCAAGGCCACCGAGGCCGACATGAGCCGCGCCGAGCGCGACATCCGCCGCAAGGAAGGCATCATCAACAGCATGACGCCGCTGGAGCGGCGCAAGCCCGAGCTGCTCAAGGCCACGCGCAAGCGCCGCATCGCGGCCGGCGCGGGCGTACAGGTTCAGGAAGTGAACCGCCTGCTCAACGAGTTTGAGCAGATGCAGCAGATGATGAAGAAGATGAAGGGCGGCGGCCTCATGAAGATGATGAAGCGCATGGGCGGCATGAAGGGCCTGCCGGGGATGGGCGGGGGTGGCGGCGGAATGCCACGGTTCTGAATCGTTTCCGGTCAGCCAAGAAAAAAGCCCGCTGCGAGCGGGCTTTTTCATGGGTGCTCGAAGCTTCAAGCCCTCGCCAGGCGTACCGCGTGCATCCAGGCCCGGCGCAGCACCGCCGGCGAACGCGACTCCTCGGGAATCACCAGGAAGCCGCGGTCACGCATCGTGTTGCCCAGCGCGATCTGGCTGGTCAGCACCGTCAGCGGGATCGCCAGCAGCAGGGGCAGGCCCACCGGCATCAGCCAGGCCAGGGCGCTGGCATCGATCAGCGCGATGCCCACCGCCAGCGCGGCGATCACCAGCGTCATCGGCGCCAGCTGGGTGAAGGCGATGCGCCATGGCACGGCAGCCGCTTCCCGCGGGGGCGACTTCCACTCCAGCTTGATGCCGGTCAGCGCCACCACCACGAACAGCGAATGGGCCAGCATGCGCACGGGTGCCTGCACGATGGCCAGCGCGCTTTCCAGCGCGGCGCTCTTGAGCAGCCCGCCCACGCCGCCGTACTGGCGCTGCTCGCCGCGCATGACCACGGCCACCAGGCCCAGGATGCGCGGCAGGAACAGCAAGCACAGGGTCCACAGCCACAGGCCGGCCAGCTCCATCGGCATCACCATCCAGTGCGCGATCACGCTCGAGCCGGTCAGCCACAAGGCGGTGCCCAGCGTCAGGAAGGCCAGCCACAGGGGCGCCGAGGCGTAGGCCATGGTGCCGGTCACGAACATCGCGCGATGCACCGGGTGCAGGCCGGGCTCGGCCATCAGGCGGGCGTTCTGCAGGTTGCCCTGGCACCAGCGGCGGTCGCGCTGCAGTTCGGCCAGGAGGTCCGGCGGCTGCTGCTCGTAGCTGCCGACCAGGTCGGCCACCAGCCACACGTGGTAGCCGGCGCGGCGCATCAGCGCAGCCTCGACGAAGTCGTGCGACATGATGCCGCCGGCGAAGCCGCCCTTGCCGCGGATCGGCGCCAGCGCGCAATGCTGCATGAAGGGCTCGATGCGGATGATCGCGTTGTGGCCCCAGTAGTGCGATTCGCCGAGCTGCCAGAACTGCATGCCCAGGGTGAACAGGCGGCCCGTCACGCGCGAGGCGAACTGCTGGGCGCGGGCGTGCAGCGTCACATGGCCGATGGCCTGGGTGGCGGTCTGGATGATGCCGGCGGTCGGGTTGGCTTCCATCAGCTTGACCATCGAGGTCAGGCAGTCGCCGCTCATCACGCTGTCGGCGTCCAGCACCACCATGTAGCGGTAATCCTTGCCCCAGCGGCGGCAGAAGTCGGCCACGTTGCCGGCCTTGCGATGTGTGCGGCGCGTGCGCAGGCGATAGTAGACCTCGACCTGCGGCTGGTTCGGGCTGTCGGCCAGGGCCGCGCGCAGATCTTCCCAGGCCTTGCGCTCGGCGGCGGCCACTTCGGGGTTGTAGCTGTCCGACAGCACGAACACGTCGAACTGCTTCGCATGGCCGGTCGCGGCCACCGATTCGCAGGTGGCGCGCAGGCCGGCGAACACGGTCGCCACGTCCTCGTTGCAGATCGGCATGATGATCGCCGTGCGCGCCTCCGGGTTCATCGGGTGGTGCGCCACTTGCTTGGCCGACAGCGCGTGCTTGTCACCGCGGACCGAGACGTAGAAACCCATCAGCGCGGTCACGAAGCCGGTCACCACCCAGCCCGAGAGCAGGCCGTAGAGGCCGATCTGGCCGTACTCGAGCCACAGGTTGTTGTAGTCGGGCTGAACCCCGGCGAACAGCGTGGAGGCGATGATCGTGCTGAACACGGTCAGCGCCATGAAGGCCAGACGGCGCTGGTGGGCTGCGCGCTGCCAGGCCTGGGCGGGCTGCGGCGCGCGGGACGTGCCGGCGGCCGGCTTGCCGGCACCGAGCTTGACCAGCAGGGCGGTGCCGATGCTGTTCCAGAAGCCGCGCCAGGGGCGGGGCGTCATCGAGCCGCGGTTGACCGGGGGCGCCGTGACCGAGTTCGGATGGCGTTCCTCGCGCAGCAGGCTGCGGCGCGAGAAATGCGCGTCGGTCAGGACGTTGAGCTGGGAGAAATCGTTGGGCTTCATGGACGACTTACCCCCGCTGCTTGTCGGAGGCGGTGTCGCCGATTGCCGGAAAGCGCTTGAAGACGCAGTCCGGTGCCGCGCCGCCAGCATGGGCCAGGGCCGCCGGCGAATGACCCGCGGCACGGGGCCGCGAGAGGGAAAACTGCTTTTGACGCAGGCCGTCGCGCTGCGGACGCAGTGCGAAAGATGGGCTGGTGATTGCTGTCATGCAACTACAAGGGCAAACCCTGTGCCAGCTCGGAAAAACGCTGTCAAATCAAGTACTTGCAGCGATCCGGAAGCGTTCGGCGCGGGTTTTGAGGTCCAAAGGCCTCCAAAACCCCCGAATTTGTCGCCGAATCCCGACAAGCCCGGTGAAGGGGATGTAAATCCCCATTAAAATCAATAACTTAGCCCCGTCGCTCGTCAGCGACAGAATCGCCGCCCCCCGACGGCGCATCCGCCTTGAAGTGCCCCGGTGTGAGCCCGTGCTTCTGCAGAAGCCGATAAAACTCCGTGCGATTGCGGTCCGCCAGCCGCGCCGCGTCGGCCACGTTGCCGTCTGTCAATTTGAGCAAACCAACCAGGTATTCCCGCTCGAAGCGCTGCTTGGCCTCGGCATAGGTCTGGACTTCGACGCTGGGCGAGCGCAGCGCCCGCTGCACCAGGGCCAGGGGGATCAGCGGTGAGCTGGACAACGCGCAGACCTGCTCGACCACGTTGAACAGCTGTCGCACATTGCCGGGCCAGGGCGCCGTCGTCAGCGCCTTCAGCGCCTCCGGCGCGAAGCCGGACAGGCGCTTGCCGTACTTGCTCGAGAGCCGGTTCAGGAAGTGGTTGGCCAGGAGCGGAATGTCCTCGCGCCGTGCCGACAGGGGTGGCAGGCTGAGTGTCACGACATTGAGACGGTAGTAGAGGTCCTCCCGGAACTGCCCGGCCTCCATCGCCGCGTCGAGGTCGCGGTGGGTGGCGGAGATGATGCGCACGTCCACCGCGATCGACTGGGTCGAGCCTACCGGCCGCACCGCGTGCTCCTGCAGCACCCGCAGCAGCTTGACCTGCAGCGCCGGCGGCATGTCCCCGATCTCGTCGAGCAGCAGGGTGCCGCCGTCGGCCTGCTGGAACAGGCCCTTGTGGTTGGCGACCGCGTCGGTGAAGGCGCCCTTCACATGGCCGAACAGCTCCGATTCCAGCAACGCCTCCGGAATGGCTCCGCAGTTGACCGCCACGAAGGGCTTGTCGGCACGCACGCTGGCGCGGTGGATGGCGCGGGCCAGCAATTCCTTGCCGGCGCCGCTGTCGCCGCGCAGCAGCACGCTGGCGTCCGACTTGGCCACCATGCGCGCCTCGGCCAGCAGCTCGGCCATGCGGTTGCTGCGGCTGACGATCTCCGAGCGCCAGCTCTCGTCGACGCCCTTGCCGGTCGAGGGCGCGGGTGCGCCGAGGGCGAGCGCCTGCGCGATCTTGTCGAGCAGCTCGCGCGCGTCGTAGGGCTTGGTCAGGTAGGTGAAGACGCCGCGCGCCGTGGCCTCGACCGCGTCGGGGATGGTGCCATGCGCGGTCAGCAGGATCACCGGCAGCGTCGGATGGCGCTTGCGGATCTCGTCGAAGAGCTGGAGGCCGTCACGGCCCGGCAGGCGCACGTCGCTGAGCACCAGCTGGGGATGCTCGATCTCGAGCTGCGTGAGCGCCGACTCGGCCGAGGTCACGGCCGTGACCTGGTAGCCGGCGGCGGTGAGCCGCATCGACAGCAGGCGCAGCATGTCGGCGTCGTCGTCCACCACCAGCAGGCGGGGACCGATCGTCTCGGCGGGCTTGTTCGCGGGGCTCATTGGGCAGGCTTCGGCGCGACGGCCGGCGGCGGGCTGTTGGGCCGCGAGAAGCTGCGCTCGATGGCCCGCAGCGCCTCGATGCGGTCGCTCAACTGGTCGATGCGGCGCTGGCTGTCGCGCAGCTGCTGCGCCTGGCGATCGCGGTCGTCCTCCACGCGGCGCTGCTCCTGGTAGCGCGCGGTGAGCAGGCGGGCCAGTGGATGCAGGATCTGCGCGTCATTGGACGGATTGGCGAGCACGCGTTGCAGCAGCGCCAGTCCGCGCGCGAGGTCCGCCGGAGAACGGGTCTGGGCCAGCACCAGTGCCAGCTGCATCTGGGCGATCGGGACCTCGCCGGGCTCGCCCAGGCGAGCGATCTCGGCGGCCAGCTCGTTGCCGCCGAGTGGACGCACTTTGTCGGCGTAGACGAGTAGCGCCGCCACCGGCCCCTGGGAGTGCTGCGTGAGCACCCAGGCCGGCTGCGTGGCCGGCGCCATCGGCTCGGCCTCCACCGGCTGCACTGAGGGTGGAGGCGGTGGCGGCGGTGGTGCGGGCTGTACGGCCACGGACTCTGCCGGCGGTGGCGGCGGCGAAGCGCAGGCAGCCAGCACCAGGGGCATGACGATGAGGGTCATGGCCAAGGCGGATCTGCGGACGATCGGAAACAGGAACATGGGTCGGATGAATGCGCGAGGAGGGCGGTTCAGGTGGAGCGCGGCAGCTCGATGCGAAAGCGCGCACCGGGTCCATCCGGCAGCAGCGTGATGCGGCCGCCATGAGCTGCAATGTACTCCTGCACGATCGACAGGCCGATGCCGGTGCCTTTGACTGCATGCTCGGGCTGGCGCTCGCCCCGGTAGAAGGGCTCGAAGATGCGGTCGCGATCGCCTTCGGCGATGCCGGGGCCGGCATCCTGGATCTCGATGCAGGCGGCGTAGGGCGTGCTCGACACGGTGAGGGTGATGGTGCCGCCGCGGGCCGAGAAACGGATCGCGTTGGACAGCAGATTGGCCAGCGCGGTACCCAGCTTCACCGGGTCCACCACCAGGGCAAGGGGCTCGCCCTCGGCCCGCACCGTCAGGCCGTTGGCCTGCCATTGCAGGCGCTGGGCCTCGATCTGCTCCTCGATCAGCGGCAGCAGCGGCGTGCGCTGGCGGCGCAGCTCGCGTGCCTCGAAGGCGGCGGCGTTGAAGCGCAGCAGCGCCTCGATCTGGCCCTGTAGCGCCACGGTGTTCTGCTGCAGGATCTGCGCCACCTCGCGCTGTGCCGGGTTCAGTGCGCCCGTCACGCCGTCTTCCAGCAGGGAGACGCCTTCGCGCAGGGCGGCCAGCGGTGTCTTGAGTTCGTGCGAGACGTGCCGCAGGAAGCGCGCCTTGTCGGCGTCCAGCTCGGTCAGCCGCAGCCGCAACCATTCCAGCTGCTGCGACACGCGGCGCACGTCGGCCGGGCCGTGGATGTCGATTGGCTCGTCCAGCCGGTTCTCGCCCAGCCCGACGATGGCCCGCTGCAGCCGCTGGAAGGGCCGCGCCAGCCAGATGCCGAAGGCCAGCGCCAGCACCACCGCCAGCACGCTGGCCGCCAGCACCTCGCGCATCAGCCGCCGGCGCGCGCTCTCCAGGCGCTGGGAAAGCGCGTCGTTCTGCGTCTCGATCAGGAACTGGGCCTGCTGCGCGATGTTGGTGTTCAGCCCATCCAGGTCACGGAACTGGATGGCCATCGAGCTCTCGCGTGCCAGCGCGGTCTCGGGCGCGCCGCTCATCAGGCCCTCGATCACCGCCATCTGGGCGCGCCACTGGTCCAGGCCGGTGGACGGCAGCCCGTTGGCGCCCAGCCGGTCCAGCACCTGGCGGGCGTCGCGCGCCGCGTCCTCGAAGCGGCGCCGCAGCACGGCGTCGTTGAGCACCAGCGACTGGCGGCCGGCGCGCTCCATCGCCGCGCTGCGCTCCGCCAGCGACTGCGCCGCGCCGGACAGGGTGAGCGCGCGCCCGGCGGCGTTGCGGCTCTGGGCCATCAGCGTGTCGTACTGGAACACCGAGCGCAGCGCCACGCCCACCAGCAGCGCCGTGATCAGGAGGAACGCGAACAGCAGCAGTTGCTGAAAGGAGCCGCGCGCCGACTTCAGCCCCGCCATCAGGCGGCGGCCCCCGCGGCCTGCGCCAGGGGCAAGCGGGCCGACTCGGCGGTCGGCACCTCGCCGCGCAGGGTGTAGGCCAGCGAGCGCGTGATGCGCACGTCGATCATCTGCCCGACCAGCCGCGGATCGCCCTCGAAGTTGACCACCCGGTTGCACTCGGTGCGGCCCATCAGCTCAGCCGCGTCCTTGCGCGAGCGGCCCTCCACCAGCACCCGCTGCAGGGTGCCGACGCGGCTCTGGCCGAAGCGCTTGACGTTGGCGTCGATCGCCGCCTGCAGCCGCTGCAGGCGCGCCAGCTTGACCTCGTGCGGCGTGTCGTCGTGCAGCTGGGCCGCCGGTGTGCCGGGACGCGGGCTGAAGATGAAGCTGAAGCTGTTGTCGAACTCGAGCTCGTCGATCAACTTCATCATCTTCTCGAAGTCGGCCTCGGTTTCGCCCGGGAAGCCGACGATGAAGTCGCTGCTGAGCGAGAGCCCGGGCCGGATGGCGCGCAGCTTGCGCACCGTGCTCTTGTATTCCATGGCGGTGTAGCCGCGCTTCATCGCCATCAGGATGCGGTCGCTGCCGTGCTGCACCGGCAGGTGCAGGTGGCTCACCAGTTGCGGCACGCGGGCGTAGGCCTCGATCAGCCGCGGCGTGAACTCGTTGGGATGGCTGGTGGTGTAGCGGATGCGCTCGATGCCGGGGATCTCGGCGATGTATTCGATCAGAAGCGCGAAGTCGGCGATCTCGGCGGTGTCGCCCATGCGGCCGCGGTAGGCATTCACGTTCTGGCCCAGCAGCGTGACCTCGCGCACGCCCTGGTCGGCCAGGCCGGCCACCTCGACCAGCACGTCGTCCAGCGGTCGGTTGACCTCCTCGCCGCGGGTGTAGGGCACCACGCAGTAGCTGCAGTACTTGGAGCAGCCTTCCATGATCGAGACGAAGGCGGTCGCGCCCTCGACCCGCGCCGGTGGCAGGTGATCGAACTTCTCGATCTCCGGGAAGCTGATGTCCACCTGGGGTTGGCCCCCGCGCTCGCGCGCATGCAGCATCTCGGGCAGGCGGTGCAGGGTCTGCGGGCCGAACACCACGTCGACGTAGGGCGCCCGCGCGATGATGGCCTCGCCCTCCTGGCTGGCCACGCACCCGCCGACACCGATCTTCACGCCGCGCGCCTTCAGGTGCTTGACGCGGCCGAGGTCGGAGAACACTTTCTCCTGCGCCTTCTCGCGCACCGAGCAGGTGTTGAAGAGGATCAGGTCGGCTTCCTCCACGTTCGTGGTGGGCTCGTAGCCGTCGGCGGCGCGCAGCACGTCGGCCATCTTGTCCGAGTCGTACTCGTTCATCTGGCAGCCGAAGGTCTTGATGAAAACTTTGGGGGTGGTCATGGGGTTCTCCCGGAGATAGCGCTGCTCGTTCGCGGGGCACCGCGGAACTGGCTTTGCCAGGCCGCCGGTGTCGCCCCCGGAGAGGGGGTTGGCGGCTACACGAAGTGAGCGAGCCTGGGGGTGAGCCAGTTCACTGCCCGTAGCGCGGCAACTGGTCGAACGGCGTCTTGCCGTCGTCGCGCGGGCCGGTGTCGGCCACGAAGGGCCAGAAGTTCAGGAGCGGCTTGTCGGCTGAGGCACGCTTGGCCTGGGCTTCGTCCGGCGTGAGGATCCAGACCTCATTCACCTGCCCGGCGGCATCGCGCCGATAGTTGACCAGCAGGTTCTGACCTGTGAGGTTGGCCGGCATCACCAGCATGTTCTGGGCGCTGCGGATGCGAACGCCCGGCGCCAGCCGTTCGGGTGTGCCGTCGAGCTGGATTTCGGGCGAATTCACGACCAGGAAGCGGCCGCGCAGCGTGCCTTGGGGAAAGTTGCGGCCGCCGAGCGCGGCCTCGTTCTGGGTCTGGATCGGCTCTTGCGCTGCAGCGGGTGCCAGCATTGCGCACATTGCTACCAAAACAAGAGCACTCCAGGGAGTGTTGCAGCGGTTCATGGTGTTCATCCAGAGGCTGTGGGGCGGGGGCCGATTCTACCGGCCGCCCCTGTGCGCCCCCGCAAACAGATCGCCCGCGTGTGCGTTGCTTCATGGCCGCTTTACCTAACTTTACGGCGGTGATAGACGCGGGCCCTCGACCACTGATCCAATAGCTGTGTCAGGCAAAAGTGCGCCTCGCGGAGCCGCGGCCGCCTTTCTACCCAACCAAAGCGTTCATGAACAAGAAACTCGTCCTCGCCCTCGCGGGTGTGATCGTCCTGGCGGCAGCCGGCGCCTGGAAGTGGTCCGGTAGCCGCTCGCAAAGTGCAGCGCAGGAAGGTGTGCCCGGCGTCGCCGGCAAGAACGCGGCACCCTCCGCCGGCGCCGCGCCGGCGCTGGTCGCCCTCGCCGCGGCGCAGAAGCAGGACGTGCCGGTCACGGTGCAGGTCAACGGCAGCGTGGTCTCGCTCAACAGCGTGGAGCTGCGCCCGCAGGTGACGAACACCGTGCGCGAGGTGCACGTCAAGGAAGGGCAGTTCGTCAAGCAGGGCCAGCTGCTCTTCAGTCTCGACGACCGCCCCGACCAGGCCAACCTGGCCAAGGCCCGGGCCCAGCAGCAGAAGGACGAGGCCACCCTGGCCGACCTGGAGCGCCAGTACCGCCGCAGCCAGGAGCTGGTGGCGCAGAACTTCATCGCCAAGAGCGCCGCCGACGCCACCCTGTCGCAGCTGGAGGCCCAGCGCGCCGCCGTGGCGGCCGACAAGGCGGCGGTGCAGTCGGCGCAGGTGGCCCTGGGTTACGCGACGCTGCGCGCGCCGATCGCCGGCCGCATCGGCGCCGTCAACATCTACCCCGGCACCCTGGTCCAGCCCACGCTGACGCTGGTGACCATCACCCAGCTCGATCCGATCGCGGTCAGCTTCCCCGTCCCCGAGGGCAAGCTGCAGGACCTGCTGGCCGCCGCCCGCGACCACACCCCGGTCGAGGCCCTGGTGCCCGGCCGTCGCACCCCGATGAAGGGCATGCTGAACTTCGTCGACAACACCGTCGATCCGATGATCGGCACCGTGCGCGCCAAGGCCGTGTTCGACAACGCCGACCAGGGCCTGTGGCCCGGCCAGTTCGTCGAGACCCGGGTGACGGTGCGCACGCTGAACGGCGCCACCGTGATTCCCGCGGCCGCGGTCATGATGCTGGCCGAAGGCAGCGCGGTCTACGTGATCGATGCCGAGCGCAAGGCGACCCGCCGCAAGGTCCAGGTGCTGCACAACTTCGGCACCCAGGTCGCGGTGCGCGGCGTCGAGCCCGGCGAGCAGGTGGTGATCGAGGGCAAGCAGAACGTGCGCCCCGGCGGCAAGGTGCGCGTGGACACGGCCCCCGCCCAGCCGGTCCCGCGCCCGGCCGGCTCGCCTGAAGCCACCCCGGGCAGCGCCGCCTCGGCCGAGCCGGTGAAGCAGGCCGTGGTCGCGGCGCGGGAGCGGACATGAGCCCCGCCCGGCCGCCCGAAGGGGCTCGCCCCCTCCTTCAGGAGGGGGTGTGCGAACTACACGAAGTGAGGAGCCTGGGGGTGGACCCATGAACATCTCCGAGCTCTGCATCCGTCGTCCCGCGATGACGGTGCTGCTCTCGGCCGCCGCGGTGGTGGCCGGCATCTTCGCCTACTTCCAGATCCCGGTCGCGGCCCTGCCCAGCTACAACACGCCGGTCATCAACGTCAATGCGCAGCTGCCGGGCGCCAGCCCGGACACCATGGCCTCCTCGGTGGCGCTGCCGCTGGAGAAGCAGTTCTCCACCATCCCGGGCCTTTCGACCATCAGCTCGGTCAACACCCAGGGCGTGAGCTCGATCACGCTGGAATTCGTCAGCAGCCGCGACATCGACGCGGCCGCGGTCGATGTGCAGGCGGCGCTGCTGCGCGCGCAGCGGCAATTGCCGGTCGAGCTGACGCAGATGCCCTCGTACCGCAAGGTCAACCCGGCCGACGCGCCGGTGCTGTTCATCTCGATGGTCTCGGACTCGATGAACCCGGCCGAGCTCAACGACTATGCCGAGAACCTGATCTCGCCCACGCTCTCCACCATCGACGGCGTCGCCCAGGTCGCGGTCTACGGCCGCAAGGCCTTCGCGGTGCGCATCAAGGCCGATGCCGACCTGCTCAACGCCCGCAACATCACCCTGGACGAGCTGGCGAACGCGGTGCGCCTGGCCAACGCCAACACGCCGGTGGGCGTGCTCGACGGCCCCCGCCAGACCCTCACCATCCAGGCCAACGAGCAGATGCTGCGGGCGGCCGACTTCGCCAAGGTGATCGTGGGCCAGCGCAACGGCGCGCCGGTGCGGCTGGACGAGGTCGCCACCATCGAGGACAGCTTCGAGTCGGTCAAGACCGCCAGCAGCTTCAACGGCCGGAGCTCGATCTCGCTGGCCGTGCTGCGCCAGCCCAATGCCAACACGGTGCAGGTGGTGGACGCGGTGCGCGCCCTGATGCCGCGCTTCCGCGAGGAGCTGCCGCAGTCGGTCGAGATCAACGTCACGAACGACCGCTCCATCTCCATCCGCGAGGCGGTGCACGACGTGCAGCTCACCCTGCTGGGCACGGTGCTGCTGGTGGTGCTGGTGATCTTCCTGTTCCTGCACCGCGTGGTGGCCACGCTGATCCCGGCGGCCACCATCCCGATCTCGCTGATCGGTGCGGTGGCGCTGCTCTACGCCTTCGGCTACAGCCTGGACAACGTCTCGCTGCTGGGCATCACCCTGGCGGTCGGCCTGGTGGTGGACGACGCCATCGTGGTGCTGGAAAACATCATGCGCTACGTCGAGCGCGGCATGGAGCCCATGGCCGCCGCGCTGCGCGGCGCGCGCGAGGTGGGCTTCACCATCATCTCGATCTCGATCTCGCTGGTGGCGGTGTTCATTCCCATCTTCTTCATGCCGGGCGTGATCGGCCTGCTGTTCCACGAGTTCGCGGTGGTGGTGGGCCTGGCGGTCATGGTCTCGGCCGTGGTCTCGCTGACCCTCGTGCCGATGCTGGCGAGCCGCCTGCTGCGCCACCAGCCGCGCGAAGGCGGCGTGGTGGAGGACGACGAGGACGAGCACCATCCCGAGCCCGGCACCGCCATCGGCCGCGTCTTCGAGCGCGGCTACCGCTGGGTGCACGGCAGCTACATGCGCACCCTCGACTGGACCCTGCGCCACCGCACCGTGATGCTCGGCGTGGCGGCCAGCACCTTCGCGCTGACCGCCTGGATGTTCGTCACCATTCCGAAGGGCTTCTTCCCCGAGGAGGACATCGGCCAGATCCAGATCACCACCGAGGCCGCCGAGGACATCTCCTTCCCCGCCATGAAGGCGCTGCAGGACCGCGTGTCCGACGCGCTGCAGGCCGACCCCAGCGTGGACTACGTCAACTCCTTCATCGGCGTCGGCGGCCCGACGGCCACGCAGAACGCCGGCCGCCTGTTCGCCGTGCTCAAGCCGCGCAGCGAGCGCCTGCCGATGCCGCAGGTGCTGGAGCAGCTGCGCAAGCGCTTCCGCGAGATCCCCGGCGTCGCGGTGTACATGCAGCCGGTGCAGAACCTGCGCCTGGGCGGGCGCCAGAGCAAGGCGCGCTTTCAGTACACGCTGCAGAGCGTGAACGCCGGCGCCATCACCGAGTGGGCCGACAAGCTGATGGAGCGCATGCGCGCCGACCCGGCCTTCCGCGACGTCACCAGCGATTCACAGAACCGGGGCCTGCAGGCCACCCTGCAGATCGACCGCGACAAGGCCGGCGTGCTCGGCGTTGCCGTCGGCGACCTGCGCACCGCGCTCTACAACGCCTATGGCGACCGCCAGATCGGCAGCATCTACGCGCCCAACAACACCTACCAGGTGATCCTCTCGGCGGCCGACGACGACCGCCGGTTCGAGGAGGACATGTCGCGCCTGTCGGTGCGCAACAAGGCCGGCCAACTGGTGCCGCTGTCGGCCTTCTCCACCGTCAAGCGCACCGTGGGACCGACCTCGGTCAACCACCAGGGCCAGCTGCAAGCGGTGACCGTGTCCTTCAACCTGGCGCCCGATACGCCGCTGGGCAACGCGACCGCCAGGATCGACCAGTTCAAGACCGAGCTGAAGATCCCGCCCTCGATCATCACCAGCTACGGCGGCGACGCGGCCGTGTTCCAGAGCTCGCAGGCCAGCCAGGCGGTGCTGCTGGTGCTGGCGGTGCTGGTCATCTACGTGCTGCTGGGCGTGCTCTATGAGAGCTACATCCATCCGCTCACCATCCTCGCCGGCCTGCCTTCGGCGGCGGTGGGCGCACTGCTCTCGCTCAAGCTCTTCGGCTTCGACCTGACCCTGATCGCGACCATCGGCATCCTGCTCCTGATCGGCATCGTCAAGAAGAACGCGATCATGATGATCGACTTCGCCCTGGAGGCCCAGCGCAGCCAGGGCATGCAGCCGGTCGCGGCGATCCGCGAGGCCTGCCGGCTGCGCTTCCGCCCGATCCTGATGACCACCCTGGCCGCGCTGATGGGCGCGCTGCCGCTCGCGCTGGGCCTGGGCGCCGGCGCCGAGCTGCGCCAGCCGCTGGGCGTGGCGGTGGTCGGCGGCCTGATCTTCTCGCAGGTGATCACGCTCTACATCACGCCGGCCATCTACCTGGCGCTGGACCGCTACAGCGGCAGCGGGCCGATGCAGGAGCTGCCGGGCGAAGAGCGGTTGCCGCAGCAGCCCGCAGGCCACACCGCCTGATCAGGCGCTGACGCGTGCCCGCCGGCCCAGGGCGGCCTCACTTCGCGAACAGTCGTCCGATATCGGCAAAGGCCTTGACCTCCAGTGCATTGCCGGACGGGTCGAGGAAGAACATCGTGGCCTGCTCGCCGGGCTCGCCCTTGAAGCGGATGTAGGGCTCGATCACGAACTCGGTGCCCTGCGCCTTCAGCCGCGCGGCCATGGCCTCCCACTCGGCCATCGGCAGCACGATGCCGAAATGCCGCACCGGCACGCCGTGCCCGTCGACCGCGTTGCGCTGTGTCGTACCGGTCTCGCTGGGCGCCAGGTGGGCGACGATCTGATGGCCGTAGAAATTGAAGTCGATCCACTCGTCGGAACTGCGGCCCTCGGGGCAGCCGAGCAGCTCGCCGTAAAAGCGGCGGGCCTGGGCGAGGTCGTGCACCGGGAAGGCGAGGTGGAAGGGGGACAGCAGGGCCGGGTTGGTGGTCGGAGCGTTCATCGCGAAGTCGGATCGGAATGGGAAGGCCAGATCCTAGAACTGGATGAGGAAAAGAAAAATCAATATATTTTTGATCCATGCATCAATGGAATTTGTGAATGATCCGAGAGCTCAAGACCCTGGTCGCCGTGGCGAGGGAGGGCACCTTCGCCGCCGCCGGCGAGAAGATCGGTCTCACCCAGGCGGCCGTCAGCGCGCAGATGCAGCGGCTGGAGGCGGAGCTGGGCCTGGTGCTGTTCGACCGCACCGGCCGCTCGGCCCGCCTGAACGCCAAGGGCCAGGAGACGCTCGCCCAGGCGACCGAGCTGATCCGGCTCTACGGCCAGTTGGGCTCGCGGCATGCGGCGTCGCGCGCCGCCATTCCGCTCGACATCGGCGCGGTCGCGTCCGCGCAGCGCCTGCAACTGGCCGAGGCGCTGGCTGCCTTCCACCGGGAGTGCCCGGGCTGCCGCACGCGCGTCATGCCCGGGGTGTCGATGGAGCTGCTGAACAAGGTGGACGCCGGCGACATCGAGATGGCCGTCATCATCCGTCCGCCCTTTGCCCTGCAGAGCGACCTGCGCTGGACCACCCTGGCACGCGAGCCCTTCCGCCTCCTGGTGCCGCGAGGGGTGGAGGGGGACGATTGGGCGGAACTGCTGTCCACCCATCCCTTCGTGCGCTACGACCGCACGTCCTTCGGCGGGCGGCAGGTCGATCGTTTCCTGCGCGCGGCGCACGTGGACGTGCAGGACATCTGCGAGCTCGACGAACTGGATGCGATCGTGGCGCTGGTGGCCAAGGGCGTGGGCGTGGCCCTGGTGCCGCAGACCGCCACGCACCGCCGCTGGCCCGCCGGGGTGCGTGCCATCGACCTGCGGCGCCACACCTTCCACCGCGACATCGGGCTGGTGCACCGCGGCAGCCGAGCGCCGGCCGGGCCGGCGGGGGTGCTGGTGCGGCAGATCCGCGTTGCCTATGACGCATAGCAAACCGATGCCTGGCCAGGAACGCCCCTTCGCGTTGGCGCATCCCTCATCTGGGCCCGGAGCGCGCCACCTTCTTCGCCCGTGAGCTGCCTGCACTGTTCCCGCGCCGGCGCACTCCTGGGACAGGCGTGTTCAGCATCAAGGCGGCAGCGGCATCGCTACGTTGTCGCTCTGCGGTTGCCTTTCCGGGGTAGGCCTCGACTTCCGATGCCAGCAACTGCCGGGGCACGGTGGAAAGGAAATCCCGGAGGTCGCGGCCACCGATCGAGATGTGGTCGATCATGAGCTGACCGGCGGCCGTGGCGTCGCCCGCCACGATGGCGTCGACGATGCGTGCGTGCTCTTCGCGCGAACGCCGGATACGGGACTGGTTCTGGAAAACGCTCTGCCGGTAGGCCTGTGTGCGGCGACGGATGTGGGCGATCTCGAGCATCAGTGCGTCGTTGCGGCAAGCGCGGTAGAGGATCTCGTGAAACTCGGCGTTCGCGCGCCCGTAGGCCTGCGCATCGAGCGTGGTTTCGAAAGCTTCGCTGGCGTCGTGGACTTGCCGAAGTGCAGCGAGGTCCTCGGCGCTGATGCGCCGGGTCGCCAGCTTGGCGCAGGCGCCTTCCAGTTCGGCAAGAAGCTCCAGCAGGTTGGCAAGTTCCGGAATCGACAGCCGGGACACGTAGATACCCGCACGCGGCGCGATGGACACCAGTCCGCGCACGGAAAGCTGCAGCAGCGCTTCGCGCACCGGGGTGCGAGACACCCCGAAACGCTGCGCCAGCGCCTCTTCATCCAACGTGTCGCCCGGCAGCAGCACGCCGTCGCTGATGTCGTGCTCGAGCTGCTGGCGGACGGATTCGGACGCGCTGAGCTTTCGAGCGGAGGAGGGGGCTTCGGAGGGCATGAACGGACAGACGGGCCTGAGAGTCGCAGTCTTCGAAGTTTAGCTCGCCCGGCACATCAGTGAAGCTCGGCTTCACATCATTTCAATCGATAGATATATCTAACATTGACAATGATGTATGTGATGGATACTCTGGAGGAAATTTCGGAGACGAAAGGTTCCTTCATGAAGCCGGTGATGAATGACGGCGCACTGCGGCGTTTCAGGGTGATCGACCTGAGCCAGGTGCGCGCGGGGCCCACCTGTGTGAAGCAGTTGGCGGACTTCGGCGCGGACGTGATCAAGGTCGAGCCGCCGACCAGCGTTCAGCGTGGCGAGTTGTACGTGGGGGCGCGCGACGGCGCCGACATGCAGAACCTGCACCGGAACAAGCGTTCGATCACGCTCGACCTCAAGTCCGCTCGCGGGCGCGACGTGCTGTTGAGATTGGCGCGCACCGCCGACGTCGTGGTAGAGAACTTTCGCCCGGACGTGAAGACGCGGCTGGGCATCGACTACGCCGCGCTCAGCGCCGTCAATCCCAAGGTGGTGCTCGTCAGCATCTCGGGCTTTGGACAGGACGGTCCCTACCAGCGCAGGCCGGGTTTCGACCAAGTGCTGCAGGGGATGTGCGGCCTCATGAGCACCACCGGAACGCCGCAGGGCGAGCCGATGCGCGCGGGCGCGGCAGTCATCGACGTGACGGCGGGCCTCTATGCGGCGCTCGGCGCCATGACGGCGCTGCTCGAGCGCGAGGCCAGCGGCCGCGGCCAGTGGGTGCAGGTCTCGCTCCTGCACACCGGCATCGGGCTGATGGACTTCCAGGCCGCCCGCTACCTGGTCGACGGTGCCGTGGCCGGGCGGGTCGGCAACGATCATCCCACCAGCATGCCAACCTCGGCCTATGCCACGCGCGACGGCTACCTGAATGTCGGCGCCGGCGGCGACGCCATGTGGCGGGCGCTCTGCGGCGCCATCGGGCAGCCGGAGCTGGCCCTGCGGCCCGACTTCGCGAGCGATCCCGAACGGGTGCGCAACCGCGCCGAGCTCAACCGCATCCTGGGCGAGGCCTTCCGTGCCCGAAGTACGTCGGAGTGGGTCGAGGCGCTGGATGCGGCCGATGTGCCATGCGGGCCGATCTACAGCATGGACCAGGTCTTCGGCGATCCACAGGTGCGGCACTGCGGCATCGCCGAGGCCGTGCGGCATCCGCAGCGCGGCACGCTGCACCTGATCTCCCAGGTGGTCGGGCTGACAAGAACGCCCGCGCGCATCGCCTCGACGCTCGAGGACAAGGGCGGCAGCACCGTGGAACTGCTCGGCGAGTTGGGCTTCGATGCGGCCGAAGTCGAGCGGATGCAGGCCGAGGGCGTGGTATGAGCGGACTGGTCGACGCCGCCGGGGCCGAAGGCGACGGCCCGCCGCTGCTGCAGGTGGAAGGGCGCATCGCCCTCCTGCGGCTGCGCCGCCCCGCGCAGGCCAATCGCATCGAGGCCGGCGACATCGACGTGCTGCGCACCCACTGTCGTGCACTGTGCGCAGCGACCGACGTGCGCGCGGTCGTGCTCACCGGGACCGGCCGGCATTTCAGCGCCGGCTACGACATCGGCTCGGTGCTGCGGACCCTGGAGGCGGGGCAGGCATCGTCGGCCGGCGGCAATGCCTTCGCCGACATGGTCGATGCGGTCGAGGCGCTGCCGCAGGTCACGGTGTGCGCGCTCAACGGCGGCGTGTTCGGCGGCGCCACCGACCTGGCGCTGGCGTGCGATTTCCGGTACGGCGTGCCGCAGACGCGCATGTTCATGCCGGCAGCCCGGCTGGGGCTGCACTACTACCCGAGCGGCCTGCGGCGCTATGTATCGCGCCTGGGACTCAATGCGGCCAAGCGGCTGTTCCTGCTGGCCGAGGAGCTCGAGGCGTCGCAGCTGCAGGCCATCGGCTACCTGGACGCGGTCGTGCCGCCCGACGCGTTGATGTCGCGCGCGATCGCGACCGCGCAGGCTGCGGCGGCCCACGCGCCGCTGGCCAGCGCCGGCATGAAGGCGGCGCTCAACGCGATGGCGCACGGCACCTTGGACGCCGCCGCGGTGGCGCTTGCCGAAGCCGCCTGCCTGCAGTCGGCCGATCTGCGCGAGGGCGTAGCGGCCTGGCGAGAAAAGCGCACCGCGCATTTCGAAGGACATTGACATGCAACACCACGACGACATTCCCGCGCTCCTTCTGGACCTGCAGGCAAGGCGTCATCGCGCCATGGTCGAGGCGGACCTCGAGGCCCTCGACGCCTTGCTCGACGACACGCTTTCCTACACCCATTCCGACGCCACGCGTGACAGCAAGGCGAGCTACCTGGCCAAGGTGCGCGGTGGGGCCATGCGCTACGCCGAAGTGTCTTCGGTCGAAGACGAGGTCCTGGTCTGCAGCGACGACGCAGCGTGCGTGTTCGGACGCATGCAGCTGGCCGGTGAGCTCGCGGGCGCGCCCAGGCGCTTCGACAACCGATTCCTCGCCGTGTGGGTGCGCCGCGGCGCCCAGTGGCGGCTCGCCGCGTTCCAGCCCACGCCGGTCGTGGCTACGGGTTCCCGATAGGTTTCACATTGCCGATGCGCATCTAATATATCTACGTAAAGAGTTGATATCTTGAAATGAAAAATTCCATGACGCCAGACACTGCCTCCGCCGATCAGGCGCGCGCCACGGCCAAGCGGCTCGACAGCTGCCTCCTCATCGATGGCGAGCTCGTCGCCGCGCACAGCGCGCGGACATTCGAAGTCCGCCATCCGGCCACGGGGGAACTGGTCGCCAGGGCAGCAGACGCCGGGGCCGCCGACGTCGAGGCCGCGGTCGCGAGTGCACTGCGTGCGCAGCCGGCCTGGGCGGCGCTGCCGGCGCGCGAACGCGGCAAGCGCCTGATCGAGGCCTCGCAGCTGCTGGCCATGCATGCGGAAGAGCTGGCCCTGCTGATCGCGCTGGAGTCCGGCAAGGCGCTTCGCACCGAGTGCCGGCCGGAGGCGGCCAACGTGGCCGACCTGTTGCAGTTCTTCGGTGGCCTGGCGAGCGAGCTCAAGGGCGAGACCGTGCCCGTGCATTCGAAGGTGCTGGCTTACACGGTGCGCGAGCCGATCGGCGTGGTGGCCGCCGTGCTGCCCTGGAACGTGCCGCTGATGCTGATGGCGGTCAAGATCGCGCCGGCCCTGGCCGCCGGGAATGCCGTGATCGTGAAGAGCGCCGAGGAGACGCCGCTGGCCGTGCTGCGCGCCGCGGAGCTGCTGAACCAGGTGCTGCCCAAGGGCGTGCTCAACGTGCTGTCGGGCGACGGCCCGGGATGTGGCGCGCCGCTGGTGGCGCATCCGCAGGTGGGCAAAGTCACGTTCACCGGCTCGGTGGAAACCGGCCGGCTGATCTACGGCGCCGCCGCCGCCAAGCTGGTGCCGGTCACGCTGGAACTGGGTGGCAAGAGCCCGATGCTGCTCATGGCCGACGCCGACATCGACAAGGCGATCGAGGGGGCGCTGGTCGGCATGCGCTTCACGCGCCAGGGCCAGAGCTGCACGGCCGCCTCGCGCATGCTGGTGCATCGCAGCCTGCACGACGCGTTCGTCGCGCGGCTCAAGGCAAGAGTGGATCGCCTGCGCATCGGCGACCCGCTGGACGAGCGCACCGACGTGGGCGCGATCGTTTCCAGGGCGCAGCTCGACAAGGTGCTCGGCTACATCGAGCTGGGGCGCAGCCTGCCCGGCGCCGTCGCGCACGAATGCTGCGCGCTGCCGGCCGAAACCCGGTTTGCGGACGGGCTGTTCGTGCGTCCGGTGATCTTCACGGGACTGGACAACCGCAGCCGGCTGGCGCGCGAGGAGATCTTCGGCCCGGTCACCTGCGTCATCCCCTTCGACACCGAGGAGGAGGCGCTCGCGATGGCGAACGACAGCGACTATGGCCTGGCCGCGAGCGTCTGGACGCGCGACCTGGCGACCGCGCTGCGCGCCGTGGACGCACTGCAGGCCGGCTTCGTGCAGGTCAACCAGGCCCAGGTGGCCGGTCCCAACATTTCCTATGGCGGCTTCAAGCAGTCCGGCATCGGCAAGGAGCTCACGCTCGCATCGATGCTCGAGCACTTCACGCGCTCCAAGAGCGTGCTCATCAACTTCATCTAGACGATTCGGAGAAACATCACCATGAAACTGCTTCGCTACGGCCCGCCGGGCCAGGAACGCCCCGGCCTGCTCGATGCGCAAGGACGCATCCGGGCGCTTTCGCCGGCCATCGCGGACCTCACGCCGGAGGTGATCTCGCCGGAAGGCCTGGCGGTGCTCGCCGCGCTGGACCCCGAGCGCCTGCCGCTGGTGGAGGGCAACCCGCGCCTGGCGGCGCCCGTGGCCGGCGTGCGGCAGTTCTTCGCGGTCGGGCTGAACTACAAGGGCCACATTGCCGAATCGGGGCTGCCGCAGCCGAGCGAGCCGATGCTCTTCAACAAGGCAATCACCTCGATCTGCGGCCCCAACGACGACATCCTGATGCCGCGCGGCTCCAAGGCCACCGATTGGGAAGTGGAGCTGGGCGTCGTGATCGGCAAACGGGCCTCCGACGTCAGCGAGGAGGACGCGCTGGACTGCGTGGCAGGCTACTGTGCCGCGAACGACCTGTCGGAACGCGACTGGCAGTTGAGCCGCGGCGGGCAGTTCGTCAAGGGCAAGAGTGCGCCGACCTTCGGCGCCCTCGGCCCCTGGCTGGTCACCAAGGACGAGATACCCGATCCGCAGGAAGTGGACCTGCGCCTGGACGTCAACGGCGTGGTGCGCCAGCAAGCCAGCACGGCGGAGATGGTGTTCGACGTGCGCCGCATCGTCGCCCACATCTCGAGCGTACTGACGCTCCTGCCGGGCGACGTGATCGTCACCGGCACGCCGGCCGGCGTGGGTGGAGGCATGAAACCGCCGGTGTATCTGAAGCCCGGCGACGTGGTCACGATCGTCTCGCCGCAGCTGGGGCAGCAGCGCCAGCGCGTCATTGCCCCCGAATAGCGCGCCGCAACCCACAAATACAGGAGACAAGCATGGCAGCCTTCCCTCGTCCGGCAGCGGCGCTGATCGCCGGTTCACTGCTCGGCTTCGCGCTGTCGGCGCAAGCCCAGCAGCCACCCTTGAAACTCGGCGTCATCGTGGCCGCCACCGGTCCAGCCGCGGCGCTCGGCAC
Organism: Variovorax sp. JS1663; assembly: GCF_002157355.1. Classification (GTDB taxonomy): domain Bacteria; phylum Pseudomonadota; class Gammaproteobacteria; order Burkholderiales; family Burkholderiaceae_C; genus Variovorax. Next base: position 53,446 of record NZ_LYMK01000011.1, on the reverse strand, counting down.
CGCGGCGCGCAGCGGTGCGCTCCTGGCGCAGAAGCAGCTCAATGCCGCCGGTGGACGGCAGGTGCAGTTGCTGCTGCGTGACGATGCCACCAACCCCGATACCGCGCTGACACATGCGAACGAGCTGGTGCGCGGCGAGAAGGTCGACGTCGTCATCGCGTTGACGACGACCGCGAGCTCCATTGCCGTGGGCGGCGTCACCAGCGCCGGGCCGACGCCGCAGATCTCGCTGTCGGGCATCGGCGCCACCATCGAGCGCGAGCGCAAGTGCGTCGTGCACCTGGCCTGGAGCCAGGACGTCAATGCCAAGGCCTTTCTCGGCTACGCGCGCAGCGCCGACCTGAAGAAGATGGGCGTGCTGTACGACTCCGCGTGGGGCACGCTGGTCTACAACGAGTTGAAGCGCCATGCGCCCGCCTACGGCATCGAACTGGTCGGCGCCGAGAAGTTCGAACAGGGCGCGACGGAGGCCACCACCCAGGCAGCCAAGCTCAAGGCCGCGCGGCCCGACGTGGTCGCGGTGATCGCGAACACGGCCGTGCCGTACCGCGACCTGCGCCGGCTGCAGATGACCCAACCCATCATCGGCGCCGCGACGGCGGCGTCGTACGAGGCCGTGAATGCGATGGGAGCTGCCGCCGACAACATCGTGCTGCCCGAATACATCGTCTCGGAGTCGCCGACGGCGCGGCAGAAGCCCTTCGTCGAGATGTACCGCAAGGAGTATGGCGTGCTGCCCAAGGGGCCGGCGCTGATCGGCTGGGATGCGGTGCAGATCGCCTCGGAGCTGGTGCGCCGGGCCGGCCCGAACGCCACCGGAGCCCAGCTGTGCGGCGCGATCCGCAGCAAGTTCCAGGGCGTGAGCTACGAGTACGACTTCGCGGCGGACGATCTCAACGGCTTGCGTCCTTCGCAGCTCGTCTTCTCGAAGCTGGTCGGCGGCAAGTTCGTACCGGTCGACGTGCGAATCGCAGATTGAACAACGTTCTCCCAGGACAGACTTCATGCCCATCATCAAAGCGATCGACCTGGCCTATGTGCGCGTGCGCGTGCCGGATCTCGACAAGGCGGAGGCCTTTCTCAAGGACTTCGGCCTGCAGCGATCCGCCCGCACCGACAAGGCGCTCTACATGCGCGGCTCGTGCGCTGAACATCACATCCACGTGGCGGAACTCGGGCCACCGAAATTCCTGGCGATGGCATTCGTCGCCGCCAGCGAGGACGACCTGCACAAACTCGCGAAGCAGCCCGGCGCCTCGGGGGTGGAAACCATCGACGAACCCGGCGGCGGCCGTCGCGTGCGTCTGAAGGATCCCGACGGCAACACGGTCGAGGTCGTGCACGGCATCGAGCGCGTGCAGCCGATCGCGCACGCACGTCACCCCCTCAACGACGCCATCGACGGCCTGCGCCGCGCCGGTACGCTGGCCCGTCACGAAAAAGGCCCTTCCAAGGTATTGCGCCTGGGGCATGGGGTGCTCGTCAGTCCCGATATGCCGCCGATGTTGTCGTGGTACCGGGAAACGCTCGGCCTGTTGATGAGCGACGAGGTCCTTGCGCCCGATGGACAACTGGTGTTGGCCTTCAACCGTCTCGACCGTGGACCGGAGTATGTGGACCACCATGTATTCCTGCTCCAGCCGGGTCCGAAGCCAGGCCTGAATCACATCGCCTTCGAGGTGCAGGATCTGGACGATCTGATGCTGGGTCACGAGCACATGGTGGCCCGCGGGGGCGACAAGGTCTGGGGCATCGGGCGCCACGTGTACGGCGCGCAGATCTTCGACTACTGGATGGACCCGTTCGACTTCATGTACGAGCACTGGACCGACACCGACCGCATGAACGCCGACTTCCGCGGCGTGACCGACGGCACGATAGCAAGCGCCAACGGCCCGTGGGGCGACCAGGTTCCCGAGCGCTTCTTCACGCATTCGCACGAGTAGGCGTCCCATGACCTCCAGCCTCCTGATCCAGGCGCTGATTGCCGGCGTCACGAACGGCTTCGTCTATGCCCTGGTCGGCATGGGCCTGGCCGTCATCTTCAAGGGCAGCCACGTCATCAACGCGGCGCAGGGCGACTGCGCCGTGATCGGCGCGATCACGGCGGTGCTGCTGCTGAGCCAGGCCGGCGTGCCCTACCTGCCGGCGGTGCTGGCCGGTGGGGTGGCGGGCGCGCTGATCTGCGCGGCCATCGACATCCTCCTCGTGCGGAGGATGAAGCGGCGCGGCGCGGGCGAAGAAGCCTACCTGCTGCTGACCATCGGCGTGGCGTTGACGCTCTCGGCCGCGCTGCTGTTCTTCCTCGGACGTGCCAGCTACAGCCTGCCGGCGCTCGGTGGCGACCGCGTGTTCGTGTGGAGGGATGCGGTACTGATCGAGCATGCCGCATGGCTGGTCGGCGGCGGCCTGGCGCTGACCGCGGGCCTGCAGCTGTTCTATCGGCACACCGCGCTGGGCTTGTCGATGATGGCCGCATCGATCGATGCGGAAGGCGCAGCCACGATCGGCATCGACGTGCGCCGGATGCGCACCTTGAGCTTCGCGATGGGCGGTCTGCTCGGCGCGTTCGCCGGCATCCTGGTCGCGCCGCTGGTGGCGATGGACTATCACGTGGGCATGAGCCTGACGCTGAAGGGCTTCGCGGCCGCCATTCTCGGCGGGCTGACGAATCCCCTGGGCGCGGTGGTCGGCGGACTGACGATCGCGCTGCTCGAGGCGTTCGCGATCAGCTTCGTCTCCTCCAGCTACAAGGACGTGATCGCCTTCAGTCTGCTGATCGTCATCATGATCGTGTTGCCCAACGGCATGCTCGGCCGTGCGGGCCGGGTGGGAGGCTGAGATGAAGCCCGGCACGTTCATCTCTCCAGCGTGGGGAGTTCCGGTGTTGCTGCTCTGGGCGGCGCTGCCGCTGGTGCTTTCGCAGGCCGTCACGGACCTGCTGGTCTTCACCGGCCTGTACTACATCGCCGGCCTCGGTGTCGGCCTGGCGCTCGGCCAGTGCGGCATCGTCAATCTCGGCCAGGCGCTGTTCTTCGGCATCGGCGCCTATGCCAGCGCCGCGCTGTCCACCCGTGGCGTGCCGATCGTCGTGGGCATGCTGGCCGGCGTCGCGATCGCGGCGGTCATCGCGGGCGCGCTGGGATGGGCCATCCTGCGCCTGCACGGCTACTTCCTTGGCCTCGCGACGCTGGCGCTGGGCATCATCGGCCACGTGCTCTTCTTCGAGTGGGACTGGCTCACCGGCGGCAGCCTCGGCATCGGCGGAATACCCCAGCCCGCACTCTTCGGCCTGGCGATCGACAGTGCGGAGAAGTTCTACTACCTGGTGTGGCTGGTGGCCTTCGCCGTCACCTGGATGGCGCACAACCTGATCCACGGGCAAACCGGCCTGCTTCTGCGCGCCGGCCGCGACTGCGGCGAGGCCTCCGTCAGCCTGGGCATCCGGCTGCGGGCGATGCGCACGGCGGTCTTCGCGCTGTGCGCGATGCTCGGCAGCCTGGCGGGCTCGCTGTTCGCGCACTACGCCAGCTTCGTCAGCGTGGACAGCTTCGGGCTGACGAAGTCGCTCATCTTCCTGCTGGTGCCGGTGCTCGGCGGCATGCGTTCCACGGGTGGAATGCTGGTCGGCGCGCTCTTCGTGAGCTTCGTCCCGTACTTCCTGAGCCGGCTCGGCGACGTGCACCAGATCCTGTTCGGCCTCACGATGACGGCGGTGGTGGTGCTGCTGCCGAACGGGCTGTTCGGCTTGCTGGCCACCGGCTTCAAACGGAGGCTGCGTGGCTGAATCCGCATTGCTGCAGGTGCATGGCCTCGGCCACAGCTTCGGGGCCGTCAAGGTGCTGAGCAACGTCAACCTCGAGGTGCCGCATGGCGGCCTGGTCGGACTGATCGGCCCCAACGGCTCGGGCAAGACCACGCTCTTCAACCTGATCTCGGGCTACATCCATCCGCGTGTCGGCGAGGTGCGATTCGAGGGTCGCAGCATGGCTGGCGTGCCTGTGGAGGGACGCAGCCGCGGCGGCTTGGTCCGTACCTTCCAGACCCCGCGCGTGTTCGAGTCCATGACGGTCCTGGAGAACATCATGGCCGGCTGCGCCAAGGCCGGGGGCGCGGGCATGCTGGCCGAGATGTTCGCGCTTCCGGGCGCGCGGCGTGCGCGGCGGGAGATGCAGGAGGCGGCCGGCGAGGTCTGTGCGCGCTTCAAGCTGTGGGCACTGCGCAACGAGCCGACCCGGACGCTGCCGGCCGGCCAGCGCCGGGTGCTGGAGATCGCCCGCGCGGTGGTGGGGCGGCCGCGGCTGCTGATGCTGGACGAACCCTCTTCCGGGCTCAACGACGCCGATGTCAGGGCCCTGGAACACTGGATCGGCCAGCTGCGCGACGATGGCATCGCGGTCCTGCTCGTCTCGCACGACATGGACCTCATGGGCGTCGTCGACACGGTGCATCTGCTCTACAACGGCGAGTTGCTGGTCAGCGGCGACATGTCGACCCTGCAGGCCGATCCCCGGGTGCGCGATGTCTACCTCGGAGCCTGATGCCATGCTGACTGTCGATTCACTGGCCGCGGGCTACGGCGCGCTCACCATCCTGCAGGGCGTGTCGATGCATGTCGATGCGGGCGAGGCCGTCGCTGTCGTGGGGCCGAACGGTGCCGGCAAGACGACGCTGGTGCGTGCGCTGTGCGGACTGATTCCCGTGACCGGCGGCCGCCTCGAGAAAGACGGCGCGGACCTGCATGCGACGCCGGCCAAGGAACGGGCGGCACGCGGCCTGGCGGTGGTGCTCGAGGGGCGGCATCTCTTCGGCGAGCTGACCGTGCGCGAGAACCTGGTGCTTGCCGAGCGCCACGGCCTCCGGACGCGCGGTCATCGCCGACGCTTCAGCCTCGACGAGGTCATGGCCCTATTTCCCATCCTCGAGGAGAAGCGCCGGCAGCGGGTCCAATTGCTCAGCGGCGGGCAGCAGCAGATGGTGGCCATCGGCCGCGCGCTGCTGCTGCAGCCGGACCTGTTGATCATGGACGAGCCCTCCACCGGCCTGGCGCCCAAGGTCTTCAAGGACATCCAGGTGGTGTTCGACACGCTGCGCAGCCGTCGCGTGGGCCTGCTGCTCATCGAGCAGAACGTGCGCATCGCGGCTGCCGCCACCGGGCGTGCCTACGTGATGGCGATGGGGCGCGTGATCGACGAACTGAACGGCATCGACTGGCAGCAGGCCGTCGGCAGCGATCGCCTCGCGCGCGCCTACCTCGGAGGCCATCCCGGGTCCCGGGCCACATCCATCCCCGAAATGAAAGTCGCTGCATGAAAGCCATCCAGATGAAGGAGCCCGGCGGGCCCGAGGTGCTCGAACTCGTGGAGCGGCCGATGCCCACGCCCGGCCCGGGCGAGGTGCTGGTCAGGATTCACGCGATCGGCGTGTCGTACGCCGACACGCTGGTGCGCAGCGGCACGCACCTGTGGATGCCGCAGATGCCCTACGTGCCGGGCAACGAGGCCACCGGGCACGTGGTGGACGCCAACGGTTCGAGCCGGCTGAAGAACGGCCAGCCGGTGTTTTTCACCAGCTGGGACATCGGCTTCGCGGGCGGGCTGTACGCGGAATACATCGTCGTGCCCGAGCAGGCGCCCTGGCTGCTGCCCGAAGGGGTGGACCTGGACGACGCCGCCACCTTGTTCAACTACCTCGTCGGCTGGATCCTGCTGCACATCGGCGCGCGCGGCGCAGAGACCGGCACGGTGTTCCTGCACGGCGCGGCCGGCGGCATGGGCAGCACGCTGGCGGAGCTTTGCCGGCTCGCCGGGTCGACCGTCATCGGCGCGGCCGGCGGCGAGCGCAAATGTGCCTTCCTGCGTGAACGCGGCGTGACCCACGCCATCGACAGCCGGAGCGAGTCGGTGGTCGATCGCGTGCTGGATATCACCGGGGGCCGGGGTGCCGACATCGTCTTCAACCATGTGGCCGGCAACACCTTCGTGCAGGACATGAGGATGCTTGCGCCCCTGGGGCTGATCGTGTCGTACGCGGCGCTGGGGGGCATGCCCGACAAAGACCTGTTCACCGACATGCGCGCGCACATCGACCGCAGTCCCGCCATCCGCGTGATCGCCACCCACGTGTTCGGAAAGACGCCCGAGGTGCTGCACAAGGCCTGCGCCGCGGTGATCGACCTCTTGGCCAAACGGCAGATTTCCCCGGCCATCCAGGCGCGCCTGCCGCTGGCCCAGGCCGGCGAGGCCCATCGACTGCTCGAGTCGCGCGAGTCGATGGGAAAGATTCTTCTCAAGCCCTGACACCCCCGGGGGCGCGACCGTCAGCCATTCCGTCAAGGAGTTCCCGATATGAAAGCAGTGCAGATGTCCGAGACCGGCGGTCCGGAAGTCCTCGACGTGGTCGATGTGCCCACGCCCTCGCTCAAGCCGGGCGAAGTGCTGGTCAAGACCCATGCGATCGGCGTTGCGTTTCCGGATCTGCTGGTGCGCAGCGGCCGCTACCCGTGGATGCCGAAGCTGCCCTATGTTCCGGGCAACGAGGTGAGCGGACATGTGGTCGACGCCAACGGGTCGTCACGCCTGGAGAACGGTCAGCCCGTGTTCTTCACGAGCTGGGACATGGGCTTTGCGGGCGGGCTGTACGCCGAGTACGTGGCCGTTCGCGATGAGACGCCCTGGATCCTCCCTCCCGACGTCGATCTGGACGAGGCCGCTTCGCTCTTCAACTACATCGTGGCCTGGCTGCTCCTGCACCACGGTGCGCGCGGCGCGGAGACCCGCTGCATGCTGCTGCACGGCGCATCCGGCGGCATGGGCACGGCCTTGACGGAACTCGCGAAGCTGGGCGGCTCGACGGTGATCGGCACCGCCGGCAGCGACGAGAAATGCGCGTTCCTCAGGACACGAGGTGTCGACCATGCGCTGAACTACAAGAGCGGGCCGCTGCCCGAAAGGGTGCTCGCGCTGACGCAGGGGCGGGGGGTGGACATCGTCTTCAATCACCTGGCCGGCAACTCCTTCGTCGAGGACATGAAGATGCTCGCGCCGCTCGGCCTGATCGTCTCCTACGCCGCGCTCGGCGGCATGCCCGACGTGGACCTGTTCCGCGGCATGCGCGCGAACATCGACCGGAGCCCGGCGCTGCGCGTGATCGGCACGCACGTGTTCGACAAGATGCCGCAGGTCCGCGACAGCGCCTGCAAGGCCGTGATCGCATTGCTCGCCGAGGGAAAGATCGCACCGGCCATCACGACCCGGCTGCCGCTGACGGAGGCGCCGCGCGCGCACCGGATGATGGAATCCCGTGAATCCATCGGCAAGATCCTGCTGAAGCCCTGAGATGACGATCGACCTCGACTACAGCGGCCGTCACGTCTTCGTGTTCGGCGGAACCACGGGCATCAATTTCGGCGTGGCGCAGGCGTTCGCGCGCCAGGGCGCGGCAGTCACCGTGGCCAGCCGCAGCGAAGACAACGTGAATGCCGCAGCGACCGCCCTCGGAGAGCAGGGCGCACCGGTCCTCGGTGTGTGCGCGGACGTGCGGAACTTCGATGCGGTCGGCCAGGCGCTCGAGCAGGCCGTTGCGCGCTTCGGCCCCCTCGACGTGCTGGTGTCCGGCGCGGCCGGGAACTTCCTGTGCGAGGCCGGCGGCATGTCCTCCAATGGCTTCAGGACCGTGGTCGACATCGACCTCGTCGGCACCTTTCACGTGATGCGCCAGGCCCACCGGCACCTGCGGCGCCCGGGGGGCTCGGTGATCAACATCACGGCGCCGCAGGCGAGCATCCCGATGCGCTACCAGGCGCATTGCGGCGCGGCCAAGGCCGGCGTCGACCAGCTCACCCGCATACTCGCCCTCGAATGGGGTGCCGAGGGCCTGCGCATCAACGCCATTTCGCCCGGCCCCATCGAGGGCACGGAGGGCGTGCGGCGCCTGATGGCCCCCAGCGACGAGGCGAGGCGTGCCGCGGTCGACGCGGTGCCCTTGAAGCGACTGGGCACGCTCCACGACATCGCGAACCTCGCGCTCTTCCTCGGCTCGCCGCATGCCGGCTACATCTCGGGCGCGGTCATCCCATGCGACGGCGGCGGCGCGCTGGAGAGCGTCAAGCCGACGCTGGAGGCAGCGGGCCGGGCCGCTGCCGCTTCCGCCGGACGCGCGCAGGGCACATGACGAACCTCACCCTCGAAAAACTCTTCACCGAGGCGCGAACCCAGAACGGCCATCGCGGCATGCCGGTCCCGGACGACACGCTGCGCCAGCGCTATGAACTCGTCAAATGGGGCCCACCTCGGCCAACTGCTCGCCTGCTCGCTTTCTGTTCGTGCGCACGCCACAGGCGCGGGTGGCTGACGTCCCGGATGTCTCAGCGCAGCATCGCCGACATCGCAGAGCAGCAGTTGAGCATGCGCACCGCCGCCTCGACCGAGGGCGCGGCGAAGCGCAGCGCGGTCGCCCCGCTGCGCTCGAAGCCGGGCCATTGGCAGAACAGGTCGGCCAGCGCCGGCGTCTGCGTGTGCAGCGTGACGGCCAGCGGCTTCGGCCAGACCAGTGGGCGCGCTGCCCCATGCGCCGTCAGGCCCGCGGCCACGCCCTCGCGGATCGCCGCGCAGGCTTGCGCGGGCGACAGCGAAACGCCGCTGGTCTGCCCGGTCGCGCGCTTGGTCTGCACGAAGACGGCGTGCGGGAACATGGGCTTCGTCTCCTCGATGAAGACGTCGTCGCCGCTGGCCATCAGCACCGGCGCGCCGTATTCGCCCGCCAGTGCGCCATAGAGCGCGGCCTCGCCGACCGGCTGCCCGCCGATCTCGATGGCGGCGAAGGCGAAGCTGTTGATGGTGTGCGCCAGGATGCCGCGGCCGCCCGCGCGCGAGTGGTAGCCGATCATGCAGACCCCGTCCACGCCCAGCTCCACGCCGGCCACCATGCTCAGGTAGCGCGGCTTGCCCTGGATCACCTGCGCGCGCGCGTCCAGCAGGTCGGGCGGCATGTTGCGGAAGTCGCCGTGCGAGTCGTTCACCCAGACCTCGGTGGCACCGCCGTCGAAGGCACCGGCGATCGCGGCATTGGCCTCCTCGGTCATCAGCCGGCGCGCGCGCTCGTACTCGGGGTTGCCGGCGCGCACCTGCTGGGAATGGAAGACGCCGGCCACGCCCTCGATGTCGACGGAAATCAGGATCTTCATGCGTGAACGTCGTGAGGATTCGCGAAGGCATCGGCAGGCCAGCCGCGCAGCAGGTCGGTGAGGGCCGGCCGTACGTGGCCGTTGCGCCCGGTGACGGCCCGGGCATGCCACAGCGCATGCAGGATGGCCTGCTCCACGCTGTCGGCGGCCGCCTGGAACAGCCCGTCGAGCAGGCCGTCGTGCAGCAGCGCGACCGCGGGCATCGGTTGCTCGCGCCGCTGCGGCAGCGTGTAGGCAGTGGAAAAGGCGAGCGCGATGTCGCCGCTGCCATGCCCGAGGAAGGAACCGGTGCGTGCGAGGCCCGCGCCCGCGCGTTGCGCGAGCCGGCGCAGCTGCCGCGCGTCGAGTGCGGCATCGGTGGCGAGCAGCATGATGATGGAGCCCTTCTCGGGCTCAGCCGCCACCGACGGGCCCGTGAGCTGTGTCGCCAGCCGTGCGCCGACCGCATGGCCTGCGATGCGCAGATGCGGCAGCAGGCCGTAGTTGGCCAGCACCAGCGCGCCCACCGTGTGCAACCCGGCACCCGGGGCCGACACGCGGCGCGAGGCGGAGCCGATGCCGCCCTTGAGTGCGAAGCTGGACATGCCGCGCCCGGCGCCCACGGAGCCTTGCGCCACTTCCGCGCCGGCGGCGGCCCGGGCCTGCAGGTAGTGCTCCTCGCGCACCCCCATGCACTGGATGTCGTTGAGGAAGCCGTCGTTGCACTCGAAGACCAGCGGGTTGACTGTGGGCAGGCTGCGGCCGCATTCCGGGTTGCGCGCGACGCATTCGCGGATCTGCGCCTGCGCCATCGCCGGCACCGAGAAGGTGTTGGTCAGCGCGATCGGCGTCTCCAGCACACCCAACTCCTCGACCTGCAGCAGACCGACGCTCTTGCCGAAACCGTTGAGCACGGCCACGCCGGCCGGCACCCGCTGCTGATAGGCGTCGCCGGCATGCGGGCACACCACGGTCACGCCGGTCTGGACATCGCCTTCGTCGAGCGTGGCATGGCCGACCGTGACCCGGGCCACGTCGGTGATGGCGTCGCGCCGGCCGGAGGGAAGGCTGCCGATGTGCGGGATCGCCGGCGCCATCTCAGAGCCTGTCGATCTTGGGATCGAGCGCGTCGCGCAGGCCGTCGCCGAGCAGGTTGAAGGCCAGCACCGTGAAGAAGATCGCCAGCGACGGGAACAGCGCCACGTGCGGCGCGTTGACCATGTCGGCACGCGCCTCGTTGAGCATCGCGCCCCATTCCGGCATGGGCGGCTGCGCGCCCATGCCGAGGAAGCTCAGGCTGGCGGCCGTGATGATCGAGGTGCCCAGCCGCATCGTGAAGTACACGACGATCGACGAGATGGTGCCGGGCAGGATGTGGCGCAGCAGGATGGTGCGGTCGCGCGCGCCGATGCTGCGCGTGGCCTCGATGTAGGTCAGGTTCTTCAGCGCCAGCGTGTTGCCGCGCACCAGCCGCGCGAAGGCCGGCACGCTGAAGACGGAGACCGCCACCACCACGTTGGTCATGCTGCTGCCGAGGATGGCGACCACGCCCAGCGCCAGCAGGATGCCGGGGAAGGCGAACAGCACGTCGGAGATGCGCATCACGATGCGGTCCCACCAGCCGCCGTAGTAGCCGGCCAGGAGACCCAGCGCAGTACCCACGATGGCACCCAGCACCACCGAGAGGAAGCCGGTGGCCAGCGAGATGCGCGCGCCCATCAGGATGCGGCTGAAGATGTCGCGGCCCAGCGGATCGACACCGAACCAGTGGGCGGCCGAGGGGCCGGTGTTGAGCTTGTCGTAGTCGAAGAAGTTCTCGGCGTCGTAGGGAACGATCCACGGCGCGAGGATGGCGATCGCGACCAGCAACAGCACGAACACCCCGGCACCCATCGCGACATGCTGCATGCGGAACTTGCGCCAGAACTCGGTCCAGGGCGTGCGCACCTTCGAGGCGGCGACGGCGGCGATGGCGGCCTGCGGCTCGGCGGCGGCGATCGGTACGGCGGGGGGCGTGCTCATGGCCGACTCACTTGTAGCGGATGGTGGGGTTGATGAAGCCGTAGAGCACGTCCACCACCAGGTTGATCAGGATGAACTCGAGCGAGAACAGAAGCACCAGCGTCTGGATGACCGGGTAGTCGCGCATGTCCACCGCGTCGACCAGCAGCCGCCCGAGGCCGGGCCAGTTGAACACCGCCTCCACCACGATCGATCCGCCCAGCAGGAAGCCGAACTGCAGGCCCATCATGGTGACCACCGGGATCAGCGCATTGCGCAGGCAATGCTTGAGCACCACCCATTTTTCCGACACGCCCTTGGCGCGCGCCGTGCGCACGAAGTCTTCCTGGATCACCTCGACGAAGGAGGCGCGGGTGAAGCGCGCCATCACCGCTGCCACCGCCGCGCCCAGCGTGATCGAGGGCAGGATGTAGTGCTTCCACGAGTCGGCGCCCACGGTGGGCAGCCAGCCCAGCTGCACCGAGAACAGCTGCATCAGCAGCATGCCCAGCGCGAAGGCCGGGAAGGAGATGCCCGAGACCGCGAGCGTCATGCCGATCCGGTCGGGCCACTGGTTGCGGTAGACCGCCGAGGTGATGCCGATCGCCATGCCGAAGACCACCGCCCAGGCCATGCTGGTGAGGGTGAGCAGCAGCGTGGGCATGAAGCGCTCGGCGATTTCGGTGGACACCGGCCGCTTCGAACGCAGCGAGCGCCCGAAGTCGCCCTGCAGGATGTTCGTGAAGAAGTTCAGGAACTGCTGCGGCATCGGCTTGTCGAGGCCCAGGTCCGCGCGCACCAGCGCCACCGTCTCGGGGCTGGCGTCCGGCCCGGCCGCCAGCCGCGCCGGATCGCCGGGCAGCATGTGGACGAACAGGAACACCAGCACCGCCACGATCAGCAGTGTCGGCAGCAGGCCCAGCAGGCGCTTCAGGACGTACTGGGTCATGAACGTGGCGCGCGCAGGATCACTTCAGTTCCACTTCGTCGAAGTTGAAGCTGCCGTCGGGGATCACGTAGAACCCGGTCAGGTTGCGCGCCCGCACCGACAGCAGCTGCTCGGTGACGAGGAAGGCCCACGGCGCGTCGTCCCAGATGCGCTTCTGCGCATCGGCGTAGATCTTGGCCTTGGCGGCGGCGTCGGTCGTGACCAGCGCCTTCTTGATGTCCGCATCGACCTCGTCGTTCTTGTAGTACGCCGTGTTGAAGAGGCGCGGGGGGAACGATTCGGAGGCCAGCAGCGGACGCATCGCCCAGTCGGCTTCGCCGGTGGAGGACGACCAGCCCACGTAGTACATGCGCACCGGTGCGGTGGCCGGGTCCTGCGCGCTTTCGACGCGCTCGACACGCTGGCCGGCTTCCAGCGCCTGCACCTGCACCTTGATGCCGACCTGCGCGAGCTGCTGCTGCACGAACTGGATCACCTTCTGCGCCGTCGTGTAGTTGTAGGCCGACCAGAGCGTGCTCTCGAAGCCGTTCGGGTAGCCGGCTTCCTTCAGCAGTTCCTTCGCCTTGGCGGGGTTGTAGGGCCAGGGGCCCAGCTTCGATGCGCCCTCGATGCCCTTGGGCAGCACGCCCTCGGCGGGGATGGCGTAGCCCGAGAAGGCCACCTTGGCGAGCGCTTCCTTGTTGATCGCGTAGTTGATGGCCTGGCGGACCTTCGGGTTGTCGAAGGGCTTCTGCTGCACGTTCATCGAGATGTAGCGCTGGATGATCGACGGCGCGCTGTTCACTTCGAGGCTGGGCTTGGCCTTCAGGGTCTCGGCCGCCTCGTACGGCATCGGGAAGGCGAAGTGCGCCTCGTTGGTCTGCATCATCGCGGCGCGCGTGTTGTTGTCGACCACGGGGCGGAAGGTGATGGTGTCGACCTTCGGGTAACCCTTCTTCCAGTAGCCGTCGAACTTCGTGACCTTCAGGTAGTCGGTGGCCTTCCACTCGACGAACTTGAAGGGGCCGGTGCCCACCGGGTTCTGCGCGATGCCCTTGCTGCCGAACTTGGCCAGCGCCGCCGGCGAGATGATCACGGCCGACGGGTGCGCCAGGTTGTTGATGAAGGGCGAGAAGGGCTCCGTCAGCGTGAACCGCACCGTGCTCGCGTCGATCACCTCGGTCTTGGCGATGTTCTTGTAGAGGTTGTAGCGCTTGAGCTTGTTGTCCGCGTTGGTCACGCGATCGAAGGTGACCTTCACCGCCTCGGCATTGAAGGGCGTGCCGTCGTGGAACTGCACGCCGGTGCGCAGCTTGACGGTGTAGATCAGTCCGTCCTTGCTGACGGTGTGGCCGGTGGCGAGCACCGGCACCATCTTCATGTCCTTGTCGAAGCCGTACAGGCCCTGGTAGAAGGACTTGGCCACCGCCTGCGAGAGCGTGTCGTTGGCGTCGTAGGGGTCGGTGGTGGTGAAGTTGGACTGCACGGCCACCACCACGTCCTTGCCGGCGGCCTGCGCCGACACGGCCAGGCCGGCCAGCGCGAGGGCGGCTGCGATTCGGGAAAGACGCTTGTTCATGCGAAGACTCCTTTGAGGTCGTTGGGGTGAGACGGGGGGAACAATTCCTGGGGGTGCTCAGAAGCCGCCGGCCCGCGCGACGAAATGGCCCGGGCCGACTTCGACCAGCGGCCGGATCTCCGGCTCGTAGCCTGCCGGGTGCACCGGGCTCGGGACTTCGCCCTGCAGCAGCGGGCGCTTCTGCGTGCGGCGCGCCGGGTCGGCCACCGGGACGGCGGCCATCAGCCGCTTCGTGTAGGCATGCTGCGGATTCTCGAAGATCGCGCGGCGCGGGCCGATCTCCACGATCTGGCCCAGGTACATCACGGCCACGCGGTGGCTGATGCGCTCCACCACCGCCATGTCGTGCGAGATGAAGAGGAAGGCCACGCCCAGCTCGCGCTGCAGGTCCAGCATGAGGTTGACGATCTGCGCCTGGATCGAGACGTCCAGTGCCGAGACGGATTCGTCGGCCACCACCACCTTCGGGTCGAGCGCCAGTGCGCGCGCGATCGCGATGCGCTGGCGCTGGCCACCGGAGAACTCGTGCGGGTAGCGCTGCGCGTACTCGGGCGGCAGGCCCACCTTTTCAAGCAGCCAGCGCACCCGCTCCTGCGCCTTGGCGCCTTTCGCGAGGCCGTGCACCAGGAGCGGCTCCATGATCGAGAAGCCCACCGTCAGCCGTGGGTCGAGCGAGGCGAAGGGGTCCTGGAAGATGAACTGGATGTCGCGCCGCAGCGCCTGCAGCTCGCCCGTGGGCAGCGCCAGCACGTTGCGTCCCAGGAACTCGATCTCGCCGCCCTGGCTCTCGACCAGGCGCAGCAGCGAGCGGCCGGTGGTGGATTTGCCGCAGCCCGATTCGCCCACCAGCGCCAGCGTCTCGCCCGGCTGCAGGTCGAAGCTGATGCCTTCCACCGCGTGCACGCGGCGGGTGACGCGGCCGAACAGGCCGCTCTTGAGGTCGAAGCGCGTCACCAGCTTCTTCACGCGCAGGATGGGCGGGGCATCGCGCCGCACCGTGTCCTGTGGGGCGTTGTCCACCACGCTCACGCCGGCGGCATCCACCTGCAGCAGCTCGAAGCGCGCGGGCAGGTCGGTGCCGTGCATCGCGCCCAACTGCGGCACGGCGGAGAGCAGGGCGCGCGTGTAGGGATGCTGCGGGGCCTTGAAGATCTGCTCCGCCGGCCCGGCCTCGGCCTTGTCGCCGCGGTACATCACGAGCACGCGGTCGGCCACCTCGGCCACCACGCCCATGTCGTGCGTGATGAAGACCACGCCCATGTGCATCTCGGACTGCAGCTCGCGGATGAGCTGGAGAATCTGGGCCTGGATGGTGACGTCCAGCGCGGTGGTCGGCTCGTCGGCAATCAGGAGCGAGGGCCGGCAGGACAGCGCCATCGCGATCATCACCCGCTGGCGCATGCCGCCGGAGAGCTGGTGCGGGTAGCGCGCGAGCACGCTGCGCGCCTCGGGAATGCGCACCAGCTCCAGCATGCGCAGCGCCTCGGCGCTGGCGGCGGCGCGGTCCTTGCCCTGGTGGATGGCGATGGCCTCGGCGATCTGGTCGCCGGCGGTGAACACGGGGTTCAACGAGGTCATCGGCTCCTGGAAGATCATCGCGATGTCGGCGCCGCGGATGCCGCGCATGGTGGCATCGGACACCTTCGCCAGGTCGAGGACGCGGCCGTCGCGGCGCCGGAAGCCCATGCGCCCGCCGACGATGCGGCCGCCGCCGTACTCCACCAGCCGCATCAGCGCGAGCGAGGTGACGGACTTGCCGGAGCCGGACTCGCCCACGATCGCCAGCGTCTCGCCGCGGTCCACGTGCAGCGACAGGTTGCGCACCGCGTCCACGGTGCGTTCGGAGGTGGCGAAGCGCACGGTGAGGCCGTCGACCTCGAGCACGCGCTGTTCGGGCAGCTGCAGCGCGGCGCCGGCGGAAGAGGGTTGGAGGACGGCGCTCATCGATGGATGGCGGTCTGCGGCGCATCGGTGCCGCGGGCGTGGCCGCGGTACATGCCCTCGGTGTTGAAGGGCATGCAGACGTTGCCCAGCCGGTCGACCGCGATCAGCCCGCCGCTGCCGCCGATGGCCGGGAGCGACTGCATCACCACCGCCTGGGCGGCCTGCGCCAGCGACTGGCCGGCATAGCGCATGCGCGCGCAGACGTCGTAGGCGGCGGCCGCGCGGATGAACATCTCGCCGGTGCCGGTGCAGGAGACGGCGGCGCGCTTGTCGTCGGCGTAGGTGCCGGCGCCGATCAGCGGCGAATCGCCGACGCGGCCGACCCGCTTGTTCGTCATGCCGCCGGTGGACGTGGCGGCCGCCAGGTGGCCCGCGAGGTCCAGCGCCACGGCGCCGACGGTGCCGAACTTGCGGCCTTCGTCCAATGGGGCGCCTGACCCGGCCGCGCCGTCATGGTCGAGCACCACCCGGTTCGCGGCCTGCGCGCGGTGCAGCTGGGCGCGCCGCGCCTCGGTGGAAAAGTAGGCGGGCTCCACCATCTCCAGCCCGCGCTCGCGCGCAAAGGCCTCGGCGCCGGCGCCGGCCAGCAGCACGTGGGCGCCGTCCTCCATCACCGCGCGGGCAGCGCGCACCGGCCGGCGGATGTGGCTCACGCCCGCCACCGCGCCGGCGCGCAGGTCGGCGCCGTTCATCACGGCGGCATCGAGCTCGTGCGTTTCGGCCGCGGTGAAGACCGCGCCGTGGCCGGCATTGAAGAGCGGGCAGTCTTCCAGCATCTCGACGGCGAGGCACACCGCGTCGAGCGCCGGGGCGCCTTTCAGCAGCAGCGCCTGGCTGGCCTGCACGATGACGCGCAGCGCATCGTGATAGGCCTGCGCCGCCGAGGCGTCCAGCGCGGCCGCGCTGATGGTGCCGGCGCCGCCATGGATGGCGATGACGGGGGAGCTTTTCATCGGGTCTTCTTCTTTCCGGCCGGCCGCTGGCGCGCCAGCCTCTTCTTGATTCTGGCGCTGGCCGGGGTCGCGCGCAGATCCTGTGCGCCGTGCAGCCAGGGCATGACGGTCTGCACCACCTTGCTGGCGGCCTGGAAGGCGCCCGGCGCGCGCAGGGCCACGGCGCTGGTCAGCGCCTCGACCAGCGCCAGCACGCTGGTCTCGCAATTGGGGCGGAAGCGCGTCTCGGTCTGCGCGTAGAGCGTGATGTCGGCCAGCGGCGCGAGCGGCGAGCTGGGCCGGTCGGTCAGTGCCAGCACGCCGATGCCCTGCTTGCGGGCGATGCCGGTCAGGGCCAGCGTGTCGGTGAGGTAGCGCGGGAAGGTCAGCGCCACCAGCAGGTCGCGGGACCCGCCGCGCGCGAGGGAGCGCGCACCGTGCGTGACGCCGCTCATCGAGGGCAGCAGCCGCACGTCGGCACAGTAGGCATCCAGTCCGTGGTGCAGCAGCCCGGCCAGCCAGGCGCTGGCGCCGAAGCCGGCAACGAAGACCGTGCGCGCGCCCAGCACGCGCTCGACCGCCGCCTCGCAGGACGCCGGGTCCAGCGCATGGCGGGTGGCCTCGATGTTGCGCTGGCTTTCCTCCAGCGCCATGGAGAACACCTCGGCCACGCTCGACGGATTGGCCAGGTTGCCGCGCAGCCGCTCCACCGGCGCCACCAGCGGCTCGAAGCCGCGCACCAGTTCGGCGCGGAAGCTCGCATACCCGTCGAAGCCCAGCGCCCGCGCGAAGCGGTTGGCCGTGGCCACCGACACGCCGGCCATGGCCGCCAGCTCGTCGATGGGCAAGGTGGCGACCTGCAGCGGGCGCTCCAGCACGTAGTCGGCCACCTGGCGGTGCGAGCGCGTGAGCTGCGGCAGCGCCTGGGCGATGCGCTGGGGGACGGTAGTGGCGGAAGAGGGCTGCATGCGAATGGGCGGGATGCCCCTTCAGGGTGCGGCGAATGTAAACAAAATTACAGAACGGTGCAACGAAAGAAAATTTTCAATCATCGGTGGCCAATAAGCAAGCTGTGGGCCCGCGAGATGCTGCAGCCAACGAACCGGCGGCCGTCGTCCTGTGGGGGTACTCTATTGAACCGCGATCCGGGAGTCAGCTTTCGCGCTTCAGCATAGGCGCCGTGCGGCGTGGTGCGTGTGACCGCGACCGGCGACTTATCCACTTGTGCAGTTCGCTGCACCACAGGACCGCGCTGGCCATCGCGACGCACAGCATCCATTGATCGAGCGCCAGCGGCACCGTGCCGAAGGCGAGGTTGAGGAAGCCCAGATGGACGACGGCTACCTGCAGCAGCACCGACAGTCCGACCGCGCCCCATAACCACCGGTTGACGAACAGGTGAGAGAACGCACTGGCGGTCTCGGAGCGAGCGTTGAAGCAGTTGAACAACTGGGCGAAGACCAGCACCGTGAAGCCTGCCGTGCGCGCGGTCGCGAGGTCACGCGTGCCCTCGATCAGCCCGCCGGGGAGGAAGATGTCGACCGTCAGCAGCGTCACCACGGCCATCACGGCTCCGACCTGGATCACCCCGGCCCACATCCGCGCGTCGATCACGCGTTCGTCCAGCCGCCGCGGCTCGCGCGCCATGACGTCGTCGGTCGGCGGGTCCACACCCATCGCCAGCGCAGGCCCGGAGTCGGTGATCAGATTGATCCAGAGGATCTGCGTCGCAAGAAGGGGCAGAACCACCGCGCCGCCCGCGTTTGACTCTGCGCCTGTGAGCCCGATCACCCCTGCTCCCACGACGCCCAGGAAGACCGTCAGCACCTCGCCCATGTTCGAGCCCAGCAGATAGCGCAGGAACTTGCGGATGCCGTCGAAGATGCCGCGTCCCTCGCGCACGGCCTCCACGATCGTGGCGAAGTTGTCGTCGACGAGGATCATGTTGGCGGCTTCCTTCGTGACCTCGGTCCCGGTCACGCCCATCGCAATGCCGATGTCCGCCGACTTCAGCGCCGGTGCATCGTTGACGCCGTCCCCCGTCATCGCGACGACGTTGCCGTCGGCCTGCAGCGCATCGACGATGCGCAGCTTGTGCGCGGGCGCCACCCGGGCGTAGACAGATGTCTTGCGCACCGCCTCCGCGAAAGCCGCATCGTCCAGCGCGTCGATCTCGTTCCCGCTCAGCGCGGCCGCGTCGGCCCCCGCGATCCCGAGGTCCGTGGCGATGCGCGCCGCCGTGCGCGGGTGGTCGCCGGTGATCATGATCACCCGGATGCCTGCCCGCCGCGCTTCGCGGATGGCCGCGGCTGCCTCCTCGCGTGGCGGATCGATGATGCCGACGGTGCCCGCGAACACGAGGTCACGTTCGAGCGATTCCGTGATCAGCGGGTCCTTCCCGGGGCCGAGCGGCCGGTAGGCCACGGCCAGCGTGCGCAGTGCCGCGTCGGAAAGAGTTCCGACCTCGGCCAGGATCCGTGCCCGAAGCGGTTCGTCCAGTTCGACCACATCCGATCCCACCCGCGCCCGGGTACACCGATCGAGCAGGACGTCCGGGGCCCCCTTGGTGATCACCACGAGTTCATCGGCGTGCTCTCGATCGCGTTGGATCGTCGACATCATCTTGCGCTCGGACGTGAACGGGATTTCTCCGATGCGCTCGAAACGCCGCTCGCGCCGCTCGGTGGCCCCCAGCTTGCGCTCGGCCACCAGGAACGCCCCCTCGGTCGGATCGCCCTGGATCTCCCAAGCGCCCCCGGATCCTTGGCGCAGGTCCGCATTGCCAGCCAGGCTGCCGCCGCTCAGGACCAGGATCTGCTCGTCCCGAAGCGGCCCACCCGCCAGTTCGGCAGCTTCGTACTCGACCCGACCTTGCGGCGCGTAGCCCACCCCGGTGATGCGGGTGCTGCCCGAGACGGTCATCACCCGTTCGATGGTCATCTCCGCCCGGGTCAGCGTGCCGGTCTTGTCCGAGCAGATGACCGAAGCCGATCCGAGCGTCTCCACGGATGACAAGTTCTTGACGATGGCGCCGTGCTTGGCCATCCGCTGCACTCCCATTGCGAGCACCACGGACAGGATCGCCGGCAGTCCCTCGGGGACGGCAGCTACCGCCAGCGAGACGCCGAGCAGCAGGACGGAAATGACATCGGCGGCGCTGCGGATGTCGGAGATCAGCAGGATGGTCCCTGCCACCACCGCGGCGATGATGACGACGGCGGCGCCCAGCATGCGTCCGATGCGTCCGACTTCCTTCTCGAGCGGCGTCGGCTCGTCCGCGGTAGCCTCCAGCATCTCGGCGATCGCCCCCATTTCGGTGTCCATCCCGGTCGCCGTGACGACGGCGCGACCGGTGCCCTGCGCGACGGCCGTGCCCTTGAACACCATGTCGAGCCGATCGCCAAGCGACGCCGGCTCGCGCAGCGTGGTGGCATCCTTCAGCACGGCTTCGCTCTCTCCGGTCAGCGAGGATTCCTGCACGCGCAGCGACGTGGCCTGGACCAGCCGCGCATCGGCCCCCACGGCGTCACCTTCACCGAGCACGAGCAGGTCGCCGCGCACCAGCTCGGCGCTGGGAATGCGCATCGATTGCCCGTCACGCACCACGGCCGAAGTCACGGCGGTCATCCGGGCCAGCGCGGCCACGGCGTCCGTCGCCTTGGCTTCCTGCACGTAGCCAAGCCCCCCGTTGAGCAGCACGATCGTCGCAATGACGATCGTGTCCAGGGGCCAGCCCGCGAAGCCTTCGATGGCCCAGGCGACGAGCGTGATCGCGATGGCGGCCAGCAGCAGGTAGACGAGCGGATCCCGGAACTGCGACAGGAAGCGCCGCCAGGCGGGTACCCGCGGCGCTGCGCGAAGTTCGTTGCGGCCATTCTCCGAGAGCCGGCGCGACGCCTCCTGCGAAGTGAGCCCGTGGCGAAGGTCGGCCCCCAGCGTCCGCGCGACGTCGTCGGCGTCCTTCATGGACGGGTGGTCGCGACTGCCTTCCTTCGCCATGTCGTCAGGCCGATTGGGTCATGTACGGCGGTCGCACTCGCGAACCCGAGGTGGATCACGATCAGGAACAGCGACAACAGCATCAGGATCGCGAAGGCGCTGGCCTGGCGCAACCCGAGGTTCTGGACGATCAGATCCGCCAGCCATCCCGCGGCCTGTGTTCGCAGAAGCGCCGTTCCCACGCCGATGCCGACGGCAAACAGGACGACGGTTCCCCAAGGGAAGCCTCGCTGCGATTCCTTCCAATCCATCACGCCCAGGCGGGGCAGAAGCATCAGTGCGATGGCAGCGATGGTCGTTGACGACCCTGGACAGCACCACCAGGGCGATGCGCCGGTCCAGACCGGTCGCGGTCATCGCCGCGGCGATGAAGCACGCCGCCGCAACGAGCGCGACGGCGCTGTTGGAAAAGCCGGACAAGGCCAGGCCGAGCGCCGCCCCGGTGCCCATGTCGGCGCCGGAGGGCCTGGCCGCATCGGGCGCATGGGCCAGCAGGAACACCATGAGCGCACCGATCACCACCGCGCTCACCGCGTAGTCGAGCGCCTCGGTCATCCAGGCGATGACGGCGAAGGCCAGGATGCCCAGCATCACCTGCCCGGCAGGCGGCAAGCCCTGCGGTGTCGGCATCCAAACGATGGCGATGAGTGCGGCAGGCGCCGCGATCAGTCCGATTCTCCTGACGATGCCGCGGCCCGATGCCAACGCCTCCAGCGCCGGGACGGCAAGAGGCGGCTCGGAGGTGGCACTCATCGCGCCGTCACGCCTCGAGGATGACCTTCAGCGCCTTCGTATCGGCGGCGTTGGCGAAGGTGTCGTAGGCCTGAAGGATGTCGCTGAGCTTGAAGTGGTGCGTGATCAGTTGCCTGGCATCGATGCGTTGGGACTGCACGGTCTTGAGCAACATGGGAATCGAGACCGTGTCAACCAGCCGCGTGGTGATCGTCATGTTGTGCGACCACAGCCTCTCCAGATGCAGATCGACCTTGCTTCCATGCACACCGACGTTGGCGATGGTGCCGCCCGGTGCCACGATGTCCTCGCAGAGCTCGAACGTGGCGGGGATGCCCACCGCCTCGATGGCCGTGTCCACGCCCCGTCCGCCGGTAAGCTTCATCACCTGCTGCGCCGCATCGCCGGCAGCGCTGTTCACCGTGGCCGTCGCTCCGAAGCGCTTGCCGACGGCGAGCCGGTTGTCGTCCAGGTCGATCATGATGATCTCGGCCGGGGAATAGAACTGCGCCGTGAGCAGCGCTGCCAGCCCGATCGGCCCCGAACCGACGATGGCGACGCTGGAGCCCGGCTGGACTTTGCCGTTCAGCACGCCGCACTCGAAGCCGGTCGGCAGGATGTCGCTGAGCATGACCAGCGCCTCTTCGTCCGCGCCCTGTGGGATCGGGTACAGGCTGGTGTCGGCATAGGGGATCCGAACGAACTCGGCCTGCGTGCCGTCGATGCTGTTGCCAAGGATCCAGCCCCCGGTCGCGCAGTGCGAGTACATGCCCTTTCGGCAGGGGTCGCAGCGGCCGCACGCAGTGATGCAGGAGATCAGGACCCTGTCGCCAGGCTTGAACGTGGCGACTCCCGGACCGACGGCATCGACGACGCCCACGCCTTCATGGCCAAGGACGGTTCCGGGTCGACAGGACGCGACGTCGCCTTTGAGGATGTGCAGATCCGTGCCGCAGATCGTGGTGCGCGTGATCCGGATGACCGCGTCGGTGGGCATCTGGAGGGTCGGCTTGGGACGGTCGTCAAGGCTCTTCTTGCCGGGGCCGTGGTACACGAGGGCTTGCATGGGGGGCTTTCTTTGCAGTGGGTCGGGGATCCGCTTGCGGCGTCCCGTCAAGTACCTTTGTAGTGAGTCGGGCGCATCGGGTCTGTACGCCGCCGCACACAAACCGCGCGGCCATCGACGTGCGCGCAGTCGCATTCGCGCGCCGAGGAAGTTCTCCCCGTTGGTGTGCTACCGCACAGACTCAATCACCTGGCGCGCGCAGGGTAGGAGTGTTGGTAAAGGGATTCAGCGCTTGACTGAAACAAGCCTTGCCACGCAAGGAGATTCAGGTGAGCGATGAAGCGATCAACTATCCGGTTCCGGAGGCCGCCATGAAGGGCGCGCACGTATCCGGTATGCCGGCCTATCGAAAGCTGGTGGCCGAGGCCGACGCCGATCACGGCGCCTACTGGGCGCGTCTGGCCCGCGAGTTCGTGAGCTGGAAGACGCCCTTCACGCGATCGCTTGACGAGCGCGAGGCGCCGTTCTTCAAATGGTTCGAGGACGGCACGCTGAATGCCTCCTACAACTGCCTGGACCGCCACGTCGAGCGCGGCCTGGGCGACAAGGTGGCCGTCATCTTCGAGGCCGACGACGGCCGGATCAGTCGCGTCACCTACGGCGACTTGCTCGCGCGCACCTGCCGTCTCGCCAACGTGCTGAAGGCCCGCGGTGTGAAGAAGGGTGATCGCGTCGTCATCTACATGTCGATGAGTGTCGAGGGCGTCGTGGCCATGCAGGCTTGCGCGCGCATCGGCGCCACGCATTCGGTGGTGTTCGGTGGCTTCTCGGCACAGAGCCTGCGCGACCGCATCGCGGGGGTGGGTGCGGTGATGGTGATCACGGCCGACGAACAGTTGCGCGGCGGCAAGCAGTTGCCGCTCAAGGCCATCGTCGAGGAAGCGATGGCGCTCGGCGGCTGCGAGTCGGTCAAGGACGTGATCGTCTACCGGCGAACGGGCCGCCAGATCGCCTGGAACGCGTCGCGTGACCGCTGGATGCACGAGGAGACGGGAAAGCAGGGCGACACCTGCGAGCCCGAATGGGTCGGCGCGGAGCATCCGCTGTTCGTCCTCTACACCTCGGGATCGACCGGCAAGCCCAAGGGGGTGCAGCACTCCACCGGTGGCTACCTGGTGCAGGCAGCGGTGAGCACGACCTGGACCTTCGATATGAAGGATGAGGACGTGTTCTGGTGCACCGCCGACATCGGCTGGGTCACCGGCCACACCTACATCACCTACGGTCCGCTCGCGATCGGCGCGACACAGGTGGTGTTCGAGGGCGTACCCACGTACCCGGATGCGGGCCGCTTCTGGAAGATGATCCAGGACCACAAGGTGAGCGTCTTCTACACCGCGCCGACCGCCATCCGCTCGTTGATCAAGGCGGCCGAGGCCAATGAAGCGGTGCATCCTCGCAGCTACGACCTGAGCAGCCTGCGCATCCTGGGTTCGGTGGGCGAGCCGATCAATCCGGCTGCCTGGGAGTGGTACCACCAGCATGTCGGCGGCGGACGCTGCCCCATCGTCGACACCTTCTGGCAGACCGAGACCGGCGGCCACATGATCACGCCCTTGCCTGGCGCGACGCCGCTGGTGCCCGGTTCATGCACGCTGCCATTCCCCGGTATCGCGGCCGCGGTCGTCGACGAGATCGGCAACGATGCGCCCAACGGGCAAGGCGGGCTCCTGGTGGTGAAGAAGCCCTGGCCCGGCATGATCCGCAACATCTGGGGCGATCCCGAGCGCTTCAGGTCCAGCTACTTCCCCCAGGAGCTCAAGGGCTACTACCTGGCGGGCGACGGCGCCATCCGCGATGCCGAGACCGCCTACTTCACCATCACCGGCCGCATCGACGACGTGCTGAACGTGTCGGGCCACCGCATGGGGACGATGGAGATCGAATCGGCGCTCGTGGCCTGCACGGCACGGGTGGCCGAGGCCGCCGTGGTGGGGCGCCCGGACGAGACCACGGGCGAGACGATCTGCGCCTTCGTCGTGCTGAAAGGCCCGCGGCCGACCGGCGACGACGCGCGCAAGATCGCCAACGAGTTGCGCAACTGGGTAGCCAAGGAAATCGGCCCCATCGCCAAGCCGAAGGACATCCGCTTCGGCGACAACCTGCCCAAGACACGCAGCGGAAAGATCATGCGCCGCCTGCTGCGATCGATCGCGAAGGACGAAGCGATCACGCAGGACATCTCGACGCTGGAGAACCCGGACGTCCTCGAACAGTTCATGGAAAGGAACTGAGCATGGAAAACGATCTGACATCGAGGATCCTGCGCGATCCGAACTACCAGGCGCTCAAATCACAACGCTCCCGCTTCGGGTGGTGGCTCGCGGCGGCGATGATGGTCGTGTACTACGGCTTCATCCTGCTGGTCGCCTTCGACAAGCCCTTCCTCGCGACCCGGCTGGGCAGCGGCGTCACGACCATCGGCATGCCGCTCGGGCTCGCGGTGATCGTGTTCACGATCGTCATCACCGGCATCTATGTCAACCGGGCCAATGGCGAGTACGACAGGTTGACCGACGAGATCGCCAAGGCGGCCCTGAAATGAGCCGCCCCATACCCGCGCTGGGCCTGCTTGGCCTGCTGGTCCTGCTGGCGGCATCCGGTGCCGCGCAGGCCGCCGGCGGCGATCTCGGCCAACTCGAGAAGCAGGCCACCAACTGGACGGCGATCGGCATGTTCGCCGCCTTCGTCGTCGGCACCCTCTTCATCACCAAGTGGGCCGCGGCCAAGACCAAGAGCGCGGCCGACTTCTACACGGCCGGCGGCGGCATCACCGGCTTCCAGAACGGCATGGCGATCGCGGGCGACTATATGTCGGCCGCCTCGTTCCTGGGCATCTCCGCGGCGGTGATGGTCGGCGGCTTCGACGGGTTGATCTACTCGATCGGCTTCCTGGTCGGCTGGCCGGTCGTGACCTTCCTGCTTGCCGAGCGCCTGCGCAACCTCGGCAAGTTCACCTTTGCCGACGTCGCGGCCTTCCGATTCGAGCAGACGCCGGTGCGCGTGTTCGCGGCGTCCGGCACGCTGGTCGTCGTGGCCTTCTACCTGATCGCGCAGATGGTCGGCGCGGGGCAGCTCATCAAGCTGCTCTTCGGCCTGGAGTACTGGATCGCCGTGGTCATCGTGGGCGCGCTGATGATGGTCTACGTGCTGTTCGGCGGCATGACCGCGACCACCTGGGTGCAGATCATCAAGGCCTGCCTGCTGCTTGCCGGCGCGACCTTCATGGCCTTCATGGTGCTGTGGCACTTCGGCTTCAGTCCCGAGGCGATGTTCGCGAAGGCGGTGGAAGTGAAGACGGCCATCGCGACCGCCGCGGGCAAGCCGCCCGCCGGGGCAGCCGCGGAAGGCTTCTCGATCATGGGGCCGGGAGGCTTCATCAAGGACCCGATCTCGGCCATCAGCTTCGGCATGGCGCTGATGTTCGGCACCGCCGGCCTGCCGCACATCCTGATGCGCTTCTTCACGGTGCCCAATGCCAAGGAGGCGCGCAAGTCCGTGTTGTGGGCGACCACCTGGATCGGCTATTTCTACGTGCTGACCTTCATCATCGGCTTCGGCGCCATCACCTTCGTGCTGACCGATCCGCAGTTCCTCGACCCCAAGGGCGGCCTGATCGGCGGGGGCAACATGGCGGCCGTTCACCTGGCGAAGGCCGTGGGCGGCAACGTGTTCCTCGGCTTCATATCGGCGGTGGCCTTCGCGACCATCCTGGCCGTGGTGGCGGGCCTCACCTTGTCCGGCGCATCAGCCGTGTCGCACGACCTGTACGCCACCGTGTTCAAGAAGGGCAAGGCCGACAGCGTGGCCGAACTCAAGGTGTCGCGCATCACCACCGTGGCGCTGGGCGTCGTCGCGGTCGTGCTGGGGATCGTGTTCGAGAAACAGAACATCGCCTTCATGGTGAGCCTGGCCTTCGCGATCGCCGCCTCAGCCAATTTCCCCGTGCTGCTGATGTCGGTGCTGTGGAAAGACTGCACCACCCGAGGCGCGGTGATCGGCGGCTTTCTCGGGCTCGTCTCCTCGGTCGCGTTGACCGTGGTGTCACCGGCCGTGTGGGAAGCGACGCTGGGCAACCCCCCGGGCTCCGCGCTGTTCCCCTACCAGTCGCCGGCGCTGTTCTCCATGACCATCGGCTTCGTCGGAATCTGGCTGTTCTCCATCCTCGACAAGAGCCCGCGCGCCGCCAAGGACCGGGCGGGCTTCCTGGCGCAGCAGGTGCGTTCGGAAACGGGCATCGGCGCGGAGGGCGCATCCGGACACTGAGGCACTTCGTGCCTGGCGGCCATGCCCAACGCCTTCGACTTTTCAGCCTCGCCCTTCGATTGCCTGGACGAAGCCGAGCGGAAGCTGGTCCGCGACAGCGTGGACATCGCGTACTTTCGCGAAGGGGAGGCGATCCTGGAGCCGGGCATCGAGCCCGCGCACCTGTTCATCCTCATCAAGGGCCACGTCTCGCAGTTCCACGGCGGCGAGGCGGTGGCCGGCTACGGGCCCAACGACTGCTTCGACGGCCGCTCCCTGATGGCCTGTCGCGCGAGCAGCCGCTTCGTCGCCGCGGAAGAGGTGGTGGCCTACTTGCTGGCCAAGGCCGCCGTCAATGCCCTGATCGCCCGCAACGCGACCTTCGGGGCGCTGCTGTTCTCGGACCTGTCGAACAAGCTGGGTGCGCTGGCGCAGCGCCACGAGCAGCGCGAGATGCATGCGCTGACGATGTCGCGGGTCGAAGAGGCCTTCCTGCGGCCGGCGCACGTGGTCGACGGCGGTGCCGACATCGTGACCGTCGCCCGGCTGATGCAGGCCGAGCATTCCAGCAGCGTGCTGGTGCGAGACGGCGAGCGGCTCGGCATCTTCACCAATACCGGCCTGCAGCGCGCGGTCGTCGACGGCCAGCCGCTGGACCGGCGGCCGGTGCGCGATCTCGCGACTTTCTCGCTGGTCGGCATCGCGCCGGATGCGCCACTGTTCGATGCGCTGGCGTTGATGATCCGGCACCAGGTGCACCGGCTCGTGGTGACCGACGGGCCGCGCATCGTGGGACTGCTGGAGCAGCTCGACCTGTTGAGCTTCCTCTCGAACCATTCGTACCTGATCACGGTTCGGATCGTGCGCGCGCAGAGCCTCGACGAACTGCGCGCCGAAGCCGGGAAGATCACTGATTTCATTGCGCTGCTGTACCGCGGCGGGACACGGGTCGGCCAGATCGGCAAGCTGGTGCAGGCGCTGAACGCCAAGTTGTTTGAGCGCACGTGGCAACTGATCGCGCCACCCGAGTTGCTGGCGCAGAGCTGCCTGTTCGTGATGGGCAGCGAAGGACGCGGAGAGCAACTGCTCAAGACGGACCAGGACAACGGACTGGTCCTGCGGGACTCCACGACGGCCAGCGATGCCGTCGTGGAATCCGCTTGCCTGCGCTTCTCGGCCGCACTGCGCGACTTCGGCTACCCCGACTGTGCGGGCAGGATCATGGTCAGCAACCCGGCATGGCGACACAGCGAGAGCGAGTTCCGCGGTCTGGTGCGGCGCTGGCTGCTTCTTCCCGATCCCGAAGGGCTGATGGCGCTGGCCACGTTCATCGATGCGCACGCCGTCGTCGGCGACGCTTCGTTGCTCGACGCAGTGCGCGCCGAGATCGATCATCTCGTGGTGGCCAATGACGCGCTGCTCGGACAGTTTGCACGCGCCATCGATCTGTTCCCCGACGCGCCCAGCGGATGGTGGAGTCGTCTGCTGCTGTTCGGCGAGCACGAACGGCAGTCACTCGACCTGAAAAGGGCCGGCATCTTTCCCATCGTGCACGGTGTGCGCAGCCTGGCGCTGCGCGACCACGTGCAGGCCACCAGCACCATTGCGAGGCTCGACGCCCTGGTGGCCGACAACCGCATTCCGCTTGAGCTGGCCAACGACCTTCGTGACAGCCTTCACTTCCTGATGGAACTCAAGCTGAAGGCCGGCCTGGCCGAATGGGAGGCAGGGCAGGCGATCAGCGGCAGCGTGAAGGTCGAGCGGCTGAGCAGCCTCGAACGCGATCTGCTGAAGGATGCGCTCGCGGTGGTCAAGCGATTCAAGACGCTGGTGCGGCACCAGTTCCACCTGGAGGGCGCATGAAGGCACGATGGCCGGGTGCGCTGCGTCGCAGATGGCTGCTCTATCACCTGGCCGATCCGCACTTCGCGTTCATGTACGACGCGCCGCCCGAAGGCGAGTGGGTGACGCTCGACTGCGAGACCACCGGACTGGACGTGCGCCACGATCGCATCATCTCGATCGCGGCAGTGCGCATCGTCGGCAACCGGCTGATGACCAGCCAGCGCCTCGAACTGCTGGTGCGGCCCGAGCGGGCGATGACCGCCGAGAACATGCGGGTGCACCGGCTGCGCGAGCAGGATGTCGCACTCGGCATCGATGCGGCGCAGGCGATGCGCCGGCTGATGGATTTCATCGGTAGCCGCCCCCTGGTGGGCTACTACCTGGAGTTCGACGTCGCGATGCTCAACCGCGAGATCTGGCCCTTGCTGGGTCTGCGACTGCCGCAGCCGAAGATCGAGGTATCGGCCATGTACTACGACTACAGGAACCGGCAGCTCTCCGCTCATCTGCGCGGCGGCACCATCGACCTGCGTTTCGCGACGATGATGAATGACCTGGGCCTGCCGCTGCGTGCGGCGCACGACGCACTCGACGACGCCGTCATGGCAGGCCTGGCCTTCGTGAAGCTGCGAAGCCTGCTGTAGGCGGGATTGCGCACCTCGGGCTTATTCGATGCCCTTGCCCACTGGCTCGTGCAGGTCGTGGTCGCGCAGCATCACCGGCTCGCGGGAGCCACCCGCGACGCGCCGGCGCACGGCCGCATCGAGCTCCTGTGCGTGAAGCTTGTAGGTCTCCAGCGGCTGGTCGTCGATGGCGGTCGACCGATAGCAGTAGTGCAGCGTTTCCTTGCCGATGCTTGCGCCGACGAGCTTGTCGTCGATGGGCACCCAGAAATGGACCGCGCCCGAGGCCTCATGAAAGAAGGGAGGGTTCGACATAGGAGGTCCTGGGATGGCTTTCGCGGTCGTCGATCCAGAGCGACGCCCTGGTTTCAATGGCCTGGATGGCATCGCCGGCGTTGGCGAATTGCCTGCACGAGATGATGTGGCACTGGCATGCCTCTTCGAAGTACAACATGGCCCCCGCGGCCACGGTGCCGTCGAAGGAAGCGCTGGTGAGGTGGCTGCGGATCTCCCAGCCGTGATAGGAGAGGCGCGTTGAGTCGCGGTCGTATTCCATGGTGCCTTGCTTTTGAACGGGGCGAGCCCGATGTTCCGTTCTACTCCAGGTGCCGCCACCAGTCAGTTCGGCAGCGCACAGACACGGCATGGACGGCGCGGATGCCACGCGCCGGATCAAAGCAATCCCGCATAGCATTTCCTGTCAGCGGCATAGCAGGCGCAGGCCGTTGCTTCGAGTCCCGGGCGATCGAGCACGCTGAGGGTGCCGCGGTTGTACGCGATCAAGCCGCAGCGCTGCAGGCCACCGGCGGCGACCGTGATGCCCACACGGCGCACGCCCAGCATGTAGGCAAGAAACTCTTGCGTGACGTGAAAGCTGTCGGCATGCGCGCGGTCCTGGCTCATCAGGAGCCAACGCGCGAGGCGCGGGCCGATCTGGTGGAAGCGCAGGCAGGCGGCCGATGCGGCCAGTTGCGACATCGAGACCTGGATGTAGCGGTCCAGGATCCGTCGCAAGGGCGCGCTGCGTGCCAGTTCGCGCCGGAAGTCGGCAGCGGTGATGCGCCAGGCCGCACCGGCACCTTGCACCAGTGCGCGCAAGGTTGCGCTCTCCACGCCAAGGGCAAGGTTCGAGCCCAGCATCCCTTCGCGACCCACCATGGCGACTTCCAGTCCGGGATGCTCGTCGATCTGCGCCACCAGAGAAATGAAGCCGTCGACCGGAAAGTAGACGTGCCGGGTTACGGCGCCCGGCTCGTGGATCACGTCGGCCAGGACCAGGTTGGTCGGTTCGCAGACGTCCAGCAGACGCCGACAGTCTTTGCGCGGGAGCAGTTCGATGAGGTGGTTCTCGATCGCGGCCAAGGAATGCTCCGTGGGATGGGGACGAGCCACTCTGCGCGCAATTGTCCGGCGCGACTGTCTGCCAGCGCACAGACCTGATGGCGAAGGCGTCTTATAAATGATGCTTGATCGGCAACCGCCGAAAAGGACCGCAATGCAAGACCTCACCCAACCCTTTGTCAAGCTTTCGACCGCGAATGCAGAGCTCATCACGCGTTTTGCGCAGTCGCAGGACATGACCGACCTGGTCAATACCAGTGCACAGAAGTACCTGGAGCTGGCACAGAAGGCCTTTGGAGGAGCCGCCGCGTCAGGGGCCCAGGCCGACCTGATCCGCAGTCTCACGGAAAACTATTCGACCTTCGCGCGAGAGCATGCCGAGAGCCTCATGGGGATCGCGGCCGAAGCACAGGCCCAGATGACTCAGCAGGTGGCGGATGCCTCGAAGATCATGAACCCGACAGGTTCACGCTGAGGCTCGCCACGACGCTATGACGACGGCGTCGTCCTCTCGAGCAATCCCTTCAGCAGCGCGAGCTGCTGTTTCTGGATCTCCAGCAACTCTTCCCATTGCCGCTCGCGCAACTGGTCGATCTTGTCGTGCAGCAGCATGATCTCGAGCTCGGCCTTCAGGTTGACCTCATAGTCGTGCTCCGCATGAATCCGGTCCTTCTCGGATTGCCTGTTCTGCGACATCAGGATGATCGGCGCCTGCACCGCCGCCAGCATGGAAAGAAACAGGTTGAGCAGGATGAACGGGTAGGGGTCGAAGGTCGTACCGCGGGTAGCCAGGAGCAGCGCGTTGAGCGCGACCCACAGCAGCATGGTCGTGCCGAAGAGCCCGACGAAGGTCCAGGAGCCACCGAAGGATGCGACCGCGTCTGCCGCGCGCTGGCCGAACGATTGCCCGCCATCGGCGTCTTGCACGACATTGCGCGACACATGCGTTCGCTCCGCCACGTGCCGCGCGATGCGCTTCGTTCGCTCGTCGAGAGCGTCATAGCGCGAACCCAGCAGCCTGGTTGCGATGTCCTCGGATCGATGCATGGCGCCACATCCTGTTCGTCGGGACGGAGTCCGAGACGCTCACGCCGACTGGGGCGCGGCATGAAATTCGGCCGGTCTAGATGGCTATCTTGTCCGGAAGAAGCCTGTCGTATTCTTTCTTGACCACCGCATAGCACTCGCAGGAGCGCCGCTCCAGCCCTTGCCGGTCCAGCACCGAGATGTGCCCCCGCGCATAACTGATCAGACCGGCCCTCTGCAGCTTGAGTGCGCCTTCGGTCACGCCTTCGCGGCGCACGCCGAGCATGTTGGCGATCAGTTCCTGCGTCATCACGAGCTCAGTGCCCTGCAGCCGGTCCAGGCTCAGCAGCAGCCAGCGGGACAGTTGCTGGTCCAGCGAGTGATGCCGGTTGCAGACCGCCGTTTGCGCCATCTGCGTGATCAGCGCCTGGGTGTAGCGCAGCAGGAGGTGAAGGACCGGGGCCCTGTTGAACTCCTCCTTGATCACCTGTGACTTGAGCCGGACGCCCTGACCTGCGCTCTGCACTACGGCACGACTGGGCGTGGACTCTCCCCCCATGAACAGCGAGATGCCCACGACACCTTCGTTGCCGACCACGGCGATCTCCGCGGAAGCGCCGTTCTCCATGACGTACAGCAAGGAAACGATGGCGGTGGTCGGAAAGTAGACGTGGCTCAACGTGGCGCCCGACTCATACAGCACTTGGCCCAGCGGCATCTCGACTGCTTCCAGTTGCGGAAGCCAACGCTGCCATTCGGCTTCGGGCAGTGCGTCAAGCAGGCGGTTCTTTCTCGGTTCAAGCCGAAGGTCCATCGCTTTTTTCCGGAATTCTGACTTCGGGGATGACCTTGGATGTGCTCGGAGTACGAGCCTGTCGATTATAGGTACCTCACCCGAAAACAATGTTCGCCATCGCACAATGAACCGTGCGACGTCGCACAGACAAAAGCCACGGATCGCTTCATGCTGCAAACTGACAGTCATCCGGCGCTGGTAGAGGTTGCTTCGGCGCCCTCCCGTTATGGGCGGTTCCTCGATGCCGGGACTGTCCCCAATTCTCTCGACGCAACTCGTCGCCCAGCGTCATCCGTCCTTCGAACTGGCCGACGCACCTCGGCGCGGCCGACCAGCGCGATTCCGGCGTAGCGGATCGCGACGGCGGCCCGTTGACACGCCTTGTTTCTTGCTCGCTCCACTGTTGACAAGTCCGTCAAGGTGGGCAGACTCTGAGAAAAGAGGGCAAGACGATGGCGCGCGGACAGAGACGGTCAGTTTCCGTCGGCTCTGGCTACGAAGCCGAGGCCGATCAGGTCGGGGCCCGATCCGCGGCTCAACGCGGAGTCGGGAGGCGCCTGGAGCCGACAGCCCATGCTGCCGGGCCGCTGCCGGCCGAGGGCCGTCAGGACGCAGAGCGCATCCTGGGGTTCGACTTCAGTACCGTCCGTGTCCACGCGGATGACGACGGCGGGCGCCGCGCGAGGAGTGCGGGCGCCGTCGCATTGACGGAAGGCGAACATGTGTACGTTCAGCCTTGGGCCTACCAGCTCTGGCACCCGCTGTCGCGAGGCCTGATCGCGCACGAGCTTGCGCACGTTGCCCAGCAACGGCTTGGCCGCGCGCTGGACCACGACGGGGCCCGCAATGGATTCGTCGCCGGACAAGGTCATGCGGAGAGCATCGATTCGCTGGAACGGGACCGCGCCGCGGGCATCCCTGCAGCGTATTGGGCGCGACTTCGGGCCGGGGAGCGCGGCCTCACGCCGGCCCCGCCCGGCCTTCAGCAGCGATGCGTTGCAGGCTGCAGGAGCTGCGAGGAAGGACAGGTCAATCCTCTCGCGGAGAAGAAGGCGCGACTGGCGGAACTGGATGCCGTCATCGACCGGCCCGGGTCGTCCTTCGGACAACTGGCGGCTGCCAAGGCCGAACGGATGGACGTGGCGCACGACATCCAACTGCTCGAAAGTGGTGCCGGCACGCACGTCGGGGGCAAGGCCGCGGACCTCGGGCAGGGCCGCACGCCAGCCCCGAGCCCAACCGACTGCACCGAATACACGGTTCAGGTCCTGCGCGAGACCTTCGCGGCCAAGGGGCATGGAGCGACGTTCTCCAAAATCATGGCCGCTGCCAACAAGCGCAGCGGAGGCAAGCTCAAGGGAACCGAGCTGATCCAGGAACTCCAAACGCAAGCTGGATGGAAGGCCGTGTATTGGAATCCAGACACCAAATTCGTCGACAAGAAGCCCGGCGGGGCTGACGACACCGAGCACGCCTACTCGGCGCAGGTGGCCCGCAGCAAGGGCACCTACTACGACATCCCGATCGAGAAAGACAAACTGGTCACGAACTATTCGCCCAAAGGGGGAACCGGCACCCATCCGGACGCCACTTCGCTGGCGAAGTTGAAGAAGGTCCCGTTCGGCGTGCTCACGGCGCGTGGGGGGCTGCACATGGCGATGCTGGTCTCGGGCGTGGTCTTCGAGGTGCACTGGAAGGAACAGTGCACCAGCAGCAACGTGTTCGATGCCACGCCGCTGGAGAAGTGGGCATGGCTGTCCGGCGTGGTGGCGGCCCCTGCTGACGACATCGATGCGGCTTGGAAGTGAGCAGGAGCGCGTATCGCGCGTCGCCGATCCATTGGGCCCCTCGGTCGCAGCCGTCGTCGCATGTCTGCGGGAGGCGGCGCGGTCCTGCGAATGGCCGGAACTGGAGCGCCGCCTTCATGAGCGTCTGATCGATCCCGGCCTGCCCCCGACTGCCCTGTTGCCGCTCGCATCGTGCGCGGCGGCGGGTGGCGCCCCGGTGCGTGCGGCGCCCCTCAGCGCTGCTTGCCTGTTGGTGATCACCTGTACGCGCTGGCTCGACGACCTGTCCGACCGCGACTGTGCGGGGGCGCTATGGCAAGACGCCGGGGAGGCCCGAACCATCACGCTGTCGGCGGGAGCCCTGACCCTTGCGTGGCGCACCCTGCTCGAGGCAGATTTCGGTCCCGCTCTGACTGCTCGATTCGCCCAGGCAACACTCCGGACCGGCGCAGGGCAGGATCTCGATCTGACCCTCGAGACCCCGTCCGTTGAACAAGGATGGAGCATCCTTCGCGGCAAGACGGGTGCCGGCCTGGCATTGATGTGTGCAGGGGGCGCCGTCATCGCACATGCCGATCCGGCGCCCTATCACTCGTTTGGCGAACATGTCGGCGTCATGTTGCAACTGCTGGACGACCTGGACTCGATCGTCGCCCCGCGCGGCATCGGTGACCTTGCGGGACGCAAGGGGTGCAACATGGTCCTGGTGCACGGCATGCACGGGGCCCATCGCACAGAGGTCCAACGCCTGTGGTCGCTGGGTGCATCGCGCGAGTTGCGCAGACTCCTGATTTCTTCCGGGTCCGCTCAAGCCGTGCTCGCCGCAGCATTGCAGGAGCGAGATCTCGCATTGGCATCGCTCGGTATGGCAAAGATCGATCGCCAACCCCTGGCCGAACTGGGAAGAGACACCCTGACAGGCTTCGCTCGCGGCGTCTTCGATGACCTGGCCGTCGACGCGGGCGACGGTCCAACGGGGTAGATCGGCAGACAGACGCCAATCGGTCCCCACTTTTGAGGACCCCCATCTTGCGCGTGAGGGTTCCGTTCCCTAGACTGGCCACGGGACTTTGCTGCCGGCAGTGACAGTCGAGCTGCGTGGTCCGCCTGTCTCGGTCGCCCATCTTCGTGAAGGAGCCATCATGCCCGCGTTGGCCGAAACTCCCGTGAATGAACTCGAGGCCAAGAGGCTGAAGCTGAAAGAGGACCTGGACCGGATCACCGAACTGAACAGGAGCGCGAGTTCTCTGCAGGGTGAGATCAAGGCGTTGGAAGCGAAGATCGCCGAAGTGACCAAGGCCGGGCAGGCGTATCAGGCGGCATCCGATCCTCTGGTGCAGAGGTTGAAGAAAGTCACCACATCTGCGACCCAGAAGGTCAGCCTTGCGCAGGAGGAGATCAAGGAGGACCAGAAGCGCGTCGACAAGGTCGTCGCCGACTTCGATGGCTCGCTGACAGCGCAAGAAAAAGAGGTGAAGGATGCAGCAACTGAAGCCGCGACTGCGGCCAAAACGCTGCTCGACGCCCAGACCGCGGCCATGGCGTCGCAAGAGGCCTACGACGCCTTGATGAGCCGGGCACAAACGCTGATGGCGACGATCACCTCCGCCGAGGGTTTGCTGGTGCAGGCGGAAGCGGCCGAGAAGAAGAACGATTACGTGGCGCTGTACTTTCTCGCGACCGAGGCCGGCAAGATCGTCAAGGACCTGACCATCCTGGCCCCCGACAAATACGCCGCGGAACTGCAGCTCGGGCAGGATGCAGCATCAGCAGACAAGGACAAGGCCGCCGTTGCTGCGACCAGGAACGACGCTGCCAAGAGCAAGCTCGCAGACGCGGCCGGCAAGCACGCAGCGGCGAAGGCCTCGAGGCTGACGGATCTGTTGCAAGAATTGCGCAAGGCGCCCTGAATTGCTCGTCAAGCGCACCGCGCACGACGGATGAAACCAAGCAGCGCGCGCCTGGCGCGAGCGATCAGGACTGGCCCTTCCAGTGGAAGGGCAGGTTCTCGCCGGCCCTTCCGCGCACCTTCACGAGCCGGGTCTCGGTCTGGCCATGGAGGCTGGCCATGACGCGATAGCGGCCGTCGGGCAGATTGACGTTGACCATGGGATCGACGTCGAGCAGTTCGAGCACCGGGCGACCCTGCATGTCAGTGATCAGCAGATCGGCACTGGCGACGAATTCGTTGTCCTTGCGTTCGGCGAACTCCAGCCGCAGATTTTCGCAGTCGGTGTGTACGGGTCGCCCATTCCTTGAACCAGCGACGGAGCAGGACGTATGAAGATGGTTGCGCCGGTGGACCGGCCATGACGCCTCAACTCGGCGTCGCCGCTGCTGCTTGTCTTGTGGGGCTGTGCTTCACGTCCTCCGGCCGAGCGACGCGCCCGAGAACGGGCGACGCAGATGTTTGCCTGACCCCAGCGACGCCCTAGAAACGGTTGGCAGCCCGCCGGACCACGACCGGCGCCTTGGCCGGCGGCTTTTCACCCGGTGCCGCCGCCTTGCGTGAAGCGCGTTTGGCGGGCTTGCGCCGGCCCTTGAGGGACTCGATCAGGGAAAGGGCTTCCTTGTCGAACTTCGCGTTGTCGTCGGGCATGGCCGCCTCCGGAGGGTGCGAAGGCCGGATGTTACGACCATACGGACTTGGCTGCAGCCCCGCGCCCGGTTGCGAAACGGCCCCATACGGGGCACGATGTCACGGCACCGCGGACACGCTCGCGGCTGCGTGCCGGCGCCGTGTCCCGCCGGCCGTCGAGTCGTACGGAGCCGCACCACCCATGTTCTTCCTCTGGCCCGACCACCTCTGGTTCCTGCTGGCGCCCGCCTTGCTGCCGGCGGCCTACCTCTGGCTGCTGAACCGGCGGAACAAGACGGCCGTGCGCTACAGCGGCCTGCACATCGTGCGCGATGCGGCGGCCGGCCGCCAATGGCGGCGGCACCTGCCGCCGGCGCTCTTCCTGCTGGCCTGCACAGGCCTGCTGATCGCCGCCGCGCGCCCCGTGGCACGTGTGCCGCTGCCCTGGGCGCGGTCGTCGATCCTCCTGGCGATGGATGTCTCGCTCAGCATGCGCGTCTCCGACGTCAAGCCGACCCGGCTGGCGGCCGCGCAGGAAG
This sequence comes from Variovorax sp. JS1663, assembly GCF_002157355.1. Classification (GTDB taxonomy): domain Bacteria; phylum Pseudomonadota; class Gammaproteobacteria; order Burkholderiales; family Burkholderiaceae_C; genus Variovorax. The sequence continues at coordinate 16,322 of NZ_LYMK01000011.1, read as the reverse complement.
CGGCCAAGCTCTTCCTGCAGGAGCTGCCCAAGGACATCGAGGTCGGCCTGGTCACCTTCGCCGGCAGCAGCCAGGTGACGCAGCGCGCGACGCTGGACCGCGCCGCCGTGATCGCGGGCATCGACGGCTTCCAGATGCAGATGGGCACGGCGGTGGGCAACGCCATCGTGCTGTGCCTGGCGGAGCTGTTTCCGGACCAGGGCATCGAGCTGGGCGATCTGAGCTTCGGCAACAAGCCGCAGGGACGCAGCCTGGACGACAAGGTGAAGCCGCCGCCCAAGCCCTTCACGCCGGTGGCGCCGGGCTCGTACGACTCCGCGGCGATCATCCTGCTGAGTGATGGCCGCCGGACCACGGGCGTCGACACGCTGGCAGCAGCCAAGATGGCCGCGGACCGCGGCGTCCGGATCTACGTGGTGGGCCTGGGCACGGTTGAGGGCGACGCTTCGACCCCGGACGGCCTGGCCATCTACATGAAGCTGGACGAACCGACCCTGCGCGAGGTGGCTCGCATGACGGGCGGCGAATACCACCACGCCGGCACGGCCGACACGCTGCGCAGCGTCTACAGGAATCTCGGCTCCCGCGTGCAGGTGCTCACGCGGGAAACCGAACTCACCGGCGTGTTCGCGCTGATCTCGGCAGGGGTGGCGATGGCGGCGGCGATGCTGTCGCTGCTCTGGTTCGGGCGAATCGCCTGAAGTCCAAAGAAGCGATTGACGCCGTGGCGGTCCTCGGCCTCGATGCCGCCGCAAAGGCGATCCTCCTCCTCATACATCGCGGCGGCCTGCCGTGCGAACTCGTCGATGACGTGCCTGCAGCCGTGTTCCCAGTCCTCGCTCTGGAACAGCACGATGAAATCGTCGCCGCCGACGTGCCCGACGTGCCCGACGTGCCCGACGTGCCCGACGACGTGCCGGCACGCCCCACTTCGCCAGCCTGGCCACGAGCGAGAACGGCGAGGCGTCCTCGGCGGCATGCAGCAGCACCGCGGGACTGATGTTCAGGAAGATGTGCCCCGGCGCATCCATGTCCTTCCAGTGCCGCAAGGCGAGCTCGATGCAATGCATCTCGAACTCGACCAGCAGGGACGCGCGTGCCGCGAACTGCAGCAGGTCGGCCGGCATGTGATGGCCCCGGATCAAGGCTTCGTGGCCGAAGACGGTGCCGTCGCGCAGATCCACGGAGAACGCGCTGAACCTGCCAACACAGTAAGACTAGCGGGTGCGTGTGCCGGCCGTTCCAAGAGGTCCGGACAGCTGCTGTGCCAGTTCGCCGATCAAGGCGCGCAGCCAGACATGCGCCGGATCGTGCCGGTATCGGACATGCCAGGCCATCTCCACCGGGAAGGTGCCGAGGTCGGCCGGCGTCGGCAGGATCTTCAGGCGAGCGTCGTGGGCCAGGCGGCGGCAGATCAGGTTGGGCAGCGTCGCGCAATAGTCGGTCACCGCGACCACTTCCGGAATCGCCAGGAAGTGCGTCACCGAGACCGCCACCTCGCGCTGGAGCCCCTGGCGCTCCAGCACCTGGAACAGGCCGGCGCGCAGGCGGCCGGGCGGCAGCACGTTCACGTGCTTGAGCCGCTCGTACTGCTTCCTCGTGATCTTCCGGTCGATCTGCGGATGGTCGGCCCGCACGATGCACGACAAGCCATCGTCCATGAGGTGCTGCACGACCAGGTTGTCCGGCGGGTCGACGAAGCGGCCGAGCGCCAACGCCGTCGTGCCGGACACGACGCCGGTCTCCGCCAGGTCCGCGCCATAGGGCGTGAGCCGCAGGCTGATGCCCGGCGCACGCTCGCGCAGGCGCGCCACGATGGCAGGCACGAGGACGAACTCGACATAGCTGTTGGGCGCGAGGGTGATCCGCTGCTGCGCCTTCGCCGGCTCGAATGCCTGCTGGCCGAGGACCACACTGTCCAGGCTCGACAGGGCCGACGCGATCACCGGCGCCAGCTCCAGTGCCTTGGGGGTGGGCTGCATGCCGTAGCGCTCGCGGACGAACAGCGGGTCGAGCAGCATCGCACGCAGGCGCGTCAGCGCGTTGGACAGCGCAGGCTGCGTGATGCCCAGCCGCTCCGCGGCGCGCGTCACGCTGCGCTCTTCGATCAGCGCCAGGAACACCGGCAGCAGATTCAGGTCGTATCGCATCCAGATATATTGACAGCGACATATCTGCAATTCAACAGATAAATTGGATGAATGATGATCGGGAGCGCATTCTTCAGGCATCGACCACATCACTGGAGCTGCCAATGTCTTCCGAAACCCTCTTCTCTCCCACCCGGCTGGGATCCATCGACGTCAAGAACCGGATCGCCATGGCGCCGCTCACGCGTTCGCGTGCCGGCATGGACGGCGTGCAGTCGCCTTTGGCCATCGACTACTACCGGCAACGCGCTTCGGCGGGGCTGATCATCACGGAGGCCACGAACATCTCCCGGCAGGGCCGCGGCTACGCCTACACGCCCGGCATCTACACCGATGCCCACGTGGAGGCCTGGGCGCGGGTGACCGATGCCGTTCACCAAGCGGGCGGCAAGATCGCCATGCAGCTGTGGCACGTGGGCCGCATGTCCCACGTGAGCCTGCAGGAGAACGGGGCCGCCCCGGTGGCGCCTTCCGCGATCCGTGCCGGCGGCACCGTGTTCACGGAGGAAGGCTTCGTGCAACCGTCCATGCCACGCGCGCTCGAAACCGGGGAGATCGCCGGGATCATCGACGACTACCGTCAGGCCGCGCGCCGGGCCAAGGACGCAGGCTTCGACGGCGTCGAGGTCCATGCCGCCAACGGCTACCTGCTGGAGCAGTTCCTCCGCGACAGCACCAATCGCCGCGAGGACCAGTATGGCGGCACCATCGAGAACCGCGCACGGTTTCCCCTGGAGGTGGTCGAGGCCGTCGCCGGGGTGTGGGGTGCCGACCGCGTGGGCCTGCGGCTCTCGCCGCTTTCCACCGCCGTCGGCGACACGCCGCTGGACAGCACGCCGATGGAGACCCATGGCCATCTGGTCCGCCGGCTCGGCGACATGGGCCTGGCCTATCTCCACGTGGTCGAGGGACAACTGCACAGCGACAACGGCGCGGAGACCTTCGACGTCAAGGCGCTGCGCGCGGCCTTCGGCGGTGCGTACATGGCCAACAACGGGTATGACCGCGGGATGGCCACCGCCGCGACGGCATCGGGCCATGCCGAAATGATCGCCTTCGGCAAGCCCTTCATCGGCAACCCGGACCTGGTCGACCGGCTCCGCGCGAATGCGCCGCTGTTCGACGCGCCGGCGTCCTCCTACTTCGGCGGCGGCGCGCAGGGCTACACCGAATTCGCCGCACGGTAGCCAGGGTTGGGGATGAAGTCCCTGGCGCGCGAATCGGGTGCTGGCTAGAATGAATTTCGAGCCAGCCCCTCCAAACCGAAACACGCCGCCGCGATTTCACCGTGTCCAAGCACTGGTCCCTGTCGATTATTCAGCCCTCCGCTGCCAACGAGCATCGGGGGCGAATTACGTTGGGCAGCTAGCCCCACCTTCGACCTCGACCTTCCCAAGGCAGCGACTCACCCTCGCTGCCTTTTTGCTTTTCTGGACCCGGAATCATGTACACCCTCAACCTGTTCAAGTCGTCGTTCGAGCTCGCCCAGCTGCACTCGGACAAGTCACCCTACCTGGCCTTGTGGAGTGCCGCGGCAACCGTCGATGCGCTGCATCGCCATCCTGCCGCGCGCCAGACCTTCCTCCTGCATGACGGACCGCCGTACGCCAACGGCGCCCTGCACCTCGGTCACTTCGTCAACAAGACACTCAAGGACGCCCTGGTGAAATTCAAGCGTCTGGAGGGCTACTTCGCTCCCTACGTGCCGGGCTTCGACTGCCATGGCCTGCCGGTCGAGCTCGAGGTGGAGAAGCTCGGGCAATCCAAGGCCGACCCGCGCGCCTTCGTGGAGGCCTGTCGTGCCTATGCGCAGGACCAGGTGGCCAGGCAGACCGCCGAGTTCCGCAGCTTCGGCGTCGCCGCCGATTGGGACCAGCCGTACCTCACGCTCGAGCCGGCGTTCGAGGCGGGTGCGTCCGCACTTTTCGGCGGGCTGCCGTCCGTCGCCAAGCGCCTGCGACCGGTCCATTGGTGCCCGGACTGCGCATCGTCACTGGCCGAGGCCGAGGTCGAATACAAGGTGCGCAGCTCCGACAGCCTGGTCGCGCTGTTCGCGGTGGAAGGGCGGGAGAACACCTTCCTGCAGGTCTGGACGACCACCCCGTACACCCTGCCCGCCAACAAAGCGGTGGCCTTCAACCCGGCGCTCGACTATGAGGCCGTGGGTGTCGAGCACTACGTCGACGAGCGCGGCCGCTTCCTCCAGGGAGAGATGGCCGGCATGACATTGCGCGAGGCGACGGACCATGTCCTCGACCGCCTCGGCGACCTGGTCCATTCATGCGCACCCGTTCAGCACGAGTACCCGCACTGCTGGCGCCACAAGCGGCCGGTCTTCTTCAAGGCATCGGAAGAATGGTTCCTCGAACTGGCGGAGCTGGGGCCGCGGGCCCTCGCTGCGTTGAAGAGCGTGCAGTTCGTTCCCGAGACCGCGCGCGAGCGGCTCGAGAGCATGCTGCGCTCGCGCACTTCCTGGTGCCTGTCCCGCCATCGCCTGTGGGGAACACCGCTGGCCGACCCGGACAGCGATGAGGACGCCGCGCTCCTGGCCCGGGTGGCCCGGGACGGCGTCGAAGCCTGGCAGGCGGAAGGCCGCCGCCGCACGCTCGATGTCTGGTTCGACAGCGGCACGACGCACGAGCTCGTCATGCGCAAGCGATTCGGGCGGACCGCGGACGTCTACCTGGAGGGCGTCGACCAGCATCGCGGCTGGTTCCAGTCCTCCCTGCTCACGGCGGTGGCGGCCGGCGGGCCGGCGCCCTACAAGGCACTGCTCACGCACGGCTTCGTGGTGGACGAGCACGGCCACAAGTACTCGAAGTCGAGCCGGAACTACCTGCCCATGGAGGAGATGTTCCAGCGCTACAGCCCGGACGTGCTGCGCCTGTGGACGCTGCAGCAGGACTTCACGAAGGAGCTCAAGCTCTCGCCCCAGTCGCTGGAACGCACGGTCGACCGCTATCGCAAGCTGCGCAACACCCTGCGCTTCTGCCTGCAGAACCTGTCGGATTTCGACTTCGGGATGCCGGTGGAGCTCACGCATTCCTTGCACCGACTGCAGCTCGTCAGGTTGCACGAGCTCGTGGCCACCGTGCAGGACGCCGCCGGCCGGTATGACTTCGCCGCCGCAAGTTCCGCGCTGATGCAGTACCCCGATCTCGTCTCGAGCGACTACTTCGCCGCGGTCAAGGACGCGCTCTACTGCGAGGCCCCGGATTCGCCGCGCCGGCGCGAGGCGCAGTTCGTGCTCGGGCGGGTGCTCGACACCCTTATGCGCCTGCTGGTGCCCGTGCTGCCGTACACCGCGGAAGAAGTCTTCCAGCGCGTCCGCGAGCCCATGGGCTGCAGCGAGGCCTCCTCGCTGCTTCTCACGCTGGGCGGATTGCTTTTGCCGGAAGTGGATCGCGCCGCCGAGCTGCGGGCGACCTATGACCAGCTGAGTGATCTGAAGCGCAGCGTCCACCGGCATGTGGAGGCGGGCCTGGCCAGCGGATTGAAGAGTCCCGCACAGCTCGAGCTCGAAGTCACCTTGCCCTGCTCGGACGGCCTCTTCATGGTGACGCCGGACGAGATGCGGGATTTCTTCGGTGTCGCGCGTGTGGGGCTCGCCGCCGGCGCCTCAGCCGGGGTACGGGTGAAGCGCACGAGCCTCGGCCTCTGCCCGCGTTGTCGCCGGCACGATCGGCTGCCCGGCCATGCCGCGTTGTGCCGTCGGTGCGAGGAGGTCGAGGAAGCGCGCTGATCTTCAAGTTCGGCGGCATCGACCGCATGGGCCTGGGCTACGAAGACCTGAAAGCCCTGACCCCCCGTCTGGTGTACCGCGTCCGGGCCAGCTCACTGGATCACCTTGTCCGCCCGGTTCAGCACCGAGACCGGAATCGTGTACCCCAGCCGCTTGGCGGTGCGCAGGTTGATCAGCAGCTCGAAATTCGTCGGCTGCTCGATGGGCAGGTCCGCAGGTTTCGCGCCCTTGAGGATGCGGTCGACAAAGCGCGCACCGTCCTTCCCCTCGGTGCCGTAGCCGGGGCCGTAGGCCATCAGGCAGCCGTTCTCCGCATAGTCGCTGCGCGCACAGATCGATGGCAGGCGGTTCTCGATTGCGAGCTCGGCGATGAGCTGCTGGTTGGAGTTCGCGATGGGGTTGAGCGTGACCCACACCGCATGGCTGCCCGCCTTGACGGCCGCCTTGAACGCGGCCGCGTAGGCGGCGGCGCTGCTGGCCTCCATCGAGACCAGCTCCAGCCCCAGCTGCCGCGCGGGCTGCTGGCTGGCCTCCCACTGGGGGATGGAGCCGGGCGCCTTCGGATCCCACAGCACCGCCACGCGCACCAGCTTCGGTTGGGTCTCCTTCAGGATCTCCAGGCGCTTGCCGGTGAGGATGGCCGCCACGTTGGTGACGCCGGTGGCGTTGCCGCCGGGCCGCGCGAGGCTCTGGGCGAGCCCTGTCGTGATCGGATCCGTCACGCCCATGAAGACGATCGGCACGGTCGACGTCGTCTTCTTCGCCGCCTGCGCCGCATTGGAGGTCACGGCCACGAGCACGTCGATGTCCAGGCCGATCAGCTCCGCGGCGTGGCTCTGAAGCCGGTTCAGGTCCTGGCTCTCGTGGCGGTACTCGACCAGGATGCTCTGCCCCTCGACGTAGCCCAGGTCCCGCAGGCCCTGGCGGAAGGCCTGCAGGCGCGGCGCGTCGGCGGCCGCCGAGACGGCCGCCAGGTAGCCGATGCGCGGCACCTTCCTGGCCTGCGCCAGCGCGGGCGGTGCGGCCATGGCCAGCGCGGCGCAACAGAGAAGAAACCGCAGGAACCTGCTGCGCATCGGCATCTCCTGGTGGCCGGCATTCCTCGTCACAGCGCCACCTTGATGATCGTGAAGTCGTCCTCCAGCACGCCCGGGCCGTGGACGTCGCGGGCATAGGCCAGCAGGCTGTCCAGCTCGGACAGGCCGGCGCCGGCCGGCCGCGCCAGGATCTTCGCCATGGCGGCGAATTCCATCATCGAGCCATCGGGCCTGGCGACTTCGTAGGTGCCGTCGCTGAAGACATAGAGTCTCGCGGGCGGCCCGAGGGTGCAGCGCTCTTCCTGGTAGCGGGCCGCCGGCGAGAGGCCGATGCACGGGCCGCTGGCCGGCAGGGGCCGTCCGTCCTCCCAGGGGCCGCCGGCCACGAAGGCCGGCGGATGGCCGGCGGAGGCGTAGCGCAGCTCGCCGGTCGCACGGCCATAGACGCCGTACCAGACGGTGGAGAACAGCTCGCCGTGGCGCTCCATCTGGTAGGCCTGGTTGAGCGCCGTGAGCACCTGCGCGGGGCTGCGGAAGTCCGTGCGCTGCAGGGCCTCCGAGCGCAGCGTGTCGGCGACCGCGACCGAAAGCAGCGCGGAGCCGACCCCGTGGCCGCAGACGTCGATCAGGTAGATCGCGAAGTGCCCGTCGTCGATCCAGTGGTAGCCGAAGCAGTCGCCGCCCAGCTCGGTGGAGGGGATGAAGCGCCAGTCCACCGTCCAGGGTTCCGCGAGCGGCGCCGGCAGGATCGCGCGGACGTAGAGCTCGGCTTCACGCAGCTCCTGCTGCAGGCGGTCGTGGGCCAGCTGCAGGGCCTCGCGGGAGGCGGCGAGGTCGCGGTGGGCCAGCGTCAGCTCCCGGTTGGTCGATTCGAGTTGCGCGATCAGCCTGGCCTCGCGCTGGCTCAGCAGGGTCATGTCGTAGGCCTTCTGCTGCACCAGGCGGGTTTCCTCGTATTCGGCCGTGACGTCGAGCAGCAGGATCCAGACCGTGTCCTCGTCGGCGAAGAAATGGACGTCCGCCACGCGCCCGCTGGGCATTTCCATCGAGCGGATCAGGAAGGGTGTCTCGGCCAGCGGCAGCAGGCCTTCGAGGAAGAGCACCTGTTCCGAGGCAGGCATGCCGCACTGGAGCCCCGCCAGGCCATAGTGCGCCAGGTGCCCGCCGCAGCGCACCAGGTTCTGCGCATCGTCGGCGACGAGGTACGCGAGAGCGCGCTGCGCATGAACCAGCGCCAGCAGCGAGTCGGAGATGCGGGGTGGCAGGTCCAGCATGGCGATGGCTACCGCGCAAGGCGCGCCGCCAGTTCCTGGAAGGCCTCCTCGACCCCCATGCCGGTCTTGGCGCTGGTGCGGCGGAACAGCCAGCCCTCGGCTTCCAGCGCCTGGATGCGCCCCGGCGGAAGGGCCCAGTCTTGCTCCAGGTCCGCCTTGTTGAGCAGGACGAAGAAGGGCACGGCGCCGAGCTCCGCGGTGATGCGGCCCTGGATCGACTCGGCCGTCGCCAGTGTCTCCGGCCGCGTGCCGTCCACCACCAGCAGGTAGCCGGCGGCTCCGCGCAGGTAGCTCACCCGCACCGCCGCCACCTCGTCCTCGCCGGCGATGTCCCAGAGGATCAGCGCCAGGTCCTCGGCGCCGGTGGAGATGACCTTCTTGTCGATCTTCACGCCGACCGTGGTCAGGTAGGCGTCCGAGAAGATGGTGTCGACGAAGCGGCGCACCAGGCTGGTCTTGCCGACGCCGAAGGCGCCGAGCAGGCAGATCTTCCGTTGCAGCATGGGTGTGGGTCCGCTCCTAGTCGCCGGTGCTCACGCCGAAGGAGACGCGCCGGTTCATCGACATCTCGTCTTCGCTGGCCCCTGGACGCAGCGGCTCGAGCGGGCCGGCGCCGCGCACGAAGAGCACGGACGGATCGACCCCGCGCGCCCGCAGCATCGAGCGCACGACCTCCGCGCGGCCGATGCTCAGGGCCAGGTTCGAGGTGTCCTTGCCGGTCGCGTCGGCGTGGCCGACGATGTTCACCTTCACCGGGAAGCCCTGGGTGCGCGCCACCTGGACCAGCTCGCGCATGTCGGCGGCGACGGCGTCGAGCTTGCTCTCCTGGTCGGCCGCGGGCCGGGGCATGCTGAAGTCGAAATGGATCAGGCGGGCCTGGATGGCGTCGCGCAGGCGGATGAAGTCCGGGTCCTGCACGTCCTGCAGTGCGCTGAGGTCGACCGCCGGCGCGCCGGCCGGCAGCGTCAGCGCATAGGACCGCGCCTTGTCCAGCCAGCGCTGCGATGCATTGCCGGTGACGCGGATGCCGCCGCCTTCCTGCACCATGCTCACCGTGGGCGGCGGGTCGAGGGTCGCCTTCAGGCGCTTGAGCATGATGGCCGGATGCAGCGCCTGGTAGGGCTCCCAGCGCCCGGCGACACGCGATGCGTCCAGGCGGGCCGGCTCCAGCAAGGCTTCCGGCGGCACGGCCAGCGGATCGCGCAGGCCCGAGACCAGCCACTTGCCGTCGCGGCGCTCGGCGCCGGTCACGACGATGCCGGGCTGCTCCTGCAGCGCGGCGACATAGCTGTTGACGCGCTGGCGCTCCATGACGCGCTGGCCGATCCACCAACCCAGCACCGCGAGGAGTACCAGGGGAATGAACCACAGCAGCGGGCTGTAGCGCTTCCGCGTCTCGGCCTCCTGGGACAGCAGGCAGGGCCGCAGCCGCTCGCCGGCCTCCTCGAAGGGGTCGGTGTCGCCCTCGAATTCCTGCAGCGCCGTGCCCCACCGGTCGTGGACCGCGCCCAGCGCCTCGCCCAGCCGGGCGCGCACCATCGGCGGCGGGTTGCCGTGGATCACGGCGGCCAGGAAGGCGAAGGGCCCTTCCTCGCACCACAGCAACAGGTCGCCCAGGCGCAGGCTGTCGATGCTGCGGCCGCCGCTGCTGCCGCTGCCGGCGGATTCCTCGAAGGAATCGCGCACGAAATCCTGGATGGCGGAGAGCATGGCCGAGACCAGCTGCGGGTCCCGCGAGGTCGCGTCGTCGCGGGCCAGGTGCGCCAGCAGCAGCCCCGTCTTGCGGTGAACCAGGAAGAGGTGCTCGACGCGGAACACGGCCGTGTGCCGCAGCACCACGTCGGCGAAGGTGCTGCCGCTGCGCCAGGCCTCGATGCGCCATTTCAGGCCGCGCCAGGACAGGCTGTAGCGCAGCGCCTGGTTGAGCGATTGGAGCGTGCCATCCAGCGTTTCGGCAATCGCCTTGCGGATCGCCGGCCCCATGACCGGGTACAGGATGTCGACCATGGTGCCCGGGTTCTTCCGGATCGAGGCTTGCGCCGCCCGCTCGACGCTGGGCGCCAGCGCCTGGCCCAGCTGGTCCTGCTGCGCCGCCTGTGAGAACGCAGCCGGCAGCACCGCGCCGACCGCATCGGCGAATTCCTGCGGGTCGTCCAGCTTTTTTTCGAGCCGCGCCAGGGCCGCCTGCTCGCGCTCCATCAGCACGTCGCGCATGGCCTCCAGCCGCGGATCGATGCCCGCGCGCCGCGGAAGGGTCGCGGTCACGCTCGGGTCGATGCAGCGGGCCAGCTCCAGCAGCAGCTCCGCGAGCCGGTCCCTGGAGTCACCCTCCGGCAAGCTCCCGGGTTCGTTCGCGGCGGTGACCGACAGGCGGGCGTTCACCGTGCCCCCGCCCCGGCGTCATGCCGCGTGGGCCGGCCGGACGCGGCGGCGCCCCGGCTCAACCCCTTTCGCCAACGACCCCGGGCTTGGGTGCGACGTCCTGGTTGAGGCATTTGGCGATCTCGACGAACAAGCCCGCCAGCAGGTTGCGATCCGTCTTCACATGGCTGAGCTCGGCAAACATCCGCTCCATCGTGGCGCGGGCGTCGTCCTGCCGGCGCCGCATCTCGTCGCGCAGGCCCTGGATCTCGTGGCTCAGGCGGTCGGTGAACTCCCGCTCCTGGCGGGCGAGCTGGTCCGACACCTGGGCCAGGCGCTTTTCCAGTGCCTGGGTGTGCTCGCGCTGGCTGCGCTCCAGTTCCTTGTCGCCGTCGGTGCGCAGCTCCTTCTCCTCGCGGAACTGGTTGGCGACCGATTCGAGCTGCTTCTTCATCGTGGTCTCGAGGCTGGCGAGGTTGCGGGCGGCCTCCGCCTCCACGTCGCGCAGCCGCAGCTGGAAGCGCTCCTCCATGACGGCAAAGCGCTTGTCGTAATCCTGCATCTGGTTGCCGAACAGCAACTCGCGCATCTTGTCGACGCCGGACGCTTCGCCGTTGCCTTGGGCGGCGAGGCTCGCCTGCGCTGCGAGCGCGCTCTGGGCATCGATGCTGGGTGAAACCTTGGCTGCAGTTCCCATTTGTAAGACTCCTCGGTTGCGACTCTGGGGGGTGGCGCCTGGGTCGATGGCGCCGTCGTTCGGATGTTCCGGCATGGCGCGCGTCAGGATGGCGGCGCCGTCGCGCGGAACAGAAGCGTCAGGCAGTTGCGCCCGTCCTGGTGGCGGTAGTGCACGCCGTCGGAAAAGCGCCGCACGATGGGGATGCCCCAGCCGCCGATGCGCGCGTCGTGGATGCTGGTGACCGGCGTGGGGGGCGGCACCAGCCGTGGATCGAACTCGCTGCCTTCGTCCTCCACTTCCAGCGCCACGTCCTCGCCCTGCCAGCCCAGGCGCAGCAGGATGTGCTGCTCGCCCTCGCTGCGGGCGTGGTTCATGATGTTGGTCACCACCTCCGTGGAGCAGAGGTCGAGGTTCGACACCACCCGCGACGGCAGGTGCTCGCGCTCGGCCCAGTCGTGGACCCAGGCGGTCACGCGCGACAGGTCGCGCAACTCGCGCCCGACGGTCAGGCAGACCTGCCGTTCCCCGCCGGCGCTGGCCATCACGGGCTTCCGGCTGCCGCCGTCAGTGCACTGAAGGCGGAATCGACATCGGGATACACCGGGATGATCGTGTCGATGCCAGCCATCTTGAGCACCTCCGCCACGACGGGTTGGGGATTCGCCAGCGCCATCACGCCACCGCGCAGCGACTGGGCCCTGGCATTGACGACGAGGGTGCGAATGCCGATGGAGGCCAGGAAGGAAACCTCGGACAGGTCCACCACGGCGCGAAGCTTGCGGCTTCCCACGAGCGCCGAAAGACGCTGATTGATGTCGTGCCCGCCGATGCTGTCCATGCGTCCGACCAGGCTGATCTTTTCCACGCCGTCGGCGAGCTGTTCACTCCTCAGGTCCATACGTACTCCGCAGTCGATGTCGATATCGATGCCTTCTGGACAGGTCTCCCGCCACAGGATTTCCCGGCCCGGACATCTCGTCTTGTTCTCTGAAAAGAACAAGATCCTCCCGCGTTCGATAGATAGAACCTTTTTCTAGCTTACGCCCAAATCACGGCAACGTCGATAAGCCTTTGTCCGTAGACTTCGCACCGTGCGCGCCTTCGCGTGCATTGCCATGACGATCGCTGGAGGCCAATGCCCATGGCTGAGTCCCGGTCTCGACCGCCTTCGAAGCACGCCACCCGTGCGGGCGGGAAGCTGCGCGCGCGGCGCACGGACGAGCTCGCGATCATCAACGGCATCCAGCGGGGAATGGCGGCCAGGCTGGGCTTCCAGGCCGTGATCGACCTGGTGGGCGACAGGCTGCGCGAGCTGTTCGGCTCCGGCGACCTGAACATCCTCTGGTGGGACGACAAGACCAACCTGGTCCAGGTGCTCTACCGCTACGAGCACGACAGGCCCCTGCCATTGCTGCCGGCGCGGCCGCTGGCGCCGGACGAGCCGCTGGCGCACGTCCTGCACGAGCGCCAGGTCGGCGTCTGCAACACGCGCGAGGAGCAGGTGCGGATCGGCCTGCATCCCGCGCCGGGAACGGACTGGGCCCATTCGATCGTCGCCGTCCCGATCATCGGCAGCGATCGCGTGCTGGGCATGATCGCGATGCAGAACCACGAGCGGGAGTACGCTTTCGGGGCGCACGAGGTCCGCCTGCTCGAGAACGTGGCGGCCAGCATGGGCCTGGCGCTGGAGAACGCGAACCTGCTGGACGAGACGCGGCGCCATGACCGCGAGCTGCAGGAGGCGCTGGCGCACCAGACCGCCGCCGCCGAGGTGCTGCAGATCATCGCCGGCTCGGTGGCGGACCCCGGCCCGGTCTTCGACAAGATCCTCGAATGCTGCGAGCGCCTGTTCGACGGCAGCTCCTTCGCGCTGCTGCTCGTCGATGCCCAGGGCCAGCTCGCCCTGACGCGCTGGAAGATGACCGCGTCCGGCCGCAACGCGATCGGCGAGGAGCGGGCGGCCGCGCTCACCGCGTCCCTGCAGGCCAACTACCCGATGCCCCTGGCCGGCACCTCGGCGGAGGCCGCCTTCCGCACGGGCGAGCTGCTGGAGATCGCCGACGTGCTGAACGACCCGGCTGCGCCGCTGGTGCTGCGCCTCAACGCCGCGCGCGTCGGCGCGAGCTTCGCGAACCTGGCGGCGCCGCTGATGTGGGAGGGCCGCGGCATCGGCATCCTGAGCATGCAGCGCGCGGAGGTCGGCCCCTTCCGGCCCGGCGAGCGCGCGCTGCTGAAGACCTTCGCCGAACAGGCCGTCATCGCGATCCAGAACGAGCGGCTCTTCAGCGAGGCGCAGACGGCGCTGCACAAGGTCGAGGAGCGCACCGCCGAGCTGACCGAGTCCCTCGAATACCAGACCGCCGTCAGCGACGTGCTGCGCGCCATCAGCGAATCGCCGACCGACGTGATGCCGGTGTTCGAGGCCATCCTGGACTGCACCATGTGGCTGTTCGAAGGCCCGACGGCGGCGGTCTTCACCTTCGACGGGCGCCTGGTCCACCTGGCGGCGACGCGCAACTGGTCCGCCGAGGCGCTGGAGGCCGCGCGCACGGTCTGGCCGGCACCGCCGGACCGGCGGCAGATGAACGGCCGGGCCATCCTGGAGCGCAAGGCCCAGAGCCACGACGACGCATGGGCCGACCCGGACTACGACCGCGTCCTGGCGAACAGCGGCAACCGGCGCCGGATCATCGCCGCGCCGATGCTCAAGGACGGCGTGCCGATCGGCGCGATCACCGCCGCCTGGCCGGATCCCGGCACCACGCCGCAGCGACAGATCGACCTGCTCCAGCTCTTCGCCGACCAGGCCGTGCTGGCGATCGAGAACGTGCGGCTGATCGACGAGACCCGCGACGCCCTCGAGCGCCAGACCGCCACCGCCGACGTGCTCCAGGTGATCGGCGAATCGATGGAGAACCCGCAGCCCGTGTTCGACAAGATCCTCGAGCGCTGCAGGCACCTGTTCGCCGGCATGGAGATGGGCATCTCGCTGGTGCGCGACGGGATGGTGCACCTGGCGGCGCACAGCGGCGTGGCGCGCGAGGCGCTGGCGAGCTTCTATCCGCGGCCGGTCGAACTCCATCCCCCCGGCTTGGACTGGAACGAGGTCGTCCACGTCCCGGACGTGCTGGCGCGGCCGGAGCTGCCCCGTTTCATGCGCGCCATGGCCGAACGGGTGGGCAACTACGCGGTGATGGTCGCGCCCCTGGTCTGGGAGGGCCAGAACATCGGCTCGATCCACGTCAACCGCCAGCCGCCGGGCCCCTTCGCCGACAAGGAGATCCGGCTCCTGCGGACCTTCGCCGACCAGGCCGTGATCGCCATCCAGAACGCGCGCCTGTTCAACGAAGCCAAGGAGGCGCGCGCCGCCGCCGAGGCGGCCAACGAGGCCAAGAGCGCCTTCCTCGCGACCATGAGCCACGAGATCCGCACGCCGATGAACGCGGTGATCGGCATGAGCGGCCTGCTGCTCGACACCCGGCTCGACGCGGACCAGCAGGACTACGTGGCCACCATCCGCGAATCCGGCGACGCGCTGCTGACCATCATCAACGACATCCTCGACTACTCGAAGATCGAGGCCGGACGGATGGACATCGAGTCGCATCCCTTCGACCTGCGCGAATGCGTGGAGTCGGCGCTCGACCTGGTCTCCGCGCGCGCGAGCGAGAAGCAGCTCGACCTCGCTTACGTCTTCGAGGGCGAGGTGCCGCTGGGCGTGAGCGGCGACCTCACGCGGCTGCGGCAGATCATGCTGAACCTGCTGAGCAACGCGGTGAAGTTCACCGAGTCCGGCGAAGTGGTGCTGACGGTCACCGGCAAGCCGCTGGGCGAAGGCCGGGTGGCGCTGACCTTCGCGGTGCGCGACACCGGCATCGGCCTGTCCGCGCAGGGCATGGGCCGGCTGTTCCAGTCCTTCTCGCAGGCCGACTCCAGCACCACGCGCAAGTACGGTGGCACCGGCCTCGGCCTGGCCATCAGCAAGCGCCTGGCCGAGCTGATGGGCGGGGCCATGTGGGTCGAGAGCCGGGGGCCGGGCACCGGCTCGACCTTCTTCTTCACCATCGAGGCGCCCGTTGCCGACTCGCCGCCGAGCCGGCGACGCATCGAGCCCGGCCTGCACCTGGAGCTGCAGGGCAGGCGTGTGCTGATCGTCGACGACAACGAGACCAACCGGCGCGTGCTGTCGGCCCAGATCGGCAAGTGGGGCATGGACCCGCGCGACACCGACTCGCCGGCGCAGGCCCTGCAGTGGCTCGGGCAGGGCGAGCGCTTCGACCTGGCGATCCTGGACATGCACATGCCGCAGATGGACGGCATCGAACTGGCCAGGCGCATCCGCGCAGGCGGCCACGGCAGGCTGCCGCTGGCGCTGTTCAGCTCCGCAGGGCGCGAGACCGGCGAGGCGGCATCGCTCTTCAACGCGCGCCTGACCAAGCCCATCCACCAGTCACAGCTGTTCGACACCCTGGTGAGCCTGCTGGCGCACGAGCAGGCGCCCAGGCCCGTCGCGGCCGACCCCGCGGCCAAGCCGCAGATCGATCCGGCGATGGCGCAGCGCCATCCGCTGCGCATCCTGCTGGCCGAGGACAACGCGGTGAACCAGAAGCTCGCGATGCGCCTGCTGCAGCAGATGGGCTACCGCGCGGACCTGGCATCCAACGGCATCGAGGCCATCGAGTCGGTGCAGCGCCAGACCTACGACGTGGTGCTGATGGACGTCCAGATGCCGGAGCTCGACGGGCTCGATGCCACGCGGCGGATCTGCGAGCTGATGACGCCGTCGCAGCGCCCCTACATCGTGGCGATGACGGCCAACGCCATGCAGGGCGACCGGGAGATGTGCATCGCCGCCGGCATGGACGACTACCTGACCAAGCCGATCCGCGTCGACCGGCTGGTCGCCGCGCTGAACGGCGCTTCTCCGCGCGGGGAGCGGGGAGTGGGAAGAGAGCCGCAATGAGACATCCCGTGTCCACCTTGGATGTGTTGCTCCCTCACCCTCTGGGGGAGGGTTGGGGTGAGGGCACTCGTTCGCCTGACTTGTGCCTTGCTGTTTGTTGTTGCGCAGGAGCCGGG